>NZ_JAAATZ010000001.1:1292500-2492500 GCF_010119235.1 Flavobacterium phycosphaerae | reverse complement strand
GAGCGATGTCTATTATGAAAAATTTCTAATCAATGGCAAAAACGAAAGTCAATTATCACAATTCAAGGGTGGAGATAAAGTCCGTTTACGAATTTCAAACGGCGGAGCATCAACATATTTTTGGTTAACCTATGCAGGCGGAAAAATTACAGTTGTTGCCAATGATGGTAATGATGTTGAACCTGTTGAGGTAGATAGATTAATAGTAGCAGTTTCCGAAACCTATGATATTATTGTTACCATTCCTGCTGATAAAACGGGTTACGAACTTTTAGCAACTCCCGAAGATAGAACAAAATCAACTTCAATATATATTGGTGGTGGCATCAAACAATTAGTTTCGCCAATGCCAAAACTTAAATATTTTGAAGGTATGAAAATGATGAACGGCATGATGAAAATGAACGGTGATTTAGACGATATGGGAATGCAAATGTCGCTGAACCAAATGGATATGAACGTAGTAATGTATCCGGAAATTACAGGTGAAGTAAAAGCAAAAGCAGCTGATAAAATGAGTAATATGAAAATGACGGAGAGCGATTATGACAGTAATAAACTTTCTGATATTGTTACCCTTAATTATGCAATGCTAAAATCCCCAACAAAAACATCACTTCCTAAAGATGCACCAGTCAAAGAGTTGAAATTTGAGCTAACAGGAAATATGAACCGCTACGTTTGGAGTTTAGACAATAAAGTAGTTTCTGAAACAGATAAAATTCTAATTAAAAAAGGCGAAAATGTTAGAATCGTGTTGTACAATGGTTCTATGATGCGACACCCAATGCACTTACATGGTCACGATTTTAGAGTATTAAATGGTCAAGGAGATTATGCACCATTAAAAAATATTGTGGATATAATGCCAATGGAAACCGATACGATTGAATTCAATGCCAATATTGAGGGAGATTGGTTTTTTCACTGTCATATTCTCTATCACATGATGAGTGGCATGGGTCGTGTTTTTACTTATGAAAACCAAGCGGCTAATCCTGAAATTCCAAACCCTAAATTAGCACAACGCAAGCTATTTGCTGATGATAGAAAATTTCATATTATGGCTGAAAATGATTTTGCCAACAACGGGAATGATGGAGCTTTAATGATTGCCAATACACGCTGGAGTATTGGTACGGAATGGCGATTAGGCTATAGTGATATGCACGGGTATGAAACCGAGACTCATATAGGTAGATATATTGGAAAAATGCAATGGCTAATGCCTTTTGTTGGTTTTGACTGGAGATATAGAAAAATGGGGATAGATGAACAAGAAAGAAATCTATTTGGGCAAACCAACTCAAAAGACAATAGATCAATGCTTACTGTTGGTGTAGATTATACTTTACCAATGTTAGTAATATTTCAATCCGAATTATTTGCTGACGGTAAAATACGTTTCCAACTGATGAGAGAAGATGTTCCTGTTTCCAAAAGGTTAAGAATGGGATTTATGGTCAATACCGACAAAGAATATATGGTTGATGCTCGATATATAATCGGAAGAAATGTAAGTATCAGAACCCATTACGATAGTGATATGGGATTTGGAATTGGAGCCAATTTGAGATATTAAAAAAATTAAAGCACAAATGATATTCCTGGGCAACAGCAATCTGAAGAGCGGGTAACAGCGCAACTGAAAAAACTAAATTTATATAGTATGAAAAATACAAAAATGATGGCAAAAATGTTTACGGTAATGCTATTCATAGCAGCATCACTTACAACAAGTAACATCAACGCACAAACCAAAACTAAAAAAGCAGCAATGAAAGATTGTTGCATGATGAAAGACGGTAAAATGATGTGTATGAAAGATGGCAAAATGATGCCCATGGACAAAGACATGAAAATGAAAAATGGCACAACCTGCATGGTAAATGGCGAATGCGTTATGAAAGATGGTAAAAAAATGAAAATGAAAGAAGGCGACTGCATGGACATGGATGGCAAAATGGATAAGTGTTCTATGATGACCAAAAGCAAAAAAATGAAAACCAAAAAACACACTATGGCAATGACCTACATCTGTCCAATGCACTCAGAAGTTACAAGTGACAAACCAGGAAAATGCCCTAAATGCGGAATGGATTTAGTCGAAAAAAAATAAATTAAAGTACATCTAACAGCAACAGGCAAATAGCAAAATAGGCTGTTTGCCTTTTTGTTATTAAAAAAATACTACTTTTACACTCGTGAAAATACTAACACTCATATTATCATTCTATTTAATTGGACTTTCCTGTATGCCTTGTGCAGATGGAGAGGCGTTTTTAACATCCAAAAAAGTAGAGATAGGCAACCAATCTGCACCACACCACGATAATGATGTGTGTTCTCCTATGTGTGTTTGCAGTTGCTGTGGCTGCCAAGGGTTTTCACTAAACATTACATACTCATATAGCCTGATTTCAATTAAGACTAGTATTGATAAAAAAGTACCTGAATACAAATCCGTTTTTGCTTCCAATTTCTTCGGAAGTATTTGGCAACCGCCTCAAATAGCATAATGAAGCCCGAGTAATTTCGGGTCATAGAGTTGTGGGCTTTCCACAGTATTTAATGGGCATTCGTGCCTAATTACTCATTCATTATACTATAACAATGATAAATAAAATCATAAACTTTTCAGTAAACAACAAACTGATTACAGGGGTTTTACTTGCTATTTTTGTTTCGTTTGGAATCTACTCATTTACACAATTGAGCGTAGATGCACTACCTGATGTAACCAACAATCAAGTCCAGGTAATTACAAATTCCCCAAATTTAGCTACTCAGGAAGTAGAACAATTTATTACCTATCCATTAGAAACGGAATTCAAATCATTGCAGGAAATGGTAGAATTGCGAAGTACAAGCCGTTCCGGATTATCGGTAATAACAATTGTCTTCAAGGACAACGTGCCTGTAAACATAGCTCGTCAGCGTGTTGACGAAAAAATAAAAACAGCCACAGAAAGCATACCAAAACAATATGGCTCTCCCGAATTATTACCACCAACCACAGGGCTTGGTGAAATTTTTCAATATGTGTTAGTGCCACAAAAAGGATATGAAAAAAAATATAATCTATCCGAATTAAGAACTATTCAGGATTGGATTGTACGCCGTCAGTTATTAGGAACTGTTGGCGTGGTTGATGTAAGTAGTTTTGGAGGTAAACTAAAACAATACGAAGTATCGGTAAAACCAGAGCGATTAGCTGCCAATAATCTAACGCTAATAGATGTTTTTGATGCGCTGCAAAACAACAATGAAAATACAGGTGGAAGTTATATTGATAAAGGTCCGAACATCTACTTTATAAGAGGAGAAGGACTAATTCAAAACTTGGAAGACATCAATAACATTGTAGTAAAAAACAATACTGGTGTTCCTATCCTGATAAAAGATATTGCCGAAGTAAAATTTGGTTCAGCACCTCGTTATGGTGCTATGACAAGAAACGCAAGCGGAGAAACTGTTGGTGGTGTGGTCTTGATGCAAAAAGGAGAAAACGCAGTACGAGTTATTGAACGAGTAAAAGACAGAATAAAATCAATCGAGAAATCATTGCCAAAAGGAGTAAAAATTGATGTTTTTGTAGACAGAACAAAACTAATAGACCGAACGGTTCACACGGTTAGTACAAATCTATTGGAAGGAGCATTAATTGTAATCCTTGTTTTGGTGTTGTTTTTAGGAAGTTTACGAGCCGGGTTAATCGTGGCTTCAGTAATTCCTTTAGCGATGTTATTTGCTATAATCATTATGAATATGTTCGGATTAAGTGCCAATCTAATGAGCATGGGTGCTTTAGATTTTGGACTTATAGTGGATGGTGCAGTTATTATTGTCGAAGCCACGTTGCACATTTTCTCCAAGAATTATAAAAACAATATGCTGTCCCAAAAGCAAATGGATAAGGAAGTAATCAGCAATTCTTCAAAAATCATGAATAGTGCCATATTTGGACAAATCATAATTCTAATAGTTTACATTCCATTATTTGTGTTGAGTGGCGTTGAGGGAAAAATGTTTATGCCAATGGCGCAAACAGTAAGTTTTGCCATATTGGGAGCATTAATACTTTCTCTTACTTATGTGCCTTGGGCAAGTAGTCTTTTTTTAAGTAAAAAAATACACGACAAACCTAATTTTACCGATAGGTTCATGAATAAACTAAACAACTGGTATCAACCGATTCTAGTAAAAGCTTTAGAAAGAAGATTAATGGTAGTTGGAAGTGCCATATTTCTATTCATTGCATCGTTATTTATATTCAATTCTTTAGGTGGCGAATTTATTCCCGAATTAGACGAGGGTGATTTCGCAATGAATTTAAGGATTAGACAAGGTAGTAGTTTACCCCAAACAATAGAAGTTAGTACACAATTAGAAAATTTATTAAAACAATTTCCGGAAGTAAAAGAAGTAGTAAGCAAAATTGGTAGTAGCGAAATTCCAACCGATCCAATGCCTATAGAAAGTGGCGATATAATAATTGTTTTAAAGGATAAAAAAGAATGGACAACAGCACACAATAAAGAAGATTTAGCTGAAAAGATGAATGAAAAATTGAGTGCCATTCCGGGGTGTAATTTGTCTTTTGAGCAACCAATTCAAATGCGTTTTAATGAGTTGATTGCGGGTGTTAAATCGGATATTGCCATTAAGATATTCGGAGATAATTTAGACCGTCTTTTTTCTGAAGCCAATAAAGCAGTTCCGCTTTTAAAATCAATTGATGGTTTAGCCGATATTAAAGTAGAGCAAGTAACTGGGATGCCCAATTTAGTAGTAAATTATAATCGAAATAAGATTGCACAGTATGGTTTGAACATTGCCAACGTAAACCGAATTATAAATACTGCTTATGCAGGTGGAACTACCGGAGTTGTTTATGAGGGAGAAAGAAAATTTGATTTGGTAGTTCGGATTCCAAAAAATCAGAATACGGATATCGATGCTCTTAAAAGTTTATTGATTCCTACTCCAAAGGGTAATCAAATACCATTAAACGAAGTAGCCGAAGTAACATTTAAAACTTCGCCATCCCAAATAAGCCGTGAAGATGCGCAACGCAGAATTGTGATTGAAGCCAATGTTAGAGGGCGTGATGTGGAAAGTGTGGTTTTAGACATTCAAAAAAAGTTAGATGCTAAACTAAAACTTCCTGAAGGTTATTTTATTACTTACGGTGGCCAATTTCAAAACTTACAGGAAGCAAAAGGGCGATTGCAATTGGCTGTTCCTGTGGCATTATTGCTGATTTTCTTTTTGCTGTTTATTACATTCAAATCCATCAAAGAAGCTACTATTATCTTTTCGGCTATTCCGTTGGCGGCTATTGGTGGTATATTGGCTTTATGGGTTCGTGGAATGAATTTCAGTATTTCCGCAGGAGTTGGATTTATTGCATTATTTGGGGTTGCGGTACTCAACGGTATTGTATTAATCAGTTATTACAACAGTCTGAAAGACGAGGGAGAAGATGATTTATTAAAACGAATCTACAAAGGAAGTGCTGCAAGGTTAAGACCTATTTTAGCAACGGCAACGGTAGCCTCATTAGGGTTTTTACCGATGGCATTATCAACTAGCGCAGGCGCAGAAGTACAAAAACCTTTAGCAACAGTTGTAATAGGCGGTTTATTGACTTCTACACTTTTGACTTTATTTGTTTTACCTGTTTTATATTATTTAGTGATGACGCCCAAAAAAACTAAAAAAATAAATCCTGTAATTACTGTTATTGTATTGTTTTTAATGAGCAGTTTATCCTATACAGCAAAGGCACAGACCAATCCTTTACAGTTAAATGACGCTTTGCAATTGGCTATTAAAAATTATCCAACTATTCAGCAGGCATCTTTGCAAACCAAGCAACAACAAGCTTTAACCAAAACAGCTACTGTTTTAGATCCTTTCAATATCAATAGTAATTTGGGTCAAATGAACAGCAAACTTTTTGATTACAATGTTGGGGTAGCACAAGGCTTCAGAGTAACTAATAGTGCGAATAGGAAACTGTTAAATCAGAATGTAACCGTAGCCAAATCGTTTGAAGAAGTTACCAAAAACGAATTGATTAAAAACGTTTCCAATGCTTATTACAATTGGCTTTACAGTTGGCAACAATACAATTTACTGGTTGAAACCGATAAAGTTTTTGCCGACTATGAAAAGTATGCTGATAAAAAGTTTCAAGTTGGCGAAAGTAACAGATTAGAGAAAATCAGTGCTTCATTACAGCGCAAAGAATTGAAAAATCAATTGGCACAAGCCAATACGCAAGTGGTTTATTATTTAGCTGAACTTCAAAAATGGACAAAAAGCAATGAAAACTACACAGCTCCATCAAAGTATGAAGCATTGCCCGAAATCAGTTTAACCGATAGCACATTAGTGAAAGACCACCCTATTTTAAAGTATTTGCAACAACAGATTATTGCAAGAGAATTAGTTGTAAAAGCAGAAAAGGCAAAAGCCATCCCCTCTTTTAATTTGGGCTTTAACGGACAAAGTTTAGACAAAGAAAAGCCTTTCTATTACGGTAGTGTCGGTATCAATATTCCTTTGTTCCGAAACGGTATTAAGGCAAGAAGTCAAGCCGCTGAAATTGAAACACAGATTGCAAAAAAGGAATTGGAAAAATCACAACAAGAATTAGAAACAATCTATTTGCAGCAATTTGAACAGCAAAAACAATATTTGGAACAACTCAATTACTACAAAGCAGAGGGTTTGCCAATGGCAGAAAGTATAATAACTTCCGCACAACGGCTATACAAATCTGGTGACATAGGATATATTGAATATGCCCAGAACCTAAAAGATGCCAATAAAATAAAAACGGATTATCTAACGGTATTGAACAATTACAATCAAACAGTCATCAATATTCAGTATTTAATAAACAAATAAAATTCATCACTATGAAATATAATATAATCATCGCACTTATTGCTATACTGACCTTTAGTTCGTGCAAGAACAGTTCCGAAGAAGCTAAAAAAGAAGAAGCAGCTCCCGAATCAAAAAGCCAAACTACCGTTCACTTTACAGATGCTCAAATAAAAGCTATCGGTTTAGAGTTAGGTAGTTTTGAAAACAAGAATCTAACCTCTTCCTTAAAAATCAATGGAAAACTTTCTTTGCCTCCACAATATCAGGCGCAAGTAAGTATTTTGAGCGGTGGAATTGTAAAAAATATTTACGTTCAAGAGGGCGAATTTGTAAAGGCAGGAAAAACATTAGCTACCATTGTAAATACTGAAGTTTTACAATTGCAACAAGATTATTTAGAGAACAATGCCAATCTTTCTTATTTGGAAAAGGAATACCAACGCCAAAAAGAATTAAGGGATGATAATATCAATGCAGGTAAAACCTATCAACAGGCACAGCGGGAATTGCAGATTGCCCAAGCCAAAAGAGAAATTTTTAAATCTAAATTGATGCAATTGGGTATTAACGTCAATAATCTTTCTTCAAAAAATATTGCTTCAAGCATAGCTATTTCGGCTCCTATAAGCGGTTACATTCAACATATCAATTTGAGTATGGGAAAATATGCTGAACCTAACGCCTTACTTTTTGAGATCATTGACAACCGATTTTTACATTTGGATTTGAAAGTTTTTGAAAAAGACATCCACAAAATAAAGATTGGGCAACAAATAACGTTCAGCGATGCCAATGACATTGCACACACGCATCCTGCAACTATTTATGCTGTAAATAAAGCGTTTGAGCCTAACGAACAAGCAGTATTGGTTCACGCAAAAATTAACGAAATGACCGAAACGGTTTTGCCGGGCATGTATGTAGAAGCAAGAGTAAAAATCAATAATGCGAATGCCGTTGCATTGCCAACAGAAGCTATCGTAAATAATGGTGAAGACCATTTTATATTTATTGAAACAGCCAAGAATACATTTCAGCAAATTAAAATTACTACTGGAGCAACTGATATGGGCTACACCGAAGTAAAAGCCATAGACAAAGTAGCACCCGATGCCAAAGTAGTAATTAAAGGAGCTTATTATTTATTATCAGAGTTGACAAAAGGAAGTGGAGAAGAAGAGTAAAACCAATAAGAAAATCAAATGGCACACCAACACAAATACGATGCAAACGGCAAACAGCTTTGTTGCACACTCGAAGAGAAAATAAATAGGAAAACGGATAAAGATAGCGGTTGTTGCACTACTCACAAAGAGCATAAACATTCAGAGGAAGACGGACACGACCATGACCATTCGAGCGGAAACCAAACTACGTTGCAAATGTTTACACCTGCAATTATAAGTTTTGCTTTATTGCTCGTTGCAATTGCTTTCGACAACTATTTTACGCAAACTTGGTTTAAAGGTTGGGTGCGAATTGGTTGGTATATTGTGGCTTATATTCCTGTTGGTTTTCCAGTTTTAAAAGAAGCTTTTGAAAGCATCCGAAAAGGCGAAATATTTTCAGAATTTCTGTTAATGTGCATCGCCACAATTGGAGCATTTTCTATCGGACAATTTCCCGAAGGAGTTGCCGTAATGCTGTTTTATGCCATTGGAGAAATATTTCAAACATTAGCCGTACAAAGGGCAAAATCTAATATCAAATTATTGTTAGACCAGCGACCTGATGAAGCAACCATTTTAAAGCAAAATGTTGCTATTTCCAAAAAAGCTTCTGAAATAACTATTGGCGAAATCATTCAATTAAAGCCAGGAGAAAAATTAGCGTTAGATGGAAAACTATTGTCAGACAATGCAACTTTTAACACAGCCGCATTAACAGGAGAAAGTAAACCCGATAGTAAGCTCAAAGGAGAAACCGTTTTGGCAGGAATGATAAACCTAAACACCGTTGCTCAGGTAGAGGTAACAACTGCCTATACCGATAGTAAACTTTCAAAAATCCTCGAAATGGTGCAGGAAGCCACAGCCAAAAAAGCACCAACAGAATTATTTATTAGAAAATTTGCCAAAATCTATACACCAATTGTAGTGTTTTTAGCAATTGCAATATGTGTTTTACCTCTTCTTTTTGTAGATAATTATGTGTTTAGAGATTGGTTATACAGAGCATTAGTCTTCTTGGTTATTTCCTGTCCTTGTGCTTTAGTTATAAGTATTCCTTTAGGTTATTTTGGTGGAATTGGAGCAGCAAGCAAAAACGGAATTTTATTCAAAGGTTCAAGCTTTCTCGATATAATGGCATCTATTCAGGTAGTTGTTATGGATAAAACAGGAACGCTTACAAAAGGTGTTTTTAAAGTGCAAAAAGTAGTAGCGATTAATGTTTCAGAGGCTGATTTAGTAAAATGGGTTGCAGCACTTGAAACCAAATCAACACATCCGGTCGGAACAGCCATTATTGAACACGCAAAAGGTATGGAAAAAGGTGCAAGTGTTACTGATGTAGAAGAAATTGCAGGACATGGACTAAAAGGCAAAGTAGATGGAAACCAAATCTTGGCAGGGAATGTAAAACTGATGAAAAAATACAATATCAGTTACGATGCCGAAATCGAGAATACTCCTTTTACAATTATTGTCATTGCCATCAATCAAAAGTATTCCGGCTATTTTCTAATTGCCGATGAAATCAAAGAAGATGCAAAACAGGCAATTGAAAGCTTACATAAAGTAAACATCAAAACCGTAATGCTTTCGGGAGACAAACAGGCTGTTGTTAATGCTGTTGCAAAAGAACTAAACATAGACTTAGCACACGGTGATTTATTACCGGAAAACAAAGTAGAAAAAGTACAAGAACTGAAATTGCAAAACCTAAAAATTGCCTTTGTCGGTGATGGAGTAAATGATGCCCCGGTAGTAGCTCTTGCTGATGCAGGAATTGCAATGGGTGGTTTAGGAAGTGATGCCACAATAGAAACTGCTGACATCGTAATTCAAAACGACCAACCTTATAAAATCTTTACAGCTATCAATATTGGAAAGAAGACAAAACAAATTGTTTGGCAAAATATCGGTTTAGCATTTATTGTAAAAGCAATTGTTTTAGTTCTAGGCGCAGGAGGATTAGCGACAATGTGGGAAGCTGTTTTTGCAGATGTAGGTGTAGCTTTGTTGGCTATTCTAAATGCGGTTCGAATACAGCGAATGAAGTTTTAGAGTTAGTTATTATTCGATAAGTAAAGGGTGTTTGTTTTAAATTGCAAGCATCCTTTTTTGTTTAGTGTTAAAGTAGCGATTTGCATTCCAGTTGCCACTCCTTCCCAATGCTCCTAAAAAAAATACCGTCACAGTTATTGGTGCAATAACACGTACACTGCGTGACTTGCGCCGGTATTTTTTTCTCCCAAGCTTCTTTACATAATGTGGCGTTATAGTTCATAAAGAAATTCCCTGCATCTTTAGAAACCAAATCATGAACTATAACAACATTATGTAAAAAAGCCGCGCACCCAACCCTCAAGGCAGCGGTTCAGCGGCAACTTTTTTAATAGCTCCCATCGCATCACCCAGCTATTAAAAAAACCACCACTTCACCGCCGCCATTAAAAACGTTAACCTTTTCAATAGAAATTCTCCGGTTATCTCTATTTCTATTAACTTTTACCTTAACTGTCTTTAACAACTAACCGTTTAAATCGGTAGTGTTTTCATTGCTTTTATCAGTGCCTTCCCGAATACTTTACAACTAAACTGCTGAAAACTGCAAACTGAATTCTGAACACAATACTCGGCACCCATAAAACCAAACACCAAGCAAGAGTATCATTTTTTATTTGCCAATAACTACAGTATATATTGCTTTCACGATAGCTGATGCCACGACGTTACCAAGCATGCTTTTTTCAATATTAAGCACTGCAAACTAAACACTATTCATTGGCAGCAGCTATCATAAAAGCAATCACAGTCATCCCAATAAGCAAATAAAAAATAATACCCTTGCACGCGCTACTGCACCGTCGCACTCGGCAAGAGTTTTCATTGTTTTTTGAAGATGCTTCCCATTTTCACAACAACTACATTCATAATTCTCCATTCCTAATTACGTTTAGGCATCCTCAAAAATCAAAAGGAGAATGAAAGAGTGTAAAATTTCAGTGCCGGATGAAAAGCATATTTATTATTGGATTTGGATTTTTCATCCGTCCCTCAAAATTTTACACCCTTTCCAAAGACGTCCATCTTCCGATTCAACTCTCATTCCTTCAAATAAAATCCTTTTAAACAAGAATATTTAGAATTGATATTCAAAATAAAAAATAAAAAAAGAGAGCAAAGGTAAGTTCCGGGTATTCAAAAAAGCAAGTTCAAGCCCTTCGGGTTTTGAAAAAAATCTCCACCCAAACCATTTCAAAACAATACTTGTTTTTAAAATAACAACTCCGATTCTGAATAATGCATCGGGTAGTATTTTTTTCAAAAAACTGGCTTTTTTGAAACCCTCCACTTGGATGAACGGCTTTCTTTTTTTCTTTTTTTCTTTTGAAAAATTTATGTGTGCGGAGGGTAGCGAGGCACTCAGATATTCTATAGAAGTCAAGCAGGAAATAGAAGAAAAACTAATCTTTTAAATCCGAAATGATGAAGAACTACATTATTAAAACCCACAAAAAAGACACTTTTTATGCCAAACCGCATATGTTCATTTTGAATAAAGGTCTGAATAGCGGTAAACCTAACAAAGAACCATTTACCAACAGCTTTGTTGTCATTTTCGAAAATGAACAGGATTGTGAAAACATCTATTGGATAACCTATAGCCTTTGGCAATCCAAATTTTGGCACAGAAACCTTGTAGGTTCAGTAATCCCATTTTTAAGAATCTCCGATTTCATAAAAGAGTTTTCAGCTAAAGTTAATGAAATGTTACAAGACTTTGAACAGCATCAAAAAGATGTCCAAGCTTTGCGATTACTCGAACAAAAAGCAAATCAATTCCACCAAAACATCAACCTAATCAATGATATGCGAAGAATCATTCTACATCGCTATTGTAAATAATCAACCATAAAAATGAGCCATATAACACTATTTATCCTTTACCAAACCGACAGTTGGAAAATGAAATCATCAAGAGTCTTTTTTGGTGTTTTCGATTGCAGAAAAAAAGCTTTGGATTGCGCAAAATACCACAATCTATATGCACACAATTCTAAAGTAGTAATTGAAGAAGTTACTCTAAATCAATGTTCAGAACACTAACCAAATAATATAAGCCATGGAAGAAACTATAGACCCATTCAAAGAAGCAATTTTAAACCATTTGCAAGAATTAGCTAATAAAGATGCCTTGTTTGCTAAAACGTTTAACAAGCAATACAAAAATATTGATGATTGTGTTACTTACATTCTGAACGAAGTAAAGCGAAGCCAAAGAAACGGCTTCGCTGACGATGAAATTTTCAGTATGGCAATTCACTACTACGATGAAGAAACTGTTGAAATCGGTTTGCCAATAAAAGCCAAAGTAGTTGTCAACCGAACTATTGTGGGACCACCACAAATCAATCAAACATCAAAATCAACAACTAAAAACGGTGATGCTAATCAAATTTCTTTATTCAAATTATAATGCTATGAAACCAAAAACTGCAATCGAATTTAAAATAGTAGAATTGAGTCAAAACTTGCCTCAAATCACACAACAGCAAAATGAATTAGCATTTACAAAGTGTTTTGATAATTATGCTGTACAATCAAGAAAAAGCTGCTTTTGTCTTGAATGTGGTCACAATTGGAAAGTTTGTGATACCAATAAACTGAAAAAAGTTACTTGTGAAAAATGCTCTAAAAGTTTATTAGTAACTAAAAAATATAGCAACGGACTAAAAGAAACAGATTACTACCAAATAATTACAACGGCTGATAAATTTCAGATTATCAGAATGATTTGCATCACTAAAACAATGAAAAAGAATTGTCAATGTTCTCATTTTGCACATGAAGTTATGCAGATATTCATAGATGAAACAGGAAAAAGCCGGACAATGTCAAAAAATGTAATGGGCTTATCCCATTATTATGACCAATGGATTGTCAGCAGTGAGTTATCACTAAAATCAAATGATAACAACAGCAGATTTTATTTAATACCAAGCTTTATTCAGCCAAACAAAAAAGTGTCGCCAATTGTGAAAAGGAATGGTTTTAAAGGTAAGTTCTTTGGCATTGCACCTCAAATATTGTTTAAGGCAATTCTGTCTGATAGCATTGCTGAAACCTTGCTAAAAGCAAATCAGCACGATATGCTATATTATCATATTAGAAATACAAGTTTAAAATCAACAGGAACTTATTGGAATGCAATAAAAATTTGCATCAGAAACAACTACCAAATTAAAGATGCAAAACTTTGGGTTGATTACATTGATTTGCTTCAGCATTTTATGAAAGATTTCAGAAGTCCAAAATATGTTTGTCCCTTAGATTTAAAAAAGAGACACGACAAATTGATGGCTAAAAAGGTGAAAGAAATTTGGAAAAATACTGTTGAAGAAAACAAAAAACAAATTGGCAAAAACCAGAGACATTACTTTAAAGCTAAGAAGCAATTCTTCGGATTGGTATTTTCAGAAAAAAACATTTCAATAAATGTGATTGAAACCATAAAAGAATTTTTAGAAGAAGGTTGTATTCATAATCATTGTGTGTTCACTAATGAATACTACAAAAAACAAAATTCATTGATTCTTTCTGCAAAAGTAAATGGTGTTCACGCTGAAACAATCCAAATTTCTCTTGAAAATCTTGAGGTTCTTCAATCGCGAGGCAAAGGCAATAAGGCAACTAAGTATAACAAAGAGATTATTAACCTAGTCAACAAAAATCTTCCACAAATCAGGGCAAGGATGAAAACAGCTTGTTAACAAAAAAAAGCCAGGTCTTACGACTTGGCTTTCATTTTGTTTAACCCAAAGGTCACCACAACAGGGTTAAACTATTTTTTGTACTTCTTAATAATACTTTTGAGTACTAATGAAATTGTAAAACTGACAACTGCACCAATAGCAGCTAGTAAAACAGTTTTAAAAACATCCGCTGAATGAATATTTGGAATGATACTCATGAATGTTCCACCGGCAGTACCTATTAAAGTATGACTATTTGTTTGCATTATCTCCTATAGTTGTTAATTGACTTACTGCCGAGGCAACACCTCCGGCTACAACCAAATAACCTCCAACAGAAGTTAAAACAACTGGCAATGCAATAGGGGCTGCCAATATACTTCCGCCAACAGCTGCCAATACCAAGCCAACATTTCGAAGCACTTTAAAAAATTTTGGAGTTGGTGCCGTAGCTCTACTTTTAATATTCATGACTTTAAAGAATTAAATGAATAATCAAGAATATACCCTGAGTGTTGTAGTGCTGCCTAAATTCGAAACAATGGTAAATAAAGGATCTTGGCTTCTCCCACCAATATCTAAAGTCAATTCGCCACCGGTATTTCTTCCTCCAATGTCATAACTTTTTTGACCTACTCCGGAATCAGAACCCGTTCCTTTTCCTCCAATATCATAATTGACATTTTGAAAATCATTAGAAGCATAACTACCTAAACCACCTGAAGAGTCCCTTCCTCCAATTTCGTAACCATAAGGCATTGTCGGTACATCTTGTCTGCCTCCAATATCATTTGCATCGGTACTTTTACCACCAATAACAAGTAATCCTGTACCGACATCGCCTCGACCGCCTATATCGTATTTTGAAGTAGTAGTAAATGGTGTTGGAGGAGGTGCTTGTTTCCCACCGATATCCAAAAGACCTCCTGTATCGGGAGTTTTACTACCTCCAATCGTTGGATTTTGCGTTGACTGTGCATAACTAATAAATGTTCCTAGAACAGCAATAAAAAGAAACAATCTCTGTTTCAGTGCATTTAAAAAATTTGTTTTCATAATAATAAAATTTAAGATTTGATGATGATTAAAACTCGTTGCTTTTCATCCAAAGCCTTATAAACAATAGTTTTAAGCTTAGTAAAAGCTTTTCGGGATAGTAGTCCTAAACCGGCTCCCGAAATCTTTGTAACCGGCGCGATGCAGCCGTTCAATTCTTTAATGGCATTATTGGCAGGATGAATCAAAATAAGATTTCTGTTTTTTACTTCAACCAATTCCAAGTGCCATTTAAACTTTCTGCTAAATCGCTTTTTTAGAAAATATTTCCCTTCCGGAATACAGGAAACCTTCGTTTCGTTATTCTTCCAAGGCAATTCAATTGTGTAGCAAATCAATTTGCCCTCGCATTCGAGTTTGCCATTAGTTCCTTCAGGGAAATAAGTTCGGGTGAGTAAAAGAACCATTACACACCACTGTCAACCTTCACAATCGATAATGGGTTAAAAGCACCGTTTTTAAGCGGATACATCTGACCATTAACTTCTTGGTAGAATTCAATTCCTAACGCCAAGAAAAGAGGTTTTGTACTGGCTGCTGTAACCTGATTGGTTTGTGCAATCGCAACAGTTGCCACTGCATCCCAAGGTAAAATAGCCGTTGCCGAACTTTCCACAATAAAGGTTTCCGCCTCAAAGTCAATTTCTGCACCGGCAGAAATAATTTTGTAATGCGTTGTACCCGATGGAGCTGCAATCATGTTAATCGGTATAAATGATGGAATGTCCACTGTAATTTCACCGCTAACACGGTCTATAGCACCTGTGTAAGGTGCATAAAGACTTGTACCAAGTTTACCTCTGATATTGAACTCAAAACCCAATAACAATTCGGCTTCACCGTCAATCACATTTCGCAAACCACGTTCACTAACCAAGTCAGCTTGAATTACTTTTACCATTTGTTGCGTAAGTCGACTTACCATTCTGCCATCAGCAGAGTTCAATAGCAAAGCTCTTAGAGCGGTTCTAAGCAATTTTCCGGCCTTCCCAGCCCGTCCAAATTCAGAACCGTTTTCACGGGTTCTCTGAAACGCAGGGTCATTTTCTATCCTGCTTTTTTCGATACCTCCCTTCTCGCGGGCAAGGTGCCCGTCTTGCGAAGTTTTATAAAAGGTAATACCTCCGATAGTGCCTTTTAATTTAATTATGCCTTTCTGTCTTGCCATAATTTCTAAACTTTTGATTAATACTCATTTTCACAATTCACTTTCATTTCGATAATCGTTGCAACTAAATCCCGAATGATTTAATCAAAGATTCAAACATTAAAATCACATTTAAAAGAGCTACAATCAATAGCCACAAATAATCGACTATAACCACAAATAATAATGCTTGGAGTTTTCCAAAAATTCTATAGTTTTGTATAATATGAGAGGTATGACATAGCCATACCAAAGGCATAGATAAAGTATCAAATGGGACAAAGCAGCGGAAGAGTGTGCATGTACCCAAAAGACGTTCAACGAATAATGGGAAAGGAATACACCCAGGCAAGGCTGTATTTAATCAAGATAAAGAAGCACCTGAATAAAGAAGATCATCAATACATTTCAGTTGAAGAATTTTCAAAATATACAGGTCTTCCAATAGAAGAAGTTTTGCGTTGTATGCTCTAGGGTAGAAAGAGTAGATTTAGGTCTAACGGTTCTTTGAGAAGCTTACAAACTAGTTCAATAACCAGTTCAAAATATGAACTTTCCCTTGTATATCAGTATAGAAATGATTATATTTGGACATACAATTTAATGTTCTTTATCACAGTTTGATAGTGACCTATTTCGTGACCTATCAACCATAATTACAGCGAATACCTTTAAATACTAGCATACAGAACGAGGTTCGAATCCCTCTTTCTCCGCAAAAGAAAGCCTTCAAGTTTACTTGAAGGTTTTTTTATTTGTAAAAAGTGCCAAAAGTTCACTTTTGAGTACTTTTTACAAATAAAAAAACAAGGCTGTGAAACAGCCGCAGGTTTTCTTTTGCTCAGGTATCCCCCCAACGGGATCACCGAAGGTAATCCCCAGTACTAAAGGTTAAAAGGCCCTTCGACAGGCTCAGAGTGACAGTTGAGTTACGGATTGTATTTGTGTTAAAAAAGTAACACACCATAACTTTATGAATTTACAATTAAACAAACCATTGTCAGTCTGAGCCTGTCGAAGACCCTCCTTAGTTCTGATGATAAAAGAAGCCCTTCGACAAGCTCAGGGTGACAGTAGTATTATGGATTGTATTTATCTTATAAAAGTAAGACCTCCTAACTTAAGTAACTTCCAATTAAACAAACCATTGCCAGTCTGTCCCGATAACTATCGGGAGTCGAAGACCTTTGCTTCACTTTAAATTCGAAGAATTGTAGACTAAAAATTAACTCCTCCTTACGCTAATCCATTTGTTTTATAGTATTTTTACTTTTTAAAATCTTCTTTACATGCTGGAACCTATTAAAAAATTGTTCTCTTCTTTCTCCGGTCCTCTTGTAGAGGACATTGAGAAAAATGCCGTAATACAACAATTTAAAGCCGGAGACGTCATTATACGAACCGGTCAATACATTAAAAACACGGTGTTGGTCATTAGCGGCAGCATAAAAATTTACAGAGAAGACGAAGACGGCGGAGAGTTTTTTATGTACTATTTACAACCCGGTCAGGCATGCGCCATCTCTATGATTTGCGCTACCAAACATGAAACCAGTCAAATCATGGCCAAAGTGGTTGAAGATGTTGAACTGATAATGGTGCCGCTGCCTTTGATGGATAAATGGATGATGCAACACCGTAGTTGGTATGAATTTGTGATAGAAACCTATCGCACTCGATTTGAAGAAGTATTAGATGTAGTCGATAATATTGCTTTTAAAGCCATGGATGAAAGACTTATCTTTTATTTAAAACGACATAGAGAAGCCGGGAACTCCAATAAACTGAACTTATCCCACCAAGAAATCGCCACAGAGCTTAACACCTCCCGAGAAGTAATATCCCGCTTATTAAAAAAATTGGAGCAAAATGGATTAGTACTGTTACAAAGAAATCAAATAGAACTTCTTAAGATTTAGTCCTTCATTCAGACTTACTTTTTTTTATCCGAATGTAACAAATATCACAAAAATTGTAAAATAGCTGTTTTAATTTTACTGAAAATTAGAACAGATGCTTGCTTACCTAAAAAACATCTTAACCCGAAAATGTCCCAGATGTCATGAAGGGGATTTGTTTACCCATAAGTGGTATGAGTTAAAAGACAACAACAAAATGAAATCCCACTGTGCCGTCTGCGGACAACGCACCGAACTGGAGCCCGGATTTTACCACGGTACCGGCTATGTCAGCTATGCTTTGACCGTAGGTTTTTCCATACTGACCTTTGTGTTATGGATTACGCTAACTGACATCGGAATTCGCGATAAACGAATTTTCTGGTGGCTTATCATCAATGTGGTTTTACTCATTCTTTTGCAACCTTGGGTAATGCGAACCTCAAGGGTGTTGTGGTTGTCCTGGTTTTTCCATGATGATGACCATCATTATGCCCACAATAAAAATAAATCATAAAGTATCATCACTAAATAAATTGAAATCATGAAAAAAAATATGGGAACCACAGACCGGCTACTACGTGTTGTATTGGCAATTGTACTAGCTGTTTTATACTTTACTCACACCATCAACGGCACTGTTGCCTTGGTTTTGGGTATCTTAGCTATTGTTTTTATACTAACTAGCTTGGTTAGTTTCTGCCCTTTATATGCACCCTTCGGCATAAACACTTGCTCAAAAAAAACAAAATAATGGAACATCTGATTACCGTTGAAAACATCAAATGCGGCGGTTGTATGAACAGCATTCAGACCGCTTTATTGAAATTAGACCAGGTAGAAAAAGTAACTATCGATAAAGAAACGGAAACTATTTCAGTGACCGGGCAAGTAATGAGGGATACTCTACTTAACCAACTTAACGAGTTGGGCTATCCGGAAAAAGGCAATAATACCTTATTGCGAAAAGCTAAATCCTATGTGAATTGTGCCCTAGGCAGAATGACGTAACCTTAACTAACTAAAAACTGTAGTATGAACGCAACTTTTGAAGCTCTCCTTAATGCTGAAAAACCGGTATTGGTTGATTTCTACGCCGATTGGTGTGGTCCTTGCCAAATGCTGGGGCCTATTTTAAAGGAAGTGAAAGATACCTTGGGAGAGCGGATTAGCATTATTAAAATTAATGTAGACAACAATCAGGAAGCGGCCCAACATTATCGGGTGAAAGGAGTTCCCACGATGATGCTATTTCAAAAGGGCAAATTACTTTGGCGACAATCGGGCGTCTTGTCTAAAATAGAACTGGTGACTATCATTTTTGAAAAATGTACTTGGCCTGAATTACCCAACAAACCTGAATAACCTTAACCATTTGATGATGGAAAAAATAATCTTTGGCATTATCCTTCTACACCTGATTGTCGGCTTTGGCTGGCTGTTCTATAAATTGGAGGTCCAAAAAAAGAAACCTAAAAAATAATACTAAAAAAATGCTTGAGTAATCAGGCATTTTTTTTTGCTGTGTGACAATAGTTACTGACTTCAAGATTTGGCCGTACTACTTTTGCTTCATCATTCAGTAAAACAATTATGAAACACCAATTTCTTATCACTATCGGCATTTTAGGCTTTACGCTTTTCGGCTACAGTCAGGATACGATTACTGTCACTAAAAAGGAGTTACTCGAAAAGGTAACGGATGCCAACCTTCAAGTTCAATTGGCCCAAAAAAACTTCCAAGCTGCCAAAGCAGACTACCAACAATCGAATGCACTCTTTTTGCCCAACATTACGGCAAGCCATACGGTCTTGTCAACCACCAATCCGTTAATGGCTTTTGGTTCCAAATTAAATCAGGAAATCTTAACCGCCTCCGACTTCAATCCGGCGCTCTTAAACAACCCGGCCAAAACGCAAAACTTTGCTACGGTGATTAGTGTACAACAACCGCTGTTGAATGCTGACGGACTATACGAAAGAAAAGCGGCCAAAGCCAAGATGCAAGCGTATGAACTACAGTCGGCACGCACCAAAGAATACATGCAACTCGAAGTAAGTAAAGCCTACAGGCAGTTGCAATTAGCCTATAAAGCGGTAGCCGTTTTAACCAAAGCAGCCGCTACAGCACAAGCCAACTTAAAGTTGGTCGATAACTATTTCAAACAAGGATTGGTTCAAAAAACAGATGTTTTAAATGTTCAGATTCGGGTCAATGAAGTGGCTAATCAATGGCACTATGCCAAAAGTTCGGTTCAAAATGCCTCCGATTATTTAGGGTTTTTATTGAATGAGGATACCAAAAATAAAACCTACCAACCTTCGGAAGAACCCGAAAATGGGATAAGTATCACCACTACAGCAACTGAAGTGCCCGAAAACAGAAAAGATATACAAGCCCTGAATCAATCCACATCGGCTTATCAAAAAATGTACCTGTCCAGCAAAATGAATTTTCTACCCCGACTGAATGCTTTCGGAAGTTATGAACTGTATGACCAAACGTTGTTCGGCACTAAAGCCAAAGGTTATACGGTGGGAGCCCAATTATCCTGGAATGTATTTGACGGGTATAAATCCATAGGTAAAATGGCCAAAGCGAAAGCCGAATATCAAAAAGCAAGCATTGAAACCGAACAATACAAAAAGCAAAGTCAGTTAGAAGTCAATACCACTAATCGCCAATTACGGGATGCGGAAAACAAAGTACAGCTTTCTCAGTTAGCCTTAGATCAAGCTCGGGAAGCATACCGAATTCGACAAAACCGATTTGCACAAGGCTTAGAAAAAACAACCGACTTGCTGCAATCCGAAACCCAAATGATTCAGAAAGAGCTGGAACAACTGCAAGCCGTTTTTGAATACAATACCACCCAAGAGTATTTACAGTTTTTAACGAACTAAGAGTCCAAAAGAACCCTAAAAATCAAAAACAACAAGATGAAAAAAATAATAACACTACTGTCACTAACCTCTGTTTTATTGATTTCCTGCGGGAAAGAAAAGAAAGAGACACTTAATACTGAACCGGCCATTGCTGTAAAAGTCAGCGGTATTGCCGCCGATACTAATGGCGCAACGGTAACAGCAAGCGGAAAGATTGAAGCCGAAAACAGCGCTAATGTCAGTACCCGTATGATGGGCTATGTAACTAAAGTTCATGTCAAAGTAGGACAAAAAGTTACCGCCGGTCAACTGTTAGTGAGCATTAACAACACCGATTTGCAAGCCAAAAAAGCACAAGCAGACGCCGGTATTTTACAAGCCTCAGCCGCTTACAACAATGCCAAAAAAGATTTCGATCGCTTTACCGCTTTATTCAACCAACAAAGTGCTTCCCAGAAAGAGCTGGATGATATGACTTCACGTTACGAAATGGCCAAAGCCGGTTTGGAAGGCGCCAAACAAATGAGAAACGAAGTACTGGCTCAGTTTTCCTATGCTACTATTACCGCTCCTTTTTCCGGAGAAGTGACCAATACCTTTGCCAAAGAAGGCGATATGGCCAACCCGGGCATGCCGTTAGTAAGCCTTGAAGGGGCTTCGCATTTACAAGTAACAGCTATGGTTTCAGAAAGCGATATTACTGCCATTCAAAACGGAATGAACGCAAAGGTTTTGGTAAAATCAACTAACCAAGAATTGAGCGGAAAAGTGATTGAAGTCAGTGGTTCAGCCAAAAATACCGGCGGACAATATTTAGTAAAAATTAGTTTAACTAATCCTAATAGCAAAGTACTATCGGGCATGTTTGTCAATGTGCAGTTTCCTTTGGTTAGTAAAAAACAAACCACTCCTGCTACCGAGAAAGTCATAGTCCCCGAAAGTGCTTTAGTACACCAAGGCCAGTTAACCGGAATTTATACTGTCAGCAACGGCAACACCGCTATCTTAAGATGGTTGCGAATTGGTAAAACCTATGGTAATACGGTAGAAGTACTATCAGGATTGTCGACCAATGAACAATACATTGTTTCAGCAGAAGGTAAATTATACAACGGAGCAAAAGTGAAAATAGACTAATCATTTTCACCCAAGGCGCAGCCGAATTGTATGGAGCGCAGCGTAGTAAAATTTTCAAATTATCTCATTTTCAAATTTTCAAATCAAAATTATGCAAGAAGGTATATCAGGTAAAATAGCCCATTTCTTTATCCATTCTAAACTTACCATTTTATTAATGGTGGGCTTAATGATAATTGGGGTATACAGTTCGTTCTTAATTCCGCGGGAAGAAGAACCCCAAATTAATGTTCCGATGGCCGATGTTATGGTGGGCTATCCGGGGGCGAATCCTACTGAAGTAGAAAGCCGTGTTGTTAAACCCCTGGAAAAAATTCTTTCCAATATTAAAGGAGTCGAACATGTGCACAGTATGGCCATGAACGGTCAAGCCATGTTAATCGTACAATTCTACGTTGGACAAGATGTTGAACGCTCGTATGTGAAATTGTATGACGAGTTGGCCAAGCACGAAAATATGTTTCCGCAAGGCGTTTACAAACCCATTGTCAAAACCCGTTCTATTGATGATGTGCCTATGCTGGGCTTGACGTTGTGGAGTGACAAACTCTCTGATTTTGAGTTGCGTCAAATGGCCGAAGAAGTTACCTCTGAAATTGAAAAAGTAAAAGATGTAGCCATTACCAAAGAAATCGGAGGCCGAAACCGCGAAGTAAAAGTTGTCCTCGACAAAGATAAAATGGCCGAAAACGGTGTGGATGCTTTGGGGATTATGCAAATGATTCAGGCCAATAACGGCAGCTCCCAATCGGGTAGTTTTGTGAATAACGATAAAGAATATTTAGTCACTACCGGACAGTTTTTAAAATCGTCTGAAGATGTAGAAAATTTGGTGGTGGGAGTCAATGCCAACTTACCGGTGTATTTAAAACAAGTCGCCAAAGTAGAAGACGGTCCCTCAACCCCCAGCAGCTATGTGTCCTTTGGGTATGGCAAAGCCAACGAACAATTCAAAATGGCTAAATCCGAATATCCTGCCGTAACCATTTCCATCGGAAAAGTAAAAGGCGCCGATGCCATGAAGATATCCGAAAAGATTTTAGAACGGGTGGAAGAACTTAAAAAGACCATTATCACCAATGACGTACAGGTAGAAGTCACCCGAAATTACGGAGAAACCGCTTCGGACAAAGTAGGTGAACTCTTGTTGCACTTAGGCATAGCTATTATAGCGGTAACACTGTTAGTTATCCTGGCTATGGGATGGCGAGGCGGTTTGGTCGTATTCTTCTCAGTACCGCTAACCTTTGCCTTAACGCTCTTTGCTTACTATTTATTGGGCTATACCTTAAACCGAATTACACTTTTCGCTTTGGTTTTCGTGGTCGGCATTGTGGTAGATGACAGTATCATCATTGCGGAGAACATGCACCGTCATTTCAAGATGAAGCGATTGCCGTTCAAACAAGCCGCCATTTATGCGATTAACGAAGTAGGAAATCCGACTATACTGGCCACTTTTACCGTAATTGCCGCTATCCTTCCTATGGCTTTTGTTTCGGGGATGATGGGCCCTTATATGAGTCCGATGCCGATTGGGGCTTCGATTGCCATGTTGCTTTCGTTGTTTGTAGCCTTAACCGTTACACCTTATTTGGGATATCACTTATTACAGGAAAAAGAAACCCAGCAACACAAAGCCGAGCAAGGATTAGAAACTTCCTTCATTTACAAAATTTACAACAAGCTCGAAAGACCGTTGTTGGAAAGCAGTAAAAAGCGTCGCCTTTTGGTGGGGCTCACCGTGCTACTTTTATTGGGCTCGGTAACGATGTTCTTCACCAAATCGGTAGTAGTAAAAATGCTTCCGTTTGATAATAAAAACGAATTCCAAGTCGTGATTGATATGCCCGAAGGCACCACCTTGGAGAGAACTGCAGCAGTCACCCAAGAAATAGCGCAATACTTATCTACGGTTCCTGAAGTGGTCAATTACCAAAACTACATCGGCACCTCTGCGCCTATCACCTTCAACGGATTAGTTAGACATTACGATTTGCGCGGTGGCAGCAATATGGCCGATATTCAAGTGAATTTACTACACAAAGAAGACCGAGACTTGCAAAGTCACAGCATTGCCAAACTAGTGCGTCCTGAGGTACAAAAGATTGCCAAAAAATATGGTGCCAATGTAAAGATTATTGAAGTCCCACCCGGACCTCCTGTTTTATCCACATTGGTAGCCGAGATTTACGGCCCGGATTACAAAGATCAAATCAAAGTGGCTAACCAAGTCAAAGGGATTTTGGAAACTACTTCTGATATCGTAGATGTCGACTGGATGACCGAAGATAATCAAACCGAATACCGTTTGGCCATTGACAAAGAAAAAGCCATGCTCAATGGCATCGCGCCTCAACAAGTGGTTGGGAATTTAACCTATTTGCTGAAAGAATATCCGGTTTCCAATCTTTATGCTGAAAACTCGAATGATAATGTTGGCATCGTTTTATCCCTGGATGATAAAGACAAAACGAGTTTGCAAGACATTCAGAACTTAAAAATCAAAGGAAGCCATGGCAATGTTGTTCCTGTAAGTGACTTGGTGAAAGTAATTCAAGACACGCTGCAAAAAACCATTTACCGCAAAGACCAAAAGCGCGTGGTGTATGTAACGGCTGATATGGCCGGTGCTTTGGAAAGTCCGGTGTACGCCATTTTGGGCATGAATGAAAAGCTGCAAAAAATGCAATTGCCCAAAGGCTATAAAGTCAATGAGCTTTACATGGAGCAGCCTACAGACGAAAGTGATTTCACTGTCAAATGGGACGGCGAATGGCAAATAACTTTAGAAGTATTCCGTGATTTAGGAGTTGCTTTTATGGTGGTTATTGTCATTATTTACATGCTGATTGTAGGTTGGTTTCAAAACTTCAAAACGCCTATGGTGATGATGATGGCTATCCCGCTTTCCCTTATCGGAATTGTTTTAGGGCATTGGCTGTTAGGAGCTTTCTTTACCGCTACTTCGTTTATCGGAATGATAGCTTTAGCCGGGGTGATGGTGCGAAACTCCGTGTTGCTGATTGACTTTATCGAGATTCGTTTGCAAGAAAGCATCCCGCTAAAACAAGCCATTATAGAAGCCGGAGCCGTCAGAACCACTCCTATCCTACTGACTACAGGCGCTGTAGTAATCGGGGCTTCCATCATCTTGTTTGACCCCATCTTTCAAGGATTGGCGATATCACTGGTGTTTGGTGCCATCGTATCAACAATACTGACCTTATTGGTAGTCCCTATCATTTATTATGTAACCGAAAGAAAGAAATGGGAAAAGTAATTCATTAAAAAAGTAAAAATGAAATTAGTAATCATCACCGCCAGCATCGCTTTTCAACAGGAAATCAAAGACATGCTGAAAAAAGCCGAAGTCAAAACTTATTCGTTTAAAGAAGTAACCGGTTATATGGATTTTTCTGATACCGCAACCCCTGAAAATTGGTTTGCGGCTGAAGTAAACGAAACCGAATCAATTCTTTTTTATGCTTTTGTAAAAAAGGAAAACGTAGACCTTCTTTTTACTTTAATCAACGAATTCAATGGAGTTCAGGAATCGCAATCACACATTCATATAGCTATCCTAAACATAGAAAAATCTAATAATCCAACCCTCTAAAAATCAAAATCATGATCAACAGTATCGTCAGAGCCGTAGCCGGCACATTTATCCTAATCAGCCTGGTATTGGCGCATTACGTCAATCCCAATTGGCTTTGGTTTACCGCCTTTGTAGGAGCCAATCTGTTCCAATCCTCAATAACCCGTTGGTGCTTGATGGAAGATATTTTAAAAAAATTGGGCCTTAAAGACTAGAGTCGGGTTGTATTTGTCTTAAAAAAGCAACACCTCATAACTTTACCGATTTACAATTAAATATACACTTGTCAGTCTGAGCCTGTCGAAGACCCTCATTAGTGCTTTAGGTAAAATCAAGCCCTTCGACCCTTCGACAGGCTCAGGATAAACTAAGCTCAGGGTGACAGTAGTGTTACGGATTGTATTTATCTTATAAAAGCAAAACACCATAACTTTACGAATTTACAATTAGATATACAGATGTCAGTCTGAGCCTGTCGAAGACCCCTTACCATACTGAGTATAATTTTTTGAATATTGCACCAATCTATCCCAATCCTGCTGTATCAAAGCCTCTTTTTTTCTTCTTGACCAGCCTTTTATTTGTTTTTCTATAGCAATAGCATTAAGCACATCATTGAACGTTTCGAACCAAACCAACTCTAAAGGTCTTTTGTCAAAAGTGTAACAGTCTTTATTTTTACCTGTTTGGTGCTCCCCTATTCTTCTTTCTAAATGGTTAGTAATGCCAGTGTAGTAGCTATTATCATTGCATTTTACTATGTAAACAAAATAGGTTCTCATAATGCTTCATTTGTAATAATTTACTTAAAAATACAATATTTTTTTCTTATTGCTATTTATTTTATTAATTATATGCCCTTCGACCCTCTCAATATTTAAGGTTAAATGAAGCCCTTCGACCCTTCGACAGGCTCAGGATAAACTAAGCTCAGGGTGACAGTAGTGTTACGGATTGTATTTATCTTAAAAGAGCAACACACCATAACTTTACGAATTTACAATTAGATATACAGATGTCAGTCTGAGCCTGTCGAAGACCCTCATAGTACAGCAATAAAAAAGCCCCTCTTTTAAGGGACTTTTAAAAGGCTGTCTTTCAAACCAACTGTTCCGACAACGCCAACACGGTCTGCAACTCCTGTTCCAACAGCCGTCTTTCGTATTTGAGCACTTTTAACTTTAGTCGGTTGCTGTAAAGGGCGTCACTATTGGGTTGCGGCAAGGGAGTTTGTTCAAAAAGTTCGTTCAACACTTCAATCCAATTGTCCTCACTGTTGCTTTTGATGTTGGCTAAAAACGTCAGCAGTCCCTCTCGGGTTGATTGTTGTTTTTGGCGGCGCTCTTCTGCTTGTATCAGAGGCACCAATTTGTTTTGCTGGCGCTCGTTCTGCACTACGGCCTCCATGATTTGCTGGTGGCGCCCGGCGGGCGACTCGGGTAAACTAGGGGGCACTACCTTTTTGGTGGCCAGCGCCGACAAACTGACCAAAAGCTCTAAAGAGCATTTCTTGTCTAAGGGAAGCTTTTCTTTGCCTTGCCCGGCCATTTCCAGGTCGGTTACGGTTACCCCTATCAGGAGCGAAAGGTCTTTCGAGCTTAAGCCCAGTGCTTGTTGAAGGTATATGGTTTTATTCATGGCCTTTTTTTCGTTATACTGTTGTTTGGAAGAGCTAAAAATAAAAAGCCCTCCCAGCGGGAGGGCCTTACTTAGTCTAAGCTGCCGGAGTAGCTGCCAAAAGGTTTTCTTTGTACGTTTTAACCGTTTCAATAAAAACATCAATTTCAGCCAATTCCCGATCCAGTCTGGTTACATCAAGCTCTTTTTGCAACAAAGCAATAACGCCATACGTTTCGCGACGGGTTTCCAAAAGGAACTTTTTGTAATCAATTTTCTTTCTCTTTTTAAGCTGCTCATCCTTAACCGGTCCATCCGGTAACGAAGCAATAATGCCATCGGTCACCGCTAACTCGGTAATTACCCCTTGTAAAACCGCATCAATCTCAATCGAGGTTTCTGCATACTTTACAATTAAACGCTCCTCGGCCGTTTTTTTAAAAGCTAAATCCGCTTTTTCACGCTCGGCCCATGTCAACAACACGTTGCAATCGGCAACCTGTGTCAAATTTTGTACTGAGTAGTTCATAATAAAAAAATTTAAAATTAATACCGAGGACATTTTCAAACCACATGCCAAAATGCAAAAAAGAGTAATTTTTTATCAAATATTTAACATTATCATTGTAGTATTCTTAATTGTAAATGATTCCTTATCCTAGGCCGGCTGTGGGCTTAGGGTAAATTTTCGCAATTCGGCGTCTAACAGCATTTTCTCCAATTCGAGTAAATAGAGCTTTAGCTTTAGCCGAAAAAGTCGGTCTAACCCCTGCGACCTCAAGCATTTATTGGCTTTATGGGCTATAGCACGCAGTACCGCCTGGTCGGTAGGATCTTGAGTTTCCCGGCGTACCGAGAGGAAGTCAACCACCTTCAACGCCTGTAAATACTCGGTATACTTGCTCTCTACGGTGGCAATCTTGCGGCGGGTCAACTCTTGTTGGTACTCATTTTCCTTGAGCATCCGCCCTACCGCCAAATGCTTTTGCCGATTTTGGGCTTCCAAGTGGGGCGATGGAGTGTCGGTGAGCGGGGCACAACCATAAGCTACCAAGTCGGCCAGCAGTCGCTTCGCTGCGAGCGGAATATCGCGTAAACCCAACTCATACTTAGAGAATTGGCTGCGGCTCACATTCAAAATCAGAGCCAAATCGTCCTGGGTCAGCCCCAAGACACTGCGTAAAGATTGCGTTTTTTTCATATCAAAACCGTGTTTTTAGTCCGTTGTAAAAAGGTGAAAATTTGGCGCAATTTTTTTTATAGAAAAAATTATGCCACACTTTTGGGGTCAAAACTTTTTTTTGAAAAAAAATTGCGCCAAGGTCTTTTCATTTATCCCTAAAACCGCCCGAGGCAATCGTAAGAAAAAGCAAGTAAAAAAACCGCAAAAATACCTAGCGTTGGGGAGTGTTGGTTTGGGATTTTTTTGGTAGGTTTGGTAACTATTTTAATTATAATTAATTATTGCTTTAATGTCAAATACAGACCTAACATTTTTCACCAATGAGCCTAATAATTCGCTATTGGATAGATTTAAAGCAACATTAAAAGATACTCAATATTTTGATGTTTTAGTTGGATATTTTAGAGCTAGTGGATTTTATCAACTATATGAATCACTTGAGCCAGTTGATAAAATTAGAATTTTAGTAGGATTAAGTATCGATAGGGATTCTTATGATATGATGCAATTTCATCAACAAATTGGTGTTTTGGATTTTGAATCGCATCAAAGAACTAAAAAGAAATATCAAGAAAATTTAAAAGAAGAAATAGAATCAAGTGACGAAAACGATAACAAACTTGAAATAGGCATAAGAAAATTTATTGAATTTTTAAGAGCTGAATGTCCAGATCCAGTGATAGATAAAGTTAACAATGGCAACGGTAAAAAATTAGAAATTCGTGCTTATCCCTCTAAAAATATTCACGCGAAAGTTTATATTGGAAAATTTAAACCTGAAGATCGGGATTATGGTTTTGTAGTTACAGGTTCTAGCAACTTTTCAGAATCAGGTTTTGTTGCTAATCGTGAGTTCAATGTAGAGCTAAGAGGCAAGAGAGATGTTTTATTTGCTGAAGAACAATTCAATACTCTATGGGAAGAATCTGTTGATATTTCAGATGATTTTATAGACACAATTACAACTAAAACATGGCTAAATGACCAAATCTTACCTTATGAACTTTATTTAAAACTCATTTATGAATATTTGGAAGAAGATATAAATTTAGCTGATGAGTTTGAACCTTTTTTGCCGGATGGTTTTATGCAATTAAAATATCAAAATCAAGCTGCAATTCAAGCAAAAAAAATACTCGAAACATACAATGGTGTTTTCCTAGCTGATGTTGTTGGGCTTGGGAAAACTTTTATTACTGCTCTTTTATTACAACAGTTAAAAGGTAAAACTTTGGTAATTTGCCCTCCTGTGTTAAGAGAATACTGGAAGGATTCTTTATTTGATTTTGGAATTAGAAGTTTTGAAGTTGAATCTTTAGGTAAATTGGACCATATTCTAAAAAAAGGTATTGAAAAATATGATTATATTGTGGTAGATGAAGCGCATAGGTTCAGAAATGAAGGAACTCAATCGTATGCAAACCTTTTAGATATTTGTAGAGGGAAAAAAGTAATACTAGTTACAGCAACGCCTTTGAATAATACCGTTGATGATATATTTGCTCAACTTAAATTATTTCAGGCCCCAAAAAATTCTACAATTCCCGGAGTACCAAATCTTGAAAAGTTCTTCGCTGGCCTAAAGACTAAATTGTCTAAGTTAGAAAAAACAGACCCAGAGTATAAAAAACTAATAAAAGAAGTCTCCGAATCCATTCGAAATAATATTTTGCGTTATGTTATGGTTCGCAGAACCAGAAAAGATGTAATGACTTATTTTAAAGCGGATATGAACAAGCAAGGATTAAAGTTCCCTGAGTTGGATAATCCACAAAAAATAGTTTATGAATATAAAGATGAACTGGAAGAAGTTTTCAAAAGAACGATAGCCAAGCTTCAAGAATTTACTTATGCTCGATATACACCATTACTCTATTATATTGGTAACAAAACACTGAGTGAATTCGAAAAACAACAACAACGAAATGTTGGTGGATTCATGAAAGGCGTTTTAGTAAAACGATTAGAAAGTAGTTTTTATGCTTTTCGTCAAAGCGTTGATCGATTTATTATTTCTTACGAAAAATTCATCAACATGTACCAAACTCAAAAGTTTGTTTACATCAGCAAAAAAATAGATGTATATGACTTATTAGAAAGTGATGATATTGCAAAACTAGAGGCATTTGTTGATGAAGACAAAGCACACAAATATGATGCTAAAGATTTCAAAAATGATTTTATTGAAAAATTAGAGTTTGATTTAGAAATACTAAAAGAGATTCAGAAAGATTGGAAAAGAGTTAATGAAGATCCCAAATTAGAGCAATTCATTTTTGAACTTAAAAACACTAAAGCTTTAAAGAATAATAAGCTTGTCATTTTCACAGAATCTAAAGAAACAGGAGATTACATTTATGAAGCGTTAATTGACGAGTTTCCGAATCAAGTTATGTTTTACTCAAGTAAAGGAGGGAGACATACTGACAAGAAGTTAACTTCAAATCATATCGTTTCGAGAGATTTAATAACCTTAAATTACGATCCAAACAAAAAAGGAAAAGAGCAAGCTAACGATTTGAAAATTTTAATTGCAACTGATGTACTTGCAGAGGGTATTAACTTACACCGCTCTAATGTTTTAGTAAATTATGATTTACCTTGGAATCCAACAAGAGTTTTACAAAGAGCTGGGCGTGTAAATCGTTTAGGAAGCACATTTTCTCAAGTTCATATATACAACTTCTTCCCTACTACTCAATCCGATGAACATCTTGGTTTGGAAGTAAACATCACTAATAAAATTCAAATGTTTCACGATATTTTGGGTGAAGATGCTAAATATTTGAGTGATGGTGAAGAATTTGGAAGTCAAGAACTATTCAATACTTTGAATAACAAAAATTCTTATACCGGTGAAGATGGCGAAGGTGATTCTGAGCTAAAATATTTAGAATTGATTAGAAAAATTAGAGATGAACAACCGGACCTATTTGAAAAAATAAAAAATTTACCTAAAAAAGCACGCTCTGGTTTTCAAAAAGACAAAATTGAAGATGATGTATTAATTACTTTTTTCAGAATTGGACGATTGAAAAAATTCTACTTCAACCAACTTGGAAAATCTAATGAAGTTACTTTTTTTGATGCTGTTAAAGAATTAGAATGCAAACCAGAAACAAAAAAAGCAGCAATACCTAATGATTACTATCATTTATTGCAAACTAATAAAACTCGTTTCGAATTAGATTCAACCATTGGTGAAGACGAAACAAAAGGAAGCGGTGGACGTTCTAATGCTAAATATATTGAAGACCGCCTTAAAGATAAATTGTTTAAAAACTATAAAGGTTTTACTGACTTTGATGATGAATTCATCAATGGTGTAAAAGAAATGTTAGCACTTGGAACCATTGCTAAAAAGACATCACAATCTATTAAGAAAGAATTAGAAAGAACAATAGACCCATTAGAGACATTGTCAATTCTAAGAAAACACATTCGTTTGGTTGCAATTGATGGAAATAATGATACTAAAAAGTTCCAAAAGCGTGAAGTGATACTCTCGGGATATTTAATTAAATAAGTATGGATAAGAAAACAGCACAACAGCTAATAGAAAAAACATTTAATAACTCTTTTAACGAAGAGCAGTTTACTATATTTTCCAAAAACTTGTTGAATGACTTTGAAACAAAAAATAATTCGTATAGTGGCAATTTGCTTTGGGATGATTACAAAGAGCATATCAATTCCTATAAAAGAATAGGCAAATATATCGACCCACAAGGTGATGCGTTAGATATACTATTAGTAGAAGTAAAAACGGTAACCAAACTTGAAAAAGCCAGAACAACACTTAGAAACTTTGTTATTAAACATCTAAATAATTTTGAAAAAGATTATGCCTTAGTAGCTTTTTATTCTAAAGAAGATGGTGGCGATGATTGGCGTTTTTCATTTGTGAAACTCGAATACCGTTCTGAATTTGATGAAGGAAAGGGAAAAGTTAAGACCAAAAAAGATTTTACTCCTGCCAAAAGATATTCATTCTTAGTAGGTAAATATGAAAAATGTCACACTGCTCAGGAACAATTATTACCGCTTTTACAAAATATTGCCAATAATCCAACAGTTGCAGAATTAGAGAATGCTTTTAGTATAGAGAAAGTTACAGATGAGTTCTTTAATCAATACAAAGAGCTTTATTCAAAATTATTTGAGCATTTCAAGAAAGACAATAACATACAAGCTGAGTTATTGAGGTCAAATATCGACAATGCACGTTTTACTAAAAAGTTATTGGGTCAAATCGTCTTTCTATACTTCTTGCAAAAGAAAGGTTGGTTAGGGGTTGAACAAAATCAAAAATGGGGAACGGGAAACAAGCGATTTGTTCAGGATTTATTTGATGTTTCTGAAAATGAAAGAGTCAATTTCTTTAAAGACAAATTGCAGTATTTGTTTTATGAAGCATTAGCGAAAGAACGCGATAACGAGAACTCTTACTATTCTAAATTAAATTGTCGAATTCCTTTCTTGAATGGTGGTCTGTTTGAAGCAGATTATGATTGGAAAAATGCAAACATTACTATTCCTACTACACTCTTTAGGAGTGGTGAAGAAAAAGAAAGTGAACGAACCGGTATTTTAGATGTTTTTGGACGGTACAACTTTACTATAAAGGAAGACGAACCTCTTGACAAAGAAGTAGCGGTCGACCCAGAAATGTTGGGTAAAGTATTTGAGAACATGCTTGAAATTACCGAACGCAAAAGCAAAGGCGCTTTCTATACACCAAGAGAAATTGTGCATTATATGTGCCAGGAAAGCTTGATACATTATTTAGATAATGCGCTTAATGAGACAAAAGAAAATAATTTACTAGTTCCTAAAACAGATATCGAAGATTATATACGTAAAGGGCATTTTGCTCTGGAAAATGACCAACGTGTAGCTGCTAAAGGTGAAACCAAAACCTATCAATACCAACTGCCCGAGAGTATTAGGCTAAATGCCGAACTTATCGACCAAAAACTAAGTGACATCCGAATTTGTGACCCGGCTATCGGTTCGGGTGCTTTTCCAGTGGGATTATTGCACGAATTGGTTACGGCACAATTAGTTTTAAAACCTCATTTCAGTCTCAATTATTTAAAAGATAAACTAGACCATTTTAAGTTTAAAGAAAGAGATAACATAAACGAAAGCCGTTACGTCTACCGCTTAAAACGCCACATCATACAAGAAAGCATTTACGGTGTTGATATCGATGCCAGTGCCATTGATATTGCACGTTTACGTCTGTGGTTATCGCTTGTGGTGGATGAAGATGATTTAGACCCAATTGAAACGTTACCTAACTTAGATTATAAAATTGTTTGTGGCAATTCGTTAATTGGGATGCCTGAAAATGCAATGCATGATTTGGAAATAGAAAAAGAATTAGAAAATCTTAAAGACAAGTTCTACGACCAAACTAATGAAACAACAAAGAAAGATCTTCGAAAAGAAATAAATACCAAAATAAGGGAACTTTTAGATTCCGCAGAAATTTATGCTGGTTACAAAATAGATTTTGATTTTAAACTATTTTTCTCCGAAGTATGGAGGGAAAAGGGAGGCTTTGATGTAGTGATTGGAAATCCTCCTTACATTGGTATTTCAAAGGTTAATTATAAAGATACTCTCAAAAAAATAAATTATGAAACCTTTGCAACAACAGGTGATTTATATGTACTATTCTATGAGAATGGTTATAAAATGTTAAAACAACATGGAAATGTTAATCTAATAACTTCTAATAAATGGATTAATGCTTCATATGGTTCTAAAACTAGAAATTTCTTTGCGAAAAGAACAAATCCTTATTTACTTATAGATTTTGCCAAAGTTAAAATTTTTCCAAATGCTACAGTTTTTGTAAATATCTTAATGTTGGAAAGAAGTAGTCCTGATAGGTATGTCGAAGCTGTTGCTATTGAAGGTAATTATCTTCCAACACAAACATTGTATGATTATTTTACTAGTAGAAAAGTAACTATAGAATTAAAAGGTGAAGAAGTTTGGAAAATTGGCTCTACAAAAGAATTAGATATAAATCAAAAAATTGAATCAAAAGGAACAAGATTAAAAGATTGGAACGGTATTGAATTTTTTAGAGGAATAACTTCGGGATTTAATGAAGCATTTCATTTAAATATTCAAGACGCTCAAGAGCTGATTAGCTTAGACCAAAAGAATTTAGAAATAATTAAACCTTTATTAAGAGGCAAGGATATAAAAAGATGGATTTTTGATTATCATGATTTATTTATTTTGAATAGTCATAATGGAGTACGAGAAAATGACGTAAAACGAATTAATGTAGAAAAGGATTATCCAACAATATATAATTATTTACTTGATTATTATGACCAAAATAGTCCAAAAGCTGTTTTGTTAAAAGATGGTAGTTATCAAACTTTGAAAGACAGGGCTGATCAAGGTGATCATTGGACTAATTTGCGAAACTGTGCATTTATTAATGAATTTGAAAAGCCAAAAATAATTTGGCTTGAAATTTCTGAACGTGCAAATTATGCATTTGATAATGGTGGATATTTTTTAACTAATTCAGCGTATTTTATATCCGGTGAAAATTTAAAGTATCTTATTACAATATTAAACTCTTCCGTTTCAGACTATTATTTCTTCCAAATTACTGCAAAAATTGCAGGAGGTAGAAAACGTTATACAAAACAATATGTAGAGCAAATCCCAATACCTGTAATTAGTAAAAATGATCAACTTCCATTTGAACTCTTAGTTGATTATGTAATTTTATCTAAGACTCAAACAAATGATTTGATTTTCAAATTCTTTGAACAACTATTAGATGCAATTGTTTTTGAACTTTACTTCACTGAAGAGATGAAATCTGCTGGAAAAGAAATTATAAATAATTTAAAGGATTTAAAGCCTATTAACGATTCTATGAGTCAGGAACAAAAGTTAGCAATTATCCAATCTGAATTTGAGCGTTTATATGATGACAGGCATCCTGTAAAATTTGCCATCGAAACACTGGATAGTATTGAAGAAGTTAGAATAATTAAAGAAGCTTTAAAATAAAAAAAGAATTATGTCATTTAATCCAAAATCAGAATACACCATAGTACCAACCGAAATTGGTATAAAAGATTTTTTGAATACAAAGAAGATTTTGTTACTCGTCCGCCCTATCAAAGGAAAGTTGTTTGGAGTAGAAAGAAAAAACAAGCGCTTATGGATAGCTTGTTCAGACGTTATTACATTCCAAAATTAGTTGTTCGTGAAGTTCGATTAGCGGACAATAGAACCGTTAATGAAATTGTAGATGGTCAACAAAGAATTACTACTGTTCAAGATTTTTTTGACAATCAATATCCTCTACCAAAATCGCTTCAAGATATTTCTAAGGATTTAGCCGGTAAGTATTATAAAGATTTAGATACTGAAATCAGGAAGTTTATTGACAAGTCCTTAAAATATCAAGCCGATGTAATCAAAAATATTGACCAACCATCAAGTGTAGAGCATCAATTAATTGCAACTGATATTTTTTGGCGTTTACAACAAGGCGAAACACTAAACTACATGGAAATTGCTCATGCACAATTATCTAGTTTAACTCGCAACTTCATAGTTAAATATTCTGATGACTTAACTTTTGATTATACTAAATATGAGCCAATTGATAGTAATCCTGACAAGATGCCTTTCTTTAAATTATTAAATGTTGATAATGACAGGATGAAACATTTACAATTTATGGCTCGTTTCATTTTAATAGAAAATGCTAATGGCTATGCCGATTTAAGTGATAAAAAAATATCAGAATTTATAGATGATGAAAAAAAGGAAGACGGGATTGGTAATTATTCCTTTGAAAACAAACCTATTGCGATTGAAGTAAGAAAAAATCTTAAAGCTTTTTATGATATTTTTAAAGACGATCCAATGCTTGATGATACAAATGGTATCAAAGAGCTTTCGATTGAGTATTTTATTATTTCAGTCTATATGATTATTAGACACCTCAGAATGTATTATATTTTGGATGAATCAACACAATTAATGATGAGAGAATTCATATATGATTTTCATAAAAGGTGGAAAACCTATGATGAAACGACAGATAATGATATGTTAACGTTTTGCAACAGAAGACAACAAGGGGAAAATGATTTGGAAGTAAGAGATATGATTATGAGACAAATATTCTTCCAATATTTAAAAGATAAAAATTTTGAGCTAAAAGAAAAAGACCAACAAAGAGCATTTTCTGAATTGCAAAGAATACTTATATATAGAAAAGGTAAAGGACATTGTCAAGCATGTTTAAGAGAAGGAAAAACAGAAAAAGATGCTAGAGTAAGTTGGTCAAAATACCAAGCAGACCATGTAATACCACATTCTAAAGGAGGACAAACACACATTGATAATGGAGAGCTTTTATGTACTTATCACAACCTATCGAAAGGAGCTAAAACAAATTAAAGATGAAAATTAAAACCATTTCCATTAATAAATACAAAGCTTTTACCAAAGAAGAAAAAATACCAATAGACGAAAAAAACGTTTTTATTTATGGTGAAAATGGTAGTGGTAAAAGTTCCTTTTATTATGCTTTGAAAGATTTTTTTCAATCAAGTGTTGAACCAATAGATATGGCTTCTTTGAGAAACTATACTTTAACAGATGGATTAACAGATTGTTCTATAGAGATAGAATTTACGGGTACAATACGAAATATACTAAACGAGACAACTAAAAGTACTAATACACCTCAAATATCAGATGCAAATCGGTTAAAAAGTTTTCTAACATACAAGCATTTATTAGGTATTCATAATGTAAAAATTTCACAAGAAATTGATGTTTTTGAATTAGTAGTGAATGGTGTTTTAAAACATTTTAAATCAGCCACAATAACTGGAGGTGTAGAATTAGGAGTTCTTTGGCTGGATTTGCTTAATGAGCATAAAAAAGATTACGGAAGTGGTAAAGAATTTTATTTTGCTCGTCAAAAAAAAGCGTCTGTAGAACGAAAAGCAATTGCTTTTAATAACGCCATAAACAAACTTTTTTTAACTGGAAATCCAGATTATTTAGCTCCAGGAGTAAATAAAATATTAGAAAAATTATCACCCGGGTTAAAGATAGAATTTAATAGGCATACAGTTACGGTTAATGAATGGGGTTATATAACAATGCCTAAAATAATTTTAGAAGTTGAATCACAAGGAGTGTCACTAAATACTAAAGCTCCGCATTTTTCATTAAACGAAGCTAAACTATCGGCAATTGCAATAAGTATTTTTTTAGGAGCAATTGTCAAACAGAGTCCATTTTCAAAAGAAATTAAACCACTATTTTTAGATGATATTTTAATTGGTTTAGATAATGAGAATAGGTTAAAACTTCTTCATTTATTACAAGAAAAAGATGTGCCTACTGCAGATAAAGTTTTCAAGGATTTTCAAATTTTTATTACTACTTACGACAGGCATTGGTATGAAGTTGCAAAACTAAATTTATCAAACTGGAAATTTATTGAGTTCTATAAAGGAACAAATGGTCCAGAAATAAATCACAATCAAAAAACTAATATTGAAAGAGCACGGTGTTATTTAAATGCCTATGATTTTCCAGCTTGTGCCAATTATTTAAGAAAAGAATGTGAAAATGTATTAAAAGAGAAACTTCTTGAAACATACAAAGTTGGTAAAGGAATAAAAGGGTTAGTCAAACCACCCGATTTAGAAACTTTAATTAATAGGTTAAAAGAATATTACGAGGATCTTGGATTGGAGCCACCTTTTAATTTAGTGGAAAGTTTACAAAATTACAAAAGCATTCTTTTCAATCCAATGTCACATAGCGATTTGGAAAGTCCAATTTATAAAAATGATCTCGAGTTAGCATTTAAAACAATCGACGATTTGCAGAAAATAGTTTTGCCTACAAGAAAGATAATAATAAGTAAAGGAACTTTATTTAATCTTACACTGCCTACAATAAATTATTCAGCTGAAATTGTTACTGCAAAAGATATTTATTTAGTTGAGCATAATGCTATTAAGAGTATTAGTCCAATAGATATATTTTTTAAAACTTGGAGGAGAGAAGGTGTCGAGTATGCAATACCAACGGGTAGTCCTGCAATAGCTTACGCCAATGCTGGGCTTCTTGATAGAATAAAGAATAGTCCATTTTCAATTGAAAAAGCAATAAATGGTTTAAATATTACCTGTAATGATAGAGGTCAAGCTGAAGTCATAGAGGAGGAAATTTTAAAAGCATTGGTCTCTGATGGTAAAACTGTTTTCGACATTATTGATGAATCAAAAAAATAGAAAATGGAAGAATTTAGAGGGTTAGTTTTATACAACTTAGAACTAGATGGTAACTTAAATGGTGTTTATACTAATAATCATCCAGACTTGAGAGGTCAAATTTTTACCGAAACAGCAAGGTTACGCGACGATACAATAATAGTTGACGAAACTCAAATTCGAGTTTATGATTGTTTTTATTTTGATGCAGTTGATGGTAGCATAAATTGCACTTTAACTTTTAATATCACTAACAGAATTATTACAGCAACCTGGACACTTAACGGTAGAGTTATCTTTACAGGGGAAGGCTTTCAAATGAATGACAGACAAATTGCTATTTCTTATTGGCACGCTGATAATTAATAAAATATGGAAGCTAGTTTATGATTCGTTCCAATAGCTATATTACCCCGCTCTGCCAAGTCTCCAGACTTCGCCCTAGTTTAGTACTATAACACCATAATATATGATAGTAAACTTAATTATCATTATTGCCACACTAAGCGGTTGTGTATTTGTGTATCGACATTACAGTGCCCAAATAAAATACGAAGACCCTACTTACCTAGCCAACTTGCAACAAATCCATGTGTTCTTTGATACAATACAACGATTTGATGATTATGTTACTTGGGTTGAGCGCGACCAAATAAAAAAGGAGTTTGCTGCTATCGGAGAATATTTTAAGAACAAATCCAACTATTACAGCAAAGAAGAAAAAGTAGCCCAATTTAATGACGTCTTTCAAAATTTTGACCATTATATAGTGACTTACAACCAAAAGTATGTACTATCTCAAAAAGAAAAATTACAACTGTATTTTAACAACATTGAAGGCAAACAATTGGATGAGCAACAACGCACAGCCGTCATCACAGACGAATACTCCAACTTAATCATTGCCGGTGCCGGTTCAGGGAAAACCTTGACCATACTTGGCAAAGTAAAATACTTACTGGAACAGAAAAATGTGGCCCCCGAAGATATCCTCTTGCTGTCGTTTACCAAGAAAACCGTTGATGAATTAAATGAACGACTCCAAAAAATTGGACTGGGTGCCCGAGCCACAACTTTTCACAAATTGGGGTATGACACCATAAAAAAATTCCAAGCCACGGTTCCTGCCGTAACCAATGAAAACACCTTAAGTAAAGTAGTCAAAACGTATTTACAGGAAGAAATCTTTAACGAAGAAGAAGCTTTAAAAGCCTATATTACCTATGTGGCTTGTTATATGAATATCCCGGAGGGACACGAAAGTTTTGAATCGCTTGGCGAGAAGCTAGACACTGAAAAAGGGATTGATTTTCAAACCTTAAAATCCAAATGCGAGCCTGAACCTTTGAACAAAGTGGCTAAAGCCGACCTAGACACCCTACAAGGCGAAAAAGTAAAAAGTGTAGAAGAACTTACTATTGCCAATTTTTTCTACTTGAATGGTATTGCGTACGAATATGAAAAACCATATCCTCACGGAGATACGATGTATCGACCTGATTTTTATCTGAAGGATTACGATATTTATTTAGAGCATTTTGGCGTTGATGAAAATAACGAAGCCAAGTGGCTCACTCCGTTCAAGGAGAAGGAATACATTGAGCAAATGGAGTTAAAAAGAGCCAAGCATATAACACACAATACTAAACTATTAGAAACCTATTCTTATTACAGTAGAAAGAATATTTTGCTGGACAAATTAACCGAAATGTTGGAAAACGAAAAGGTTGTTTTTAAGCCTAGGGATATAAAAAGCATCTACACCAAAGTCACGGAAAACGACAAGAGTTTCGGAAAAGAAATCATTAAACTTCTTGAAACCTTCATCACGCTAAGCAAATCAAGACAATTAAACTATGATGCGATAACGACGTTGTTTTTAGACCGTAAGAAAGCCGCAAATAGCTTCATGCTGGAAAGACAAGAAATCTTTTTAACGTTTGCCCTTCCCATTCTGAAAAAATACGACAATACACTCAAAGAGTTAAGTGAAATTGATTTTAACGATATGATTAATCAAGCCACTGATCTCATAAAAGCAAACCAACCGCCCTACTCCTATCAACACATTATTATTGACGAATATCAGGACATCTCCTATTCCCGCTTTAGTTTGATTAAAGAAATCAGAGAATTATCAAGAGCCCGATTAATCTGTGTGGGTGACGATTGGCAATCCATTTATCGCTTCGCCGGTAGTGATATATCGTTGTTTAGTAATTTTGGCAACTATGTGGGTAAGCACGAGCAATTGTTTATTGAACAAACCTACCGCAATTCACAATCGCTTATTGACATCACTTCGACCTACATTCAAAAAAACAAAAAACAAATAAAAAAGAATCCAAAATCCAAAAAAGAACCTTTGGAAAACCCCATCAAGTTAGTTTATTATTCCCAAAACAATGCCGATGCCGTTTTCATCAATGAGATTCAAGCGCTAATAGACAAAAATGGTAACAAGCCAATTTTGGTTTTAGGCCGTCACAGTTTTGACATCAATGAATTTATTAAGCTTACCCCCAACAGCAGCATAAAGTATTACGAACGCACTGATAAATTAGAAGTTAAAGGATTTGAAGACATAGACATTAAATACATAACGGTACACAAATCAAAAGGTTTAGAAGCAGATAATGTCATTGTAATCAACCTCAAAAATCATTTACTCGGTTTTCCTAACAAAATGACCGATGACCCGATGTTATCATTATTGCTCAGTGATGATGAAGAATATCGTTTTGCGGAAGAACGACGATTGTTTTATGTAGCACTAACCAGAACAAAAAACGAAGCCGTGTTACTGATCCCGAATGATGTCTCATTATTTGCTGAAGAATTGGCAACAGACAATGAGTTTTTGATTACGGCAAATCATGAAACACTAAGCAAAACCAATTGTCCTTATTGCCAAACAGGGCATCTTGTCATTAGAGAAAACCCTATTACAAACAATCAATTTTTAGGTTGTTCACATTATCCGAGTTGTAACCAAACATTTAACACCATAGAAATTTTAGAAAACTCTATCCTATGCCCAACTTGCAAAAGTGGTTTTATGGCAAAAAGAAAAGGACCTTACAGCACTTTTTTAGGTTGCACTAATTACCCTAAATGCACTAAAACGATACATTTGCACTAATTATGCTCAAGCATATCGGATGTCGAAGACCCATTGCTCTTCAAAGTCTCCCGACTTCGCCCCTGCAAAACCCTATAATTAATAAAACATGAATAAAACAACACTCCTGCTTTTCTTACTGATTACGAGTTCACTATCCTTTGGGCAACAGTATAAAACGGTAACCATCATCAAAGAGCGCACCTATGCCTTAAACGGAGGAGCTCGTTCGTATATTGATGGACAGTCAAGAGAAATTATAAAGATTGACTTACCGGAAAACGCTAAAGGGTGCTATTATAGTTTTACCACAACCCCGGGACTAGTGGGACCCCATTATTAAATTTAGGGTTACAATTAGGCGCAATGGTTTATGGCGGTCCGGCAGGTTCAGCCATTGCTTCTCAAATAAAAGTACCCGAGGGATCCCAAGCCATAGATGTCTATGTCCTTACAGCGAAAAACACTACGCTTTTTATGAATAAAGAGGATGCTAAATTCAAATACCATAGAGACATCAGTATCTTAAATGCCAAAGAGGCCGTGCAGTATATTGATACCGGTAAATATGGTAACTCTTTTTATATAGGGTTAAGAAATCCGTCGGCTTTGAGTGGCATCAACATCAAAATAGAAGTCGTAGCTGTGGTAGATGAAGCCAAAATTGATACTAAAAAGGCCATTTTGTATGGCAATATGGGTTGGAAAGCCTATGAAAATAAAGACTATAAAAAGGCGCTGTTTTATAACAAAAAAGCCGTGACTTTTGATCCTAATTTATCATTTGTAAAATTTAATATTGGTTTATTGTACTTGGTACAAGGCAAAGAGGAAGCGGAAGAAAGTTACTTAGAAGCCATCGCTACTTGCAAAAAGGACCAAGACCCCATAGGTTCTCTAAAAACAGCTTTAGAGGATATTAGAGAGCTTAAAGCTACAAACCCAAACCTCAAAAGTTTAAGTGAAATAGAGTATTTGCTAGTTAATGAAATTGGCGAAAAGTAACTTCTCCTTATTTAGCAGCTTACAATTGTAAAAGGTGCCAATGGTTAAAAGAGGCCCTTCGACAGGCTCAGGGTGACAGTAGTGTTTTGGATTGTATCTATCTTATAAAAGTAATACATCATAACTTTATGAACTTACAATTAAACCCACCTTTGTCAGTCTGAGCTTGTCGAAGACCCTTGTTTGGTGTTTAGGATTGAATGAAGCCCTTCGACTGGCTCAGGGTGACAGTTGAGTTACGGATTGTATTTATGGTAAAAAAGTAACACATCATAACTTTATGAACTTACAATTAAACCCACCTTTGTCAGTCTGAGCCTGTCGAAGACCCTTGTTTGGTGTTTAGGATTGAATGAAGCCCTTCGACTGGCTCAGGGTGACAGTTGAGTTACGGATTGTATTTATGGTAAAAAAGTAACACATCTTAACTTTATGAATTTACAATTAAACCCACCTTTGTCAGTCTGTCCCGATAGCTATCGGGAGTCGAAGACCCTTTGCTCTTCAAATTCTCCCGACTTCGCAATCCACCCATTTGCCACTACTAAAACTATTTTGTAGTATTGTATATCAAACCGTTAGCCATGAAACAGAACACTACGCTTTTCCGTACCGCTTTGCTCCTGCTGTGGGCCACCATGGGAATGGCTCAAACCATCTCCTTTCCGCGTCAACAACATACCGACAGTCTTTCACTCGCTAAATACATGCCGGTGTTGGCTCAAAAAACCATTGCCGTATACCAAAAGAAAAAGGGACCCAACTATAACGATAATTTGTTTCGACTGCAACTGGTGGCTCAAAACTATGCGGTGGTCGCCCCTATCATTCGTGACTATGCGCTGGAGAGTTTTGGCGACAGCGTTTCACTCAAAGCCATGGGAATTGCCTATCGCTGGTATGCCAATGTGATGCTGGCAAAACCTAAAAACAAAAAAGAGTTTGCTGCCTTGTTTCAACAGCAGTTTCAAAAAAAGTACGACACCTTTGATACCGAAGGCCAAAATATGGTGGAGGGCTACTATAACAAAAACCTCAAAGAGTTGCGAAGCGACTTCCATACCAAACTGGGCCACCTCGCCGGCAAAGATGTCATCACTCTCGAAAACGCCATCGCCCTGTGCAAGAGTTATTGCAGTTATTTGGTGTTTAGCCACACGTTGGCGTTGGGTCAGGAACAACTCAAAATAAGTTCGGACAAAAAATACCATATCGATGAAAATGTAATCGTACCACTCCGAGATGGCGGCACGGTAGCGCTGACGGTAGTGCGCTCCAAACAAGCCACTACGCCCCTGCCCGTGGTATTGAGATTTAATATCTATGCCGGCAATGATACACCCCAATGCAAAGATGCGGCCAACCGAGGCTTTGTGGGAGTGATAGCCAACACCCGAGGGAAAAGACTCAGCAACGATGCCATAGAACCGTTTGAACACGATGCCAAAGACAGTTATGAAATCATCGATTGGATCAGCAAACAGCCTTGGTGCAACGGCAAAGTCGGCATGTATGGCGGAAGCTATTTAGGCTTTAGTCAGTGGGCCGCTGCCAAATACAAACATCCGGCCTTAAAAACTATCGTACCGCAGGTGTCAGTGGGTATCGGCATTGATTTCCCGAAACACAACGGCGTATTTTTAAGTTATATGTTGCGATGGCTCCATTTTGTGACCAATAACAAACTGACCGACCTCGCTGAATTCAGTGATGCCACCCGTTGGAGTAAGGTGTTTAAAGATTACTACACTTCGGGTAAACCTTTTAATACACTCGACAGTATCGAAGGCCGCCCTAATGTCTTGTTCCAACGCTGGCTGGCTCACCCGGACTACGACAGCTACTGGCAAAACATGACTCCTCAAAAGGAAGAGTTTGCCGATATCGATATTCCGATACTAACCACCACCGGCTATTATGACGACGACCAGGTGGGTGCCCTGCACTACTACAAAGAATATCAAAAATGGAATAAAAATGACCAACAGTATTTGCTCATAGGGCCCTATGACCATTTTGGTGCACAAGGGTATCCGTTGGCGACTTTGAACGATTACAAGATTGACGAAGTGGCCAATATATCCATACAGAATATCGTTTTTCAATGGTTTGACTACACCTTAAAAGACGGTCCCAAACCGGAACTGTTGAAAGACAAAGTTACCTATCAAGTGATGGGCGCCAACACTTGGCGGCATGCCCCCTCTATCGACGGCATGCACAATGCTGTGATGCGACTGCATGTGGGGAGCCATCACCAACTGACCAAAACTCCCGAAAGCACCACGGGTTTTATCACCCAGGAAATCAATTTCAAAGACCGAACCGATTACAAGGAGGTCAGCGACAATGCCTATTGCGGCTTTGAAGCTATAGCACCCAAGACGCTGCCGGCAGACAACAACCTGATGGTACTGGAAAGCGACCCGTTAGACGCTCCTATGGTGCTAAGTGGTTTCCCAAAGGCCTACCTCGATATCGAAATCAACAAAAAAGACTTGGATATCGTATTCCAACTGTATGAAAAGAAACCTGACGGTAGCTATTTTGCGCTGTCCAACAACCTACAAAGAGCCAGTTTGGCCAAAGACCGCACCAAAAGACACTTACTGACGCCCAACGAAAAACAGCAGATCCCTTTTGAGAATACGTTCCTCACCTGCCGCCAATTGCAAAAAGGAAGCCGTATCGTGATTTTGCTGGGGGTTAATAAAACGGCAGATTGTCAAATCAATTACGGTACCGGCAAGGAGGTCAGCGAAGAATCGATCAAAGATGCGGAGGAGCCGCTCAAAATCAAATGGTACCATTCGAGCATCTTTGAATTGCCGGTGCAACCCTAACCATGGTCATTGGAAAACAATATCGGTTTGCCTACGGAAAGAGACTATCAATGCCCATTTGTGCTCTGCGAAGTCTCCCGACTTAGCCTCTGCTCCCATACTTATAAAATTTGATCACTCGAGAACTAATCACCCCGAGCTAAGCCCTTCGACCCTTCGACAAGCTCAGGGTGACAGTTGAGTTATGGATTGTATTTATCTTATAAAAGTAACACATCATAACTTTACGAACTTACAATTAAATATACCGTTGTCAGTCTGAGCCTGTCGAAGACCCTTGCTGCGTGCTGATGGTAAAAGAAGCCCTTCGACCCACGACAGGCTCAGGGTGACAGTGAGGTGTTAATTGTATTTGTGTCAAAAAAGAAACACATCCTAATTTAAACAACTTACAATTAAATATATTGATTTAAGAAGTTTTCATAGCATACGAAGTACTTCTACCACTACCTTCCTGTTCAAGAATACCTTTACTCATTAAATCCTGAATATCTCTAAGCGATGTATCAGTAGATACTTTGGTTATTTTGGCATATTTAGAAACCGTCAGTTTACCAAAGAAATCATCAAGCAGCAACTGAAGTATTTTTTGTTGGCGTGGGTTAAACTCCGTAATACGATGCGTTTCCCAAAATTGAGCCCGCTTCAAGGTGGCTGCTATCGTTTCATCGGTCTGTTCCATCGAGTGTAACAAGCAAGTAAGAAACCATTTCAACCAAGAGGTGATATCGGAATCTCCTTTTTGGGTGCTTTCCAGTATAGCATAATAACCATTGCGGTCGGCCTGTATTTGTGCCGACATCGAGTAAAACCGTTGTTTACTTTGGTCAGCACGCGCCAATTGCATATCCGTTAATGCGCGCGTAATTCTGCCGTTACCGTCGTCAAAGGGATGTATCGTAACAAACCACAGATGCGCAAAAGCAGCTTTAAGCACAGGATCCATATCTTGATCGGCATTAAACCAATCTAAAAAGGCATTCATTGCTGCCGGTATTGTATCCGCACTCGGAGCTTCAAAATGGATGGTTTCTTTTCCCATCGGTCCGGAGGTTACTTGCATAGCATCATCACGCCAAGCGGCCGTCTTTATTTTATACATACCGCTTCGGCCGGTCGGGAAAAGTGCCGCATGCCAGCCAAATAAGCGTTCATCGCTTAATGGAATAGTATAGTGCTGCGTAGCATCCAATAGCATTTCTACAACCCCTTCAACATTGCGTTCGGCAGGAACAGCTCCGGCAATTTCAATACCCAAACGTCGCGCAATAGAAGAACGTACTTGCTCCGGATTCAATTGCTCTCCTTCAATCTCACTCGACTTCACCACATCCAAAGTCAATGTTTTAAGCACGGTCTCCTCTTGCAGCCTAAAGCCAAGTCCTTGCATTACACCAAGTATTTTACCTTGCCTATGCCTAACTTTCCCAAGCAACGGAGTAATTACTTCAGCATCCCAAGTGAATTTCGTCCAATCTTTTCTTTGATGAATATACATATTTACCGCATTTTTGCGGTAAATATAAGCCTTTTTTACCGCAAACAACCCATAGTGCGGTGATTAGTTCTCTTTATCACCGCTTTTTTGCGGTAAAAAGAAATGTATATCACCGCATAAAAACCAAAAGCCCTTCGACAAGCTCAGGGTGACAGTTGAGTTATGGATTGTATTTATCTTATAAAAGTAACACATCATAACTTTACGAACTTACAATTAAATATACCGTTGTCAGTCTGAGCCTGTCGAAGACCTTGCTTAGTACCTAGGGATGAAAGAAGCCCTACACTACGCTGCCCTATCCGGAGTTACAAAGATAAACGGAGGCGTCGAAGAAGGCAATGAGGATTAAACCGTATAATCAAATTAAAATTTGTAAATTTAAATGCGATTCAAAAACAGGGTCGCATTTGGAGTAGGCAAAGTAAAACAGTTACTCTTTTTTACTGTATGCCTGATTTTAAGCCAACCTTTTAAAAAGTATAAAAAATGATAACCATCGACAATTATTTAGACAGCCATTACATTCACCGAAGCAATTGGTTACGAGCGGCGGTTTTAGGCGCTAACGACGGCATAATATCTATTTCGAGTTTGGCCATTGGAGTGGCTGCCGCCAGTGAAACCAGAGAACCTATAGTTTTAGCCACCGTGGCAGGACTTGTAGCCGGAGCTTTATCAATGGCTGCCGGGGAGTATGTTTCGGTAAGCTCACAAACCGATACCGAAAAGGCAGACATAGCCAGAGAAATGCAAGAACTACAAGACATGCCGGAAGAAGAGCTGCAGATATTAGCCCAAATCTATGAAAAGAGAGGCCTGAAGAAAGAAACCGCATTACAAGTAGCCATGGAACTAACAGAGCACGATGTACTAGCCGCTCATATCAGAGATGAACTGGGAATAACCGAAATCAGTCAAGCCAAACCAATTCAAGCGGCCTTAGCTTCGGGAGCCGCCTTTACTGTGGGAGGAGTGTTACCAATGCTTGGGGTACTTTTTGCCCCGGTTAAAGGAATGGAATATTGGCTGTATGGCTTTACCATAATTTCGCTAATGGTTTTGGGTACCATAGCAGCCAAAACGGGCGGCTCAAATATAAGAAAAGCCATTTTACGGATAACGATTTGGGGGACTATCGCGATGGTATTATCAGCCGGTGTCGGCTACATTTTTGGAGTCAAAGTATAAAGGGAAAACTGCCATAAAAACGGAACAACAATAGGTAAATCTTACGGCTTGAATTTTATGTAAAAAAAGGCCCTTCGACAGGCTCAGGGTGACAGTTAGGTATTAATTGTATTTACCTTATAAAAGTAATACATCATAATTTTACGAACTTACAATTAAACCCACCTTTGTCAGTCTGTCCCGATAAGCTATCGGGAGTCGAAGACCCAGCTTAGTACTGATGGATGAAAGAAGCCCTTCGACAGGCTCAGGGTGACATTGGATTTATTGATTGTATTTATCTTATAAAAGCAACACATCAAAACTTTACGAACTTACAATTAAATATACAATTGTCAGTCTGAGCTTGTCGAAGACCTTGCTTAGTACTGATGGTGAAAAAAGCCCTTCGACTAGCCTGGAATGACAACCATTTTATATGTAAAAAAGCCGATTAGAAAACTAATCGGCTTTTTGGGTATGTAGTAAGACAATCCTATTGGCTTTAAAAACTAACCGTTACATTGATAAACCCATTGCGTCCCATACGAGGCAGGTTGTTCCAATCGGTATAGGTAGAATAATAAGTATCTAGCACGTTCTCAACTCCGGCTTTCAGTTGCAGTTTGCTTTGATACCAAGAAAACTTATATCCGAAACTCATATTGACGATGGCATAGTCAGGCGTCTTGTCTTCTCCATATGCAGCATTGTAGTTAGTTTGCACCGCGTTGCCTTGCAGGGCGATTTCGGCTGAAAATTTATCTTTATAATACTGCAACGAAGAGGCATAACTAAACGGGGCAATAAAAGGTAAATTGTCGTTATGGTTGTCTGTGCCGGTACTTAGCACCCATTGTGAATGCCATTTCAACTGTTTGGTGAATTGATAATCTGCTGTAAGGTTCACATTGGCAATGGTAGCATAATCCAAAGCGGTGTACACTTTTACCCCGTTGGCTCCGATAGTCATCGGAACTAAAGTGGCATTGGGCTGCGCCATGATATAGTTGGCAATATGAAAATAGGAACCCGAAAGTTTGAGCCCTACTTTTCCTTTTTTATAGCCTATGTACCCATTACCTTCCCATGATTTTTCGTTTTGCAACCCCGGATTCCCAATGTGATCAAAGCCGTCAAAACTGTTGAACAAATAAAATCCGTAGCCTTCAGACACCGAGGGGGCTCTTTCGCCGTAGCCTCCCCCTATGCCGTATTCCCAACCGGCTTTGGCATAGTTGTAATTAACAGCCAAACTTTTCAGAAAGCGTTGTTTGGGCGAAGCCATTTCGGGATAAAAAATCTGTAAACTTTCGAGTCCGAATGTACTGGCCACGGTATTGGAATGAAAACCGGCACTGGCCGAAACTTTAATCCCGGAGTGGCAATTCAGCAGGTAATTATCTTCTAAAAAGAGCCCTTGATAAAAGGTTCTGACATCCGGCCAAGTATACATAAACATAGCACTTTCAGTAGGGTCAGCAGGATACATGGTCATTTCGGCCACCGATTGGTTGTAAAAAGCATTGAGATTCAACAGCCAATGATGACGCTCCCACTGGGCTTTCAGTTTAGAGTAATAGCCATAGGTTTTACTCCAACCCGGCATGTCCATGTGGATGGGAACAAAAGGACGATTAGTATCATCCATGCGGTGGGTAATGGTATTAAAATAAACTTTGGTTTCCCAATCTTTAATAAAAGAATGCATCGGGATGTACTGCAACTTCAACGAACTGATAAGAGCCTCAGCCAAAGAAACATCCATAGGCAAAGCGGGATAGCCCACATCGGTGGCTTTATCATAAATTACGGAAGCTTCGACCAGTTTGTTTTGGCCCAGTTTATAGCCCAAGGTGGTAGACAGATTCATTTTCCTGAATTGGGAAAATTGGATTTCCTTATGGTTACCGTCGGTATAATTTTCGGCATCTCGAAACATAAAATCGGTATCCGCATAAAACAAACTGTCGGCATAACTTACCGAGGTACCGATGATTTTTTGTCGGTTGTTGGTTTCATACCCACTGTTGAGATTAACCTCCCACTTTTTTTCGCCAAATTGGTTGCGGTTGCGTTTTAAGTCGATTGACCCTCCGATGGTACTGCCAAAACAAGCGCCTTCCTGCCCCGAACCAATAGTGGCCTCGGATAAATTAGACACTTCCACATAGGAAGTAATGGGATCCATTTTATCGGTACAGGCCCCAAAAATTCGCATCCCGTCAATGGTAATTAAGGTTCTTTCGGTGGCCATGTTATTGATAATAGGTTCCCAGGCATAAGACCCTCGTTTAATCATATCCACTTTGGCGGATTGTTGAAGGTATTCATCCAGAGAAGACAGTACTTTGCTTTGCTTTTCAAAAAGTGGGGCCTTTTTGCCAATCACAATAACTTCCTGCAATTCTTTGGGTTTGAGGGTATCGTTTACTTGTTGTTGTGCCAGCATAGAAAAAGAAGACAGCAGCAAAAGCGGTATATAATATTTCATGATGCTTAGGGTTAAAAAGGGTCAGAAAAAGTAGCGCGCACTGACCCTTTATTACTTTTATAGGCGAATTAAATTTCTAAATCAAAGTACAAGCTACTCTCGGTAACCGTATCCGAAATGGCTTCTCCTTTCAATACGGTACCGTCAGAGTTTAGTAATTGTAAATTGATTTTCCAATAGCCGGTCATCGTCAACGACATTTTGCCGGCGTATAAATCACCTGAACCCAATTGTAGAGCATCCACATTATTAGGAGAACCGTGATTACCCATACTTGGCATTCTCGGATCGATTTTTAGAGTATAACCATCCACTACCGGAAAGTGCATCATATCCTGCATTTTAAAAATACCCACTATCATATCATTAACCGCCACTTTAGGATGGTGAGGCTCAGCATAAGCCACAACATATTTTACTCCGTCAGTACCGGTAAACGTGGCTACTTTTCTTCTTAGTGATGCCGGTACATCAAGGGTAGTCGTAACCGTATAAGCCACGCCGTTGATGGTGTAGTCAATTTTTAAGTCCCAATATTCCGTGTCATTTTGAGGCATTTGAAAAACAATGTAGCCTTCATATAATGTACCGTTAGGAGTGGTTTTTTCTACAGCAGAATTGGGGCAGGAATGCGTCATCATGGTCATGTGCATCAGCGGCATCCAGCTCACTTCGGCATCCTTTACATAGGCATTGGTAGCATTGTCTTTGATTCTTAGTTTGATTTCGTTGTAACCTTGTTCTACAGTCATGTGCGAATACAATTCAATGGTATGGGTGTCATTGCTTACTTCTTTGAATTTAGTGATATCCGCTAATTCGTCGGTTACTTCAGTGGTGTCATCAGAAGAAGAACAAGAAGTTAATACCATGGTCAAGGCTAATACAGTCAGTATATTTTTTACAATACGTTTCATTTTTATTATTTTTAAGATTATAGAATAGTAGGTCTGAAAAGAAAACTCTTCAAACAATTTGGACATAAATCGTCCGGTTGATTTCAAGATAAAACCAACAAAGAATAAAACTTAAACGCTAAAAAGGGGTGGGTGAAATACGGAATGATTAGTCAAATAGCCGTATAAATTAGTATATCCTACAGGGCTTTCGGTAACTCCTGCATCATACACAAGTAAAGATTCAAAGGATGGTAACGCTTCACAAAACAATACTTCATTTTCAGTTCCCGTATTTTTTTTATCGGAGGAAATCGGCTTTTCGTTTTCGGCCGCTTTAGCCAATTCTTTCATCAAATGACATTTTCCGTTACAATGCATTTGGGGTTTGGCCTTATTGACACAAAGTACTTTAGCGATGTAATCATAATTCACCACATAATCCACCACCGGAAACACCGGTTTAAATAATAGGAAAAATGTTAATATTACAATCGTTACTTTCACTTGGCTAAAAATTGTTTAACTTTATAAAGCTTAAATTAAATAGTTGTTAAACTACTTCTCATTCTTGTTGCAAATTTAAGTCAGGAAAAAGGAAAGACAATATGACCACGGTCATATTTTTAATGTTTTTATATCCTCTACTTTTGCGAACTAAGAAGTGATTCCGGCGCTAGGTTGGGATTATGAGGTTAATACACTTAAAATCAATATGCAAATAGATTTAGATTTACTCTTTACCTGGGGAGCAATAGCTAAGGAATACAAAAAAGGCGAAATGATTTTTTGTGAAGAGGAAATGGCTAATTTTTATTTTCAGATTATCGAAGGGAGTATCCGAATGTACAATTCAAATGATGAAGGAAAAGAATTTACACAAGGCTATTTTTCAGACGGACAAAGTTTCGGTGAACCGCCGCTGTTTATTGATGAATGCTACCCCTCTACGGCTGTAGCCTTTCAAGACAGTAAAATTGTAAAGTTGTCCAAAGACAAACTGCTCAAAATTTTGGATGAATATCCCGCCGTGCAAAAGAAGTTTTTAAACCTAATGTGCCGTCGCATACACTCTAAAGCCCTCACTTCTAAAGACATTATTAATCAAAAGCCCGAATTCAGAATTATGGCATTTTTAAACGCACATAAAAAAGGAAAGAACTGCAACGAGAAAGAACTGGTCCCGTTTACCCGTCAGGAAATTGCCAACTTCACCGGACTCCGAGTGGAAACGGTAATCCGAGCACTCTCAAAGATGAGTAAAGGCAGAAAAGTGGACATTATCAATCATAAAATATATTACTAATGACCTTTAACAGTAAGTTTTGGTTAAAATTCTCCCTAATCAATCTGTTGCTTGTAGCCCTGCTTGGACTTTTGATGCGATACAAAATTGGGTTTGAATTTCCTTATTTCAATCAAAAAAGCCTGCAACACTCCCACTCCCATTTTGCTTTTGCCGGTTGGATTAGCCATACCTTAATGGTGCTGATGATTACTTATTTAAGTAAAAAAAGTAACCTAACCATCAATTTTAAAAAATATAACTTCATTCTTATCGCCAATTTAGTTTGTGCTTACGGCATGTTACTTGCCTTTATCATTCAGGGCTATGGTGCGTTTTCGATCACTTTTTCTACAGTATCGCTATTCGTTTCTTATGCGTTCGGCTATACTTTTATCAAGCATTTGAAGTCATTGCCTGCCGGTGATTTGACCAAAAAATGGTTTACAGCGGCTATCTTTTTTAATATCATTTCTTCATTGGGCACCTTTGCTTTAGCTTACATGATGATTACCCAAAATATACATCAGGAAGAATACTTAGCGTCTATTTACTACTACCTGCATTTTCAGTACAATGGATGGTTTTTCTTTAGCTGTATGGGATTAGTCTACGGTTTTTTAAACCTGACCAAAGCCGAAAATCCGTTTTTTGATATAGCCTTCAAATTATTTTTCTTTTCGTGCCTGCCGGCGTATTTCTTATCCACCCTTTGGGCTGATTTACCGGTTTGGTTGTATGTGCTAACCGTGTTGGCGGCTTTGACACAAGCCATAGCTTGGTATAATTTATTAATCATCATAGTTAAAACCAAAAGAGACTATCTGACCAACTTCCCTTATTTTTTACGCTACATTTTGCTTTTTGTAGCCTTGGCAGTTAGTATCAAAGTACTGCTGCAATTGGGGTCTACCATACCTTCCGTCAGCAAATTGGCTTTTGGTTTCCGACCGATAGTGATTGCTTATTTGCACTTAGTGCTATTGGCTATTATCAGCCTATTTTTGTTGTTCTACATTTATGCCAATCATTTAATCCACAGCAGCCCAAAAATAAAACTGGGCGTGATTATTTTTTCTGTCGGTGTGCTGCTCAATGAAATTATATTAGCGGTGCAAGGTATTGCTTCGTTTAGTTATACACTGATTCCTTATGCTAACGAGCTACTTTTTGGTGCCGCCGTGGTCTTGGTCAGCGGTATAAGTCTAACGGCATTTTACTCTATAAAAAAAGTAAAATAGCTATTAATTTATGACTCAACGCATAAAATAACCGTTTCATAATTAAGTACTTTGTATGTATAAACCAAGTATTTATTATCATGAAAAAATCAATTAAAACTTTGCTATTGTTGGGCTTACTTGTAGCCGTAGGTTGCAAACAAACCGATCAAGCTCCCACCGAAACCACCACCGAAACCACTACAACCGCAGGTCCTACAGGGCAATCCGGAGTGAAAGATGAAACTTCCAGTCCTAATATTGTTCAAACGGCTGTAGGCAGTAAAGACCATACCACTTTAGTAACCGCAGTAAAAGCTGCCGAATTGGTAGATGCCTTGAGCAACGCAGGTCCATTTACTGTATTTGCACCAACTAACGCGGCCTTCGACAAACTACCGGCAGGCACCGTAGAGGACTTATTAAAACCGGAAAACAAAGAAAAACTGTCTAACATCTTAGGGTATCACACTTATGTAGGTTCGCTTAAAACCGAGTATATGCAGGATGGTCAGGAGTTTGACATGGTTTTTGGCGGCAAAGTTAAAATCACCAAAAAAGGCGATAAAACCTTTGTCAACGGTTCCGAAATACTAGCCTCTATCCCAACCTCTAACGGAATTATCCATGTTATTGGCGATGTACTTTTACCAAAATAAAATATAATTATTAATTCAAATCAATTATTTCTTTTAGTAAAGTTGAAAAAGCGTGAATTGTTTTAATTCACGCTTTTTTGTGACTCAAATCATATAGAATTTGTACTGTAATGCTTCAATTTGCAGTATTCTATCACGTTAATGTAATGCACACCTCTTTAAAATATCTAATCCTACTGCTGAGCCTGATTACCTTATTTGCACTATACAATACGGCCATTTATACTTCAGACAGAGCCGTAACCCTATCTGCAAAAGCCATGGAAGGCGAAAATCTTTGGCTCAACCACAATTGCAATGCCTGCCATCAAATTTATGGTTTAGGCGGCTATCTGGGGCCTGATTTGACCAATACTTATTCGAGAATCAACAATGAAAAATACTTCAAAGCTATAATCAACAGCGGTGTAAAAGCTATGCCTCAATTTCATTTTAACGAAAAAGAAAAAGTCGCGCTGATTCAGTTTTTGAAAGAGATTGATCATACCGGGTATTATCCGAACCAAAAAGCTGTTATTGAACCTAACGGCTGGGTAACCCTGAAATACAAAAGCCCTGTTTATGAAAAATAACCGCTATCCTTTTTATTTTATCTCAGTTGGTTTAGTAGCTTTACTGCTGGGACTACTATGTGGTTTATTGGCCGGATTTCAATACATCATCCCCGATTTTATAAAATCGGTTTTACCCTTTACGGCCTTGCGCCCCTTGCATACTTTGTTGGTGGTATCGTGGATTTTACTAACAGCGATGGGTGGAATATATTATTATTTAGAGTTGAATTTTGAAGAAAGAAAAGCCAATACAAATCTAATTCGTTGGCACTTTTGGCTGTTTATCGCTACCGGATTGGGAATCATTTATGCCTATGTGGGTAGCCATTTTGGTGGAAAAGAATACCTGGAATTCCCAAGCTACTTCTACTTCCCGATACTGTTAGGCTGGATACTGTTTGGTCTGAATTATTTTAAAATCACCAAAGCTTCCTTTAAAAGCTGGCCGGTGTATTACTGGATGTGGGGCACCGGAATTGTGTTTATGATTTACCATTTTACCGAAGCTCATCTTTGGCTTTTACCCTATTTTAAAGGGCATTTCATTCAAAATACAGCCCTGCAGTGGAAAGCCGGTGGTTCTTATGTTGGTTCCTGGAACATGTTGGTTTACGGCACTTCGTTGTATGTCATAACTAAAATCAGCCAGGATGACCGTTATGCCCATTCCAAGAAAGCCTTTTTCTTTTATTTTCTCGGACTCACCAATCTAATGTTTGGCTGGGCGCATCATGTATACATAGTACCCACAGCTCCATGGATCAGATATTTGGCTTATGGCATCAGCATGACCGAGTGGATCATTCTTTTCTCTATACTGTACGATTGGAAAAAGAATTTAGGCAAAGAAGCTATCCTGAATTATCCTTTGGCGAATGGTTTTATGAAACTGGCTAATTTTTGGGTGTTTTTAAATATTATTTTAGCCTTGTTAATCTCTATTCCGTCTATTAACCTTTTTACCCACGGTACCCATATAACAGTAGCTCATTCTATGGGAACGACTATCGGAATAAATACTTTGATTTTATTGTCTTCGGTTACTTTTATTTTAGAATCAACCCATCAAATTACGGCACAGGCCAAACGCAAAATACAACGGAGCCTCCGCTTTTTTAATAGTGCTTTTGTGGGATTCTGGTTGACGCTGTTGATTTTGGGAACTAAGAAAGGGTATTGGACTTACTTTGACCAACAAAGGACATTCGGCGAATTTCAGGATTCATTACATGGCTTCTACATACTGTTTTTCCTTTTTGGAATAAGCATGGCCATTGGACTTTACTTGATTGTATTTGAATTGCTCAACAGTGTAAAGACACTCCTAAAAATCAATCCCTGAAAACCACATTGATAGTGGGACCGGCGTTGAGTTGGGCAGCTTTAATTTTAACCGAAGCAGGCAAAGGCACTAAGGTTTCTGTATTATTTCGGAAGAACTGCAAGTAATAATTTCCGGAATAGTGATGGGTTTTTAAATACCCTATCATTTCGTTGAGTTCAGTTATACTAAGCAACTCCGAATGATAAGTGGTTCTGATTTCAAACGGAATGCCGCTCTGCTGAAGCAGAAGAAAAGATTCTTCAAACGCCAAAAACAAATCCGATTGTGTAATTTTTTGAAATTGCTGCGGTGTAGCTTTAAAATCCAAGGCTACATAATCGATTAAATTTTTATCGATTAATTGGTGTAAAACCTCAGGGCGGGAACCGTTAGTGTCTATTTTGACCAAAAACCCCATGGCTTTGACCGCGCTTATTTGTTCAATACTATTTTTGTGTATCAAACATTCGCCCCCACTGAAAACCACGCCCTCCAACAACCCTTTTCGGGATTGTAAAAAAGAAATTGCTTCAGGAAAAGTTACGACACCTTTTCCTAAAACAATTTCCGGATTATAACAATACAAACACCTCATGTTGCAACCGGCATACCAAAAAATGCAAGCTGATTTATGGGGAAAATCCAACAACGTAAACGGTGTTATACTGTGAAGGGCCATGCTCAGTTTTTACATTCCTGAAAATGGATGCGTTGCTTGTGCTCCCCTTTTTTGCCGATATTAAAACTTTCTACCGGTCGGTGATAGCCCATTACGCGGGTGTAAACCAAACATTTGGTTCGCAAATGCTGATTTTGTGCGGCAATTTCGTTAGTCTTTGTTTTCATATTTAGCTTGATTTTGGTTTTCCAATATAACTTCATCACATTTCGGACAGTATTCGTGTTCACCGTTCAAATAACCATGAATCGGGCAAACGCTGAATACCGGAGTTACTGTGATATAAGGCAATTTGAATTTAGTCAGTACCGTTTTCACAAAGTTTTTGCAAGCTTCGGCCGAACTGATTCGCTCATTCATATACAAATGCAGTACGGTACCGCCGGTGTATTTACACTGCAATTCATCCTGCATCAATAACGCTTCAAAAGGGTCTTGGGTATAATCCACCGGAATTTGAGAGCTGTTGGTGTAATAGATATTCTCCTCCATTCCGGCTTGAAGAATGTTCGGATATCGCTTTTTGTCTTCTTTGGCAAAACGATAGGTAGTCCCCTCAGCAGGGGTGGCTTCGAGATTGTAAAGGTTGCCGGTTTCTTCCTGAAATTCTTTCATTCGGTTGCGGATATGATCTAAAATCTCCATACAAAATTCGTGACCAAACTTAGTGGTAATATCCTCTCTGTCATCGGTAAAATTGCGGACCATTTCATTCATTCCGTTAACTCCAATAGTCGAAAAATGATTTCTGAAATGCGGTAAATAACGTTTGGTGTACGGGTACAATCCACGGTCGTACATTTCCTGAATAAATTGGCGTTTTTTCTCTAAAGTTGATTTAGCCAGCAGCATCAATTTATCCAATTGTTGCAGCAACCCTTCTTTATCTCTTTCATATAAATAGCCCAAACGCGCCATATTAATGGTAACAACACCAATACTTCCGGTCATTTCGGCACTGCCAAATAATCCGTTCCCGCGTTTCAACAACTCTCTCAAATCAAGTTGCAAACGACAGCACATACTGCGAACGGCATTGGGTTTATAGGCATTAGGGTTTTCCACTCTTTGGCCTTCCTCATCCAAAACATACTGACTTCCGATAAAATTCTGAAAATAAGAAGACCCTATCTTAGCCGTGTTTTCAAACAGCAACTCGGTATTTTCGCCCTCCCAATCAAAATCCTCCGTTATATTAACTGTCGGTATCGGAAAAGTAAACGGTTGTCCGTTAGCATCTCCTTCAGTCATAACAGTATAATAGGCTTTATTTATCAGATTCATTTCAGTTTGAAAATGTTCGTAACGCAACTCTGAAAGCGAAGTAACACCGCGTTCATTAGCACGAGTTAAGACATTTTTATCAATAATGTTTTCCAATAAATGCCTGTCATTTTTGGTCGGAATCTGCTCTTTCAAATCGGCCGGAACGACCCAATCCAACGTAATATTGGTAAAGGGCGATTGTCCCCAGCGTGCCGGTACATTCAAATTATAAACAAAACTCCGAATAGCTTTCAGCACCTCATCAAAAGACAAATTATCTTTAAAAACATAAGGCGCTAAGTAGGTATCAAACGAACTGAACGCTTGGGCTCCGGCCCACTCACTTTGGAGTATTCCGAGAAAATTGGCCATTTGACCCAAAGCCTCTCTGAAATGTGACGGAGCTTTACTTTCTACTCGGCCTCTTACGCCGTTGAAGCCGTCATTCAGCAAAACTCTTAAACTCCAGCCGGCACAATAACCGGTCAGGCAATCTAAGTCGTGAATGTGTACATCCCCGTTGCGATGGGCATAGCCTTCTTCTTTAGAATACACTTTATCCAACCAATAATTGGCGATAATCTTGCCGGCTACATTATTCACCAAACCGGCATTAGAATACGAAGTATTGGCATTAGCATTGATACGCCAGTCGGTTTGAGAGATGTATTCTTCTATGGTTTGCGTACTATCAACATAAGTGGTGTCGTCATTTAATCCCTGAATGTGCTCACGTTGCAGTTTTCGGGTATGCCGATACAACATAAAAGAGCGCATGACAGCAAAGTACTCTTTCTCAAAAAGGGTTTTCTCAATGATATCCTGAATTTCTTCTACCGCCCAAGTATCTTTGGTGTCGATAATGGCCATAACTTTTTCAAAAACCTGCTCGTCAAAAGGCACTACCACGCTGTTAAAGCTTTTAATGATAGCCTCTTTTATTTTATACCGAGCAAAGGGTTTGTACTCACCGTTTCTTTTGATAACATATTTTTCCATGAAGAATAAGTTTTACAGTAGTGAATGTTCTAAATTGTCGAGAATGGTAAACTGTTTTTCCAATACTTGAGCTCCGGGAAAAAGAATGTTATTTTCCAAATGGATGTGTTTGTGCAAATCTTCTTCAAACTCTTTCAGCATCGCAAAAGTTACTTTATACGTTTCGCAGGCATCGGCCGGTGGCGTATATTGATTAGTCAATTCGGCTATTTTAGCAAATCGCTCCCCTTCGATAGTGTGTTCATCCTGCATCATACTAATGGGATTATCCACCGTTCCAAAATGTGGTACTGATATCGAATCGCTCTTGGTTTGGGTCATTCGTTTGATAAATGGGAATAAGATTAGTTCTTCTTTCATCATGTGCTTGGCTAACTCACCCGAACCTTCGATAAATAAGGTATTGATTTCAAATAACTCCGGATGGTGACCACCGTGTACTTTACAGAGTTTATCCAAATACATACGAAGCACCGCTGATTTTTCCTCTACATAGCGATGGTGTGTTTTTTCGATATAATCCACCAATAAATCCAAAGGCCAGGATTTAAAATCGATACTTTGATTATTTCCCATGTTCATGACAGCGTTGATTTCTGTTTCTAAAACAGCGGAACTAATTTGTTTTTTTTCGCAGGCTTCGGCCAAAGTACGATGCCCTTTGCAGCAAAAATCTATTCCGTATTTTGAAAATACAGCAGCAGTTCTGAAATCATCAGCTACGTATTCACCAATTGTTTTTTTGTTTATGGTTTCCATTTTATATGTGTTTTAATTTATTTCAATATTACACACTAATGAGGTTAGCCGAATATGATTTAAATCATATAAAAGCTTAGTTTTCAGCAGTTATTTTGCATAGCAATCAGGGTTTACTTTTCACTACTGAATTTCACCCGTTTACCCTTACTATACAATACTATGCAAGCACTTAAAGAAAAAATACTGGCTTTAAAAAAAGTCAAAAATGCCGTAATCTTGGCGCATTATTATCAGGAACCCGACATTCAGGAAATAGCCGATTATGTAGGCGACAGTTTAGGATTATCCCAAGAAGCGGCCAAAGCAGATGCCGACATTATACTGTTTGCCGGGGTACATTTTATGGCCGAAACCGCTAAAATTTTGAATCCGAATAAAAAAGTAATCCTTCCTGATTTGAACGCCGGATGCTCGTTGGCCGAATCGTGCCCGCCGGAAATCTTCCAAAAATTTATAACCGCGCATCCCGATCATATTGTGATTACTTATGTCAACTGCTCGGCTGAGATTAAAGCGATGAGTCATTTGGTGTGTACTTCTTCCAATGCGGTGAAAATAGTGGCCTCAGTACCTAAAAACATTCCCATTATTTTCGCTCCCGATAAAAACCTCGGACGGTATATAGAACAACAAACCGGCAGAAAGATGGTGCTGTGGGATGGTTCTTGTGTTGTACACGAAGCTTTTTCGTTAGACAAGCTGATTGCCCTACATCAAAAACATCCGAACGCTAAAATCATTGCGCATCCCGAATCGGAAAAGCATATACTGGACACTGCGGCTTATGTCGGCTCTACTTCGGGTATGATTGACTATGTAAAAACCAGCTCGGCCAGCGAATTTATAGTGGCTACTGAAGCCGGAATCCTTTACAAAATGCAACAGGAAGTTCCCGATAAAATCTTAATTCCGGCACCCTCCGTAGAAAACAATACTTGCGCTTGCAGTGAATGTGGTTTTATGAAGATGAATACGCTGCAGAAAGTATACGATTGTTTGGTAAACGAAAGTCCGGAAATCAAAGTCGCTGCAACCATCAGAACCAAAGCTTTAGTTCCCATTGAACGCATGCTCGAATTATCTAACTAATGATACATACCGATTACTTAATTATAGGTTCCGGAGTCGCCGGATTGACATTGGCCCTGAAAATGGCAGAACGATTCCCTGACCGAACAGTAGCTATAGTCACCAAATCTACAGCAGACGAGTCTAACACCAAATACGCTCAGGGCGGCATTGCTGTGGTGCAAAACGAGAGCGATGACAGTTTTAAAAAACACATTGAAGACACACTTATCTGCGGGGATGGTTTATGCGATACCAGTGTAGTAGAAATGGTCGTTACCGAAGGGCCGAAACGCCTGCAGGAGCTCATTACTTGGGGTGCCCAATTTGACGTGGCCGCTGATGGTCATCTTGATTTAGGCCGAGAAGGCGGTCATTCCAAAAACCGCGTGGTGCATCATAAAGATCAAACCGGTTACGAAATTGAAAGCACCATTTTAGCGCAAGTTCGAAAAATGAGCACTATTGCGTTGTATGATTTTCATTTTGCACTCAATTTAATAACCCGTGACGATAAATGCCTGGGGGCTTTTGTGCTGAATGAACAAACCCATGAAATTATGGTGTTTGCATCCGATTATACGATACTCGCCACCGGGGGCATTGGGAAGCTTTACGGGCATACCACCAATCCGGCTATAGCTACGGGTGACGGAATTGCCATGGCCAATCGGGCCGGTGCGGTTATAACGGATATGGAGTTCATTCAGTTTCACCCAACGGCTTTATACCATAAAGACTTAAGCGCAACGTTTTTAATTTCGGAAGCGGTTCGTGGTTTTGGCGCTTGCCTGAGAACCAAAGTCGGTCGGCAGTTTATGCCTGATTATGATACCAGAGGTGATTTGGCTTCCAGAGATATTGTATCGCAAAGCATTGAAAAAGAACTTAAAAAATCAGGCGATGCTTGTGTTTATTTGGATTGTACCCATTTGAATGCTAGTGCCTTTCAAGAACATTTTCCAATGATTTATGAAAACTGTAAACTTTTGAATATCCATATTGAAAAAGATTGGATTCCGGTTATTCCGGCGCAGCATTACTTGTGTGGCGGGATTTCGGTGGATCAACATGGACAAACCTCAATAGCTAATTTATTTGCCTGTGGAGAATGTGCCCGCACCGGCTTACATGGAGCCAATCGATTGGCATCTAATTCGCTGTTAGAAGCTTTGGTTTATGCGGATAACATCTTTCAATTTCTGGCTAAAGCAACTATAAACCAAGCCGAACCGGTACAAACGCTTTCGGAATGGAAATACAATTACGGTTCCTTGATTGATCCTGAGTTTTTACTGAAGATGAAATCGGAATTGCAGGTACTGATGCAAAAAAATGTGGGAATAGTTCGGAATGACACTGCTTTATTTCAAGCGCAAATGCAACTCAAAATTTGGCAGAATCAAGTTGCCGGTTTGGAAAGAAGACACCGAACCAGTAAAGAAGTTTATGAATTAAAAAATATGATAGCCGTTGGTATACTCGTTGTAGAACAGTCGATTAAGCGAAAAGAAAACAAAGGCGGCTTTGTAAAAGAATCAGGCTCCTTACAAACCACCAATTCTTATTAAACTACCCAGTACCAACATGGCTACGCCGATAAGCGTTACTAAAATAATTTGCAGCGCTGCTTTGGGAAGTTCTTTTGAAGTCAGTTTAGGGAATAAAAACAATTGGGCATTAACCGCCAATCCTACTGTAATCAACAGCAAAATTAATTTGACAGAAACCACCTTTTCTATACCGCCGGAAAATGAAAACCAATGGGTGAAGGTTACATCATAATCATACGCCATTAAAATTCCGGTTAATACCGAAACAACTAAAGCGGGCATGCCGATAGGTTCAAACTTGTCTTTGAAGTTTTGTATTATAGTTACATCCTTATTTCTCATAGCTTCCGATAAGAATCTGAGCGATAAGAATAAATGTCCTCCCACCCAAATGGTGGCAGCCAATAAGTGCGCAATTAAAAGAAGATGGTGGTACATTAGGTCAATGTTTTATACATCATAAAGGAAGCAATATTCATAGCCCTGTTTTTAATTTCTTCGGCTTTCGGTCCTTCAAAAAGTTTGTCTACTGTAGCCGTAAATAATAAGGTCCAGTGGATAAACTGTTCTTGGTTCATGGCGCTTTTGGCGTGTAACTCTTTGTGTTTCATCATGGGATTTCCGTTGTAATTGGCGGTACAAAAGAGTATGTTTTCCCAAAAGTCATACATTTTGGGCAAGTGCGTATCCCAATTCACCTTGGCCACTTCGGTAAATAAATACCCTATAACGGAATCGGTTTTGACTTTTGTATAAAAAGCATTGACCAATTTTTCAATGTCTTTACGGTTTCTTATATCGGTTTTCATCACTATAAATCTTTACGGTTGAATCTTCTGAGGGAAATAAAAAACGGAATGATGGCCCAAAAACAAAGCAGTAAAAAAGAAACGGTCAGTCCAATGGTTGTGCCGAAAAAATCTTTAAAAATAGCTCCGGTATAACCCATCATCGCGGAAACGTCGAGGTGCAATAAAATTTGGATACGAGCCAAGTCAATCGGACTCAAAGCGGTAACGCCTACCATCGCATTTTCGATAGGATAATCGGAAAACTGGAATAACAAAAACAGCACCATACCGTCAAACAGCAACGCAAAATAGAGCCAAGTCATAATAGCAATCCCAATTCCTTTGGCCTTATCACGCGTCATTATCGAACTCAGAAAAGCTAAAGCCACGAACACGACGGAGATCAAACAGCCAACCACAAGCATCATCAGTCCTACTCCATCGGGAGAATTAACCAATAACGGAATGCCGGCACCAACAAAAAAGGCCAATATCATAGACAATGAAAGTCCGAAAAACAAACTCAACCATATCTTTCTACGTTTAACCGGTTGGCTCAACAACAATTCAATAAACTCTGAACTGTTGTATAAATAAATCGTGGAAAACAATATGGAAACTAAGGGAACGGTAAATAAAATTACGTTCAATATCGTGAGTATTCCTTTGGCGGAATTGTCTTCTAAAGCAAAGGAACTCCAAGACAACACAGCCAAAATAAGCGTATAGGCCAATACGATTTTGTTCTTCAGTATGTCGAGCAAAATGATTTTAATGATTCTGTTCATCTTTGTTTTTCTTTAGGATTTGGGCAATGGCTTTGGATATTTTATCTTCTCCGGTTTCTGATTGTAACAAGTCGACTTTTTTATGAAAATAGACCTTTCCTTCCTGCATGAAAATAATTTCGGTAATCAAATCATCCAACTCGCTTAACAAGTGGGAAGTAATAAAAATGAGCTTACCTTTCTCTTTTTCCTTTATGATTTTTTCTTTCAGAATTTCAGAAGCCAAAGGATCTAAACCGGCTGTCGGCTCGTCTAAAATCAAAACATCCGGGTTGAACAAAAAGGCCAAAACAGCACTTATCTTTTGGGTAGTTCCGCCGGATAAGGTGCGCATTTTTTTATCGTACATTTTTTCGATTTCAAAAGCTTTCAGCAAGTCTTCATCCAACTCACTTTGACAGTTTCTGATTTTTTTAATCATGTCGATAATCTGACCGATACTCATGTTATCCGGATAGCGGCCAATTTGTGGCATATAACCAATGTTTTCTCGGTACAAATATTCTTTGAGCACAGTTTTTCCGTTAAATTCTATTGAACCTTTATCGGGCAAAACCATTCCGAGTATAGATTTAATCAAAGTGGTTTTTCCGCAACCATTTGGTCCGATTAGCGCGATGCATTCCCCTTTTTTACAGGAAAGATTCACATCCGAAAGCACTTCGAGTTTACCGAATTTTTTATAAATATTTTTTATTTCAATCATAGTGGTAGTGACTTCATTAGGGGCGTTTTGTCAACAAAATTATCCGGAGTTATGCTGGGCAGTACTTTTTCGGATTTGTCCAGTAAGGTAATCATAAAGCTTCGGTAGAGTAACATGGTGGAAGCATTTTTTTCGGTCAACACCGCAAATAAGCTCAAAGGATGGTAAGGCACATCTCCTACTCCGTTTTTATCTAAATCGTAGCCTTCATATTTATCCCAATAATTGCTGTTAAAAGTGTTTAATACCAAGCTTCCGTTGGTGCTGATATCAAAAGTATTTTTAAGATAGTTGTTGTTTACAATTTCGTTATCCATGCAACTGGCTTGAATCTTCATGCCCCAGCCGTTGGATATAAAATCATTTTTTTCCACTTTCATTCGGGAGGTCCCTTCCATGTAAATTCCGGAAGTGTTTTTGACAAACTTATTGTTGAAAATATACCCGTCAGCGATTTCTTTGAGCAATAAACCATAAGCGGAATCCCCCCAGTTTTCTTCAAACGTATTGTTAATCATTTTAACCTCTTTGGAAAACATAACAGCTACTCCGGCTCCGTTGTTTTTAAACAAATTGGTAATATAGGAATCGTCATTGGAAAACATAAAATGCAAGCCGTAACGAATATTTTGGGCGGAAATGTTTCTCCAAATCACCGAATTGGTTACAAATTCAAAATAAATACCGTCACGATGGCCCGAAATGGTATTGGCAATAATTTGCAAATTGTCACTTTTCCAGCAATGAACACCGTTTCCGATGAGTTGTTCTTGGGTGCCGTGGGAAACTATATGGTTTCCTTTTACAATGCAATTAGAACAGTTTTGCAGATAAATACCAAAGAAATTATTGTCAAGACGGTTGTTATAAATTTGGACAAACTTTTTGTTATACACTTTGATTCCACACGGATCGTCTAGTGCTGCAAAACCGGAGTTGATAATTTTAAACCCCTGAACTACTACACTATCCGCTTTAACCGATAAAACTTCGCCTTTCTTTTGGGCATCTAAAACCGGGTAATCCTTTCCCAGAAAAGCAATCTTTTTGTAGATTACTATGTTTCCTTCTCTATACAATCCTTTGTGCACCATAACGGTATCACCATCTACAGCAAGGGCAATGGCTTTTTTAATACTTTTTACGGGATAGTGACTTCCCACATGAATGGTGTTGGCCATCATTAGTTGAAAAGCAAAAAGGCAACAAGCTATATAGAGACTATTTTTCATTAGTAACTGCTGTAAAGTTCTTTCCAGGTTAACAATGCGGCTTTATATTTTGACTGATAATCTTTGGCTTCTTTTTCGGAAGTAAAAGCTATGGCATTGCCATGCATCGGGCTGTTTATGGTCCCTCCTTGTAGAAAGAAAGATTTCTCAGCCGGAATCAATGTATTGGCCATTAAATAATCGGAAACAAAAAAAGCTTTATAAGGCACTACTGTGTTTGACTTTGCAAAATGAATCATACAAGCAACATCGTCAAATTTGTAGTATCTGCCTTTTTGGGTAATCAGTTCGGCTCCATATTGGCCGTTGGAGATAGTCATTTTACAAAAATCGCATGCGTCAGTATTTAACTGAATTGGCTTAGGTTCGCCGGAAACACAAGAAGCGAGCACCAGTAAAAGGGCAAAGAAAAGCATCGGTTTTTTCATGAGACTATTGTTTTTTCTTTAGCAAATTATATTCTTTAACTACAATGAACAAAAGCAACACGGCTGCTCCGGTCATCAACCATCCTCCTGTATCCGGAATAGAATAGGCACCAAAATTCAATAACTGTTTGTACCCTAATAACGGTGGCTGATAGGCCATACCCGGAACTTTAATAGCAGCATTAGGATCTAAATTGTGTCCGTATTCATAATTCCAACGGTAAAAATCTGCGGCGGCTAAAAGTATGAATCCAATATAGGTAAATAAGAAGATTTTCACTCCTTTGCGTTTATTGATAAAAATCAAAAGCAATGAAACTAAAGCAAACAGTCCAAAAACAACCGGTAATACCTTGAATTCGGGGAAGTTTTCGGTATGCAACGTTGACATACCAATGTAATGATTCAATCCGTTGATAATATCTACATCACCTCCTATTTTGTTGGCAAACAATTGCAAGACCAATCCTTCCGGATATTGAGGGGCTTCCAATTCTATTCGCCACATCGGAACAAACAGTGAACCGGCAAAGAGCGCTGCTACCATCAAAAGTAACGCTTTTGACAGTAAGGTAATTTTTTGAGTTTTCATAATTGAAAAATAAAAAGGAGCAATTAAAAATTGCTCCTTTGATGAAATGATTTCTATTTTTGGTCGGGAGCAGGTAAATTGGTTCCTAAACTATAAGTTAACGGAACATTGCTTCCTGCCGGAGATACTCTCAAGTACCCTTGCATTTCTTGGTGTAAGGCACTACAGAAATCGGTACAGTAGAATGGGAACATCCCTACTCTGTCCGGACTCCATTTAAGCGTTGAAGTTTCCCCAGGCATAATTAGCAACTCAGCTGTGCTGGCTCCTTTGATGGCAAATCCGTGAGGAACATCCCAGTCTTGCTCTAAGTTAGTGATGTGGAAGTATACTTCATCTCCCATTTTTATACCTTCAATATTATCCGGTGAGAAGTGAGAACGGATACAAGTCATATACACATCAACACGTTTACCGTTACGAACCACTTTGGTTTCTTTTTCTCCTTTGGTTACAAACGGGTGTTTGTTGTCATCCAGTTTGTAGAATTTAAGTTGGCCGTTATTTCTAATCAAGTCAGCCGGTGCCGCTTGAGCGTAGTGAGGCTCTCCAATGGTTGGGAAATCCAAAATCAATTGCATTTTATCGCCGCTGATGTCAAAGATTTGAGCTGATTGGGCTAACTCAGGTCCGGTTGGCAAGTAACGGTCTTTAGTAATTTTATTGTACGCGATTAAGTATTTTCCAAATGGTTTTTTACTGTCACCACCAGGGATACATAAGTGACCAACAGAATAGTAAGTTGGAACTCTGTCTAATACTTTAAGCGATTTGATATCCCATTTTACTACTTCAGAAGATACGAAGAACGTAGTATAAGCATTTCCTTTTCCGTCAAACTCGGTGTGTAATGGTCCTAAGCCCGGTTTTTGAACTTCTCCGTGAAGCGCTGCTTCATATTTAACAACCGGAATACCATCATATTCTCCTTCAAATTGTTTGTTTTTGATAGCATTTTGCAATTTATCAAAACTAAACACCGGAATTAAAGCGGCCAATTTTCCTGAACCTACAATGTATTCTCCTGTTGGGTCAACATCACAACCGTGAGGTGATTTTGGACAAGGAATCATATAACAGATATCTTTCAATTCTTTAGAATCTAAAATCAATACTTGTGTTTTGATTTCAGAAGTGGCGGTATGCGTGCTTTCATTATATACGTTATGCGCATATTTGGTTGGAGTCAGTTTTCCTTTTCCGGCTTTGATATACTCTTCTGCTTTTTTCCAGTTTACGGCCATGATAAAATCTTTATCTTTTTGCGAAGCATTAACTTCTAACAAGGTATTGGCTTGTTCTGTATTGTAGCAAGAGAAGAAGAACCAACCGTGAGATTTTCCTTTACCGGCGTGAGACAAGTCGAAGTTCACCCCAGGACATTGGATTTGGAAAGCAATATCCATTTGGCCTTCCTTACCTACTTTTACAAAGCTTAAGTGACCTTTAAAGTTCTTTTTATAAGTATTAATCGGAACATCACCATTTGAATTATCAGCAGGTACACTAAAACGAGTTCCCGCTACTACATACTCTGTATTCTCAGTGATAAAAGGAGAAGAGTGATTCCCGGCGCTGTTAGGCAACTCGATGATTTCTTTGGTAGTAAATGTTTTTAAATCAATTCGGGCGATACGTGGCGTATTGTTGGCATTACCAAAAACCCAACGACCGTCAACTTCACCATTAGTTTGTGACATTTCGGTATGGTGTAAATCATCCCATGGCACAAATCCGTGCGAGGTGTTTAGCATTGGTTTGGTTTCTTCATTGTAACCGTACCCTTTTTCAGGATCTACAGAGAAAACCGGAATTACACGGAATAATCTTCCGCTTGGCAAACCGTACACACTTAATTGTCCGCTGAATCCACCGGACACGAAGTTGTAAAACTCATCGTATTTTCCCGGAGCTACATAGGCCTTTTGAGCAGCATCACCGCTCACGGCATCTCCGGAGTTTTTAGGTTTACAGGAAATGAGCAAAGCACTCCCCATAGCAATAGTGAATATTGCTTTTACAAATTTATTTTTCATTTTGGTATTGGATTAGATTAACAAATCATTTAAACTCATCACAGAGTTTGACCGGTTATTTTAGTTTATTTAACGCCGTCTATTTTTCGCATATACTCCAAAATATTTCTGGCTTCTGTATCATTTAAGCCTTGATTTGGCATACGTACTAAACAAATTTCTAATTGCGCCTGTACCTTTGGATCTTTGTTTATCATTGGGTCAGGATTGGTGATGAAATTCATAATCCATTGAGGTTGGTGACGTGAAGTAACTCCTTTCCAACCAGGTCCGACTAATTTTTCATCAGTCGCTTTGTGGCAAGAAGTACATTTTACGCCGGATACTTTTTCACCTTCCGTAGCCATGGCTTGATCTAAAGTAGCTCCTAAGTCAACTTTGTCAAATTTTCCTTCTCCTCGGTTTGGATCGTAAGAAGACGGATCAGCTTTGGTTGTAGCCTCTTCTGTTGTAGGTTTTGAAAAATCATCGCCTGATTGTTCCTTTTTGCCACAAGATACAAATAGTAAGCCCACAGCAATAAATAATGATAGTTTGTACATGATAAATCTGTTTTAAAATTTCTTATACAAAGTTGCGGATTAAACAACTGTTAATTTATGACTGAAATCATAACATGAAAAATTTCACAAATAAAACAGTATCCTTTTTCAAAGTGGAAAACCTGAAAAGTATGATATATATCATTTTTTTAGAGTACAGTATGTTACGAATTTTGTACAGTTAAAGACCGTAGATACATTTTCAAATGAAAAGCAACGAAAGCTTACCATTAAAAGTAGCCAATCAGCTCAAAAAGGACGCCTTGTTAAAGGATGTCGAGATAGCTGTGGCCATAAGCAATCGTGAGGTCTTGGTTACCGGTAAGGTCGATAAATTTTTCAAAAAGGAATTGGTATGCAAGCTGGTAAAAGAAGTAACCGGAATTAAAAATGTAGTCGATGCCATTGAGGTAGTTATACCTGAGGAAAATCAACCTCAAGATAAAGATATTATAGCCTCTATTGCCGAGAAATTGGAGAAAAACTTAGGTAGTTCTTATAAAAATATTGACGTTGCTGTAAATGCCGGTCATGTAGTGTTGGATGGCATATTAAAATGGCACTACCAAATACTATTGGCAACGGAATGTATTGCTCTTATTGATGGAATTGTGACTATTCAAAACAACATTACTACAGGTGCTGTTACTGAGCTTCTTCTTAGTGAAAAAGATATCTTAGCAGCTATTTACAAAGAGAAAATGATTACTGCTGATATTACTGTGGATTTGAATGGCCGAAAAGTAACACTAACCGGAAAAGTTCCGACAGCCGCCCAGAAAAATCTGGTGGAAAAAATTGTAACTGACCTCTCCGGCATAGAGGAAGTGGTAAGCAAACTACAAATAGAGAACAACTAACCCTCTTAATTCTTTAGTCGCTCCAGTTTTTGTTCGTTAAGAATAATAATAGTACTCCCCTCCTTTTTGATTAATCCTTCATCACAAAAATCTGTCAGTGTGCGACTTACAGTTTCTTGTGCGGTGCCGGTCATGGCAGCCAAGTTATTGCGACTTACCGTTACACTTTTATCATTGTTGCCCTGCTGGCGGTAAAATTTCAGTAGTCCCTCGGCTACTCTTTTTCGCACCGAATTGTAGGCCAATTGCATTAAATGATCTTCTTTTTCCCTAACCTGATTGGATAATATTCTGATAAACTTTTCGCCTACATCGGGATACTGGCTGATGAACTCTTCAAATTGAGCAATCGGAAATAATATAAGTTGGGAGTCTTCAATAGCAACGGCACTGTCAAGATAAACGCCTTCAGCAAACAAAGCGTTGATGGCCAAAAAATCATCAGGTTCAAAAATTCCGGTAAGCAATTCGCGACCCTCTTCAGTCATTTTGATAGTCTTTACTTTTCCGGATAGCAGCAACCATATTCCTTTTACACTTTCACCTTCGTCATAAATAACGTGTCTTTTTTTGACTGATTTTACCTTTCGCTCATCCAAAGCTTCCTTAAGTAAACCTAAACCGTCTTGTTTTAAGATAAGCTCTTTGATTTTTTCAAAAGATTTGCTGTAAAAGTCTTGTTGAATCTGTTTCTTTTTTAATCTACTTTCAATTGCATTGATTAATTCCACATCATCAAAAGGCTTGGTAAGATAATCATCAGCGCCCATCTCCATCCCTTTGCGAATGTCAATTCTTTCCGATTTGGCCGTAATAAAAATAAAAGGAATGGCTTTCGTTTCTTCATTGGAATGCAATAGTTCAAATACACCATAGCCATCCATACCGGGCATCATAATATCACACAAGATAATATCCGGTTGGTTTTCAATGACAATTTCTGCTCCTTTTTTTCCGTTGTCAGCCTCAAAAACGGTATAGCCTGAAAGACTCAGGATTTCAACAACATTTTCGCGAATGTCGTTGTTGTCTTCAATGATTACTACTTTCGTCATAGTTTGTCAAATAAAAGTGTGAATACTGTTCCTTCATTTACAGTACTGTTAAAAGTTATCTCTCCACCCATCAGCGATACATGGCGGGCCACGATGTTAAGTCCGAGTCCGGTGCCGGGTATACTTCCGGTATTGTGTGCTCTGAAGAAAGCATCGAAAAGGTATTTTTGATCTTCTTTCGGAATTCCGATACCATTGTCCTTGACCGTTATGGTACACTTATTATCATTAAGGGCTGTAATGAATTCAATTTTTGCATTATCACCCGAATATTTTACCGCATTGGTAATTAGGTTTACTATGGAGTTTTTCAATAAATTTTTATCAAGAGTGACTTGGGTTTGTTGTCCTTTGTGTTGATAAGTAATAATCTGAGCTCCTTTAACTAGTAATTGCATTTCTTCAGCAATCTCTTCCCCTAGTTCACTAAGATCAAAGTCGGTATAAGCCGCAGCTACTTTACCGCTTTCCAGTTTTTCCAGTTGAAGGAAGTTATTGAGTATGAAGGTTAGTCCGGCCACCGAACTCTTTATCTTTCCTATATGTTTACTTATATCTTTGCTGTCAAAGGGTTGCGCATATTTGTCAATCAATGACGCCGATAAAAGGACAGCGCTTAAAGGGGTGCGAAATTCATGTGACGCCATCGAAAGGAACCTACTTTTCAAACGGTTGAGTTCTTTTTCATTCTCAAGTGAAATACTGATTTGTTCCTTAGCGTTTTCTAATTCCTGTATGGTATCATTTAATGATTGTGTTCGCCTTTCAACTAATTCTTCCAGGTGCAAGGCATAGTCTTTCAACCTCTCGGTGTCTTCTTTTTGTTGGGTAAGATCGTGTATAAAACCAACATAAAACGTTTGATCAGTATAATGTACTTCGCTTACACCAAGTTGCATTGGAAATTTAGTACCATCTTTTCTAAGGCCTGTCACTTCTCTTCCGATACCAATAATTCTGGGTTTGTGAGTAACATCATAACGATGCAAGTATTGATCATGTTGCAGGCTATCCGGTGGTGGCATTAACATAGAAATGTTTCTTCCAATCATCTCAGAAGGCTCATAACCAAAAAGCTTACTGGCCGATGGATTTACGTGTTCAATTATCCCTTTGGTATCAATGGTTATGATACCGTCAATGGCATTTTGTACAATCGCCTGTAGTAATTCAGAGTTTTTCATTTTTTGGAAAGGCTATAGCGGTTGGATTTCAAATTTAAGCATTTAAATCTTATTTCATCAAAATTTAACTACAATCAGGGACATAATACTTGGTATTTTCAAAAAAACAGTATTCTTGACTACCGTCATATTTTTATAAAGAGCTGTCCTTTAGTTTTGTCCGAATAAAAGAAAACTCTTTAAGTAAACTACTATGGGAACGGAAAAAAATACCGTTAATGTACTGCTGATAGGTGATAATATCGAAACTCGAATTGTGTTTAAAAACGCCTTATCCAAATTAGACCGGTTTTGCCATATTGGAGATTACTACTGTTTAGAAAAAGCGGTGACCAATGCTGCAAAATCACACGAGACTAAACCGGATATCATTTTTCTGGATACCAACATTGATTGCAGTGATGAAGTTAGAAAAATAAGAAACTTGGACAGCTTTAAGAATTCTTCGCTAATCGTTTATGATTCCAATTCAGTTTTAAAAGATACCAACGCTATATTTTCTGAAGGAGCTGATGCTTTTATCAACCAACCTTATGATTTTTCGAGACTTAAAAAGGTCATCAGCACCTTTGTGGATACTCATTTTACATCCAACGGTTTTGAAGGAAACAGACAAACTTATTTCCTGTAATTTTCTTTAAAACATTTACATTTACACAACTTGATATAGCTTTGACTTTTTATCGGGATTTATTTCAAATAAAGAATTGGTAACTCCCAAGAAATGAGCAAAAAACAACTTTTTATTACTTTCAAGTGATTTTTTAACAGTAAAATCATATAAAAACTCAAAATAAAAAGTTAACTTTGGAAAACCACAAAATGCCTCCATTAATAGTAAATTATTAATATTTCTTTTTTTTTCAGAGAAAGAAGCCGGTTTATATTATACTAATATTATGATTGGAAAAAAGGCGCTTTTTGAATTCTTCAAAATTTCACCAACTCCCAGTTTGGTACTATCTCCTGATGCTCCAAAATTTACCATCGTTGATGTAAATGAGGCTTATCTTGAAGCTACCAATTCAAAAAGTAGTGATTTAATAGGAAAAGGAATTTTTGAAGCTTTTCCGGACAATGATAACGACCCTAAGGCAGATGGCGTCAAAAACTTATCTCAATCGCTGCAGACGGTTATTAAAACAAAACTTAAGCATAAAATGGACATTCAAAAGTATGATATTCCTATTCGGGGAACATCCGCTTTTGAAATAAAATATTGGGAACCCGAAAATATTCCTTTGTTGAATGATGACGGGCAATTAAAATTCATAATCCATACGGTAAGAGATATTACAGAAAAAATAACCGCCCAAAAACAGATTAAAGAGTTTGAATATTTTTTTAACAACAGTAATGACTTTTCCTGTATTGCCAATACTGATGGCTATTTTGAAATTACCAATTGTAGTTTTAATAAAATTTTAGGGTATTCTGAAAACGAACTAATCGCAAAACCCTTCATTGATTTTGTGCATCCTGATGATATCGACAACACAATGGAAGCCTATAGTCAATTAAAATCAGGAGCTACGGTAATTCATTTTTTTAATCGTTACCGCAAAAAAAACGGTGAGTATATTTGGTTAGATTGGAATGCTACTCCCAATAACGTTACCGGAAAACTCTATTGTATCGCCAGAGACTTTACAGAGCGCAAAAAAGCAGAAGAGGCTCTTAAATTACTAAACGAAGAATTAGAGCAACGTGTACAAGAACGAACTTCAGATGTTGAAAAAGCGCTGAAACGATTTGAATATGTAACCAAAGCTACTTTTGATGCCATTTGGGACTGGAACCTAATAGAAGATAAAATTTATTGGGGTGATGGTATTGAAAAAATATTCGGCTACAAGTTGTCCGAACTGAAAGATGAAAGTATTGCTTGGACTCAAAACATACATCCGGAGGATATTAAAAAAATAACGGCCAGTTATTATGCCACAGTTAAAAGCAACAAAACCAATTGGATTGAAGAATACCGATACAAAAAAAGTAATGGTCAGTACGCTTATGTAATTAACAAAGGAATTGTAATTCGGGATACTAAAGGCAAAGCTATACGAATCATCGGAGCCATGCAGGACATTACCAAGAGAAAAGAAGAAGAATTGCGATTAAAACTGTTAGAATCGGTAATTACCAATACCAATGATGCCGTAGTTATAAAAGAAGCCAAACCTTCTAAAAATGGAGGGCGTAAAATTGTTTATGTTAATGAATCGTTTACCCGCATGAGCGGTTATACTCAGGAAGAAATTATTGGCAAAACACACAAAATATTACAAGGTCCTAATACCGACAGTAAGGAATTAGAACGTTTTTACAAATCTCTTGATGAGTGGAAACCTTGCGAGGTAACTATCATCAATTATACCAAAACGGGTGAAGAATATTGGGTACAACTCTCTCTAAATCCGGTAACTAATGCCGAAGGAGAATATACCCATTGGATTTCTATTGAACGTGATGTAACCGAGAAAAAAATTGTTGAAGAAGAATTACTAAAACGATTAAAAGAAATATCCGATTATAAATATGCCATTGATGAATCCTCAATAGTGGCTATTACCAACCAAAAGGGAATTATCACTCACGTGAATGATAATTTTTGTAAAATATCCAAGTATGACCGCGAAGAATTATTGGGTCAAGACCATCGCATCATTAACTCCGGTTACCATCCGAAAGAATTTATAAAACGGCTTTGGACCACTATTGCTAAAGGTAAAGTATGGAAAGGTGAGTTAAAAAACAAAGCCAAAGACGGATCCCCATATTGGGTTGATACCACCATAGTTCCTTTTTTAAACGAAGATGGTAAACCTTATCAATATGTAGCCATACGATCTGATATTACTGAAAGAAAAAATCAGGAACAAAAAATAATAGAAACGACACAGCTACTTTCAGAAACTCTGGAAAGTATACAAGATGGATTTTACACGCTTGATAACCAATGGAATATAACCTATTGGAATAAAGAAGCCGAAAGGATATCCGGTAAAACTAAAGACGAAATGATTGGTCGAAACTTTTGGGAGTTGTATGAAGGCCGTATCTCTGAAAAAATTCACACCGCATTTTATAAAGCCAAGGCTCAAAATAAACCGATCAGAATTGAGGTGTATTCTAAAATAACAAGAAATTGGTTTGAATTGAATGCCTTTCCTTCCATAATGGGATTGACGATCTATTTTAAAAATATAACCGAAAGAAAAAAGACCGAATCTAAACTCAAAAAAATAAATCGATCGTTAGAAAATCACGTCAAAGAGCTAGCCATATCCAATCAAGAACTGGAACAATTTGCCTATGTTGCTTCACATGATTTACAGGAACCGCTGCGAATGGTTACCAGTTTTCTTTCTCAAATTGAAAAGAAATACGAAGACGTATTGGATGATAAAGGTAAAAAATACATCTTCTTTGCCGTAGACGGAGCCAAACGAATGCGTCAAATTATACTGGATTTATTAGAGTTTTCAAGAATAGGTAAATACGAAACCAAACTGGAAGAAGTTGATTTGAACTCAGTAGTGGAAGAAATCAAACTTTTGTACTATCAACAAATTGAAGAAAAGAAAGCAACAGTAAATAACGAAGTTTTACCCAAAATAAGGACGCATTCCGCTCCGATAAAACAAGTTTTTCAAAACTTAATCAGCAACGGACTCAAATATTCAGCGCCGGGAATAAATCCAATCATTACCATTTCATGTCAGGAAACCAACACAGCATGGAGATTCGAAATAAAAGACAATGGCATTGGTATCAACAAAGAGTATTTTACTAAAATATTCATCATTTTTCAGCGTTTACACAACAAGGAAGAATACTCGGGAACCGGTATGGGACTCGCGATTACAAAAAAAATTATTGAAAATCTAAGAGGTCATGTTTGGCTAGAATCAGAAGAAGGAAAAGGAACCTCGTTCTTTTTTACTATTCCTAAAAAATAAAATATTATGACGAGACCCATTCACATTTTACTGGTAGAAGACAACGAAGGAGATATTCTTTTAACTACTGAAGCTTTAGCAGAAGGCAAAATAATCAATAAAGTAAGTGTTGCTAAAGACGATAAACAGGCTATAGATTTTTTAAACCAAAAGCCCCCTTTTCAAGATGCGGTAGTGCCTAACCTGATTTTGCTCGACATTAATTTGCCTAAGAAAAACGGCCATGAAGTATTACAATACGTCAAAGACAGTAAAAATTTCAGGCACATTCCTATTATTATGCTTACCACTTCCTCCTCAGAGAAAGATATAATTGAAGCTTATAATCATTACGCTAATTGTTTTATCACCAAACCGGTAGATGTCAATGAATTTATGCAAGCAGTCGCCAAAATAGAAAGTTTCTGGATTAGCGTAGTACAACTTCCTTAAAAAAAACTAGTATGAAACCTATTAAAGATCATAAGCCCTATCAAATTCTGATTGTTGAGGACAACTTAGGCGATTACACGCTCATTGTAGACTATTTGGAAGAGCGTTTTGAGTCACCTGTAATTTCATGGGCAAAAAATTTTAAAGATGCTAAGACCATACTAACGGATAGCAACATCAAATGTGATTTAATATTATTAGACTTAACATTACCGGATAAAAGTGGTGAAGAACTCATTACCGAAATTATACAGCTCAGTCATGAAATTCCGCTAATCATTTTAACGGGTTATTCGGATATTAATTTTGGAATTAAATCCTTATCCCTTGGGGTTTCTGATTACCTGATTAAAGATGAATTGGATTCGAATTCTTTATACAAAAGTATTGTTTACAATATCGAGAGAAAGAAAACACTATTACAACTCGAAACCTCTGAAAGACGCTACAGCGATTTGTTTCACTTGAGCCCACAACCTATGTGGGTTTACGATATTGAAACACTCCGGTTTTTAGATGTAAACTTAGCTGCAGAAAAGCATTATGGATACTCTTTACAGGAGTTTTTGGGAATGACCATTAAAGACATCAGACCTGAAGAAGACATTCCGGAGTTAATTGAAAGAGTAGAATTTCTTAATCAAACCAAAGGCTCCTACTCTATGGGCACCTTCAGGCACAAAAAGAAAAACGGTGAAATTATTTATGTTGAAATTCAAAGTAACACCCTGCCTTTTCAAAATACAACAGGTCGAATTATATTGGCTAATGATGTCACCGAACGATTTACTTATATTGACGCCATCGAAAAGCAAAATGAGAAACTAAAAGAAATTGCCTGGATACAATCACATGTGGTTAGAGCACCGCTTGCTCGAATGATGAGTTTAATAGATATTATCAAAAATTACGGCATCGATGATAATGACAATGAAAAACTATTAACGCACCTATTAGAATCGGCAGAAGAATTAGACATAATTATTAAAGACATCTCAAGAAAATCAGAAGGTATAAACCTAAATAAAAAGTAGAAAACCAAATCAGTATTTTTTTTCATTCATCTGCTAATATAAACCACTCGTCTACATTATTACGTTATTCAACTATAGCTAACGACTGTCAGACGAAATTAAGAACAAACTCAACACCATTAAAATATTTTTGTAATAGAATAACTCCCAAAATCTAATGGTAAAAACATTAAAAATACTATTCATTGAAGATGACTCCATTGAAATTATGAAATTCAACAGAGTCATATCCGCATTGGGATTAACACATCAAATTATTGAAGCCAATAACGGAGAAACTGCATTATCCCTTTTAAAAGAAAAGGATAATTTGCCGCACATCATAATATTAGACCTGAACATGCCAAAACTTAACGGAATAGAATTTTTAACCATTTTAAAAAATGATGCTTTATTAAAATATATTCCAACTATAATCTTAACCACTTCCAGCAATTTTAAGGATGTGAAAGAATGTTACAAAATTGGCATTGCCGGATATATTTTAAAACCTCTGAAATACGAGGACTATGTTTTTAAAATTCAAAAACTATTGGAGTATTGGAGTTGTAATGAATTGATAACGGAATAAAATTAATCGTTTTTCAAAGCAAAGGTATTTTATGGCTGACTTACAATTTACTTTTACGGGGCCTACTTTAAATCATATTTTTCCCTTCTATATCCTAATTGACGAGAATTTGACAATTAAGAGTTTTGGGAACAGTATGGCTAAAATAATGCCTGAATTGGAGGAAGATAAATCGTTTACAACCTATTTTACGATAGTCAGACCTTTTAAAGATAACGTTACCCCCGAAAATTTCAAATCACTCCTCAATCAGTTAATAGTACTTACCTCTAAAGGATTTAATGCTATAACATTAAGAGGCCAGTTTGAGCAACAAGCCAACGGATTTCTTTTCATTGGATCGCCTTGGTTCATGTCTTTGGAAGAAGTTGACAATAAAAAATTGGAAGCTACTGATTTTGCTTACCACGATTCATTATTAGATATACTGCATGTTTTAAACAACCAAGAAAAAAACAACAATGAATTAAAAAACCTCATCGAAACTATTGATAAGCAAAGAAAGCAACTCAAAATTGATAAAGACGAATTAAACAAACTCTCTCTGGTAGCCAGTGCCAATAAAAATGGTGTGGTTTTTACTTATCCGCAAGGCGATATCTTTTGGTGCAACGAAGCCTTTGAATATCTTACCGGATTTTCAAAAGATGAAATTATCGGTAAATCACTGATTGAAGTAGGCCGAGGCAAATTATCCAACAAGAAAGAGATTTATAAAATGATTGATGCCTTTTATAAAGGAGAAGCTTTTGACGTTGAATACATACATACCAAAAAACAAAAAGGAACCTTCCGTTCCAAAATAACAGGTCAACCTATTCTGGACTCTCGAGGCTTAGTATTACAGTACTTTGCTATTATTGAAGATGTCACGCTCGAAAAAGAAAGAGAAGAACAATTAGTACTACTTTCCTCTATAGCTGAAAAAAACAGTAATCCTGTACTCATTTCAGATAAAGATGGAAAAATTGAATGGGTGAATTCGAGTTTTTTAGAACTAACCGAATACTCCTTAGAAGAAGTAATAAAACAAAGACCAGATGTTTTGTTACACGGCCCGGAAACTGATTCGAAAACCATAAATTATCTCAATGAGCAAATCAAAAACGGATTACCTTTTTACTGTGAGATTATAAATTATACCAAATCCAAACAAAAATACTGGGTCCGCATTCAAGGACAGGCCTTACACGATGAGTATGGTAAGATTAAAAAATATTTCACTATACAAGAAGATATTTCCTTTGAAAAAGAATTCAGTCAACAACTTATAGAATCCGAAAACCGATTAAATACTTTGATTGCCAACCTGCAATCCGGAATTTTGTTTGAAAGTGATCATAATAAAATACTATTGGTTAATACCAAATTCTGTTCTTTGTTTGAAATAGATGCCGATCCTGAAGTGCTCAAAGGATTGGATTGCGAGATGATAGCTGTGGGAGTAAAAGATTATTTTAAAAATCCGGATCAATTTTTAACCCGAATTAAAGAAACCTTAGAGCAAAAAGAAATTGTTATTGCTGAAGTAGTTGAACTTACCGATGGCCGCATACTCGAAAGAACGTTTATACCTATTTACAAAGGAGAACGATTAGACGGTTATTTGTGGAGTTATGAAGATGTAACCATCAAGAAAAAATACCGGGAAAGTCTGGAAGCCGAAAGAGAAAAGTACAGCAATATTATTGCCAATATGAATATGGGACTCTTGGAGGTCGATAGTCATGATATTATTAAATTAGCCAATCAGTCATTTGCCGAAATGAGTGGCTACACCACTGATGAATTGCTGGGACATAAAGCCTCTGAATTATTTTTAAACGAGCAAAGCATAGCCATTTTTGAAGAAAAGATAAAAGATCGGTCTGACGGGCTCTCAAACTCCTATGAAATCGCCGTTAACATCAAAACCGGTGAAGAAAAGCATTGGCTTATCAGTGGGGCCCCCAATTATAACGTAAATGGGGAAATCATAGGTTCTATTGGTATTCATTTAGATATTACCGAACAAAAAAAGCTGGAGCATCAAAAAGAACAATTACTAAAACGATTAGAAATACAAAACGAGCGCCTAAATGAATATGCGCATATGGTATCCCACGATTTAAAATCTCCTTTGCGAAGTATTCATGCCTTGATTACTTGGATCAAAGAAGACAATGAAAAGTTGTTTAATAAAGAAACCAACCGCTATTTTGAATTAATTGAAGACAAGGTTGAAAAAATGGATAACCTGATTCAGGGAATTTTGATGTATTCAAAAGTAGATTCCAGCAAAGAAATTACAGAAAAAATAGACTTAAATGAAATAGTAGAAAACTGCATTACCATTATTCATATTCCTGAACATGTGGCAGTAACGATTAAAAAGAAATTACCAACACTGGAAACGGACCGTTTCAGAATGCAACAATTATTTCAAAACTTAATCAGTAATGCCGTCAATTATATAGATAAAAAAGAAGGGCTGGTTGAAATATCATATGTAGAAAATGCAAAAGATTATGTTTTCTCTATCAAAGATAATGGTCAAGGAATTGACACTAAATACCAAGCCAAAATATTTGATTTATTTCAGTCTTTTTCAGATGAAGAAAAAGCAACCGGGATTGGACTTGCCATTGTAAAACGAATAATTAACAATTATAATGGCGATATTTGGATAGAAAGTACGGTAGGAGTTGGCACTACTTTCTTCATTAAACTACCAAAGCATCATGGAAAAGCCTAATATTGAATACATCTTAAAACTTTCAAGAAATGATAAGGTGATAAAACAAAATTTTATCAACATCCTGAAATTTGAATTGCCTATAGAAATTGACGCCTATTACGTGAGTTTGCATCTCAAAAAATGGTCACAAACAATGGGTTGCATTCATAAATTAAAAAATAAAATAGCTATTTTAGGGCTTGAAAACAGTTATCATTTAGCCGATGAATATGAAAAATCGGAACCCAATAGTAGAAAAGATTTACAAATTGAATTTGAAAAAACACTAACTTTAATGCAGCATTATGTAAACTGCCTATAACCCAAAGCATATGAATTGTATTATTATAGATGACGAAATGATGGCCCGAGCGGTAATAGCTCAAATGATTTCATTACATACCGAACTTACTGTCGTAGAAGAATTTTCTAACGCCATAGAAGCCATTAAATACTTAAATAAAAACGAAGTAGAAGTTGTATTCCTTGACATACACATGCCCGATTTTACCGGTTTTGATTTCATAAACACCATCAAAAATCCGCCAAAAATTGTCCTGATTACTTCGGATAAAAATTTTGCTATCAATGCGTTTGAATACGATTGTATAGTTGATTATCTGGTAAAACCAATCACCGAAGAGCGTTTTGAAAAAGCCATGCAAAAATTAAACTGGCGAGTAGATACTCCCAAAAAAGAAGGCGCACTTGTTGATGATAAAATGCCTGCTGACAAAACCAATGAGTTTTATGTCAATATTAGTAACCGTTTGATTAAAATTGATATTCCAACCATAACGATAATCAAAGCCAAAGGAGATTACATTAGTATTAAAACGGATACCAATTCTTATACGGTACACACCACCCTGAAAAAAATTGAAGAGAAATTACCCAAAAACCTGTTTTTAAAAATCCATCGCTCCTATATCATCAATACCAAAAAAATTATTGACATCGAAGACAACAGTGTGTTAATTGGTAAAGATGTGATTCCGGTAAGTCGAGGTAATAAACCCGAGTTAATGAAACGACTTAATTTATTGTAGTCAAGTAGCTTAAATTTATATAGTACCAAAGCCCGAGAGTAAACTAGGAACCAAAACTTAGTTTACTCTTTTTTTATGCGTATTATCGATACCAAAACCCTATAAACAAGCATTATATCGATAAAAAACACCTTTTGTCTTTCAAAAAAAACCATTCGTCTACAGAAAAGCGATACTCAACCGAATTTGAAAAACCTGCAGAACCATTTGTAATAGATTTGCTATAACAAACCCGAATTAGTATCATAACTTAACCCCTAATGTCATGAAAACAATTACTCAAAATCAGATGAAATCAACACGTTGCATCAAACTGTTTTTACTTGTTGTTATTGGTGCTTTTAAAATGCAAGCGGCTACTGTATCAACTGTTAAATCAAAATATTTTGCAGAAACCAACCGTGTTTGGCTAAATGTAACCAATACCAATGGTGCCTTCTCACAAACCTTATTTGGTTACCGTACAGGAGCCACTGACGGTTATGATAACGGTTATGACGGTGCTTATTGGAATGATGGTGCAGTCGCTTTAGCTTCACTTATAGGAGATACCCGATACGCTATCCAATTCAAAGGGCTCCCTTTTTCTGTTAATGATGTGGTCCCTTTAAGTTTTACAGCCTCTCAAGGCGGAACTTATACCTTTGCTATTGATCATATGGATGGCTTTTTTACCTCCTCAACATTTATCGTTTACCTGCACGACAAGTTAACCAATACATATACTAATCTAAAAACAGGAAACTATACTTTTACCAGTAGCAGCGGTAGTTATAACAATCGCTTTGAGTTAACCTATGCCACAGCATCCTCATCTTTAGGAACTGTAACTAACGAGTTCTCAGCCAGCACGCTTGAAGTTTATCATACTGCTAATCAATCCGTAGTTATAAAATCAGGAGATACTATGTTAAATACCATACAGCTTTATACAATTAATGGCCAGGTATTATATGAAAACAAAAAAGTTCACGCTGCTGAAACTACTATCAACAATCTTAACATTACGCAACAAGCAATAATTATTAGAGCCACAACAGAAGACGGCAAAACCGCTGTCAAAAAATGGCTTTATTAGCAAAGAAAACCCTCAGATTTGAGGAAATTCAAGGGTGGTTTATTATATTATTTATTTATTTGACACTAAACCGTTCCGAGAAATCGGGACGGTTTTTAAACTAAATCTTAGCTAAAAGCCCTCTATCAAAAACTACCATGCAATCTGTCGCACAAAAAAATATATTACCTCATGAACACTATTTTCCACAGCCCACAAGATAATCATTTAGAGCATTTTAACACTATTGGATTACTATTTCAGAATCGTATTTACCTGAACAAAAATGACGAATTAGTACAATTTGACATCAGCGAGATTAGAAGAATTTATTTCAAAAAACAACGAAACATAAAAAACAACTCTTTCTTATTCATGCTTTCCTGCATTTTTGCAACGGCCACTGTTTTTTTGGAAAAATATTTAGAACAAAATTATAAGCTTCCACTTTTTCTGTTCTCCGGAATGTTGTTAGTATACTCTTTGGTTAAGAAAAGTTATCGTTATGAAATTTTCCTGATAACATCAAATCATAACTTTACTTCTATACATGTAAATGCCGCTTGTAAAGATCAGGCATGCGAACTTATCTCTTTAATCAAGAGAAAAATTAAAAAGAACAAACAATACCAACAAGCCAGTTAGACAAAAATTACAATGCAATGGGAGTCTACAAATCAAAATTTGGGATTATAAATGAAAGTAACTTATTGCTTTATAAACTAAAGCATCAAGCCATTTCGTTGAATGCTATTGTTGAAGTAAAAATCAGTAAGAAAAAACAAGACTTGAATTATTTTTTAAACTATTTTAAAAGTAATGATTATGATTTTACTATTGTGTTGGATAATCAAGAACAAATTGAATTCTCATTTAACAAAAAGAGTCTGAACAATGCTGCTGCTTTCAAAAACAGAATTCTGCATATGAAATTTAGCCTGCAGGATACTATAAAAGAATAAAACAGGCAACCAACTGCTTAGCAGTACAAGTTGCATACGATTTAAGGGTTATAAATTGAACTTTGAGTTGCCTGTTTCTTTATCATTTAAGTTGTTATAAATTGAGAAAACCCTATATACTACGACTTAAACCTCAATTTGATTAGTTGAAAAAATTAAAAAGCATTTTTAAAACCGTCTCTTTAAATCGAGGCGGTTTTTTTATGACAGGATGTAAATTTTAAAACTTATACAAAAAATACTGTAACACCTTTTCAACTCATTATAAAGAACTTAGCCTAACAGTATTATTACTTAAAAACAGTAATCATGAAAACATCTTATACACTAAGCCTCCTTTTCATAGTAATAATAACAAATCTATGGATACTGCAACAGACAGAACTATCAAGCAAAAAATCAGTTGCACCACCACTACAGCCAATTACTAAACCCGAAAGTATAAAAGATGCTTCAATAGTAACTAAAGAAGATAAAGCGGCAGAGATAGTAGCTCCTTTCAAAGTCTTGTAACCTTTATGATGAGAGATGAATAATCAAAAGTGTATCTTTGGATTATGACTATTACCTCCTTTGCTGCCCTTGCCACTCCCGATGCCAAAACCTTGATTTTAGGCACTATGCCCGGAATACAGTCATTACAAATGCAGCAATACTATGGCAATCAACAAAATCACTTTTGGAAGATAATGTTTACTCTGTTTCAGGAAGAATTTACAACTGATTATGAAATCCGAAAAAAAATGTTACTTAAAAATAACATTGCCTTGTGGGATGTACTGCAGGCATGTGAGCGTTCGGGCAGTTTGGATAGTGCTATTGTAAAAGAAGTGCCTAATGATTTTAACCATTTCCTAAAAAACCATCCTGCTATTACTCACATCTTTTTTAACGGACAAGCTGCGGCAAAATACTTTAAAAAGTATGTTTCTGTTGAAAGAAATTATACTTTAGTCATTCTACCTTCTACGAGTCCTGCTCATGCCGGGATGCCACTTGATAAGAAATTAGCACTATGGCAGGAAATACTTCAGGGTAATTTACTCTAATAAAAAAAAGACTTAATTCCCTCTCATCTAACATTTTATACCGTTTATCTATACCAAAATTCCTATCGTCTTATTTTATTAAAACACTTATAATCAACGACATATATTTGTATCATAATAATGTCAGCAAATTGATTTAGACCATTACGATACCATATACCCTTTTTAGCCCAAAACTTAAAAGTCTCTGAAACAATACTGAATATAGCCCCCTATTACCAACTGTATTCAGTATTGCTTCCCCAAAAAAAACCTGTCAAAATTCAAACAATTATTAGGTTATAGTTTTTTGGATTTTATTTCAACCGAGGCTTACTGAGTCTCGGTTTTTTTGTTACTATATTAATTGCTCTATTCTTTCCTGCAAGGTAGTATATTCAGCTACTTCCCTATTTTCAATGGTTTTAGCCCACTCCATAAAGGAAGGCTCGTGCGGAATTTTTCTTCCTGTTTTAGTGTTTACCGGCACAAAGCGGGTGCGCATTATAGCTTTTAGGTGATTTTGGTTTTCATTTTTCATTTGGGTTTCGACCAAAAGGTATTCGGTATCAGCTTTGAGCAAAGTTGATTGTATGGTTATTGTCTCATTGTATAAGGCCGGACGCAGGTAAGCAATTTCGTGTCCGCCTACTACCCAAGCTATATTGTTTTGGTAAAACTCTTCTAAATTAAGATTGTGGTAATGCTTCAGGTGATCTTCGCGAGCATTTAAAAAATAATCAATATAACGAGCGTTATTTAAATGTCCGAACAAATCACAGTCGCTAAAGCGAACGGTATAAACCGATGTGGGTGTAGTTGTCATACTGTTTATAGTTTTTGGGTTAGTGAAGTATCAATTGAGATAAAGTGCAGCTCTCCTGTGAGCATTGCCGGTACTATCATAGTGTTTCCATTAATAATGAAATCAGCAGGGCCGGCTATGGGTTCGAATAATGGCAATCGATTAATGCGATGGTTAGACAATTGAATGGAAAGCAGTATCCCTTTCTTTTCAAAAGCTACCCAATTACTGGCATATAAAACTTCATTTACTACAGCCAGTCCATCGTATAATCCTTCAGCAGTAGCCAATTGTGTGAAAGTATTGTCTTTCAGATTGATGAAGCCTAGTACACCATTAGCTTTGTTGTTGCTTCCCAATCCATTTACATAAAGCAGGCTTGATTTTTTGTTGCAAAATAAGCCATTGATACCTTGAACCGGTTTATCAATAATGACTTCGGTAAACGCTTTATTGATAAGATTCACTTTGAACAACTTGTTGGTATCGGTTGCGGAAACATAGAGCGTGTTACTGTCCCATACCGCAATATCGTTCAGAAAATGTGTCACTGTGCTAAAATCGATTTGATATAATTTAGTACCCGTCTTTAGTTCAATGGCTACCAAACGATCAATGTCGGTAAGAAATAAAACCCCTTTATCAACGGCTAGTCCCTTGGGAGCATTTAGCTGTTCTTTTACGAAAGCAGAATCTAACACAGTTCCATTGGCATCGAGTTTCCTTACTTTCCCATCTCCGTCTTTGGCATCGGGAGTTAAGGCTTTGCCAATATCCGCAGCATAAAGATAACGTCCTTCTTTCACCACACTTTCAACGTGTTGAAATCCTTTAATGGTTTTGATGCTTTGAGCCTGAATAGCAGTAGCCACTACTAGGCTTCCCAGAAGGAATGTTTTTACCAACTTTTTCATTTTATTTAGGTTTTAATTGATTAATTATATACCGATTGGTATATTTTTTTATAAATTTTTTTATTGCTTTAAATCTTTGATCAAACGTTCTAAATAATCCATACCACTTTTAAGAGCCATAGTGTTACCCGTTACTTTGGTCTGCATCACACCGCCCTGTATTAATGAAATAATCACTGTACACACTTCATTGATATTAATATCAGATTTGATTTCACCTGAGGCAATACCTTCATTCAGTTGTCGTTCCATAGAGCCGCGCCAAAACTGTATCGCATTGGCAGCTTTTGACTTCAGTTGAGGATGAGTATGATCAGCTTCGATGGCGGTATTTAACACTGGGCACCCTCCTTGAAGAAAAGGTAGTTGGAGATAGTTTCTATAAGTTTCGGGATATACCAGCAGTTTATCAATAATCGAAGAGCGGGTTTCCATTTTACTTCGAATATGTGAAACTACACATTGAAAATTATAATCAAAAGCTGCCAAAGCTACCTCATCTTTGTTTTCAAAATTGCCGTATATACTCCCTTTTGTAAGTCCGGTAGCCATAATCATATCACTGAGTGAAGTACAAGCATATCCTTTGCAATTAAAGATAGGTGCGATTTTCTCGATAATAAATTGCTTGGTACGGTCGGCTTTAGAAATCATTTTATTGTTATTATAAAACAAAGATATAAATTAAATATACCGATTAGTATATTTTTCATAAAATAAAAAAACAGCCTCTGTATTATCCCGAAAACAGAGGCTGTCATTCACTATGAAAATTACAAATACAATTCAATTTCACATACTTAAAAGTATTTAATTTTTGTATTAAAATAATACGCAATCCAAAAGCTTATTAAAATCTTATTAACAAACATTCAACTAGTTAGAAATGGGAATTGTATAATTTTTGTCCGTAATTCTATAACACGCCAAAGCATAAAAAGAGTCATCTTCGTAATAGTAAAAGCAATGTTATTTAGTCAAGAGAAGAAGACTTTCACCAAAAAACTAATTTGGTCCTAACAGATAACATTGAAGCTTTCTCGGCAGAAGCAAAAACGTCCCGGTACATCGGGACGTTTTTTTTGCTGACAAAAAGTACCGAAAACTATAAGCTTTACAGGTCATTAGCAATTATACCTTTTAGCCTCAATCAAAATAATAAGTTTTTAACAATTTTCACAATTTATTAAACATTCATCAAGGATATTAGTTTTATTCATAAAACTTATTAATAAAAACTTATATTTGACGCAACTAATTTAACCGAATTATAAGTATGAAAAACAAATTACTCATGGTAGCACTTGTAGCTATCAGCGGGTTTTCTTGGGCTCAAACGAAAAAAGATCCATGGAAACCTACTTCAGAAAAAGCAGATGCTGTTGTTGTAGCCAACAAAAAAAACCTAAGAAGTCCTAAATTATTTGAACTGAACATTGCAGAATTAAAGCAATCTTTAGTGAACGCTCCCAATCGATTTACTTCTGGAAATTCAACTGTTGTTGTATCATTTCCAAATTCAGATGGAGTGCTAGAACGGTACCGCATTAAAGAATCATCAAACATGGAACCTGCTTTAGCTGCGAAATACCCAGAAATTAAATCCTATATCGGACAAGGTATAGACACCCCTACGTCAACTATCTATTTTAGTGTATCACCACTCGGGCTGGAAACTATGGTAGTACATGCCGATCAGTCGGCTGAATTTATAGAACCATTTACAACCGATTTAAGTGCCTATGCTGTATATCGCAAAACGGATAAAGTGGCCTCATTGGATAAATTTGATTGTAAATTAATTCAAAAAGCACATAACGATAGTAACGACAACAGTATGTTGGCCCGACCTAATGCTGACGATGCTTTATTACGTACTTACCGTTTGGCTATGTCGGTTACAGGAGAATATACCACTTATTTTGGCGGAACTAAAGCTTTAGCTTTGGCAGCTATTAACAACACCATGACTCGTGTAAACGGAGTATTTGAAAAAGATTTCTCTGCCCGAATGATATTGATTGCTAATACAGATTCCGTTATTTATACCAGTGCTTCAACTGATCCATATTCACCAGCTTCAGGTTTGGATAATTGGAATTTACAATTAATGAACACATTGAGTTCCGTAATTGGCAATGCTAATTTTGACATTGGTCATCTTTTCGGAGCAACCGGTGGAGGCGGAAATGCAGGTTGTATAGGATGTGTATGTAGTAATGACATGACCACTGAGGTTGTTGGCGGCATAACATCACCTGTTAATTATAAAGGTAGTGGTTATACTTCGCCAAGTGATGGCATACCATCGGGAGATAACTTTGATATCGACTATGTGGCTCATGAAATGGGTCATCAATTTGGTGCCAATCATACCTTTACCCATAGCAACGAAGGGACAGGAGTTCAAATGGAACCGGGCTCAGGCTCAACTATTATGGGCTATGCCGGTATCACCACTTTAGATGTGCAACCTCACTCCGACCCTTACTTTCATTCGGTTAGCATACAACAAGTAACCAATTATATTAAGACAACAACTTGTCAAACCAATACAGCCACAGGAAATGCTATTCCAACTGCCAATGCCGGCTTGGATTACACCATTCCAAAAAGCACTCCGTTTATGTTAACCGGAACCGGTACAGATGCAAATGGTGATACACTAACTTATTGTTGGGAACAATTTAATTCACAAAGCACCGCTGCTGCACCAAGCGCGACTAAAACAACAGGAGTAAATTACAGATCCTATAATCCAACAACATCCCCAACAAGGTATTTTCCTAAAATGTCTTCGGTATTAACCGGAGCTACTACTACGGCTGGTTCTGAAATCACAGTGGAAGCTTTATCTTCTGTTGCCAGAACATTAAATTTCCGATTAACGGTTCGCGATAACAGAGCCGGTGGTTCAGGAAACAATAGTGACGACACAGTTATTACAGTTAACGGAACAGCAGGGCCATTTAGTGTAACTGCCCCTAACACAGCCGTTTCATATGTTGGAAATTCAACTCAAACTATCACTTGGGCTGTGGCCGGAACTACAGCTAATGGTGTAAATTGTGCCAATGTTGATATTTTGATTTCAACAAACGGCGGAACCACTTGGTCTACCCTATTGGCTGCAACACCAAATGATGGAACACAAGCTGTTACGATTCCGAATACCCCGGGAACCACTAATAGAATCATGGTAAAAGGTACTAATCATATTTTCTTTGATGTATCAAATACCAACTTCACTATCACAGCAGGTTCAAGCGACACTACAGCTCCCACCGCACCAACAAGCTTAACCGCTTCAGGAACTACTCAGACTACCACCAACCTATCTTGGACAGCCGCTACTGATAACGTAGCTGTAACCGGATATGATGTGTACCAGGGAGCTACTTTAAAAGGTTCGACTACTACGGCTACAACTTTTGCTGTAACAGGTTTAACTGCTTCAACAGCTTATACTTTTACAGTAAAAGCTAAAGACGCTGCCGGTAATATTTCAGTAGCCAGTAACACTGCTAATGTAACCACTTTAGCCGCCACTGACACAACAGCTCCAACTGCCCCAACCAGCTTAACAGCTTCGGGGACGACACAAACTACAACCAATCTGTCTTGGACTGCCGCTACTGATAACGTAGCCGTAACTGGGTATGATGTATATCAGGGAGCGACCGTAATAGGTTCAACTACCACAGCTACTACTTTTGCTGTGACCGGTTTAACTGCTTCAACAGCTTATGCTTTTACGGTAAAAGCAAAGGACGCTGCAGGAAATATATCTGTGGCAAGTAATACAGCAAACGTTACTACTTTAGCTAACTCGAGTAATGCAACTGACTTATTATTTTCTGAATATATAGAAGGTTCATCCAACAATAAAGCGTTAGAAATTGCCAATAATACCGGAAGCGCTGTTAGTTTATCTGCTTACACAGTAAAAAAACAAACCAATGGAGCCGACGCATGGAGCACAGGTATTACTTTAACCGGAACATTAAACAACGGTGCTAAATTTGTTTTGGTAAACAGTTCCATTAATATTGCTTGTTACAGTACAGCTACGGCCAATGTTTCTTCAGCTGGTGCTGAATTGACTTTCAATGGGAATGATGCTGTCGGTTTATTTAAAAACGGAGTGTTGATTGATATCATAGGAACATTTAATGGAGGAACAGCCAACTTTGCTATAGATGTTACTTTACGCAGAAAAGCAACGGTTTTATCTCCGAATACTACTTTCAATTTAGCAGGTGAATGGGATTCTTTTGCCACTGATACTTGTGGAGGATTAGGAAGTCGACCTGCTGCTGATACTACTGCTGATTTGAATACTATTAAAATGTATCCGAATCCCCTAAAAGGCGATGTAATGTCACTTTCAATGGTTACAAACGGAAACTATAGAATTCTGAATTCATTAGGACAACAAGTAACTATAGGAAAAATTGATAACGGGAATATTACGGTTGGCAATCTAACTACAGGAGTTTATTTATTAGAACTAACTGCTAACGGACAAACTGTGGTAAAACGTTTTATCAAACAGTAAACCCTTAGATTAAATATTAAAAAACAGCCATAAGTATTGCGGCTGTTTTTATTTTACATCATTCAGGAATAATATAAAAAGAAAAACTCCGAGTGGTACTCGGAGTTTTTCTTTTTATCTGTTTTAAAACTTATTTGATAAATTCTACTTTTTGGGCTTCTTCAGCGTTGATACTGTCAAAAAAACCTTGCTCATTCATCCAATCATCACTGAATACTTTACTCATGTAACGAGATCCATGGTCAGGAAAAATAGCAATTACATTACTTTCTTCGGTAAATTCACCTTCTTCAGCATATTGCTTAATGGCTTGCATTACCGCTCCCGATGTATAACCTACAAACAATCCTTCTTTTTTAGCTATTTCACGTGTAGTGTGAGCACTTTGCTCATCATTCACTTTCATAAAATGGTCTATCAAATCGAAATCAGTAGCTGTTGGAATTAAGTTTTTCCCTAATCCTTCTATACGATACGGGTAGATTTCATCAGCATCAAATTCTTTGGTTTCGTGGTATTTTTTCAATACAGAACCAAAAGCATCCACTCCTAAAATTCTAATATTCGGATTTTTTTCTTTTAAATATTTAGCAGCACCCGAAATGGTTCCACCGGTACCACTACAAGCAATCAAGTGGGTAACTTTTCCGTTAGTTTGTTCCCAAATTTCCGGCCCGGTTGATTTGTAATGGGCATCAATATTCAATTGGTTAAAATATTGATTGATGTAGATTGAACCTTTAGTTTCTTCGTGTAAACGCTTTGCTACGTTGTAGTATGAACGTTCATCATCAGCAGAAACATGAGCAGGGCACACATAAACTTTGGCACCTAAACTGCGTAACATATCTATTTTATCTTTAGAAGATTTTGAACTTACCGCCAAGATACAATTGTAACCTTTAATGATACTAACCATAGCCAAACTAAATCCGGTGTTACCCGAAGTCGTTTCGATAATAGTATCACCCGGAGATAAAATTCCTTGTCTTTCAGCTTCTTCAATAATATATAATGCAATTCTGTCTTTGGTAGAGTGACCAGGATTGAAAGCTTCAACCTTAGCGTAAAAATTTCCTGGTAAAGATTCGGTGATTTTATTAAGCTTAATTAGTGGAGTATTCCCTATTAAACTTAATACATTATCGTGAGCTTTTATATCTTCTTTCATAAAATAAATTAGTCAAGGCGTATTAACAAGTCGTTTTTACGGACTTTATAACTTTGCAAATTTAATAAAATATTTTAAACTATCTTTTTATTCCTTCTAAATCTAACAAAAAACTGTATTCTTTGGCTATTTCTCTGATGGCTTCAAATCTCCCTGAAGCACCACCGTGTCCTGCATCCATATTGGTATCTAAATACAGCTGATTAGTATCTGTTTTTAAAACCCTAAGTTTGGCTACCCACTTGGCTGGTTCCCAATACTGTACCTGTGAATCGTGCAATCCGGTTGACACATACATATTCGGATAATCTTGTTTTACTACATTATCATAAGGCGAATAGGAAAGCATATAGTTATAATATTTTTTCACATTCGGGTTTCCCCATTCATCATATTCTCCTGTGGTTAATGGAATCGTATCATCCAACATAGTGGTTACTACATCCACAAACGGCACCTGAGCGATGACTCCATTATACAAAGATGGTGCCATATTCACTACAGCCCCCATCAAAAGTCCTCCGGCCGAACCTCCTTCAGCATACAAATGCTTAGCAGAAGTGTATTTAGTGTCTATTAAAAATTGAGAACAGTCTATAAAATCGGTAAAGGTGTTTTTCTTTTTCAATAATTTGCCGTCTTCATACCATTGCCTGCCCAAATCTTCTCCGCCGCGAATATGTGCAATAGCATAAATATAACCTCGATCAAGCAGCGTTAATCGAACTGATGAAAAATAACAATCCATAGTAGCTCCGTAAGAACCATAAGCGTATAACAAAGTGGGATTGGTTCCGTTTTTCTTTATGCCATTGCGATAAATCATTGATATAGGTACTTTAGTCCCGTCTTTTGCGGTAGCCCAAAGACGCTCTTCAGTATAATTATTTTTATCAAATTGCCCGCCAAGAACTTCATGCTCTTTGAGTATTGTTTTTTCTTTAGTTCGCATATTGAAATCAATGACCGATGACGGAACAGCTAACGACTGAAAACTATAGCGAAGGATTTCGGTATCAAAATCAAGATTGGTAGTGGTGTAAGCAGTGTAAGTTTCACTATCAAAAGGCAAATAGTACTCCCCTGTTCCATCCCATGGCATAATGCGAATATTGTTCAACCCATTGAATCTTTCAGCCACAACAAGATAGTCTTTGAAAATATCAATATCTTCCAATAAAACATCCTCACGATGTCCGATAACATCTACCCAATTTTCCTTTGAAGTAGCGTTTTCAGGTGTTTTCATCAACTTAAAATTAGTGGCTTTGTCTTTATTGGTCACTATATAAAAATGGTCTCCAAAATGCGACATCGAATACTCTAACCCGCGGGTTCTTTTTTGAAACATTTTGAACTTCGCATCAGGCGTGGCTGAAAATACCGTTTGATACTCAGTAGTCAAAGTGCTGCTCGAATTAATGATGATATATTTCTTCGATTTAGATTTATATACCGAAACATCAAAAGTTTCATCTTTTTCAAAATAAACCAAAGTATCCGCCGAAGCTTCAGTACCAACTTTATGCTTATAAATTTTATCTGCACGCAAAGTTTGCTCGTCTTTTCGGGAATAGAAAAGGGTTTGGTTATCACTGGCCCAAGTGGTGCCACCAGTAGTGTTTTCTAATTTTACAGGAAGTATTTCCCCGGTCACTAAATTCTTGATTTGAATAACATATTGTCTTCTGGAAACCGTATCCACTCCATAGCTCGCCCAAATATTATCCTCACTGATACTCAAACCGGCTAAGTTGAAATAAGCGTGACCTTGGGCCATTTCGTTACAATCAAATAAAATTTCTTCCGGAGCTTGTAAACTTCCTTTTTTGCGCGAATGAATCGGATAATCTTTCCCTTTTTCAAACCGGGTGATATAGTAATAACCATTATAAAAATAAGGCACCGATTCATCGTCTTCCTTGATACGAGCTTTCATCTCTTCAAACAAACTGTTCTGAAAATCTTTTGTGTGCGCCGTAGCCTGACGATAGTATTCGTTTTCTTTATTCAGGTAATCAATAACTTTAGGATCTTCTTTTTGGTTTAACCAATAATAATTATCCGTACGGCTGTGACCGTGCTTTTCCAAAATATGTGGAATACTGTCAGCTACCGGTGGAAGTAATAATGTTTCGGGCATGAAATGGTGTTTATTAACTACAAAAATAACCATTCTACTGCCTTTATTTATAGTTTCAATATGAAGTTATACACTTAAAAATTAACAAATCTTTGCTATTTTTGTCACACTAAAACTAAAAAATATGTTTGGAGATATTATGGGTATGATGGGTAAACTAAAAGAAACCCAACAAAAAATTGAGGAAACCAAAAAACGATTAGATACCGTTTTGATTGATGAACAAAGCAATGATGGTTTACTGAAAGTAACACTAACAGCTAACCGAAAGATAAAACACATTGCTGTGGAAGAAAGTTTGTTAACCGACAAAGAGCAACTGGAGGATTATTTGATTCTAGTACTCAATAAAGCTATTGAAAGAGCAACCTCTATAAATGAAACAGAATTGGCAGCAGTGGCCAAAGACGGAATGCCTAATATTCCGGGGATGGACAAATTTTTATAAAAAAAACAATTACTTTTAAAAACTTATTTAGAATAAGTACCTAAAGCCAATAATATGAACCTCAAAGAAAATACGCTAAAGAACGAACAACATTTTGATGCCATTTATGAAAACGTTGACATTACATATACCATAAACGCACTCAACAATTTAGACCATTTTCTTGCTGATGCTAAAGTTACTGACGCCAGTTGGGTTGGGCTGTATCATAACAATTTCGATCAAGATTTAAAAGGGAAAAAAGTACTTGAATTGGGATGTGGCGATTGTCTGAACGCTGCCATAATGAGTGTCCTTGGTGCAGAAGTATACGCCAATGACATTTCGCAAGTGAGCGGTAAAATCATAGAGCAACTGAATAAAAACTATCCATTTGAAAGACCAATACAGTTTGTTTATGGTAATTTTTTGGAAAGTGATTTCCCTGATAATTTCTTCGATATTGTAATTGGTAAAGCTTTTGTTCATCATCTGACCAATGAACAAGAAATTCTTTTTACCGAAAAAATTGTAAAAATATTAAAACCGGAGGGCTTAGTGCGTTATTTTGAACCAGCCATAAATAGCAAATTTTTAGATAGTTTGCGCTACATGGTACCCGTCTCCAAACGACCATCAAGTTTACAACGAAAAAAGTTCAAACTATGGAAAGAAGAAGATCCGCATCCTGAAAGAGATGATTCATCAAAAACCTATAGAGATATAGGGGAAAAGTATTTCAAAAAAACAGAGATAGTCTGCTTTGGAAGTATCGAAAGGTATTACAGATTATTACCTTATGGCAATTTTGCCCGCAAGTTTAGACGTTTGGCCTTCAAAATGGAGCGCTTACTGCCTAAATTTATCAACAACACCTTTTCGCGTTCACAATTGATTATCTATCAATTTCCTTTAAAAAATAAAACTACAAAAAAAGAGTTCTTACTTTAAGAGCTCTTTTTATATCAAAAAGTCATTTTCTCCAAAGCCTCCAAAACATAATCATGCATGACCTGACGGTAATCCAAGTGAGTTACTATACGTAATTTACCTTGCCCCATTGAACTAATTAGAATGCCTTTCGTCTTGAATTTTTCAATCACTGTTTTTTCATCTATTGGTGCTTTCACAGTAAAAATCAAAATATTGGTTTCAGCAGGTTCCACTTTTTCAACCCAAGGCAATCGTTCTAAAACAGCTCCTAATTCTTTGGCTCTTCTATGGTCATCTTCCAATCGGTTGATGTTGTTTTGCAATGCATAAATTCCGGCTGCCGCCAAATAGCCTGACTGGCGTAAATTGCCTCCAAATATCTTTCGAATCCGCAGCGCTTTATGCATCGTTTCTTTATCTGAAATCAAAACTGAACCAATAGGTGCTCCCAATCCTTTAGAAAAACAAACTGATATGGTGTCAAACAATTCTCCAAACTGTTTCGGATGTTGCTTTTTTGTCACGATGGCATTCCACAATCGGGCACCATCCAAATGGTATTTTAAGTTGTTATCGGTACAAACTTGTCTAATCTTTTTTAATTCTTCAATATCGTAACAAGCTCCGCCTCCTTTATTGGTCGTGTTTTCAATACTAACCATTTTAGATAAAGGCGCATGATAAAACTCCGGATCATTAATCCCTCCTTTAACCTGCTCGGCAGTAATCATTCCTCTGTTTCCATCAAGCAAGTTGAAATTTACACCACTGTTAAACGAAGCGCCACCGGCTTCATAAAGGTGAATGTGCGACCATTTATCACAAATAATTTGGTCTCCCGGATTGGTATTCAACTTAATCGCTGTTTGATTAGCCATAGTGCCCGAAGGAAAAAATAAGGCGGCTTCTTTACCAAACAAATCGGCTACCATTCTTTCAAAAGCATTCACGGTAGGATCTTGTTTAAACACATCATCACCCACTTTGGCATTGAACATGGCTTGTAACATTTCCGGAGAAGGTTTGGTTACGGTATCACTGATTAAATTAATTTCCATAAAAAATTTATTTTTATGTAGGGACAAGTCGTGACTTGTCCCTACATTTGCGACTACAAAACTACATTATTTATGACAAATACCGAACAAATTAAAGGTATTGTAGAACGCCTTGGTGCGTTGAGGAGGTATCTTTGACATTGATGCCAAACTTATAGAAATTACCAACGAAGAAGAAAAAACCTTCGCGCCTAACTTTTGGAATAACGCCAAAGAAGCTGAAGTCATTGTAAAAAACCTCCGTTCCAAGAAAAAATGGGTCGAAGATTTCGAAAAAGGCAATGCCATGGCGGAAGAGCTTCAAATTATCTACGAATTTTTCAAAGAAGGTGATGCCACCGAAGAAGAACTCGATAATCAATACGAGCTCACTAATACTCATATAGAAAACCTTGAATTCCGAAACATGCTTTCGGATGAAGGTGACAGTTTGAGTGCCGTGCTGCAAATTACTGCCGGTGCCGGTGGTACTGAGAGTTGCGACTGGGCCTCTATGCTGATGCGTATGTATATGATGTGGGGCGAAAAAGAAGGGTATAAAATCAAAGAATTGAATTTCCAGGAAGGCGAGGTTGCCGGTATTAAAACAGTGACCTTAGAATTTGAAGGCGATTATTCTTTCGGATACTTAAAAGGTGAAAACGGTGTACATCGTTTAGTGCGCATCTCTCCGTTTGACAGCAATGCCAAGCGTCATACTTCTTTTGCTTCTGTTTATGTATATCCGCTGGTAGATGACAGTATCGAGATTGATATCAATCCGGCCGATATTGAAATTACTACTTCCCGCTCCAGTGGTGCCGGTGGTCAGAATGTAAACAAAGTAGAAACCAAAGTACAATTGGTTCACAAACCTACCGGAATTCAAATTCAATGTTCTGAAACACGTTCACAGCAAGACAACCGACAACGAGCTATGCAAATGCTTCGTTCTCAATTGTACGAAATTGAATTAAAAAAGCAACAAGAACAACGCGCCGATATAGAAGCCGGTAAAATGAAAATCGAATGGGGTTCGCAAATCCGTAACTATGTGATGCAACCTTATAAATTGGTCAAAGATGTTCGAACAGGTTATGAAACCAGCGATGTTGACAGTGTCATGAACGGAAATATTGATGCCTTTTTAAAAGCCTATCTGATGATGATGGGACAAAAAGAGGAATAATCAATTCCATTTTTCAGGTTGGAAATATTAGGATATTAAAATCCATTTTCATTTATTTGAGAACTTATTCCAAATCAAAACTACTATGAACACATACACCATTCAGGAAATTAACGACATCTTAGGCGGCGAAATTGTTGGCAGTATTACGCAAAAAATAACAGCTCCCGAGCAATTAGAAACCGCTACTGAAACCGAAATTTCTTTTATTGGTAACAAAAAATATGAAAAATACTGGGAAACTTCCAAAGCTTGTGCTGCGGTGGTGAATCAAGATATTGGTATTGAACCCGGAAATAATCGTGCTTTTATCAAAGTAAAAAATGCGGATTTGGCCATGTCGCAAGTGTTGAACCTCTTTGCACCGTCTCCACCAGTTTTCCATGTTGATATCCATCCAACGGCTGTTATTGACGATAGTGTTTCTCTCGGAAACGGAGTTAAAATAGGCGCCAATTGTTATGTAGGTCCTAATGTTGTTATTGGCGAAAATGTTACTATTTATCCCAATGTTACTATTCTTGATGAATGCACCATCGGAAAACATACCATCATTTGGTCAGGCACTGTAATTCGGGAACGTTGTCATATCGGAATGTATTGTATTTTACATCCCAATTGCACCATCGGAGCAGACGGATTCGGATTCCGCCCTTGTCCGGAAAAAGGCTTGGTCAAAATCCCGCAAATCGGAAATGTAATTTTGGGGAACGGAGTCGAAATTGGCGCCAATTCTTGTGTAGACCGAGGTAAATTCAGCTCTACCGTTTTGGGCGATGGCTGTAAAATTGATAATTTAGTTCAAATCGGACATAATTCTAAATTGGGTAAATTCTGTATTATGGCAGGAAATTCCGGTTTAGCCGGTTCAGTAACTTTAGGCAATGGGGTGATTATAGGCGGAAGTGCTTCGATAAAAGACCACACTTCAATTGGAGACGGAGCCATTGTAGGTGCCGGTTCTGGAGTGGCGTGTGATATTGAAGCCGGTAAAACGGTATTAGGTTATCCGGCTATAGATGCTCGTGATGCCTTAAAACAATGGGCCATTCTAAAAAGATTAGTAAGAGACTCAAACAAATAGTTATGAGTTATGAGTTGAAATGCAAGTTTAATTTTTTTTAAAATAACTCATAATTCATAATTCATAACTCATAATTAAAACCTATATTTGCACCGAGGATTCCGAAAGGAAGTTACACCTCACCGCAATAGTCGATCGCTCCAGATCGACTTTTGTATTTTATATACCTAAGCAAAAGCCCAAAGCAGTATACTGTTTTGGGCTTTTGCATTACTAAATAATAATTGTGTTATAAGGTCTCTTTCAAAAAAGCTAACAGGGCTTCCCAAGAACGTTTGTCTGCCAATTCGTTGTAAGCCGCTCCTTTTGAATTATCGTTTCCAGCATTTTTATCGGTAAAAGAATGTACGGCTTTGGCATAATAAACCATTTGCCAATCGGCTTCAGCTCTTCGCATTTCTTCCTGAAAAGCAGCTATCTCTTGTGCTGATTCATAAGGATCATCGGCTCCGTGAAGCACCAATACTTTGGACGCAATTTTATCAATATCTCTAGTAACATCTCTGCCTAATCCTCCGTGAAATGATACCACTCCTTTTACTTTCATATTGGTTCTGGCAGCTTCAATAGCTCCGGTACCACCAAAACAATAACCCAAAACCACAATGTTATCCGGATTAGCTCCTTGTTTAACCAATTGGTCTAAAGCCAACTTAATTCGGATATGGTATTCTTTGATATTCTTTTTGAAGTATCCGGCTTTTTCTCCGGCTTCGCTGTAGTTTTTCGGACGCTTGCCAGCCCCATAAATATCGGCAACAAATGTCGTATACCCCATGGCAGCCAGTCTGGCAGCGGTATCTTTAGCATGATCATCAATGCCCATCCACGCAGGAAGAATTAAAATCCCCGGTTTGCTCTCAAGCGATTTCTTCGGGCTAACACTAATACCGCTCAAAGCTTGCTCACCATCACGATAGGTTACCTCTTTACCTTGTGAAAAAGCGGTTACCGCACTTTGCAACACCACCACTAATAGTAAAATTTTAGTTTTCATAAGAATTGTTTTTAGCTTATAAATTTAAGAACTATTGGTGAAAACAATTGTTAATTATAAAAATAAAAAAGCGACCGTTAAGCCGCTTAAAATTTATAAAGAAGAATATCAAATTCCGATTTCTACTTGAAAACGTAAGTACCAGTTTTTCTTTGAAGTCCCATTGAAATAATCCAATTCATCAAAAGTAACTTCGGTTTGCATTTTAAAAGTATGTTCCCAAATGTATTTGGTAACTCCAAAGCTGTATTCTTTTGTATTGGGCGTTAACGTTCTGATATCATGCCCTATTTTTTGTATCGAATACCTACCAATGAGTTCATAATTAGAACGTAAATTATAACTCAATTGATAATCAAAACCATTACCCACAAACACATAATTGCTTTCGGTACTATCTAAAGGGTTAATAGCAACAGCATTTTCAGTAGTGGTTCTTGACATATAACTCATCATAGCGGCCCAACCATTGTATTTAAACATAGCATCCAACAGCACTGATTTCATAGTCTTGGGTTCAAACAAATCGTTACCTAACTGACCCTGAGTTCTTCGAGCTCTGTTGTTCTGTTGAAAAGCTCCTGAAAGCATCAACTTAGGCTTTTTCTCGCGAAGCACATCGCCTTCAAAATAAGTCCCGTCTTTGGCAAAAGCACCAAAAGGCAATACTTCTACTTTACCTGTAAAGGCTACCCCATCATCGGCCTTTCCGGTTACATTTCTACCTTCACCTGTAGAAACTGCCGTTTTAAAATTATACGAAAACTTATCCTTGTATTCATTCATTTGATGAACTTGAAAACCAAAATCACGGTCAATAGTAAACTTTGCATTGTTGATGGTTCTGTCTGTTAGTTGCAAGCCTCCGGATGAATTCACGCGTTGACGGTTTCCCGGTAATTTGGTTTGTCCGAAACTAATATTCCAATGCTTGTTAGGACGATAAAAAACTACCGCATCTCGAATAATATTAATATTCTCTCCTTCTTTAACTTCGCCTACATCGCCGGGTGCAAACGATAATTGAATGGCATACAAGAATTTAGGATTTCCTACATAACCGTCAAAACGCAAGCGCAACCTACGAATCTGCCCGTCATAAGCTCCTCTTTCGTCTTCGTTCTTAATATAGGTAACTCGGTTTTGCAAACGAAAACGAATATTTAATTGAAATAAACTATCCGGCGAAGTCATACCAATTCCCTTTCCGTAACTGTAGTAAGGAAGCGCCGATAACTTTATGTCATTATCATGCTTGGTTTGCTCAATCGTTATTTGAGAATAAATGGTTGCTGTGCAAAGCAGCAACAGTAATTGTAAAGATTTTTTCATGTGTAGTGTTGTTGTTTGTTGTTTGTCGTAGTTAGTGTTCGTTTTGGTTTAACGATTAAGTAATGATTAGCAAATGATTTTTTAACAATTAAAAATAGCTTATAAAAAAAGCCAACGATAACGGTTGGCTTTTCTGAGTATAAAAAGATTATAAAAATAATTTCAAGAAATAATAGGTCAACGCAGCCAAAACAGCGGAAACCGGAATGGTCAATATCCAAGCCCATAAAAGCTTAACGGTTACACCCCATCTAACGGCAGAGATTCTTTTAGTTACCCCTACTCCAATAATAGAACCCGTAATGGTATGGGTAGTTGATACCGGAATCTTAAAATGCTCTGTAGTAAATAACGTCAATGCTCCGGCAGATTCAGCCACAACGCCTTCAAAAGCTGTTACTTTCGTGATTTTAGAACCCATCGTTTTGACAATTTTCCAACCACCACTTAAAGTTCCCAAGGCAATTACCGTATAACACGTTAACGGAATCCAGCCCGGCATATTCGATTTAATACCTTTGTCTTCGTCCGGCAAAATCACATTCAAATCCAACCAGCCGTCAGACATATTAAAATGCGGATGAGTTTTCAAAAACACCGCTACCGCAGCAGCAATGATACCCATAACCTTTTGCGAGTCGTTTCCACCATGGCCCAAACTGAAAGCGGCCGAAGATAACAACTGCATTTTTCTTAAAATCTTCTCTGCTTTGGCGGTAGAAAAACTACTGAAGAACAAATTAAATATGGCTAAACTGTAAAATATAATAGCTACCAAGAACCATTTTATATTCGCCGGCTCAAAGAGTACGCTCCATAACTCACTTTCAAATCTTGGCTTTTTAATATCCTCGTAGCCTACCATTACGGTCGACATAAACCAAAAAACCAATGCCATTAAAACTACGGTAAAGATTTTAGGATAAACATTCTTTTTAGAAGAATACATCAGCCAAAGCGAAATGAAATACGAAATGATCATCCCCAATAAAGGCGCAAATACAATAAATAAAATCACTATAAAAACTCCCGAAGGCAACAATTCTCCTTCTTTAGCAGCTTTGTACCAGTTTACGATTTTAAACCCAAAATGCTCCGCATCGGTAACTCCGCGAAAACCATGAGCAATGGCTGCTCCTGCAAAACCACCAATCAAAGTGTGTGAGGATGAGGACGGAATTCCTTTCCACCAAGTGAATAAATTCCAAATAATAGCGGCAATAATCCCGGCCAAAATAACCACCAAGTCAATGCTGGCAGTATTAGCCGTCTTAGCTACCGTATCAGCTACTCCAAATCCAAATACCCAATAAGCCAAAAAGTTAAAAAAAGCCGCCCAAACTACCGCTTGAAATGGCGTTAATACTTTAGTGGCAACAATCGTAGCAATAGAGTTAGCCGCATCGTGAAAACCATTGATATAGTCAAATATCAGGGCCAGAACTATAATTACAATTAGTAATGTCATAATTTCCTAATTGGTTATAATTTATGAGTGTTTAACAGAGATTTGCTCCATTACGTTAGACACACTTTTACATTTATCAGAAGCCATTTCCAAGGCAGACAATACTTCTTTATATTTGATAATGTTTTTAGCATCGGTCTCGTTTTCAAAAATATCCGCAACGGCTTTGTCAAAAACCGAATCGGCTTTGCTTTCCAATTTGTTGATTTTTTTACAAGTATCTTTAATCGCTTTCGGATTCTTCAAATCTTTCAATTCTTTAATTCCAACACCAATCAATTGACAAGCTTCTAAGTTGATTTCCGTCAATTTACGAATCGATTTGGTGATTTTCTCAATTTGGTACAAACGCATTCTACTGGCAGCACCATGCATGTTATCCGCCACGTTATCAATCGCTTTGATTAACGAGTGAATATCCTCACGGTCAAACGGCGTGATAAAGTTACGACTCAATTCTAAGTGCGTTTTATGCGTTATCTCTTCTATGGTAGCTTCAAGCTCTTCCACTTTTCTGTAATATTCTTCTCTTTCCGATTTCGGAGCGTTTACCGCTTCGTGCAGGGTTTCGGCTAACAGAATTAAATTGGCTGAGGCTTGCTCAAATAAAGGAAAGAATTTTTTATCCTTAGGAACTAAAAACTGGAAAATACTGTTTAAAGACATTTTATTGATTTTTTGATGCTGCAAAGGTATTTATATTATGTTAACTCAATATTAACTTATCCATGCAATAACCTGTTTGTGTTTACAATTTCTTAACATTCGCCCAAACGCCTTTTCCAACTTCAAGAGCACCACTCAAAACTTTATCAGTACGTGCTGTCCCGCTGTCCGCGCTACACGGTAGCTCGCTCCCATCGGGGCTAAAAAGTACGTTGGGTGGTCTTCAGGAAAAAATAAAAACTACCCAAACAAAGACACCTAACCAAAAAGTTCGGTACATTGCTTAGTCAGTTCAGAACATTGCTTAGTCAACTCGGAACATAATCTAGTCAGTTCGCAACATTGCCTAGTCAGCTCGGCGCATTGCTTAGTCAGTTCGGGACATTGCCTAGTCAGCTTGGCACAACCTAAAGTAATAACAAGTACTACCTCAGTAAAACCGAATAGGCGCAAAAAATGCGGCCGTTAATCTCAACACATTTACTTTCAAATTTTGAAAACGTTTTCGTATTTTAGCGCACATTTGATATTAAGAGGAGGAAGCCCAGTGGGCTTCAGGTACACGAACTTTAGTTCGTTTAACAGTTAACATATACTAAAACAACACCCAATAAAGCACAATTCTAGCCATGGACATCAACTTCAATAAAAACGAAGACCACAACAAACTCTTACTATCCGATTTAAAACAGCATTTCGCCAAAGTAAAATTAGGCGGAGGTCAAAAACGCATTGAAAAACTGCATTCAGAGGGCAAAATGACCGCCCGCGAACGCATCGATTACCTACTCGACCCAAAAGCCAAAAGCATCGAAATCGGTGCCTTTGTCGGCGATGGTATGTATGCCGAACACGGTGGGTGTCCATCAGGCGGTGTGGTGGTAAAAATAGGCTACATCAAAGGAAAACAATGCATCGTCGTGGCCAATGACGCCACCGTAAAAGCCGGAGCTTGGTTCCCCATCACCGGAAAAAAGAACTTACGTGCCCAAGAAATAGCCATAGAAAATAGATTACCTATAATATACCTGGTCGATTCAGCCGGAGTGTATCTCCCAATGCAGGATGAAATCTTCCCCGATAAAGAACACTTCGGACGTATCTTCCGAAACAATGCGGTGATGAGCAGCATGGGCATTACTCAAATCGCTGCTGTCATGGGCAGTTGCGTTGCCGGTGGTGCTTATCTTCCCATCATGAGCGATGAAGCCATGATAGTAGACAAAACGGGAAGCATCTTCTTGGCCGGAAGCTATTTGGTAAAAGCAGCTATCGGTGAAAACATTGATAACGAAACCCTGGGCGGAGCGACAACCCACTGCGAAATCTCAGGGGTAACCGATTATAAAGCCAAAGACGATAAAGACGCTTTAGACCGAATCAAAAGCATAGTCGGGAAAATTGGCGATTATGACAAAGCAGGTTTCAACAGAGAAACTCCTCAAAAACCGACTTTAGAAGAAAAAGATATTTACGGCATACTACCAAAATCACGCAGCGACCAATACGATATGATGGAAATCATCAAACGCTTGGTTGACAACTCCGAAATGGACATGTACAAGCCTGATTACGGGAAATCCATTATCACTTGCTACGCCCGCATTGACGGTTGGGCAGTAGGAATTGTGGCCAATCAAAGAACAGTTTCCAAAACCAAAAAAGGCGAAATACAGTTTGGTGGCGTAATCTATTCTGATTCTGCGGATAAAGCCACGCGTTTTATTGCCAATTGCAACCAAAAGAAAATTCCGTTAGTTTTCATGCAAGACGTTACCGGATTTATGGTAGGCTCTAAATCAGAACACGGTGGTATTATTAAAGACGGTGCCAAAATGGTAAATGCCGTTTCCAATTCGGTTGTGCCAAAATTCACTGTAATAGTAGGAAACAGCTACGGTGCCGGCAACTACGCCATGTGTGGCAAAGCCTACGACCCTCGATTAATCTTTGCCTGGCCAAGTGCCGAATTAGCGGTAATGGGCGGAACACAAGCCGCAAAAGTATTAGCACAAATCGAAGCCTCTTCGCTAAAAGCCAAAGGAGAAGTCATTGACGAGAAAAAAGAACAAGAACTGTTTGATAAAATTAAAGCGCGTTACGATGCCCAGGTGTCTCCTTATTACGCCGCAGCAAGATTATGGACAGACGCCATCATTGATCCGTTAGAAACACGAACTTGGATTTCCATGGGAATCGAAGCCGCCAACCATGCTCCTATTGAAAAGAAATTTAATTTGGGAGTGATACAGGTTTAGATACAATGCCTAAAACTTTATTTCAAAAGTTCCAACAAAACATCTCGAGCATTCCCATGCCTGAGAAATTCACTTTTCCGTTTTATTACGAGCCGCATCCGTTGAGCCTCATTGCCGCTAAGGAACTACAAGACTACCTGAAATCACAAACCGATTTTGAGCACAATTTTGGTTTAAATGAAAGTCAGCAAGGCCTTGTAATCGGAAAAATGTTTGGCGTATTGGTAGTGCAAAATCAACAAGGGGAATTAGGCTATTTATGGGCCTTTTCCGGAAAATTGGCTGAACAAAATCATTGGCCTTTATTTGTGCCTACGGTATTTGACATGCTAGACCACGATGGTTTCTTTAAAAAAGAGGAAATCAACATCAATCAGCTTAATCGCGACATTGAAATTTTAGAGAATTCGACCGATTATTTAGCTTCAATTGATAATTTGCAAAAAGTCACACAACAAGCTGAAAAAGAAATTTTTGAACAAAAAATAAAAATAAAATCAGGTAAAAAAACTCGTGCCGAAATCAGAAAGAATCCAACCTCTGCTATCGACTTAGAAACCCTCAATAAAGAAAGTCAGGAAGAAGGGATTTTGCTCAAAAAAATGACTCAATATTGGCAATACAAAATTGAGGAAGCAGAAAAAAAAGCAGAAGAATTTACCACCAAAATCAACCAACTCAAAGAAAGCCGTCGTCAAAAATCGGCTGCTTTACAACAACAATTATTTGAGGAATACGCCTTCTTAAATCAGTACAATGAGTTGAAAAGTTTAGGGGAAATATTTAACGGAAATCCACCGGCGGGAGCAGGAGAATGTGCCGCACCCAAGTTGTTGCATTATGCTTTTCAACACGATTTGAAACCCATAACCATGGCGGAGTTTTGGTGGGGACAATCCCCAAAATCTGAAGTCCGAAAACACGAGCAATTCTACCCGGCCTGTACCGGAAAGTGTGAACCCATTTTGGCACACATGCTGAAAGACATTCTTATGGATGACAATCCTTTTAAAGTCAATCCGGCGGAAGGAAAAGAATTAACCATTGTTTTTGAAGATGAGTATTTGGCTTTGGTCAATAAGCCTTCAGAATTTCTTTCGGTTCCCGGAAAGCAAGTGAAAGATTCTGTTTATAGCCGAATGAAAGAACGATATCAGCAAGCCACCGGCCCTTTAGTGGTGCATCGTTTGGATATGTCGACTTCCGGTTTGTTGCTTATCGCCAAAACAGCCGAAGTCCACAAAAAACTGCAATCCCAATTCATCAAACGACAAGTTCAAAAGTGCTACATCGCCTTATTAGATGGCTACATAAAAGAAGACAAAGGCCTAATCGATTTACCCTTGCGAGTTGATTTAGACAACCGTCCTAATCAATTGGTTTGTTATGACTATGGCAAACCGGCTCAGACAAAATGGGAAGTAATTACAAGAAAACCCAATCAAACGTTAATTCATTTCTATCCTATAACAGGCAGAACGCATCAATTGAGGGTTCATGCCGCACATCCATCGGGTTTAAACGCTCCTATCGTTGGCGATGATTTGTATGGAACAAAAGCTAATCGGTTGCATTTGCATGCCGAAAGTATTACCTTTCAACATCCTATCTCGAAAGAAATGATGACGATTACCGTGGCGGCTGACTTTGAGTAACAAAACCTTTAAACCAACTACTAATCCGCAAACAATTTGGGTAACATGAAAAAAATATTGATTTTTAGTTTTGCTTTAATTAGTTTTCAATCGCTTTGGGCACAATTTACCAGAAAAGATTCGTTGCAAGGCGGTTTGCGCCCGGAGCGCACTTGTTATGATGTACTGCGTTATGACTTAAACATCAAAATCAACCCGGACGATAAATCAATTACCGGATATAATGACATTACTTTCAAAGTAGTTGACAATACGGCTAAAATACAATTGGATCTGTTTAAAAACATGCAGATTGATTCCATTATTTGCAATACCAAAAAAGTACGTTACAAAAGAGAATTTAATGCCGTTTTTCTTGATTTCGTTGAAAAACTAACTGCCGGTGCTGAGCAAAAGATTCGCTTCTATTATTCGGGAAAACCTATAATCGCTAAGCGTGCGCCTTGGGATGGTGGTTTTGTTTTTGCTACAGATATTCAAAAAAAACCTTGGGTTGGTGTAGCCTGTCAAGGCACCGGAGCCAGCTTATGGTTTCCTTGCAAAGATTCTCAAAGCGATGAACCTGATTTTGGAGCCACTATGAAAATTGCTGCGCCTACCGGTTTAACAGCCGTTTCTAACGGAAAACTGTTAGGCTCCGAAGACCTATCTAATGGATATACTCGGTGGGATTGGGAAGTTAAAAATCCGATTAACAGTTATGATATCAATGTAACTATTGCCGATTTCGTGCATTTTCATGACAATTACAAAGGGCTGGACTTAGATTATTATGTTTTGCGTGACAACGAAGAAAGAGCCAAAAAGCAATTTGAAGGAGTAAAACCAATGTTGGATTGTTTTCAGTCTAAATTTGGCACCTATCCATTTGCTGAAGACGGATACAAACTAGTGGAAACGCCATATTTAGGTATGGAACATCAAAGCGCTATAGCCTATGGCAATATGTACCTGAAAGGTTATTTAGGACACGATCGTTCTGAAACCGGAATCGGAATGAATTTCGATTATATTATTGTGCATGAAAGCGGACACGAATGGTTCGGCAACAGTATCACAGCCAAAGATATAGCCGATATGTGGCTGCACGAAAGTTTTACCACATACAGTGAAGCGGTATATGTGGAGTGTCAATATGGGTACAACGAAGGGCAAATCTATGTCAACGGATTAAAAAAAACTGTTAATAATGATGGACCTATCCTTGGAAAATATGGTGTGAATCATGAAGGTTCGGGCGATATGTATTCTAAAGGAGCGTTGATGCTCAATACAATTCGTCATTTACTTAATGATGATGACAAATGGTGGAAAATACTTTTGAAATATGCTGAAACCTACCGTCATCAAATCATTGACGGGTCAACAGCTATTGCCTTTTTCAACACCGAAACGGGAATGGATTTAACCAAAGTCTTTAATCAATATTTGCGTTACGGAACCATTCCGAGATTGGAATATCGCATTAACAAAAACCGATTGGAATACCAATGGATAGCCATGGTCGAAGATTTTGACATGCCGGTTGATATTAAAATAAAGGGCGAAAAAATCAGAATCCAACCTACCACAAGTTGGAAAACTTCTAAATACAAAGTAACCAACCTTTCAGAAGTAGAAGTGTTGACCAATGATTTTTTTATTAATGTTAATTAAACGGTTGCTAACTTTTTAAGCTCAAATTTTTATATCTCACTAATAAATAGTAACTTAGATTGAATTTTAAACTTTGTTATTATGGATACTTCAGTAAAAGGTTTGAACAAATGGGCTAACGCTCACACAAATTATTGGCTAGACGCACTTCGAATTGCTTTAGGCGTTTTCTTCATCTACAAAGGCGCTCATTTTATTACCAATAATCAAGATTTTGAAGATTTAATTTCACCTGTCAGTAATTTTATGGGGGGCATGCTTACCTTTCATTACATAGCTGCAGCGCACATTATGGGTGGCATCATGATTATTTTCGGGTTGCTTACCCGATGGGCTATTATTGCACAATTACCCATTTTGGCAGGAGCCATTCTGATTAATTTCTTTGGGCAAATGAATGTCGGTAATTTGCTGTTAGCCTTAGTTATTTTTGGAATCAGTCTGTTTTATGCCTTCTACGGTGGCGGAAAACACTCGGCCGATTATTATTTCAAAATGGAAAAATAAAGTTGCTTGTTCCCAAACGCAACAAAAAAAATGCGCTAAGAGTTTGTTCTTTTAGCGCGTTTTTGATTATAGTAAACTTTCTTTTCTGAGGATTTTGCCGGTGGGAGTATCTTTAAACTTGGGAAGAAAAACAACCTCTTTAGGTTTTTCATATTTGTCTAATGCATCAAATAACGTTGTTTCAAAATTCTCCTCAGCCCCTTCTACAACCAGTATAACTTTTTCGCCCAACTCCGTATCGGGTTTAGCAGCAATAAAAAAGCGCTGATGAATTTTACCGGACAATTTCTGCTCTATCTGTTCAGGAATCAGTTTTATCCCGCCACTATTAATTACGTTGTCCATACGTCCTAAAAACACAAACTGATTTTCATTAACTAATTCTACAATATCATTTGTCACAATAACATCATCGGAAATTCGGGGTGCATGAATAACCAAACAATTTCTATTATCATAAGAAATAGTAACGTCAGGCAAAACCGTGAATGCCTTTTCTCCCAATTTACGAGCCGCAATGTGAGTAATGGTTTCGGTCATCCCATAGGTTTCATATACCTCGGTTTTCAGTTTTAATAATTGTTTCTCTAATGTTTTATTAAGGGCTGCCCCGCCAATAATGACCTTTTTCACTTTCTTTAATTCTGCTACCGAATGCTGTGCCTGCAAAGGAACCATAGCCACAAAATCAAATTCGGTTTCATTATTACGCAACGGATGAGAACTTGGCGCCGTAAATTCTAAATCAAACCCCAAAATCATAGCACGTACCAGCATCATTTTTCCGGCTACGTATTTTACCGGTAAACAATGCAAAGCCTTATCACCGGGATGCAAATCGAAGAAATCTCCCGTAGCTAAAGCCGAATGCACCATCGCCTGCTTACTTACACTGATGGTTTTAGGCGTTCCTGTGGTTCCCGAGGTTTGCATTTCAATATAATCTTTAGAATCAAACCAATCCAGTAGAAAATCGCCCACCGGCTTTTCAAAATCTTCTCCTTCTTTAATGAAACTGTACGCCACACGGCACAAATCCTCTCGGTTAAGATGAAATCCATTCAGTTTAAACTGATTGTGTACATTTTCGTAGGTTGGGTTATTCATAATTTTCGATGTTTTGTGTTGGTGTTGCAGTAGTTTCGACAATATTACCCATTAGCTTTTCTCTCCAATTGGTCCAATGGTATTTTTTACTAAAGATAAATAATAGCAACGGGAAAATGATAAGAACAGGAGCCAAAATTTCAAACCCAACTGAAGGTGTAGAAGTATCTTTAAAGATCGAATTCGTTTGAAAAGCAGACCAGTCTGAAGTAATCAGCAAAGCACCAACCAAGTTATTGGCAGCATGAAACCCCAAAGCCAGTTCCATTCCTTCATCCATCAATGTTATAATACCCAAAAAGAAACCTGTTCCTATATAATAAACCAAAATGATGTAGCCCATTTTGCTGACTTCCGGATTGAAAATATGCATGCTCCCAAATATCACTGAAGTCAATACCAGAGGAAACCAACGGTTCTTAGCCAAAAGCGCGAAACCTTGCATCAAATATCCTCGAAAAACATATTCTTCTGTACTAGTTTGAATGGGAATCATCAGTATACCAATTATCGCCAAAATCAAAAACGGAATCGGTTTAAAATTATAAACAAAGTCACTCGGGTTGCTATAATACATTACCAAGGTTGACCCGGCGGTAAAGGTTCCCCAAACAGCAAAAGAGAAAAATATCCTGCTCCAATCTACTTTTTCTCTTGAAGTGGTGACCGATAAAAAGGTTTGTTTATGAAAATGGCGTACCACCAAAATTATACCCACAAAAGCAAAAACAAAGGAAAGCAAGATGAGAAATAAAGTCAGATTTGGAGATAAAACTTCATCATTCCAGTATCAGTCGTTGGGTAAGGTTTTCCGCTGGAAAATGATTTAAACGCAACAGCAATAGCTAAAGGAATTTGACCAATAGTAGCTGCCAAAATAATTAATATAGAGCCTACAATATATTTCCAAAATTTATTGTGTGGAAAAAAACCGTTTTCTAAAAACATATGCTTGTATTTTTGTTTTGCCTAAATTAACTTTTTTCTAGGAATATTAATTACTTTGCAGAAAAAAAGATGGTACAAGTACTTCATAACCCAAGATGCGGAAAATCAAGAACCTGCTTGGCTTTTCTGGATGATTCCCACAAAGAATACGAAATCATCAACTACTTAACCCACCCTCTTTCGGTAGATGAAATAGAAGTGCTGCTCCAAAAACTTAAGGTAAAACCAATTGAAATTGTTCGTCAAAAAGAGTCCATTTGGATAGAACAATACAAAGGAAAAACACTGTCAGACAAAGCCATAATCGAAGCCATTGCTAAATATCCAATCTTGTTGGAAAGACCTATTGTTATTGACGGAGATAAAGCCATTATTGGTCGGGAACTGGACAAACTGAACGATTTCATTTAGCTTCAACAACTGTTATTTAACAAAGATTTGTGAAATTGAGCTTAAACCAAAACGTACTTTTGCAGTTCTAAGCGCTAAAAATTTCAAATGAGAAACTTCCAGATTATTGCTACCTTATTGCTTTTATGCACTACCTTCTTAGCTATTTCGCAACAAAAACAAGAACGAGCCAAAATCACTATCACCGGAAAAGTAATTGAAAAAACCAGTAAACTTCCTCTGGAATATGCTACGATTACTTTAAAAAACAGTAAAAATCCGAAAATGATTTTTGGAGGAATAACGGATAACAAAGGTGACTATTCAGTTGAAATTAATCCCGGCGTTTATGATGTTACTCTGGAATTCATTTCATTTAAGCCAACCGTAATGGCTCAAAAAAAATTAACCGAAGCTACTAATTTAGGGACGATTGGTTTAGAAGAAGATGCTACACAATTAAACGAAGTGGTGGTTCGTGCCGAAAAAACTACGGTGGAAATCAAACTGGATAAAAAAGTATACAACGTTGGACAAGACATGATTGTAAAAGGAGGAACGGCCAGCGATGTATTGGATAACGTACCTTCTGTAACTGTTGATGCTGATGGGAATGTAGCCCTGCGTGGCAATGATAATGTCAAAATCTTAATTGACGGAAGACCTTCCAATGCCATTAATATAGCCGATGCTTTGCGAACCATTTCGGCAGATGCTTTAGATAAAATTGAAGTAATCACAAATCCATCAGCGCGTTATGATGCTGAAGGCGGTGGCGGAATCATCAATATTGTATTGAAAAAAGGAAAAAACCAAGGTATTAACGGAACTGTAATCGCTACCGTTGGTGATCCGAGAAACTACGGATTAGTAACCAATGTCAATTTCAAAAGCGAAAATTTCAATCTGTTCTCCACCGTTGGCTACAATGACAGCAAATCTCCCGGAAAATCTTTAACCGATACCGATTACCTGAACCCTGACGGAAGTATTCAAAAAACCATCAACGAAAGAAGTACCAGAGAAAGAGGTCGAAAAGGATTCAATTACACCATCGGTATGGATTGGTATTTAGACAAATCGTTGACATGGACAAACTCGTTCAACTATAGAAAAAATGACGGCGCTAACCCGGATAATGTGTTTTTGTATAATTATGAAACCAACAACAATTACATCCGAAATCGTTACAACGACCAATTCACCAATACCCGAGATTTAGAATATGCTTTTAATTTTACTAAGAAATTCAAAAAAGACGGCCATAAATTAACGGTTGACGGCTCCTTCTCTAACAATTTGGATGATGACGATTCCACCATCACAGATTATGTATTGGGACAGGAAAGTTTAGCAAAACAAGAATCAACACTGAATTTACAAACCCAAAAAAGAAACTTATTCCAATCAGATTATGTATTGCCAATAGGTAAAAACAGTCAGTTTGAAGCCGGCTACAAAGGTGATTTTAATGAACTGTTAACCGATTTCAGAGTAGGCAATATTGATGGAAGTGGAAATTACATTCCAAATGCCAACTACACCAACAAACTCGACTACAAAGAAAAAATCAATGCTTTGTACACTCAATTTGGTTCTAAAATCAATAAATTCTCTTATTTGTTAGGCTTGCGCTATGAAGATTCCAACATCGATATCAACCTGTTGACCACAAATGATTTCAATAATAAAAGATACCATAACTTTTTCCCTAGTGCCTTCCTAACCTATCAATTGAATGAAGAAAGTACCGTTTCATTGAATTACAGCAAACGTATTTCAAGACCACGTTCCCGTTTTATCAATCCGTTTTCCAATTATTCGAGTAACGTAAATATTTTTCAAGGAAACCCCGACATCAATCCGTCACTAACCGATGCTTTTGATGTTGGCTATATGAACAAATGGGGAAAAGTTACCTTCTCCACCTCTATGTATTTTAACACCACGAAAGACGTTTTTCAATTCATAAGAAGACCCAGTGGAAATTATGTTGTGACTACAGTTGTTGACGGTGCTGACATACTGAATGAAAACGGACAAGTAATTCAAGTCGTAGGCGGTGCCGATATTACCACACCGGTGATTTTGTCTACGCCTATCAATTTATCCAAAGAAGAACGTTTCGGGTTTGAGTTTAATATCAATTATACACCCTACAAATGGTGGAAGCTAAACGGGAACTTCAACTTTTTCCAAAGCAAAACCTATGGAAATTACTCTTACACCTTAGAAAATACCGAAGAAACAGTTTATCAGGATTTTGGCAATACCGCTGCCAGCTGGTTTACCCGCGTTTCTTCTAAAATAAACCTGCCGTATAAAATTGACTGGCAAACCAACGCCACTTACAATGCACCGCAAACCAATGCACAAGGAAGAAGTTTGGGTGTATTGAGCGCCAATTTAGCCTTCAGCAAAGACATCCTGAAAGACCAAGCCACTATCGCCTTAAACGTAAACGATGTTTTCAATTCTCGAAAAAGAATCAGCGAAACCAATCTGGCTACATTAAATGCCTACAGCGAACAACAATGGCGTCAACGTCAAATCAATCTTTCTTTCACTTACCGTTTCAACAAAATGAAAAACGACAAGGAGAAAGACAAAAGACCAAAAGGAAACCAACAAGACGATAACGGCGATTTCCCCGGTTAACATAACAAAAAAGTCCCGAATTATCGGGACTTTTTTATAAACGCTTAGTTTTAAACTACGCTGTTTGTTCGGCTTCTCTTTTTGCTTTTCTTTCTTGCAATAATTCTTTCACACCACCAAAAATCCAATAAGGAACGATGAAAGTGACTAAGAACATCATCAACCAAAAACCAATGGTTAAAATGGTTAAGAACGCTAAGAAACCTAAATACTGTTGAAATTCAAACATGTTTTCCGGAATTTTTTGAATTATACGCAAATGTAAGTTGAATAATTCAGTCGACCAAAAACAAAACTATTTTTATTCAACAGTTTTAACCGTAAATTTGTTAATAATCATTAGGAGCTGTTCCGGCTGTCCACTATATCTTTTGCCTCGTTTGCAACGAGCCAAAAGGATGCCGTTACCATCCGGGCTAGGGTTCCTCCTATAAACAACACATATTATGGAATTTAGGATAGAAAGTGATACCATGGGCGAAGTAAAAGTCCCTGCCGATAAATACTGGGGCCCCCAAACCGAACGCTCCCGAAACAATTTCAAAATCGGGCCAACTGCTTCTATGCCCAAAGAAATTATTTACGGTTTTGCCTATCTGAAGAAAGCAGCAGCCTATACCAATTGTGATTTAGGAGTACTTTCCGCAGCAAAACGAGATGCCATTGCTCAAGTCTGTGACGAAATCCTCGCCGGACAATTAGAAGACCAATTCCCCTTAGTCATTTGGCAAACCGGTTCAGGCACCCAAAGCAACATGAACGTGAATGAAGTCATTGCCAACAGGGCTCAAGTACGCGCCGGTTTTAAAATTGGCGAAGGCGAACCCGTTTTAAAAGCCAATGACGAGGTCAACAAATCACAATCCTCCAACGATACTTTTCCAACAGCCATGCATATTGCGTGCTACAAAATGGTTATAGAAACTACAATTCCTAATATTGAAAAACTCCGCGATACATTAGATACCAAAGCCAACGCTTTCAAAGACGTAGTTAAAATTGGCCGCACTCATTTGATGGATGCTACCCCATTAACGCTGGGTCAAGAACTTTCAGGTTATGTTGCACAACTCAATCACGGAATTAAAGCACTTAAAAATACCTTACCTCATCTTTCCGAATTGGCGCTTGGCGGCACAGCGGTTGGAACCGGTTTGAATGCCCCGATTGGTTATGATGTCAAAGTCGCCGCATACATTGCTCAATTTACCGGCCATCCGTTTGTAACAGCGCCCAACAAATTTGAAGCCTTAGCTTCCCACGATGCAATAGTCGAAAGTCATGGTGCTTTAAAACAATTAGCCGTTGCCTTAACGAAAATCGCCAACGATATCAGAATGATGGCCTCAGGTCCGCGTTCCGGAATTGGAGAAATCCTCATTCCTGAAAACGAGCCGGGTTCGTCTATTATGCCCGGTAAAGTGAATCCCACCCAATGCGAAGCTTTGACTATGGTTTGTGCTCAAGTCATGGGCAATGATGTAGCCATTACGGTTGGCGGGCTGCAAGGGCATTACGAACTGAATGTCTTTAAACCCATGATGGCAACCAACTTTTTACAATCGGCACGCTTGTTAGGTGAGGCTTGTGCTTCGTTTGACGAACATTGCGCTCAAGGTATTGAACCCAATTACAAACGCATCAAAGAGTTGGTAAACAATTCACTGATGCTGGTTACCGCTTTAAATACCAAGATTGGATATTACAAAGCTGCCGAAATTGCACAAACTGCTCACCAAAATGGAACCACCTTAAAAGAAGAAGCCATTCGTTTGGGCTATGTAACAGCTGAAGATTTTGAAGCTTGGGTAAAACCGGAGGATATGATATAACTAAAAAACCCACTTGGGGAAGTGGGTTTTTAGATCTGTCAAAATCAAACAAAACAATAATCAAACTATTATTTTCTCTTTGTACGCATGGTTATTAAGGTAATTTTTTAATAAACATGTTAGTGTAATATTTTCTCCCGGATACCGGGTCAGTCGTTACGGAAATTCCGAAATGGGTGAAATTCCCTTCAATGTTGGCTCTGTGTGTCGGACTGTTCATCCAGGCACTGAAAGCACTCTCTGCAGTGTTGTAATTGTAAGCTACGTTTTCGCCTACTCTTTCTGCTCCTAATACTTGTTTGAAATTGTCTGAGCGTTGTTGAAAGTAATCGTGGTTTACCACTTTATTCTCAATCATGTAAAGGTTGTGCTCTTCTGATTTGTAAGAGATGTGATTGATAACTTCTAAAGTATTCAATCCAATGCTTTGACGGTAATTGTTGATTAAAGTAACCAGCTTTGACTCAGTGTCGTTGTAATTGTAGGTAGTTACAACTTTTTTGTCTGCTGTAGTGTCTTCAGAAGAATCAGAAGAACAAGATACCATAGTGAACACGATTGCTAACGGCAACAATGCTCTAAACATTTTTGCTTTCATAGTAGTAGGTTAAGTTTTTAATAAAGTAGATGTGGGGCAAACACTTTATTGAATTAATATTGACAGAACGTATTGTTTGATTTGGTTAGACAATTTTACGTATTTTATCGTTTAAAACACAAATAAAATCGATAAACTACACTTTTTATTGTTTTATATAAGAGTAATTCTTACTTAAGTGCATTTCATCGATGCTGAAATTGCATACCGCCAAAACTAAAAAACCACTCCGAAGAGTGGCTTATATAATTACACGATTTGTTTATATTATTTCAAGGTGACAGACGATCAATCTTCCAAGCATAATCGTCTTGGAGTTGATAACGTATCCTATCATGAAGACGATTGGCTCTTCCCTGCCAAAATTCTACTTCAACAGGACGGACTAAAAAGCCACCCCAATGCTCAGGTCTTACTATGGTTTTTCCTGCTAAGTCGGTTTCAAGTTGTTTTAATTTTTCATCCAAAAAATCGCGTGACGGAATCACTTCACTCTGTGGCGAAACAATAGCGCCCAGCTTGCTGCCATCGGGTCTGGAATCAAAGTAATTATCCGAAATGATTTCAGCGGTTTTCTCGGCTATTCCTTTAATTATAACTTGACGCTCCATACTGTGCCAAAAAAACGAAAGACATACCTTAGGATTGGCAATTATGGCTTTTCCTTTTTCAGAATTGTAATTGGTGTAGAAAATAAATCCTTCTTCGTTGAACTTCTTGAGTAATACCACACGAGATTTTGGGAAACCATCTAAACCATGAGTAGCGACCGTCATAGCATTAACTTCTTCGGTACCGTTAAACGCTTCGGTTTCGTAAAACCATTTATGGAATAGGTTGATAGGATCTTCCGGAATGTTGGTTTCCAGCAGTTCGCTTTTCTCGTAGGATTTTCTATAGTTGCTTAAGTCTTTCATTATAGTAGGATTCTCTTGGTGTAAAGTTACTAAGTTTTTAGGTAAAATAAGGACTCCTCTTTAGCCCTGATGGGAGTGGCTACCGTGTAGCGCGGACAGCAGGAATTGCGATTACTCACAAAGCCCGAGCCTTTCGCTCCTACTTATAGTCGAATACTTTACCATCATCAGCCAAGACCGTGTGAGGAAAAATGGTAACCGCTTCTTCTTTAAAAAGTTCAATATTGCTGTAACGCGTGCTGTAATGGCCCAAAATCAATTCGCCCACATTGGCTTTAAGAGCAATTCTAGCGGCTTCTTTGGCGGTACTGTGCATGGTTTTTTCGGCTTTGTCGGCTTCGGTTTCCAGGAAAGTGGTTTCGTGGTAAAGCACGTCAGCGTTTTGAATTATCGGAATAATGGATTCATCATACATAGTGTCACTGCAAAAGGCGTAGCTTTTCGCCGGTTCAGGGTCAAAGGTTAATTCGGCATTTGGAATGATGGTTCCGTCATCTAAAGTGATGTCGCCGCCGTACTTTATTTTTCGGTAATAAACGGGATCTATATTATAGTCTTCGGCTGCTGCAACATTTAGCTTTCTTTCTTTGGCTTTCTCCTGAAACAAAAAACCATTGGTATAAATGCGGTGTTTTAGCGGAATGGTTTTAACCACTACTTTCTCATCTTCAAAAACCACTTCGCTCTCTTTGGATTCCAGTTCGTGAAAATACAGGTTATAGCCCGTAAAAGAATTAGAATAGCGCAGTTGCAACAATATTATTTCTTTAATGCCTTTGGGTCCGTACACATGCAAATCGGTTTGTCGGTTGAGCAGCATGAAGGTAGAAATCAACCCAACAAGTCCATAAAAATGGTCGCCATGCAAATGCGAAATAAAGATGTGGTTGATTTTGGAAAACTTGAGCTTGTTTTTGCGCAACTGCACCTGCGTTCCTTCGCCACAATCAATAAGGAACATACGGTTTCTTATTTCCAGAATTTGAGCCGTGGGATTGGTAATCGATCTTGGGGTGGCAGCGTAGCAGCCCAGTATGGTTAATTTCATTATACTAAAATCCTAAGTCGCGTTCAATTTCTTCCATTTCTATGATGTCATGCGCTTCCAATAGTGTGGGCACCAAAGTAATGCTTTTAGGCACAGCATTGTAGTTCACATTATCGGCTACCAAAACCAAAGACTTTTTCTCCTTTTTATGTGATTTGGTTATATCAGCAAATGCTTTTACATCCTCCATGGTGAGTTCTTTGTCGTGCGATAGGTCGAGGATTAGGTTTTGGTTTTTATACGAATGGCATTCGTGAAGCAGCTTTTGCAAAAAATCCGCTGTATTGCCTTGGGTGTTTTTAATAATAGTGGTGTGGCCTTTGTGTTCTACTTTCATTTTGATTAAGGATTTGATGATTTAGGATTTTTGAAAAGTTTGAAATCCTAATTCCTAATTCCCAAATCCTAAATAATAATATGACGCTAATTTACTAAGATTTGGTCACTCATCGACTATCCGGTCGATAAAATGTAAAGGGTAATGTCGTTCATGGAATTTATTGGTTTTTCATCGGTAAACTACACGTTTTTTTAACATTTCCTAGACGAACGACACAAAAAAAACGCTGAAAACCCCCGAATTCATTGGTTTTGTCGATTAAACGACTTTTGAGGTTAGTTATCGAAAATATTTCCGCTGTGAGGACTGTCGCCGTAGTTTTGACTCAAGAAATAACAACAAAAACAAAATATCATGACAACAGCTAATAACACTTCAACTCAAAAAATGTAACTAACGTTAGATTATTTGTTTTATTCGTTTTATTAGTATTATCATCAACTGGAGTATTTGGACAAAACACTACTACTAAAGTTTTACCAACTACTACAACTCAAGTTTCTGTTGCTAAAGAAACTACAATGGTTGTTACAACTGAAACTGCAGTAGCTTCTAACACTATGGATGTTGCTTCTTGGTTAGTTGGAGGAAACAACACTAACAAAGTAAAAACAAACGCTTCTAACTTCGGTAAAAAACAATTAATCAACGCCGGTGTTACTACTAACAGTGTTTTGGTTAGATCTATCTTGAAAAAAGTTGTTTCTCAAGAAAGCGCAGTAGCTTAATTAATAATAAAGTTTAGTTTAGAGTAAATATATAATTTGGTTAGTTTTGGAAATGAAAAGTCCCGATAAGAATCGGGACTTTTTTATTTAGTGTTTTGTTTGAAATAAACTTCGGTGGCGCCTATACCATATTTTTGATAGTTGGCATCTTGAAAGGTTATCATCTCATAACGCCCCAACATAAAGTCGAGTTCCGCTTTTAAAACCCCATCACCTACTCCATGAATAAATACTATTTTGGGAATTCGGTTTCTAAGAGCAAACTCAATGTGCTTTTTAGCAGTTTCCGATTGCAGGGTTAAGATTTCGTAATTGCTCATCCCTTTATAGCTTTTGACTAACTTCTCAATATGCAAATCAAATTCGGGAATCGGATTTTCTCTTTTATTCTTCTTTTCTTTATTGGTATAGTTGGGCTTGGCAACTTCTTTTTCGCTGATGACCTGATTTTTATTGAAATTAATATTCATAGCACCGGCTGTTTTAATCAGCTCACTGCTTTTGAAGGTCATCATAAAACCGTCTGTGGTTTCAATAGTAACCTCCGAACCTTTAACCTCCATCACAATGCCGTCAATAGCATCGTCTAAAACCGAAACCTTATCTCCCTTCGTTAGCATCATCTTCCTCTTCTATGGTTTTGTCTTCAATACTGTGATTCTGGTTGTGCAATGTTTTAGCACTCAATCGCATCATACCATACATAAAGATTACGATGGCAATGATTAAGATAAATATATTAGGCTTGGCCTTGGTTTGTTCGTATAAACCAACCACTATAGCCACAAGCATTACGGGCAGTATTAGTTTTTTCATAACATTTCTTTAATGCTCAAAAATAAAAAAACCAGCCGGATAAGCTGGTTTTAAACTGTATATATTTTTTTATTACATTCCGGATGCTGCACTGCTTGCGAAACTGGCAGCAAATATGGCAATACCAATAAAAAACAAGATGTACATCGAAATACACACTATGGCAACTATCCCTAAAAACTTATGGTGTGATTTTAAGTTAACCAAAGCATTGCACAATAAATCACTGTTACTGCTATCAATCGCGTCTTTAATTCCTTTTGAATATTTGTACAAATAATAAATAGGGAAGAAATAAACTAATGCCAGGACAATATATACAACTGCTATAACTCCTTTCATGGCACCGAGCATTCCGCCCATCATACCGCCACCCATTACGGGTGCTTCTGTTGGCATAGCAGACATTGCGACCGACATGAATAGGCCCACCAGCAACATAAATCCGATGCCGATAAAACCGAGAATTGATAAAAACATAGTCCATTTAGCACTTACTCTAAGGGCATCAACAGCTTGATCATTTAACGTTAAATTGTTTTGGTTTTCCATAAATATAAAGGTTGGTTGGTTAAAAGGTTACTGATTAGTTTTCAAACTGCTTTAAGGTTTTGATAATGATCGAAACACAATCCAATAATTGCTCTTCATTCATAACCAAAGGCGGTGCAAAACGAATAATATTACCATGAGTGGGTTTGGCCAATAAACCGTTATCACGTAAAGCCATACAGATATTCCAGGCGGTATCACTTTCTTCGGTATCATTAATCACTACAGCATTAAGTAATCCTTTACCACGAACCAACGTAGCAATATTGGACGTTTCAATATACTTAGCCAATTCAGAACGGAAAAGTTTACCTAAACGTCTTGCATTTACGGCCAATTTTTCCTCAGTTACTACATCCAAAGCAGCAATAGCTACTGCCGCAGCGATAGGATTACCGCCAAAAGTAGAACCGTGTTGTCCCGGTTTAATTACATTCATAATAGCATCATTAGCCAATACAGCCGATACCGGATAAGCGCCACCTGACAAAGCTTTTCCTAAAATTAAAATATCCGGGGCAACATATGTGGGTTGTTTTTCACATTGTTTTTCGCAACTACAATTACCGCAAACGGCTAATAACGAACCGGTACGAGCAATTCCGGTTTGAACCTCATCGGCTATAAACAATACGTTATTGTCTTCACACAATGATTTGGCTTTAGCCAGATACCCTTCACTTGGTACATAAACACCGGCCTCTCCTTGTATAGGTTCTACCAAGAATCCGGCAATATTTTTAGACGACTTGATGGCTTTTTCCAACGCCTCGATATCATCGTAAGGTATTCTTATAAATCCTGCAGTATACGGACCAAAGTTTTTACGGGCATTTTCATCATTGGAAAACGAAATGATAGTAGTCGTTCTTCCGTGGAAGTTGCCTTCACAAACAATGATTTGCGCTTCATTTTCGGAGATGCCTTTCTTTTCGTAAGCCCATTTTCTACACAATTTCAAAGCGGTTTCTACAGCTTCGGCACCGGTATTCATCGGCAATACTTTGTCAAAACCAAAATACTTAGTGATATACTCTTCGTAAACGCCTAATTTATCATTGTAAAAAGCACGCGACGTTAAGGTTAACGTTTGCGCCTGCGCTGTCATAGCTCCCACAATTTTAGGGTGACAATGACCCTGATTCACGGCCGAATAAGCCGAAAGGAAATCATAATATTTTTTACCTTCTACATCCCAAACATATACGCCTTCTCCTCTGTTGAGTACAACCGGTAAAGGGTGATAATTGTGGGCTCCATACTTGTTTTCTAATGCAATGGCATCGGTTGAAGTTACTTTTTCTAAAACTGACATTGTAATTGAATTTTTAATCTGCTCTCACTACAGATTACTTTATTAAATCGCCATTCCTTCTTGTGGAGAGAAATCATCCATGTTGTACAAAAGTAAAATTTAATTGCGAATTACGAATTATGAATTACGAATTGTTAGTCCGTAATGTTGATATAGTTACACAACTTTAATTGCAAAATCATAACTTTTAACCTGAACTACATTTTCCTTAACCTCAGCTTATACTATTTATATTCGTAATTCGTAATTCGTAATTCGTAACTCGTAATTCGTAATTATTTCTTAATCCGTTCAAGGATATCATTCATCATCTCAATTTGTACTTTCTGAATTTCAATCAGCTCCTGTTGTTGGTGCATGATAAGATGGTCTAATTTTTCATCCAGCATTCTAATTTCAAGTTCTGATTTCAAATTAATCATATAATCTTTTTTAGCTCTTTCGCGGTCCTTTTCTTCCTGACGGTTTTGACTCATCATAATCACCGGTGCCTGAAGCGCTGCAACACAAGAAAGTATCAGATTCAGTAAAATAAAGGGATAAGGATCAAAGCCTTTGTTCAAGAGTAAAACAACATTAGAAGCTATCCATAAGGAGATAAAAACAAAAAACGAAATAATAAAGGTCCAGCTTCCGCCAAAATCAGCTACTTTATCAGCAACCACCTGCCCTACCGTTCGGGTGTCTTCCTCTTCCTCTACTTTAGAAACAAAGGATTTATCAGTCCCCAAAGATTTCATAACGTTTTTGTGCAAATCTGTAAGCTCTCCCACTTCCGATTGCAAAAAGGCCGCTATATATTTCTCCCGATAAACATTGAGTTCACTACCGGCAATACAGCCGTTGACATCAAAATCAGGATAGTCTTTTTTGATTAAATTAAAAATAGCCGAGCGTATTGACTTGCCCCAAACTCTATCGCTTTCCGGAAAATCAGCACCCGAAATTGAACTTTTAAAAGTGGTTTTGGTTCCCATACTTTAGTAGATTTTTGCTAATTTACAATTAAATAGCGCTGTTCTAAAGTCGCTCCTGAAACATTTTCAACAAAGTATTCACCGTATTCCAATTGCGGGTGGTCGACATCACGTTCATGTTTTTCTCAATCCATTTGTTGTCTAATCGGGTTTTGGCCGGTGAAATGTCATATTTCAAATAAATGCGCTTGCCGTCCAACTGTATTTCGTCGGGTTTAATAAAGTTCAGATTGAGCTGGGTAATCATATTATCGGGCAGTTCCGAAGAAATAAAAGACACATACAGCTTTTTCAAATCAACCCCTTCCTCGTTCAAAAACCCATTGCGGTCTAAACAGGCCTGCAAGTCTTCCTGACCAATAACAATCACCGGAACATCATGACCAAACTGTTTAAAAATTTCCTGCTTGATGTCGAAACCAACCTTACCCGGACTCTCCTCTTCGGTATCCACAAACACATTCCCCGATTGGATATAGGTTACCACATTGGTAAAACCAATACCCTCTAAGGCCTTTTTCAAAGCAACCATATTAATCATTTTATGTCCCGAAACGTTGATGCCGCGAAGAAGGGCTAAGTGGGTTTTCATACACTAGTATTTAGTTCTAAAGATAATAAAATATTTTTGGTTGGGGAATTGGAAGGAACTATTGCGCGAAACCGCTGTTATGTGCAGATTTTATTCTCCACAATGCAAGTAGTTTTTTAAAGCTAAATTCCATGATTCCTGGCTGTTAAATCCATCAACCAGACCGTTTCCATTATTATCAGTAAATGCTTGAATTCCGTGCTGAACCATGTATTTTGGGTGATATTTTGGAATTCCAACTTGTTGAATTGTTTGGCAAATATTACTTAATTCTTTAGAGCCTGATTTAAGTTCTTTTTTTAAACTATCCATCAAATTGGTTTTGTCGTTTTCGTCAATATTTTCCAAAATACTCATTTGGAGAACCATTAAAGCTTGATGTGCACTTTTATCTTTAACTCTAAAAGTGTCATATTTTCCATATACTCCTGCAATAGCAAATAGGCGAGCAGCCTTTTCAAATTGTTTTAATTCAATGCACTTTCCCATTCCAGTTAGAATATCTGCAGGGTTATTTTCGTTTGTAACTTCGGATAAATCAATGCATCCACAAGGTTTTGGAGATTCTAAGTTTCCTTTTGCTTCAATCGAAATGTTCTGCTGAGCATTTGTAAAATTAATTCCAAATGTGAGTAGTGTAATGATAAAAAGGTTCTTCATTGTAAAGGGTTTAAATTTGCACTTAACGTACCGCGGCTTCGCGTCAGTGGCGGGAAGGTTAGCGGTTAGTTGTAAAGATATGTAAATTTCCTCTCGATTTTCCGTTTAAGGAAAATCGATTGCAACTATTGCGTGAAACCGCTGTTAGCGGTAGGCATTTATTGAATTTTTATTAGATACTCTGTAACAGTAAATATTTTTTCGATGAAAACAATAGCAAGCAGTACAAAACCGGTAAAATAGAATAATGAACAAGCAATTCGAATTATCGGTTTAGAGTAGTTTAGAGTATCATGAACAAACCAAAAATCAGTTTTATGTCCACCCCAAATGGTACGCGTTATTATATCTTCGATGCCAGCTTCATTTTTCAGATGTGCAAAAGTGTATTTTTGTAATAATTCAATTAAATTTCCTTGAGTCTTCTGTTTGGACATTATTTTAGATAATTGATTATACAGATATGCTCCTCCTTTTCCAGATTTATCAAAATCTTCAAAAGATTCGAATTTTGAAACAATTTCAGGGCAAAAAATTCCATATAAAAGAGTTCCTAGTGAAATAGACAATGTACTGTAATATAACAATAGCCATGAAATTGGTATTTCAAAGTGTATTTGATACTTCTCAATTAATTGCGCAATTATTGGTAATAAAAAGAATATTACAAAAGCAGATCTTAAAAGTTTAATTTTTCCGACTTGATTAATTGTCGTCCAGTTCAAAAAATATGCTCGATAATTTTTTTCCATGTCTTTATATGTTGAGTGTGTTTATGCTTACCGCTAACGTTTTGGCGCTTGGCGAAGGTGGCGATTTTCACCACAAATGTTGATGCGGAGAACCAAACTTTGGAGAACCCCAAAACCGTCTGCGGAGAACTGAACCGCCACTTTTGCCAAACGCCTGTTATAGCCAGTTTTTCTTTCTGTCAGCATGGTTTCCGTCCAAAATTTATTCCACCACGCTCGTCCAAAGTTAACACTTGTCCGTGCACGTATTTGGGTTGTTGTCTTACAATTTGTTCAAGACCATATGACTTCAAAGTTATTTGTCCTTGTTGTAACTCGATTGTCCATTCGTAAACAAACTTATTTTTCTCTTGCTCTATTTTGCTTTTTAAATAAAGGTCAGCTATTTCCATTAAGTCAAGACAACCACCATCTGTTTTGAAGTCAATATGCAAGTCAAAACACTCTTTAAAAATTAGAGTACATGGAGCAACCCAAAATGTAAATGTCTGTGCTGGAGGAATTGGATGAACCCATTTAAAAATGTAGTCTAAGTCGAGCAAGAAGTCTGCTGTCCAATTATCTTTGCTTTTCTCAATTGTCAGCCCATAAATGTTTGCGTCATGCCAACCCATTTCTTCAAAGTCGTCATGTGTCCAGATACTTTTGTCAAGTTTATATATTTCTGTTTGTTCTTTCATTTTCGGTCGTCCTAAAATTGGCTATAACTCATTAATACCCGAACAACCATTAGTCATTCACTTAACTCTATTTAAGAGCCGGTATAAATTAGTCATTGTAATTTTCCCAAATATACAAATTTCCTACAACAACTGTTAAATTTCGATGCTTTTCATAGGTCCTCAATTGTCTTTTTTAAATTTCTCTAGATTGCCTCTAGATTGCCTCTAGATTGCCTCTAGATTGCTTCTAGATTGCTTCTAGATTGCCTCTAGAGTGCGGCAAGAGTGCCACACATTGCCATAAAGGCAGTTTCTATAGTGCCATAAACCGTTTTTTCACCCCAAAAAGGCATAGATTCATCTCCCCTCACCCACCTACAAAATCCAAAATAAAATTGTAATTCCTAATTCCTAATCCCTAATCCCTAATTCGTAATTCGTAATTCATAATTCGTAATTAAATTCTATTTTTGCGCCATGGGAAGAAAAGTAACCAACAAAGTCATATTTGAAAACATAACGGTTTTAGATGCCGGTGCCAAAGGCGTATCGGTAGCCAAAGCCCCCGAAGGTCAAGTCATCTTTATCCCCAACGTCGTACCTGGCGATGTGGTGGATGTACAAACCCTCAAGAAAAGAAAAGCCTACTTTGAAGGCAAAGCCATTAAATTCCACCAGTATTCTGCCGACAGGGTTGACCCGGTTTGTCAGCATTTCGGGGCTTGTGGCGGCTGCAAATGGCAAAACATGAACTACGACAAACAGTTGTTCTATAAAAACCAAGAGGTATTCAACAACCTTAAACGCATCGGTAAAATTGAGTTGCCCACCTTTGAGCCCATCTTAGGTTCAGCCAAACAATTCTTTTACCGAAACAAAATGGAGTTCGGTTTCTCCGACACCCGTTGGATGACCGATGCCGAAATACAATCAGGAGTCGAATTTGGCAATAAAAATGCCTTAGGCTTTCACATTCCGCGTATGTGGGACAAAATCTTAGACATTGAAAAATGCCATTTGCAAGAAGACCCTTCGAATGCCATTCGCAACGAAATCAAACACTTTGCTACTGACAACAACATAGAGTTCTTCAACGCTCGTCATCATACCGGCCTATTGCGTACGCTGATGATTCGTACCGCCTCTACCGGAGAAATAATGGTGCTGTTGCAGTTTTACAAAGAAGACAAAGCCCAACGCGAACTGTTGCTGAACCATATTTACGAGAAGTTTCCGCAAATTACCTCTTTGCAATATGTGATTAACGGCAAAGCCAATGATACGCTTTACGACCAAGACATCAAACTGTTCAAAGGCCGAGAGTATATCTTAGAAGAAATGGAAGGCTTGCATTTTAGCATTAACGCCAAATCGTTCTACCAAACCAATTCGGACCAAGCTTACGAACTATACAAAATCACTCGTGAATTTGCCGGACTTACCGGTAACGAAGTGGTATATGATTTATACACCGGCACCGGAACCATTGCGCAATTTGTTTCCAAACAAGCTCAAAAAGTGATTGGTGTAGAAGCCGTTCCTGAAGCTATTGCAGATGCTAAAGAAAATGCCAAGCGCAACAGCATCACCAACTGTGAGTTCTATGTAGGCGATATGAAGAATGTTTTCAATGACGACTTCATTGCACAACATGGCCAACCCGATGTCATCATCACCGACCCACCGCGTGACGGGATGCACAAAGATGTAGTGGAACAAATCCTGAAAATAGCGCCTGAGAAAGTGGTTTATGTAAGCTGCAACAGCGCTACCCAAGCCCGTGACTTAGCTTTGATGGACGAACATTACAAGGTAACCCGCGTACGACCGGTAGATATGTTTCCGCAAACGCATCATGTTGAAAATGTTGTACTTTTGGAGAAAAGATAATTAATTACGAGTCACGAATTACGAGTTACGAGTTGTGTTATGAAGAAAATACTGTTACTGTTATTAATTGCTGTTTCGTTCTCCGGTTGTGAGAAGGATGACATCTGTACCGAGGACACTACCCCGCGTTTGGTTTTAGAGTTTTATGACAGTTCTAATCCGGCCAACGTTAAAAATGTAGTGAACCTGAAAGTCAAAGGCGAAGGAGCGCTTAATGACCTAGACCTTGATGTTTTTAATGCAGAAAGTAAGATTAAGTTACCGCTTGACCCCACTAAAAACTCAGTCAAATACAGCTTGATTATGAACAGCACCAGCACTTCGGCTAATGAAGATTTTCTGGAATTTAATTATACCACCCAAACCGTTTATGTGTCCAGAGCTTGTGGCTATAAAGTCGTTTATCAGCTCAATGCTGATGATGGTGTAGTGCAAAGCAACGCGGCCTCACCTGATGTTCCTTGGGTTCAAAACTTAACTATTCAAACCAACGCTATTACCTCTGAAAATGAAACACATATCAAAATTTACTTTTAGTATACTCTTGGTGTTGCTTTCGTTGACAGGCAAGGCTCAAGAAAAGAATACTACGCAAAAAGATAGCATAAAGAAGGACAGTATCGCTCCCAAAAAAGAGCGCTACGGATTACGAGTGGGAGTTGATTTATTCAAACTAACGCGTTCCTTTTACGAAAAAGACTATCGCGGTTTAGAGCTCGTGGGCGATTACCGTTTGACCAGAAGACATTACTTGGCTGCTGAAATTGGGAATGAAGACAAAACCGTTGACGACGACCGCGTAAACTTTACCACCAAAGGAACTTATATCAAAGCCGGTTTTGATTACAACACCTATCAAAATTGGGGCAACATGGAAAACATGATTTATGTGGGCTTACGCTATGGTGTCAGTAGTTTTAGTCAAACATTGAACAGCTATAAAATTTATAACCCGTATCCTTACTTTGGTGAAGCAACAGAAGTCCCGTCAGGAGATAAATTCAATGGATTATCCGCACAATGGATAGAAGTAGTAGCGGGGGTAAAAGCTCAGGTTTTCAATAACTTTTATGTGGGCTTCAGCTTTCGTTTAAACCGCCTGATGTCACAAAAGAAACCCGATACTTTTGACAACCTGTACATTCCGGGCTTCAACCGAACGTATAATGGTAATTTCGGCGTAGGCTTCAACTATACCGTTTCGTATTTCCTTCCGTTATACAAATCAACGGTAAAAGCAAAAAAGACAGAGAAGAAGAAGTAACAATTACGAATTAGAAATTATGAATTAGGAATGGATAATGTTGATTAGTAACTCTTATATATTCTTATCAACTGAAACTCGTAATTCGTAATTCATAATTCGTAATTATTTAACCTCCTTCACTCCTTTCAGGAATATCCATTTCACAAACAGCTTCTCCCCATCTTTGGTTTTAACGGCTTGGAACTTTGGTCCGGCCAACGTTAACACCACAAAAGCGGTAACCGGTACCCAAAACCCTGTAAGGCTTGTATAGCGTTGTAAAATAAAGATTAATGGCACAAACAACACCACAAACGAAAGTAAGTTGTATAGAAAAGCTTTGATTTGTTTAGACATGGTATAATTGATTTTGGTGACCAAAGATAAGCAAATTACCAAATCCGAAAATAACCGTAGCACCAAAGATTCTCCCTCAGCTTTTTTGATTAAATTTGGATACTGTTTAAGGCATACAAATCCCAAATGACGCATCATGAAAACACTGAACCAACTCATGCAGGACATTATACAACTGACTACAGTAATTGAAACACATTATCCTGAGCTGTATAAGTATTTGAGCGAAACTCCTATGGCCTTGGGCGAAGCTACCGAAAAAAAGATCAGCACCACCGATTTAGCGCAATACTTGGAAACACTAAAATCGCAACTGCAACATCACATGGATACCCACACTAATGGTAAAAAATAAACCAAACATAACAACACTGAAGTATATCGCCACCGGGTATTTTATGCTCATTGCCGCCTTGAGTCTGGCAGAAACCCTATGGAATTCAAAAGCCTTTGCTTGGCGCGATATAGTACTTTTAGCTATAGCTTCCCTCCCCTTACTGGTCAATAAACGATTATTTTACTTGGGGTATGGCATCCTGATTAGTTTGATCACCCTAACCATATTGATTGCTTATATTGCCATGCACAACTATAGTCAACCGGACGATTCTTTAGCTTACTTTCTACTGGGTTGCTTGGTGCATGCTTTATCTTTGAGTTGTGCCTTAACATTGATTTATGTCGGAACCTATTCAGCCGAAAAGAACCGATTCCTATTGTTTTAAAAAGAGTATGATTACACTACAAACCCTCGAAAATACGAGCATTGATACTATCCTAAGTACTTTTAATTTAGCGTTTTCCGATTATGTGGTCCCGATGCGGATTACCAAAGAACAATTGCTTCATAAAATCAATGCCGAAAACATACGGTTAGACTATTCCGTTGGCGCTTTTGAGGATAATGAATTAATCGCATTCATCTTGCATGGTTACACTATCAATAACAACAAACACCTGATTTACAATGGCGGAACCGGTGTTATTCCTTCCAAAAGAGGCAACAAACTCACCGCTTTACTATACGACTACCTGCTACCGAAACTTCGTGAAAAACAAATAGATTCCGTTACATTGGAAGTGATTACCACTAATAAACCGGCCATCGTTACTTATGAAAAAACAGGCTTTAAAACGATTCGGACTTTAGATTGCTTCAAAGGCACTATCCAACAAAAAGTTATGCTCGGCACTGCTGATATCCAAGTGATGAATAGTTTAGATTGGAAACAGTTAACCGCCTTTTGGGACTGGCAACCCTCTTGGCAAAATGCCGCTCCCGCTATCGAAAAAAGTAAAACCGATTTAGTTTCCTTAGGTATTTATCAAAATAAGGAGCTCTGCGGGTATTTAATTTTTAATCCGAAAAGCAACCGTATTCAACAATTTGCCATTGCTAAAACCCATCGAAATAAAGGACTGGCCGGTCAATTGATTGGTTTCATTGCCGCCAACTATACTCCTGAAGTTTCGATGATTAACATAGATTCTTCTTCAGCAACCACTATCGCCTTTTTACAAAACTCAGGATTCCAAAAAACCGTTTCACAATATGAAATGGAACTGAAACTGTAGACCCTTTTTTTATTTCAGGCAAATTGCTATTTTAGTGGCTTAATACTATTTATATGAAACTACTTGGAATAGGCTCCAGAATCAATCACTCCGAATACGGAAAAGGCGTAGTAACCAATGTATCTTCCAAAGACTATTGGGTAACTTTTATTGACGGCGGATTAGAAACCATAGCCATTGACAGCGAATTTGAAGTAATCGAAGCCGCTGAAAACGAAGTTGACACCATCAGCTTTTATGATGTTGAGCAAAGTTTATTAACTATCCTGAAAAAATGGAATGGCCTGGGAGAACCGGTAGCCATAGCCGACAAATGGAAAGGCGGCAACATGAAACTGGAACCGGGACAAGCGGGGTTGGCCGGAAAAGACGTGCCGATTGATACCTTCTTTCACAAAATTGTAATGCTCCGCGACCGTCTTAGGGTAATGGAACAAAAATCAACGCCAGTAACTTGGAAGAAATTGAAAAAGTAGAACTGCAACAATACATCACGCGTATTTACGGTAGTTTAACCACTTTCAACGTATTGTTCAAATCGCAAAGTGATTATTTTGTAGGCGAAAAAACCAAGTAAACTTTAACCTTATTTTAAACGAATTTCATTGGGCAATTGCGTACATTTATGCTTCTAAAAAATAAGTTCTCATGAAAAAAATAATCTTAGGAATCGCAGCAGTAGGTTTGCTGATATTCAGTTGCAAAAGTTCAAGTACCAATGACAATACTAAAAAGTTGGAGATTACTTTTGAATCAAAAAGCGGTAGTAACGTAAAAGGAAATGCGGTCTTTACCGAAAAAAACGGCGAAGTAACACTTTTGGCCAAGCTCACCGGATTAAAACCGGGCATCCATGCCATCCACATTCATGAAAAAGCTGATTGTTCTGCAGCCGATGCCGCTTCAGCCGGTGGTCATTGGAATCCCACTTTCAAAAAACACGGTAAATGGGGCGATGCTGAACACCACAAAGGCGATATAGGCAACTTTACTGCCGATGTTGACGGAAATGCTACCGTATTATTCAAAACCGATGAGTGGTGTATTGGCTGTGGTGATGCTACCAAAGATATTTTAAACAAAGGACTGATAGTACACGCCAATCCGGATGATTACACTACACAACCTACCGGAAATGCCGGCGGAAGAGTAGCCTGCTCGGCCATCATAAAATAGTTTCGTTTGGAAGAAAAGGAACATTTATACTTCAAAAATGCTCAGGAATGGCGCGAGTGGTTGCACGAAAATCATCACACTTCAACCGGAGTTTATTTAATCTTTTATCGGGTTGACAGTACGTACGAAAGCATGCGCTGGGAAGAAGCGGTTCAGGTGGCTATTTGTTACGGCTGGATAGATTCTACCGTCAAAAGATTAGACGACGAACGAAGACGCCAAATGTTTACCCCTCGTAAAGACAAAAGTGTTTGGAGCAAACTCAACAAAACCTATATAGAAAAACTGATTGCCGAGAACTTAATGCACGAAAGTGGCTTGCGTAAAATTGAGCTGGCCAAGCAAAACGGTTCATGGGAATCTTTAGACCATGTAGAAGATTTAATTGTACCGAAAGATTTGGAAGCTGCTTTTAAGAAGAATAAAACGGCTTTTGACAACTACAACAACTTTAGTAAAACCTACCGGAAAAGCTATTTGTATTGGCTCAATCAAGCCAAGCGGGAAGAAACCCGAGCCAACCGAATCATTGAAATAGTCAGCCTTTGTGAGCAAAATATAAAAGCACGGGGCACGTTTTAAATTTGATAACGCTTCGGTTACACAATCATCACAAAAATGATTTAGTTTTGCAGAACCAAATTAGGAGCTAATGATTAACCCATCAGTACACGGTTGGATCGATAAATACTTTGCAGAACAGCAACCTTTGCCTCAGACTTTCCCTAGTGATGAGTTGGCATTCTATAGCCAAACCCGCGCTACCGGATTTATATTTGGGCACATCATCAGCTTTGACACACCAAAACCTATAGCTCAACAAGATTGGCTGCCGGAAGAGATTTCAAAACTGGGCATGTTGAATACTTTGTTTCAAATGTACCGTTTGACAAGGCAAAACAATGATTTCGGGCACTTTATTAATGAAACCGTAGCCTTTTATAATCTGTTAACCCCAAAAGGATTTAATCCGTTGCAGAAAATGTTGGCCAGCAGTTCACCCGCCAGTAAACTGGAGAAAATCATACACGAAAGAGTCCAAACCAACGAAGATTTATTCAGCAAGAATTTTTCGCATGTGATCACCAATGCGCTGCTGTTTATTGATGTGTTGGCTTTCAAGCAATATTTGGATAAAGGGGCTTTACCTGAAAAGTATTTCAACCGAATTGAAGATAGTGTCATCAGTGTGATTTCGCTTTCGCTAAAAACCAAAACCGGTATTTCGGCTCACGATGATTTGTTGCTGAAACTATTTGAATCTTCCGTTAGGTATAATAAGTTCAGTCCGACAACCATTCCCAACATAGAGGCGTTGGATTTAAGTTATTTGCAAAATGATTTGGAAAAATTCTACATCATCGATTTGGCCGGCATCAGTTTGTGGAGCGATGAGCAAGTGGAAAATGAAGAACGGTATTTTCTATATAAACTAGGAGAAAAACTAGGTATAGCAGATACATTTGTCTTAGACAGTATTACTTTTGTCAATACTTTTATTTCTAAATACAAAGCGGAAATTCCTTATTTCAACAACTCTAATCCGGTTAAAACGTTTTACGATCAAACTACCGATAGTGTGGTGGTGCTAATCAAAAGAAACAAAAACCGCTTCTTGAAAGAAATCACCGAGAGCAAAGAACTGATGCAACTTTTGGCCAAATCAACCCATAAAGATTTAGATAAAGACGAGAAGAAAAAAATCAAAAAGCAATTGCTCGATATATGTAAAACCGTTCCTTCCTTGACCATTTTTCTTTTACCGGGCGGGAGTTTATTGCTACCTATCTTGATAAAATTTATCCCCAAAATGCTGCCGTCAGCCTTCAACGAAAACGCAGAATAAGCATAAAAAAAGTCGCCTTAAAGCGACTTTTTTCTTTTCCTTTCCATCTTAATCGTGGAGAATTTCTTTTAAAAACTCTACTTCCCCGGTTTCTACATCATAATAACCGCCTACAAAACCAACTTCTCCGTTATTAAACATTTCTCTTAAGACATCGCTGCGTTTTAAGATTTCATCCATAGAATGAATTACGTTAAAATGCGCCACTTCTTCAACAAATTCAGACGACGATTCATCTGTTTTTCCTTGAGCTGAAACTTCGTGTATAGCCGGTTTTATTTTATCCAAAAGTCCGGTAAGATGCCCCAGTTGTACATTACTGCAAGCTCCTTTAATAGCACCGCATTTGCTGTGTCCTAAGACAACCACTAATTTTGAACCGGCTACTTTACAAGCAAATTCCATACTGCCTATGATATCATCGTTCAGTATGTTTCCGGCAACTCTCACGCTAAAAATATCACCCAAACCTTGATCAAAAATAAGCTCAGCAGAAGTTCTCGAATCAATACAACTTAAGATAATGGCAAAAGGCCACTGCCCATTTTTGGTATCATTTACCTGCTCTAATAGGTTACGGTTTACTTTTAAATTACTCATAAAGCGTTTGTTTCCTTCTTTTAAAAATTGAAGGGCTTTGTATGGAGTTAAGGAGGATTGTGTTTCTAATGTATGTGCTTTCATAGTTCTTTTATTTTATTTGTGTTCAACAAAAACGTGTTTTTCTTCTTCGCCGGAATTCACTAAATCATATGATTTTTTGAACCCTACTAATTTAACTTTTATATTTTCTTCTTTGGCTCTGATTTTTTTGAATTCCTTAATTAAATCCAATACATCATGAGCGATATACACCGTGTCATCGGCATTAATAATTACTTTGGAATTCTCCGGAATTGAGTTGAGCGTGGCCTTAATGGCAGCTTTGTTTAAAAAAGAAACTTCTTGTGCCAAATCGATGTGAATGACATCACCATCCTGATATTCTTCTTTTCGGAATAAATAAGCACGTTTCATATTTCCTTTCAGTACAAAAATAACACTGATTATCATTCCGAGTGCAACTCCTTTAAGCAAATCGGTAAAAACTACGGCTACAAAAGTAGCGATAAAGGGAATGAACTGATACTTTCCTTTTTCCCAAAAATGTTTGATAGTCTTGGGATTTGCCAACTTATAGCCTACTAATAATAACACAGCGGCCAGCGTTGCCAAAGGTATTTTGTTAAGTATAACCGGAATAGTCAAAACACTGATCAGCAATAAAAGCCCATGAATGATAGTAGACATTTTCGACTTGGCTCCTGCCGTATTGTTGGCCGTAGTTCTTACCACTACCGAAGTCATCGGTAAGCCTCCTAAAAGAGCGCTAATCATGTTACCGATACCTTGGGCTTTCAACTCCACATTGGTATCTGTATAGCGTTTTTGCGCGTCCATTCTGTCGGCTGCTTCAATACATAAGAGTGTTTCGATAGAGGCTACAACTGCTATCGTAATGGCTACTATCCATACTTTGGCATTACCAATTGCTCCAAAATCAGGCATTATTATTATTGCCTTAAATTCCTCGAGCGAAGTAGGAACCGGTAAGCTCACCAAATGATTTTTAGTAATGGCTAAATTACTTCCTGATTGAATAAAAAACTCATTGAGTAGTACACTCACAATAACTGCTACTAAAGCTGCCGGGACTAATTTTAGCTTCTTTAAAAACTCAATTTTTGTCCAAGCAATTAGAATAAATAATGAAATAATGGTAATAATTATAGAGCCTAATTGAATATGGTGCACTACCGAAAATAACTCCGAGAATGTATTCTCACCATCGGGTTGTAAAAACCCCATGTCGCCTTCATAATCAGGATCATAGCCAAAAGCATGAGGGATTTGTTTAAGAAAAATAATAACCCCTATACCTGCTAACATTCCTTCTATAACATTGGTGGGAAAATAATTGGATATGGAACCCGCCTTGATAAATCCTAATGCCAGCTGTATTAATCCCGCCAAAAGAACAGCAAGTAAAAATATATTAAATGCACCAAGATCTGTTATCGCGGTTAATACTATTGCTGTTAAGCCCGCAGCAGGACCGGAAACGCTTAGATGAGACTGACTGAGATAGCCAACTACAATTCCGCCAATTATTCCGGATATAATCCCGGAAAATAAAGGAGCGCCACTCGCCAAGGCAATGCCAAGACATAAAGGTAACGCCACTAGGAAAACCACTAAACCTGATGCAAAATCAGCTTTAAGGTTCGCCAAAAGATTGATTTTTTTTGTCATACCTATAAATTAATTAAATACATAATGACTCTGTAAAGACAGAGTTTTGAATCATCAGATGTATTAAATCAATTCGGGTGGTGGTGAAAAAATGGTTGAAAAAACATTATCGTGTTTAGATAAGTTTTCAAAAGTAATTTTAGAATTCTTTTGTTGACTCCAATCGAAGAATACAATGGGAGTATCTACATTTAAATTGGCTTTAATCTCTTTTACATTCTTATGAATTTCTTCTTCAGAAAAATTATAGAAAACAGAAATATCAGTGTTCTTTTCAATCAAAGTCACTATGGTTGGTGTTGAAAGAAAAGTAACGAACAAGAGTAATAGCAATCTTGATACCTGTTTCATGCCGCAAAAATAGTGATTCATTAGGTGAATAAATAGCTATTATAAAAAATTTAACAACTGATTACTATAAAGTAAATTGATAGGTTTTATATTTGTATCAAATTTTACTATAAATGACTATTACTCAACTTAAATATGTTTTGGCCGTGGCCGAGCATAAAAATTTTACACTGGCAGCTGAGAAGTGTTTTGTGACACAACCCACCTTGAGCATGCAAATTCAGAAAATAGAAGAAGAATTAGAGATTCAGATTTTTGACCGAACCAAAAAACCGATTCAGCTTACGGAAATCGGACAAAAAATTGTGAATCAGTCTAAGAATATAGTTAATGAAGCTGATAGAATTCAAGATATCGTTGACCAACAGAAAGGGTTTATCGGTGGTGAATTCCGCCTAGGTATCATTCCTACCGTGATGCCAACATTGTTGCCAATGTTCTTAAACAATTTTATTAAAAAATACCCCAAAGTGAAATTGGTTATTGAAGAGTTGAACACCAATGACATTATTGAAAAATTAAAAAACGGGCATTTGGATGCGGCTATAGCGGCTACACCATTGGAAGAAGAAAAAATAAAGGAAATCGTTTTGTATTTCGAACCTTTTGTAGCTTACATTCCGGAAAACAATACTGCTTACAACAAAAAAGAAATCGAAATAGATGATTTAAATATTGATGAGATTTTGTTGCTGCAGGATGGACATTGCTTCCGAGATGGTATACTGAACTTGTGCAAAAATCAGAATCAGAATGAGAAAAACCATTTTCAAATTGAAAGCGGAAGTTTTGAAACCTTGATTAAATTAGCTGATGAAGGATTAGGAATAACGCTCCTTCCCTATTTGCACACTTTAAATTTAAGCGAAAAAGATCAACTGAAATTAAAACATTTTGCCGAACCGAAACCGGCGCGTGAAGTGAGTTTAATTTTTCCTAAAAACGAATTAAAAATTCACATTATTGATGCTTTAAGAAGTACCATTTCAGGAGTTATCAAAGGAGCGATTGCGTTTCAGAATGTACAAATTATCAGTCCGCTGCAAAAAAAATAAGGAGCTGTTGCACCAACTCCTTATTTTCTTTCTGTTAACTAACTACAGATAAACATTGCTTCAGCTCCGGATGTTCGGTTGTGAAATATTGAAGCCATTTTTTTAATTGTTCAACCTCATAAGGCAGTAAATTTTTTACTGCTTTTTTTAATTCTTTAGCAAAAAGAATCGGGTCGAAGCTCACTCTTTCGAGTACCGATTTTGTGTAATCATAAATCATTCTAGGCATAGTGGTTAAGATTTGGGGTTATCTTAGTGTAAGAACGTTTAGTAAATGTAAAACAAAAAAAGTTTTATCACAATGATTTTTATAAAAAAACATCGTTTATTCACGATTTTAATCGTTGAAATGCACTATTTAATATTTTTTTAAGGTTTTAACTTACTAATTTATTTTTATCTAAGTACTCATAAAGCCAATTTTGCAATTCGGGCTTGTCAGCCGTAAAATAAAATAACCAGTTAATTAAATTTTCTTGTTCGTGAGGCATCAAAGTTTTTGACGCTCTTACCAATTCCTTCACAAAATGTGACTTATTGTGACTTCCTTTTATAATGCAGGATTTTGTATAATCATAAAGCATTCGTCCCATGATTTCTCCGTTTTAAAAGTTAATACGACTATATATACGTAAAACAATTACGAACAAAATTTCCCTGCCAATAAAATAAAAAAAGGAACCGTTTAAGTTCCTTTTAGTTTTATTAATTATTAATACGCAACATACAATGCTGCAATTCCGGCTTTTCTTTGGTAAATTGTAAAAGCCAAGATGTTAATTCTTCTAATTCGTAAGGCAATAACACCTTACAGGCTTTTTCAAGCTCTTTGGTAAAAAGAGAGACATCAAAACTTACTCTTTTCAATACAGACTTAGTGAAGTCTAACATTGATTTAGACATAAAAAGTAATTAGATTAAGTTAAAATAATTAAGTAAGAACGAATTTGGTTTCTCAAAAATAAAGAATATCCTTTTTGGCTCAATCAAATTTAAAGTTAAAAATAACAATGTAAAATGTTAAAGTTTGGCAACAGCTTTAGTAGCGCGCAACATCTCTCTTTTGCCGGGAGCACCGGGCAGCTTTTCTACAGAAAAACCTGCTGATAGCATCGCATTTTTAATGGAAGTTCGACAAGCATAAGTAACCAAGACTCCGTTTGATTTTAAAGCTCGAAACATTTGAGCAAAAATGGCCTCCGACCATAATTCAGGTTGCACCCGAAAGCCGAAAGCATCAAAGTAAATCAAATCAAAAGCATTCTCATCGTTAATATCCTGAAAAAACTGCTTACGCTTGGTTAGCGTGAAATCTTGAGAGATGGTATTTTTTTCTTCCCAGTGATGCTGATGGATTTGCTCAAAAACAGCACTTTCATCAGCTTCAATCGTATGGGCATAATTCATTTGCAATGCTTCTTCCATTGGAATTGGATACGCCTCTACTCCAACATAGTCAATAGTTTGATTCTTTTTTTTGGCCTCTAAATAGGTAATAAAACAATTGAGTCCGGTGCCGAAACCTATTTCCAAAATAGAAATGGGTCTTCCTCCGAAAAGAGAAAACCCATTTTTAATGAATACATGATATGCTTCCTGAATAGCTCCGTGTTTAGAATGATAACTTTCATTCCATTCCGGCAAATGAATGGTAGTCGAACCATCATCGGTGGTGATGATTTCGCGTTTCAAAACTTATTCAATATAAAGTTTCTTAATCCTCGGAATCGGGCCACCACATTTTTGTTGGTGACATTGAATACAAGCATCAACTCCATCATTAAAATGCTCCTTTGCATTCTTTGGATCTTTATAAATCAATTCCTGAGCTTTGATAAACTTAGCGGCTTGTTCTTTAAAAAAAGCATCATTATCAGAATCATCAGTCATCACGGCTTTGTGGATTTTGAGAAAATGTTGCGGAAACTGACCAATCGTATCGCCTTTTTTAATGCGCTCTTTCAATCGTTGATTATCCACATACATTTGTTCCATCAAAGCAGCCATTTCAGACATCTGGTACATTTCCAACTTTTTGCCGGAACCTGAGGAGCATTGCTTTTCTTCTTTTTTAACCTCTTTTTTAACCTCTTTTTTTTCTTCTTTCTTTTGGCAAGAAAATAAGCTTATCGTTAAAACAACCAGGAATAATTTTTTCATGTTATGGCCTAATTATTTTTTGATATAAACCCCATCCGCAGTAAAGGAATAAGTAACTTCGGGTTTAGTGATTTTGGCAATCTCAGCGGCCGATTTTCCACCATCTTTGGCGTAATGTTTTAACTCATCAACCGAAACTACGTCTACAAAAGCTTTCCCATTCACAATAGCGTCACTGTTGTCAGCATTAAGCGGAACAAAGAATCCGTAATCTTTAAATTTCACGAATGAATCATCATCACCGGCTAGTTCCATTTTCATCCAACAGCCTTTCTTTTTACAAACGGCTTTAATATTAGATTGAAATTGTACTGTAATAGTATCGCCTTTTTTAAGGGTTTTGTATTTTTTAAGCATTTGATCTTTGGTCAAAATCTTGCTCACTTTAAATTTTTCGCCAAATAAAGCGTAGTCTTTGCTGTCAAATTTCTTTGCGGCTTTAGTGGCTGATTGTGCCATTGCGCCTACACTAACGAACATTGCCAGAGCAAATAAGATAGTTTTTATAGTCTTCATAAGTTTAGTTTTTATAATTGAGTTACAAATGTAAACAGATTAACAAATTCACATAATATATTAACAATTAATTTTCCGAATTCTTGTGAAATTAGTTGGTCTCAACAAGCTGAAATTAGGATTTCGGAAAAAGTTTTCAATATTTTTTGGCGATGCAAAAGACAAACATATTTTTATTAGTTTTACAAAAAACTAACAACACAACACTAATTTTCAAGAAACAGTAGTAAAAAATTGATTATCAATTTATTATACTTTTCTCTTGACAAAAACCAAACCTAAATGATGTTAAAAAATACTTCCGAAATCGATATAGTTAGAGTTCCCTCTTCTAAAATTAACGAAGTCGATTTTGAAAACCTTGCCTTCGGAAATGTATTTACAGATCACATGTTAGTGTGTGATTTCAAAGAAGGACAATGGCAAAAGCCAATCATCAAACCTTACGAACCTTTCCTGATTGATCCTTCGGCAAAAGTTTTTCATTACGGCCAAGCCATATTTGAAGGTATGAAAGCTTACAAAGATGAAAACGAGGAGGTGTGGCTTTTCAGACCGGATCAAAATCTAGATCGTTTCAATAAATCAGCCGTAAGAATGGCCATGCCCGAAGTCCCGGAATCTATTTTCATTGACGGCCTAAAAACCATCGTTGATTTAGAAAGAAACTGGGTGAAAAAAGGATTAGGCAATACATTATACATAAGACCTTTTATGATTGCCATTGGTTCGGGCGTTATCGCTCAGCCTTCAACACAATACCGTTTTATGATTATCCTTTCGCCGGCCCGTGCCTATTATTCGGGTGAAGTTAAGGTGATTATTGCCGAACATTACAGTAGAGCAGCCAATGGAGGAATTGGTGCTGCCAAAGCCGCCGGAAATTATTCTGCTCAGTTTTATCCGCAAAAGTTAGCACAGGAACAAGGTTTTCAACAAATCATTTGGACCGATGACGCCACGCATACCAAACTGGAAGAAGCCGGAACCATGAATGTCTTTTTCCGAATCAACGATACCTTATTTACTGCACCTGTTAGTGAAAGAATTCTGGATGGTGTTACCCGTAAAAGCTTAATCGAATTGGCGAAACGCGAAGGTATCAAAGTAGAAGAACGTTCGGTTTTAGTAGATGAGTTGGTGGCCGCCGCCAAAGACGGAAGTTTAAAAGAAATCTTCGGAGCCGGTACGGCCGCTGTGGTAAGCCCTATTGTAGGTTTTCAATACAAAGAAACTTATCATGAATTGCCGAAAACGGAGGACTCTATTGCCTTACAGTTGAAAGAGAAACTAACCAAAATTCAATACAAACTGGCCGAAGATACTTTTGGCTGGACCGTGAAAATCTAAATTGATTACACCAATAAGAATCCTCCTCTCGGAGGATTTTTCGTTTCTATGATAATTGTCATTTTTATTCCGTATGCAGGATGCTACTTTTGACCTTGCAAATTATAAGGAAATGTCAATTTCATTAGTACAAAAATACAATGTTCCAGGGCCAAGATACACCAGTTATCCTACGGTTCCCTATTGGGACGAAAGCACTTTCACCTCTAAAAAATGGCAAAAAACATTTATCAAGAGTTTTCAAGAAAGTAATACAACGGAAGGCATTAGCCTCTACATTCATTTACCCTTTTGCGAAAGCCTATGCACGTTTTGTGGGTGTCACAAACGCATTACAAAACGACATGAGGTAGAGAATCCTTATATTGAAGCGGTTTTGAAAGAATGGCAACTGTATTGTGCGTTGTTTCCCGAAAAACCAATTATTCGTGAAATTCACTTAGGCGGTGGGACACCAACCTTTTTTTCTCCGGAAAATTTAAAACGATTAATTACCGGAATTTTAAGTCTGTCGGAAAAAGCAAAACAGTATGAATTCAGTTTTGAAGGTCATCCTAACAATACAACTCGTGCTCATTTGCAGCAATTATACGATTTAGGTTTTCGCCGAGTGAGTTTCGGAGTTCAGGATTATTCAGAAAAGGTGCAAACCGCTATTCATCGTATTCAGCCTTTTCATAATGTTGCTAAAGTAACCTTTTGGGCCAGAGAGATAGGCTATACTTCCATCTCTCATGATTTGGTGTTTGGATTGCCATTTCAAACCTTAGCTAACGTAATCGATACCATAGACAAAACCAATTCACTGGCTCCGGATCGATTAGCTTTTTACAGTTATGCCCATGTTCCGTGGATAAAAGGCAATGGACAACGAGGTTTCAAAGATGAAGATGTGCCCAAAGATGAGGCAAAACGGGAATTGTATGAAATCGGAAAAGAGCTGTTGGCTCAAAAAGGATATCACGAAATTGGCATGGATCATTTTGCTTTGGCCAATGACAGCATGTTTGATGCTTTTAAAGAAGGAAAACTACACCGTAATTTCATGGGATACACCGCTTCCAAAACACAATTGATGATTGGGTTGGGAGTATCTTCCATCAGCGACAGTTGGTACGCATTTGCTCAAAATGAAAAAGAACTGGAAACCTACTATGCACGATTAGCACAAAACGAATTACCGGTTTTCAGAGGTCATGTCTTGTCGGACGAAGATTTAATTATTCGCCAGCATATCTTAAACCTGATGTGTCGTTTCGTCACTACTTGGGAAAATGATTCTTTTTACAGCAAAGTACTGCTTCCCGAAATTTTATCTCATATGGAGGAACTGGAAAGTGATGGTTTAATAGAAATTACTTCGAACTCATTAACGGTAACAGAAAAAGGCAAACCCTTTGTGCGCAACATTTGTATGGCCTTTGACTTGCGTTTAAAAAGAAAATCTCCAAAAACACAATTGTTTTCCATGACGGTTTAAGCACTTTTCAGTACCTTTAATTTTGCTTCTAAAACCAGTCACAATTGGATTATCTCGTTTATTTTATACTGCTGGCACTCTTAGCCGAAGTCCTTGGGACGGTTGGTGGTTTTGGCTCATCTTTGTTTTTTATTCCGATAGCCAGTTACTTTTTGGACTTTCATTCTGTGCTGGGTGTTACCGCCATGTTTCATGTACTAAGTAATGTGACCAAAATTAGTTTTTTTCATAAAGGCTTTGATAAAAAACTGATTGTCAGCCTGGGCGTTCCGGCCGTTGTGTTTGTTATTCTTGGTGCTTATTTAAGTCAATTCATTGCCACTAAGTGGTTGGAAATGGGCTTAGCAGTCTTCTTAATCCTCTTAAGCTTAACGTTCCTCATTTTTAAAAACATCGTGATTCAACCCACTACCTTAAACAGTGTTAGCGGCGGCATAGCTTCAGGGTTTATTGCCGGAATTCTGGGAACCGGTGGTGCCATCAGAGGTATAACTTTGGCGGCTTTTAATTTAAAAATGGAAGTTTTCATAGCTACTTCCGCCATTATTGATTTGGCTATTGACAGCAGCAGAACTGTCGTTTACGGATTGAATGGTTATATCCACAAAGATGATTTGTATCTGATTCCGATATTGTTGGTCGTAAGCATCATTGGCACTTTTATCGGAAAAAAAATACTGAATAAAATATCCGAAGAACAATTCAAAAAAACAGTATTGGTATTGATTTTAATTACCGGAATTATAACGGCCATCCGGGTTATCCAAACAATTTGACACAAAAAAACCACGCCAGTAACGTGGTTTTTTTCCAATTAATTCTAACTATTTATTCAAATAAGAATAAATTTCATCTTTCATGAATAACAATTTGGCTTTTAATTCGTGAACAAAGGTATCATTGGCCAGCTCTGAACCCATATTTATACGGTGAATTTGATGCTCAATTTCGTGGTATTCATCAAACAGTTTTCTGAAATGCTCATTCGAAATCTTAAGCTCGTGAATTTTATCCTTATGTTCCGGGAATTCGTGTAATAAATCGTGTTTTTCCATACTATATTATTTTGGTTATTGATTTTTATTTATGGCAATTGGCAACAGCCTGAACGAATAAATGCATGTTACTGGGCGACACATAAGCGATGTCTAAGCCCATGCCTCTCAAGACAAACAGCACTCCTATAACTACGGTAACTAAAGGTACAATTTTTTGGAGTTTGTGGCGAAAAGGCAGCGTTAAAAAATTAGACACATAAACCACAGCGCTCATTAACGGAATCGTTCCTGCTCCGTAAAGCAACATATAAAGCATACTCATACCTACATGCTGCATAGCAATAGCTCCGAACAAAGCGGCATAAACCAATCCGCAAGGCAACAAGCCGTTGAACAACCCAATGGTAAACAAAGCATCCGGCGTTTTTCGTTTGAATTGTTGTCCCAGGCTGCTTTTTACTTTTGAAATGAGTCTATAAATAGGTCTTGAAAAATTATATCGAGCAAAAACCTTTTCAGGTAGTATAGCTATAGTAATCATTAACACTCCTACTACTATTGAAATGTTTTGCTGTATTCCGGCCAAGTACAACCCTTTTCCCAATAGCCCGAAAAGAAATCCAAGTGTAGCATAAGAAGTTAACCTTCCGGCATGATACAACATAATCTGAATTACTTTTTTGGCAGGATTGCTTCTCGAAACCGGTAGCATCATGGCGATAGGGCCACACATACCTACGCAGTGCAAACTGGAGATTAAGCCAAATAATAGTGCAGTGTAAAGCATGACTTACTGAAAATACAATTCTTCTTTGTTCAAATAAGTTTGTCCGTCGTAAGTCCATTCGACAGTAATATCCCAAAGACCGCCCACCAGATTCTTTTTAGGTATGAGCAAATCGGAGTTAGCTAGTGCAATTGGGTTAGCAAAATCTAACTTTTTGTTGGACGGTCTGTAAAGGGATACTTTACCTTTAATTTTCTTATAATCTAAATCTTTTGGAAAGCTTATCATAATACCTTCCGCAGTGTTTCCGATGGTTAGTTTTTGACTTAACGCATTGGCGTTTTGTACACTGTTAATATCATCTTGTACCAAGGCTTCTTTTTTATAATATTCCTCGGTTACTAACTCATTGTCATATTTGCTGTCCGATTGTACACGGAAGACAAAAAACAATATAAAACTCATAAATAATGCAAACGCTATCACGATTGCAGTTCCCCAATTAATTTTGATTCTCATACCTTTTAATTTGTGTTATTCGAAACTTCTCGGCCCAAGGAAATTGGTAGTTTCGGTATCGATTAACTTGTTATCATTGTAAACGTCTAATACTAATTTTGTTTTGTCACTTTCTAAAAGCGCTTCTTTGATTTCAATAAATAGGGTTCCTTCGCTGATTCCTTCTCTTTTTACTTTAAAATAACGCGGTCCTACCATTTTGACTTCGCCTTTTTGATTGACTAATTCGATGTGCACTTTATCAAAGTTTATTGAAGTTTTATTGACAATTTTGAAGGTGTAAATATTGCTGATTTTATCTCCTTTGTGTTGAAACAATTGTCCCGGAAGACGCAATATGGTTGCTTCTACTTCGTTTCTTAAAAACAACATTCCAATGAATACCCCCGTTAATATGGCCAGTATCGCTACATAGCCTTTCATACGGTTGGTGAAAACAAACTTTTCTTTTTTGACAATTTCATCTTCACTGGCGTAGCGAATTAAGCCTTTTGGCAAGCCTACGTTTTCCATCATGCTGTCGCAAACATCAATGCAAGCTGTGCAATTCACACATTCTAGTTGCGTTCCGTGTCTAATATCGATTCCGGTTGGACATACATGCACACACAAACTGCAATCAATACAATCGCCTTTTCCGGAAGCCGCTCGGTCTTCATTTTTATTGAATTTGGCTCTTCCTTTTTCTTTTTCACCCCGCACATGATCGTAGGCAACGTTGATGGATTTGTTATCCAATAAAACCCCTTGCATTCTGCCATAAGGACAAGCAATAATACAGACTTGCTCTCTGAACCAGGCATAGATAAAATAGAATACGGCAGTAAAAATCAATAAAGCAATGAGCGTTGACGTATTATTGGCCGGTCCTTCTTTTATTAGCAGAATTAATTTATCGCTACTGATTAAGTAGGCTAAAAACACATTGGCTATCCAAAACGAAATCACAAAGAAAATGAACCATTTGGTTAATCGTTTTCTAATTTTTTCGGCATTCCATTCTTGTTTGGCTAACCGAATTTGGGCACCACGATCACCATCTATCCAAAATTCAATGCGGCGAAACAGCATTTCCATAAAGATGGTTTGCGGACAAAACCAACCACAAAAGATCCGCCCGAATGCCACTGTAAATAGGGTCAATCCTACCACACCAATAATCATGATGATTACGAAAATGTGGAAATCTTGTGGCCAAAAAGGAAAACCAAATAAGTTAAAACGACGTTCTAACACATTAAACATCATAAACTGATGGTGATTTACCTTTATAAAGGGCGCAGAAAACAGAAACAACAGTAAGAAGTAACTCAACCATTTTCTGCGCTCATATAATTTTCCTTTCGGAATTTTTGGAAAAATCCAAGCTCTTTTGCCTTTGGCATCAATAGTACTTATACTATCTCTGAAACTATCATCTTCGTGCTTGTCGGACATGGTATTGCGTTTTAGTAAAAACGTTTATTTAATTATTTTACGGCTACTTTAGTACTGTCAGCCACTGCTGGTGCAGCCGGAGCCGTAGCAGCGCCCTCTTCTTTCCACTCCTTAGCTTCTTGCTCTGTAGGTTTCGGATTCGCCGGTTTTGAACCTTGTAATGAAAGGACATAACTAGCTACTTTTTGAATATCGGATGGCTTGATAGTCGCTTTCCAAGAAACCATTCCTTTACCGTCACGACCACCTTCCATAATGGTGTTGAACACATTTTTAATACCACCACCGTTAATCCAAAACTCATCGGTAAGGTTCGGCCCGATTTGCCCACCACCATCTGCTCGGTGACAAGCAATACAGTTGGTTTGGAATATCGTTTTACCGGCTGCTAGACTAGGAGCATCTGTTAACAAGGTTACTTTGTCTTTACTCATCATATCCGGAGCGGTTTTCATATAAGCATCAACAGCAACTTTAGCCTCATTCATCTCGGTTTGAAATTCCTGATCCTGATTGTAATCGCCCATAATGTGGAAACGTACCAAGTAAATACCGGCAAAAATAATCGTACCATAGAACAAGTATACCCACCATGGTGGTAACACATTATCTAACTCGCGAATACCATCATAGTTATGGTCTAGCATAACATCGGCTTCTTGTTCAACGCTTTTAGAACGGGTTAATTTTTTCAAGATACTTTGGTAGAAAGCACTTTCGGTGAAAGGCACAGACTGAGCCTCGGCCAATTGTTTTTTCTGTTCTTCGGACAACATGTGATAGGTCACATTGTCTACCGCACTAATGACCATTTCAATGGCAACCAGCAAGAAAAGAAATACTACTAAAAACAAAGCTACCATCGGGTATTTGATAAAAGCTGGGCGGTCGCCTGAGTCGATGAAGTATTCCAATGCTGCAAAAACACTGGCAAAAATCAACGGTACTCTGACATATACTGGGATTAATTTTTTCATGATTATAACTTTTGATTTATTATTCTTTGATAGGAAGCTCGCTCAATTCCTGAATCTTTTCTTTTTTATAGGTAAACACCCAAAAGAACAGACCTACGAAAAAAGTAAAGCAAATCAGTAAGGAAATGATAGGATATATTGCTACTCCGGCAATAGATTCTAAATTATGTTGCACAAACTTTAACATGGCGATTTACTATTTAGTGTTTTTTACTTTGATATCCGTTCCTAAACGTTGCAAGTATGCAATCAAGGCTACAATCTCTCTGTCTTTCATTGGTACAAAAGCTTCTCCCTTAGCTACGGCTTTGGCTTTACTGGCTTCGTATGATTTTACAAAATCAGGATCGTTGTAAAGATTCTTCTCGATAGTTGAAGCTTGAGCTTCGATACTTTGTTTGGCATTAGTAATATCAGCTTCTGTGTAAGGCACGCCCATGGTTTGCATTACTTTCATTTTTGCTTCTGTACTTGAATAGTCCATGGCTTTGTTATCAAACAACCATTTGTAAGCCGGCATAATAGAACCCGGTGAAATACTTTGTGGACTCCACATGTGGTTAAAATGCCAGTTGTCATTATACTTACCTCCTTCACGGTGTAAATCCGGACCGGTACGTTTAGAACCCCATAAGAATGGGTGATCGTATACATATTCACCTGATTTAGAATAATCACCATAACGAACTACTTCTGAACGGAACGGACGAATCATTTGAGAGTGACAACCCACACAACCTTCACGGATGTATAAATCACGTCCTTGTAATTCAAGCGGTGTATAAGGTTTTACCGCAGCAATCGTTGGTATGTTTGATTTTACCATAATGGTTGGTACAATTTGAATAATACCTCCAATTAAGATAGCAACAGTAGCTAAGATGGTCAATTGAATAGGACGTCTTTCTAACCAAGGGTGGAATTTTTCACCTTTCAATCTTCCGGTAGTAATTTTAGATAACTCAGGAGCTTCCGCTAATTCATCTTCTACAGTGCTTCCTTGTTTTACTGTTTTTACAATATTGTAAATCAATACAAGCATACCGATTAAGTATAAAGAACCTCCAATAGCTCTCATCCAATACATTGGCATAATTTGCGTTACGGTTTCTAAGAAGTTACCATATTGTAACGTTCCGTCCGGTTTGAATTGTTTCCACATAGAAGCCTGTGTAAATCCGGCCACATACATTGGTAAAGCATACAATACAATTCCTAAAGTTCCAATCCAGAAATGGAAATTGGCTAGTTTTTCAGAATATAGCGTAGTTTTTGTCAAACGTGGAATCAACCAGTAAATCATACCGAAGATTAAGAATCCGTTCCAAGCTAAAGCCCCAACGTGCACGTGAGCAATAATCCAATCGGTAAAGTGAGCAATAGCATTTACATTTTTAAGAGATAACATAGGGCCTTCAAAAGTGGCCATACCATAACCGGTAATTGCTACTACGAAGAATTTTAATACTGAATCCGTACGCACTTTGTCCCAAACCCCTCTTAAGGTTAATAGTCCATTAATCATACCTCCCCAAGATGGTGCAATCAACATAATAGAGAATACTACTCCTAAGTTTTGTGCCCAATCCGGTAAACAAGAATACAATAAGTGGTGTGGTCCTGCCCAGATGTAAAGGAAAATCAATGACCAGAAGTGGATGATGGATAATCTATAAGAATAAACAGGACGGTTAGCCGCTTTGGGTACAAAATAGTACATCATTCCCAAGAACGGAGTGGTTAAGAAGAAGGCCACCGCGTTGTGTCCGTACCACCATTGTACTAAGGCATCTTGTACTCCGGCATAAACCGAATAACTTTTTAAAGCCGAAACCGGTAATTCTAAACTATTGAAAATATGCAATACGGCTACGGTAACAAAAGTGGCTATGTAAAACCAAATTGCCACATATAAATGACGCTCTCTTCTTTTAATAATGGTACCAATCATGTTAATACCAAAAGCTACCCAAATTAAAGCGATGGCAATATCAATAGGCCATTCTAATTCGGCGTACTCTTTAGAGGTAGTGTAACCTAAAGGCAGCGTAATAGCCGCCGCAACGATAATTAACTGCCATCCCCAGAAGTGAAGATTACTTAAAAAATTACTGTACATTCTGGCCTTTAGTAAACGTTGCAAAGAGTAATACACTCCGGCAAACATAGCGTTACCTACAAAGGCAAAAATTACCGCATTGGTATGTAAAGGTCTCAATCGACCGAAGCTTAAAAACGATACACCGTCAGTTAAGTTCGGGAAAAGAAAAAATACGGCTAATAATAGCCCTACCAGCATTCCTACTAAGCCAAAAATGATACTGGCGTAGAGAAACTTCTTTACAATTTTGTTGTCGTAATAAAATTGTTGCATTTCCATTGTTTAAATTATTTTGGTTTTTATTCTAGTTTTGATATTCTCTGTTTCTGAATTTGGAAGCTCCGGTTTGGTACTTCCTTTAACCAACTCATCGTCAAAAAGCATTCGAACCGATGGGGTGTAATCATCGTCATACTGACCCGTTTTCACGGCTCTTAAAAAAGCGTATAAAAACACTCCTGCTACGATAATACTGATGGATATTAATAAATAAATGACACTCATACCTCTAATTTGTGTAAGCAAAGTTACTGTTGGGGTTATTCTTAAAATATGATATTTATCATACTGTTGAAATTAAAACAGGAATTGTAAAACGACGTCTGACTTGGTCTATTTTCCTTGCGGTTTTGTTCGGGTTTTGTTCGGTATTGTACTACCCCTTTGCGAACCAACATCGAACAAAAGTCGAAGCGTAACAGGAAAATAATATACCGATACCTTATGCTATTTTTGTAATGGATTATTCAAGTAAACCATCTTTTATAAATTAGGTTTTGTTTTATGTCGCAAGAAAATAAAGCGACTCTAATTTTAAATGAGTACCCGTGAAAGTACTTCCATAAAAAAGCGATAAGCTGAGTTCCCTTTTCTTATTATTTTCGGGCGAAATAGTTACTCATCACAGTTACAAAACCGACAATAGTAATCGTACTCAATGGCATAATGATAGCCGCCACTATGGGCAATAAATTTCCGGACACGGCAAAACTCAATCCAACCACATTATACAATAACGACAACCCAAAACTCATGTAAATAGTGCGCATCGCATTTTTAGAATAGCCTAAAAAGAAATCAATTTTCTTAAACTGAGACGCGTCAAGGATACCATCACAAGCCGGTGAAAAGACATTCACATTTTCGGATATAGAAATCCCGACATTACTTTGTGCTAAGGCTCCGGCATCGTTTAAACCGTCACCAATCATCAAGACGTTCTTGCCTTGTTTTTGCAGGTTTTCGATAAAAGCCAGTTTCTGCTCCGGTTTTTGGTTGAAAACTAACTCGGTGTTTTTAGGCAGTAATTGTTCCAGCGCTTCTTTTTCGCCTTCATTATCTCCGGAAAGGACTTTGATTTCGTATTGCTTGCTGAGTTGCGCAAACAGTCCTTCTAAACCATCGCGGTATTGGTTATCAAAAATGAACTTTCCTTTATAAATGCCATCGATACTCACATATACATTGGTTTGTTTCAGTACGTTTTCGTCAGCATCGCCCACAAATGAAGCGGAACCAATCTTAATGGTTTTACCATCAACAAGGGCCTGAATTCCTTTTCCGGTGAGTTCTTCAAAATCATGAACCGTGGCTTTTGGATATTCGGGTAAATAATCATACAACCTTCTGCTTAATGGGTGGTTAGACCCTCGGAGGGCATTTTTTAGTATAGCCAAATCAGCTTCCTCAAAAACGCCATGCTGAACTATAGCCGATTTTTTATGGGTAGTTATCGTTCCGGTTTTATCAAAAACGATGGTATCCACTTTGGCTAATTGCTCGACCACTATGGCGTTTTTTAAATACAATTTTCGATTGCCCATAATGCGCAACACATTACCTAAAGTGAAAGGGGCCGTCAGGGCCAAAGCACACGGACAGGCGACAATCAGTATGGCAGTAAATACATTAAATGCTGTAGTAACATCTATAAAAACCCAATACATAAAAGACACAACAGCTAATACCAGCAAGGCCGGGGTGAAGTAGCGACTGATTTTATCGGTGATGGATTTATGCTTCTGCTCTACCCTTTTTTGAAACACATCGTTGCTCCACAATTGTGTTAAGTAACTCTGAGAAACGGAGAACAACACTTCCATTTCAATCACTTTTCCCAGTTGTTTTCCTCCGGCAAATATTTTGTCTCCCGATTGTTTGGCAATAGGAACCGCCTCTCCGGTAACAAAACTGTAATCAATAGAGGCCGATTCAGAAATCAAGATACCGTCAACAGGAATCAACTCCTGGTTTCTGATTAACAATCGATCGCCTTTTTCAATATCATATACCTGAACCGCTACTTCCTTTCCGTTAGGCAGAATTTTGGTAATAGCAATAGGGAAATAGGATTTATAATCGCGTTCAAAAGAGAGAAAGTCATAGGTTTTTTGCTGGAACAGTTTGCCCAACAACATAAAGAAAATCAGCCCGCACATGCTGTCAAAGAACCCTTGTCCGTAGTTGAACACTATATCTACCGTACTACGAATAAACATTACCACTATCCCTAAAGCAATCGGTATTTCAATATTGAGCATGCCTTGTCTGATGCTTTTCCAAGCGGCTACATAATATCCTGAGGCCGAGTAAATAAAAGCCGGTAAGGAAAGGGCAAAAATCAGCCAACGGAAGAAATCTTTGTATTGGTCTATCCAAAATTCATTGACTTCAAAATATTCGGGAAACGACAGCAGCATGATATTGCCGAAACAAAAGAATGCCACCCCTATTTTATAAATAAGGGAGCGGTCCACTTTCTTTTTGCCTTCGTCAAAGTTTTCTAAACTGATATATGGTTCGTACCCAATAGAACAAAGCATCTCCACAATGTCCTGCAGCGATGTCTTTTCGGGGTGGTAAGTAATGCGTACTTTTTTTTCAGGGAAGTTTACCTGCGAGGTGCTTATTCCTGCTTGAAGTTTTTGTAGATTTTCCAGAATCCAAATACACGAACTACAGTGTATATGAGGAATGTAGAGTGAAACAATATGTGTTGTATTCTCCTTGAATTCCAATAATTTGTCAACAATACTTTCATTGGCTAAAAAATCATATTTTCCTTTAATATCCTGTGGTGTAGCGCCCGGCGCTGCTTGGAAATCATAGTAACAAGATAAATCGTTTTGGCTGAAAATTTCGTAGACGGTTTTACACCCATTGCAACAAAATTGTTTAGCATCAAAAAGAATTTCTTCATTCTTCTGGATTTCATTACCACAATGGAAACACTGTGATGTAGTCATAATTTGCTCATTTTTACCTGTGACAAAGGTCAAATTATGTTTCCCTTCAAAAAATGATATTTGTCATACTTTTGAATATATTTGTAACGACAAAACCCGAACATGAATATGAATAAGTGTGAGCAATGTATCGTAAGACAGTTTAGTTCGCTCAAAGCATTGAGCAAAGAAGAACTGCTCAAAATGGCGGACTGCAAAACTTCCTATACTATCAAAAAAGGCGAACCTATTTTTGAGGAAGGCGAAATGACCAACGGTATTTATTGCGTAAAAGACGGGGTTTGTAAACTTTCTAAACTAAGTTCTAACGGTAAAGACCAAATTGTAAAATTGGTTAAACCCGGCGAATTATTAGGGCAGCGTTCCATGATAAGCGATGAACCGGCTAACTTAACAGCCGTAGCTTTAGAAGATATGGAAGTTTGTTTTATTCCGAAAACGGAAATCATGCAGTTCTTCAATCAGAATAACAATTTTTCGATGAATGTGATGAAAAGCATTTGCGGTGATTTAAAAGAAGCTGACGTACACATGGTTGATATGGCTCAAAAAAGTGTGAAGGAACGTTTGGCCGGAACGCTGATTTATTTGGAAGAAACCTTTGGCAATGAAACCGATGGCACCTTGCGCCTGCAACTATCCCGCGAAGAATTGGCCGGAATGATTGGTACCGCCACCGAAAGTTGTATTCGTTTATTATCTGAACTCAACAAAAGTAACCTGATTGAATTGGTAGGCAAACGTATCAAAATTGTTGACAAAAATAAACTACGCCGTTTGGCCGATTAAATTTTCGCTTGTCTTAAAAAGAAATCAGAACCAACTGTAACGCCGGATACTTTTTCAATACTAAAGAGTATCCTTTTTTTATACATTTACCGCAACAAACAAATCCTTATGATGAACAAAAAAATACTTTTGACTTTCGCTTTCTTTATAGCTGTCGTTTCTATGCAGGCACAGCTGAAGAAAATCTCTTTAGACGAAGCTGTAATGCAGCAAAACAGGGCTTTCAGAGCAGATAAACTGTTAGGATTTCAATGGATTCCAAATACCAATCGCTATGTTTATTTTGCGGATACTTTCACCAAAATGATGACGGCTAACACCAAAGACAGCAAAGCCTCAGAACTAATTACGTTAACGGATATCAACAAAGAGTTAGGAACCAAACTTAAAAACTTTGCGGGAGTAACCTTCATTGATGCCAATACCCTTCTTATTACAGATGCGGCTAATTATTACACTTACAATGTGGCTACCAAAACAGGGAAGCTGATTCAAACCACTAGTGAAATTGGGGAAAACCCAACGTTTGACGCCAACCATGCCAATTTAGCCTTTACTGAAAAAAACAATTTATACTACTACAATAGCAGCAAAGAAAAGATAGCGGTTACCAATGAAACAAATGAAGCTATCGTTTCAGGACAATTTATCGCTCGTAATGAATTTGGTATTAACAACGGCATATTCTGGTCGCCAAAAGCCACTTTTTTAGCCTTTTACCAAAAAGACCAAACTGATGTAGCCGATTATCCTTTGTTGGATATCAACGAAACTCCGGGTAAATTAGAGAATATCAAATATCCTATGATTGGCCAAAAATCGGAAAGACCGAGAGTGGGCATTTACAATTTAGCCACCAAAAAACAGCTTTTATTACCCCAAGAGGCAATGTTGATGATTATTTGACCAACCTTTCTTGGTCGCCCGATGAAAAATATGTGTTGATAGCAGAGTTAAACCGAGGACAAAATGATATGTCTTTGAATGTATATGATGCCGCTACGGGAGCTTATGTCAGAAGTATTTTGAACGAAAAAAATCCGAATTGGGTGGAACCAGAGCACGAAGCTTTCTTTCCGAATTCAAAATCGAATAACTTTGTTTGGTTTAGTGAAAAAGACGGTTTTCAGAACCTATACTACTACTCTATTGACGGAAAGTTGATTAAACAACTGACATCGAATAAATTCCCAACCCGAGAAATTTTGGGCAGCAATCCTACCGGAACCGAAATTTATTTCACCGCTACCGGAGCTAATCCAATCAATATGTTGGCGTATAAAGTAGATTTAAAAGGAAAACAAACCCTGATCACTAAAGAGGAAGGCGTACATGCAGTTTCTGTTTCTACCGATGGCAATTGGTTTTTTGACGAATTTTCCAATCATTCAACACCATCAAAATCAGTGTTGTATGATAAGAATTTGAAAGCTACGACTTTATTAGTAAGCAAAAACAAATACGATGGTTACGTAATGGGAACGGCCGAAATCAAAACGATTAAAGCAGCCGACGGCACCACCGATTTGTACACCCGTTTAATCAAACCGAGTAATTTTGACCCAACTAAAAAATACCCTGTTTTAGTTTATGTATACGGCGGACCGCATGCACAAATGATTACCAATTCTTATTTGGATGGCGCTAATCTTTGGATGTATTGGATGGCAGAACAAGGGTATTTAGTATTTACTGTTGACAATCGCGGTTCAGACAACAGAGGATTTGCTTTTGAAAGTGTGATTCACGGAAGATTGGGCGTTAACGAGATTGATGACCAAATGAAAGGAGTGGATTATTTGAAATCACTGCCTTATGTTGACGGGAATCGTTTAGCCGTTCATGGCTGGAGTTTTGGAGGTTTCATGACAACTTCCATCATGTTGAGAAAGCCCGATGTATTTAAAGTAGGGGTTGCCGGCGGACCGGTTACGGATTGGAAATATTATGAAGTAATGTACGGAGAGCGTTATATGGATACGCCTGCCGAAAACCAAAAAGGGTTTGACGAAGCCAGTACTTTAAACTATGTAAAAGATTTAAAAGGTAAATTACTTTTAATTCACGGTACCAGCGATGATGTGGTGGTTATGCAAAACAACTTCTCATTGATTAAGAAGTTTGTAGAAGCACAAAAACAAGTTGACTTCTTTGCGTATCCTATGCACAAACACAATGTTTTGGGCAAAGACCGCGTGCATTTGATGACCAAGGTCCTGAACTATGTGATTGATAACAATAAGTAACATCAGGATGTAACTATAAAAAGAGAACCACCCCAAAGGGTGGTTCTTCGTTTTGGTAAAGGAGTCTCTCAAACCTTTTTAACCAAACCTAACTATTACCTATTGTTTCCCCCAGGTAAACAACAGACGAATAGTTTACTCGTTATCTTTCGGAAGTGTATTCTGCAATGAGGACTATGTAAGTGAGTAAACATCCTGCCAGAGCAATCATTCCCAAAATTTTCAAATAATGTAAGCCGTTTTTAGATAAATCTTTTTTGCTGAAGGATAATAATGATTTCATAATCTTTAGCTTTAGGATTAACAGTCCTAAAATAACTGATAGTGTCGCAGTTATAAAAATAAATGTGATGAAGTACTAGGAAGTTGTGATGAAACACACGCTGTTTGTGATATCATTTTACGCCAACAAATGACAAAGCGCCCATAATACCCTGCGGTTGGTTATTTAGTAAAGATGAAAGTACTAAAAAGAAAGACTAAACGATATTCAGTTTTTTGAGCAGTTCTTCGTAATAGTTTTTAGAGATAGGTACCTGCTTATCGACAATAGTAACACTATGGGTTTCCAGTTTGGTCAGGTAATCCAGATTCACTATATAGGATTTATGTGTTTTAAAGAAAGTGTCGCTGTTTAGTTTTTCAATGAAATTAGTGAGTGTCGCTCTTATAAGTTCTTCCTTGTTGGTGGTTTGAATTTCAAGATAATTGCCATCTGATTTTATCCAAAGAATATCATTGATGTTAAGCTTGGTGTATTTGAATTTGTCTTTAATAAACAAGGCATCTTTAATAATTAAGGCCTCATCATTCTTAGGCTCGTTTATGGTTTTTTCATGGGTTTCAGCCAATTTGTACAACGCTAATTCTATGGCTGTAAACAATTGCTCTTCTTTAAAAGGCTTTACTAAATAATTGATAGGATTGGTAGCTTTGGCTCGGGCTAAAGTGGCTGAATCAGAGTAAGAAGTCGTATAAACAAAGGGGATTTTGTATTTAGCATTAATGGTATTAGCCAAATCAATGCCGTCCTTTTTGCCGTTTAAATTAATATCCAACAGTATCAAATCAGGCGTTTCTTGTTCCAAAATTGTAAGCGCTTCATCATAATCCATGGCAGTACCTATAATATGATACCCCATTTTAGCGAGCATTCGTTTCACATCTTCGGCAATTATTAACTCGTCTTCAATAAGTAGAATTTTAACCATTTCTTGTTTTATATTACACCGATTGATATTTTTTTAAATCTTTAAACAACACTATAAAAGTAGTCTTTCCCTCTTTACCTTCAACCGTAAAATTACCTCTTAATTGTTTGCTCAATAGGGTTACCAATTTCAGTCCGAGTGATTTGGAGTTGGTAATATCTAAATCTTCCGGAAGCGCATTGCCATCATCTTCTACTTTTAATTCATAATCTATTTCGTTTATAGCCTTTATTTTGATGGAAATCGTACCGTTTTCTTTGGTTTGAAAAGCATACTTGAAAGCATTAGAAACCAATTCATTTACAATTAATCCCAACGGAATGGCCGTTTCAAAGTCAAATCGAATGTTGGACGTTTCAATTTGTACAGCAATATTTTTAGCGTTACCGACAAACATTTGAGCAAGATAATCTACCAATTGATGCAGGTAATTTTCAACATCTACCTTGTCTATTTCCTCTGATTGATACAAATTTTGATGTATTAAACTCATGGCCTGCACCCTGCTCTGCCCTTCTTGTATGGAAGCCAACACCTGTTCATCCTGAATTTCTTCGGATTGCATGTTGAGCAAACTCGATATAATTTGAAGATTATTTTTGACCCGATGGTGAATCTCGCGCAACAACGTTTCTTTTTCCAGCAAAGAATCCTGTATTTGTTCCTTTTGTTGTTCTACGACTTCTTTCTGTGATTCAATAATCTCTTTTTGTTTCTTGTAACGTTTTAAATTCATGTAAACGCCCAAGGCAATGACACTCACAAACAATAAAGTCAGTAATACAATTGATTTTATTCTTTTTTGCCGAAGGGCTTCTTTTTTAAGAATGGCATCTTTCTTTTCTTGTTCCGCTTTTAAAACGGCCTGTTTTCGTTCAAATTCATGCGTCATTTGAATCTGAGTCAGCTTCGAACTGATTTGCTCATTAAACATAGCGTCACTGACTTTTTTAAAGAGAACCTGGTTTTCATAAGCCTGCTTATACTTTCCGCTTTTGCTGTATATATCCGCCAAAATCTCATAAGCAAATTTAACCGATTCTAATTCCCCGATTTGTTTTGAAAGCTCCAACCCTTGTAACGTGTAAGTCTCAGCTTTGGTCAACTGGTTCATAGCATAATACGTTTTCCCGATACCCCGCAAAGCATCTCCCTCTCCCGATTTGTTGGAAATTTTTCGGAAACAATCTAAAGCTTTATTCAAATAGGCTAATGATTTATCAAACTGTTTTAGCCCGAGGTAGTTGGCTCCCATTCTCAAGTAAATCAAACCCAAACCATTGACTTTATTCTGCTTAATAACGTATTCAATATTCTTTTCCAAAATGGCATTGGATTTACTGTACTCCTTATTCCCGGAATACACATTGCCAATATTAGTGCTGACAACGTTTTTTAAATTTTGGCCATACGCTGTATGATCATTTTGCAGCATCTTCAGGGCCATATTATAATACCGTAATTCTTCTTTGGCATTGTCTAATTTGCCGTAAAGAATGGCCATATTATTGTAAATCCGGGCTGCTTTAGCTTTTTTATGTAATTTTTCAAAACCACTTAAAGCCAGATTGAGATTTTTTAAAGAAGAGGTATAATTGTTTAAAAACAAGTACGATTGTCCCAGTGTAAAGTAACTGTCAGCCAGATTTTCAGGAACCTGGAGTGTTTTGTTTATAGCAATGGCTTTAGTGATGTGTGTAATGGCCACATTGAAATCCCCTTTGCCGTTATAAATTTTTCCGAAAGTGGTATGAGCTAATGCTACTCCTTTTTGAAAGTTGATTTTGCTGCTGAGTACCAAGGCTTCTTTAGCATAAGCAAAGGCTTTATCCGGATTGGATTCGTTATAAGCGTTAGCAATATCAAGCAGTAAGTTACACCGTGTTGAATCGCGTAAAGTGAAGGGTGCAGCATTTTTCTTTTTGAATCGAAGTAATTCTTTTTGTAAACTATCGATAACTTTTTCATTTTGGGCATACGAAAATGAAAAGCCAAACAGCAGCAATAAAAGAAGTACTTTTTTACTCATACGCAAGGATTATGTTTTCTGTGGTTTCTTTCTGGCTGCAGGAAACAAAACGTTGTTAAGTATCAAACGGAAACCCGGTGAGTTGGGATGCAAATCTAATACTGTTGGCTCATCACCTACTCGGTGCTGGTAATCTTCGGGGTCGTGTCCGCCATAGAATGTAAAGAAACCTTTTCCTTTTTGCCCGTGTATGTATCGCGCTTCATCGTTGATTTCGTTTTTTCCTAAAACTAGTACACTTGATTTTATCAAACTGCTGTCAAACGAAGTCGTTTGTCCCATGAAACCTTTGATAAGTTGGGTGTGATTTTGACAAAGCATACTTGGAATCACATCCCATTTGGCAGAGAATTCCATTAAAGTGAAATAATCTTTTTCAAACGGAATCTTGCGTTTTTCGGTCATATCAATATCTGAAAACTCATAGTGGTCAGGTCTTCGGTCTAAAATAAAATCTTTAAAGGCAAACGTTTTACTATAATCGATTTTGGATTGGTAATTGGGTTCGCTGTCGTCGCCATCAAACATAGGTTCACAAATATCAGCTCCTTCTGCGGAAAGTGCAATATCAAAGCTATCTGTTGCAGAACACATCGCAAACATAAAACCACCGCCAATAACAAAATCGCGAATCTTTTTGGCTACGGCCAATTTCTCCTGAGAGACTTTGGCAAAACCTAATTTAGCAGCCAACGCTTCGGCGTCTTTCTTTTGTTCGATATACCAAGGAGCATTCCTGTAAGCACCGTAGAACTTTCCGTACTGTCCGGTAAAATCTTCGTGATGCAAGTGCAACCAATCGTATAAAAGTAACTGATCGCTTAATACTTCTTCATCATAAACCACTTTAAACGGAATTTCCGCATACGTTAAAACCATCGTCACCGCATCGTCCCATGGTTGTTTCCCTGGTGGCGAATACACGGCAATCTTAGGAGCTTTTTCTAAAACTACCGTTTCCATATTTTGTGACGGACTTGAAATTTCATCCAAAACAGACTGCATTTCACCATCAGACATGACTTCAAAACTTACGCCTCTGATTTGACACTCTTTTCGAATTTCAGGAACATCCGGTAACAGGAATGAACCTCCACGATAATTTAACAACCAACTGGCCTTATAGTGTTTGTCCAGAGCCCAATAAGTAATACCATAGGCTTTGAGATGATTCTTTTGAGTGGTCTCATCCATAGGCAGCAAAATAAAGTTGGCCTTTATGGAAAAGGAAATCAATAAAAGGAAAATATAGAGTGATTTTTTAAACATTGCTATTAAAAATTACAAACCAAAGATAACAGATTTACTGTGAAGAAAAACATAAAAAAATCCCGAGTGAATCGGGATTGTATTATTTAGAATGGAACATCGCTATCGTCGTCATCTCTGTTGATATTACTACCAAAAGCTTCATGAGCTGAAGGCAGGTTCTTAGTGATAAACGGATTGTCATCGTGATTCATTTTAGATGGTAAATCATCAAACGCACTGCCATATTCTTCTAAGTTGTCAAACTTACCAAGGTTACCGATGAACTTCAAACGAATATTTTCCAAGGAACCGTTACGGTGTTTCGCAATGATAAATTCCGCTTGCCCGGCTGTTGGTGTTTGCTCATCGTCATCCCATTCGTCAATTTTATAATATTCCGGACGGTAGATGAAAGATACGATATCGGCATCCTGCTCAATAGCTCCCGATTCACGCAAGTCAGACAGCAAAGGTCGTTTGCTCGAACCACGAGTTTCCACAGCACGCGATAACTGTGACAAGGCGATTACCGGTACTTCTAATTCTTTAGCTAAGGCCTTTAAGTTTCTGGAGATGGTCGAGATTTCCTGTTCACGGTTTCCGCCGCCTTTACCATTGCTTCCGCCGGCCGTCATTAATTGAAGATAATCGACGATGATTAACTTAATCCCATGTTGGGATGACAAACGTCTTGCTTTGGCTCTTAAATCAAAAATAGAAAGCGATGGCGTATCATCAATATACAATGGCGCTTTTTCCAAATCTTTAACTTTGGTAGAAAGCTGCTCCCATTCGTGTTTTTCTAGTTTTCCGGTTCTTAGTTTTTCAGAAGACAACGTGGTTTCCGAAGAAATTAGTCGAGTAATCAACTGTACCGAAGACATCTCCAGCGAGAACAATGCTACCGGATGACCAAAATCAATAGCAATATTACGCGCCATCGACAATACGAAAGCTGTTTTACCCATACCCGGACGAGCCGCGATAATAATCAAATCGGATGGTTGCCAACCGGAAGTTACTTTATCCAATTTTTCAAAGCCTGTGGCTATACCGCTCAACCCTTCTTTATTGGCAATTTCTTCGATACGTTTTTTCGCCTGGATTACTAAACTTTGCGCGGTTTCCGAACTACGTTTAATATTACCTTGGGTTACTTCGTAAAGTTTAGATTCGGCTTTATCCAATAAATCAAATACATCAGTAGATTCATCATACGACTCTTCAATGATTTCGGATGAAATTTTGATTAAACTTCGTTGGATGTATTTTTGAAGAATAATTCTGGAGTGAAATTCAATATGCGCTGAAGAGGATATTTTTTGCGTTAGCTGAATTAAGTAAAAATCACCGCCAGCTAAATCCAACTTACCGCTCTTTTTAATTGAGCCGAAACGGTTAATAAGTCGATAGGCTGAGAATCTGTGAATAACTGAAAAATAGCTTCAAAAATATGTTTGTGGGCGTCTTTATAAAAAGCATCAGGTTGCAAAATATCAATTACCTCATCTACTCCCTTTTTATCAATCATCATCGCACCCAACACCGCTTCTTCCAAATCCATGGCTTGTGGCGGGAGCTTTCCTTTTTCTAAGTTGATAATGGTAGTTTTATCTACTTTGATAGGGTTAATATTTCTGAGGTTTTCCATGAGACGAAAGTAGCTATTTTGTAAAAAGTATCGGAATCGAGTTATTCAAAACCAATGTTTATAAGTTTGTATTTTTTGTTAACAACCAAAAAAAAATCCGAAACCATTGGGCTTCGGATTAAGATATATTTTATAAGAAATTACTCTTTGTATTCGCCCATTTTGCTGTATTTATCCATCCTTTGCGCCACTAATTCTTCTGTTGATAAATCTTTCAATTCGTTAAACGCTTTGATAATATATTGCTCTACGGTTTTAAATGTTGTTTCTTTATCGTAGTGGGCTCCGCCAAGTGGTTCCGGAATAACATCATCTACCAATTTCATTTTTTTCATATCGGAAGAAGTCAATTTCAACGCTTCGGCCGCTTGCTCTTTATACTCCCAACTTTTCCAAAGGATAGACGAACAAGACTCAGGAGAAATAACCGAATACCAAGTGTTTTCCATCATCAATACTCTGTCTCCAACCCCTATTCCTAAAGCACCACCTGAAGCACCTTCTCCAATGATAACACAGATGATTGGCACTTTCAAACGTACCATTTCCAAAATGTTTCGGGCAATGGCTTCACCTTGACCTCTTTCTTCGGCTTCTAAACCAGGGAAAGCTCCCGGGGTGTCAATTAAAGTTACCACAGGAACATTGAATTTTTCAGCCATTTTCATCAAACGCAATGCTTTGCGATAACCTTCCGGACTGGCCATACCGAAATTACGCAACTGACGCATTTTGGTATTGATTCCTTTTTGTTGTCCGATAAGCATAAACGACTGTCCGTCAATTTTACCTAAACCACCAACCATGGCTTTGTCATCTTTGAAATTTCTGTCGCCAAACATTTCTAAAAAAGTGCCTTTGGTTAGGTTCGTAATGTGTTCTAAAGTATAAGGACGATTAGGATGACGTGATAATTGTACACGTTGCCAAGCGGTTAAATTTTTGTAGATTTTACGTTTGGTTTCCTCTAATTTTTTTCAATTTGTTTACAAGTAGCGGTGACATCTACATTAGATTCGGCACCGATTAACTGGCATTTATCGAGTTGTTCTTCTAATTCTTTGATAGGAAGTTCAAAATCTAAATATTCCATAGGGTTGTTAGTTTTGTTTAATCGAACAGCAAATATAAAATTTTATATTGTGATAAAAAGCACTTTTTGAAGATTAGTTTTAAATAAAAATTAACGACCAGCTAACCTTAATTTAAACGTTTCTTTCGGCTTTTAATGAAAGCATTTAAAAGTACTGTGGCTAAGATAATAACGGCTCCAATGTAGAATTCAACGCTCATTTTTTCTTTATCGTTAAAGACAATTACGGCTAAAATTATTCCGTAAATAGGCTCTAAATTGATGGTCAGCATGACCGTATACGGACTCAAAAACTTCATTACCGAAGTTGAGGCAATAAAAGCATAAGCGGTACAAACCGAACTCAGTATCAATAAATAAATCAAATCTTTAACCGAAAGCACGAAGAAGTCCGGCGAAAAACTATGGGTGAATAACAATAGAAAAGTAAAGAAAATTACGCCGCCGCTAAGTTCGTAAAACGAGATAATCGTAGCATCGTATGACTTAACCAATTTACTGTTAATTACAGCAAACAAAGCCGAAAGAAAAGCGGAAGTCAAGGCGGTAATCATTCCCAAAAAGTAACTGCCTTCTACATTAAAAATGATATACAATCCCACTACGACCAGCAATCCGAAAAATACTTCGTACCAAACAATTTTTTTGCCATATAAAATAGGTTCCAACAAAGAGGCGAATAAAGCACCGGTTGAAAGACAAGCTAAAGTGATGGAAATGTTCGAAATTTTAATCGCGTGAAAGAATGTAAACCAATGCAGGGCGATAATCAATCCGGAAAACAAAAACTGTAGTAACGCTTTACCGGATACTTTTAACGGCAGTTTTTTGAAATAAATATAAATGGCTATAAATCCGACGGCAAACAGCATACGGAACCAAACTAACGGCAAAGCATCAAGTGTGATTAAGGCGCCCAACACTGCCGTAAATCCCCAAATAAAAACTATTAAATGGAGGTGCAGGTAGCTTTTTACATTATCGCTTGGCATTGCGTAGCAGATAAATGGCTAAAATTCCGAAAACAATATTAGGAATCCAAACCGCTATGATGGGCGGCATGGTTGATTTTTCGGCTAGTACGCCAAATATTTTATCAAAAAAGACAAATGAAAACGCCAAAATGATACCTATGGCGAGGTTAGTTCCCATTCCACCTCTTCGTTTCATGGACGAAACCGCAACCGCAATAATTGTCAGTATAAAAGCTGAAACCGGGATACTGTATTTTTATATAACACCACCAAATACACATTGATATTAGAAGATCCTCGTGCTTTTTCTTTATCGATAAACTTGTTTAAATCTCTAAGATTCAAGGTTTCCGCGATATAAACCACCGGAGCTAAATCTTCTAAATCGAAATTAAAAACAGTATCTTTCTTCTCGCCGGATTCAATAATATCACCAAACTCCCCTATTTTTCTTTTGTTATAATTATAGAGGGTATAGGTGCTGTCTTTAGGATTCCATTTGATTCTGCCAGCCGTTAATTTGTATTGGAGTTTATCGTCTTTGAATTTCTCCATCGAAAAATTGAACGCTATTTTAGAAATATCCTGAAAGTTACTCACAAAAATATACTCGTCTTTACTAACCTGACGGAAGACATCGGAGTTGTCTCGCATTTCGCTGACGCCGTTACCAATGAGGTATCGGTACCTGAAATCTTTAAAGCCGGCGCTGGCATTGGGCACTAAAAAGATACTCATCACCAAGGCAAACAAGGAAACAATAGTGGCACCAATAATATAAGGCCGAAGGAATCTGGAGAACGAAATCCCCGAACTCAATATGGCAATAATCTCTGTATTGTTCGCTAATTTAGAGGTAAACCAAATCACGGATAAGAATAAAAATATAGGGAACAGTAAATTAGCGAAATAAATGGTAAAATCGAGATAATATTTGGCAATAGCACTGAATGGCACCTTGTTTTCTATCATCTTATTGACCTTTTCCGAAACATCAATCACGATTCCGATAGGAATAAACATCAGCAACATTACAGAGAATGTTACTAAATATCGCTTGAGTATGTACTTGTCAATAATTTTTAACATGAGCTTATAGTCTTTGACTCATTTGTTTTACCATCATGTCTTTCCAGGTTCTGAAATCTCCTGCTAAGATATGTTTTCTTGCTTCACGAACCAACCACATATAGAACCCTAAATTGTGAATCGTAGCAATTTGTTTGCCCAAATATTCGTTGGCCGCAAATAAGTGGCGTAAGTAAGCTTTTGTATACTCAGTGTCCACAAAAGTATGCCCCATTTCATCAATCGGCGAAAAATCAGCTTCCCACTTTTTATTTTTAATATTGATGGTACCGTTAGCGGTAAATAACATTCCGTTTCGGGCGTTACGTGTTGGCATTACACAGTCAAACATGTCAATCCCTAAGGCAATGTTTTCTAAAATATTGATTGGCGTTCCTACTCCCATTAAATAACGGGGTTTGTCTTGCGGTAAAATGGCCGTAACCACTTCGGTCATAGCGTACATTTCTTCAGCTGGTTCACCTACGGATAAGCCTCCGATGGCATTTCCTTCGGCTCCGGCATTGGCAATATATTCGGCTGATTGCTGGCGTAAGTCTTTATATGTACTTCCTTGAACGATTGGGAAAAAGTTTGGTCGTACCCATATTTTGTTGGTGTTTTTTCCAAATGAGCAATACATCGATTTAACCAACGGTGCGTCATGTGCATCGAACGTTGAGCATAGCGATAATCACACGGATAAGGCGTACATTCATCAAAAGCCATGATAATATCGGCACCAATGGTACGTTGGATTTCCATTACATTTTCGGGTGTAAACACGTGGTAAGAACCGTCGATATGCGATTTGAATTTTACACCTTCCTCTTTAATTTTTCTATTGGCAGAGAGCGAATATACTTGATAGCCACCACTGTCGGTTAAGATATTTCTATCCCAATTCATGAATTTGTGCAAACCACCGGCTTTTTCAAGAATATCGGTTTGCGGACGAAGGTATAAATGGTAGGTATTTCCCAAAATAATATCGGGATTGATTTCTTCTTTTAATTCGCGTTGGTGTACTCCTTTTACAGAAGCAACGGTACCAACAGGCATAAATATTGGGGTTTCAATTACGCCGTGATCGGTAGTGATGCTTCCGGCACGGGCTTTTGAATCGGGGTCATTCGCAAGTAAATCAAATTTCATTCTCGGTATTTTACAGTCGGCAAAGATAAAAGAATTAGGATTTAGGAATTAGGATTTAGGATTTTATTTAACAAATGAAACCGAATATCTTGTCAATGAGTTTAGTAAGTAATTTATAAAAAGTTTTTTAGTAGCTTAGCAATTGATTTATTTTAAATTAAAAAGACTAACCTCTAAACCACCCTTTATGAAAACATTTTACTGTTTATTTTTTGCTTCACCTGTTTACAAAGTTTTACTCCAAAGGTCTCCGGAGGCAAAGATATCCCTTGCACTGTATATATGGAAGATGGCAGTACCAAAGTAGGCCTGATTGAGTTTCCTTTAAAATCAGGAGCCAAATCGATAACCTTGAAAATGGGTGATAGCAAGGAGAAAATTGATTTGGAGGATGTCAAAAAATTAGCTTTTAAAGCTACTGTTTTCAGCCTCCCTGCCGAATATTACAACATGCCGGTTTATAACTTTAGCGGAAAAAAAATCCAAAAAAAGAAGCAAATGCTGAAATTGGTCGTTACCGGCACTAAAGTAAGTTTGTACACCGGTACTTATGATTGGAGTGGCTTTGCCAATTCCGGGAGCGGTTTTCAGAGTTTTAGTTACAGTGGTGCCACTTATTACGCTATAAGACCCGGAGAGCCTGCGGCTACTTTACTTCACGAAGATTTTGGTGTGAATGATAATGCCGATTTCAAGCTGTATGCCGGACGCTACTTTGCCGACTATCCGGAATTAGCCCAAAAAATCAAAGAAAAAGTTTATAAGTCTGGTGATATTTATCAAGTAATTGATGATTACAACAAGCACTAAACAGTCAAATTATACTGCATACAAAAAGGCAACCCTCAATTGTAAAGGTTGCCTTTTATTTTTACTATGTTAGCCAACTAGTGCCTATTCTTCTGAACTTTGCTGAAACTTAGTTCGCTTGCTGCCGGCATACATTTCGTATTTCACTAAACGGGCTTCCAAACTTCCGTTGAAAAGCTTGATTTTGCGCGATGGTCGCAGTCCGACAAATTTTAAAGCTTCTAAATTTCCTGTAATAAACCAAGCATTGGTATTAGGATAATTGTTCTTCAAAGTATCACCCAATTCACGGTAAAAACGTTCTAATTCAATATCCAAACGTTCTCCATACGGCGGATTGAAAACCATGTGCAACGGGCCTGCCGATTCTTTCTTAGTTTCAAAAAAATTAGCTTGACTAATGGTTACATACTCATCCAAATTGGCATTTTGAATATTGTCTTTGGCTTTTTGCACAGCACTTGGGGCTTTGTCATACCCAATGATATTGTGATGGAATTCCTTAGTACGTTTCATCAACGCATCGATAATTTGGTCAAACAAATCATTGTCCCAATCGTTCCATTTTTCGAAAGCAAATTCCTTGCGGTTAATGTTGGCCGGAATATTACAAGCAATCATAGCGGCTTCCGCCAAAATAGTCCCTGAACCACACATTGGATCTAAGAAATCTGTGCTGCCGTCCCAACCTGATAATAACAACATTCCTGCAGCTAAGACTTCGTTTATCGGAGCAATATTGGTTGCCGTTCTATATCCTCTATGATGTAAAGAAGCTCCCGATGTATCGAGTGCTACTGAACATTGATCTCTGTCGATATGAATATTGATTCGCAAATCGGGGAAGTCTTTGTCTATGCTTGGACGCATACCTAACTTATCGCGGAACTGGTCTACAATTGCATCTTTCGCTTTTTGGGAAACAAACTGAGAGTGCTTGAAATTATCCGAATGAATCGTGGTGTCAATTACAAAAGTTTGGTTGGCATTCAAGTATTTAGACCAATCTATTCCTTGAATTCCTTTATATAAATTCTGGTCATTGGTAGCCCGAAAATAATAGATGGGTTTAAGAATTTTCAAAGCCGTTCGCAACGACAAATTGGCTTTGTACATAAACCCTTTATCGCCTTTAAAACTAACGGCACGCGTTCCGATTTCAACATCCTGTGCGCCCAGCTGTTGTAATTCTTTTAATAATATTTCTTCAAAACCAAAAAAGGTCTTGGCAATCATTTTAAAATTCTCCATGGTCAATTTAATTCCAACTCAAAATTTGAAATTCATCGGCAAAAATACACTAAATTTGCCTGTTCAGAATTCATTTGAAAAGAATAAATGTCAGATACTGCAAATTGTAAATCCGAAAATTGGTACGCCTCTTGGTTTGATACCCCTTATTACCACATTTTATACAAAGACCGAAACTACCGTGAAGCCCAAATCTTCATGGACAATCTTACCCATTATCTAAACTTACCTGAGAAGGCAAAAGTGCTTGATTTAGCTTGTGGCAAGGGACGTCATTCCATTTATTTGAACCAATTGGGTTATGATGTTATTGGTGCCGATTTATCTGAAAACAGTATCGCTGAGGCCAACAAAAACGCCAATGAAACACTGCATTTTGTAGTGCATGACAAACGCGAACCCTTTGACCAAAAGTTTGATGCCATCTTCAATTTGTTTACCAGTTTTGGTTATTTCGAAAAAGAAGAAGACGATAGTAAAACCTTACTGGCCATTAAAGACAGTCTTTCGGAATATGGTTTTGCCGTAATTGATTTTATGAATGCCCAACAGGTAATTGATAATTTAATTCCGGAAGAAACCAAAGAAGTAGATGGCATTATATTTCACATCAAACGCAATGTTGCTGAAGGTTTTGTTATCAAAGAAATTAATTTTGAAGACAACGGCTGTTCCTATCATTTTACCGAAAAAGTGAGAGCCTACACTTTAGAAGATTTTCAACGGATGATGACCGAAGCCGGGATTTACTTGTTGGATACCTTTGGCGATTATAAACTGAAAAAGTTTCATAAAAATACCAGCGAACGATTAATCATGATATTTAAATAAGAAGACCGATTTGAGCACGCAGCACTCAGTTTAAATACAAGCTACCACAAAACATGAACTACATTCTTCCTTTATTATCAGTACTGTTAGGTTATTTTATTGCGATTGGAGTGAAGCCAAAAGACAAAAAAAATCTAAAGTTGTTATTGGCTTTCAGCGGTTCGTTTTTGCTATCCTTAACCGTAATGCACCTCTTGCCGGATGTTTATGAGAATCATTCTGTTTCGGTGGGTATTTATATTATGGTCGGGATATTATTTCAAATCATCCTGGAGTTTTTTTCCAAAGGAGCCGAACACGGTCATGTACACGGTCATGACAAAATCACCCAAATGCCCTGGTTACTTTTCATCAGTTTGTGTTTGCATGCTTTGCTTGAAGGTTTTCCGGTGGGGCATCACCACGATTTGGCTTACGGCATTGCCATTCACCACTTACCGATTGCTATTATCTTAACTACATTTTTCCTTAACGCCCAACTCAACAAAACGGCTTTGTTTTTGTTCATGCTGACCTTTGCGGTTATGACGCCGTTAGGGACATTGGTTTCAGATAGTTTCCCGATTTTAAATCAATATTACACCCAAATTACGGCTATCGTGATTGGAATTTTATTTCATATTTCCTCAACCATCATCTTTGAAAGCAGTGAAGGCCATAAATTCAATATTGCCAAAATTTCAATGATTATTCTGGGGATTTTGTTGGCGTGTTTTTTATAAATTTACATCAGGTACGGACAAGTCGCAACTTGTCCCTTCAAATAAAAAAATATGAATTTTACCAAAACTACCGAACAATCCTCGCACTACGAACAGCTGGAACAAATGTCGGTTCACGACTTGTTAACCAACATCAACAAAGAAGACAAAACGGTACCTTTGGCTGTAGAAAAAGCGTTGCCTCAAATTGAAGCTTTAGTCGCTAAAGTGGTAACCCAAATGAAACTCGGTGGCCGGTTATTTATATTGGTGCCGGCACTTCGGGGAGATTAGGAATTGTTGATGCTTCCGAATGTCCGCCCACGTTTGGGGTTCCTTTTGACTTGGTTAATGGCATCATTGCCGGTGGTGACAAAGCCATTCGCAAAGCGGTAGAAAACGCCGAAGATGACAAACTACAAGCCTGGATTGATTTACAGGAACACGGTATCAATGAAAACGATGTGGTTATTGGAATAGCTGCATCGGGCACTACCCCTTATGTTATTGGCGGCTTGGAAAAATGCAATGCTAAAAATATTACAACAGGCGGTATTACTTGTAACGAAGGTAGCCCGTTAGCGTTAACCGCTCAGTTTCCAGTTGTAGCAGTTGTGGGTCCTGAATTCGTTACGGGAAGTTCCCGCATGAAAGCCGGTACCGCTCAGAAATTAATATTAAATATGATTTCTACAGCCACTATGATACAATTGGGCCGAGTAAAAGGCAATAAAATGGTTGACATGCAATTGAGCAACGATAAGCTTGTTGACCGCGGGGTCAAAATGATAATGGGAGAAATTCCGGTAAGTTATGAAGAGGCTTCCGCATTATTGCAAAAACACGGTAGCGTACGAAAAGCGGTAGATTTTTACAATTCAAAATAAAAATATGGCAGCCAAAAAAGAACTACTCGACAAAGGAATCAAATACTTGCTTTATGCTTTGCCTATGATGTTTATAGGGCCGAGTGTGATTTACAATGCCTTTATTAATAAACAAAACGGGTGGCATTATTTGGTGTTAGCCATTGGCATTAGTATTTGTTTGACTGCTGTTTACTTTATGTTCAAAGGAATCAAAACTATAACTGACGCACTATTTCATCATGACTGATAATCACTACTTAGAAAGCGTAAAAAAGCAATTTCTCTATTATAAAACATTGGGAGAAAAAGCCATGGAGCAACTTGAACCGGAGCAATTGTTTGTTTCGGTAAATGAAGACACCAATTCGATTGCCGTTATTATAAAACACCTTTCCGGAAATATGTTATCGCGTTGGACGGATTTCTTAACCACCGATGGTGAAAAGGAATGGCGCAACCGTGATGGCGAATTTGATTCCCATTTTCATGAGAATGACAAAGCGGAACTAATGGCACTTTGGGACAAAGGTTGGGAATGTTTTTTTAAAGCGGTAAATCCGTTGACTGAGGAACAGCTTTCTACAATTATTTACATTCGCAATGAAGGACACACGGTAATGGAAGCTATTAATCGGCAGTTGGCGCATTATCCTTACCACATTGGGCAGATTGTTTTTTATGCTAAAATGCTGAAACAAGGTGAATGGGATTCGCTTTCCATTCCGAAAAACAAGTCGAACAGTTACAATGCCGATAAGTTTGCTAAAGAAAAAAGCATCCGAAATTTTACCGACGACGAACTGGATAAATTGAAATAGCCCTAGCCCCGATAGTAGCAAGCTACCATGTAGCGCGGATAGCGGGAAACAGCTTCAAAAAATAACTATGAAATCGAAGATTCACGAATACCATAAAATAATTTGCATGAGTAAAAAACTAACACTACTCCTATTTGCTTTAGCCTTTATTGCTTGTTCTGATAAAGAGCGAAAGTGCCAAGATTTTAAAACCGGGAAATTTGAGTTCACTCAGGAAATTGATGGTAAAAAACTAACCTCAACGTTCATACGTACCGATAGTTTGCAAATCGAAACCTTCAATGGAAAAACCGATACGGCGACGGTTCGTTGGGTAAATGATTGCGAATTTGTGTTGCGTAAACTGCATCCGAAAACGATGAACGAGCGCAAAGCCATTAGCATGACAATTTTGGCAACCGAAAAAAATAGTTATACTTTTGATTATTGCTTTGTGGGCGATACCAAAAAACACCGCGGCACTGTAACAAAATTAGAGTAATGCCGTTTAACCGTTAAACTAAACACATACCATGGATATTTTATTTACGCCTAACGCCTTGATGGCCCTATTGACCTTAACTTTTTTAGAAATCATTCTCGGAATTGACAACATTGTTTTCCTTTCTATAGTGTCCGGAAAATTGAAAGCCCAAGACCAACCCAAAGCCCGACGCATTGGATTGTTATTGGCCATGGTTTTCAGAATTATATTGTTGTTTGGTATTACTTGGGTATTGAGTTTACAGGATACGCTCTTGCATATTGACTGGGGTTTCTTTGAAGCCAGCGTTACCGGACAAAGTTTAATTATTTTTGGTGGAGGGTTGTTCCTATTATACAAGTCCGTTTCTGAGATTCACCACAAACTGGAAGGCGAAGAAGAAGGCGAAAAAGGAAAAGCTAGTGGTTCTCTTAGTCAGGCCATTATTCAGATTGCGTTGCTGAATATTGTTTTCTCGTTTGACAGTATTTTGACTGCCGTTGGTATGGTGAGCATGAAAGAACCGCATGAAGGTGGTTTTGGTTACGAAGGTGCTTTACTTATTATGATACTTTCGGTAGTGATTTCAATTGTTATTATGATGATTTTTGCCGGACCGGTTTCTAAATTCGTTAACGAACACCCAACGATACAAATTCTTGGATTGTCTTTCTTAATCTTAATTGGGGTAATGCTATTGGCCGAAGGGTCTCACTTGGCTCATTTCCGTTTTGGAAATGATGTGGAAGTCAACAGCATACCAAAAGGCTATTTGTACTTCTCTATTTTCTTCTCGCTGTTTGTTGAATTCTTAAACTTACGCATGAAGAAAAGCAGAAATACTGTCAAACTGCACAACAGTGAAATTATGGATAAAGAGCTAAAAGACACCGATATAACAAATTAGAACATCCGATTAAATTTGGAGAGCCAACGCTTTGTTTTAATCGTTATGATCCGCTGAACTTATAGCAAAAAAGCTTCCGATTGGGAAGCTTTTTTGCTGTAGTACCTACCTATTAGAAATGAATTTAGGAAATGGTCATTTATTCCAAACTTAACGTAATTTGACCATCGTCATCGGTTTCGGTTTGAATGTCTTCGGAAACATTGCCCTCGCCGGTTACTTCAACCTCTTCGGGTTGCTCTTCTTCCGGTTCTTCGTAAGGCAATGGATCTAACAGATTCACTTGTTTCAGCTTGTCTGTCGTTAATTGATTACCAATCGCTTTGATGCCTTTTACAGTAATAAATTGTTCTAAATCTACCGTAATAGTATCTTTTTGTACGCCTTTGACTTTAGCAAAAACTACTTCCGCCACAGGACGCCAATCTGTGGAAACAATTTCCAACTGTGATTTTTCGTGCTCGGTGATAAAGGTTTCCTCTTTGTTTTCGTTTTCTACCAAGAAGCGTTTCACAAAATAACGGTCTTTCTCTCCGTCGTAATAAATGGCCGAAATCGGTTTGTTTGGATTCCATTTTTCCAAAACAATCATTCCTTCATCAAAGTGTGTAGTCAGTTCCGGAATAATGGTTTTCAATTTCCCGTTTTGATTGATAATCAGCAAGCGATCGTTAGGTCTGAATTCACCTAACAACTCCCCTCTTCCGTCAACATTCAATCGTTGTACGGTATCATCAAACCACACTTTGCGCGGACGCAACGTGGAAATTCCTTTTTCTTTAAGTTCAATTTTCTTAATCGGGTATTTGGTCACGGTGTTGCCTCTCGAAGCTCTTCCTTTGATGGCAATATCGGAGAAATCCACATCCCATTTGAGTTTCTTAACGCTACCAATTTGACGCAACAAAATCGTAACAGTTTCCGCTTCTCCATTAGGATTAGCCGAAAAATACAAGACCTGGCTTCCGGCTTTTTCCTGAGTCAAATCGTAGAACTTGTCACGGGTAATTCCGGAAACATTGAATCGCTTGATAAACGTAGAACCGTTCTTCCCATCGCGATACATCATATTGTAAATCGTACGCTTATCATTCTTGTCAAAAACTGCAATGTGGATAATGTCTTTGCCCACGAACTTTTTATCATCCACTTTGGCCACCATCATTTTTCCGTCACGCAGGAAGACAATTACATCGTCAATATCAGAACAATCGGCAACGTATTCGTCTTTCTTTAAACCGGTACCGAAGAAACCTTCTTCCTTGTTTACATAGAGTTTGGTATTTCTTAAAACCACTTTGGTGGCTTCAATGGTATCAAAACTTCTGAGTTCGGTTTGACGTTCGCGGCCTTTACCGTATTTGTCTTTTAGTTTTTGGAAAAAGTCAATAGCAAAATCAATGATATGATCTAAATGGTGCTTAACCTGTTCCATCTCTGCTTCCAACTTGGCGATGGCGTCATCGGCTTTGTCAGAGTCAAAACGCGTGATACGAATCATTGGAATCTGCGTTAGTTTTTGCAAATCATCATCATTGATTTCACGTACAAACGACTTTAAGAAAGGTTTGAAACGCTCGTACATGTAAACATAAAGCGATTCTCTGTCGGAGTACAACTTGAAGTCGATGTACATTTCTTCGCGGATGAAAATCTTTTCCAAAGTAGAGAAATGCCATTTGTTTTCTAATTCGTCCAACTGAATTTCCAGCTCCCGTTTAAGCAAATCGACGGTTCGGTGCGTTGAGATTTTCAACATATCGGAAACACCAATGAACAACGGTTTGTGGTTTTCAATCACACAGCCTAATGGGGCTACCGATGTTTCGCAAGCCGTGAATGCATACAAAGCATCAATGGTTTTATCCGGAGAAACACCCGGCGGGAGATGGATTAAAATCTCAACCTCAGCAGCGGTATTGTCTTCTATTTTTTTGACTTTTATTTTCCCTTTTTCATTAGCCTTTAAAATACTGTCAATCAAGGTTGACGTATTGGTTGAAAACGGAATTTGGGTAATGACCAACGTTTGTTTGTCTAACTGACCAATCTTGGCACGCACTCTCACACGCCCGCCACGCATACCGTCATTATAGTTTGATACATCAGCAATTCCGGCTGTTGGGAAATCCGGAAATAGCGTAAACGGTTTATTTTTTAAGACTTTTATCGAACAATCTATCAGTTCGTTGAAGTTGTGTGGTAATATTTTAGTGGATAACCCTACTGCAATTCCTTCGGCACCTTGGGCCAAAAGCAAAGGAAACTTAACCGGAAGATTTATAGGTTCAGCTCTTCTACCATCATAGGACATACCCCATTCGGTAATTTTGGGCGAATACAAAACATCGTGGCCAAACTTGGAGATACGAGCCTCAATATAACGGGAAGCTGCCGCACTGTCGCCGGTGAGGATGTTCCCCCAGTTTCCCTGCATGTCGATAATCAAATCCTTTTGCCCAATTTGCACCATGGCGTCACCAATACTGGCATCACCGTGCGGGTGGTACTGCATGGTATGTCCCACGATATTCGCCACTTTGTTGTAACGACCGTCATCCAACTCTTTCATGGAGTGCATGATACGACGTTGTACCGGTTTGAATCCGTCCTCAATAGCCGGAACCGCTCGTTCCAAAATTACATAAGAAGCATAATCGAGGAACCAATCCTTGTACATACCGGTTACTTTGGTAATGGTATCTTCCGGGTTTTCGTCGTTTTCATAGAAATGGCTTCCGGTGGAAGGACGTATTACGTCTTCAAAACCTTCTTCCGCGGCTTCCTCATTCAAAGACTCGTTCAACTCATCGTTGTTTTCGTCTTCGTTTGGGATGATATCATCTTCTTCGTCTTTCATTTATGCTGCCCCGAAGTTTCGGGATTATTTAGTGTTTTATACCTGTTTTTCTACTACGTCTAATTCTACTTTCAAATTATTGATGATAAAATCTTGACGGTCCGGCGTATTCTTACCCATATAGAACTCCAGCAACGTTTCAATAGAAGTGGCTTTGTCTAACATTACCGGATCTAAGCGAATGTCTTGTCCGATAAAGTGTTTGAACTCATCGGGTGATATTTCTCCTAATCCTTTGAATCGGGTAATTTCCGGTTTTGGTTTTAGTTTTTCAATGGCGTTCACTCGTTCCTCTTCGCTGTAGCAATAGATGGTTTCTTTTTTATTTCGCACCCGGAATAAAGGCGTTTGCAAAATGTACAAATGGCCGTCTTTAATCAACTCAGGGAAAAACTGCAGGAAGAACGTAATCAACAGCAAGCGAATGTGCATCCCATCGACATCGGCATCGGTAGCGATTACGATATTGTTGTACCGCAAATCGCCCATGTCTTCTTCAATGTCTAAGGCCGCTTGGAGTAAGTTGAATTCTTCGTTTTCATACACAATCTTTTTGGTCATGCCATAGGAATTCAAAGGCTTCCCACGCAAACTGAATACCGCTTGTGTATTCACGTCACGCGATTTGGTAATGGAACCCGAAGCCGAATCTCCCTCGGTAATAAACAAGGTACTTTCTAAACTGCGTGGGTTTTTAGCATCGGTTAAATGCACTCGGCAATCGCGTAGTTTTTTATTGTGTAAACTCGCTTTCTTAGCACGGTCTTTGGCCAACTTACGAATACCGGATAACTCTTTACGCTCGCGTTCAGCTTGGAGAATCTTTCGCAAGAGCAAATCAGCAACTTCTGGATTTTTGTGCAAGAAGTTATCGAGTTTGGTTTTGATAAAATCATTGACAAAAGTACGTACAGAAGGACCTTTGGGACCAATTTCGGTGGAACCTAATTTGGTTTTGGTTTGCGACTCAAATACCGGCTCCTCTACTTTGACAGCAATGGCAGATACTATAGATTTACGGATATCTGAAGCTTCAAAAGGCTTGTTATAAAACTCTTTGATGGTTTTGACAATCGCCTCACGGAAAGCCCCTAAATGCGTTCCACCTTGTGTCGTATTTTGTCCGTTGACAAACGAATGATATTCTTCGGAATATTGAGACTTACTGTGTGTTAAAGCCACCTCAATATCGTCACCCAAGAGATGGATGATAGGATATTGCATGTCTTCCTCAGTAATGGTTTCTTCTAATAAATCTTTTAAACCGTTATCAGAATAAAACTTTTCACCATTGTAATAAATGGTCAAACCCGTATTCAGATAGCAGTAATTTTTGAGCATGCGGATGACATACTCGTTACGGTACTTGTAATTTTTGAATATAGTTTCATCGGCTACGAAAGAAACTTTAGTCCCTCTTCGTTTGGTTGATTCGGCTATATCTTCTTCAATCGTTAGGTTACCGGCTGAGAATTCAGCGGCTTTTTGCTGGTTATCTCTAACCGATTCCACCCGAAAATAGTTGGATAACGCATTTACTGCTTTGGTACCGACACCATTTAAACCAACCGATTTCTTGAAAGCTTTAGAGTCGTATTTTCCACCGGTATTCATTTTGGAAACTACGTCGACCACTTTTCCTAACGGAATACCACGGCCGTAATCGCGTACGGAAACCATTTTGTCTTTGATGGTTACTTCGATTACTTTTCCGGCGCCCATGACAAACTCATCAATACAATTGTCGATGGTTTCTTTGAGCAGGATATAGATACCGTCGTCGGGCGAAGAACCGTCTCCCAGCTTCCCGATGTACATTCCGGGACGCATACGAATGTGTTCCTTCCAGTCTAACGAGCGGATATTATCTTCGGTATATTGATTTTGTTCGGACATTTTGAAACTAATGATTTTAACTGCGCTTTACAAGGTCATTACAAAGTACCTCCAGTCAGCTAATTTAGGGAAATCGAGGGATTTATTAAATGATAAAAATCAAAGTTATTAAGAATGATATTGACAAAAAAGAGAAAACAAAAAGTAGTAAATCAAAGACTGTTAAAGTAGATAAAAGGTATCCAGATTTGTAAAGCTTATGTCCTCTTGTAATCGCTTCGTAGTTTGCTCTGTTTTCATTCGGAAAAAGGTCCTTTTTTTGAAAAGTAGTCTTTTTTCACTCTTACTCGGGGTAGCACAGGTACGAACCAATACCGAACAAAACCCGACTAAAACACGAATAAGACCTTACTAAAAGCAGGAGGTTTTTCAATGGAATATTTCATAAAAAAACCACTTAATTTATTAAGCGGTTTGTCTTTATTTCTTTTCCTTCAAGTTACACATTAAAACGAAAATGCATCACATCGCCATCTTTAACGATGTATTCTTTTCCTTCTACACGAAGTTTACCGGCTTCTTTTACTTTGGCTTCTGAACCATAATGAGCAAAATCCTCATAGGCAATTACTTCGGCACGGATGAATCCTTTTTCAAAATCGGTATGAATAACCCCGGCTGCTTTTGGAGCGGTATCACCGATGTTGATGGTCCAAGCACGAACTTCTTTAACTCCGGCTGTGAAATAGGTTTGTTGCTTTAATAATTTGTAGGCTGCACGAATTAATACAGAAGAACCCGGTTCTTTTAAGCCTAAATCTTCTAAGAACATTTGACGTTCTTCGTAAGTTTCTAATTCGGTGATATCGGCTTCTGTTCCTACGGCAAGTACTATTACTTCAGCGTTTTCGTCTTTTACTAGGTCACGAACTTGATCTACATATTTATTTCCGGTAGCGGCTGATTCTTCATCCACATTACAAACGTATAAAACCGGTTTGGTAGTGATTAACTGAAAGTCTTCCATCAACGCCTCTTCATCAGCATTTTGCGGCACTACCGTTCTGGCTGATTTGGCTTGTAATAAGGCTTCACGGATTCGGTCTAAAAAAGCTTTTTCTACTTGAGCTTCTTTGTTACCGGTTTTAGCCGCGCGGTTTACCTTTTCCAACCGTTTTTCAACCGTTTCCAAGTCTTTTAACTGCAATTCGATATCAATGGTTTCTTTATCACGGATTGGGTTTACGTTACCGTCAACGTGAATAATATTATCGTTATCAAAGCAACGCAACACGTGAATGATAGCATTACACTCTCTTATGTTGGCTAAGAATTGATTACCTAACCCTTCTCCTTTGCTGGCTCCTTTAACCAATCCGGCAATATCAACGATATCCACCGTAGCCATTTGAACGCGTTCCGGTTTTACCAATTCTTCCAGTTTGTTGATTCTCGGATCGGGTACATTTACTACCCCTATATTAGGCTCAATAGTACAAAACGGAAAGTTCGCGCTTTGGGCTTTGGCATTTGATAAACAATTGAATAAGGTTGATTTCCCTACGTTTGGCAATCCTACAATTCCTGCTTTCATATTTCTTTGATATTTCTTTTTATCGGTATTAAGGAACGCCGGAGCGTTTCATGAATTTTTATTTTAAAAGTGTGCAAATATAGTGGAATAAAACCAAGTTACAAAGGACTGAACTTGTGCCTTTTTGGGAAAAAGATAAAGTGGTGAAAATTATTGGCGGTCAGCCATTTTGAGTACGATTTCCTGTTCTTCGTCGGTAGCCGTTAAACCGGAGACATTCCAGTAATCGGTAAGGACTACATTTTTTTATTGTAGAGTGTTTTGTCTTTAAAGACTTCGCTTTCTTTGTAGGTGTAATTGTGGTTACTGAAATTGGTAGTCACAAAGTAATTCCGCACTTCAATTTCTGTTTTTTTATCTTTGTCAACGCGCTCAAAACCAATCTCTTCTTTAGAGCTAACTAAATAATAGTTCTCGTTATCCGTTCGGTAAATGGTTTTAAAAATCGACTTGTAAATATTCTTGGAACCCACAGCTGTTTTTTCTTTTACATTGGACAAGCTCATGGGTGAAATTGAAGAACTTACCTCGATGATTATCTTTTTCTTACTGTCGTAAATGATTTTAAAATCGTCTCGCAAATCATTATCATCTAAGTTGGTGTCTGTTGGGGTAACCAGCATCACATTATAATTGGTATTGGTGGTGTAGCCTTTGATGACAAAATCGTATTTCTTTTTGGCATTGGCTTCTAAAATAGGATTTAAGTATTTGAAATTGTAATAATTCTGCATGATATCATTTAGGTTATAGCCTAGGACATCGGCAGAAATTTCTTCATTAACCAATCCGAAGGAACGATTTTGCTCTACCAAAATATTGCTTTTGAAGTTTTTATCATTGCCAAACAACTGAAAATTCATCAGGCCGTCATTGTAATACGAATAATTGCCGTTCATTTTAAAAAACTCCCTGCTGTATACCTTCAATCGAGCCGGTACTGTTAATCGCTTTATCGAATTAGCAACCAATGATTTCAGGATTTTATACGGAGGCTGTTTGGTTACTATGATTTCATCTAAGTCGTTGACATTGCTTTTCAAATAAATCACATTATCGGTTTTTGTCAAAGCCGAGGAACGAACCGTAACACTAACATAGGAAGAATGCGTCACCTGAATATTTGAAGAACCGGTCAACTGAAAAGTCACATTACCTTCGGCATTGCTGAGAAAAGTTTGTTTAGTTTTTAAAACAAAAACCGTCGCGTCTTCAATAGGGAGATTGGTTTCGGCATCTTTTAGGGTAATTGATTTTTGACCATTTTGAGACAAAACAGTGAGGTTAATAATCAAAAACAATAAGACGAAACTTTTTTTCATTTTGAATTGGGTTCGGGCAAATTTAATAAAAAATACAAACGGTTTAAATTGTTTGTTAAATTGTTAAAATTGTTTTATAAAAAGCGTTAAATCAATATATAAAAAACATTAAATTGCATTTAATTAACAACTAAACCAACCTTTTTTATGAAAAAAATTACTCTTTTGTTATTTTTATTTCAGCTCGGATTTACTTTCGCACAAACGAAACCCGAAGCAACTAAAAGCGACTCCACTAAAGTTGAAGCTTTACAAGAAGTTCAAATTGTAGGTTCCAGAAACACCAAGCGAACCGTGGTCAATTCGGCCGTTCCCATTGATGTTATTGATGTAAAAAGTGTCACTACCCAAAGCGGAAAACTCGAGATTAATGAATTATTGCAATACGTTGCTCCATCGTTCAATGCCAATAAACAATCAGGTTCAGATGGTGCTGATCATGTTGACCCTGCTTCTTTAAGAGGTATGGGACCCGATCAAACTTTGGTTTTAATCAATGGTAAAAGAAGACACCAATCGTCATTGGTTAATTTATTCGGAACGCGCGGACGCGGAAACACCGGAACCGATTTGAATGCCATTCCTGCCAGTGCCATTAAAAGAATTGAGATTCTACGTGATGGTGCAGCAGCACAATACGGTTCTGACGCTATTGCCGGTGTTATTAATATTGTTTTAAATGATAATGTGGAGGAGTTTAACGGCGCCATCAGTTATGGTGCTTATGACACCAATGCCAAAGGCGATTTTCTTAGCGGAACTCCCAACACAGAAGGCTATATGCTAGATCAAGATGGCAACGGAAACTCTTATGGAAAAAACAGAAAATATGATGGACAATCATTGAAATTGGCTGGTAATTATGGTTTCAAGCTGGGCAAAAAAGGTGGTTATGTAAACTTGACGTCTGAATATTTTTCGAAAGAAAAAACCTTACGCCCCGGATTTGATTTCAGAAAAGGATTTGGTGAAGCTGAAATTAAAAGTTTTAATGTGATGGCCAATCTGGAAATTCCAGTAACGGATAAAATTGACTTCTATGCTTTTGGCGGCAGAAACGACCGAAATACAGACGCTTATGCATTTACCCGAAATGACGGTCCAAGAGTGGTAGAATCTATTTATCCCGGCGGCTATACTCCCCGAATTACTTCAAAAATTGTAGATAATTCATTAGCCTTCGGATTTAAAACAGAAACAAACAACGGTTGGAAAATTGATTTGAGTAATGCTTTTGGACACAATAAATTTGATTATACCATAAAAGGAACTCTCAATGCCAGTCTGGAAGGAAATTCACCAACATCATTTGATGCCGGAGGATTTAGTTTAAGTCAAAACACTACTAATCTTGATTTTTCGAGAAATTTTAAATCGGTTTTAAATGGTTTGAACTTTGCCTTTGGAGCAGAATCACGTATTGAAAATTATAAAATTTTGCCGGTGAAGAAGGTTCTTATGCCACTTATGATACCAATGGTGACCCTATTACCAACCCCGCAACACAGTCTGCACCAATTGATGCTGTTTCCGGCGAACCAAGACCCGGAGGTTCACAAGGTTTCCCGGGTTTCAGCCCTAAAAACGTAGTGGATGAAGTACGCAACAGCATGGCTATGTATGTGGATACGGAATTAGATGTTTCTGATGCCTTTTTAGTTAGTGGCGCTTTGCGTTATGAAAATTACAGTGATTTTGGCAACACTTTAAATCTGAAATATGCTTACCGTTTGAAACTATCTGACAAAATCAGCATGAGAGGTTCTTGGAGTACCGGATTCAGAGCACCATCATTGGCGCAAATTTATTTCAACACCAATTTCACTAACTTCAATTCTGAAGGTGCTTCAGAGATATTACTTTCAGCCAATGACAGTCCGGTAACTAAAGCATTTGGTATTGAAAAATTAAAAGAAGAAAAATCGAAAAATGCTTCGATTGGATTTACAGGAAGCTTTGGCGCTTTTACCGCCACTGTTGACGGTTATTTAATTAATGTAAAAGACCGAATTGTGTTGACCGGTTATTTTGATGCTAAGGCATTGAATCTTGGCGTAGATTCGGCTCAGTTTTTTGTGAACGGTGTGAATACTGAAACTAAAGGAGTTGACTTTGTACTAGCTTGGAAAAAAACAATGGGCAGCTCAAAATTTGGTGCCACTTTAGTGGGTAACATGAACAAGATGGAAGTGACCAAAGTAAAAAACAACAATTTGGAGAAAGAAACCTTTTTTGGAGAAAGAGAAATTGCCTTCTTAAAAGCATCGGCACCAGACAACAAATTCGGTTTAAACCTGAATTATTCTCGAAAAATAGTCGATGCCGGAGTAGCATTTACCCGTTTCAGCAAAGTGGTCTTGGTAGATTATGCCGGAATGGATAATGTTTACACTGCAAAAATTGTAACGGATGTAACCGTGGGTTGTCAAATTACCAAACAAATTAAATTGAGTGTAGGAAGCAACAACCTGTTCAACATTTATCCTGACAAACAAGACGAATCAGGAAATACCGAAGCCGGTGGGTATTGGGACGCTGTTCAAATGGGCTTCAGCGGAGCCTATTATTATGCTCGATTGGGATTCAAATTCTAAACCAAATAAAACCAAAACAAGAAATCCTGAGGCAACCCTCAGGATTTTTTATGAATATAATATAACAATTCGAGAAAATAATGTAACATGTTCGGCTGGGTTTGAAGTTAGCTTTGTCATGTATTCATCTTTAAAATTAATCGTTATGAAAAATCTAATGTTAAGCTTATCCGCCTTACTGTTCGCTATAGGCAGTCAGGGGCAAAATACGAATACGAAAGCAGAGGTTAAAACAGTTACTACCACTATTAAAGATTCGAAAGGAGAAAAAAAGATTGTAAAATCGGAAGAAATCAAAGAGGTTCAGAACATTGAACTAGAAGAAGCCCAACCGAATACTTTAAACATTCCTATGAAGGAAAGTCCGGTAGCCGTTACCACTAAAACCAAAGTGATGGTCGATGGTGAGACCAAATCAGAAGTAGTAAATCATTCGGCTTATTACAGCCTCGGGGGCGCTAACTATCAGATTAAATCGGATAAAATGGGCTATGTAATGACAAGTCCCAATAGTAAAAACTTGTCACTTTTAAGAAAAACTTCCAATAACAATTATATTTTTAAGAACAAGGATAAATTCTCTGTTGGGTATTTTGACGCAAGCGGTAATCTGATTTTAGAGACCTATGATGAAAAAACAGACTCGGTAATTCTTGAGAAATATACTGTTGTGAAGCCTTAATATATTCATGTTTTGTTTTGTTAAAAAAGCCCAAGCAATTTAATTACGTGGGCTTTTTTTATTCGTTATGTAAAAACGATTGTCTGTTGAGCAAGGTTTCTTCACTCTCCACATGATTATCATCCGGAATACAACAATCTACCGGACAAACCGCGGCACATTGCGGTTCTTCATGAAACCCTTTACATTCGGTACATTTACTTGGTACGATATAATAAATATCGTCTGATATAGGATTTTGTGCTGCATCAGCATCTACTTCGGTACCATCCGGTAAAATAACTTTGCCGTGTAATTTGGTCCCGTCTTTATAGCGCCAATCGTCAGCTCCTTCATAAATAGCCGTATTTGGACATTCCGGCTCGCATGCACCGCAATTGATACATTCGTCTGTTATAATGATTGCCATAGCTTATTTTTAATTAATTTTGCGCAAAATTACAATCAAAACCATTCATAAACAAGCTACTCATGACACAAATCGATAAAAAAAAATGTTTTGCCGAATTAGGGAAGTTTTTGCGCCAATTTTCGTTGGATCAAAACACCCGAGACGAAGCAGTACTGCACAATGATTTGTATTTTGATGCCTTTGTGGATTTGATTCATTTGTCGCAATCGCACAATGGTTGGTTTACGCCAGAGCAGGTCTATTTTGCAGTTCAATCGTGGGCTGAAGGGTTGCAGGAAGACCAATTAAACCAATGGCTCTCCCGTTATGATTTAGCGAACGTAAAACCTAAAACGGTGGGGTTGATTCTCGCGGGCAACATCCCCTTGGTGGGCTTTCACGATTTTCTTTCTGTGTTGATTTCAGGACATAATGTCTTGGTTAAGACCTCATCTAACGATCAGCATTTGATTAAATTCTTAGCTAAGTATTTAATTTCTGTGAATCCAGAAATGGAAAAAGCGATAACCTTTACGGATGGGAAGTTGGAAAACTTTGATGCAGTCATTGCTACCGGCAGTAATAATACGGCGCGTTATTTTGAGTTTTATTTTAAAGACAAACCCAGCATAATTCGCAAAAACCGGAACTCGGTAGCCGTTTTAACCGGGAAAGAAACGCAGGAAGAATTGGTTCGTCTTGGCGAGGACATCTTCCGTTATTTCGGATTGGGTTGTCGCAATGTTTCCAAACTATTTGTGCCAAAGGACTATGATTTTCAACCTTTCTTTCAAGCCATTTACGAATACAAAGACGTTATTTTTTACGAAAAATATTCTAACAATTACGATTATAACAAAGCGGTTTTCCTGATGAGTAATTTTAAACTACTGGATAATGAATTCCTGACTTTGAAAGAAGACAGCAGCTACGCCTCTCCTATTTCTTCGGTCTTTTATGAATATTATGAAGAGATTGATGCTTTGAAAAATCGTTTAGAAAATGAAAGCGAACAAATTCAATGCATTGTTTCCAAAGACGTAATCGAAAATTCAATTCCTTTCGGACAAACCCAAAAACCACAACTTTGGGATTACGCGGATAATGTAGATACTCTGCAGTTTTTGAGTCAAATTTGATTAAAAAAAGAAACGGAATTTTATAAACTATAACGTTTTCGTTAATAACATCGTTTAATTAGAACTGAATTCCAATCACTTATTCAACAGCAGTTTCCGAAATTTGCCTCACTATTTTCAATCACACACCATGAAAAAACACAATTATAGCGCCGGTCCTTGTATCCTACCGCAAGAAGTATTCGAGAAATCGGCACAAGCCGTTTTGAATTTCAATAATTCCGATTTATCGCTTTTAGAAATTTCGCACCGAAGCAAAGACTTTGTTGCTGTAATGGAGGAAGCCCGTGCCTTGGTTTTAGAACTTTTAGGATTGGAAGGCAAAGGTTATCAGGCGTTATTTTTGCAAGGCGGTGCCAGTTTAGAATTTTTAATGGTTCCTTACAACCTAATGAAAGTTGACGGTAAAGCGGCATATTTAGACACAGGAACTTGGGCCAACAACGCTATCAAAGAAGCTAAATTGTTTGGTGAAACTGTGGTGGTGGCCTCTTCTAAAGAACAAAATTACAATCACATACCGACTGAGTATACTATACCTGCTGACGCCAGTTATTTTCACTGCACCAGCAACAATACTATTTTCGGGACGCAAATGAAAACATTCCCAAAAACGACCGTTCCTGTGGTTTGCGATATGAGTTCGGATATCTTTTCGAGAAGTATGGATTTCTCTCAATTTGATTTAATTTATGCCGGAGCTCAGAAAAATATGGGTGCTGCAGGAACTACCTTGGTGGTGGTTAAAGAAGAAATACTGGGAAAATCAGGCAGAGCCATTCCGAGCATCTTGGATTATGAAAAACACATCAAAGCGGAGAGCATGTACAACACGCCGGCGGTTTTTGCGGTGTATACCTGTTTGCTAACGTTACAATGGTTAAAAAAACAAGGCGGTATTGCGGCAATTGAAAAAGTAAACGAAGCCAAAGCGGCCTTGCTTTATAACGAAATTGACAACAACAGTATGTTTAAAGGAACTGCTGCAGTGGCCGACAGAAGTAGCATGAATGCAACCTTTTTGTTGGAAAACCCGGAGCTACAGGAATCCTTTGACAAGATGTGGAAAGAAGCGGGGATTTCGGGGATCACCGGTCACCGTTCTGTAGGAGGCTACCGTGCTTCGATGTACAATGCGTTGCCCTTGGAAAGCGTTCAGGCCTTGGTAGATGTGATGAAGGAATTTGAGACCTTATACAGCACTCAGTCTCAGTTAGCCGAATAAACTAGCCCGGATTGCAGTGGAAATCCTTTTTGTTTTCGGACAAAAAGATTGTAACGGAAAGCCGGAAACAGCTCCTAAAAAAATAAAATTTAAAACGATCAGCATCGAGAGGTGTTGACATAAATAAAGCATAAAATGAAAGTATTAGCCAACGACGGAATTTCAAAAAGTGGTATCGTAGCCCTGGAAAAAGGTGGATTTGAAGTGATTACTACCAAAGTAGCTCAAGAGCAAGTTGCCAATTATATCAATGCCAACAACGTTTCCGTAATTCTGGTAAGAAGCGCCACCAAAGTGCGTAAAGATATTATTGATGCCTGTCCGGGACTAAAAATCATTGGTCGTGGCGGTGTCGGGATGGACAACATTGATGTGGATTATGCGCGCAACAAGGGATTGCATGTGATTAATACGCCGGCTTCGTCATCGGAAAGTGTGGCCGAATTGGTATTTGCCCATTTGTTTACCGGAGTTCGATTTTTACACGATTCGAACCGAAATATGCCTTTGGAAGGTGATACTAACTTTGACGGTTTGAAAAAAGCGTATGCTAACGGTATTGAATTGCGTGGGAAAACTTTAGGGGTAATTGGTTTTGGAAGAATTGGACAAGCTGTAGCTAAAATGGCATTGGGCTTGGGCATGAAAGTGATTGCAGCCGATAAATTTGTTGATAAAGCTGAAGTAAAAGTAGATTTTTACAACGGGCAATTCATCAATGTTGAATTTGAGACCGAGCCAATGGAAGATGTTATCAAACATTCTGATTTTATTACGCTACACGTTCCGGCTCAGGAAGGTTATGTGATTGGTAAAGCTGAATTTGACTTGATGAAACAAGACGTCGGAATTGTAAACTGTGCCCGTGGTGGTGTGATTGATGAAGTCGCTTTGGTTGAAGCGTTGGATGCTGATAAAGTATTGTTTGCTGGTTTGGATGTTTTTGAAAACGAGCCTACACCGGAAATTAAAATCTTGATGCACCCAAGAATTTCATTGACACCACATATTGGGGCGGCAACTTTGGAAGCGCAAGATAGAATTGGCACCGAATTAGCCGAGCAAATCATAAGCTTGTTAAAAGTTGAAAATGTATAATAGATTTTTATAATCAAGTACTGTAAAACCACGTTAAGGCGTGGTTTTTTTATTTGTTAAAGTTGTACCAAAGACTTGTTGTTTTTAGTAATTTTACAGGAAATAAAGGGTTATGAAAAAGCTACTTTTCTCTATCTTATTTGTGTTTGCCTTGGCTTCCTGTCATTTTGATAAAAACATAACTTCCAAAGCCAAAACGCCAGATACTAAAGTTTCGGATACCGTTCGGATTGCTAATGATGCTTTAGAATATGAGGTGATAATTATTGATTCGGGCTTTAACAGCTGGTTGCTGGGGCAGGCAAAACCTCGAGGATATTACTCCGAAACCTATTTAGAAAACAGAAATCAGATTTATGTAACCGAATGGAACAGCCGAGCAAGACAGCCCCAACGGTTTAACTCCAACTTATACGAAATGGAGATAAATTACAACCCCAGCATTCATTATGGATACGAAGTAAACTATCTGATATATAATTACTTTATTTATTTTCAAATGGTCAATAAACAACAACTGGCAGGATTTGTGCCAAGACCATAAAATGATTAGATTTGTGGAACTTTACTCTTGATGGCAAATTTTAAACAGCGTTGGCATATCAAATCAAATTGGCAAATGGTTGTCATTATTGTGGTATTTGCTGTTACCGGTTCTTCGGCGGCTTATCTTTCTAAACCCATTTTGGCCTTATTCGGTATTGTAAAAGGAAGTATTTCCGGTTGGATTTATTACCCTTTGTACATACTACTCATTTTTCCGGTTTATCAGGTTTTATTGGTTAGCTATGGTTTTCTGTTTGGGCAATTTACTTTCTTTTGGGCTTTTGAGAAGAAACTCCTGAAAAGTTGTGGTTTAGGTTTCTTGTTTCCGGAAAAAGAAAATCCCGAATAAATCCGGGACCTTCTAACCAAAAATTATATAAACGTAACTAAACCTCTATTTTTCTTGTTGTATTAAATTAAAGAAATCATTGCGCTGTTCTTTCTCGTTGAAAATCCCGCCATACTGAATGGTAGAAGTATAACTGCTTTCATCTTTAATACCTCGACTAGACACACAAAGGTGTTTAGCTTCCATGACCACTATAACACTATCGGTTTCTAATACCGTTTTCAATTCGTTGAAAATTTGCATAATCAATCGCTCTTGCACCTGTGGTCTTCTTGAATAGTAATCGACAATTCGGTTTAGTTTGGATAACCCAATCACTTTTCCGCTGGATACATAGCCAATGTGCGTTTTTCCTATGATAGGTAAAAAGTGATGTTCACAAGTTGAGTTGAAACTGATGTTGGCTTCCACCAGCATTTTATCGTAGTGATAGGAATTTTCAAAAACCGAAATTTTAGGTTTATTGGCCGGGTTGAGTCCGGAGAAAATTTCCTGAATAAACATTTTGGCTACTCTGTGAGGCGTTCCCTTTAGGCTATCATCTGTCATGTCCATTCCCATTTCTTCCATAATAGCATGGAAATGGTTTTCGATATTGAACATTTTTTCTTCATCTGATTTGATAAAAGCATCAGGTCTTAGTGGCGTTTCTGCAGAAGTCATTTGATGATTGTCGCCTATCAGTTCAAATAATTCTTTTTCAATGGTGGTGTTCATAAGAATTAATATTTTGTTCAACAAATATAAGTTTTAATTAAACAAATATTTTTAATTAACACCAATTTATAAACTATTCAACCATAATTAAATCCTATTCTCCCCATTAAAAGAAAATACTTTGTTACTTTGTGAAAAATTGCATCGGATGATAATTGCCAAAAACATTCATAAATATTACGATAGTTTACACGTTTTAAAAGGCGTTGATTTGCATATTCAAAAAGGAGAAATTGTCTCTATTGTAGGTGCTTCGGGGGCTGGAAAAACCACTTTGCTTCAAATACTCGGAACGCTTGACAATGCAGGCAAATCGAATGAAACGTCGCTTGTTATCAATGGCGAAAATGTATTAAAAATGAATGACAAAGCCCTGTCGAAGTTCCGAAACTTACACTTGGGTTTTATATTTCAGTTTCATCAGTTATTACCCGAATTCACTGCTTTAGAAAATGTTTGTATTCCTGCCTTCATAGCCGGAAAAGACAAAAAGGAAACCGAAGCGGAAGCCAAAAAACTGTTAGCTTATTTAGGTTTGGCCGAAAGAAGTCATCACAAACCTAACGAGCTTTCGGGTGGTGAACAGCAACGTGTGGCTGTGGCTCGTGCCTTGATTAATAAACCGGCTGTTATTTTTGCCGATGAACCTTCGGGAAATTTGGATACGGCCTCTGCAGAAAATTTGCATCAATTGTTTTTTAAACTTCGAGAAGAATTTGGACAAACCTTTGTTATTGTGACCCATAATGAAGAATTGGCTAATATGGCCGACCGGAAACTGGTAATGAAAGACGGTTTAATTATATAACGCTATGCTGCTAATTCTGCTCAGTTGGGTTTATATTTTTGGGACCGCCCTCAGTTTGGGAACCTATTTTTCCAAAAGATTGCAAATTCTGCCGACTGATATTGTTTTCACTGTTGTTTCAGGGTTATTGGGTATAACGCTTTTAGCAAGTGTCTGGGCTTTTTGGTTTCCTATAGCTATTGGGTTTCATTTAGTTTTACTGTTTATTTCTTTGCTTTTGGGTTATAGAAATAAAGCACTATTAAGAGCACTTTTGCAAAAGATGTTGTTACAATTGAATTCGTTCAGCAAACCGATTAAACTTATTTTTAGCATTAGTTCTCTACTGATATTGGCACAATGCGCTACTGCTCCCTATATTGTTGATAATGAAACCTATTACATCCAAACCATTAAATGGTTGAATGAGTATGGATTAGTAAAAGGATTGGCCAACCTACATTTATTTTTAGGACAGACCAGTGGCTGGCATATTACTCAAAGTGTGTACAGCTTATCATTTCTGTACGACCGTTTCAATGATTTGAATGGATTTCTTTTGCTCCTACTGAATTTCTTTACCTTTCAAAAATGGCAGGAATTTAGCATTCATAACCGAAAAATTGATTTGCTCTTTGGTTTAATACCACTTACTTATGCTTTCCTTTTTCAATTCATTAGCGCGCCTTCACCTGATTTACCGGTTTATGTTTTCAGCTTTTTATTGTTTTCCTATTATCTTGACAACAATGATGTATCTAAAGCCATTCAACTGAAAAAGATAGCGGTGTTAGCCTTGTTTGCTGTTTATATTAAGATTACTGCCGCAGTCCTTTTGCTCTTTCCATTGTTGTTATTTTTCAAACATTATAAAACCGTAAATAAAGAGTTAACTTCTATTAAGTTGCTTGGCACTTTAACCTTTTTAGTATTCGTTTTAAAAAATATCACACTCACCGGTTATCCCTTATTCCCTTTGCAATTCATGTCTTTTCCCGATTTGAATTATAAAGTCCCGACCGAAATCATGGACTTTTTCTTCAGTAAAAACATGTTGCATTCTTTCTATATTCCTTTTAATTCATATGCTGATGTTTCGGTATTGTTCATGATTAAACAGTATTTTTTTCATAACGGAATTGATGGAATCATCGGTTTAACAACGCTTTTACCTTTATTCCTGTTCCCTTTCATCAGTAAACTATTTGCATCAAGAAAACAATTATGGGTCATTTACGGAAATTTCATCTTACTGCTCATACTACTATGTATTAGTTCTCCGCAATACCGTTTTTATGTTTACTACACACTTTTCTTTGGTTTGTTACTGCTGACCATTTTGCTTAAAAACGCTAAAAATATTATAGCATTACACGGAATCAGCTTAACTCTCGTGACTATATTGGTTTTCATTCCTATTTCTTTTAAAAGTGTTACCACTAACCATTTACTGGCTGACAACAGTTTCTTTCATTTAAAAAACATACTGCAACCGGAGCCGAATACTAAATATTCCTTGAAATACAAAGGTGATAGCAGAGGTAATTTAAAGTTCCATACCCCCATAAACCCGCCTTTATTTTGGATTACCGGTAATGGTGATTTACCGGCGGTCAACTCGGAGCAACTCATCTATTTTGAAACCAATTTTCACTATATGCCGCAACAGCGGAGCTTTAATTTAGCCGATGGTTTCTATGCACAAAAAATAACCGGTCATGACTAAAACAGAGCTCAAAGATTTTCTGGATGAAAAAGTACTGCTCTATAATAATCCGAAATTTATTGAAAGTGATCCGATACAGATTCCGCATCAATTTTCACTGAAAGAAGACATAGAAATTGCCGGTTTCCTAACAGCAACCATAGCTTGGGGGAATCGCAAAATGATTATTAATAATGCCCAAAAACTAATGGAGCTGTTGGGCAATTCGCCTTATGACTTTGTGATGAGTCATCAGGAGCATCATTTAGAATCACTGGAAACTTTTGTACACCGCACTTTTAATGGTCAAGACTGCATCACATTTATGAAAGGATTGCAAAACCTTTACACCAATCATAGTGGTTTAGAAATGGCTTTCGCCAAAAATCAGCAAGCACTTTCAATGCAGGATAGTATTTCCGTATTTAAAAAGTTGTTTTTCGAAGTCAATCACCAGCAGCGAACCACCAAACACATTTCTGATCCCAATAGCGGCTCGGCGGCAAAACGTTTAAACATGTATTTAAGATGGATGGTTAGGAATGACCATAAAGGAGTGGATTTTGGTCTTTGGAAAAGCATTCCTACTGCAGCACTCTCCTGCCCATTGGATGTACATTCAGGCAATGTTGCACGAAAACTCGGGCTGCTCTCTCGAAAGCAAAATGACGGCAAAGCATTGTTGGAATTAGATACTGCATTACGCGAAATGGATGCCAACGATCCGGTCAAATACGATTTTGCACTTTTTGGACTAGGCGTTTTCGAAGGATTTTAAAAACAAACCGCCCAATAAAATTTATTGGGCGGTTTACTAATTAGCAATAGTTTCGAAGTTCATATTCCCCACTTTCATAATACTCAATGCACAAGAATATTGAAGTATTAATCGTATTGTTTCTTTTTTGGGTAACATTGTTGTTTTTGCTAATTTTCGTTTAGAGTAAAGTTTTGCCATAGAAACTATAAATTGGTTTAGTTATATCTATAACGCAAAAAAATCTCCTTTATTGTCTACGAAGGCAAATAAATTTTATTTTTTTCAATTACTTTTCTGAGATTGGTCATGGCATAACGCATTCTGCCTAAGGTAGTGTTAACGCTAACCCCTGTATAATCTGAGATTTCTTTAAAACTCATGTCTAAATAATAGCGCATCATAATCACTTCTTTTTGATCGTGAGGCAATTCTTCGATGATGTTTTTTAAATCAATTTCCACCTGATTTTTTATCATACGGGTTTCAACATTTAAAGCATTGTCTTTAATTCTTGAAAAAACAGATATCTCATCAGTATCACGGTTCAAAGGCATTTTTTTGTCGTTTCTGAATTTGTCAATAATCAAATTACTGGCAATCCGTAAAACCCATGACAAGAACTTGCCTTCTTCGTTGTAGTACTTTTTAGTTTTCAGCGTATGGATAACTTTGAAAAAAGTTTCCTGGAAAATGTCCTCCGTCACATCTCTGTCCGAAACTTTGGAATAGATGTAGCCGTAAATTTTGGATTGGTGTCGGGTTACAAGTATAGCCAAAGCGTTTTCATCGCCGGCAATGTACTTATCCACTAATAAAGCATCAGGAAGTTGTGATTTAGCCATAATATTACCTTTTAGTAAGGGTTAAAAAGAGAGTTTTTAATCTAAAAAGTAATTTTTTGCTATAGGCTAACTATTGTTTGTGAATTAATTATGAACCAAATTTAACATAATTTTAAACAAATAAACAAATTTAAATTGAAAAATTAACAAAAAAACTCAAATTAGACCTTTAAACACTGTTGCTTAAATTCGGTTATCGATATAATTTTAATACCAATACGAATTGATTATCTTTGTGCTCATTCCCTTTTTTTGCTATGAAAAGTACTGATATTGCCACATTAGAACCTAAAAAAAACATCCTCATCAAGGGGGCTCAAATACACAATCTAAAAAATTTGGATGTTGTTATTCCGCGAAATGAATTGGTGGTTATCACCGGTCTTTCGGGATCCGGAAAATCAAGTTTGGCCTTTGATACGCTTTATGCAGAAGGACAACGTCGTTATGTAGAGAGTTTATCTTCTTATGCGCGTCAGTTTTTAGGAAGGTTGGACAAACCCAAAGTAGAATACATCAAAGGCATTGCTCCGGCCATTGCCATTGAGCAGAAAGTGAATACCACCAATGCCCGTTCAACCGTTGGAACCTCTACCGAAATTTATGATTACTTAAAACTGCTTTTTGCCCGAATCGGGAAAACTTTTTCTCCGGTATCCGGCAATGAAGTAAAAAAAGATACCGTTTCCGATGTAGTTAAAACCGTTACAACTTTTGCATTAGACAGCAAATGGTTACTCCTTTCTCCTATTCATTTAGAAGAAGGTCGAAAACTGGAAGACAAGCTTAAAGTGCTTTTACAACAAGGTTTTGCGCGTATTTTGGTCAACAACGAAATGGTCCGTTTGGATGAAATCGACCAACACTCGTTAGATAACAAAGACATTTTACTAATCATCGACCGTATCGTTGTTAAGGACGAAGAAGATTTTTACAATCGATTGGCTGATGCCGTGCAAACCGCTTTCTTTGAAGGTAAAGGTGTTTGCTATTTACAGGAATTAGATAGTAAGAAGCGATTAAAATTCAGTGCCAATTTTGAACTGGACGGCATTACTTTTTTAGAACCTAATATTCACCTGTTCAGTTTCAACAATCCTTATGGTGCTTGCCCAACTTGTGAAGGGTATGGCAATATTATTGGTATTGATGATGAATTAGTAATTCCTAATACAGCGCTTTCCGTGTATGAAAATGCTATTTATCCTTGGCGTGGCGAAAGCATGAGTTGGTACCGCGACCAGTTGGTAAACAATGCCTATAAATTTGATTTCCCCATTCACAAACCATACTTTGAACTAACAGAAGCACAAAAAGACTTGGTTTGGAAAGGCAACAAATTCTTTACCGGCTTAGACGATTTCTTTCAGGAACTAGAGGAGAAAAACTATAAAATTCAGAATCGCGTGATGTTATCGCGTTATCGTGGTAAAACCAAATGCACCACTTGTAAAGGCAAGCGTTTGCGCAAAGAGGCGAATTATATCACCGTTGGAGGCAAAACTATTTCCGAATTGGTAGACCTGTCTATCAAAAGATTGATTCCGTTTTTCAATGAATTAAATTTATCGGAGTATGATGCTAAAGTGGCTAAGCGTCTTTTGATTGAAATCAACAACCGCCTGGCTTTCTTGAGTGATGTAGGTTTGGATTATCTGACATTGAATCGAAACTCAGCCACTCTTTCCGGAGGAGAATCACAGCGAATTAACTTAGCAACTTCTTTGGGAAGCAGTTTGGTAGGTTCGATGTATATTTTAGACGAACCCAGTATTGGTTTACACCCAAAAGATACCGAGCGTTTGATTAAGGTTTTGAAAAATCTACGCGATTTAGGGAACACCGTCATTGTGGTTGAGCATGATGAAGATATTATGAAAGCTGCAGACAGAATTATTGATATAGGTCCGGAAGCCGGAACGTTTGGAGGAGAATTGGTAGCCGAAGGAACCTTTGATGAAATCCTGAAATCGGATTCTTTAACGGCTCAATATTTGAACGGACAATTAGCAATTTCGATTCCGAAGAAAAGACGTAAATCAAACAATTTTATTGAAATAAAAGGAGCCCGCGAAAACAATTTGCAAAATGTAGATGTGGCTTTCCCTTTAGAAAGCTTGACCGTTATTACCGGAGTTTCCGGCAGTGGAAAAAGTACTTTGGTAAAGAAAATTTTATTCCCGGCCATGCAGAAAAAATTGGAAGGTATAGGAGACAAAGCCGGACAGTTTACTGAAATGAAAGGAAGTTTTTCGCATATCAAGCACATTGAATATGTAGATCAAAACCCTATTGGAAGAAGTTCACGTTCCAATCCGGTGACCTATATTAAAGCGTATGATGATATCCGGGATTTATATGCCAAAGAAAAATTGTCTAAACTTCGTGGTTACCAGGCCAAGCATTTCTCTTTTAATGTGGATGGAGGTCGATGTGAAACTTGTAAAGGAGAAGGTTCGATAAACGTAGAGATGGTTTTCATGGCCGATGTTTCCTTACCTTGTGATACTTGTGGCGGAAAACGTTTTAAGAAAGAAGTCTTAGAGGTGGCCTTTGAAGGCAAAAACATTGATGATATCCTAACGATGACCATTGATGATGCCATTGCTTTTTTTGCCGAAAACAAACAAACCAAAATCACACAAAAACTGCAACCTTTACAGGATGTTGGTTTGGGCTATGTACAATTAGGACAATCCTCTTCTACCCTTTCGGGTGGTGAAGCACAGCGAATCAAATTGGCTTCCTTTTTAGTAAAAGGAGTTACCAAAGAAAAAGCACTATTTGTTTTTGACGAACCTACAACCGGCTTACATTTTCATGACATTAAAAAATTATTGGCTTCCTTTGATGCCTTACTTGAAAAAGGACATTCTATTATTGTTATTGAACATAATTTAGATTTAATCAAATGTGCCGACTGGATTATTGATTTGGGTCCGGAAGGTGGTGAAAATGGTGGACAGTTACTGGCTGTAGGAACTCCGGAAGAAATTATAAAAAATAAAAAATCAGTTACCGGTTTTTATTTGAAAGATAAACTGTAAAATAAAAAAGCCTTTTATTTCAGAAGGCTTTTTTTTATCTCTAATTTGAAATTATTCTACAATAATTTTCTTGGTGATTTTCTTAGTATTTGTCTGCAAAATGGCTAAGTACATTCCGCCAGCCAAACCTTGTAATGGAATGGATTCTATTAAATGAGCATTTTCAATTTGTTTATGCAAAACTTCTTTCCCTTGTGCATCAATCAGTGAAAAAGTGTAAGCTGAATCAGTTATAGTTCCGATGTTAATATTCAAAGTATCTTTGGCCGGACTGGGATAAAAACTCACTTGATAATCACTCTGAAAATTTTGATTTACTAAAGCCGAAGTACTGGCTTTGGCAAAATGCATCGTGGCACCAATAGCAGCTTTAGCCACATTATAATTGTATACGGTATCCATATAAATAAGTAAATCGGTATTGGTGTGCTTGTGTGTCGTTTCATTGGTTTCAAAAAAACCGGTGATGATTTCGTTATTGCTTTGAAAAGACATATAATCCGAAGCATAAGCATAAGATAAATAAGCGCTCAAAGGAGAATATAAGGAAACACAAGTCATTAACTCATTAGTCATAGTGCTGGATAGCAAATTGTTGGTTGAAGGAGAATTACTGGTGTCTCTTTCACAAGTGATGGTATCATTTGTCATGCCCGCTACGCCACCCACTTCATCCAAATTAAAGACCAAACGGATATCCATTTTTGGAGTAGTTCCGTTTACAACAGAGGAAACAAAATGCTGACTTCCTTTTAAACCGTCTTCCTCTCCACTAAAATTGATGAATTTTATAGAATACTCGGTTGGTATATTTTGCAATAATCGAGCGATTTCCAGTATAGAAACCAAACCGCTACCATTATCATTGGTTCCTGTGCCCCCGGTAGAGTCATAGTGACCACAAACAATCAAATAAGTATCCGGATATAGTGTTCCAATTTTGGTAACAATCAAATTTTTACAAACAGCGGTAGAACCGGAATAAGTATAGGAGTCTTCCTGAATTTGACTCGTTGTATAACCATAGCTCAAGTATTTATTTTTTAACCAATCGAGTGTGTTTTGCAAAGCAGGTGTGCCACGCTTTTTTAAACCTAAATTTTGGTATTCGGTTAAATTTGTAGTGATGTTGGTTTGTGAACATTGTTCAACTATACTGCCATAATAAGGAATAAACTCTTGGGCAAAACTCGTTGCCGTTAGCAGTAATAAAGAAAATGAAAATAGTAGGTTTTTCATTGTGGCTATCAAATATTTTGTGGTATTCGTTTACTAATTGGTCCCAAATGTACTAAAAAAACAATACCATTTTTGATAGTCGAGTATTTTAATCTGATAAACTCGCACTAGTCTAACCTTTCTAATCATTTGAATTTCTTGCATTTAAATTATATTAATCAAACCTTAAGAATTGAATTTGGTATTGTGGCACACGTATTGAAATACCCTAAACAACAGAAACCTTTTCTGTTCGAAGAAGCTGAAAATCGAAAGAGTAAGCAAAAAACTCAAATACGCATGATTATGAAAAAAATTACACTTTTAGTAGCTGGAATTTTACTGTTAGGAAATGCAGCGAAAGCATCAGAAGCCAAAAACACTTCTGGTGAGGAAAGAAGAAACCGTTATAGTTTCGACGAGCCAATCTCGTTTACAGAAAGAGGCATTGAGTTTTTCGTTTTTCCAAATGGTGACTTTGATTTTAATACCCGTCCACAAGACAGCCAAGGGGACTACTATTATAGAACCGCCGGAAAAAGAGAAGCGAAAACGGCAGCCCGAAGACCAGTAAATTATGGTGTTCTTATAGAGCACGATAGTTTCGGTAGAGTAAGAAGAATTGGTAACACGTTTATCAACTATGATTCAAGAGATAGGGTAAATCGAATTGGCAGTGTTTATATGAAATACAACCGACACGCTTTAACACAAATTGGCGGAATGCGAATTGTGTACAATTACAGAGGCGATATTGTAGACATGGTAGGTAAAATCAAAGGTTGGGGAAGTTACGGTTATTCTTATAACTATGACAACGACCGTGATGATGATGATTACACTTCTTCAAATAATGGTGGTAATTATTACTACAGAGGAGAAGGTTCAAAAGCAAAAACAGCAGATGAAAAATAATAGGTTAGTTTTGATTGGTTAGAGTTTTGATGAAGAAAACCCCGCAAAGTTGCAAGACAATGCGGGGTTTTTGATTTGTATATATTGCACTATTAGTGACTTCCTTCTACTTCTATATCATCCACATCGATGTTTTGTTTTTTCAAAATACCTTTTACCAACACAGCAAATAAAGTCAGGTAAGCAAAACAAATAACCGCTACAAAATAAGATTGGTGAATGCCAATGATATCTGATAATTTTCCTTGAATTGGCGGAATAATACCACCACCCAGAATCATCATAATTAAAAAAGCTGAACCTTGTGAAGTATATTTTCCTAAACCAAGTACCGATAAAGTAAAAATAGCCGGCCACATGATACTACAAGCCAATCCTCCTGCCAAGAATGCATAAATAGCAACTGTTCCCGATGAAAATAACCCGATAAGCATAGCTAACATTCCAAAACTACCAAAAATCATTAAGGTTCTTGCCGGTTTATCTTTACTTAAAAAGAAAGCGCCAATTTGAAGTAACACACAGAAAACATAATAATACAAAGGCTTCATGTCTTTTCCGGAAAGTATGTTCACTCCCAATATAATTCCGAAGGCAATTAACGGGATAATAATCAAGGCTATGGTTTTATTAGTTCCTTTTAAATTAAAAACACTAATGGCACCGGCCCAACGACCAATCATTAAACTTCCCCAATACATGGAAATATAAGGGGCAATATCTGATGATTGCAGACTACCGAATTCTTTAAGGTTCAATAAACTTCCTAAATTACTTCCAATGGCTACTTCTACACCAACATAAGTAAAAATGGCTAACATCCCTAAAACCAACTGCGGATATTGCATGGCACCCCAACCTTCCGCTTTCTTTTGTGCAGAAGCATATGACAATAATAATCCTCCAACCACAACGGCTAAGGCACCGAATAACCAATACATTCGGTATTGTTCCAAGCCTTCCATTTGTACTTGATCATAAGCCGCAGTATCGATTTGGTAGGTTTTAAAAATCGGCACAAAACAAGCAGCCAATAAAATGGTCATAATTACCAACATTCTCAAGGCTTTGTTTGCTTTTTCAATAGGTTCATTCGCTTTACCGTCAGGCACTTTTTTAGAAAAAAAGAATAATGCAGCTGCTGCCAAAAACAACAGTCCAACGCCAACATACAAGAAAATAACTTTGTTTAATTCTAAGTTTTTTATCTGATCTTCCGATACCGAAGCGGCTGTGCCAAATAAAGCCAAAGCCACTACAATAGGGCCAATAGTAGTTCCAAAGGAATTGATTCCACCACCTAAATTTACTCGGCTTGCTCCTGTTTTTGGGTCTCCTAATAAAATAGCAAATGGCTGTGCAGCGGTTTGTTGCAATGAAAAGCCTAAAGCTACAATGAACAATCCTAGCAACATTCCGGCATAAACATTCGCTTCAACAGCTACAATCATGGCTCCGGCACCTAAGGCTGAAAACAACAAACCATAAACAATACTTCGTTTGTAACCCCATTTACCCACTACATCTTTACCACTACTATTGCCAAAAGCAAATAACAAAAGTGCTCCTATGTAATAGGCTGTATAAAAAGCAAAATCGACTAACTGTGATTGAAACTGATCTAACGAAAAATAACTTTTACAAAAAGGAATAAAAATACTGTTTCCGGCAGCAATGAAACCCCAAAAGAAAAATACTGTAATCAAAGTATACAGCGCGGGGTAGTTGGTTTTTACATGATTTGAACTCATAAGTTTGGTTGGTTAATTAAATTTAGTTGATCGGTTTAAAACTGATGGCAGTTCCTCCCCCGTTAGCCAAATGTAATTTAATTTTTGATTTAGAAGTAACTTGTATAGTTTTTATAGCATACGATTTTGGATTTTTTTGCCAATCTGCATCTACTCCATCAGCATAAATAGTGGCTGTGTATTTTTTGTTGGGAGAAAGAAAATCCAATTTAATTTCGGTATCTCTGGCATTTTCATCTGTAATGGCTCCCAAAAACCAATTTTCAGAATGTTTGTCTTTTCGGGCCACTGTTAAATAATCTCCTGGCTCAGCTTCAAGGTATTTACTATCTTGCCAATCAACCGCTACGTCTTTTATAAACTGAAAAGCATCGGGGTATTTTTCATAATTTTCAGGTAAATCAGCAGCCATTTGCAAAGGAGAATACATTGTTAAATACAAAGCCAACTGTTTTGCCAAAGTAGTATGTACTTGCTCTTTTTTAGTAGCATCATAAATATTCATTTTGATTTCAAAAATCCCCGGAGTATAATCCATAGGACCTCCCAGTAATCTGGTAAAAGGTAAAATCGTTTCGTGCATTGGCGGATTCCCATTACTCCAAGCATTAAACTCATTACCGCGGGCCGCTTCCGCAGCTATATAATTGGGATATGTTCTACTGTAACCCGTTGGGCGTGAGCTTTCGTGGGAGTTCACCATCATTTTATAATCGGCAAAACGTCGGGCCACAAAATTAAAATGGTTCACCATTGTTTGACCGTCATGGTATTCACCTCTTGGTATAATTCGGCCTACATACCCCGATTTAGCGGCAGGATAGCCATATTTTTTCATCAATTCCAATGCTCTGTCCAAATGTCTTTCGTAATTAGCTACAGAACCTGAAGTTTCATGATGCATTATCATTTTTATGCCTTTGGATTTTGCATAGTCGTTAACCGCTTTCAAATCAAAATCGGGATAAGGCGTAGTAAAATCAAAGACTTCTTCTTTCCAATTGCCAAACCAATCTTCCCAGCCTACATTCCAGCCTTCTACCAAAACACCATCAAAACCGTTTTTGGCTGCAAAGTCAATATAACGCTTAGTGTTTTCAGTCGTTGCTCCGTGTCTTCCTGAAGGCTTTAATTTTCCGTCGGCAGCATTTTGTGCATTTTGCGAACCGGCATAATCCCAAGTTGATTTACCTAAATGCATTTCCCACCAAATGCCTACGTATTTCATCGGTTTAATCCAGGAAGTATCTTCAAGTTTACAAGGCTCATTTAAATTCAAAATCATTTTAGAACCAACAATATCACGAGCGTCATTGCTTATCATAATCGTTCGCCAAGGCGAAACACACGGTGTTTGCAAATAAGCTTTATCACCAATCGCATTAGGAACCAAGTGAGAAGTCAGTTTATATTCGTTTGGCACTAAATCTAAATGCATTACAGGATAATTCACCACTGCCGCTTCAAAAATATTGATATACAATCCATCCGCTGATTTCATCATTAATGGCGACTGTATCACATATTTTCCGGCGATAGATTTTAAACCAATACCATTATTTCTATCAATATTATCAGTGTTTACTTCTGACAATTTGGTTTCGGTATATGGATATTCCTGACTGTCAAAATCACCCGGAAACCAGAATGCTTTGTGATTTCCGGCCAAATTGAATTGTGAAACTTCATCGGTCACAATAAAATAATTCAGCTTGGGCTGCTTCGGAAACTCATAGCGAAAGGCCACACCTTCATCAAATACGCGAAAGACAATATTCAGTTTTCTCCCCGAAGCTATTTGCGAAAGGTTAATTGTCATTTCGTTGTAGCTGTTTTTGATATTGGATTGTTCTCCCAAAACCGGCTGCCAAGTTTCATTGGCAGTTATCTGTTTGATGCTATCGATAGCAAAATTGGCCACTAAATCACCACTTTCTTTTAGTTTAATACCCAAGCTACTTTCGAAAATAACGGATTTGGTTTTATAAGTAACCGCATAAGTTGGTTTACCATCGGCAGTAAGTTTGAAAGCAACATTGATGGCTTTGGAAGGTGACTGAACATTTTGAGCGTAAATGGCAATCGTAAAAAACAACAGCCCCAGTAATGATAATTTTTTCATGAAAAGTATTTTGCAAAAGTGATTGGCATAGGCTTCTTTTTGATTACAAAAAGAGAACGATCTATAAATCAACCTATAATTTTCATAAAAATACTGTTATCTAAAAGAACACCAAATAGGCTTTTGAATTAGTTATTAACGAAAACGATTTCTTAAAGCATTTTACAGCAAGTAGTAATCAAAAAAAAATCCCGAACGAATCGGGATACTTTTTATTTTTCATCAACATAATCCTGAAGATAAGCAAATCGCGGGGTGAGTTTGCCGTTTTCGGTTATCTTGGCCCGTTGCAGAATACCATCTTTATCGCCATTGAAGAAAGCCGGAATCACATGTTGCATAAACATTTCACCAAATCCTTCGCTGGCATCTTTCGGCAATTCGCAAGGCAAATTATCAACCGACATTACCATTACAGAACCCGGATGGGTATAAGGTACTTCTTTGTTTTCGCTAGGTAAATAGCCAAAAAACGGATCCGCTATAGTCGAGGCTTTAGTAGTACAGGCAATAGGCCCGTCTACATCGCAAGAAATATCAGCCACCACTTTGATTTTACAATCAGCTGCCTGAAGCATTTCACGGGTTAAGATATCCGGTGCGCCGTTTCCATGAAAATGGCCGGCCATAAAAATATCCGCTACTTTAGTAAAACGCTCAAAATCGGAGGTGTATTCTTGTGGATTTTTATAAAAATCTTGGTTGTTCAAAACTGTACCATCCAGTCTTTTGTTATAATCCAAAACATCAATTTGAGTGTAAACCGGTTGGGTGTATATTTTTGTCAAAAAATCTGCAACAGCAACTTGCTTAACTTTCATGCCATCAAGAATTTCCTTTGCTCCCATTCCTACTTTACCGTGACCCGTTAAAACAATCTTGATATTGGGTAGGATTTGTCTTTTCAATCTAACGATTAAATCTTCTTTGCTTGTTAGTGTTTCCGCTTTGGGCAAAGTGAACAAATCGTATTTAATTCCGAAAGCTCTGAAGCCATTGTAAGCTCCCACGATTCCGGCATAACGACCAAAACCTATCAATCGACGGTTAGTAGCATCAACTATAGTTTCGTGGTCAAACAACTCAATATTTTTGGCTAAAATCGCTTGTAAAAGTTTGCGGTTATGCGCTTGTTTTTTGATGGTATGCGAAAAGAAAAAATACTTTTTATTCGGAATCAAATAATCTACCGGAATTTCTTTAACACCAAAAAAAACATCACAATCCGAGATATCTTCTGCCACTTCAATACCTAAATCACGGTATTCTTCATCTTTAAAAACACGAATGTCCGAAGACTCAACTTTTACGATAGCATCAGGGTGTTCTTGTTGAAGACGCAGCAATTCCTGAGGGGTAAAAACCACTCTTCTGTCGGGCGGATTTTTTCTTTCTTTTATAATTCCGAATTTCATATTAGGGACAATTTATTTGCCCCCAAAAGTAGGGGTAACGAAAACGTTTTCAAAACTTTTTAAGAAAAATTACAAACCCTCTTTTTTTGACAGGCATTGATACTTACCACCTTATAAAATACCGAATGTAAATTGTGAAAAACCTGTTAATAGCTTTCTGAAAAAGCCATTTTATCAGTACCTTGAATACTTATATTTGTTATCCAATTATATAAAAATGTCTCAAAAAATTATACGATATACCTCCTTGCTATTTGCCGCTGCTGTACTTTTTACGTCTTGTACCAAACAGGAAAAAAATGACGATGGTATTGTAAAAGTAAATAAAAACGGCATTCCGGTAATGCAGCCTTTGCAGGAAGAATTGCCTGCTTTAAAAACTTCATATATCAATGATAAGAAATATGGAGTGTCGCGTTTCTTTGAAAAAGGGTGGTCTGAAAAAAACGATAACGTAGCTTTTTTGGTTGCCAAAAACGGCCAGATTATTTATGAAAATTACATGGGGTACGCCAATAAAAGAACGGATGAGAACATAACCAAAGATACTCCGTTGCACATTGCTTCAGTGACCAAAGTTTTGACATCAACCGCAATTTTGATGCTAATTGATACTAAGCGAATTACTTTAGATCAAAAGGTAAATACCATTATCAAAAACTTTCCATATCCTGATGTTACTATCCAAACCCTGTTGAATCACAGAAGCGGAATGAAAAATTACGCTTATTTCACCTATGAAAACGGCAATTGGGATAAAAAACAAACACTGACCAACGAAGACATTGTTAAAGTTATGGTAGAGAAACAAATCCCCTTGGAATCAAGAACCGATACCCGCTTCAGCTACTGCAATACCAACTATGCTATGTTGGCATTAATCATCGAAAAAATTACCGGTTTAAAATATCCGGAAGCCATGAAGGAGATGATTTTTGCTCCGCTGGGAATGAACAATACTTTCGTTTTTGATATTACTAAAGACAGAGGAAACGTTGCCCCATCCTATAAAGGGAACAATGTTGAAATTGGTATTGATTATCTGGATGGCGTTTATGGCGATAAAAATATCTACTCCACACCGAGAGATTTGCTGAAATTTGACAAGGCCCGTTATGCACCCTTTTTCCTGAATTCCGACTTATTGAAAAAAGTCTACAAAGGCTATAGCTACGAGAGCAAAGGCCAAAGAAACTACGGACTTGGTGTCAGAATGATGGAATTTGAAAAAGGAGAACCTTTTTACTACCACAACGGTTGGTGGCATGGTAACACTTCTTGTTTTATTACTTTGCGAAAAGAAAAAGTTACGATCATTGTCTTATCCAATAAGTTCACCAAAAAAACCTATCAAACTAAAAAATTAGCGTCCCTTTTTGGCGATTACCCATTCAAATTAAATGATGAAGGCGAAGAATAATATACTTAGTGAGGCGTATTGCTTTAGCCTCTAAAATAACGTATCTTTGCCTCTAGTTTTGAACGAAGAATTCGTAATTCGTAATTCTAAACTAAATCTGGGGTCGACTGGTTTTGACAGCAAGTCGAATTGAACAGTAAGCACGTCGAGCATGGTACCATTTGCTCGTAAATCCAAGGGTACGAACTTATAAACGGCGAAAATAATTACGCTTTAGCTGCATAATCTGAATTATAGTAAGATTAGCCACGTCCCTACAAGGTAGGGAAGCTGGATTCACCTCAAAAGCCTTGGTTTATGGCGGTTGGTTTAGGTGAACCGTAAAAGTAAACCTAGGAAAGGTAATGTTCTGAATCCTTTCTGACACTCATAGAGCTAAGCCTCGGGTCGCTGTCTTTAGCATAGCCTGATGTCGAAAACCTAAGTAAAGACTAAGCGTGTAGAAAGCTCTTTAGTTGCTTGTTTGGACGGGAGTTCGACTCTCCCCGACTCCACTTCAAATCCTGCCTTTTTAGGTGGGATTTTCTTTTTAGCAGCGGCACTCCCTGCATCGGTACAACTCCCCTCCCGCCATCCGCGCTACATGGTAGCCAACTCCTGTCGGGGCTATATGGACGCATGGAGTTTTCATCTTAAGTTGTGGCAATTTTTTTTAAAAAAAATTTTGCCACAAAATCTGTGGCAAAATTTTTAATTCGATTTTTTTGCCACAACTTTTGATTGATTTCTTTTCATCTTGCCATAAAAAAACTCCTCAATTTCTTGAGGAGTTTTTTGGTCTATTTTTTTTCTGTCTGTCTTATCGTTTAAGCGAGAAGTGTGCTTTGAACTGACGCATGTTACTGCCCTCGGCAAAGTCTACCGTAAACCAGTAGTCATCCGACGGTAACAAGTGACCATTGTATGTCCCGTCCCAACCTGGACTAAGCGGACTAAGTTGTTTAAGCAGTTTGCCATAACGGTCAAAGATGTAAATCTTAGCTCTCGGCTGATCATGCAATCCACTAATATTCCAATTGTCATGATACCCATCGCCGTTCGGGGTAAAATAATGAGGGTAATCTATCGTTTGTACGTCTTTGATAAACTCTACTCCACACGAATAACCATTCGGGTCTCTTACATCCCAAACATACACTGTATGGTTCCCTAAGGAAACATTCTCAAAGATTGGGCTGGTTTGTCTCGGGCCGTCATCCAAACTGTATTCATACACTCCATAACCGTCATTGGTGATGGTTATGATTTGATTCTCCGCAAAGGCATTGGTTACTGTAGCAGTGATATTATCCGCAGGGCCCGACTTAATAACATCAAAGGTAGAAAGCGCCGTAATGTCCGAAGTACAACCCAACATTGGAGATAAACTAACCGCCTCAACCGTATACACCACATGGGTATCGGTAAGGGCCATATTGTTTATATTTAGTGTACTGGCGTGCTCTCCAACCACCGGTTGATTATTGGCATACCAGTTAAAGGTGTAGCCCGGTGCCGTGATGCCACTGTTCAAGATTAAATTGTTGTTCACTGTCGTCTGGTTCCATCGTACACAAGCAATATTGCTGCCCGTGTTGCTGGTAATCACCGGCTCGGCCAGTTTCTCTATAACTACATCAAATGAATCCAGTTCATAACAACCCGTTAGAGTATTCTCAACACGTACCCAATAGGTACCTGTTTGTACTTCATACGTATCTAAATTAGTCAAAGCACTACCCGAGTTCCCTGCCTCAGCATCTGCCTGACTGTTGTAATAGAACTCTACGATATACGTCGGCGCTGTTTGTGTTGCCCCTAAGATGTCGGCTTCATAACCCGCTAAACTAGCTAGTGGGCTTGTTGGGTTCTGTGTATACAGCATCGTGCCGTTGTTATTCCCGTCATAATCACACTCTTTCATGTCGGCCATGGTGTAGTTAATCGTTGGTTTTGGATTAACCAAAATATTGAAACTGCCCATACCGCTCTTACAACCTGTGGTGGTATTGGTAATCTCCACATAAATCGTCTGAGGGTTAGTCAGGTTAGTATACGCATTTGGCGTTGTTATCGGTATTGTTAAGGCGGCATCTTCATAAAACGCAACACTGTAAGCGGATACCGGTGTGGTTTGATTCCCTTGCAGTAAAGCAGCACTTTGAGTCGTTAAATCAAAAACCTCTATACCGTCATTCACTCCCGATGGGTCGGCCTCACAGATTTGATAATCCGCTATGGCACTGATACTCGGTAATGGATTAACTATAAAGCCTTGTTGTACTTCTTTGTAACATTTTCTACCGGTGTAATCCGTAGAGACATCACTGGTCACTGCTACATAGACATACTGCACCTGATTGATGGTCGTTCCGGCTATACTTGGGTCGCCCACTATGGCCGTAGTCGGATTTAAAATCTCACTAGTATTGGCTTCCAAATCAGCATGACTTGGGAAGTAATGGAAATCAACATGGGTATCGCCATTGGCTATATAAGCCTCATTCAGGGTTAAATCAAACTGAGCCACACCACTACCCGGAGCATCCTCACACTGCGCGGCCAATACCGGAATATTGTTGCTCTGTGGCGTAGGTACCGGAAGTACTCTGATGTCTAAGGTGGTGATGCTTTTACATCCTGCTGTGGTGGTGACCAAAACGCCAAGGGTTTGTACTGCCGCAGAGGTATTGGTATACGCACTCGGGGTAGTAATCACATTGGTATTGTTCTGAGCATCCACAAGGCTTGGGTAATACGTAACCGTATAGCCTGTATTTTGATTAATCTCGGTGTTTTTTACCGTTAAATCAAAAGTGTAATACAAATTGTTCGATGCCGTATCATTATCACATTTGCTCAGTGGTTGCGGTGTGATTAACAATAATGGTTTGTTGATAACCAATTGGAAGGAACCTAAAGCGTAACAACCCGTTGCATTATCCTCTATTCTAACCCAAATAACTTGGGTGTCACTACCAAAATACGTAGCGGCATTAATAATCGGGGAAGTGCCGGCATCGGCCAAGCCTTGGCTGAGATAATACGTAACGGTGTAATTGCTTGCCGGGTTTGGTGCCTGAAGCAGCAGGATAGCGGCCGTTTTGCTGGTTAAATCAACAATAGTACTGCCGCTCTGTGGGTTGTTGTCTTGGTCGCAAGTCACCAAATCCGGGATAGTAACCGGTTTAACAGGGCTTGGATTTACGTTAAGCTCTATTGGAATAACACTGTAACAGCCTGTGATTGGGTCTTCTGCACGCACATAAATAATCTGCACAAAGTTAGTGATGTTGCAGTAACTTGACGGATTAGGAATGGTAGTACCTCCAATCTCGGCATCAGTCTGGGTCTCATGGTAGGTTATATCATAATCCGCTCCTTGTAAGATATCCGGAGTTAGGCTTGTTAAATCGATATCACAGGTTATACCATTTTGGTTATCGTCACAAACCGTTAACGGCTCTGTTGGTGGAACCGGTGTCGGTAGTGGGTTCACGCGGATATCCATCGTGGAGATAACATAACAAGTGGTGGCTTGGTTGGTAATGCGAATACCTAAGGTCTGAACACAAGGCAATACATTCTCATACAACAAAGTGCTGATGGCATTGGTATTGTTCTGAGCATCGGTTAAACTCGGGTAGAACGTAACGCTCATTCCCGTTTGTCCGTTCAAGATATCGGCTACCTTAGAGCCTAAATCAAATACCTCTTTACAATTGCCCGAATTGTTATCATCACAAAGCGAATACTGAGGATAACTAATCGGAGGAACAATCGGTAGCGGATCAACCACTAAAGTTAAGGTCACAATATCAAAACAACCCGTAGCAATCGTCTCTACTCGAACATACAACGTTTGAGTATCTATCGTACCATTGATGTAATTGGTCACATTCGAGATAGCACCCGTAGCGGTTTCAGCCGCTGTTTGTGAGGTATAAAAGGTTACCGAAGTCAAAGCAGGGTTAATACTGCCTAAAATCTCAGGAACTTTGGTCGTTAAATCAAAGGCCTCATACCCTACGGCTCCCGTGTAATCACACAAATGGTAATCCGTTGGACTTACGGCCTCAGGCGTTGGGTTGACAATTAGTTGAAGTTGAACATAATTCGCACAGCCTGTTAAGGTGTAAAATACTCTAACATAAATGGTTTGTGTCCAGTTAAAGATATTACTATAAGGAATCAATATCGGATTGGCGCCTGTTATGGCATCCGTTGGGGTTTCGTGATACGTTACCGTCACTCCTAAGCTCGAAGGATTTGGTGTACCGGCAATAAAAGCAGTAGCATCTTCTAAATTGAAAACTACAATACCGTCATTGTTCGGATCACACAGTTGTAATGCCGGTGGTGTATTGGCCACAGGACCCTGGGTAACACGTAACAATTGAGTAGTGGTAACATAACAACCCGTGGCTGTATTTTCTACTCTAATGTAAATCGTTTGGTTGTCGGTTCCTAAATAATTGGCCGGCGAACCAATAGCGCTCACTTCATTTTGAGCATTGGCCAAAGTAGTATAATAAGTAAAGGTCACTAAGCCTGTAGCATTAACATTACCTTCATTTAGTGTTAAATCAAATAACGCCTGATTGGTAGCTCCATTGCTACATACATAAAGCGTTGGTGGTGTCGCAGCAATCGGCAGTGGATTCACAATCAGATTAAACGAACTAACCGCATTACAACCCGTAGCCGTATAACGGATGTTAATCCATATTTGTTGCGTGCCTGATGTATATAAATTAGGTAGCGGACTCGTTTGACTTAACGCATCGGCCTGAGTAAGATAATAACTTACCACTACGCCACTCTGTCCATTAGCAATCTCTAAATCTTTACTGTGAAGCACAAACTGCTCTACGTTATCGCCAGAAGTTGTGTAATCACACAATACATAATCCGCAATAACAGGATTTGGAATTGGAGGCACATTTACAACTAGTTGTAATGTGGTAGTTGTATAACAATCCGGGAAACCTGAAAAATAAACTTTAACATATAAAGTTTGAGCATTTGCCGTAGTATTACAATAAGGACTCGTAAGTGGTGTGGCTGTTCCTGACTCTGCATCGGCTAAGGTCGTATAGTATTCAATAACAACAGGACCAGTAGCAATTTCTGCATCCTTAGTTGTTAAATCAAATAAACAGTAAATGCCATCTTGATTATCATCACAAACTACATAAGGGGTTGGTGTGGTGATTGTAGGTCTTGCTGTAACAGTTATAGTTGCTGATCCAGATTGATTTTGAGAACAAGTTGTTGCACTGGAATCTTCTACACTTACTAATGTATAAGTATAAGTACCAACAGCAGAAGCGGGAACAACTAGTGTAACAGTATCATTACCGGCAAGCGTTGATATAGTTTGTGAAACATTATTACTATCTAAATAGGTAAATGTATAAGGTGAAACACCATCAGCTCCTGTAAAAGTAATTTGAGGATCTGGCGTAGTATTCAAACAAATTGAAGAAGTTCCTGATATTGTGGCCGTTGGTAACGGATTAATTATTACAGTAGCAGTACCCGATTGGTTTTGCGAACAAGCAGGTGTTGATGAACTCGCAACGCTCACTAATGTATAAACATAGGTGCCTGCGGCTGTAGGAACAGTAATCGTTGCTGTATTACCAACTCCTGAAGAAGGAATAGTCTGTTGTATTCCGTCAGGGTCGAGATAGGTAAATAAATAAGGAACATCTCCATTTGCACCGGTAAAAGTTACTGTAGCAGCAGGATCACTTTCACATTGAGTAATATCACCGGCTATAGTAGCTGTTGGCATTTTATTCACTGTAACTGTGGCGGAACCTGTTTGATTTTGATAACATCCCAGAGCACTTCCTACACCCACCAAAGTATAAGTATAAGTTCCAAAAGTTCCCGTAGGAACATTAACCGTTACACTATCAGACGTACTAGGTGAAGCTATAGACTGTAACACGCCATTATAATCAAGATAATCGAAGGTGTAAGGAGCTAAACCATCAGCACCGGTAAAGGTTATTGCAGCAGACTCCCCTTCACAAACTGTGGTTGTTCCGGAAATAGTAGCGGTTGAAGAAACACCCACGGTAACTGTAAAGTGCTTAACAATTTTACAATTAAAAGCGGCTAATTCAATACCTACATATATATCATAAACCCCAGGTCCCGGAGGGCAAAAATTAGTAGCAGGAGTGATTGGATTAATACCGGCTTCAGCATTAACAGCTGAAGTGTAATAATTAATTTCATAATCATTAGGATCTAAAGTTCCTAATATTTCGGCGTCATTCAATGTTAAATCAAAACAGCTTGGAAAACATCCTGCCATATCGATAGGTTCTCCTGTGGAATCAGGATGCACATACATATTAAAGTCTTGCGTTGCTGTTTGAGGAACCCCACAAACAGTATAATTAGCTTGTAATGTATAAGTGGTATCCGCTGTAGGGCATACTGTTACACTACCATCAGGATTTGATGCAATAGGTGTTGTCCCTTCGAACCATTTTACAACTACAGGTACATTAGGTCCAGTTGGTGTAAAACGCCAAGCTTCCTGATGTGCCGTCCAGTTACCAACATCTCTGTTAGGAGCAACTTTAAATGGTGGATTGGCTCCTCCTCCTTTTATTCCAATAACTCCTCTTCCTGAATTCCAACCATTACAAGGAGTCCTATCTTGTACATAAACTTCAATAATATTAGATACTTCATACAAAACAATTTGTGAAGTTTGTGAGCCAGAACCATAGCCACAACTAAACTGAGCTAAATTATCAAAATTTACTACTAATTTTCTACAAGGGTAAGTTCCTATTAATTTGTAATTAACACTTTTATCAGTAGGTAACTGAGGTAACGGGGGATTTATCAAGGTATTTGTATCTTGATAAACACCACAAATCTTATTTCGGAAAGGATTATCTGCGTAAGTAGCTCCAGGAAAATTTGGGTTCGCAAATGTAGTGACGGTCTGTTGCCATGAATTCGATGTGGCAGGAGTTGCAGGATAATTGGTCCCAAAACTTATTACTCCATTGTCTCCAATTTGAACATTATTGTAATTTGTTCCATAAAAACAAAAATCAAATGGTAAAGTAAAGGGAAGAGAATAAACATCATCCGCACCTACCGGGAACCTGGTAAACGTTGGATCATCAAATGAAGCCTGAGGACAAAAAGGAATACTGGTAACTGCATAATCAGTAGTTGAAGGTATAGGCGAAATATTAGCCATTAATGTTCTACACTCTCCAGTGGTACAAAAAGTAGTATCAACCGGTAAATTATCTGGTGCCGGTACTGGCTCTACTGTTGCACATCCGTTAGGCACAACAGTTATAGTTACTATTTGTCCTGTAATAGTTGATTCACAAAAGGTGAAAAATCCTCTTACTTTGGTAATTTCATAAACAGTGGTACTATTTAAAGGTGGAGTGGTAAACAAATAAACTCCTGTAGGACCAACGTTAACTGTATAAGGAACCGGCTCACCGGTAGCTGTAATAGTTACTAAAGAGTTAGGAGTTGCTGTTATAGAAAAAGTAGCCGTATTGCCTGGACATATTGTTTGGTTACCCGACATCGATGCCGTTGGAACAGAAACATTTACAGTAACATTGCTTGTAGCATTACATCCTACAGCATTAGTACCCGTTACGGTATAAGTTGCACCGGTAAGTGGTACGTTTGTAGCATAAACCACATCTCTTGAATCGCCTGTATAAGGTGTAGTTGCTGTTGCATCTGTAAATAAATTTGTAGTTGGAGACCAAATAAGTGAAGTCAATGGCGTATAGGTGAACGTTGTTCCTGAAGCAGGCACCGTATTATTAGTATCGTAAGGTGTAGTGGTACTGGCCGAATTAGTAGCAAAATTAATACTACTGTAGTTTGTTGCATTTACGGTATATCCGGCAGAAATACTATTGGAAGTTTGTGCTCCCATAGTACCATAGTGATACTCTACCACATTAGTTCCTTCATAGAGCCACATTTGGAAAGTTGAATTAGCCGGAGCAGCAGTATTTTTGGGAATAGTAACATTCCATTCCACTATAAAAATACGGTTTGGTGCTGTACCGGTAACTAACGTCTTCACACTACCGGTTGTTCCTGTAGCTAAATCATCCCAATAAGGATAGAGCTTAGGTGTGTTTTGTGCACTGGTAGTAACATTGACCGGTTGGCCATTAGCCGTAGTGCCTCCTAAAAGTAACCATCCATCAGGAGAAATAAAACAAGAGGTATAACTGATGCCTCCAAAATCAAAGGTAAACCCAAGATTAGTAGAGGTTGTAGGCGTATTATCGCTTGCGCTATTAATAACTGTTGTAGCCCCCACCATAGGATCTAATGGTACTGCCGAAGTAGTACTGAAAGTATTCGCAATAGCTTTCAGCGTGCTAATACCATTCAAACAAATTGGGTTTGGTGTTGCCGCAATGGTTAATTGAAGTGGATTATATCTGACTACCGTTTGAGTTGCAGTCGATACATTTCCGTTCACATCAGTAGCTGTCCATGTTACAGTAGTAGTTCCTACTGGAAAACAAGCCGGGGCATTACTGGTAAGCGAGGCGATGCCACAATTATCCGTAGCAGTTACTCCCAAAGCAATGGCACAACCAAAACTATCTGCTTCATAACATCTAGTAATATTCAAAGCAGTTATTACAGGATTTTCAGTATCATTAACTTGCACTATAAACTGACAAGAGGCTGAGCCATTACTATTAGTTGCCGTAGCAGTAACGGTGGTTGACCCTACCGGGAAGAAACTACCCGACGCTTGTGAATAGGTTACAGTAGGAGTCGGACTTCCCGAAGCTACTGCCGCCGCATAAGAAACATTAGCACCACATAAACCTGCTGTAGCAGTAACCGTAACGTTTGCCGGGCATACAATAGTTGGCACTAATGCTGAAATAACCCATTGAAACGAAAGTATATTAGAACAAGTTACTTGACTTAGACTATCCGTAAAGCAAGCCACAATAGTATCAATACCTACGCCTGCAGTCCCTGTGTAAGTAAAAGTTGCTTGCCCGTTGGCATCCGTTGTAACGGTAAAAGGCGCAAGCCCGGCATTTGGTCCGGAAGTGATAGTAAAGGTAACAGCTGTATTTACTATCGGTAATCCGTTAGTATCTTTAACAACAGCTGTAACTGTATGACTGGTTCCTACATTCCCTGAAGTAGTAGTTTGTGACAATAAAATACCTTCACCCACAATAGCTGAACCTGACAAGGTAAAATAAGCCAAGAAAATATTATCATCTCCTGAAGGATTAACCGTATTGATATTCAAACTGGTGGTGGTATTAGTAATGAACGGCAAAATGGAATACACTTCATCATCCGTATATTGATCGGTTGGTCCGGCATTAGGATTTGCCGGATTTGTATTGGTATCACCAATTCCTCCAACAGTTATCAAACCTCCATTGGCAGATTCTCCATCATCTTCTCCACCGGCTGAACTGGATAGCATTTGTGAATTAACCGATACTTGTGACGTTTGACTTCCTCCACCATTCTGATAACTGAAACCAATTCCCAATCCCATATTCAACAATGCTCCGGGAGCCGCCGGGTCTATAGGTTGAGCAAGTGTAAGCGAAAAATTATCTCCGGAGGGTGTTGAAGCCCCAAACATTATTATTATGGTCTTTTCAGTAGCAGTAGCATCATTAAAAACAACTAAAAGTGCTTCTCCTTCAATACCGGACGAGCTACACTCTGTAATATTCAATGTTGAAATTCCGGCTGGAAAAGCATTGATTTGAGCAGCAACTAGACTAGTTACATCAGCCCAATAGTTATTAAAAGTTGTGCTGCTAGCGTTTGTTGCTGAACCATTCCAATTTATTGGAGACCCTGACAATGTTACACAACCGTCAGGAACAGTTGTAGCAGTGGCAGAAGACATTAAAATTGCTTTTAGCACAGTGGCTCCGGCATTAGGCTTATTTACCCTTATCGCCATTGCAGATGAGGACGAACCAATACCGTCAGCAGAAAGTGTATACTGCCCGGTTACACTATAAATTTCAGACAATGCTCCGGCAAGAGTACTATTCAAACTTGGTCCGTTTGAACTTGACTGTCTTGACATGGTATTGCCTAAACTTTCAAACGTACCCGGGAGAGCAGCTTGATTAATTCCTTTTGCGTTGGTTTTATTAGTTGCATTTTTTTGTTGTTGAGACATCCCTGTAGTGGGTACAAGAAACACCGCGAGGAACGTTACAAAAATTACAGCTAAATTTAGTTTATTTAATGAAAAATTTAAAAAGTAACTCTTTTTCATAATTTATTTGCTTTTTTTTGGAGCGAAATTTACACTTTTTTAAGAGATAATTAACTTAAAAATTTAAATATTTTCAAATATTAACACTTCCGGATTGAGTTTAAATATTATTATTTATCTTTGCTTTCTTATTCAAAAACCCCAATTAACTCTTTTATTTTAATGATAAATAACGAAGATTTTCAGGACGAATTAGGTAATAACCATATAGCGACCAGTGCCCAAAATCCTGTACGAAAAGATGCTTTTGACAGTAGCGACGAAGAAAAAATAAATTCGATTAAAAAAGATGTCGAAAATATATTGAGAACATTAGGAATGGATTTGACCGATGATAGTATCAAAGGAACTCCGAATCGCGTGGCCAAAATGTTTGTGAAAGAGATTTTTGGCGGATTAAATCCTAATAAAAAACCAAGCTCTTCAACATTTCAAAATAATTATAAATATGGTGAAATGCTGGTAGAAAAAAACATCACCCTCTACTCTACTTGCGAACATCATTTACTTCCGATAGTGGGTCGCGCTCACGTAGCTTATATTTCAAACGGAACAGTAGTCGGCCTTTCGAAAATGAACCGAATTGTAGATTATTTTGCCAAAAGACCTCAAGTACAAGAGCGTTTAACGATGCAAATTGTACAGGAATTACAAAAAGTTTTAGGAACCGATGACGTGGCTTGTGTGATTGATGCCAAACATTTGTGCGTCAATTCACGTGGGATTCGCGACATTGAAAGCAGTACGGTAACTTCTGAATTTGGCGGCAAATTTAAAGACGAACAAACCCGTAGAGAATTTTTAGATTACATTCGATTAGACACCAATTTTTAATAGCCCGGATAGCAGCGGCATCCTTTTTCTTGTCAAAGAAAAAGATAGAGCGGAAAGCCGGAAATAGCTCCTAACAAAATGCAACTTTATAAAAACCATACCCTCAAAATATACAATTCTCTTTCAGGAGATAAAGAACTTTTCAAACCCATACACGATGGCAATGTAGGCATGTATGTTTGCGGACCAACGGTCTACAGCAATGTACACCTAGGAAACGTGCGTACTTTTATGTCGTTTGATATGATTTTCAGGTATTTTTTGCATTTGGGTTACAAAGTGCGTTATGTGCGTAACATTACCGATGTAGGTCATATCGTGGACGATGTGGATGACGGGGAAGATAAAATTGCCAAAAAAGCCAGAGTAGAACAGTTAGAGCCAATGGAAATCGTGCAACGCTATACCGTTGATTTTCACGATGTATTAAAACAATTCAATTTTTTACCGCCAAGCATTGAACCTACGGCAACCGGTCATATCATTGAACAAATTGAAATCGTAAGTCAGATTATTGAAAAAGGGTTTGCTTATGAAACCAATGGTTCAGTTTATTTTGATGTGGTCAAATTCAACGAAACTAACCATTACGGAAAATTAAGCGGTCGTAACATTGACGAAATGTTGGCCAATACCCGAGATACTGACGGACAAAGCGACAAGAAAAACCCTCAGGACTTTGCTCTTTGGAAAAAAGCAGAACCGGAACACATCATGCGTTGGCCTTCGCCTTGGGAGTTGGCTTTCCGGGTTGGCATTTAGAGTGTACTGCCATGAGCACCAAATACCTTGGTGAAACTTTTGACATACATGGTGGCGGAATGGATTTGAAATTCCCGCACCACGAATGTGAAATTGCTCAAAATGAAGCTTGTACCGGTCACAGCCCTGTGAACTATTGGATGCACGCTAATATGTTGACGCTAAATGGCAAAAAAATGTCGAAGTCAACCGGAAACAATATATTGCCGGACGAAATATACAATGGCGGAAGTCCGTTTTTGAGTAAAGCCTTCTCGGCCAATGTGGCTCGATTTTTTATGATGCAGGCGCATTACCGCAGCATTTTAGACTTCACCAACGATGGAATTATTGCTTCTGAAAAAGGATTCAACCGATTGATGGAAGGCTTAGCTATTTTAAAAGAATTGCAACCAAGTGCTGCTTCAACGGTAGACATTACAACATGGAAACAGAGTTGTTATGATGCCATGAATGATGATTTCAATACACCTATTTTGATTGCTAATTTATTTGAAGGAATCAAAGTGGTGAATTTGGTTAAAGACGGCAAAGAAACCCTGACCGCCGAAGATTTAAAAACACTGGCGGATACCTTGAACACCTTTACGTTTGACGTTATCGGAATCAAAGATGAAAAGACAGCGGCCAACAATTCGGATAAATTGGAAGGTGTGGTTGAAATGCTAATCGACATGCGATTGGAAGCTCGTGCCAATAAAAACTTTGCCTTGTCAGACCAAATCAGAGACCAATTATCAGCACTCGGCATTCAGTTAAAAGACGGAAAAGAAGGCACTACCTTTAGCATACAATAAACCGTAACGATTTTAGAATTATGCTAAAGAAAATTGTTATTGCACCTTTCCTTTTCTTAATTCGGTTTTACCAGCTGGCCATTTCCCCTTTCACTCCGGCTACTTGCCGTTTTGAACCCACCTGCTCTTCTTATTTTGCCGAAGCCCTCAAAATCCATGGTCTTTTCTATGGCACTTATCTTGGTATCAAACGTATTTTGAGCTGTCATCCCTGGGGAAAAAGTGGTTACGATCCCGTACCCGAAAAAAAATGCAGTCATAAATAAAAGCTAATGCTTTTCTGTTTTTACGTTTTATATTTATAAATTTGAAATTGTTAAAACCCCATAATCATGATTTGGAATCCCTCAGAAGGAATTAATATCGGCTTTTTTACCATTCGTTATTACAGTTTAATGTTCGTAGTGGCTTTTGCCTTAGGCTGGTACATTATGAAACGTATTTATGACAAAGAAAACATTCCCATTGACAAACTTGATACTCTTTTTATCTGGACAGTGGTAGCCACACTGCTTGGTGCCCGTTTGGGTCATGTGTTTTTCTATGATTGGGAATATTTTCGCAACCATCTTTCCGAAATCTTGTTGCCTTTTAAATTTGAAAACGGATTCGAATTTACCGGTTTCCGAGGATTAGCAAGTCATGGGGCCGCTATTGCCATCATCATTGCCATGTATTTTTACAGCAAAAAAGTAATTCACAGACCTATGCTGTGGGTGCTTGACCGCGTAGTGATTCCGGTTTCCTGCGGTGCCATCTTTGTCCGAATTGGGAATTTTTTCAATTCTGAAATTGTGGGTAAAGTAACTGACTCTGCTTTTGGGATAAAATTTATCAGAGACTATTATACCCCAAATGCGGCTGTAAATGCCACCAAAATTTCAGATGTCAATGAAGCTTATAAAGCTATAGCCACCAATCCGCAATATGCTGCGCTTTTAGAAAAAGTACCGGCTAAACACCCGGCTCAGTTGTATGAAGCCATTTTATATGTCTTTGTATTCCTGACTTTGTTTTTCTTATACTGGAGAACCAATGCCAAACAAAAACACGGTTTGATTTTTGGGTATTTCTTAATTTTATTATGGTCTGTGCGATTTGTAGTCGAATATGTCAAAGAAAGTCAGGGAGGTATTGAAGACACCTTTGGTTTATTAACCACAGGACAATGGCTTAGCATCCCATTTATTCTCATCGGTGTCTACTATTTATTTGTAGCCGAAAGACCGGTAGAAGACGATATTTAAAAAACAAAAAGTCCCGATAATTCGGGACTTTTTTATTACTCTTCTTCATTGACTTCGGTATGCGACTTAGCATAGTTACGCCATTTTTCAATACACTCCTGCATGTCTTGCGGCAGCTCGGTATCAAAACGCATAAACTCTTTAGTAGTCGGATGTTCAAAGCCCAATGTTTTAGCATGTAGGGCTTGTCTTGGCAAAGTTTTAAAACAATTATCGATAAATTGTTTGTATTTGGTAAACGTAGTTCCTTTCAAAATCAAATCGCCTCCGTAACGCGCATCGTTGAACAAAGTATGTCCAATGTATTTCATATGCACACGAATTTGATGCGTTCTACCGGTTTCCAATTGGCAGGAAACCAAAGTAACATACCCAAAACGTTCTAATACCTTATAATGCGTTACGGCATGCTTGCCATGATCGCCTTCCGGAAAAACAGCCATTTGCATGCGGTCTTTCACATGGCGGGCAATATTACCTTCTATCGTTCCTTCATCTTCTTTTACATTTCCCCAAACCAACGCTATATATTCGCGCTCAGAAGTTTTGTCTTCAAACTGTTTGGCCAAATGAGTCATAGCCGCTTCGGTTTTGGCCACTACTAAAAGTCCGGTAGTGTTTTTATCAATACGATGCACCAAACCGGGTCTTTCGCTTGAATTCATCGGTAAATTATCAAAATGAAAAGCCAAGGCATTAACCAAAGTTCCGGTATAATTACCATGACCCGGATGCACTACTAAACCTGCCGGTTTATTGATAACCAACAAGGCATCGTCTTCATAAACGATATCCAGTGGGATGTCTTCGGGAATAATATGATTTTCAAAGGGCGGATGAGTCAGCATCACACGCACTACATCAAACGGCTTTACACGGTAATTGGATTTTACGGGAATATCATTAACCCAAATATTACCATCCTCTGCCGCTTTCTGAATTTTATTTCGAGTAGCGTTTTCTATTAGCTGCATCAGGAATTTATCCACACGCAACAACGATTGTCCTTTAGGAGAAACAAAGCGGTGGTGTTCGAATAATTCGTCTTCCAAATCAAGAGCTTCAGTATTGTTATTCATCTCCGGTAGGAATTTGCATAGTGTCAACAGCGGTAGAATCAATAGCTTCAACAAAACCTACTTTTCCGTCTCCAAGCACCAAATCAATTTTAGAGGACTTTAATACCTTATCCCCTGCTTTTAATTTCTTGCCGTTCATTCGCATTTCCAAGACCATATCTTTTCCTAAATAAGGTTTGTAGGTAATCGTTCCCTCTAGCAATCCGACAGCTTCCAACGTTGGAACTGCCTGACGGTATGTTTTTTCAACTAAATCAGGCAAAGACACCATAGTATACTTTGACGCATTGATTTTGATGTAAATTTTTCGACCTTCTTTTACTTTAGAACCGGCTTTAGGCTCTTGTTCTACTATAGTCAATTTTGGAAACTCAGGTCTGAAATCAACCGTATCCAAGATGATATAATCCAAATCAAGGGCGTCTAGTTTCTCTTCGGCCTGTTCGGCGGAGAGTTTACTCAAATCGGGAACCGTGATTTCCTGTCCGTGACGAGTGGTGTAGGTTATCCAATGAAAAAACAAATACGAAATGATAGCGACTATAGTCATAGCGGCCAAAATTTGAGCAAAGAAAACGCGGCTGGTAAGATACTTTCGTAAACTCATAAAGAAATTTAATTTGAGCAAAGATATAAAAAACATAAAGGTATTTCGTTTGAAATTATCATGATTTGCATGTGCCAAAACAACCTCATTTATTTTTATGCCCCTTACCCCTCATCAAAAAAACAATAAACGCTATCATGTGAAAAAAAATGATAATTTTGTTACTCATTAAACGTACACTTAACTCCAACTACCAATGAAAAAAGTTGCCATCATCATGGGCGGGTATTCCAGTGAATATCAAATATCGCTTAAAAGCGGAAATGTGGTTTACCAGTTTTTGGACACTTCAAAATACACCGGCTATCGCATTCACATCTTCAAAGAAAAATGGGTGTATGTTGACGCCAATGACCAAGAGTTCCCTATAGATAAAAACGATTTTTCGGTTACGGTACAAGGAGAGAAAATTACGTTTGACGTAGTCTTCAATGCCATTCACGGTACGCCGGGTGAAGACGGATTGATGCAAGCCTACTTTGAATTGTTGGGCATTCCGCAAAGTTCCTGCGATTATTATCAAGCGGCCTTGACCTTCAACAAAAGAGATTTATTATCAGTTTTAAAACCTTACGGCATCAAGACGGCGACTTCTTATTATTTGAATTTAGGAGATACTATCGACCAAGACGCTATATTGGATACTGTGGGCTTGCCTTGCTTTGTCAAACCTAACAAATCAGGATCCAGTTTCGGAATTACCAAAGTAAAAACCAAAGACGAACTGTTGTTGGCCATTGCCAATGCCTATAAAGAAGATAACGAAATCATCATTGAAAGTTTCTTGGATGGTACCGAAGTTTCCGTTGGGGTTATCAATTATAAAGGAACAATCACCGTTTTGCCTATTACCGAAATTGTTTCGGAGAATGACTTCTTTGATTACGAAGCCAAATATTTGGGCAAATCACAGGAAATCACTCCGGCCCGTATCTCTGCTGAAATGACGGCCAAAGTTTCGGCTGTTGCCAAAAAAGCCTACGAAGTTTTAAAAATGACCGGCTTTTCCCGAAGCGAATTCATCATCGTTAACGGCGAACCTCACATGTTAGAAATGAATACCATACCGGGATTGACGACCGAAAGTTTGATTCCGCAACAAGCCAAAGAAGCGGGTATCTCGCTAACCGATTTATTTACTAATGCGCTTGAATTGGCACTAAACAAGTAATCTTATGAAAAGAAAAGCAGTATTTCCCGGTTCCTTTGATCCTATTACCTTGGGTCATTATGATATCATCAAAAGAGGTGTATCGCTGTTTGATGAAGTGATTGTGGCTATTGGTATCAATGCCGATAAGAAATACATGTTTACTTTAGAAGACCGCAAAAAATTCATTGAAGACGCGTTTAAAGACGAGCCCAAAGTTTCGGTGATTACTTATGAAGGCTTAACGATTGATTTGTGCCGAAAATTGGATGCCGATTTTATTCTTCGCGGCTTGCGTAACCCGGCCGATTTTGAATTCGAGAAAGCTATTGCGCACACCAACAGAAAACTATCGCAAATAGAAACGGTCTTTTTACTGACCGCCTCCAAAACCTCTTACATCAGTTCCAGTATAGTGCGCGATGTTATCAGAAATGGTGGCGATTATACCGTTTTGGTTCCGGATAGCGTTGTGGTAAAAAAAGAGAAATAAACCGGGTGTTTTTAATGATGCAACTTTCGATTCAGTAATAGTATTTTGAGTTTCAAGTGGTCATAAATCAAGCCGAACACCAGGGCGATGGCTGCTATGCACAATACTTTTAGTGCCAGTTTTCCGTAAAATATACCGCCCACTATACCGCCGATAAAAAAGAAACTGATAATCGTTAACCGCAATTTAATTGACGAATACAATTGCTTTTTCTGAGCGGCTTCTTTATAAAAAAACAATTGCGACAACTCTATGCCTAAATCGGTGAAAAGTCCGGTTAGGTGCGTCGTTCTTACCGTGGCATTGGATATTTTGGTCACCAACGAATTCTGCAATCCCATGGCAAACAACAAACTGCAAGCAATGATGTTGGGATTTTCAGCGATTAAATCACTGCCGAAAATGGCAATACCAAATAAAATCACAATTTCAATAGAAGCCGGAAAAACATAGCGGTTTCTTTCTGTTTTTTGGGAAATAAGCTCCACTAAATAACTTGACGTAAACGACCCCAGAAAAAAGAAAAAGATATACAAAAAGTACACAAAGCCATCCCAAAAATGCAACTTAAAGAGCTCGTCTACAAAAAAAGCAAAATGACCCGTTACGTTGGTAGTCAATTTTTGCACCGCCAAAAACCCGGCCACATTGACAATACCGGCTACAAAAGACAGTAAAGAGGCAATTCGCAAATTGTGGCTTAAGGTTCGGGCTTTGCCTTGATGGGTAAACATTGTAAGTTAGTTTGTTTTGTGGCTGTGGCGTTGTACCAAGCCGTTATTTCACGATAAATTTAAACATTATATACGGAGCAAGAGCCACTCCTATCGGAATAAGAATCCAAAGTTGGCCTTCGGCTACATTATAAGCCCGGAATAACTGCTCCCAAGTGTTGCCTCTCAGTTTTCCGAAACCAAACTCAAACAGTAACGTTAGCACAGCCCATATAATTCCGATAAACAAAGCCTGTTTTTCATCACTCGGCGGCCACCATTTTACAATTAAACCACTATAAATAAAGATTAGAATAAGTAACGAAAACGTAGAAATTTGATGCGCGGCTAATTCGCCCACATATTTTTTATAGCCCAAGTCTCTCGCCGCCCCGTTTACAACGGCCATTAACACCATGGGAAACCAACATAATAGATACTTTATCATTTGCTGCTACCGTGTCGAGGCTTTTTAATGATTATTAGTAAAGATAAGCAAAATTTCAACTTAGTACTATTGGCTATGCTTAAGTAAACCGGTTATTGGGTGAAAGAGTTGTTGTGTGAGCTTTTTTAAATTACCCTAAATGCTTCCTTCCAACTAATTCCGCCAGTTTCTTTATCAATATTTTCATTTTCTGCAATTAATAAAGTATGAAATTTAGGAATGGTTGAATTGAAGTCTATATTTGCACACATTACTTTAAAAGTATTTTTGAGTTCTATTTTAGAACTTAAGCTTTTATCAAATAGGCATAAGTTAGCTCCTGAGAAATTAGCAACAACACTATGATAAAATATGCCATCGTAGTTTAAAGTTTGCATATCGTTGAGAATTTGACTGTAATAAGCACTAATTTTGTAGTCATGATGAGATTTAATATCTTTTTTTGCAAATTGATCACTAAAAAATTTAATAATTATATCATGAATTTCGATTGATTCATCACTATACTTAGTTTTCAGGTATTTTTTGTTTGAACTGACATATTTTTCTACGTCTTCTCTGACACCAGTTACCTTGTCGCTATAAAATAATGGAGCAAGTATAATAGGCCTTTTAATAATCCATTCACCAACAGTAACAAAAGGTAATTCTTTGTCTGGTTTAAAAGAATGTTTAACATTTTGTATTACTTCAGCACACGCTAATTTAAGGCTAGAAGAACAATAAAATGATGATGTCCCTGGTACATTTGCTCTGCCAAATTCTTTAATATCTTCAGCTTTCTTATTACTGATTTGTGATATATTACTAAAACTTTCTATTTCATTTTTTATAATTATTTTATCAAAAAAATTAGAATAATCATAATTAATACGTGCTCTATATATTTTTGTCCTGCTGGTATAATATGTTGATGAAATGGTATTAGTTTAAACGTACTTTGAATGATTTTTTTTAAATCATCTATTTCAACTTTCTCTAAATCTAATGAGTTTAAACTTTCTATAGCTTCTGCTACAGATTTCTTGTCAAGTTTTAAATCTTCAAAAGGATTTTTTTCTTTCATATAAGTATTGTTGGAGCAAAATCTCACATAGTGTAACGCCGCTTCACGAAGTAGCGAAGTTCGTGACTTTATATTTTCCACTAATATAAATTTCTTGCGAAAGAAAAACGTGGTTTTACCACATTCTTCGGCATTTCTTGAAACGGCTGTTAGCAGCTGTTAGAGTTTTTTCATTAAATTATTTAATAATTCCTTTAAAATTCCACTCTCTTCTTTTGATAAATTTAAGTCAGAATCAGAATTGTTTTCTTTATTAAAAATTTGTAAAAAATTCTGTATCACCAACTTTCTTTCATCTTGATTCTTATCTGTATTTTTTAATGCCACATAAAATTTTCGAATTGCTAAATCTTCATTTTCTGCTTGAATCATTAGATTATAATTGTTTAGATATAGTCTAGCTGTATATCTTAATATTGCTAGAAAGAACGAGATGATTACGATACTTAATATTAGCCGTTTTAAAAGTTCATGAAGTTCATTTTGTGGTTTCTCAATTTCACTTTCTACTCTTGGAATTAATGCTGTCAAATTTTTTGTTGCAAACGAATAGTTTGAGAATGCAAGATTTTTGGACGAATTATATTCATCTAACTTTTTATCTATTTGTTCATAAAAACTCTGAACATTGTCTTTGCTATCATATACAATAGAATCTTTTAATTTTTTGAAATCTGAATTAAAATCCTCAAAATTTTTGTCCTTTGAAAATTTTTCTATGTTTTTTTTATAGAGTTTATTACTTTTTGATTCTTACCATTTTTACTTGACATTTTATTTATTGTATAGAAATCTACTCTGTATGTATTCAAAAGGTTATCATAAGCATCTCCATCCTGGATTGTAGCCATGTTAGAGTTTGCAATACTCAATTCTTTTTTTAGATCTACTATATTTTTGGCTAAGCCAATAGAACTATCATCAAGTAATATATAACCAAAAAATATAACAATAATTATAAAAAAAACACCTAATGTCAATGTTGCTGTAAGAAAGCGTTCAGAATATATTTTAAATCGTTTCCTTTTATTTTCAATACTTTGTAGCATAAAAGGAATATAGTCTAAGCCATATTCATCATCATTTTTCCCTTTAGGTAGATTTGTTAAGAAAGCTGTATGAAATTTTTCATTTGCAAATACTTTTTGAACAAAATCCTCTACTTGACTTTCAGTTTGACTGTTATTTACATTTTTAAATGATTTAATTAGTATAAATAAAATCGCTATTAATGGTGTTAAAACTTGGATAACATGAATGATTCCTGTAATTACACCTGCATCAATCCATAAATTATCAGTTATATATAATTGTTCTCTATTGAAGCGATATAAAAATTCTTCATCAAATGTATTAACCCAAATACTCAGAAAAAGTAGAAAAATTGATAAATAAAAATCTTTAGAAGCTATTTTTTTATTTTTTTTTAATTTATATAGCCAATAAGAAAAAGTGATTATACAGACAATTACTCCAATTGCGGTTATAATTGACTTAATTAATAGATAGTTATAATTTATCATATGTCTTGATTAGGTTAATTTTCTAATTGCTGCTAACTAGTTGATAGCCCTACTACCCCCCAATTTATCAACAGCTAATATATAAATTTAACACAACTTATACTTACATTTTTTAAGTAAACCCTGCCTAACAGCTACTTAGTTACAGTCAGGGAATCGCTTTGGCAACATTTTGTAAATGAAAATAAAGTGTAGCATTAAATCATGTAGCAAATTATTTTGCTACAACAAGTTTTGCTACAAAGTGTAGAATACCAGTTAAAAATAAGAAATCATGGCAAAAAAAGGCCATGCCAAAATGAATGAGGTATAGCGAAATACCGAAAACTCCTCAACTTAGATTTCTTATATCAGCTCCGGTATAGTAGGCGATATTATCATAATGGAAGTGAGTATACCGTTTTGGTTCCGGATAGCGTTGTTGTAAAAAAATAAAAAGCTCCTATTTTAGGAGCTTTTCTTCTTCAAACAATAACTTGATATTTTCGAACCGGTCTTTTTAGTTTTTTATTCCTTTATTATTTTGGCTGTAATTACTTTTTTATCGGTATGGGCTTTTATTAAATAGACGCCCTTTGATAAACTGCTTACATTTATTTTTTTCTCATTTGATAGTATTGTTTCTAATAATCTCCCATTAACATCAAATATTTCTGTTGAATTTATGTTGTCTTCGGTATCAATATTCAATATGTTTTTTACCGGATTTGGATAAACTAAAACTTTCGTCAGGATATTTTCATTCAATCCCAGAGTATCGGTAATGAGTGTTTGAGCATTATTGGTATTGGTTGGAGAATCATAATTAAAATAAATACTGGCTGAGTTATTAATTACATCGCCAGCTACTAATGTTGGTTTAGTTTTGATTTTGAAGGCTACATAAACGCGATTATCAACTGATGCAACTGTATTGCGGTTTGTATTATTCGCAGCAGGTAAATTAATGTTTTCAAACATAAATTCTACTTTATTCGACGCTGTAATTTTGGTTACACAGGGATATGAACTATCTGTAATCTGCAAGGTTGAAATATCAAATTTTGAAGTATCTATTAAATCTTTTATAAAAATATTTTGAGCGGTATCAGTACCTGTATTCTCCGCGCTAACCATATAATGAGTATACCTCCCTACCATATCGGATGGTAAGGTATTTCCCTGAATTGGACTTACATAAGTATAAATACAGAATACATCGCCGGTTTGTCGAATTGACATCGTATTATTATCGGGTGCTTCGTCAATAGCGGGACTCGAAATAGTAGCGGTGTAATCTAAATATCCTCCAGCATATAAGGGAGGATTAAAAGTATTGAATTCTAAATCAATTGAACGGGTTTCAAAAGGATGCAAATCACTGAAATTCCAAGTCAGATTATTGGTGTTTTGGGAGTTGATTGACGGAACGGAAAATATCAAATCTAAAGCAGGATCATTGAAAAGTAAATTTACAGAACCGGATTGGGTTGTATTTCCCTTATTTTTATAAATAATTTTATATCGAACCGTACCACTGATATAAATAATAGGATCCATTGGTAAAATAATTACTTCCAAATCAGGGTGTGTGCCATTTGGTAAAAAACAAAAATCCTGATTAAAAGGGCTTGATGTTGTCGGGAAACTTACTGTAGCAGATGGCGGGGTAATTGTGTAATAAGATGGATTTTCCAAGGCAGGGCTAAATGTATAGGTCCCCGCCTGTACCGGGAAATTGGTACTCCCCGAACTGTCATTGATAAAACTTCCTGAAACAGAACCACTGCTAATATTAAATTTAAGGTTTGGCATGATAGGATCTGAAGCATCGCAGCCATCTCCATCTTCGTCGTATTTATTGTTGCCTGTTATCCTGTAAAAAGTTCCCTCGGGTGTAAAGGAGCAATAGGAGTTTACCTGACAATTGGTTATTCCATATTGAAATAACTTATTCATAATCATATTATATTCGTTATTGTAAATAGAAAAATCATTATAGTCACAACAGATGTATTGCAGATTTGGGTTGTTAGCAAAACTTTCATTATCGGTAACCCACCCATTTTTAACAAACATTGAAATCAAATGGTTGTTGTCAAAATAAAAATTTGATCCACCTCCACCCGCAGATTGCAAATCGACTTCTGTGAGCAGATTGTCATTGCAATATAACAGATCAAGCTCTGTTAATCCCTGGAAATTTACTGTTGTAAGCTGATTGTGGGAACAATCTACGGTTCCAAGAGCAGCTAATCCGTGCAGGTCTAATTCACTCAATTGATTATAACTACAAAAAAGAGCATGTAAGTTAGTCATTCCCAATACGTTTATTTGAGAAATTGAATTATGGGTAAATGCCAATGTGTTTAAATTCAGGTTTTGTAAATCTAATGAGGTGAGCAGGTTATTATCACAAAATAATTCATAAAGAAGAGTCAATCCCTGTAGATTTAAGGATGTAAGCTGATTGCTGCCACAGTAAAAAGTACGAAGTGTGGTTAATCCCTGAAGGTTAATTGCGCCGAGCTGATTATAGCTGCAGTCTAAATAATTTATTATTGTTCCTTGGATATTCAACGACGAAAGTTGATTGTTTTTGCATTTCAAAATCTGTAAGCTAGTCAGTCCTTGTACATTCAAGTTCGGAAGTTGGTTGTATTCACATTCAAAATTGTAGAGGTTGGTAAGGCCTGATACATTAATGGAAGTCAGTAGGTTATGATTACAAAAGAGCCACTTTAAACTAGTTAAGGCGCTCACGTCTAAGCTTGACACTTGATTGTCTTTCAAGGACAAAGACTGCAAATTGGTAAAACTGCTAATACCTTCAAGACTTGTAATATTGGAACTATCTACATTAAGATATCTTATAAGAGCTGCTTCGCTTACCTGTATTTCACCGTCGTTATTAGTATCTATCTTGCTGGTTACCGTTACTGAAGGGAAGCCTCCAGAGTTATACGGAATTTGGCCGGAAGCAACAGCATTGGTTGTTGTGGCACTTAGCAATTTTGCTTTAAAATTGGCATCGGGTATAGTTACTATCTGTGCATTACAATAGATAGTAAAAACTATAAGTATGGATAATATCTTTGTTCTCATTTTTATAGTTTATGTTATTTAATAAAATTCCTATTTCAATAATTTTTCCTCTTCAAAAAGCAACTTGATATTTTCGTATGAGTTCTTCAACGCCTCTTTCACCTGCTCCGGGTTGAGCCACACCGCTCTTTCAATACCTTCATTGGCTTGCGGGAAAGGGGTTCCGTCAAAAGTGGATTGCATTTCAAACCAATGGGTGACTTTTAGTTTGTATTTACCATTGCGTCTGAAGATATGATAAGTCTTTTGTAGTTTTTTGGTAATCGTAAGTTGGTTGACTCCCGTCTCCTCCTCTATTTCGCGCATGGCGGTATCTTCTATTTCTTCATTTTTTTCGATGCCGCCTTTGGGTAAATCCCATTTGCCGTTTCTGAAAATAAATAAAACGTCGCCGTTTGTATTATACACCAATCCGCCGCCGGCTTTACACACCGGAATTTTCTCCTTCATTTTTTTCAGAATCGCTTTTTCATCCGGATAGTACAAATAGGCTTTCTGAATTTTGTTCTGAAACATTTTGATGATGAGTTGCTCAATATCAATACTTTCCAACAAAAACAACTGAAAATCGGTCTCTTTGGCGATTTCGTTGGTTAAAAAAAGTGGTTTATCGTTGACAAAAACTTTATACATTTGTACTATGATTTTTAATAAAGACACAGCCGAAAAAACAGCCGAATTGCTTTTACAAATAAATGCAATTAAATTGAATCCGAAAAATCCTTTTACATGGGCTTCGGGTTGGCACTCTCCGATTTACTGTGACAACCGACTGGTACTGTCCTTCCCGCCGATAAGAAATTTTATTCGCGAAGAATTTTCCAAACATATCGAAAAAGAATTCGGCAAGCCCGATGTCATTGCCGGAGTAGCTACAGGAGCTATCGGTATTGGTATGTTAGTAGCGGAATACATGGGACTTCCCTTCGTTTATGTGCGTCCGGAACCGAAAAAACACGGCAGACAAAACCAAGTGGAAGGCTTTTTGCAAAAAGGACAAAACGTGGTGGTGGTGGAAGATTTAATCAGTACCGGCACTAGTAGTTTACTGGCGGTAGAAGCCTTAAAAGAAGCCGGAGCGCATGTCAAAGGCATGGTAGCTATCTTTACGTATGGTTTTGATGTGGCCGTAGAAAATTTCAAAAATGCCAATATAGAGTTAAATACACTGGCCGATTACAATCATTTATTAGCTTTGGCTGTTGCCAAAAATTATATCACCGAAAAAGAACTGAAAACCTTGCAAGAATGGCGTGAGAGTCCCTCAACTTGGAATGTTTAAAAAGAATTACGAATTGTAAATTACGAATTACGAAATAACTACATAAAATATGAACCTGGAAAGCCCTAAAGTTACTGTAGATAAATCAGCCGAATATCTTTATAACGCGCTGTCAGATGTCAAAAATTTTGAAAAATTAATGCCTGAGAATATTGCCAAATTTGAAGTGTTGGGTGATGATATTTTCAACTTCGGTTTGAAAGGCATGCCCGAAATCAAATTACGATTAAAAGAAGGGGTACCGCACTCTAAAGTAAATCTTGCCGCAGCCAGCGATAAATTGCCGTTTACGTTAACCGCTAATTTAGATGCCGTTTCTGATACGGCTACTGCTGTTCAATTGGTCTTTGAAGGCGAATTCAACCCGATGATGGCCATGATGATTAAAGGGCCAATCTCAAAGTTTATTGAGACCTTGGCACAGAACATGAACAAACTGTAAGTTTGATAACAACCATAAAAAAAGAGGAGCAGTTGCTCCTCTTTTTTTGTTTTATTATTTTGCGGCTTTGGCTTTTTCTTCGGCCAATTGTTTGCGGGTCTTATACTTTTTTAAATATTCCCCTTTGGGTTTCCCGTCATCAAACGAACTAAACATTACCGGGAAAGCGGCATGATTACGAGCGTCTTCGTTTGACCAACCTTCATATTCTATGCGGTAAATGGCTGAGTAGATTTGGGCACGCCCAATTCCATGATAACAGTGAATCAATACCGGATAATTGTCCTGATTGTCCATGATTTTAAAAAATGAATCCAAGTTCTTTTGCTCCGGCACTTGGTCTGAACCATTGTTAAAATAATTCACGCCCGGAATTTTAGCTACCGCTTCTTTCTCTGCGGTCAACTCCGCGGGAATTTCAGGGTTATTCACATCATCTCCCGTACCCGGAAAACGCAAATCCACTATCGATTTGATATGGTATTTTTTCACATAATCGGCAATCTCATCCGGTGGAATCACCCCTGACTTGTATACTTTACCTTCAGTAATGGTCATAAAATTATGGTTGATGTGACGGTCATACAAATATTTCCCGGTACCTATCAACACCAATACTAAAACCACTATTCCAATTTTCTTTTTCATATTTTTTATTTTACCGTCGTTAGACGTTTATCTATTATTCGTTCCATGTAATCCTGAACAAAAGCCTTGCATCGCTGAGCAATCGCATCCATCTCCGGCGTTTTATGCTGGATCAAATTATGCTCCATGCCTTTATCTTCTTTAGCATAAAAACCAACTACATTTTTACCGTCAAAACAGCAAATGTAATTGCCTTCCATAAACTGATACACATTCTGCGAATACTTTACCACATAAGGAGGTACTTGTTTGTCGCTAATCAAACTCCTGCCCCAACTTCTGAATGGTTTTGGATAGCCTATCATATCCAACAGTGTCGGATAAATATCAATTTGCTGTGCCCAATCGGTATTCACTCCTTTGTATTTTTCATCCGGTGAAAAGAACAAAATCGGCACCGTATTGCGATTAAACTCTTTCAAGTATTCATCATAAGCCACGGTATTTCCGTGATCGGCAACCAATACAAAAATAGTGTTTTTATACCACGATTGCTTTTTGGCTTCGTTAAAAAAACGTTTTAAAGCATAATCGGTATAGCCGATACACTCGTTGATATTTACTTTTCCTTTCGGGAACTTCCCTGCATATTTGGCCGGTACTTTATAAGGTTCATGCGAAGAAACCGAAAACAAAGTAGCCATAAACGGCTGTTTCTTTTCCGTCAATGTTTTATTGAAATACTGAAAGAACGGTTCGTCCCAAATGCCCCAAACGCCGTCAAAATCAGCATCGTTATTATATTCGGTTTTACCGTAATAATGGTCGTAACCCAAAATGTTTCCAAACCCTAAGAAACCCATCGAACCATTAGGAGCCCCGTGAAAAAAGGAAGTATCATAGCCTTCACTTTTTAAAGTTGAAACCAGTGATTCTATTTTTTGTTTGGGATAAGGCGAAGAGGTAAAGGCATCTTTAAACGATGGAATTCCGGCAATAATTGAGGAAACCCCGTGTATCGATTTCCATCCGTTAGCATAGCCATTGGTAAAAATTAAACTGTGTTGCGCCAACGAATCCACAAACGGTGTGTAGCCTTCATAGTCCGGAATTTTGGTTCCTTTGTTAAACACACCACTATACTCGCGTCCAAAACTTTCCAGAATAAAAATCACTACATTCGGCTTAGTCTGCGGATTGTTTTTGTATTGCTTTATCGGAATCAACAACTTATCCACTTCCGCTTTAGGCATGTAATTTTCTTTTTTAAACGAATTGGTATTCCAAGTTCGGATAATGGCAAAAGGTGTATTCAATACTAAGTCTGCCTGAGACGAATTAGTCACATAACGGCTGGCATCCAAAATATTAATCGGTCGTGTACTTTTTTTGAAATCACCGCGAATACCGCCAATGCAAAGCGTTACTATCAATAAGAAATTGGCAATCGAAAAAGCGAAGTATTTAAAGTTAGTTTGTTCTTTTACCGGGTGGATTTTTGTTTTCTTATACAACAAAATCCAAATGTAACTCAATACAAAAAACAACAAGAACACATGCCAGTAATTTTGCAAGAAATTCAAGAACAATAATGATTTATTGCTTTCATTTTGTAACGTATCTAACGAGGCTCGCGTGCTTCGGTTGAAGGAATAGCGGTAGTAGATAAAATCAATAAAATTGGTCGCATACGCCAATAAATTGGTCGCAAAATAAAGCCAAAACAAAAACTTTTGGAATTTCTTTTTAGTATTCGAAACCAACGGCAGCACAGAAAGCAGGATGAACAATCCGTTGATGTAGAGTATGGTTGTGGTATCAAAAACCAATCCGTGGTAACACAATCTCAGGAAATCATAAACGCCGTCAACTTTGATTAAATTTTGGTTGTAAACAAAAAACAGTATCCGGGCAATAAAATAGAAAACATAGACTAATAAAATCCTGATGGCCAAAATTTTATACTCCGAAAACCTAGGGAATTTTTTCATACTGCTTCTAAAAATTACAGCTGCAAAACTACATATTTCGGGAATATGTTTTTTATATTTTGTGGTAATAATTGTGAATGCAACGAATATTATTTAATTTGCATTAAAATTTACGCCATGGCTCCAATTACCCGTCTTTTTGACTTTCCTTACCACCAACTTTCCAAAAACAATCTCGAAGGTTGTTTGGTCACAAAACACGATGGCGTTTGGGTCAAAACTTCTACTCAGGAGTACATTAACAAAGCCAACACTATTTCGAGAGCTTTAGTGCGATTGGGCGTTCAAAAGAATGACAAGATTGCCGTCATTTCTTCCAATAACCGAACCGAATGGCATATCATGGATATTGGAATTTTACAAGTTGGCGCGCAAAACGTACCGATTTATCCAACGATATCCGAAGACGATTACGAATACATCCTCAACCACAGTGAAGTCAAATATTGCATCGTTTCTGATGAAGAGGTATTGCAAAAAGTAAACCGCATCAAGGCTAAAGTTCCTTATCTTAAAGAAGTTTACTGCTTTAATGCCATAGAAAACTGCACCAATTGGAACACTTTGCTCGAATTGGGAAAAGACGAAAGCAATCAAGCTGAAGTAGAAGGAAGAAAACAAGCAGTTCAAGGTTCCGATTTAGCCACTATCATTTATACATCGGGTACTACCGGAAGACCAAAGGGTGTAATGTTGTCACACAACAATATCGTTTCGAATGTGCTGGACAGTGCCAATCGCATTCCGTTTGATGAAGGCAAAAGTATCGCGTTGAGTTTCTTACCGATTTGTCATATATATGAGCGCATGGTAACTTACATTTATCAATTCTATAGTTGCTCTGTTTATTTTGGGGAATCAATAGAAAAGATTGGCGACAACGTTAAGGAAGTAAGACCAACCGTAATGACCGGAGTACCGCGATTAACGGAAAAAGTATATGAAAAAATTATTGCCAAAGGCTCAGAGCTTACCGGACTAAAAAAGAAACTATTCTTTTGGGCGGTTCAGGTTGGAGAGCGTTACGAACCTTATGGTGTCAACGGCTGGTGGTATGAACTGCAGTTAAAAATAGCTCGTAAATTGATTTTCAGTAAATGGAAAGAAGGCTTAGGCGGACGATTGGATTTGATTGTTAACGGAAGTGCCGCCATGCAACCTCGATTGCTGCGAATTTTTGCTGCGGCCGAAATTTATATCATGGAAGGCTACGGCTTATCCGAAACCTCACCGGTGATTGCTGTAAATGATATGCGAAATCATGGTTTTAAGATTGGAACCGTCGGGCGTATCATTGACAATGTGGAAGTAAAAATTGCTGCCGATGGCGAAATTCTGTGCAAAGGTCCTAATGTGATGATGGGCTATTATAAAGATGAAAAACTAACCAATGAAGCTATCGTTGACGGTTATTTTCATACCGGTGATATTGGTGAAATTGACAGCGAAGGATTCTTAAAAATTACCGACCGTAAAAAAGAGATGTTCAAAACCTCGGGAGGTAAGTACATTGCTCCTCAACTACTTGAAAATGCCATGAAGCAATCCCGTTTTGTTGAGCAAATCATGGTCATAGGTGATGGCGAAAAAATGCCGGCTGCTTTTATCCAACCCAATTTTGCCTTTGTAAAAGAATGGGCTGCTTTACATAAAATGAATGTTGGTCAAACGAATGCCGAAATCAGTGCCAACCCAAAAGTTAAGGAACGTATTGAGCAGGAAGTAAATGAAATCAACAAAAAATTCGGGCATTGGGAACAAATCAAACGCATCGAACTCACCCCAGATGTTTGGTCAGTTGATGGCGGCCACCTCACGCCTACTATGAAACTGAAACGAAAAGCCGTAATGGAACTCTATAAAGATTTGTATCAAAAAATATACAACTAACCCATAAACCTTTGAGCCATGAGAATAAAACTAGTAATCAGCAGCATGTTAGTATTCATTTTATTTTCGAGCTGCAAAGAAAACAAGCAAGAGGACTCCATCAAAGCCAATTATCTTGATTATTCCAAAAGGGACGACCAAGCCACCGGAGGCATTAAGATGATTCCCATTACCACACCCATCGGTAAATTCAATGTTTGGACAAAACGGGTGGGCAACAATCCCAAAATAAAAGTGCTTTTACTACATGGCGGTCCGGGCGGTACCCATGAATTTTTTGAAAGCTTTGACGGTTTTTTTCCTAACGAAAGCATCGAATACATTTATTATGACCAGCTTGGTTCCTATTACAGCGACCAGCCTGATGACAAACGGCTTTGGACCAACGAACGTTTTGTGGAAGAAGTGGAGCAGGTTCGTAAAGCTTTGCATTTGGATAACACCAATTTTTATTTGATGGGGCAATCCTGGGGAGGGATTTTGGCGATGGAATATGCTTTGAAATACCAAAAAAACTTAAAAGGCTTAGTCATTGCTAACATGATGGCAAGTGCACCGGCCTATAACAAATATGCTGAGGAAGTATTAGGACCAATGTTGCCCAAAGCCGTATTTGACCAAATCAAAACCTTTGAAATGAATAAAGAGTATACCAATCCAAAGTATACCGAACTGCTGTTTAAGTATTACTATTCCGAACACATTTTAAGAAAACCGGTTGACCAATGGCCGGAATCCATCACTCGAGCTTTCAAGCATTTGAATCCGAATGTATACGTATACATGCAAGGCCCAAGTGAGTTTGGTATTACAGGAGATGCCACTTTAAAAAATTGGGATATTACTTCAAGATTAAAAACACTAACCATTCCCACCTTAGTCATTGGTGCCAAGTATGATACCATGGATCCAAAACACATGGAGTGGATTTCGAATGAAGTACAAAACGGTAACTTTTTATATTGTCCTAACGGCAGCCATTGCTCTCAATACGATGATCAGGAACATTATTTCCCAGGAGTGATTCGTTTCTTAAAAGAGGTTGATGCCGGAACATTTAAAGGCACAAAAAGTCACTTATTGCGATAAACGTTATTAACAATTCTATTTTTTAAATAGTTAACAATTAAACAGTTGTTAAATTATTACATTCTCAATATTTTAATACTTTTATTGCACTAACCAATAAAAACAGTTATTATGAATGTAAAAAACTTTATCGTCGGCGGAATTGTCGGTGGGATTGCAGACTTCTTAATGGGATGGCTTATCTATGGCATTTTACTTAAAGACACTTTTCCTAAACCGGAAGGAGCCGGCGCGGAAAATATGATGTTTATTTTCTTGGGTTGTATGTCTTTTGGTTTCTTAATTTCCTATGTATTTTCACGTGGTGAAGGAATAACCAGTTGTGTTCCCGGAATTAAAATGGCTCTGGGTATTGCTCTATTCATGGGGTTGTGCAATACTTTCTTTATGAATATGTATAAGGAAGCTATTGATTATAAACTAATGGGAATCGATATAGTAGCTTCGTTAGTATTAGCTACCGTTGTTGGGGCTTGCGTGGCCGTAGTCAATGGAAAAATGAAATAAACTCAATAACCAATTTTCATAGTGAAAAAACGCTCGGGATTAAGTTCTTGAGCGTTATTTGTTTGAGTACTAAAGTAATCATCTTACTACTTGTTTAGTACTCAATAATTATAATAATAGTAATAAGACTGTCTTTGAAAACGGTCTTTTTGTATAACAATCTGAATATTAAGTTCAAAAGTGGTAATAATAGAACATATTCAAATAGTTGTATAACAACTATACCTGTAAATATTATGACATTTATCCCTACAAATAAATCCTTCTTTCTAACCTCAAAAAAAGCAGAAGGGAATCTAATTAACTCTTAAAATTATAAATTATGAAAACAATTTCAAAACTTAGAATTGGTGCCTTGGTACTAACATTGGCTTGTACAACACCAACATTGGCCAGCGCCGTAACACCGGTAGCTACAGAAATTAGCAACTCACCATCAGAAGATGCTAAAACAGAAGTTTTGCTTAACCGTTTAAACGAAATCAAAGAGATGGACAAATCCAATTTATCCAGAACTGAGAGAAAAGCGTTGCGCAAAGAAGTTAAGGAAATCAAAGCCACTATGAAAGCTTCCGGTGGGGGTGTTTATCTTTCTGTTGGGGCAATTATTATAATCATTTTATTGTTGATTCTGATCTTATAAAATGTGAATCTTGAAACTTTCAAACTATATTTTGTAACAAAGTAACGCTGAAGATTTTTGAACTTTGTAATGTAATACTTTAACAACTTAAATACTTTAAAAATGAAAAAGATAGTCTTAATGCTCGCAGCCTTTTCGGCATTCGCAATTACATTCTATTCTTGTAGTAGCGATGACAGCTCCTCTTCAGGAAATTACACCTATAAAGTTCGTATGACTGATGCTCCGGGACCTTACAGTGAAGTAAATGTAGATATACAAAGTGTTCAAGTTATTGGCACTAACGGGCAAGCCGTAACGCTCAATACGAATGCCGGAATTTATAATTTATTAGATTTCACAAACGGTGTCGATACCCTAATTGCTTCCAGTACATTAAGCAGTGCCGAAGTAAGTCAGATAAGATTGATTTTAGGTTCCAACAACACGGTAGTTCTTGACGGGGTTAGTTATCCGCTTAGCACTCCCAGTGCTGAACAATCAGGGCTGAAATTATTGGTAAACCAAACCTTAGAAGCTGATGTTGACAACAGTATACTTATTGATTTTGATGCTAACACCTCTGTGATACAAACCGGAAACGGTACCTATAAACTAAAACCGGTATTGAGAACTGTGGTTACAGCAATCACCGGAAACATTGAAGGAAATATTACCCCGGTCGGTACTTTAGCCATGGTGAGCGCTACGTCAACTGCTAATATTGAGTATACCTCGAATGTAGATGCTAACGGTGATTTCAAAATTACCGGTTTACCTCCCGGAACTTATACTGTTACCATAACACCGCTATTACCTTTACTACCGGTAGTACAAACCAATGTTGTAGTACAAGCCGGGGTTAGCACCGATATTGGTTTAGTCACTTTTTAGAGTTTAACAAACTCATACGATAATAATTTTTGTTCTTGAATGTTGAAAAGAGATTGTCAGATATAATGGGTACTAAGAGTAAAAGTGGGGTATAGCTGAATGTATTGTCCTCAAAGATTAAACTAGTTATATCCGGATTATAAAATTAGCTGCCAACTATTACTGAACAATCTCTTTTCTTTTCAAAAACGTTCATGACAAAAAAAGAAACGCTGTTTGCCTCAAAAACAAAAGCGGTAAAAGCACCTATACGCTGGTGCTTTTTTTAATCTATAAACTATATAGTGCCTTATATTATGAAAAGAGCATACCTCCATATTGAGCGAAATTTTGAAAAACTGTCTTCCATAGCCACTAAAGTTTTAGGAAATTCAATTACGTTCCTCTTAGCATTGTTCTTGGTTCTTTTTTGGTGGACAACCGGTTTATTTAAAACAAACGATTGGCATGAAAATATTGGCGACTTTATTTTTGGTACTACCTTCCTGAGTTTATTTATCATCCAAAAATCATTCAATCGATATTCAGCCCTTGTACATTTAAAAATGAACGAATTAATTTCCTCCCACGAAACGGCCAACAATGCTGTTATAGACGACTCAGAAAAGACAGAACACGAAATAAGAAAGCTTTCTAAAGAATATATTGAATCTGAGCCAATTAATGGTAGTGTTGAAAATCATGATATTGATTTAAGCGAAAGGAAAGTGTGAATCGTATAATTCCTATTTTTAATTATGTAAGAAAGAATAGTGTACAAAAATGTACCTTTAGTTGACGTTAAATTAATTCAGTAACCACTAAAAAAATATGCTATGAACAACTTACTTTATACTATTGCCGTAATACTAATTATTTTATGGGCCATTGGCTATTTTGCCTACAGCGCAGGTCAACTTATCCACATTTTATTGATAATAGCCATTATAGCTATCATACTCCGATTGATTCAAGGAAAGAAACTATAATCAACAAATCCATCAAATGCAAAACGTCTCCTAACAGAGGCGTTTTTTTTATAAAAAAATTTAAATTTATTATGCGTGCATAATATTTATTTTGTATCTTTGGTTTTCTTATTCATTAGGTATGAAAGATAAAACAATTGATTATATACTCCGTGCTACCTGGCAAGCCGTTGCCCGAATGTACAACGAAGAAGCTTCTAAATTTGAAGGTTCGATGGCCATCGGTTTTTCTTTGCTCAGTATCGACAAAGAAGACGGCACCCCATCCACGGCTATTAGCAATCGCATGGGAATGGAACCAACCAGCTTAACCCGAACCTTAAAAACTTTAGAAGAAAAAGGGTTAATCCTAAGAAAGAAAAACCCTGATGACGGTCGCGGTGTTTTAATTTACTTAACCGATTTAGGCAAGGAAAAAAGAGAACTCTCTAAAACAACAGTAATCAAATTTAATGAAATCATCAAACAAAATGTTCCTGATGAAAAACTCCAACACTTCATCGAAGTAGCCGAAATCATCAACGAATTAATTTCGGAGAAAAAGATATTTTAAAAAAAACTGAGAAAAGATACTGACCAAACTGTAACAAATAAGTCAATCCTCTTTTCACTTTAAAAAACAACATATGAAACGAATAATCAAAAAAGTGGCTGTCGTAGGTTCAGGAATCATGGGTTCAGGGATTGCGTGTCATTTTGCTAACATTGGGGCAGAAGTTTTGCTTTTAGACATTGTGCCCAATGCACTGACGGAAGCCGAAGAAAAAAAAGGGCTCACTCTCGAAAGTAAAATCGTTCGCAACCGCATCGTTAATGACCACCTTGCCAATGCGCTGAAATCAAACCCCTCTCCTATTTACAGTCAAAAATTTGCCAGCAGAATTACCACAGGAAATACTACGGATGACATGGCCAAAATAGCCAATTACGATTGGATTATTGAAGTCGTAGTAGAACGTTTAGATATTAAAAAATTAGTCTTTGAACAAATAGATCAATACCGTAAACCCGGTTCATTGGTTACTTCTAATACTTCGGGTATTCCAATAAAATTTATGAGCGAAGGAAGAAGCGATGATTTCCAAAAACATTTTTGTGGGACTCATTTCTTCAATCCTGCCCGTTACCTAAAGTTGTTTGAAATCATTCCTGGTCCCCAAACAGCGGCCGAAGTATTAGATTTTTTATTTGATTATGGTTCAAAATATTTAGGTAAAACCTCAGTCGTTGCTAAAGACACGCCGGCGTTCATCGGCAACCGTATTGGTATTTTCGGCATTCAAAGTTTATTCCATTTGGTAAAAGAAATGGACTTAACCATTGAAGAAGTAGATAAACTTACCGGTCCGGTAATAGGTCGCCCAAAATCGGCTACATTCAGAACGGTAGATGTCGTTGGTTTAGACACTTTGGTACACGTTGCCAATGGTTTGTATGAAGGTTGCCCAAATGATGAGGCGCATAACTTATTCAAGTTACCGGATTTCATAACCAAAATGCTCGAAAATAAATGGCTCGGCAGCAAAACCGGTCAGGGCTTCTATAAAAAAGTAGATAAAGATATTTTGTCTTTAGACTTAAATACGTTGGAATACCGTCCGGCTAAGAAAGCGTCTTTCGCTACACTAGAGTTAACCAAAACCATCGACAAACCTATTGATCGTTTCAAAATTTTAGTCAAAGGAAAAGACAAAGCCGGTGATTTTTACAGAAAGAATTTCTCAGCCATGTTTGCCTATTGCTCTAATCGTGTTCCTGAAATCACTGACGACTTCTACAAAATTGATGACGCCATGAAAGCCGGCTTCGGTTGGGAAAATGGTCCGTTCGAAATTTGGGACGCTATCGGCGTGGCCAAAGGAATCGAATTAATGCAGGCCGAAGGATATCAACCGGCAGCTTGGGTAAACGAAATGTTCGCTTCGGGAAGTACCAGTTTCTATACTGTGAAAGAAGGAGCTACTTACTATTATAACATTCAAACCAAATCACAAACCAAAGTTCCGGGACAAGACAGTTTTATCATTCTGAATAATATTCGCGAAAGCAAAAAAGTTTGGAGCAACAGCGGAACGGTACTCCACGACTTAGGTGATGGCATTTTAAACTTAGAATTCCAATCCAAAATGAATACCATTGGTGGTGATGTTTTGGCCGGAATCAACAAAGCCATCGACTTAGCCGAAAGAGAATACAACGGTTTAGTTATTGGAAATCAAGGGGCTAATTTTTCAGTCGGTGCCAATATTGGTATGATTTTCATGATGGCGGTCGAACAAGAATATGACGAATTAAACATGGCTATCAAAATGTTCCAGGATACTATGATGCGGGTACGCTATTCGGCTATTCCGGTCATTGTTGCTCCTCATGGAATGACATTAGGTGGTGGTTGTGAAATGACGCTTCACGCCGATCGAGTTGTAGCCGCTGCTGAGAGTTATATTGGCTTAGTAGAATTTGGTGTAGGTGTAATTCCGGGTGGTGGTGGTTCCAAAGAAATGGCTCTCCGCGCTTCCGATTTATTCCATAAAAATGACGTTGAATTAAATGTATTGCAAGAATATTTTCTGGCTGTAGCCATGGCAAAAGTTTCTACTTCTGCTTATGAAGCTTTTGATACCGGAGTATTGCAAAAAGGGAAAGATATAGTTGTGGTTAACAAAGACCGACAAATTGCAGTAGCCAAACAAGTCGCGCTACAAATGGCCGAACAAGGCTACACCCAACCTATTCGCAGAACTGATGTTAAAGTACTGGGTAAGCAAGCTTTGGGTATGTTCTTAGTGGGTACTGACCAAATGGTGGCCGGTCAATACATTTCGGAACACGATCAAAAAATTGCCAACAAACTGGCCTATGTAATGGCGGGTGGCGATTTATCCGAACCTACATTGGTAAGTGAACAGTATTTATTGGACATCGAAAGAGAAGCCTTTTTATCACTTTGTACCGAAAGAAAAACATTGGAGCGCATCCAATTTATGTTAACCAAAGGGAAACCTTTAAGAAACTAAAATTATGAAAACAGCCTATATAGTAAAAGCATACCGAACTGCCGTGGGCAAAGCGCCCAAAGGAGTTTATCGTTTCAAAAGACCCGATGAGCTGGCCGCCGAAACCATACAGTTTATGATGAATGAACTGCCTGATTTTGATAAAACCCGCATCGATGACGTGATGGTAGGCAATGCCATGCCTGAAGCCGAACAAGGATTAAATGTGGCCCGTTTAATCTCGTTAATGGGATTAAAAGTGACCGATGTTCCCGGGGTAACGGTGAATCGTTATTGCGCTTCCGGATTGGAAACCATCGCTATGGCCACAGCTAAAATTCAAAGTGGTATGGCCGATTGTATCATTGCCGGTGGAGCCGAAAGCATGTCATTCATTCCGATGGGTGGCTATAAACCAACACCTGATTATGGTGTGGCGGCAGAAGGTCACGAAGATTATTATTGGGGCATGGGATTAACCGCAGAAGCTGTGGCCAAACAATTTAATGTATCCCGTGAAGACCAAGATGAATTTGCCTTCAATTCGCATAAAAAAGCATTACAAGCGCAAGCCGACGGAAAGTTTGACAAACAAATCGTTCCGATTACTATTGAACAAACTTTTATTAATGAAAACGGGAAAAAAGAAACCAAATCATATGTTGTTTCCAAAGACGAAGGGCCGAGAGCCGGAACTTCTACAGAAGCTTTGGCAGGATTAAAACCTGTCTTTGCGGCCGGAGGAAGTGTGACTGCCGGAAATTCATCCCAAATGAGTGACGGTGCCGCTTTTGTTTTAGTGATGAGCGAGGCCATGGTAAAAGAATTAAATCTCACCCCTATCGCCCGAATGGTGAGCTATGCCGCTGCCGGGGTTGAACCTAGAATCATGGGTATAGGTCCTGTGAAAGCCATTCCGAAAGCCTTAGCACAAGCCGGTTTAAAATTAAATGGCATCAACCTTATCGAATTAAACGAAGCTTTTGCTTCACAAGCTTTAGCAGTAACACGTGAATTAGGAATCAATCCTGACATTATTAATGTTAATGGCGGTGCGATTGCTTTAGGACATCCACTAGGTTGCACCGGAGCTAAATTATCGGTCCAATTATTTGACGAAATGAAAAGACGCGGCGACAAATACGGCATAGTATCCATGTGCGTCGGAACCGGACAAGGAGCGGCAGGAGTATACGAATTAATATAATCAACCAACTATAAAAAAAATAAAGCCATGAGCGATATCACCAGAGGAGGACAATTCCTCGTAAAAGAAACTAAGTGCGAAGACATCTTCACTCCGGAAGATTTCTCAGAAGAACAAATCATGATGCGCGATTCGGTTAAAGAATTCGTAGACAAAGAAATATGGCCTAATAAAAATCGCTTCGAAAGCAAAGACTATGCATTCACTGAAGAGTGTATGAAGAAAGCCGGAGAAATGGGCTTCCTTAGTGTAGCCGTTCCCGAAGCTTATGGCGGTATGGGAATGGGATTCGTTGACACTTGCTTGGTCTGCGATTATATTTCGGGCGCAACCGGCTCGTTTTCTACTGCTTTTGGGGCGCATACCGGAATCGGAACTATGCCTATTACACTTTACGGAACCGAAGAGCAAAAACAAAAATACGTACCCAAATTAGCTTCCGGCGAATGGTTTGGGGCTTATTGTTTGACCGAACCGGGCGCTGGCTCTGATGCCAACTCGGGAAAAACTAAGGCTGTTTTATCAGAAGACGGAAAATATTATAAAATCACCGGAGGTAAAATGTGGATATCCAATGCCGGGTTTTGCTCGCTTTTTATAGTATTTGCCCGAATAGAAGATGATAAAAATATTACCGGATTCATTGTAGAAAATGATCCGAGTAATGGTATCACCATGAATGAAGAAGAACACAAATTAGGGATTCGTGCCTCGTCTACCCGTCAGGTTTTCTTTGCCGACACTAAAGTTCCGGTTGAAAACATGTTAGCGGGACGTGGTGAAGGATTCAAAATTGCTATGAATGCCTTGAATGTGGGACGAATCAAATTAGCCGCGGCTTGTTTGGATGCCCAACGTCGAGTGACCACCAATGCAGTTCATTATGCCAATGAAAGAATACAATTCAATACACCGATTGCTAATTTTGGTGCTATCCGTTATAAATTAGCTGAAATGGCTACTTCTGCGTATGCCGGAGAAAGTGCAACATACAGAGCCGCCAAAGACATTGAAACCCGTATAAAATTACGCGAAGCAGAAGGAGCTACGCATCAGGAAGCAGAATTAAAAGGCGTGGAAGAATTTGCCATAGAATGTTCTATTCTAAAAGTAGCCGTTTCCGAAGACGTTCAAGACTGTGCCGATGAAGGCATTCAAATTTATGGCGGAATGGGATTTTCGGAAGATACTCCTATGGAAAGCGCTTGGCGTGACGCCCGAATTGCTAGAATTTACGAAGGAACAAACGAAATCAATAGAATGTTATCGGTAGGAATGCTGATTAAAAAAGCCATGAAAGGGCATGTTGATTTGTTAGGTCCGGCCATGAAAGTTCAGGAAGAACTGATGGGAATTCCATCTTTTGACACTCCTGATTATTCAGAATTATTTTCAGAAGAAAAAGAAATGATCGCTAAATTGAAAAAAGCGTTCCTTATGGTAGCCGGTGCTGCTGTTCAAAAATTCGGAATGGATTTAGATGCACACCAACAGCTATTAATGGCTGCTGCCGATATGCTGATAGAAATTTACATTGCGGAAAGTACCCTTTTAAGAACTGAAAAATTAGCCAAAAAAGAAGGGCAAGACAAAGTACAAGAACAAATTGCCATGGCTAAACTATACTTATACAAAGCGGTAGATGTAGTGACATTAAAAGGAAAGGAAAGTATTATCTCTTTTGCCGAAGGCGACGAACAACGCATGATGTTAATGGGATTGCGTCGTTTTACCAAATATACTAATATGCCTAATATAGTAGGTTTAAGAGAAACGATTACCACTAAACTGGTAGCGAAAAATAGTTATTGCTTCTAAATTTTTAGTTATTTTAATTGTTGAAAAACCATTCATAAATCATGGATGGTTTTTTTTTTACAATAACAAATCTTTATAAAGTTAAAGAACTGTTAAAACTTTAACAGTTTTAACACCTTCTTATAAAAAACATTTTTCTACATTTGATATAAATACCTCCTCTATCTTACCCCCGATAGTTAGTTGATAAATAAAATTTAGTTAAAACTATATAGGACAAGTATGACATCAAAGGAAATGGAAGAACTGGAGCTCTTAAAAAAAATTAAAGAAATCTCCGATTACAAATATGCTCTGGACGAATCTTCAATTCTAGCCATTACAGATCAAAAAGGAACCATAACCCATGTTAATGACAATTTTTGTAAAATCTCAAAGTATACGCGTAAAGAACTTTTAGGTCAGGATCACCGTATCATCAATTCGGGCTATCATACCAAGAAATTTATTCAGGAACTTTGGAGAACAATTGCTCAGGGAAAAGTTTGGAAAGGTGAATTAAAAAACAGAGCTAAAGACGGTACACCGTATTGGGTAGATACCACTATTGTCCCTTTTTTGAATGAACAAGGAAAGCCTTATCAATATGTTGCCATACGCTCCGATATAACCGAAAGAAAAAATGGTGAAGAAGAATTACTAAAAAGATTAAAAGAAATATCCGATTATAAATATGCTCTAGATGAATCTTCAATCGTAGCTATTACTAATCAAAAGGGGATTATTACCCATGTAAATGATAATTTTTGTAAAATATCAAAATATTCTAGAGCAGAGTTGTTAGGACATGACCATCGCATTATCAATTCCAGTTATCATCCCAAAGAATTTATTAAAACTCTATGGACCACTATTGCTAAAGGAAAAGTATGGAAAGGAGAATTAAAAAACAAGGCAAAAGATGGTACCTATTACTGGGTTGACACCACTATAGTTCCGTTTTTGAATGAAAACGGAAAACCATATCAATATGTAGCCATCCGCTCTGATATAACAGAACGCAAAAAGGGAGAGGAAAAAATAGCCAAAATGCTAATCAATGCGGAACATCAAAACAAACAATTGGTAGATTTTTGCAACATTGTTTCTCACAATCTTAGAGCTCCATTAGTCAATATTTCTATGCTGCTTGATTATGTGGAAGAAAGTGACGATGAGCAAGAAAAAAGTGAAGTATTGGCCAAAATAAAACCGGTTGTCAATCATCTGAACGGTATATTTGATGAACTGGTAGAATCACTTCAAGTTCGGCAAGATCTTGATGTAGAATCAACTAAAATTAATTTAAAAGACAACCTAAATAAAATCTTAATAGGGTTTGCTACACAAATTAATTCCTGTAAAGCGGCTATTACCTTCAATTTTGATGAAGCCCCTTATGTTTTTTATCCTCAACGTTATATCAACAGTATACTAACCAATCTGGTTAGCAATGCTTTAAAATACAAATCCCCTGAAAGAGATCTTATCTTAAAAATTGAATCAAAAAAACAAATAACAGTATTATACTCTCGGTAAAAGACAATGGTCTCGGTATAGATTTGGAAATGCACAAAGACAACATTTTCAAAATCCGAAAAGTATTTCACAAGCATCCTGATGCCCGAGGATTTGGACTATTTATGACCAAAACCCAAGTGGAATCTATGGGAGGCAGAATATGGATAGAAAGCATTCCTAATAAAGGTAGCACATTTTTTATTGAATTTAACAACTGAATCATATGAGAAATATTGAAATTTTAGCATTGGTAGACGACGATGATACTTTCATTTTTGTTACCAAAAAAATTATTGAAAAAACCAATCACGTAAAAGAAGTGAAAGTCTTTAATAACGGGCTGGATGCTTTAGATTTTTTAAAAGAAAATTTAAAACATTCAAGCCGTTTACCAGAGGTTATTTTTTTAGATCTGTCAATGCCTATCATGGATGGCTGGCAATTCCTTAATGAGTTTGTAAAAATGGAAACTGAATACACTAAAAAAATCACTATTTATGTATGCTCTTCTTCTATTTCACCACACGATATCAGTAGAGCCAAAAGTATTAGCGCTGTGAGTGACTTTATTATAAAGCCGATTACAAAAGATAAATTTTCCGAAATTATACTTCAATTATAAAGGTAACTTAAAATTAGTTTTTTAACACTAAAAAATAGCGTAAGAAAAATACATTATTTTATTTAATTCATTCATTATTAAAAGGGTAAAGCTTACAATTTTAATCACTTTATTAACATTTTTAAAATAATTGTTAATAAAATATAGTAGTTTAGTCACCGCTATAATTCTTACTATCCTACTATATGAAAAAATTAGCACTACTCTCGTTTTTATTATTTTCCATTTTTAGTATTGGCAAAACAAGGTATTCTGTTTCGACGGACACTATTTGGTATGATTGTGATTATAAAATTACAACCAAAGAAAATGCGGCAATCTACAAGATACGCCCCTATATTATAAAAGACCGCTACATTCATGTCTATTATAATAAATTAACCCACAAAAACAGTTTGATATCCTACAGTTTAGATTTATACGATTCAAAGCTGGAAGGCAAAAGAACCTACTACTTTGATAATGGCAATGTGAACTATGTGATTAATTACAAAAACAATGTAAAAGAAGGACCTTATATCGAATACTATGATAATGCCAAAGTATACGTGCAAGGAGAATTCCGTCAGGATAAAAAAGAAGGGCCGTTTATCATAAAAAACAAAGACGGTTCCATTTTTGGCAAAGAATATTGGACCAATGGGGTAAAAACCAACAAACCCACTAAAGCAAAACCCTTATCGAACAAGGCAGTTGCGAATCGATAATAAGTAAAACAGTTTATTCATAAGAGAAACCATCCAAGAACATTGGGTGGTTTTTTTCTAAATTTAGTATCAGTAAAAATAGCTTACTACTGATTTACTTTTTTTTTGTAACTTTCATTACTAATCTATTAAAACACATTATCATGAAAAAGATAATCTTATTACTTGTTGTTACCTTTGGGGTAGCTTCGTGTAAAGATGTAGCCGCCGAAAAGGCCGCTCAGGAAAAAGCAAAGCAAGCTACTGTCGACTCGATGAAATTGGTTATGGAAAAACAAAGAGCCATAGATTCGATGAAAACAGTAATGGCAGAACAGGAGGCCCGACAACAGCAAGCTTCTTTAAGTAGTACTGCAACTACCCCTCAAAAAAAAGGAATGAGTAATACCGCCAAAGGCGCTTTGATTGGTGCCGGTGTAGGCGCTGTAACCGGTGCAGTTGTTTCTAAAAAGAAAGGGGAAGGAGCAATAATTGGTGGTTTGGCCGGAGCCGCTGTAGGTGCTGGTACAGGGGCAGTCATCGACTCGAAAAAGAAAAAATAAAACTATAGTAAACAAAAAAGGCGCTCATTAAAGCGCCTTTTTTTATTTAATCATCTAAGTAATTTAAAAGCTAATAAGCCAGCAAGTCCAGCAAGGTACTTTCAAAACGTTCTTTAGGCAAATACTGATCTTCCAATGCTTTTACAAATGGAATAGCCGTTTCCAAACTACCAACTCTACGTACCGGTGCATCCAGATGTTCAAAGCATTGCTCCATAATCATCGAAGCAATATCACTGGCTACTCCGCCAAACAAAGAATCTTCTTGAAGAATAATCACTTTATTGGTTTTCTTAACCGAAGCAAAAATAGTCTCCGTATCGAGCGGTTGCAAGCTGCGCAAATCAATTAAATCGGCGCTGATGTTCGTATGTTTCGCTAAAGTTTCCAAAGTCCAGTGTACTCCGGCTCCAAAAGAAATAATCGTTACATCGTTTCCTTCTTTCAACAAAGCCGCTTTTCCAAAAGGAATGGTATAATAATCAGCCGGCACATCTTGGTAAACACTTCTGTATAACTGTTTGTGTTCAAAATACATTACCGGATTTGGATCGTTAATGGCGGTATTCAACAAACCCTTCGCATCATACGGAAATGCCGGATAAACCACTTTTAACCCCGGAGTTTTAGTAAACCAAGCTTCATTAGTTTGCGAGTGAAACGGTCCGGCCTGAGTACCACCACCGCAAGGCATACGCACTACTACATCGGCTTTCTCGTTCCAACGATAATGTTGTTTGGCCAGCAAGTTCACAATTGGATTAAAACCCGAAGAAACAAAATCAGCAAACTGCATTTCTACAATTGCTTTATGTCCATTTATCGATAAGCCGTTAGCGGCAGAAACCACCGCGCTTTCACAGATGGGTGTATTGCGAACTCGGTCTTTACCAAATTGGGCTACAAAACCATCCGTAATTTTAAAGGCGCCGCCATATTCGGCTATATCTTGCCCCATGATTACCAAGTTATCGTGTCGTTCCATGGATTGGCGTAAAGCATTAGAAATTGCATCAACCATACGGATATTTTCAACAGCTTCACCATGAGGTATAGCTTCAAAATCATACGGTTCATACATATCGTTGAGTTCTTCCGCTAAATCCGCTTCACATTCCGGTTCTGCTTGGGTAATAGCCCAGTGTTCGTCTATTTCGGCTTTAATAGCGGTCTTTAGTTTTTCATCTTCTTCCTCAGACAGCACACTTATTTCCAACAAGTACTTTCTGTAATTTGAAATAGGGTCTTTGACAGCCCACATATCCATCAATTCCTGCGGAACATATTTAGTACCACTCGCCTCTTCGTGCCCACGCATACGGAACGTTTTAAATTCTAATAAAACCGGGCGAGGATTCTCAAACATAGAAGCTTTCAACTCAGCAATCTTGGTAAAAACATCTAATATATTGTTTCCGTCAATGATATGACTTTCCATACCATACCCTTTGCCTTTATCGGCTAAGTTTTCACAACGGTATTGCTCATTGGTTGGGGTAGATAATCCATAACCATTATTTTCGATAACAAATAATACCGGTAAATCCCATACAGCTGCAATATTCAACGCTTCGTGAAAATCTCCTTCTGAAGTAGCTCCTTCTCCGGTAAATACAGCGGTTACTTTACCGTTCTTTTTTAATTTATTAGCCAAAGCAATTCCATCGGCTACACCCATTTGTGGACCCAGATGCGATATCATGCCTATGATTTTGAATTCTTGTGTACCAAAGTGAAATGAACGGTCACGCCCTTTAGTGAAACCGGTTTTCTTACCTTGCCATTGCGAGAACAAACGGTGCAACGGAATGTCTCTTCCGGTAAATACGCCCAAGTTTCTGTGCATGGGTAAAATGTATTCGTCTTTGTCTAAAGCCGCAGTAATCCCTACCGATATAGCTTCCTGCCCAATACCTGAGAACCATTTAGACACTTTCCCCTGACGTAGCAGGATAAGCATTTTTTCTTCTATCAGTCTGGGTTTAAGCAGTCTTTTATATAAATCTACTAGTTGAACATTGGATAATTCTTTTCTGTCGAAATTCATCTTGTTTGCTGTATTATAAAGTCGCCCAAAAGTACTAAAAAGTGTTTAGTTATTTGACAAGAGTTTTAAAAATAGCGACCGAAAAATAAAGCTAAGAAAACAGAAATCAGTCAACTCACTATCAGTCACTTTACTAATCCAAAAGATAGCCGAATTGTTAATAACTTTGATTTTTTATATTTAAATAATCGTTACATTTGTAGTTATGGTTGGCATTTTTCCAACTTAAGTTATTAACAAAAAAGTTTTAGTATGCAACAAATTCCAAGTGTTGACTTACGTGATTTCCTGTCGGATGATCCGGCACGTAAACAAAAATTTGTAAATGAAATCGGAAGAGCTTATGAAGACATTGGCTTCGTGGCGTTAAAAGGTCATTTTTTAGATGACAAATTGGTAGGAGACTTATATTCAGAAGTGCGCAACTTCTTCGCTCTCCCTCTGGAAACCAAAGCAAAATACGAAATTCCAGGCATTGGCGGACAACGTGGTTATGTTTCTTTTGGTAAAGAACATGCCAAAGGACGTTCGGCCGGTGATTTGAAAGAGTTTTGGCATTTTGGACAATACGTTAGCGAAGGGTCGAAGTACGCTCATGAGTATCCTGACAATGTAACCGTATCAGAACTACCTCATTTCAACGAAGTAGGTAAAGAAGCCTACAGAATGCTTGAAAAAACAGGTATTTATGTATTGAGAGCTTTAGCGCTTTACATAGGTTTGGACGAGTTTTATTTTGATAACTACATCAAAGACGGTAACAGCATCCTGAGACCTATCCACTACCCACCTATCACTGATGAACCAAAAGACGGAGCCGTACGTGCTGCCGCTCATGGCGATATCAATTTGATTACTTTATTGATGGGAGCGCAAGGCAAAGGATTACAGGTGCAAAATCACAACGGCGACTGGATTGATGCTATGGCACAACCTGATGAGTTGATGATTAATGTAGGTGACATGCTTTCACGCCACACCAACAACAAATTGAAATCTACTATTCACCAAGTGGTGAATCCCCCAAGAGAATTATGGGGCACTTCCCGTTTTTCTATTCCGTTCTTTATGCACCCGGTGAGCGACATGCCACTAAATTGTTTAGAAAAATGTATTGATGCTGATCATCCGAAAGGATTTGAAGACATTACTGCAGGCGAATACCTTGACGAAAGATTAGTAGAACTAGGACTTAAAAAGTAAAGGTTAATTCAATAATTTTATTAAAGACATTGAGTTTGCGCTCAATGTCTTTTTGATTTTTTATAAATTATAATGGACTTACAGGAACAATTAAAAAAACTCTTTCCGGACCACGAACCAATTCAGGAACAAGAAGAAGCGGTTGCCGAAAATCATGAGCTCTTTATTCAAAAAGAACCCATGATTTGCAAATATGAAAAACGAAAAGGCAAACCCACCACCATCATCGAAGGCTATGAAGGCAGCGATGAAGATTTCAAAGTTTTAGCCAAAGAAATAAAGACTAAGCTCAGTGTAGGCGGTACTTTTAAAGACGGTGCCATCATCATTCAAGGAGATTACCGCGATAAAATAATGAATATATTATCCGCTAAAGGATTTAAAACAAAACGCGTTGGCGGCTGATTATCAAACAGAACATAAAACCAATAATTAAAATAGAACAATGATACAATCATCAGAATTAATATTAAACCCTGACGGCAGCGTCTATCACTTAAATTTAAAACCCGAACATATTGCTCACGACATCATTTTTGTGGGAGATCAAAACCGAGTAGAAAAAATTACACAGTTCTTTGACAGCGTAGAATTTTCTACACAAAAACGCGAATTCAAAACCCAAACCGGTTATTTCAAAGGCAAAAAAATGACCGTAATGTCAACCGGAATCGGACCGGATAATATCGACATCGTGATGAACGAATTGGATGCCTTAGTTAATATCGACTTAGCAACCCGTAAACCAAAAGAAAATCTAACCAAACTAAACATCGTTCGTATAGGAACTTCGGGTTCTTTACAAGCCGGCATTCCTTGTGACAGCATGGTAATGAGTAAATATGGTTTAGGACTTGACAACATGCTTCGCTCCTACTTAATTGAGGATATTTCAGAAAAAGCAATGGAAGATGCCTTCATAGCCCAAACCAATTGGGACTTAAGAAAAGGACGTCCATACGTAATTACTTGCTCTGAAACTTTAGAAAAAAGACTGGAAAGCGATAAAATATTCAAAGGGTTTACCGGAACGGCCGGAGGTTTTTACGGACCACAAGGAAGAGTACTTCGCTTAGAAATTCAAGATCCGGGGTTAAATGCTAAAATGGACAGCTTTGAATTTGAAGGCATCAAAATGACCAATTTGGAAATGGAAACCGGTGCTATTTATGGCTTGGGTAAACTATTAGGCCATGAATGTTTATCGCTGAATGCCATCATTGCCAACCGTGCTAGCGGAACTTTCAGTGAAGACCCATACAAAGCTGTTGATGCTTTAATCGCGTATGCTTTAGATAAATTGGCGGAATAATTTTAGAAGCTATTTCCCGCTATACGTTGCAATCTTTGTCCTGAAAAAGTTCAGCACAAAGGATTTCCACTGCTATCGGGGCTAAAAAAAATGAACTTACAACTGGAAACCAACCGTTTGTTACTTCGCCCGTTAGAGCTGTCTGATGTGGACGCTTTTTTTGCTATGAACAACAATCCAGATGTCAATGCCTATTTAAGAAATCCATTAACAACAAGAGTCGAAGTCGAACAGTATGTTCAGAAAATCATCAACGAGTATCAAAAAAATGGAATGGGCAGGTTTGCTGTTATTTTGAAAGAAACAAATAAACTTATTGGATTTTCAGGTTTAAAATTCAGAGCTACAGCTGAAAACAACCATATTGATTTTTATGATTTAGGCTATCGGTTTGGGAAAGAATATTGGCGAAAAGGTTTTGCCACTGAAGCGGCACGGGCTTGGCTAGATTACGGGTTTAACACTATGAAACTATCCACTATTTATGCCTGCGCCGTGAGCGACAATAGTGGTTCTAATATCGTTTTAAAAAAACTTGGCTTTGAATTTATGAATGACTATATCACTTATAATTCATTGCACAGTTGGTATAAATTTGACAAACAAAAATTTAGTTAATGAACTTAATCATTGAAACTGAACGTCTCCTGCTTCGCCCTTTTAAACACTCCGATGCCGAAGCTATGTTTGCTTTAGATAGCAACCCTAAAGTACATTTATACTTAGGAAATAACCCTGTGACTGCTATAGAACAGTGTTATGGGTATATCGAGAGCATTCGAAATCAATACAGCAGCAACGGTATTGGCCGTTTTGTTGTTGAGTTAAAAGACACCCAAGAAGTAATCGGCTGGGCCGGATTGAAATTCATCACCGAAGAAGAAAACAATCATGTCAACTTTTATGATATCGGGTACCGTCTACAGGAAAAACACTGGGGTAATGGCTATGCCTTTGAAGCGGCTCAGGCATGGTTAAAGTATGCATTTCAGGAAATGAAAATCCCTATGCTATACGCCATGGCTCATGTTGACAATACCGGTTCCAATCGCATCTTGCAAAAACTGGGGATGCAACAAAAAAATCAATATACCGATGATGGTATTACGTGTTATTGGTATGAATTAAAAAATAATACACTATCCACATGAAAACCGTAAAAATAGCGGGCGTTCCCGAACATTTCAATTTACCTTGGCATCTTTGCATAGAGGGAGGCGAATTTGAGCAAGCAGGCATCGATTTACAATGGACCAATATTCCCGAAGGAACCGGCAAAATGTGCCAAATGCTTCGCAATGGTGAAACTGATATGGCAGTTATCCTAACCGAAGGTATAGTAAAAGATATTGTTGGCGGCAATCCGAGCTCCATTGTTCAGGTGTATGTGGAAAGTCCTTTGATATGGGGAATTCACGTTGCAGCTGCGTCTAATTATAAAACTATAACCGATTTAGAACACACCAAAGTAGCCATTTCACGCTATGGCTCAGGTTCGCATTTGATGGCCTATGTTAACGCCCGAAACCAAAACTGGAATACGGAACAATTGCAGTTTGAAACCGTAAATACAATTGACGGCGCTGTTGAGGCCTTGACCCATGGAGTTGCTGATTATTTTATGTGGGAACGTTTTATGACCAAACCGTTGGTAGACAAAGGTGTTTTCCGACGTGTGGCCGATTGTCCTACTCCTTGGCCTTGTTTCGTAATTGCCGTTCGAAATACTTTTTTAGAAGAAAACTTTCAAACCGTTGATCTTATTCTCGATATCATCAACAATACAACAGTGGATTTTAAAGACATTCCCAGTATTGACAGAACATTGGCCTCAAAATACCATCAAAAATCAGAAGACATTCAAGAGTGGTTATCCTTAACCAAATGGTCGCAAAAACCATTGGAGGAAAATGTGTTAAACAAAATTCAAAATCAGCTGTTTGACCTCAAAATTATCGATAAAAAAGGTACTTTTGCTACCATAGTAAAAGCCGTTTAGCTTTTATTGTCAGCACTATGATAAAATTAGGAAAGGGTACTTATCAGCAACTGAAAGAAAAATTCAGGATAAAAAGTCCTTGGGATTTGATTATCATTTTTGCACTGAATATCCTGATTACCATTCCGGTTTTTATCATTGCCCATCAAAATCTCATCACACTGGATTGGGCACATCATATTGACCGAATCTTATTGTTCTTGCTCATTCTTTTTATATTCCAAGTGATATTAAGAGCCATGAGAAGAATAACACTCATTTCGGTTATTCTGTATCTAATCATCCTTGTCATTGGTACTTTATTCGGCGATTACACTTTTCAAACCGTTTTTGAAGATTATCGCTCTATGATTTATACGATGAATGATGACCCTTACCCACAGGATATTATCATTTCAAAATTATTACCGTTCCCCAACAAATCAAAGATTATCGACGCCGTTGAATATCAAAACCCCAAAGTGCGTGACTTTGCAATTATGGCTATCAATAAACATTTCAAACATGTGAAAGGCTACAATGAAGATTGGACCCTTATTCAATCGTTTGCTATTTTTAAGGAAATCAACAGCCGGTGGAATTATGTGAGTGATCCAAAAGGACATGATTACATTGCCAAAGCTACTGAGTCTTTAAAATACCTTTCAGGCGATTGTGATGATCATTCGGTATTAATGGCTGCCTGCATCAAAGCTATTGGTGGCACCACAAGATTAATTCATACCAAAGGACATATCTATCCTGAGCTGTACATTGGAACCAAAAAAGATTTAGAACGCATTAATTATGCTATCAAAAAAGAGTTATTCCCAACAGAGAGCAAAGGAAAAAAAATCCACTATCATATTGATGAACGGGGCAAAATTTGGCTAAACTTAGACTACACAGCCAAATATCCGGGTGGCCCGTTTATGCATGAAGAAATATTGGGAGCATTGACTTTGGACTAATTTCTTCGATTAAATTAACTACTGACAATAGTTTTATTTACTATATTCGTTTCAAATTAAAATACTCTTTTGATGAAAAAACTATTCAGCCTATTGCTGCTGTTTTCGTTGCTGTCGCAAGCCCAACAAAACTCAGTTATTGCCGGTAAAAAGAATGAATTTCGCGTAGATATACTGTCGGCTATTGTTTCGGCTAAAGCCAGTTTGAGCTATGAACGTTTCTTTGATGGAGATTTTTCTACCGGATTTAATGTGAATTTTTCCAACAGCAGTAAACTCAATGACGACTTTGACAACGGGTACCGAAATAACGTTCCTAAGTTTGAATTCAACCCGTATGTGCGTTATGCCCTTTCCAAAAGTAAATCGAGATATTATTTTGCCGAAATTTTTGGTTCCTATAACGGAGGAGATTATAAAGAAATCATTCGTTTAGAAGACACAAACGGTATTGGATATTATACCACTCAAAAAACGAAATACACCGATTTTGCTTTGGGTGGAAGTTTAGGATACAAAATGTATTTTAAAGACAGTATTGCGCTTGAATTTTTAGTCGGATTTGGCTCCAACCTTACCAATAAAGCTAAAAGTCCGGATGTAATTTCAAGAGTAGGTCTTAATTTAGGGTACCGATTTTAACACAGCAACACATGAAAAAAATTAATTATATACTCCTGGCACTGATGGCTTTATTGCTGTCAAATTGTGATACCAATGACGATGGATTTTACAATACCGTTTATGTAGACATCCCGCATTTAGTAACTATTGACCCTCATAGCACTACTTATACTGTTGGCGAAAAGTTATATGTTAACGCTGATTTTTCTAAATATCAGGACGAAAATGGAAAACCGTTGGATTTACAAAAAACTACCGGTGCCGATGCATTCAATTTTTCATACGTCATAGAAAAACAATTTGACGCTGAAACTTGGGAAATCATTTATGTAAATAAAAATCAACTGGACATTGTAAAAGGCGATGCCGAAAACGGATCATTTGTTGAAGGAACTTGTATTTACAATCCTGCTGATGAAACTTATGAATACCGTGTTGGTTTTCCTCTGCTAACAGCCGGTACTTACCGTTTGAGCTATGGTTACAATAGCGATTCTACTACCGATGTTGAAATACGTTCTGTAAGTCCGTCCAAGCGACTGATTATAAAAATTAATTCGTTAGTGGCGGGTATTGATGCTAATGGTTATTACAATTTTACGGTAAACTAATCTAAAACGTTCTAAAATCCATTGTCAACCGCAGTGGATTTTTTTTACCATTCAATTTCCTGTTTTCCTAAACTTTTGAGGTATGTATTTGTCTTACTGAAATGTTTATTGCCAAACCATAACCCGCGATTAGCACTCAACGGCGACGGATGTCCGGTTTCCAATATATGGTGCTTGGCGCGGTCAATTTTGGCTCCCTTCTTTTTGGCAAATCCTCCCCAAAGCAGAAATACTACATTCTCTTTTTCGTCCGAAATTTTCTGAATCACGGCATCGGTAAAGGTTTCCCATCCTTTATTTTGGTGGCTCCCTGCTTCACTTTCGCGAACCGTTAAGGTTGCATTCAGTAATAAAACGCCTTGTTCGGCCCAGCGTTCTAAATTTCCGGTGCTGGGAAAATCATGCTTCAAATCGGTTTGAATTTCTTTAAAAATATTAATCAACGAAGGCGGAAAAGCAATGCCGTCATTTACCGAAAAACACAACCCATTGGCCTGTCCAAAACCGTGGTATGGATCCTGACCAATAATAACCACCTTAACATCATCAAAGGTACAATGGTCAAAAGCCGAGAAAATTTGGGTTCCTTTAGGAAAGCAGGTTTTAGTGGTGTATTCGTTTTTTACAAAGGTTATGAGTTGCTCAAAATAGGGTTTTTCAAACTCAGCGGACAGCACCTCATGCCAGGAAGAATGTATTTTGACAAACATGGCTAAAATTTTATCAAAAATAACATTTTCTGTTGCAATATGGATTTTATCCTTTGTAACTTTGAGCCAAAGACACTGATTTAATGATTTCGATTACAGATAAAACACTACAGGATTTAGAATTTAATACCGTTTTGCAAACCATTTCAGACCGATGCAATACTGAAATCGGAAAACAAAAGGCTTTGGAAATTGTTCCTTTTAAAGACAAGGAAACTCTTATGGAGGCTTTGGTACAAACTTCAGAGTATCTGTCCTCATTTACCAATAACAACGCCATTCCCAATCATGGATTTGATTCGGTTTCAAACGATATAAAATTTCTGGCCATTGAGGACAGTTTTTTAGAAGTAGGTAGCTTTAGAAAAATAGCGACTCTTTCGGAAACGGTTAATGTATTGTTGCTGTTTCTGAAAAAATTTCATGACTACTATCCGAAACTAAATACCAAAGCGGCTCAGGTGGAATACACTAAATTCATCATTCAGAAAATTGATGAAGTGGTGGATAAATATGGCGAAATCAAAGACAATGCTTCACCCGATTTAATCAATATTCGACGCGATATGAACTTGGTTCGCGGAAAAGTCAATCAGAGTTTTGGACAAGCCTTGAGCCAATACAACTCGCTGGGCTATTTAGATGAAATTAAAGAGAGTATTGTTGAAAATCGAAGAGTGTTGGCTGTTATGGCAATGTACCGACGAAAGGTCAAAGGCTCCATTTTGGGCAGCTCAAAAACGGGAAGCATTGCTTATATTGAACCCGAGGCCACCTTACGCTATTCTCGTGAATTGAATAATTTGGAGTATGAAGAACGGGAAGAAATTACTAAAATCCTGAAGAAACTCTCCAACGATATAAGACCTTACATTGAATTATTAAGACAATATCAAGATTTTCTGAGCGATATAGATGTTATTGCCGCTAAAGCCAAATATGCCAATAAAATCAACGCCATTTTACCCAACATCATCGAAGAAAAGCGATTGTACTTCAGAGATGCTTTCCATCCTATTCTACTTTTAAATAATAACGAAAAGAAAGAAAAAACATTTCCTCAGACTATTGAGTTAAATAACAAAAGTAGAATTATTGTCATTTCGGGCCCTAACGCCGGTGGAAAAACTATATCGTTAAAAACAGTTGGCTTATTGCAGTTGATGTTGCAATGCGGCATTCTGATTCCGGTGCATGAGCGAAGTGAGACTTTTTGTTTGACCGAATCCTGACCGACATTGGCGATAATCAGTCGATTGAAAACCATTTGAGCACCTACAGTTATCGGTTAAAGAACATGAATTACTTTTTGAAAAAATGCAATGCCAAAACATTGTTCTTGATTGATGAGTTTGGAACCGGTTCTGATCCTGAACTGGGTGGGGCTTTGGCAGAAACTTTCTTGGAAGAATTCTATCATCGAGAAGCTTTTGGTATCATTACCACTCATTATTCTAATTTGAAGATTTTGGCCAATGAACTGCCGTTTGCCAGCAATGCCAATATGCTTTTTGATGAGAAATCATTGGAACCTATGTATAAACTGATTTTGGGACAAGCCGGAAGTTCCTTCACGTTTGAAGTGGCACAAAAAAACGGAATCCCCTACGGTTTGATTAATAGAGCCAAAAAGAAAATAGAAGGCGGTAAGGTTCGCTTTGACAAAACGATAGCCACTTTACAAAAAGAGCGTTCTAAGTTGGAGAAAACCTCCCAAATACTAAAAGAGGAAGAAAGCAAAGCCCGTGAAGAAGGCAAGAAAATGGAAACCATCAATGTGAAAATTCAGGAAAAACTGGAACGGTATCAGGAATTATATGATGCGAATCAACGTTTGATTTATATGGGGCAAAAGGTTGATGATATTTCGGAAAAGTACTTTAATAATAAAGACAAAAAAGTACTGATTGGCGAGTTTTTGAAAATGGTTGAAATCGAAAATTCTAAGCGAAAAAAAGCTACCGTAAAAGAGAAAAAAGAAAAAGAAATTATTCAGAAAAAAGTCGTTGAAGAAGTTAAAGTCAAAGTAGAAGAAATTCGAAAAGAAAAGAAAGAGAAAAAAATAAAAGCCCAAAAACTGGAAACTGAAAGACCAAAAGTTACCTTGAAAATTGGTGACCGTGTTCGCATGATTGACGGTAAATCGGTTGGAACGATTGATAAAATTGAGAAGAATAAAGCGGTTGTTAACTATGGCGTTTTTACTTCTAAAGTAAGCCTGGAAGCCTTAGAATTTGTACAGGCAAAATAATAGGAAATATGGAAATAGAAGCCTTACCGAAAGATAAAAAGATTATTCTGTTTGACGGTGTTTGTAATCTTTGTGATTCTTCGGTGCAGTTTCTGATAAAGCATGATAAAAATGATAGTTTTCGATTTGTGTCCTTACAATCCGACTTAGGAAAAAAAATCATCACTCATATCGGTATTGACCTTACTAAAATTGACAGCCTTGTTTTGTATGAACCCGGAAAAGCTTATTACTGTAAATCACAAGCGGTTTTGAGAACAGCCAATGAATTAGGAGGAATTTATAGATTATTAAATTTAGTTGCCATTTTTCCCACTCCTTTTTTAAACTTAGTATATGATTATATAGCTAAAAACCGTTATCGATGGTTTGGAAAAAAAGAATCTTGTAGGCTTCCATCACCTGAACTCCTTGCTAAGTTTTTAGCATGATATTTATCATTAGAGTTATCGTTTAAACAAAGTAACTTTGATAAACTTTAAACCTTAACAATATGACTTTTTTAAACATCCCTTTGTATTCTTGGGAGAACGGTGCCTTCATTATGATAGGTATTTTTGCCTTAGTAATCTTTGCTCTAGTGAGCACCATCTTCTTGATGATGAATGGTAAAAACAAAAAAAACGACTAAGTTTCCTTAGTCGTTTTTCTATATCAGTTAGAAACTAATTATTGTTTAATTAATTTTTTAACATCTTTAGCAGTACCATCAGTTACCGTTAAGAAGTAAACACCACTTTGTAAAGATGAAGCATCATATGAATCAGCTTTAGTGTATTGTTTAACCACTTTACCATTGATATCTGTTACTGTTAATGATACTTTAGAAGCATCTAATTTATCGTTTAATTTCACTTCGAAAGTGTTAACAACTGGGTTTGGAGATACGATTGACATGTTATCGTATAAATCAAACTGATTGTTGCTTAAGTTAGAAGTAACACTGATTCCGTCTAACAAAATAGCTCCTGAATTAGCTGTAGTTTGAATTGGAGAATAGCAGTTGAATCCTAAATAATAAATGTTTGTTGTAGGAACAGTATAGTTACTAGTTTGTAGGGTCATAACAACCGGAGCAACAGTTCCGTTATCTGTTACTGTTACGAATGTAGTTGCAGCAGTAGCTCTTGTAGTACCGATAGCTGATTTTAATTTGTTAGTTCCACCTGTACCGGCAGCAATGTATTTTCTGTAGTAATATTTAATAGTAAGGATTTCACCAGCAGTTAAATTCATACCTCTTGAGAATAACCAAGAGTTTGTTGCTACAGTACTACCAAAACAACCCGCAAGGTTAGTTCCTTCTTGTGCTAATGTAGCAGCAGTATATACATCCCAATCACCTGTACTTCTTGTCCAACCGGCAGAACCTAATGTTGGTGATTCAAAACCAAAGCTATATGGAAGATTGGTTGGTGTAGATAAAGTAGTGTAGAAAGTGAAAGGTCCTTGCCATGGAGATTGAGAATCACCACAGTTAGCTCTTACATAATAAGAATAACCGGTAGCTGGAGTCAATGTTGGGAAAACAAAAGTTAATTCTGTTTGGTTAGACATTGTTCCTGTACCTTGAGTAAACCCTACAGTACCCCATTCGAAATCATAACTAGGTGCATCACTTGTCCAAGCAGCTGTAGCTCCTGTATCAGATAAAGCTGTTAAACCGATATCATCAACTGGTTTACAAGCTGTAACACTAACATCGTCAATTTTTACAGTATCAGCATCGTTAGCGATATATTCGAATTTAACTTGAAGACCTGACTGACCTACATAAGAAGACAAATCTAAGTGGATATATAAATATTCATAATCAGTGTAAATACCGTAATCTTCCTCAACCCATAATGGAGCCCAAGTAGCACCAGCATCATTTGAAATAGATACTTCTAAGTTTCCAGCTGGAAACGGGTCAACCATATATTCGTAACCTAATGAAGCGGTAAAGTTCAAATAAGCAGAAGTGTAAGTGGTTAAATCAAAAGCTGGAGATATTAAAGACTCATCCTGATCTTCAGCAATCCATTGTACATAAGCAGACCCAGCTCCTGTTATAGAGTTTGTTGTTCTTGCCCAATTGTTGGTAGCATGAGTGTTAGTAGTTGTCCATCCAGTCGGAGGAAATGTAGTTGATTCAAAACCTTCTGTCAACGCTACTTGAGCTACAGATAAGTTTACTACACCTAATAAAAATAATAGTAAAAGTTTTTTCATAAGAATATTGTTTTTTAGATTTTAAAAGCCAAATTTAGTAAACTTCTTTTAATACAAAAGAATTTTAACTAACTTTTTATATTTTATGAGCAAATTATATCTCCCCATAAAAAATTTAGTTTGAATTTATACTGTATGATTGTCAAACAGTTAAATAACAAAAGACCCTAACCTCAGTCTTTACTGATTTTTTTAACCACAGTCCCCTGATTAGTACTGATTCTTAAAAAGTAAATTCCATTGGCTAAATCGGCAACTGAAACAGACTCTTGGGCTGTACCTTCCGTTTTTATCTGTTTGATAAATCTGCCATTAATGTCAATGATTTCAATTGAGTTAATTTCATTAGCAGTATCACCGGATATATTCAAAATAGCCTCAACCGGATTAGGGTATACCAGTAGTTTTACAGATGAATTATTCTTTACATCAAGTATCGTTGATGAAAAAGTAACCGTATCTAAACGAAGCGTCGCTGTTGCAGCAGCGGCTGATTTATCATTAAAAGCAAAGTAATAAACCCCTGCCTGTGGTGCTGTCCATACTGGTGCTGATGTTTGGGTATAAGTAGTATTTAACAATGAGGTGTTAGACCAAATAGTACTGGTTTGCGCAACTGCCGTATTATCCGTTCCAACAGTTAGTCTCAAATTTCTTGTAGTTAAACAACGGGTCCAAAATGATACGGTAACCGCTTCACCCGCTTGCAATACGAGAGGCGGAGAGTACAACCAATTATCCGCATCACCAGTGGTTCCCGTGTTAAAAATCCAAAATTTTGAGGGTGACTGGGCTTGGGAAGATATAGTTCCTTGACCATAAGCTCCATTCCCATTTCCGCTGGTGGTCCAACCGGCAAATTCAGCATCCGAATCAAATCCACTGTAATAAGGACAACTTTTAGCCATGGTTAATGTATTGACAGCTGACCAATCACTAAAAGTGCTCGCATCACAGGCTGTTCTGATATAATAATCATAGATAGTCCCGGTAACCAAGCCGGAAATGACGATTGAGTTTGTATCACTAGTGACAATCGTTCCTGTTCCTTGAGTAAATCCTGTCACACCATATTCAACTTGATAAGAAGCCGGATTACTTAGTGAGGCATCCCAATTTAAAGTAGCAGAAGTATCCGTTAAATTAGAAGGTTGATTGATAGTGTAAATCTTCAGGCAAGAAATAGGAGTAAAAGTAAAATCGAAGTCGGGGCCAGAATTATCCCAGTAACTATCCCATTGAATATAGTAAGTCACCCCTGCCAGTACCGGAAAGGTTAATGTAGACAAATAAACCGAAGTGGAAGTATCGTCATTACTTTTATAACAAACTAAATTGGAGCAATCACCGGTAAAAACCGAAAGCCTACTATCAATATTAAGTGTTACGTTTTGGGGTAAATTGGAATTAATTTTAACTTCGCCATTAGTATCCGGTGTGAAAGTATACCAAATTCCATAAATAGGATCTCCGTTACTGTCAACCGTATCGTTGAAACAACCTATGGCATAATTTCCGTCAATAGTATTTGGGGTAGAAATAATTCCGTTATCCATAATTTCAACAGCGTCGGTCGCACAGTCAAATTGAGCTTCGGCAGTAAAATACCCTAAAAAAAGAAATAAAAATAGTAATGTTTTTTTCATAAAATACCAACTTAATATTTTGCTATTGACGGCAAATTTAAAGTAGTATTTGAAATATCAAAATTTTTCAACTGTCTTTTTCCCAGCTACCTACAACCGAAGTGGCTAAAGCATTTCCTAAAACATTGGTCGCGCTTCGGAACATATCACAAAAATGATCTATCGGTAAAATCAAAGCAATACCCTCAATTGGGATTTTAAACATTCCACAAGTTGCTGCTACCACTACTAAACTGGCTCTTGGCACCCCTGCAATTCCTTTGCTGGTTAACATCAAAACAAATAACATGGTCATCTGTGTTCCGGTGTCTAAATGAACGCCATACACCTGCGCAATAAAAATACTGGCAAAGGTCATATACATCATACTGCCATCCAAATTGAAAGAATATCCTAGCGGTAACATAAAAGAAACTATTTTATCTTTCACCCCAAAACGTTCCAACTCTTCTGTCAATTTAGGGAATACGGCTTCGCTACTCGTAGTGCCAAATGCAATTACCAATGGACTGACGATTCTTTTGAGCAAAGTGGTCATATGGCTTTTCAGAAAAATATACCCAATCACTAATAAAAACAGCCATAACGAGCCAATTCCAACTAAGAAAGAACTGAAAAATTTAGCATACGTGACCAACAATTCATTAACATCTTTAATGGCAAAAACGCCGGCAATAGCACCAAAAACACCAATCGGAGCAAACTTCATCACGTAGTTTACCATTTTCAAAACAATGTGCGATGTTTTATCCAAAGCGTTTACCACCGGCTTGGCATTGGCTCCAATAGAAGCAGCCGCTAATCCGAAAAAGATAGAAAAAATAACAATTTGGAGGATTTCATTGGTGGCCATCGCCTCTACTATACTTTTTGGAATAATGTGCTCCACAAAGTTTTGTGCCGAAAAACCTTCTGTCTTTTGGGCAACTTCGGTAGCAGTGGTCAAATCAACATTACCTAATTTTAATCCGACACCGGGTTGCAATGTATTGACCCAAAACATTCCTATTAACAAGGAAACCAATGAGGCTGAAAAGAACCAAAGTAAAGCCTTCCCTCCTATTCGTCCGACCGCTTTTATATCGCCAAGCTTAGCAATACCGACCACTAACGTAGTAAACACTAAAGGCGAGATAATCATTTGTACCAATCGAATGAAAATAGTCGCCAGCATTTTTATTTTATCGCTAAAACTTTTGGCATCTTCTTCTATGTAATTGTTATGGATAAAAATTCCCAAAAAAGCCCCGCAGAGCATGGCAATTATAATTTGTACCGTAAGATTGGAAAGAAATGATTTTTTTTGGGTTTCAGTTGTACTCATTTAGTGTTGGTATGTTTTGTTGATCAAATAAAAATCGGCTAGTACTAAAGCTGCCATAGCTTCCACTATGGGAACCGCTCTCGGAACGACACAAGGATCATGGCGCCCTTTGCCTTGTTGCTCTATGATTGTATTTTGGTTGGTTAAAACTTCTTGCTTTTGAATTAAAGTGGCTACCGGTTTGAAAGCCACTCGGAAATAAATATCCATCCCATTAGAAATACCGCCTTGAATTCCTCCGGAAAGATTGGTTTGGGTAGTACCGTCTTCATTATACAAATCGTTATGCTCGCTTCCTTTCATTTTGGCTCCACAAAATCCGCTGCCCAATTCAAAACCTTTTACCGCATTAATGGATAACATGGCTTTTCCTAGCTCTGCATGGAGTTTATCAAAAACCGGTTCGCCTAATCCGATTGGCACATTTTGCAGTACACACGTAATAGTACCCCCAACAGTATCACCTTGTTTTCGAATTTCTTTAATGTAATCTTCCATTCTTTCGGCAGTAGCCAAGTCAGGGCAACGCACCGCATTGGTTTCAGTCAACGAAAAATCCAAAGCCTGATAAGGTTTATCAATAAAAATATCACCTACCGATGAAACAAAAGCATTGATTGTAATATTGGGCAAAACTTGTTTAGCTACCGCTCCGGCTACAACTCTACAGGCCGTTTCTCGGGCTGAACTCCTTCCGCCACCACGATAATCGCGAATGCCGTATTTTTTTTCATAAACATAATCGGCATGACTTGGTCGATAGCTATCCTTAATATGGGAGTAATCATCTGATTTTTGATTCGTATTCGGGATGATAAAGCCTATGGGAGTTCCGGTAGTTTTGCCTTCAAATATTCCGGAAAGAAACTGTACTTCATCTTCTTCCTTTCTTTGGGTAACTATGCTCGACTGTCCCGGTTTTCTGCGTTGCATTTCCTTTTGGATAGCTTGCATATCGATCGACAATCCGGCAGGACAACCATCAATAACTCCGCCCAATGCTTCTCCGTGAGATTCGCCAAAAGTGGTCAGTCTGAAAAGTGTTCCATAGCTATTTCCGGCCATTGTATATTGTTTTAAACAAATATAGTTTTTTGAAATTATTTAGCGAAATTTGTTTTGAGATTATTTATTTTGGGTAAAATTGAAATTCTGTAACTTTTAACAAAGATTATGTAAAAACCTATCAAAGTTATCACCTAACTTTGTTTTAATAAAATTGATACTACAAATTCAATTTTATAACATTCATTTTTAAACAAAAATTAATTCAAGAATTATGAAAAAATTATTTCTAAGTGCCTTTATGCTACTAGGATTAGCAACGGCAACACAAGCACAGGACATTTCAAAGAACGCTTTAGGTTTGCGTTTAGGGGACAATGATGGCTTTGGTGGAGAAATATCGTACCAAAGAGGATTGTCTAAAAACAACCGATTGGAATTTGATTTAGGGTGGAGAAACAGCAAGCACGTTGACGCGATGAAATTGGTTGGTTTGTACCAATGGGTTTGGGACATTGACAAAGGTTTCAATTGGTATGCCGGAGTAGGTGCCGGTATCGGAAGCTGGAGATATGACTACAACGGTGTTAACGAAAACGGTTCCATAATTCTGGCAGCAGGTGATATTGGAATTGAGTACAACTTTGCTGAAGCACCAATACAATTGTCATTAGATTTCAGACCTGAATTTTACTTAAACAACAGTGGTGATAATCAATTCCGTGAAGATAATTTCGGTCCGGACATCGCGTTGGGTATCCGTTACCGATTCTAATCTGAATACCTATAAAACTAAAAATCCCGTCATCAGACGGGATTTTTTTATTTAATAACAATGGGCTTCTTTGAATTGATTTTGACAATAGTATAAGGAAATAAAGTGTCATCATCAGAAAGATCAATAGCGGTATTTTTTTGAGAATCTTTAATATACAGCTCTATTTGCGTTGCCGTTTCTACTACTTTTTCAATCTTTATACGGTTGTACGTTTCCTTCGTTGGTCCGGCATTAAGGATAATAAAACTGCTGTTGGTCGTGTCTGAAGACTTTATTTTTTTCTTCAACGTTTCATCACCCAACAACATCATGATTTCTTTGGGTTCGGTCAGAATTTCATAAAACTTAATATTTGCTCCGCCATCATTATTTACAGTCAGCACTTCATACAAAGGCTTACTGGCTGCATGTTTAGTAGAAGAACAGGAGTATAAAAAAACTAAGGCTAGTACAGGGAGGATTCTTTTCATTTTTTGGCTTTTTGGTTGATGGCTTCATGATACAATTCTTCATAAAGCGGCAGTATATTTTTAATATCAAATTGTTTAGCAACAGTTAAAGCATTACTTTTAAATTCAGCCAATGTTGCTTCATCAGATAAAATTTTCAACGCATTTTGAGCCATACTGTCCACATCGCCTACATTGCTCAAATAGCCTGAAACGCCGTCAAAATTCACTTCGGGCAAACCACCTGAGTTGCTGGAAATCACCGGTACACTCCAAGCCATAGCTTCTAAAGCAGCCAATCCGAAACTTTCGGTTTCTGAAGGCAACAAGAACAAATCCGAGTAGGACAAAATTTGGTCTATTTCATGACTGTTACCAAAGAAAATGACTTTATCCTGAATGCCTAATTCAGCACACAATTGCTCCGCTTTAGCTTTTTCGGGCCCATCACCTACCATCATTAATTTGGCCGGAATATGCTCCTGAATTTTATAGAAAATCTTAATAATATCCGGAATGCGTTTTACCCTGCGGAAGTTACTGATGTGCGTAACAATGCGCTCTTCCCGCTTAGCCATAACCGAACGTTGACAGGAAATCAAAGTCTCATTGCGATGTTTATCTAACTCGATAAAGTTGGGAATTACATGAATATCCTTTTTTATATTGAAATGCTTATAAGTGTCGTCTTTTAAACTTTGGGAAACCGAAGTGACTATATCCGATTTGTTGATGCTGAAGGTAACGGCTGTTTTATAAACCGGATGATTCCCCACTAAGGTAATATCCGTTCCGTGAAGCGTTGTGACCATCGGAATATGGATACCTTCACTTTTCAACATTTGCTTGGCCATATACCCGGCATACGCATGAGGAATAGCATAATGCACATGCAACAATTCTATTTTATAGAGTTTTACCGTATCCACCAATTTACTGGACAAGGCCAACTCATAGGGTTGATAATGAAACAAAGGATATTCGGGAACATTAACCTCGTGGTAATGCACATTAGGATTCAATAGTGCTAAACGAACGGGCTGACGATAAGTAATAAAATGAATTTCGTGACCGCGATGGGCTAATTCGAGTCCCAACTCTGTGGCTACTACACCACTTCCCCCAAAGGTAGGATAGCAAACAATGGCTATTTTCATATTGCTTTTTTAGTGCTACGAATTTATAAAAAATAGGAACGCTAAATGGTAAAAAAGCGTTAAAGATTATTTGTCGATGATGGCATCCTGAATGACTTTCTGAATGTCTTCACGAATGTTTTCTTTGGAAAGGGTGTTAGGCAAATTCGAATCCGGATACGTTCGGTTGGATAAGAAAACATAAATAATACCGGTTGACGGGTCAGCCCACGCAATCGTTCCGGTAAATCCGGTATGCCCAAAACTCGACGACGATACACAACCACAAGTTGGCCCACCCCCACTAATTTGAGGTTTGTCAAATCCAAGGCCTCGGCGATTACCTTGTGTACAATACCAACAAGTATTGAAATCAGTAAAAGTAGCTTCTGAAAAATAATGTTGCCCACCGTAATTTCCTTTTTGAAGGTACATTTGCATCATCTTCGCTATATCCATCGCATTCGAAAAAATGCCGGCATGACCGCCAACGCCATCTTCCATAGCGGCTTCCATATCGTGTACATACCCTTGCACGGTGGTGTGACGGAAATACGTATCAATCTCAGTCGGAACAATTACACTTTTATCAAACTTTCGCAACGGATTGTATAGTGTATTGTTCATCCCTAATGTCTTGTAAAAATTGTCATCAGCCAATTCGTCTAACTTTTTACCGGTGATTTTCTCTAAGTATTGTTTCAAAATGATGAAAGTAAAATCGCTGTATCGGTATTCTTTTTTATCAATCAACGGGCTGTTGATGATTTGCTTCATGATGGTATCGTGGTAATCATCGCGAAGGAACAAACTGTCAGACACTCGTTTGGTAAAGCCTTCGGTGTATACCTTGCGATAGTATTTTTCCATTGGCATTTTAGCCGAATCTAAAGTGGCTTTATAAAACGGAATCCATGCCTGCATTCTGCCGTAATGCGACAACAATTCTTTGAAAGTCATTTGTTGTTTATTAGACCCTTTAAACATGGGCAACATTTCTCCTAAAGTAGTTTCGAGCGAAACTTTCTTTTGGTCGTAAACCTGCATTACGTTGGGCAAAGTCGCTACCATTTTGGTCAGGGAAGCCACATCGTATAAATCGGTATTCTTTACTTTATCAGTACTGCCATACGTTTTAGTCCCGAACGATTTTTGGTAAATCACTTTGCCTTTTCGGGCGACTAAAACTTGCATGCCCGGGGCCATCATTCTGTCGATAGCCTTCTGCGCATAGGTCTCAATCTGCTTTAGTTTTTCAGAACTCATCCCAACATTTTCGGGCTTGGCAAATCCTAATCGGTCTAATTTTTCTGTAGCTATACCGTCACCGGCTTTATAAGTACTGTTGATAGAAACCGGTAATTTTCCTTTGGCCGCAATAGCTCCGAATAATAATTCGGCTGAAACTTCCTGCGCGATATCACCGTTTTGATAGGAAACCACCATGCCTTCAATAGCATCAAAATTCAAAATTCGGGAAAGAGAATACGGCTTGGCAAAACAATCTAAAATAACTTTCTTTTTAGCGGCAACCGAATCTATCAACTGCAACTCCGAAACCATAAGCTCCGGTGCTTTCCACCAGCTTTTATCCGATTTGTGGTAACCAATGATTACCGTTTCATAATCGGCTAATTTGACTAACAAAGAATCAATATTAGCATCAGCAATTTCAGTTACTTCAGTGTATTTTTTTAAAGTCGAAACAAAAGTGCTGTTAATGTCATCGCCTATTTTGACATAGGCAATTTTTTGATTAAGGTTTTTAATCGGCAACACATTATCATTCTTGACCACCGTAAGGGCGTTTTCATACAACTCATATTGCAACGCTTCATTGCTGGCGGGGTTCAAATCGTTATACAAATTGATGCCTTCAATGGGTTGGTATTTATACAATCCGGCTTTGAATTTGTAGCGCAAAATTTTCTTTACCGACTCCGCTAATCGCTCATCAGAAATCAAACCGTCTTGATAGGCTACGCAAATTTTTTCGGCAGCCAACGGTACATTTTCAGCAAAAAGCAAAATATCATTTCCGGCTAAAAAGGCTTCTAAATCTATATCACCCGGTTTTTTAAAATTACTGGCACCTTTCATATTAAGGGCATCGGTAAAAATCAAACCGTCAAAGCCTAATTCATTTTTAAGCACATCGGTAACCACATGATGCGAAATTGAAGTGGGATACCCTTCTCTGGGTTCTAAACTCGGCACGCTCAAATGCGCCACCATTACTGAAACCAAGCCTTCGTCAAACATACGTTTATAAGGATACATTTCTACCTTTTCCAAATGGTCCAAAGAGGCTGTTACCAGAGGCAGTGTGCTGTGTGAGTCTGTTGAAGTATCACCATGACCCGGAAAATGCTTCCCGGTTGAAAAAACACCCTGACTTTGAACGCCATCCATTAAGGCAATGGCATGTTCAGTAACATTAACTTTATTTTCACCAAAAGAACGATAACCGATAATTGGATTTTTCGGGTTGGTATTAATATCTAAAACCGGAGCGAAATTGAAATGCACGCCCATTCTTTTGCTTTCTTTAGCCATGCTAGTGCCCACTTTTTCTATCAATTTTAAATCTCTGATAGCGCCCAAAGTCATATTAAAAGGATAGCGGAAAGTAGAATCTAAACGCATGCTCATCCCCCATTCGGCATCAATCCCAATAAACAAAGGCACTTTAGCTTTTGATTGGTATAAATTGGTTAAACGTGCCTGACGCATAGGCCCTCCTTGAAAGAAAATTAAGCCTCCAATTTTGTAATCGCGTACCAATTTTTGAATCGCGTTGGTGTGAATGGTATCTTTATTGGAATAAGCAGCCACCATGAATAGTTGCCCTACTTTTTCATCAAAAGTCATTTGGTTGTAAATACTGTCTACCCAGCGGGTTTCGGTAGTGGTTTCCGGGAAAAAGTTTTTTCTTTCGGATTTGATAAGAGGCACATACATTTCCTCCTCTGCTGCAATTTCAGCTTTGGGTAAAATTACATTGTATGACGTATTCTTGACTGACGAACAATTCGTCACCAAAACTATCAATGCTGTGAATAATCCTATTCTGAATAAAAAACTTTTCATTTACTGTAAATTAAAAGAAACGACTGTGCAAGCTTTCTCCGGCAGGTACTTCCCAGTTTTCGTTAAACTCTTCGATGGTATTTACCAAGTTATTGAAAACTATGGTGTTGGCCGTTACCGCTTTTTCTTTAGCCATACGTTTAAAATCAATCAACGATTTATGGGCTATGTGCTCGCCATTTTTGAAAGTAACATTCATTTTATCCAATAAATCAACTTGGTATTTTTGTTCCAAATCTTGAATAAACGCCACCGAGGAATCGATAGAACACCCGGTTGCTTGTTGCACTTCTTGATTTACGGCCAAGATGATAAACCGACTGTATTTCAACAAGTAAGAAGCTTCTAATCCGGTACCGTGTGCTGACCAATTTTCGATAAACACTTTTAAATCATTTTCAATTTCGGCCAGTTCATCATCAGAAAACTTGCGATTGGATTGGTAGATCCAAATTTTGGAATCTTCGGGTAAATTTTCAAAAGGAACAAACATTTTTATTTTATTTTCAGTTATTATTAAAAAAACACTTAACGGCTTAATAGCCTCTCGTTAGTAATGTGTTGGTACAATTCTTCAGATACCAAGGCTGTTGCATTCGAATTCCAATGCGTATCGTCTAAATGATATAAATAGTGCGTATGCTTTTTACGGTATTCATTGTACAGTTTTACCGTATTGATTGCATCAATATTTTTGGCTTTCAAAACAGTGTCCAATTTAGCTAAATAATTTGGTTGTTTTGCAAAAGGAACCTTTTCAAAATAAATTGTTTCCTTATTGGGCATCGGCAAAAACAAAAACCGTATCCCACGTTTCTCACAATATTTTTTATACGAAAGAATAATATCAGCTTCGTTGTTCAAATCTTCGGGCTTATGTCCGTCTTTAACACCATTAAAAAAGAACATATTTGAGTCATCAACCGCAGGAATGCCTTGGCCCTTTGCATGACTGATACGGGATTGAATCCACTTGATAGAATACTGCTTGAAAGCTTTATCTAAATAGACATTGATATTACCCCAACCACAGATTGACTTTATGATATGCTTCAACTTTGTATTTTTTTTAGGGTCAAACGGTTCAATTTTGGGCGGAATGTTTCGCTCTACAACAGAAAAAATAAGAAGTTTTGGTTTTTTGATGATGCCTAAGGCAAGATAACGGTCAAGCTCTGACATCGAACTGGGAGCCATATTGTATACTTTTATGCTATCGCCAAATTTTGCCTTCAGCTTATTGGTAATGGTTTGATTTTGGCTCAAACTGGTGCCCTGAGTAAACGAATCACCTATAATCAAGATATCGGGATTGGCTATGAATTCATTGTTACGGAATCCTAAGTCATCGGTCTTCCAAATTTCTTCTTTATATACCTGATATTTTGTATGGTGACACATATCGCCTACAGCAATCATTTTTGAATCAATATTAGGGTAATAACTGGCTTCGTGTGGAATTTTGGTAACAAAACAAATGGCTTCACTAGTCCTGTGGGTAAAAGTCGTAATAGGCAGAACGGCTTCGATTATTCCCCATAAGAGTATGGGCAACAGCAAGAATAAAAATATTTTGGTTAAAAACTGCTTCATTCCTAAAATTGAAAATAAATAAACTGTTGACTATTCCCATTAAAAACAACAATCATCAAAATCAGCAAATAATAAAATGCATAACGCACTACTTTGGGTTTTTGATTGCCCAACGTTGCAATGGCATACTGGTTTTGCCTTCCCATCCACTCAATACCAATAAAAAATAGGAGTAACAGCAGCTGTAATTTTGGAAAAACCAAAGGAAAGGTAAACAGTGATTTTGAGAAAATGATTCCGATATATTCAAAAGCTCCGGCAACAGTTTCTGACCTGAAAAATATCCAAGCCAAAACCGTTAGACTAAACGTGAGTACCATTGAGGCAAAATCTTTAAGACTCGGCAGTAGTCTACCTGTTGCTACTATATCTAAATTATTACGGTTTGTATTGAAGAGTATAGATGGCATGATGTACAAGGCGTTTAAGAGTCCCCAAATGATGAATGTCCAGTTAGCCCCGTGCCAAAACCCACTGACCAAAAAAATGATAAATGTATTTCTAACTTTCATCCAGACTCCGCCTCTACTGCCTCCTAACGGCACATATAAATAATCTCTGAACCAGGTTGAAAGTGATATATGCCAACGACGCCAGAATTCGGCAATATCTCTGGAGAAGTAAGGAAAGGCAAAATTGCGGAGCAAGTCAATTCCAAACAAGCGTGCCGTTCCCAAAGCGATATCAGAGTAGCCTGAAAAATCACCATAAATCTGGAAAGCAAACAAAACAGCTCCAACGACTAAGGTACTTCCTGAGTAATCGGTGGCATGGTCAAAGATTAGGTTTACGTATTTGGCACACTGATCGGCAATGACAATTTTTTTGAACAATCCCCATAAAATTTGCTTAACACCATCAGCGGCTACAGCAAAATTAAATGTTCGCTTCTTTTGAATTTGAGGTAACAAATGGGTAGCTCTTTCTATCGGCCCAGCTACCAATAAAGGAAAAAAACTAACGAAAACGGAATAATCAATAAAGTTCTTTTCCGCTTTGATTTTGTCATTATAAATATCAATTACATAAGACAATCCGTGGAAAGTGTAAAATGAAATCCCTACCGGAAGAATTATCTTTAATGTCCAGGTATCGATATGAAACCCTAAATTGGAGACTCCTTCGGCAAACGATTCCGCAAAAAAGTTGTAGTATTTGAAGAATCCTAAAAAACCCAGATTGATGGAAACACTCAACCACAGCCAGAACTTTTTAGCCCCGCTGCTTTGGGCATCAGACATCTTCAAACCGGTATAATAGTCTAGTAAGGTGGAAAAAATCAGTAAAAACAGAAAACGCCAATCCCAACAAGCATAGAAAAAGTAACTCGAAAGCAGCAGTAAAATGTTTTGATTTCTGAGAGATTTATTGGTTACAAACCAATACAGAAAGAATACTATCGGTAAAAACAGGGCAAAACTAATCGAGTTAAAAAGCATTCTTAATTTATTTTTTTAGCATTTCAAAAACTACTTTGTCAAAACAGCTTTTAAACCCATTCTTATTTTTTACTACTCTTATACTTATACCTTTAATGGCAACCCTTACAAGGCTAAAAGGTTTTTATAAAACCAATTCCGGTGTTTCGTCCATCGTGAAACGGAGCCATAACCGTTTTTATTTTTGTTGCATTCTTTTTGGTAAACCACTTGCTCGCTATCGGGTACAACCAATAGCCTGCTTTGGCACTCAATATACCTATTCCTGCTCCGGCAACTACATCGGTAAACCAATGGCGATTGTTGTACATTCGGAATATTCCGGTTCCGGTGGCTACCAAATAACCTGATACGCCGTACCAAACCGATACGTCTTTGTATTCCTGATACATTAACTCTGCTCCCATAAAAGCGGTAGCAGTATGCCCTGATGGAAACGAATTATAACTTGTTCCGTCAGGCCGTTTAACGGAGGCTGTTTGCTTAAAAGCATTAACGGTCAGCCCCATTAAAAGATAAGACGTTGCCAGTATAATGGTTTTGTCTTTGGTATTGTTTTTACCTTTTACGCCCAATGCGGATAATCCGTATAGTGAAGCCATGGGGAGGTATTGGGAAAAATCATCTACTGTAATTTTTTTATCAATATGCTCTGTCACTTCTTCATTAATGCCCGCATTAAATCCTTTAATCTGACCGCTTTCTAATCCTATAATTCCGTAACCGATAAAAACAGTAGGAATAATGAATTGTTGGTATTTTAAATCTAATTTAATATTCGTCTTGGGTTGTATGGAATCTGCGCTGACAGCATTAGGTTGTTGTGCCTTCAGTTGAAAAACAAAAAAAAGAAAGCAAACAACCAGACGATTCATTTGAATTGATTATAAATCCTGTGCATTGGCAATTAACTCAGCCACGTCCATCACTTTTACAGCCCCTTCTTTTTCTTTGGCTTTGACTCCATCCGTCATCATGGTATTACAGAACGGACAACCGGCTGCAATGATTTCGGGTTGGGTTTCCAAAGCATCTTCGGTTCTTTCTACGTTGATGTCTTTGTTACCCGGCTCCGGCTCTTTGAACATTTGGGCTCCGCCGGCACCACAGCACAAACCATTAGCGCGCGAGCGTTTCATTTCTACTAACTCAGCATCCAATTTCTGAATCAACGCTCTTGGTGCTTCATAAACATTATTAGCTCTGCCTAAATAGCAAGGGTCATGAAATGTAATGCGTTTTCCTTTGAATTGTCCGCCTTCAATGGTTAGTCTTCCGGCATCCAACAGCGATTTCAAAAATTCTGTATGATGCACTACTTCATAGGTACCGCCCAATTCAGGGTATTCATTTTTCAGTGTATTAAAACAATGCGGGCAAGCGGTTACGATTTTTTTGGCTTCGTAGGCATTCAAAACTTCTATGTTCATCATGGCCTGCATTTGGAACAAAAATTCGTTACCGGCTCGTTTGGCCGGATCCCCGGTACAACTTTCTTCGGTACCCAATACGGCAAACTCTACATTGGCGCGATTTAAAATACGCACAAACGCTTTGGTAATTTTTTTTGCTCTGTCATCAAAACTGCCGGCACAGCCTACCCAAAATAACACTTCGGGTTGCTTGCCTTGGGCCATCATTTCTGCCATGGTTGGCACATTTAATACTTCTGACATATTTTTTATTTTTTATTGGTAACTCGTAATGACAACTCGCGAGTTGTCATTACTCGTGGTGCTCGTCGTCGAATACCTGAATGGTTACTTCTTTTTCCACTAAATCGGTGAACTTTCCTCTGTAACGGGTGGCTTTTACCAAGTGATTGTCAATCCAGTGGTAGTTTCCTCCTCGTGGTTTTCCAAAAAGGATTCCGTGGTATTTGAAACCGTGTTTTTTTAACCAAATCTCAGTATACTCTCTGTGTGCTTCTGTTCTTGATGTGAAGAAAAATATAATATGCCCTTCATCATACCATTTGTTTAAGGTTACTAATGCATCAGGGTAAACCTCAGCCGTTAGCATTCGTTCCGGTTCTTCATTGGGGATATCGTCACAAACGGTTCCGTCAATATCGATTAGATAATTCTTAATACCTTCCGGTAAAATCGGACTTAAATGCTGTCCGTTTTGCGTGATGCTTTGCAAGTTTTTGTCAATGTCTTCCGCTTTCATTTTGTTACTTTTTATAGTGTTCAAATTCATTCGACAAATCCTCAAGCCTCACAATTATGAGAATTTATCAGTTTATATACTTAGTTTTCGTCTTTCCAGTTTAATCGGTCTTGTTGGTTGTATTGCCAAGGGGCACCATTGTTTTCAATATTGGTCATCATCGCATTTAACGATTGTGGTGCGGCACTTTGTTCCATAACCAAATAACGTCTCATGTCCATAATGATGGATAACGGACTGATGTTTACCGGACATTCTTCTACACAAGCGTTGCACGAAGTACATGCCCAAAGCTCTTCAGCCGTGATGTAATCGTTTAGCAATGTTTTATTATCCGGTACAAAAACGCCTTTATTAGCATCTATATTTTTTCCCACTTCTTCTAAACGATCACGGGTGTCCATCATAATTTTACGAGGAGACAGTTTCTTACCGGTTTGATTGGCCGGACAAGAAGACGTACAACGACCACATTCGGTACAAGTGTAAGCGTTTAGTAATTGTACCCAATTTAAATCCTGCACATCGCTGGCGCCAAACTTGGCCGGAGCCGCCTCAGCATCTACCGGTGGAGCTGCAAACGGATCAGCATTAGGATCCATCATCAGTTTTACTTCTTTGGTAACACTTTCCAGATTATCAAATTTACCTTTGGCATTCAAATCGGCAAAATAAGTGTTTGGAAAGGCTAACAGAATATGTAAGTGCTTTGAATAATATAAATAATTCAAGAACAATAAGATTCCGATAATATGGAACCACCACGCTCCTCTTTCAATGATTTCAACGGTTGTGATGTCCATGTTGTAAAACAAAGGCGTAATGTATTGTGAAATCACATTTCCTGAATTCATCATTTGGAAATGCAAATCGGTAGCATTCATTACTAAGAATAAGGACATCAAGACCATTTCGAAATACAAAATCGTATCGGCGTCTTTCTTTGGAGCCCCTTTTAAATCGGAGCTGGCAAAACGTTTTAAGCGAATGACATTTCTTCTAATCCAAAAGACGATAACGGCAACTAAAACCAATACCGCTAATACCTCAAACGAACCGATTAAGAAGCTGTAAAAGCCCCCCAAGAAAGAAAAGATTCTGTGCGTTCCGAAAAGTCCATCAATGATAATTTCCAGTACTTCGAGGTTGATGATAATAAAACCGGCGTACACTATGATATGTAAAAAACCGGCAACAGGTCTTTTCACCATTTTAGACTGCCCTAAAGCAATCATCGCCATGTTTTTCCATCGGGCTGCGGAGTTATCAGAGCGGTTTACGTCATGCCCCAATTTGATGTTGCGCGTCAGCTTTCTGACGTTTTGGGCAAAGAAACCAATTCCCGCAAGGAGAAGGATAGCAAATAGTATGTTGTCGATATACATCATGGCTAAGATTTTACTTTTTTATGGAATCGTTTACAGGTGCTTTATAAGGTTTGTTCTTCTTTCCGAAAAGCGAAACGTTGATGTAACGTGTCGGATTCAGGCGTAAATCCTGTAACAGTAATTCTAATTCTTTAGACGTTTTAGTGAAATTGGTATAGAGCGCATCGTCTTTGGCCAATTTGCCTAAGGTTCCTTTACCGGCCTGTACATCGGCCATTATTTTATCCACGCTGGCTAATGTCTTTTCTAATTTCTTAACGGTAGCTCCGATATTTACTTTGGCAATTGAATCCGAGATTTTGGCAAAATTCCCTGAAGCTTTATCAAAGTTGGTCATCGTGTTATTGATTTTACCTTTGTTTTCTGCCAACATTACGTTAACGTTTTCAGAAGCTACTTTGAACTCAGCTAAAGTAGCGTCTAAATTGGTAATGCTGCTTTTCAAATGGTCTCTGGTTTTAGCATCTAAAACCGAGTTTACATTCTTCAATAAATTATCTGCAGACACTACCATCTTTTCTACTTTTTCCTGTAATGGCGTTAAGCGTTGTGCCACCAAAGCGGTTAGTCCCGGTATGTTGCCTCCTTTTAAGGTCATTCCTGATTCCGCTACCGATTTATCTTCAAAGTTAGGCGTAATCATAATCTGCTTGCCTCCAATTAAGCCCGGTTCGTAGATGTAAGCGACACTGGTTTTTGAAAAAGGGAAATCCGATTTGATTTGGAGTTCAACCTGAATTTTACCGGAATGGTTTAAGAAGTTAATCTTATTCACCTTGCCTACTACCAGTCCGTTAATGGTTATAGGGGCCGAGTTTTGCAACCCTTCTACATTGTCATATTGTACATAGAATGTTTTGTAGTCATTAAATAAGTCTCTTCCTTTTAAGAAGCTGTAACCCCAAATAAATAATAAAATAGAAGCAATAACTAGTATGGCCGTCTTAATTTCTCTAGTGATTTTCAATGGTTAATCGTTTTTTTGGCAAAGTTAAAATAAAATCCTATAACTCCTTGTTATTATTGCTTTAATGCTTCCTGAACCGAAACTTTCTTACCGTTTTTGAAAGCAATCACAAAAGCGGAAGCATATCCTTTAGCTTTGGCTTCAGCTAATAATCGTTTAGCTTCTTCATAATTAGACGTTTCGCCGTACATGTATTTGTATAAGGCTCCTTCTGATGCTATGGAGATATTGCCTAATCCTTTGAAGTTACTCGGAATCGGTTCCAGTTTGTTGCCACTGGCTGACAATTGCACTTTAAAGGTCGCTACGCCGCCGGTTACTTCAGATTTGATTTCTTCTTTGGGTTCCGGTTTCTTAGCCTCTGGCTTTTTCACTTCCGGTAGCTTAACGGTTGTTTTTGGAGTTGATGGGGTATCAATAACCTTAACACCACCGTCTTTTTCCATTTTTTGAGATGGTTTGACATCGTCATCACCGGCACCGGCACCAAAATATTCTTTTTTATAACTTAGGATAGCATTGGCAATCGCTTCGGCAATTCCCTGTTGCCCTTCTTCCGAATCTAACAAAGCACCTTCAGCAGGATTGGAAATGAAGCCCATTTCAATCAGCACTCTAGGCATATAGGCTTTGTGTAACACCATATAAGGCGCCTGTTTTACCCCTCGGCTTTTTCTATTTAAATCATCGATGAAGTGGTTTTGAATTTTCCCGGCTAATGCGATACTCTGATCAAGGTATAATTCCTGCGACATTACCATAGTCCCATAAGATTCAGGCGATTTTGGATCAAACCCTTCGTACTTTTGTTTATAATCTTTTTCGAGGGTGATTACCGAGTTCTCTCGTTTCGCCGCTTCCAGGTTAGAAGCGTTTTTAGACATACCCATTACATAGGTTTCTGAACCACAGGCGGCAGTATTGTTATTGGCATTACAGTGAATGGAAACAAATATATTGGCATCAGCTCTGTTGGCAATGTTGGCGCGTTCCACTAAGTCAATAAACTGATCTGATTTTCTGGTGTAAATGACTTCAACTCCGGAACTTTTCTCTAAAATTTTACCCACTTTTAAAACCACTGCCAAAGTAATATTCTTTTCGATATAAGGCATTCTGATGGCTCCATAATCATGGTCACCGTGCCCTGCATCGAGCGCTACTTTAAATTTCTGAGCATGAATTGTATTGGAAAACAATAAAGCAGCAAAGGCTATTATTGTTAGTACTCTTGTTTGTTGTATTACTTTCAAAATTTACTTAATTAATTATTTTATTGCAGAGGCTTTACCGTTAGAGAACTGTACCATAAATGCATCTGTAAAACCATGGCTTTTTGCTTCATTATTCAACTTTTTGGCACTATTTAAATCCGTCGCTTTTCCGTAATAATACCGGTAGAGATTGTTTTCAAAAGTAAATGAAATGTCCTTTAACCCCTTAAAATCGGCTGAATTGACATTTTTTTTCTTTGAACTGGCAAAAAGTTGAATTTTATAAAAATCCTGACCGGATTCATCAGTCATGGTACTGATAGAATTTATGGCATCATTAGATTTTGCAATGGTTGAATCTATAGGTTCTGTAGGCTCCGGTTTGTACTTTTTCTCAACCATTTTGACATCCTCATCATTCAGCGGTTCATTGAAATACATTTTCTTATAATGAATGATGGCATTGGCAATCTGTCTGGCCATTTCGGTTTGTCCTTCTTCAGAATTCAAGTATTCCCCTTCTTCCTTGTTGGATAAAAAGCCTAACTCTATCAGAACACCCGGCATTTTAGCGGCATCCAAAACCCATAAAGGCTGTTGTTTTACGCCTCTTGTTTTTCGATTCAACTTACCTGTAAAATTTTCCTGAATAGTGGTAGCCAAACTAATACTACTGTATAAATTTTCCTCCTGAATGATTTTTAAACCTATGAGGTTTTCAGGCTTATTCGGATCAAACCCCTGATAGTTCTTTTTGTAATTATCCTCCAGTAATATTACCGAGTTTTCGTTTTTGGCCACTTCCATATTCATATTAGCTCTTGAAAGCCCCATTACAAAGGTTTCTGTTCCTGACGGTTCAAAGTTTTTAACCGAATTACAATGTATGGAAACAAACAAATGAGCATCAATTTTATTGGCTATTTTAGGACGGTTCACCAATTCTATAAATTCATCCGTTTTACGCGTGAAAGTCACTTCAAAATCTTTTTCTTTTTCAAGAAATTTGCCCACTTTTAGAGTAGTTTTCAATGCAATATCCTTTTCAACATAGCCGTGATAGGAGTTCCCGGGATCTTTACCTCCATGCCCGGCATCTAAAACCAATACAAACCTATTTCCAGATGACTGCCCTGCGACATTAAGTATGTTTAGCAATAAAAGTATCGAAAAGCAGGTTTTTAAATTCGTTAAAAATCTCATTGCTCAAAAGTTAATTTTAATTAAAACCAAAAGGTTATAAATCTAATATTTCGTTATTTTTGACCGAAAATATTGTTTAAGTTTGCCACGTCAAAAATCAAGCCATACTTCTACAAAAATAGTATTAAACCTTTGCAAAGAAACTTATTTTATATCGTTTTTTAACAATCTTCCTAACACTGGGGAACGCAAAAACCTACGCACAAGAAGGCAAACCCAAAGAAAAATCCTTTCCTGCTAAAAATCAACCAGATACTGCTCAACCGGAACCTGAAGTAGTCATCAAAGTGAATGACACCAATCTTAAAAAGAAAAAACCTTTACTGGACGGCAAAGTAAAATACAAAGCCGAGAAGTATGCCAAAATTGACCAAAAGAAAAAACTGGTTACTTTATACGACAAAGCCGAATTGTATTATCAGGATATTGAACTGAAAGCGGGGATTATTGTTTTTGACTACCAAAAGAATGAAGTGTATGCCGGAAGAATAAAAGATTCTACCGGAGCCTATACCCAATCGCCTATTTTCAAACAGGGAGGCCAGCAAGTAGAACCGGATTCAATTCGCTTTAATTATAAAACCAAAAAGGCTTTAGTTTGGAACTCCAGAACCAAGCAGGGGGAGATGAATGTAAAAGCCGAAATCTCTAAGAAAGAAAACGACTCGGTGTATTTTTTAAAGAAAGCCCGTTTTACTACTGCTAAGGATGTAGATAATCCTGAATATTATTTTCAGGCCAGCCGTGTAAAGTTGGTCCCCGGTAAAAAAGTAGTCGTTGGACTAACCAATATGGTGATTGCCGATGTGCCTACCCCTTTGGCTTTGCCATTTGCTTTCTTTCCAATGACGGAGAAAAGTCGCTCCGGGTTAATCATTCCTTCCTATAACGACAGTAATACCCGTGGCTTTTCGTTGCAAAACGGAGGGTATTATTTTGCTTTGAGTGACAACTATGACCTAGCCGTTTTGGGTGATTATTATACCAACGGTAGTTATGCCATGCGCTTTGAATCGTCGTATGCCAAGCGGTATAAGTTTCAGGGGAATGTTAATGTGCGTTTTGAAAACCTCATCACCAGCGAACGCGGGTATCCTGATTATGCTCGAACCAATATTTACAACATCCAGTGGACCCACTCCAAAGACGGCAAATCGAACCCGAATTCTCGTTTCTCCGCTTCGGTCAATTTGGGAAGTAGTAAATACTATGTCAGCTCTATCAACCAGGTCAATGTAGGGTCAAGATTAAACAACACTTTGAGTTCTTCGATTTCGTATTCTAAGACCTTTAACTCGGTGCCGCAAGTGAACCTGTCGTTAACGGCTACCCATTCGCAGAACACCAATACCGAGGACATTAGCATGACCTTACCTACGCTTCAAGTGAGTGTAGACCGGATTTATCCGTTTGCCCCTAAGGATGGTATTAAAAAAGGGATGTTGAAAAACATTAACCTGCAATATACTGTCAGAGGAGAGAACCGCATCGCTACCAAAGATTCGCTATTCTTTAAACCTCAAATGTTCCGTGATGCCAAGATTGGTTTTCAACACACCATACCATTGAGCACCAACTTTAAAGTTTTTAAATACTTCAGTGCTACCACCTCGGTAAATTATAATGAAGTTTGGTATTTAAAAACTATCAAGAAACAATTTAATGTAGCGCAAAACAAAATAATTGATACCGACGTACAAGGTTTTGATGCCTTCAGAACTTACTCCTTCAACGCCAGTTTGGGGACTACTATTTACGGTACGTTTAATTTTGGCGACAAGAAACGAATTCAAGCCATACGTCATTTGGTTCGACCTACGGTTTCTTATAGCTACACTCCTAGTTTTGCTCAGTATTATGATACCTATGACCCTGACGGCAGTGGTACCATGCTAAAAGAATACACTCGCTTTGACAATGGTATTTTCGGGGCACCGGGGAAAACTATGTCAAACAATATCGGATTTAATTTGAGTAACTCCTTTGAAGCCAAAGTAACCGATAAAGATTCGACCAAAACCGAACCTAAAAAAGTCATGCTGCTCAACAGTTTGAACTTTGCTGCCAGCTACGATGTTACAGCCGATTCATTACGATGGTCGCCTATGCGTGTTAGTGGTGGAACGGCCTTTTTTAATCAAAAAATGAATGTCAATTTTGCTACGACACTCGACCCCTACGCCATCAATAATGCCGGAAAAAGAATTAATACCTGGAATATTGACAATGGTGGCAGTTTGTTTAGAATGACCAGTGCTAATATGACGGTGAACTATTCCTTCTCGAGCCGAGGGGTGAAGACAAAGAAAAAGCGAACACCCAAGGAAAAAGAAACGGAGGTCGTGAAGACGACTTGTTTGGTACTAATACCGATTTGAGTGACCGTCGTCAGAGTCAGTTTGGAGAAGACAAGGAAGGCGAAGAAGGAGCCACTGAAACCGCCTCGGAGTTTTTCAAATACAAGCTGCCTTTTGATATGACACTGGCTTACTCCCTAACCTATAGCAACAATAACCGCGAAAAGAAGGTTTCAGGCAACTCGTTGATGGTATCTATGAATACTGATTTGGCTCCCAAGTGGAAAGCCGGTGTTTCTACCGGGTATGACTTTGTGCAGAAGGGCGTCACCTTCACCCAGTTTAGGTTTGAACGGGATTTAGACAGTTGGCGTATGGACTTCAGCTGGGTGCCGTTTGGGCAATCGTATTGGAGTTTCTTTATCGGTATCAAATCGGGTGTGCTTAGTGATATTAAGTGGGATAAGCGCAGTCAGGCGGATAGAAGCCTTAGATAATTATGAATTATGAGTTATGAGTTATGAATTATGAATTATGAATTATGAGTTATGAGTGATAAAAAAATAATCTTTACAGAGAAGGCTCCGGCTCCTATTGGGCCTTATAATCAAGCGGTGTTGATTGGGGAAACCCTTTATACTTCGGGGCAAATTGCTTTGGATCCGGTTACTATGGCATTGGTTTTAGACGATATTGAAACTGAGACCCAACAAGTGATGGAAAACATGAAAGCCGTATTGGACGCGGCCGATATGACTTTTGAGCACGTGGTTAAAACCACCATCTTTATTATGGATATGGGTAATTTTGCTCGTATCAATGCTGTTTACGGGCGTTACTTTGATGAAAAAACAGCTCCGGCCCGTGAGACCGTGCAAGTAGCCGGTTTGCCTAAGGGCGTGAATGTTGAGATTTCGATGGTGGCGGTAAAGTAATTCCTCTTTTTATATAAAAGGTTCTGTAAGTCGGTATTTAAACGAAAACAGTACCAGACCTACTTTTGATTTAATGCCATAACGTTCAAAAAGGGTCGCTCGGTAGGCCTCTATCGACTTTACCGATAGGTTCATACTGTCAGCCATTTGCTCATACGTAAGTTCTCTTTCATCGCATACCAAGGTTAAAAAATGCATTTCGCGTTCTGACAGTACTATGTCGGTAGGCTTCTTCTCCCCGGTCATCTCGTAGTTTCGGATGCGTTTTAGGATTTCGGATACGTTATTGTAGCCAATTTTAATAATGTTATCTATGGCAAATTTTAAGTCATGCGCCGTACAGTTTTTATGCAAAAACCCTCTGGCTCCGTGGTGATATGCTTCGTTGATTATTTGTTCATCAAAATGTTGGGTCAGGAGTAGCACCTTAATTTCTTCTTCTCTGGCTTCAAGTGCTTTTAGTACTTCAATACCGTTCATATGGGGCATCGAATAATCTAAAATATACATTTGCGGGGCAGGTTCTAAAGGCAGTGCCGCCAAAAAATCTTCTCCGTTATCAAATTCCTGAATGACTTTATAGTTTCCCAGTTTGTGCAATAACTCTTTTAAACCGTGACGCACTATAGCGTGATCATCAATAATTCCTATAGTAATTTGTTCCATGATTAGTCCGTTTTGGTATTTTCGGTTAAGGTTATTGTAGTGCCCAGCCCCGGGTTAGAAGTTAGTACTAATTGGTAGTTAATACTTTGGGCTCTGGCTTTCATATTGGTTAAACCCAATGATGTTTTGACCGCTGTTTTATCCTGATTAAATCCCTGACCGTTATCTTCGATCTTCATCTCAAATTGTGGTCTGATGGAGATACTTATCTTTATTTCACTCGCTTTAGCGTGCTTAAAGCAATTGTTCATACACTCCTGAAAAATACGGTAAATAAATATTTTTTCATTGACCGTAAATTCCTTTTTTCCCAATTCCTCAAAAGAATAGCTTAAAGAAGTCTTAGTGTTTTTTTGTAAACGCTTAACTTCAGCAGCTATCGCTTTGATTACATCCTGTTGCATCACCAACTGATTGTTCAGCCCATGACTAATGCCTCTTATCGTTTGCGATAATTGGTTTACCGATTGCGATAAAGGCTCAAGCGTATTCTTCAATTCAGGCGAGTCGAGTTTGAGGTTCTCCAGTTGAAAATTAATGTAGGTCAATTGCTGCCCGGCATCGTCGTGCAAGTCTTGTGATATGTTTTGGAGTACCTGTTCTTGAGTTTCAATAATGGTTTGACTAACCGTTTTTTGAAAAGCTACTTCTTTAGCGTTATACTCTTTTATTTTTTTGATATAGAGTTTGATAAGAAGCACACAGAAAAGTACTGCCAGACAAATGAAAAGCAACCCAATTACAATACCTATGGCAATTCTATAATTTGTCATCTTTTCTTTTTTCAGTATAAATGTACAACAGTATAAGAAGATAGTATATAATATTAGAAAGATAGCTAACAAAATCATACAACAGTGTATCCCTAAACAGCACCTCTCCTGTTAAAACATGGTCTCCAAATCCGAACATTATACTATACCCAAAAAAGAAAATTAGAGGAGAGCACAACAGCAAATACCGGTTGGATTGAAAAAAAACAATATTCTCAGCTTTAAGTTCTTTAAAACTTAAGGTTAAGAATGTAAATAAATATATAAAAGCTCCAATAATAAAATTATCAGTATTCAATGGTGTATCTACCTCTTTATAAAGGAAATAGAACACGCAAAAAACGACATAAGCTATAATGATTTTTTTTAAGAACCGGGTGTTTTTAAAGAGAAACAGCATACTCAGCCAAAGCGTATTATGAACAATAAAAGCTATGGAATACAGCAGTGACAAGTTGGTTAAAATAGCCCCTCCCATTTCGGTTACCACGGAAACAAACAAAACACAAAGCAATACTTTATGCCTTGTGTTTTGTTTATTGAGGTATAAAAGTCCTAAAATGAAAGTCAACAAGACCAATATTTTAATAGGTGTGAAAATATGGGGTATCCATTCACTCATTACCAAGTATAATTAATTAGGGCTTTACTTATTTTTTGTTTTTGTTTTCATTACCAAATAAACCAAATCCCGGGCGGGTTGAGAAATCATAATATTTTTTTGATAGATCAAGACCCGGATAAGTTACATTAAAAGCATAAGCATCAACACCATCTATTCTAACTTTTACAAAGGTGAAAACTAAGTCATTGTAATTTGTTATCTTAAGGTCTTTAACAATACTAATAATGAAAGGAATAGAATAACATGTTTTATTTTCTTCAAATCCGTCTGAGACTTGTAATACTGCGGTACCGCTACTATCATCTATTTTTACGAATTGTCTGTAATTAGGTCTGTTTAAATCTAGACCTAAATCGATCATCTGTCGTAAAGTAAATGTTTTTTTTTGTTCTTCGGCAGCATCCCTAACATGATCATCAATTGTTGATCTTGGAATATTAATGAGCCTAGACTGCTCTAAAAAAGCATAGGATTCATCATAACAGATATAATCAGAATTCGTATTTAACCATGTAAATTCAGCTATTCTATCATCAAAAACTAACAGATTAACGGCTAAGCTTTCATACTCACATTTTGCAGATTTAAAATTACTGTTACAGATTAAATCTTGATTATTCCTTGTCCAAGTATCATAAACCCCATCTCTTTTGAGCTTTGATACATTAATGATAATGATATTAACCGGGCAATCAAAAACTGTTGTCAAGACAGGATTACCCAATACTTTCTTTGGAGTTTCGGTTTTGGCAAAACAGTGCAGACTACCTACAATAGCTGCTAATGCTAAAATTCTTTTCATGATTTCTAAATTTTAAGGTTAGTATTTATTGCTCCAAAGCTCTTAATAACCAAAACAGATAGACTGGGGTATAACACTAATCAGCTTAGGTATTTCCCCTAAGAACTAGTAGTTTAACGAAAATAACGATTTTTTTCTTACAGGTACTATTCTTGTTAACAACTAAAGCTATTAGGTAAAAAAACATTGTCACTTAGGGGTTTACCCCAGAGAGGGATAAATCATTGAAAGTAGTTTTGGAATAACAAACAGGGAAGCCGAAAACTGAACAGAGTAGGCAAAAAAATTAAAATAAGGAACAATTATGAATAAAACAGTTTCAATAAAAGTAAAAGTAGACACTATATACATAGCGCAAACTTTAGTATACAAAATCAAAGATGATGCCTACGAACTGTTAGCATCTTCCCCAAAAGTATTTGATGGCAATATTGATTTAGACCAATTCGGTAACCTAATTTTTAGAAAAATAGGTGATACCGATAGTTTAAAAGGATGGACTCTCTTAGTCGTGACATTCCTAAACCACCTACCCGATGATATAAAAACCGGGGAAGATTTAAAAACATTTGTTTTAGACCCCAATAATGCAACTTCGCTTGACTATTGGGTTAAGAAAGATGATGATATTATGAATTTTCAATTAACTGAAGATGATACATTTTCGATGAAAATTAACAACGAAGGTCGAATACTTAAAAAACTATTAATATGAAAACATTGTACTACCAAATAGGGCTACTGTTGATGCTCTCTGTAAATTCCTATTCTCAATTTTCAACTTCACTTGAACACCTGGAAATACCAAATACTCCTGCAACGGTACTTTTAGACCAAAGTATTTCTAATGTAGAAAACCCAAAAAGTGTAAAAGCTTTTACGTCAAACCTTATTAATACTTTCACAAAAGATTATAAAGTGCCTAATAACTATGCTGTAAGTTTCACCCCTTATTTTTTGTTTACTAAAAATAAAACTTTTGCGAAACATCACGGATACGATTTAGCCGGAAACTATAATCCATTCCATTCATTATACTCTAGTCTAAACCTGTCTTTTGCTTTGGTAAACAATGATACTTTGCGAAACATCTCTTTTGGTATAACCACTAGCATCCTAAAAATAAACGGGAAAAATAAAAACACAAAATATGGCTTGGCTAAACAAAGTTTTGCTGCAGTTGAAACATACAGAGTTAATAATTACAATCCATTAACCGATAATTTCAATAATGAAGGTACCTATAAGACTATGATATCCAATTTTGATAAAGAACTTGAAAATTTTGAAAATACCAAGTATTTATTTTCAATCGATCTTGCTGCAGGCTATAGTCAATTTGCAGATGAACAAACTAAATCAGGTAAGTTTGGCCGATTAGGCATTTGGTCAACCATGAATTATAATATTTTATTAAACCCTAATAAAACTACACCACAGTATATAAGTCTTTATTTCTACAACCGTTTTTTGGAAGATGAAACCCAATATGATGTTGCTAGTTCCGACTATATAAAAAACAGTTACTTTGATACAGGTGGTAAAATTGAACTCGATTTCAATAAAATATCATTTGCTTATGAATATATAAAAAGAACAGACAATGAAGAATACCGTTCAATTGGTTCTTTAAAATATAAAATCTCTAACAAAATTGCTTTGAATGGTGGATTTGGCAAAAATTTTGAGAAAAGCAATAATCAAATTGGATTTCTGGGAATAAACTGGGGGCTTGATTTTGGCACCACGCTACAACAATAACATGACTACCCTTTATGAAATAACCTCAAGCGAAACTTGAGGTTATTTTTTTTTATCAAGTTCCCTTTATGCACCAGAAGAAAATATTTTATAGAATCCTAATCTAATTTCTGTCATTTGGAGAGTCTTTATCGTTTCGGTATTCATAACGAAATCAATTAATCCAAGTCTCTAACCAAAATTAGCAAAGCTAATCGATAACCCACAAAAAAAAAGACCATCCCAACAGATAGTCTCTTTCACCTTATAAACCCAATCTTTATTTATCCCCTTTGAACCCATCCCAATTCCAAGACCTGAATTTCAGGTAACGCATACGTTCTTTTACCAGAGCTTCTATAACCGTTTTGGGATAAAAAAACTTGCCGCCAAACTTTAAAAAGGGCACTATATCCTTATGGCGCCAGCGTGACAAGGTTTTATCACATACTTTAAAAATGCGTTTCATATCCGCATTGTCATAATAGTGGTCTTCTATACGAAGGCCCTGAGTAAAATCTTCCATAATCTGTTTTTTAGGATGTTATCATATTTTTTAATTTTATAGGGTTAGTAAAGAGATAAAAAAAATGTAGCAAATTACGTGCCAAAATTTACGATAGCACCCTAAGGGTCAGCAGGCTGCGGGAACCACACCCTGCTCCTTCCCTTACCCTTAGGCCAACACCGTTACTGCTCCCATAGGAATGCTGGTGGCATTGCTCTTGTGGTCGGCTGCCGTTACGCCTATCCAACTTTGTACTTCCAACCCGTTAAAAAAAGCGGGTAAGGTTATCCCCAAAGTGTTGCCTGAACGGGTCGCCGTTTCCAATTGGGTGTAATACAAGCCTGCCGCCGGGGCATACACAACCACAATAACCGCATCGTCCGCTTTCGCTTCTCCTTGGCCACTATTGTCTTCCCAGGTAAATCCGAGCTTACCACCGGCTATAGCCACTACTTCCGGGTTTTGCAAGCCCGGCAAATCCCCTTTGCTAATGGTAACTTTGGTATAGTCTATCACAAAGTCGGGGTCCTGAAACACCACCGCTTCCTTCAAGTGGTAAGACATAGCCTGATTCAGGCGGGTTTTTTCTCCGCTTTTAGCCCCAAAATACTTACCCAATACCGGGTTAATAGGGGTTAAAAACTCGGTAGCCGTCAAAAAGCGCTCCCGTTGCAAACGTTGTGTTTCACTTGGAGTTCTTTTGGTTTTTTTGGGTAAAGAGCGTAAAACGTCTTTACCGCGCCAGTTAGCGCCAACCACCGTTCCTACTTTGCCCGTAAAAGGGCCTAAAATTCCTTTGTTGTACGTTGCCATAACAATAAAATTTAAAATTATTTTTTGATCCCCGGTGCCTCCTCCTGAAGCCCATCGTCACTACGAAGGTACCCCAACCAAACACCGGCCTGTCAGCCGTGTCCGTATTTGTCCGCCTTTGTCCGTAAATGTCCTGAATTGTCCTAAAATGTCCGGTTTGAAGTGTTTTTTAGGGGGTTTTGTTCGGTATTGGTTCGATAGCGCTTCGGTAACGCTTCGGTAAAGTACCCTATTTACCGAACAAACACCGAACAAAGACCGACTAAAACCCCTTGTAAAGCAATTTACGGTAAGCGTATAGCTTGCTAAAAGAATAAAAAATACCTATTGATGTGGGTAGTGTATGTGTTAAAAATTGGCTAAGTTTGTGTTAGCCAAAGACTTGTAACCCCATGAAACAAATCACAAAATTCTGGAATTGGTTTCACGCCAATGAGGAAGCTGTTAAAAATGCCTTGCTCTTAGGAATGAATACGGAAGAGGTATTCCTGGAATTGCATAGGCACTATCAAAGTATTTCCAAAAGAATTGGTTTTCAATTGATCGCTTCGTCAGCAGAGGAAGGGAAATTCATTTTCATTTTTTCGGCAGGAGGCTACCCCAAACTGTTTGCTAAAATCCTGGCCTTAGAAGCGCAAGCTCCTCCTTTGCAGTATTTTATACCTCAAGCCTTTATAAAGCCCATAGCTGATACCACACCGCATATTAAGGGGGAAGACAATGCTTATGGCTTTGAAGACTATGAAATCAAAATTAGTCAGGTGTATTTTTCTATAACCGATTATGATATCACTACCAAACGACTAAAAATCATGCTTCATGTTCCCCACTACGTTCCTCTTGAAGATCATGAAGCTGTAGTATTTAACATGGGTCACTTGGTCATAGATGTACTTGGCGAAATAGCGTTCCGAAAACATATTAGGTATTTTGAAGTAAGCCAATGGCCCGAAGACCGCAGTGGCCTTTTGAAACTAATCACCCTTCAAGAGCAGATTGATTATTTGTATAAAGTGAATACCAGAGGAAAAACGCGACTGATTTAGGCTTGTTATAGCCTAGCCAATATTATACCCTACTGCTCTTACTCTTGTAAGACTATTTCTTGCGATTAAACCGAAAAATACCCCTTGTTGGGGATTGCCTATGTGTGGGATTTTGTTTATGTTTGGTAACTCCTAGCTTATCAATAATTATGTCCTTATTTCAGAAGACCGTAGTACAAAAATATAGCAACACCCTTACCAAAAGTACTGTGGAGCAGCAATGGCAACTGTATAGTACCATCTTTCACAATGTCACTAAACAAGACAACATCAGGAACAGTAAGGAAGAACAATACCAGGAAGGTTTTCTGCGCGAGCTGTTTGTACAGGTGCTTGGGTATACACTAAACCCCGACCCTGACTATAACCTGATTACGGAACAGAAAAACGAAACCAACAGCAAGAAAGCGGATGGTGCTATTATTTTGAACGACAATGTGCACGCTGTGATAGAGCTTAAAGGTACTGACACTACAGACTTAGGAAAAATAGAGTCGCAGGCTTTCGGGTATAAAAACAATCAAAAGAATTGCACTTATGTGATTATATCCAACTTTGAAAAGTTGCGCTTTTATATTGATAACGCTACCGAGTTTTTAGAGTTTAACCTATTTAAGCTGAGCCGTGAGGAGTTTAATACGCTTTGGCTATGTCTTTCGTTGGAAAGCATACAAAACGACTTGCCTAAGAAGATAAAAAATGAAAGTGTATCAAATGAGGATAAGATAACGAAGGATTTGTATAAGGACTACTCCGCCTTTAGAACGGAGTTGTTTGCTGATATTGAACAATTGAACCCACAGTATGACCGGTTGGTATTGTTTAAAAAAACCCAGAAACTGCTCGACCGGTTTTTGTTTATCTTTTTTGCAGAAGACCGACAACTGTTGCCCACCAACCTTATTTTCAGTATTAATTTAGAATGGGAAAAACTGCGGGAGGCCCGTGTGACGGTATCGTTGTATGACCGTTACAAAATGTATTTTAATGATTTGAATACCGGAGCGCGTGTATCGTTGCCTGCTTTTGGAAAACACACCAACGAGATAGTCACAGCACAATACGATATTTATGCCTATAACGGTGGCTTGTTTCAAACGGATGCCCTACTTGATGCTATTGCCATTACTGACGACCTACTGTATAAACACACCCGAAAGCTGAGCGACTATGATTTTGAAAGCGAAGTGGATGTGAATATCTTAGGGCATATTTTTGAAAACTCACTCAACGAGATTGATGAAATTACCAATGCCGCCAAAGGAGAAGTTACCGACAAGACCAAAACCAAACGCAAAAAAGACGGAGTTTTTTATACGCCAAAGTATATTACCAAATACATTGTAGACAACACCATTGGCAAACTGTGTGAGGAGAAGAAAGCTGAAATAGCCCTTGACGAAACCAAATATACCACTGACAAGCGCATCACTGTTACTACCAAAAAGAAACTGATAGAAACGCTTGACCACTACCGAAAATGGTTGTTGCAATTGACTATTGTTGACCCGGCCTGTGGTAGTGGTGCTTTTTTGAACCAAGCCCTTGAGTTTCTTATAGCCGAACACCGCTATGTAGATGAACTGCAAGCTAAATTATTTGGTGACACCTTGGTATTGAGTGATGTAGAAGGCAGTATCTTAGAGAACAATCTTTTTGGCGTGGATTTGAATGAAGAGAGTGTAGAAATAGCCAAACTCTCGTTGTGGTTGCGTACCGCACAACGCCACAGAAAACTGAACAGCCTGAATAATAATATTAAGTGTGGTAACTCGCTGATAGAAGACCCTGCCGTTGCAGGAGACAAAGCTTTTAGTTGGGAAAAAGAATTTCCACAGGTATTTGCCAAAGGAGGCTTTGATGTAGTGATTGGGAATCCGCCTTATGTAAATGCAAATGATATTAAGAAGAATTCAACATCTGAAGAATATAAATATTTGAAATCTAAATTCAGAACAGCAAAAGGCACTGTTGATTTATATATATATTTTTTTGAAAAAGGATTGAAAATTACTAAGAAAAGTGGATTACTTGCTTATATAACTCCAAACAGATTTTTATCTGCTAGCTATGGCAAAGCTTTTAGAGAAATACTTTTAAAAGATTATAAACTAATTTCATTAATTGACTATAGTGATAAAAATGTTTTTATCGATGCAAGTACATATCCCGTGATTACTTTTATCAAAAATGATATAGCTTTAAAAAAGTACGATTTATTAACAGGTAAATTTGATGAAACCTCAAAAGAATTAATATCAAATTACTACCCCTCTGATAAATTAAATATTTTGGATGAATCAATTTTAGGTTTTCTATTAAATAATAAAATTAGCCTAACGTTGAAAGTATTTTCACAATCTGAACCTTTAGACAATTGTGGAAAAATAAACGCTACATCAACAGCAAGTGAAGCTGAATCATACTCTGAATTAATCAATGAAGAAATAGGTTATAAACTTATTAACACAGGAACAATTGATCCTTATTTTTCATTTTGGGGATTTAATTATTTGACTGATAAAGGTAAAAAGTATTTATTCCCATATTTACCGAAAGATTCTACAACTATATCTAAAAATAGACATAATCTTTATAGCTCAAAAAAAATAGTTATATCTAAAATTGGATTACAATGCGAAGCATTTTATGATAAAAATGGTGAATTTGCTTCAATAAACACAAATTGCATTTACAATTTTTCAGATTCATATTTACCCGAATATTTATTATGTTGGTTAAATTCAAAACTATATAATTTTACTTTTGAATGTCTATTCGACGGATTAAGGATGTCAGGAGGATACTTATTATTCTCTGCTCCAAACTTAAAAAACACAAAAATTAAGAAGATTTCTAAAACTGAACAACTCACCTTTATTGAGAAAGCTGATTTGATGTTGACCTTAAATAAATCGCTGCAGGAGGTAAGTGGTAAATTCAGTAAATACCTCAGCGGGCAGTTTAAATTGGAGAAGCTAAGCGGTAAGTTGGAGAAATGGTATGAGCAGTCGTTTGAAGACTTTATCAAAGAAATCAGTAAGGCAGTTAAAGCCAACGGAGGGACTCCTCTAACCAAGAAAGACGAATTTGAGTGGATGGAATTGTTTGAAGACAAAAAGAAAGAAGCACAAAGCCTCAAAACCCAAATAGACAAAACCGATAAGGAGATAGACCAAATGGTGTATGCGTTGTATGGGTTAACGGAGGAAGAAATTAAGATAGTGGAGCAAAGTTAGGCAACCTTCTTTCTTTGCTTATCACGGAGCTATGACCTAGCTAAAAGAATTATAATTTACTATATACCCATGGGCTGTAACATCTCCATACTAAGTCGGCATACCTTAGACCTGTCCAGTTTGGAGCGCTTGGCTATGGATTTGGCGGAGCGGTTGAATATCCATCGTCAGTCTGAGCCTGTCGAAGACCTTGGTTGGTGTTACCGGGTGAGAGAGCCCTTCGACAAGCTCAGGGTGACAGTTACTTGTTAATTGTATTTGTGATAAAATAGAAAGACTTCATACTTTAAGTAGCTTACAATTAAATATACTGTTGTCAGGCTGAGCTTGTCGAAGACCTTTTTTGGTGTGTCGGTTGAAAGAGGCCCTTCGACCCTTCGACAGGCTCAGGACAAGCTCGCTCAGGGTGACAGTGAGGTGTTGATTGTATTTGTGCAAGCTGACACTATTCGGCATATTACAGCCTTACCGATATTTTATTTTACCTCATCTAATCCTAACAATAACAACTGGGCGGTGGCTTCGTTAGTGGCCAATGGTACATTGTGTACGTCGCAGATGCGGATGAGCATATTGATATCGGGTTCGTGGGGATGGCTGGAGTTGGGGTCTTTGAAGAAAAGGACCATTTTGGTTTTGCCTTCGGCCACGCGAGCGGCTATTTGGGCATCCCCTCCCATTGGACCTGAGAGCATCTTTTTGACTTTGATGCCCACTGCCTCTACCTTCCCTCCTGTGGTTCCGGTGGCTATGAGTTTGATGTTCTCTTTCTCGAGTATGTGTTTGTTTTTATTGATAAACTGAACCATGTCAGCTTTCTTTCCGTCGTGAGCAATGATAGCAATTTCCATAAAATATATTTTGGTAAAAATAAAAAAATCCCGAGCAATCGGGACTTTATACTGTTATTTATTTAAAACGTGGTAAGCGATTAATCCGTCTATAGGTCTGCGAAGTACGTTACCTATAGTAATACCGTGTTTGACTAAAACCGCTTCGAGTTCTTCTTTCAGGTAAAAAGCAATGGAGCCTATAAAATGCACCGGAACTGTTTTGTAATTGTCAAATTGTTTAATATAGTTGTCTACAAACTCTTCCATTTCAAAGCGGATAAGTTCCTGGCAAAAAGGGTTGTCCTTGTGCTTGATGATGAACTTGGCAAACGTAGCCAAATAGGCATTAGGGTTGGGTTCTTTATACAGATTGTGTTTGATGTAATCGGGGTCTACATTGTACTCTTCTTCAAATTCTTTGGCCAACTCAGCCGGCATTTTACCAAAATAATACCCGCGCAATAAATGACGTCCAAAACGATTGCCCGAGCAGTCATCCATAGCAATATAACCTAAGGATTGTACTTTTTGGTGCAACACTTTACCGTCAAAATAACTGCAATTAGAACCCGTTCCTAAGATGCAAACGATGGCTTCTTCGTCTTTGGGTGTAGTGGCATAAACCGCGGCATAGGTATCTTCGTGTACCGAAACGGCGGCATGGGCAAAGTATTCTTTGAACACATCCGTCAGGAAGTTTTTCATACGGTCGGTTCCGCAGCCGGCACCGTAAAAGAACAAATGAGTGGCTTTGTCTTTGTTGTGTTCTATATCGAATTTGTCATTCAAGCGGTTGATGATTTCTTCTTTGTTCAGCACTTCAGGGTTCAATCCGAGGGTTTGCGTGGTAAAAAGCACTTTACCGTTATCATCAATGGCAATCCAATCGGCTTTGGTAGAACCACTGTCAACTAATAATTTCATGGTTAATTTGGAATTACGAATTAGGAATTACGAATTAAGCACCCCTATTTCTTTATTGTTTTGGTTTAGTTAGTTTGTTTGTAAAAATAAAATCCCGTCACAGTTCATGCAACGGGATTTTATTTCATTATTTTAAACCGGCGATGTGTACCGATAAATCAATTAATTTGCTGGAATAGCCGTATTCGTTGTCGTACCAAGAAACCAATTTGAAGAAGGTGGAGTTTAACCCGATTCCGGCTTTAGCATCAACAATAGAAGTTCTGGAATCGCCTACAAAATCTTGTGATACCACATCGTCTTCGGTGTAGCCCAAGATACCTTTCATTTCGTTCTCAGAAGCTTTTTTCAACACAGCCATGATTTCGTCATACGAAGTTTCTTTGGCCACTTTAACGGTTAAATCAACCACAGAAACGTCAACCGTTGGTACACGGAAAGACATCCCGGTTAATTTGCCGTTAAGCGAAGGGATAACTTTCCCCACCGCTTTGGCTGCACCTGTTGAAGAAGGTATGATATTTACGCTAGCAGCACGTCCGCCTCTCCAGTCTTTTCGAGATGGTCCGTCAGCCGTCATCTGCGTAGAGGTGGTAGCGTGAACGGTTGTCATTAACCCTTCTACTATACCGAAATTATCGTTGATTACTTTGGCTAAAGGCGCTAAACAGTTGGTCGTACAAGAAGCATTTGACACTACTAAATCGGTAGCTTTAGCCTCTAAGTGATTTACTCCCATTACGAACATCGGAGCGTCAGCAGACGGAGCTGAGATGATTACTTTTTTGGCACCACCGTCAATGTGTGCTTTAGCGGTTTCTATAGTGGTGAAGAACCCGGTACATTCGGCTACTACGTCAACATCAACCGTGGCGTCATCCCATTTTACTAATTTCGGGTCTCTTTCGGCGGTTACTCTGATGAACTTGTCGTTTACATATAACTTTCCTTCTTTTACTTCTACTTTTCCGTTGAAACGACCGTGTACCGAATCGTATTTTAATAAGTAAGCCAAGTGCTCTACATCTAACAAATCATTGATGGCTACTACTTCTACATTATCTCTGTTAAAGGTTTCTCTGAACACTATTCTTCCGATTCTTCCGAAACCGTTAATTCCTAATTTTACTTTTGACATTTTCTTTATTTTAAATTGCTGTATTTTATTTATAGGGCTTGCTTGGTATTATGTTGACATGATATCTGAAACGCGAAGTAATTCTCTATCAATTTCAGAATGGCCCTTGATGGCTTGTTCTAATGGGGTTAATTCGATTTTATCAGCTAATAAGCCTACCATAAAATTGGTTTTGCCTTCAATTAAAGACTCCACGGCTTTTACTCCCAATCGTGAGGCCAATACTCGGTCAAAGCAGGATGGTGATCCGCCGCGTTGCATGTGACCCAGTACCGAAACACGGATATCGTATTCGGGTAAATGTTCTTCAATATAATCTTTGAGTTGGAACACGTTCTTTCCCATTTTCTCGCCTTCGGCCACCACCACTATACTGGATGATTTTCCAGAAGCTTTACTTTTTTGCAGGGATTCTAATAATCGTTCTAATCCTAAATCTTCTTCGGGAATCAGGATTTCCTCTGCTCCTGCTCCGATACCGGCATTCAGGGCAATGTGACCGGCGTCTCTTCCCATCACCTCAACAAAGAACAATCGGTTGTGGGAGCTGGCGGTATCTCTGATTTTATCGATACATTCCACCACGGTATTCAAAGCAGTATCGTAACCCAAGGTGTGGCTGGTGCCAAAAATATCATTGTCGATAGTACCCGGAATTCCCATTACGGAAAAGCCATACTCTTCGTTAAAAACTTCAGCGCCTGTAAACGATCCGTCACCACCAATGACCACTAAGGCATCTACTCCGGCATTCACTAAGTTTTGATAGGCTTTTTGACGGCCTTCTTTGGTCATGAATTCTTTCGAACGGGCCGACTTTAAAATGGTACCGCCTTTGTTTACAATATTGTTTACGCTACGGGGACCCATCTCTTTGAAATCTCCTTCTATCATCCCTTGGTAGCCTCTGTAAATACCAATACATTCGATGTTATTATAGGCACACGTTCTGACTACGGCACGGATGGCTGCATTCATTCCCGGAGAATCGCCTCCGGAAGTTAAGACACCTATCTTTTTTATGTTTTTTGACATATTTTCAGGATTAAAATGTAAAATTAGCAAACCAAATGCATTATTACGCCCATATTTTTACTATATTAATAAAATAAGGGAAATTCAAACGTTTTCGTTGATAAGTTTTTAGTTTAGGAAAGGCAAAAAAGATTTTGAAGCTTAATCATCCGTCGGAATAGCTTCTTTATTTTGAGTAGGTTGTGGTTTTTTCTTGTCTTCCTTTTTGTCTACAATATGCAAGTAATCCGGAAGCGGACTGGAATCATGTATTTCTTCTGTCTTAGTCTTGATTTTGTTCAGCTTGGCATTTTTGAAAATTCGGTTCACCAATTCTTTGAAGGTATCAAAATCAACTTCATACGAAAGCCCTAATCCTTGTGTATAGCCAATACCCTGACCTATATAAGTAATATCGTTTTCTTTGTTAAACACTCTGAGATTCAACGTTCCGTCTTCGTTAACTCTGTATTGCACTTCTACATCTCCCACTACGGTAGATTCGTTAAGGCCTCCCACCGGAACCCCAACTTTTCCGTTAACGGTAATTCGGTCGTTTATTTTGGAAGAAACAGAAACCCCAAAGCGTCCGTCAGTCTCTAACCCCGGCGTTTTGTCTGCGGTCACATAGTCGATACCCAAATTAAGTTTGCCGTTTTCATCAGAGAAAATATCATTAAAAACGCTGCTCACCTTTTCAAAAGCAATGTTAGAGGTTTGGGATTGGTTTATCCCTTCCGGACTCAAGAAACCACCAAAGGCCAATAAGTACAACGCTTGCTTTTGACGGGTGTCCTTGTCATTTAGTTTGTATTGTATCTCCGATTTAAGGGTGCTTCCTACCGTAGGGAAGTTGATGTTGAAATCCGGTTCCGGGCTGGCTAAATTACCTCTGACTTCTATCGAAACTTCTACATCTACTTTCTTATTAAAAGATGGATTATCAATTAATACGGCCGGGTTTGCAGAGGTTTTATATATGGCTTCCAGGTTTAAAGTCGCTGCCATTGGGTCACCCGACCAAATGATGGAACCTCCTTTTTTTACATCAAACTTTTTATCAATTAAGCCCCCATATTTGAAATTATACGTCCCCGACATAGCGAGGAAATCGCCCCACATTTCAAACTTACCAAGCGTATTGATTCTGAAAAGTAAGGTACCGAAGCCTTTGCCCTTCATACCGTGTCCTGACTCTCGGTTCAGAATCACTTCGATGTTGGCGTTATCGGTAATCTCAAAATTGAATTCAAGCTCGAGGCCGTTGTAGTTTTTATTTTGTACTATACTTTCTTTATTCTTTTTCTTTTTCTCCTGTGGACTCAGGATGTGGATATAGCTGTTTTCTTCAACGGCTTCGGCATCATTAATCGGGACTTTAATATCGGTGCCTTTGGCTGATTCCGCATTTACCCGAATCATTAACCCACTGGTAGGTCCTTTGATGGTGGCCGAACCATCCATAAAAGCTTTTCCGTAATAAGCAGCGTCTTCGTGGTCTGTCGTATTGAGCGCCAAAAGCCTGTCAGAGTTAATGGCCAAATCCAATTGCCAATCGCCAAACTGCTTGTGCTTGATAAAACCGTTGATGGTACCTTTGGTATTAAACTTAGTGTCGGTAATATTGGTTTCCCGAATGATAAACTTGTTTTCGGTCACATCCACAATCGAATTATCGTCGAAAGCATAATCGGTGTTGAGATACGGAATCGTTAAGCCGGCATCCTTAACAAACAGCCTTCCGTTATAATCTAAATCATTAAAATTACCATCAATTCGGGCATTCCCTGAGGCAAATCCGCGGATATTGGTAATGACATCGCCGCCAATTTTTCCTAAGATGCCTAAATTGAATTTGTCAAAATTCAAGTCAATATCCAATAAGGTTTGATTGTCAACAATCTGAATGTCCCCATTGGCACTGAAGGCTTCCATGTTTTGGTTTTCTAAAGTAGAATTCAAGTAAAATTTACTAAGCGTTTCATCGCCTTTGATATCCAGATTCATTCGACCTAAATCAATCCCATTGACTTGTAAGCTATCTATACTCAAGGTGGATGTTGGTTGGAAAATCGTATTGGTTTGCTTGAAGTTGACCTTCCCATTGAGTTTTCCGTCAAAGCGGAATTTCTCGACATCGGGCGTGACTTTATTCAGGTTGACATTAGCAAAGGTGAGTTCTAAATCTTTTGTTTTTTTACCATTCCAAGAACCTATAAAGTTCATTTTTTGATCGCCGTGAGAGACTATTATATTGTCGAAGAAAAAATTACTCAGCTTCTTATCAAAGACGATTTTGCTGTTTTCAGGATCTTCATTTTCATTTAAAAACCACAGATAGTCTTTGAATTGCAACTCCGATTTGTTGAAACCAATTACGTTCTTGTTGTCGTTATTGATGGTGTGATAAAAATTCAGATTGTAAAAGTCATTACCCTCTTTGCCTCCTTTAAACTCGGTTCTGAACTGCAAGGTATCATTGGCAAAGGTGTTAATCATACTGAAATCCCTAACCTTATAATGCTTCGTTTTGATGGAATCCATTTGGATATAAGCATTGTACAGCGGATTTTTATTATCAACCTGAATCAACACCTTATCAAACGTATTGTTGTAAGCCGTGACTTGGGGCGAATCAAAACTCAGGTTGAAATTCTTGGTATCTGAGCCTATGTTCCCTTTCAAATTGGTGTTGGGTGCCAAGGAAATCTCCGGATTAAAAATCTCAATAATTTTACTGTGCAGGGCAAAGTTGAATTTCAGGTATTGATTCGGCAACACTTTATTTTGCTTGTAATTGGAGTAGAAACTACCCAGCGAGTTCTCTACTATTTTCTGCAGTTGGTTGAATTTGTATTTCCCCACCACTGATCCTTCTATAGCTTCGGGCGAATTGATGGTGATAGCACGCTCTCCGGCAGCATCAAATTTAGACGTAACGGTAAGTGTATCTAAGAAATACTGGTCTTTTTTATTTTGATAAGAAGCATTGGTCAACAACAAATCACCTTGCAGGTTGTCAAAGGAATTCCCATTAGCTTTCACCACTATATCCCCTTTAAATACCGCTATGGAGTCTTGAATGAAATTCAGCTTGGCTAAGTTGGCATAATCAATTTTGGAATGGAAATCGTAAACATTCTCCTTTTTGGATAAATCCACCGTTCCATTGAAATCCATGAACAAGTTAGGATCGTTTATATAGAATTTCCCTTTGAAAATAGGCTCCTTGAAGCTTCCGTCTACTATGATTTTGGTGTAAGTATAGCCGTTGTATCTCACTTCAGCAATATCACCGACAAAAGAAGTGTTCAAATATTTTCGGGTAAAGCCTTTGCCTTCCACATCAAGATTCAGCGACACTTTACCAATGGTTTTATCGTTAATCAAAGCACCAACATCAAAATGATCTAAAATAACATTTCCGCTGTATTTGGCGTTGTCAATGGTATTCAGATTCGACATGTGCAAATCGGATTCGACTAACCCTAAATCCGTATTCATTACAAAATCGGTATTGATATAGGTTTGGGTCACTTCGGCTTTCCCTACGTAATAAAACTGTCCTAATTTGGCCAAAGAAGAAGGCAGTTTTTTTCCTAAAATGTTAGGCAAAAGCTTAGTTAAATCGGAGTAATTAGACGATATTTTAGAAAAATCACCTTTCATGTAAAAGTCGCCCGGCGCTCGCGGAAACAGGTTTTTGAAATTGACGTCTCCTCTGATAATAGAATTCTTTTGATCGCGCAAATACAGTTTGGTCGCATAAAAATTGTTCAGCGTTCCTTTGATTTTAGAATTCAAATAAAACTTCTGGTTCTTATCCAATTCGATGTAAAAATGGCGGATATCGTTGGTAGATAAAGTGGCACTATCGACCGTCACGTCAAACTTAACTTTATTATTAAAATCGCTGAAATCGTGATTGTCTTTATTGTAATTTAAGACCACTTGTCCTTTCAAAAACGACTCAGCTGTTTTTACTGCCAGGTTTTCGAGCCTAATATTTTTTTTGGTATAGCTAAAATCAGCCACCAAATTATCTACCGTTACCCCCCGATGATCGTGGAAAGTCATCGAAGCTACTTGAGCCGTAACATCCGGCCCTTTGATTTTAAACTCTTTCAGATGAGCATTGAGTTTGGTGAAATCAACATCTTTAGGTTCTACACGATTTTCATCAATCATGGCAAACCGGCTATTTTTGAGATAAATGTTTTTGGAGGTCATCAAAAATTTACCGCTGCCTTTCTGCCCGTCATCAAAGGCATCAATAAACACATCTAAACTGGTGTCCTTTTCTTTTTTGTAAGTCTTAATCTGAAGGTAGAAATTATCGAAACGCAAATCGCCAAACAGCAACTTGCCATTCATTAGTTTCCCTAAATCCAAAATGCTGGTTTTAATACGTTGGGAATAAATCAGTGTATCGTTATGGTGATCTAAAATCAGTACCTGCTTGAGCTTAACACCGCCAAAAACGGTGATGGCTACCTGACCTACATTAATTTTGGTATGATAATCCTTGTTGATTCTATCGGTGGCATAATGGGCAATTTTGGTTTGCACCACCGGTAAGGAAAGCGCAATACTGGTAATCAGTAACAGGAGTAACAACGCCACTAGGGTGCGAATCACTATCTTCCTGAACTTTATTAAACCTGTATTTGTCTTATTTTTTTCCAACTTAGTATAATGACTTGGGAAAGAAAATTACCTTTGCAAAAATGTTTACATTTGATTTTCCTGATGGAATGTCAAATATAACTCAAATTTTGTGCCTTTTATGCATCCCAAAGAAGTTTTTATTCTGGCCATTGAAAGTTCGTGTGACGATACTGCTGCCGCTGTTTTGAGAAATGATAAAGTGCTTTCCAATGTAGTAGCCCGACAAAGTATTCATGAAGAGTATGGCGGAGTGGTTCCTGAATTGGCCTCGCGTGCCCACCAACAACATATTGTTCCGGTGATTGATGTAGCATTGAAAAAAGCTAATATTACCAAAGAAATGCTTTCAGCTATTGCTTTTACCCAAGGTCCCGGATTGATGGGGTCGCTTTTGGTAGGCACCTCATTTGCTAAATCACTGGCCATGGCTTTGGACATACCGTTGATTGCCGTGAATCACATGCATGCTCATATTTTGGCCCATTTTATAGATGAAGAAGGTTTTGATAAACCGACCTTTCCGTTTTTGGCCCTGACCATTTCGGGCGGACATACCCAAATTGTCAAAGTAAATGACTTTTTCAATATGGAAATCATTGGTGAAACTACTGATGATGCCGTGGGAGAAGCCTTTGATAAAACAGCCAAAATACTGGGGCTTCCCTACCCGGGTGGTCCTTTGATTGACCAGTTTGCCAAAGAAGGAAATCCGAAGAAATTCCCTTTTACCAAACCAAAAGTAGACGGATTGGATTTTAGTTTTTCAGGATTGAAAACACAAATTCTGTATTTTGTTCAAAAAAATGTAGTGGAGAATCCTAATTTCATTGAAGAAAACAAAGCCGACATCTGTGCCTCGGTACAACATACCATCATTGAAATTTTGATGGATAAAGTAAAAATGGCCGTAGCCGAAACGGGGATTCAACAAATTGCCATAGGCGGTGGCGTTTCAGCTAATTCCGGCATTCGTCAAACCTTAAAAGATGCCGAAGGAAAATACGGCTGGAAAACTTTTGTTCCAAAATTCGAATACACTACTGATAATGCCGCGATGATAGGTATTGTTGGGTATCAGAAGTTTTTACACGATAAATTCACCGATGCCGGTGTGGTTTCTAAAGCCCGAATTGAGTTTTAATATGAAGATGAAATTCTTTTTTTTACTGCTACCCTTAATCGCTTTTTCTCAAAAAACCCCGGAAGATTTTGGACTTCGACATTTGGTTTTTACCTATAAGAATGACACCGTTGATGTTATCATTGAATCAAAAAAAGGGGAAGAAACCAAAGCAAAGCCTTTATTTTTTTGGTGTCAAGGTAGCCTTCCGCAACCGATCATAAAATACGACGAGCGAGGATTGTTTCCTGTCTTTCCGTTTGACAGTAAGGATTTTTTAAACGATTTTCATTTGGTCATCATTGCAAAACCTGCTATTCCCGTAATTGCTGATGTAAAAAATCTTAAAAAAAACTACTGCGTTTTAGATGAAAAGGGAAATGTTCCTTTAGCTTATTCCGATAGAAATTACTTAGACTATTATGCTGATCGCAACAATTTTATCATTTCAAAATTGCTCTCCAATCCTATCTTCTTGAAGAAAAACCTCATCGTGGCCGGACATTCGGAAGGAAGTCATATAGCGGCAAGAATGGCTTGTACGAACAAAAAAATAGCTGGTTTAATTTATTCAGGTGGAAATCCCTATGGGCGTTTTTTGAACATAGTAGCTCAATCGAGAATGGAAGAAAACGACAATACAATATTTGACTATTGGAGCGATGTGGTGGTCAACAAAAATGACAAAACATACAATGGCGGCGACACCTACAATTGCACTTATGGGTTTTCAGAGCCATTGGTTGACAAAATAGAAAAACTAAAAATCCCGGTTTATGTTGCTTATGGCACCAAAGATTACAATGTTGCTTACATGGATTTATTTTATACTGATGTGTTGAGAAAAAATTAAATAACTTTACAGTCAATCCATACCTAGGCTTGGATCACAATTACTTTCCGCTTAACGAAAAACGTGAACCGAATTACGATAGTTACAACTGGGATAATGTGGGTAAAGACTGGATGAATTGGATACACCAAAATCTGAAATAAATGCAATTATTCTATACTGCTTTAATCACGCAAGCTGCTAGTTTCTTTGTTTTTGACAAAGAAGAGAGCAAACACATCATCAAAGTATTGCGCAAAAAAGAAGGTGATGTTTTGCATGTTACCAATGGTTTAGGCTATTTGTTTACTACCGAAATCACTGTGGCTTCGGATACTAAATGCACGGTTAAAATCAATGCGTTTGAAAAACAGGAAGCTCCATTGTTCCATTTGCATTTGGCGGTGGCACCTACTAAGATGAACGAACGCTTCGAATGGTTTTTGGAAAAAGCTACCGAAATCGGCATACAGGAAATCACGCCCATTATTTGTGAACATTCAGAACGCAAAGTGATTAAGACCGATAGGTTTCAAAAGATTTTGGAAAGTGCCATGAAGCAATCCCTACATTACTATTTGCCAAAACTTAACGAACCCATAGCTTTTAAAGCGTTTTTGAAAAAAGAATGCAAAGGGCAAAAATTCATTGCTCATTGTGAAGCAACCGATAAAAAGTCGTTAAAGAACGAACTGAAAGCCAAAGAAGATGTCACGCTCTTAATAGGTCCGGAAGGCGATTTTTCTGTTAATGAAATTCAAATGGCGCTTGACCATAACTTTATTCCTGTATCTTTGGGAGCTACTCGTTTGCGAACTGAAACCGCTGCTATTGTAGCTTGTCACTCGGTAGTTTTTAAGAATGAAGCATAACGATTTATGAGAACCAACTTTATGAAAAGAGTATTTTTTCTGTTTTTATTGCTTACCTCTTTAGCTAATGCACAAGAAATAGCTTTATTAAAATACAATGGCGGCGGCGATTGGTATGCCAATCCGACTTCATTACCCAATTTGATTAAATACGCCAATCAAACCATAAACACCAACATCAAGGCAAAACCGGCGACTGTTGAACCGGGAAGTCCTGAAATTTTTTCTTATCCGTTTGTACACATGACCGGTCATGGCAATGTGGTTTTTAGCGATGCTGAAATTATAAATTTGAGAAATTATTTGCTCTCCGGCGGGTTTCTGCATGCTGATGACAATTACGGCATGGACCAATACATTCGCAGAGAAATTAAACGCATTTTTCCGAACAATGATTTAGTTGAAATCCCGGGCAATCATCCTATTTTTCAAAAACCCAATGTCTTTGCTAACGGGTTGCCTAAAATTCACGAACATGACGGCAAACGTCCGCAGGCTTTTGGTATTTTTATTGACAATCGTCTGGTATTGCTATATACTTTTGAATGCGATTTAGGAGATGGCTGGGAAGATCCCGAAGTACATAACGACCCTAAAGAAGTGCGCGAAAAAGCCTTGAAAATGGGCGCTAACATCCTGAATTATATTTTCAAAAACTAAAATGTTGTAGTTTTTCCCTTTCTTAAAAAACCCGAGCTTTCGTTAAGCAGTAAAATTTGATGCTGTTCATCGATTTGTTGAAAAGATGTTTTACATTTTTGTCAAGTTGTTTCAATATTCCTTAAAATTGTATCAACCATTTAACCATAAATTTAAATTAAAATGAAAAAAATCTGTTTATCATTAGCAGCTATGTTAGTGTTGTTTTCTTGTCAAAAAGAAGACAATGCCGCCAGCACTGAAGCCAAAACACTGAAAAGAGCTTGTGCTTCTCAGGAAGTATTAGAAAGACAATTGCGTGAAAACCCTGAATTGGCAGCCAAAATGAGCCAAATTGAAGCCTTTACCGAGAATGCTATGCTACATCATGAAAGACTGGTTAACGGCAAAATCGAAATTCCGGTAGTAGTGAATGTACTTTACAGAACAGCTGCAGAGAACATATCGCTAACACAAATCCAATCGCAAATTGATGTTTTGAATAAAGATTTTAACGCGCTTAACACAGACTACAATCAAGTTCCTGCTTTATTTTCAGGAGTAAAAGCGAATGTGGGCATTTCATTTGTACTAGACCAAGTCATTAGAAAATCTACTTCAAAATCATCTTGGGGAACCCGAGATGCTATCAAAAAAACCAAACAAGGAGGATTAGATCCAACCAGCCCAACTACGAAATTAAATCTTTGGGTAGGAACCATTGGAGGAGGAATTTTAGGATATGCTCAATTCCCTGGAGGTTCTTCAGCCACTGATGGTGTGGTTATTGACCCATTGTATTTTGGTGTGACCAGCAACACAGGCTCCGCTTACCCATACAATTTAGGAAGAACAGCTACACACGAGGTGGGACACTGGTTAAATTTACGTCACATTTGGGGCGATGCAACTTGCGGTAACGACTTAGTGGCCGATACTCCATCTCACAATGCCGCTAATTATGGTGTTCCGACCTATCCTCACTACAGCACTTGTACAGGAACTCCGGTTGAAATGACTATGAATTATATGGATTATACTGATGACCGAGGAATGTACATGTTCTCATTAGGACAAAAAGCCAGAATAGATGCTATCTTCACTTCAGGCGGACCTAGAGTATCTTTTGCACAGCCATAATATTTATTTTATATTTTTGTTTAAAACTCGCTACTTTGTGGCGGGTTTTTTTTATACTTGTTACCACCAAAAATCTATTTGCAATGCAAACAACAGCTTTGTTGACAAAAGAAATTCAAGATTTTATCACACAACATGTTGAAGCGGATGTGGCTGTTTTGGCTTTGCAGAAAAACAAGTTTCCCAATGCAGATTGGACTGCTATTTTAAACCAAATAGCAGCAAAACAAAAAGCAAAAACTAAATTACCTACTTGGTTTACTACAGAACATATTCTATATCCGTCAAAAATATCAGTTGAGCAAACTTCATCTGAGAAAACGGCAGCCTACAAAGCAGGATTGGTTTCAGGCCAAAAGTTGATTGATTTAACCGGTGGTTTTGGCGTTGATGATTTTTATTTTGCTAAAAAAATAGCCCAAGTCATTCATTGTGAAATCAACGAAGAGCTTTCTGCTCTGGTAGCGCATAATTTTGAAAAGCTTCAAGTCCGAAACATCCAGTGTATTGCCAAGGACAGTTCGACTGTTTTAAAAGATTTAGCGCAACCCTTTGATTGGATTTACATTGACCCTTCAAGGCGAAACGAACAGAAAGGCAAGGTTTTTATGCTGAAAGACTGTTTGCCCAATGTTCCTGAAATGCTCGATTTTTATTGGGGGTTTGCGTCCAACATCATGATAAAAACAGCGCCCATTTTGGACATCACGGCCGGATTATCGGAGCTGAAAAACGTTAGAGAAATTCACGTGGTGGCTGTTGACAATGAAGTCAAAGAGTTACTTTGGATTTTAGAAAAAGACTATTCACAGTCAATAAAAATGGTAACGGTTAATTTAGTAAAAGAAAAAACGGAGACTTTCGCTTTTGAACTGAATTCCACTGAAAAAACAGTTGGCTATCATTTGCCGAAAAAATATTTATACGAACCGAATGCCACTATCATGAAATCAGGTGGTTTCGATGAGATTCCAGCAGCATTCAGAGTTGAAAAACTACACCGGCATTCGCATTTGTATACTTCAGAGCGTTTGATCGAATTCCCGGGAAGAACTTTTGAAATCGAGCATTGTATTCCGTACCACAAAACGGATATGAAGCAATTACTAGAAAACAAAAAAGCCAATATTACCGCTAGAAACTTTCCGGATTCAGTGGAAACCATTCGCAAAAAATGGAAAATTAAAGACGGTGGCTCGCTGTATTGTTTTTTTACAACCGATGCAACTAATACCAAAATAGTTTTACTTTGCAGCAAAATTGAATAACCCTATGAAGAAGCTTTTATTATGCTTATTGCTCCTACTTACCGGAGCTGCTTTTGCCCAAAAACCATGCGAAATTGACACCAATGTCAGCGATAGTTTAGGCACCTATAAATCAACCAAACAGCAACTGATTTTTGAAAGAAGTTTTGCCGGTAACGTAACTAACATATTCTTTGCTTTATCGAGCAGCAATGGTATTTTAGCGGTGGAAGCTCAATTTTTACAGAAGAGTAATGAGTTTATTAAAGCCAATTGTTTTGATGCCGGTAGTAAAATTTATCTGCAACTTAACAATGGTAAAATTGTCACTCTATTATATTCGGGGAATGACACTTGCGGGACTTTGATTCGGGATGATAAAAATGGGAATAACCGAATTATGGGGGGAACGTTTTTATTTTCTAAAGAGAACTTTGAAGATTTAAAAACCTCTCCGGTAACGTTCATGAGAGTAAAATTTGCAGGTGAAACCATTGATTATCCGTTTAAAACAGAATTTATTTCCGAATTAGACAAAATCAAATACCAGCCCGAAAATTACTTTATTAATTATTTAAAGTGTTTGGAAAACTAGTGGTCGCATTTCCATTTTAAATTTGACACCTCATCTTTCGAACTATTGTTTAAATTGTAATGCCACCATTCGGAATCAAAGGATTTGAAGTTGTGTTGCAACATGATTTCCTTTAAAAATTTCCGATTGTTTAAAATTTCTTCGGACAGCTTTTGATAGTTATGGCCGGCTTCTTCGCCAAAAAAATCAAATTTGGTGCCCATATTCAATTCCACACCAAGCGAATCAACGAGGGAAATATCCACTGCTCCGCCTTTATTATGAATGGAACCTTTCTTAGGATTGGCTACATAATTGGCATCGGGAACAATTTTCCACATCTTCTTTTGAATGTCGCGCGGGCGGTAGCAATCGTATAACTTAATGCGATATCCTTTTTCTAAAAATGCCTTATTAGCTTCTAAAAGTGATTTAATCGTTTTTACTTTAAGGAAACACTCGTCACACGGATAGACTTTTTCTTTGAGAAAATTATCGGCCGTGGCATATTTCATATCAAAGACAAAATCGTTGCTGTAGTTTTTCAGATTGACAAAAGCATTCTCATCCGATTCTTGGGTAATATCCAATAATACAGGGGATTTCTTGGAATCAAGATAAGTAGATTTGCAGGAAAGAACAGTAGACACCATAATAACCAACACTATACTTTTACAAGCCTTATATACTTTACTCCAGCTCATATCAAATCTAGAACAGATTATATCCTAAAGTTAGAGAATAATTTTTAAAATTTGTATCCCAACCCTTATCTTCCATCAGATTTCTTTTAGTCATGCTATTAATTGCCAAACTGAATTTATTATTGAAATTAAAACCAATACCATAGTGGAAATTGAAAGGATAATTAAAATTACCATAAACATCCTGAAACTGATCCATTTTAAAGTCTGACTTTAACGGAATTGCAAATTGTGGTCCAAGGTTAATAAATAGTTTTGATTTATCATTTAGCGAAAAATAATACCTCACGCCAAGAGGAATTTCAATAGTTTGATATTCAAAAACAACTTTACCAAAGCTTCTTGTTAGTTCATCCTTGTATGTTATCGTATAAGCATCAACAAAAATAGACCAGCTCTTATTACTAACAGGAAGTATCATTTCAAATTCAACCTCATATCTTAAATCTGTAGCGTCCTTAAATTTAAAATCTCCTATGTAACTATTATGAGAATTGGCAGAAAATGATGATTTTTGAATACCTGCTTTTACATATAAATTATAATCCACTTTCCCTTTAAATACTTTTTTATTACTGTTTGCCTGATTTTTATCTAAGCCATTATACTTTATAAAGAAAGCTATTAAACTCGAACTTTTATATTCCAAATTGGCAATGTCACTTTCGGTTACAGTCCCATTTTTTAACGAATTAAAAAGCTGTTGCTTGTAATTGTTATTCGTTAAAATCTCATTATAAAATTTAAATTCTTTATATTCAAGCTGAATTGGCAACTTATTATCATACGAAAAGAAAAATTTCAACCTACCATCCTGAAAGTATGAATATAAGGTGGCATTACCTGTAATTATTTCTTTCAGATAAACCGTTTTCCTCTCATAAATAAAATTTCTATCATCAGTCAAAACTTTTGCTTGAGACTTTGAAATATCAACATCAAATCTTTTAAAACTATACTCATTTTCAGCACCTACTTCTTTAACCTCTAAAATGGTTGCTTTTTTAATTATATCCGATTCAGTTAATTTATATTCAATTTCGTCAGGGTTTGAATCCCAATTCGCATTATTAATCAGGCATTCTGTTCTTTTTCCTCCGTTATCAATAAAATAACCTTTAACAAAATTCTTTTGAGCAAAAAGTTGGAAAGAAAAAAATAACAATAGTAGTCCGAAATATTTTTTCATAATGGTTTAGGTTTATATCTATGCAATTTAAAAATAAAAACTAAACCTACAAATATTATTTAAACCTCATCACTGGTAAACGTTATAAAACTTTTCTTTTTATACGGGCGGATAATCAAACGTCCTTCGCGGTCAAACCGAATGTAATTGTAAACCCAATTTAAGAACACTACGGCTTTATTTTTAAACCCGATAAGAGAAAACAAATGCACAAACATCCAAACAAACCAAGCAAAAACACCGCTGAAATGATAGTGTGGCAAATCGACTACCGCCAAATTTCGGCCAATGGTAGCCATAGATCCTTTGTCTTTGTATTTAAAAGGAATCATCATTCTTCCGTTTAATAGTTTGACCAAATTATCCCCTAATAATTTCCCTTGTTGCAGGGCCGGTTGCGCCATCATGGGGTGTCCTTGCGGGTATTCGGCGGTTTCCATGGAAGCAATATCGCCAATAGCAAAAATGTTCTCAAAGCCTTTCACTTGATTGAATTCATTTACCCTAATACGAGCTACTTTATCAACCAAGCTACTTGCCGGTAATCCGAAAACAACAGCCCCTTGTACTCCGGCTGTCCAGATAACGGTTGCGGTTTCAAAGGTTAAATCAGAATTAGTGGTAATAGTTCTTCCGTCATAATTGGTCACACGAACGTTTTTCCAAATTTTAACTCCTAAATCCAGCAAAAACTTTTCGGCTTCTTGTGAAGACTTCTCACTCATGGTATTGAGGACTCGGTCGTTGCTTTGAATCAAATTGATTTGCATTTTGGAAATATCCAAATCCGGATAGTCTTTTTGCAGTATAGCTTTTTTCATTTCGGCCAAAGCTCCGGCGAGTTCTACTCCTGTTGGCCCCGCTCCTACCAAAACAAAATTGGTCAAAGCATTGCTTTCGTTCATCTCTTTGGTTAAGACCGCTTGCTCAAAATTCTCCAAAATCAAACTGCGAATGTTGAGCGATTGCGGAATGGTTTTCATTGACATCGAGTTGCGCTCAATTTCCTTGTTACCAAAATAGTTGGTTTTAGAACCAGTGGCCATGACTAAGTAATCATAATATAAATCGCCAATTTCAGAAATGATTTTTTGATTAACCGTATCAATTTCTTTTACAGAAGTTAATCGAAAGTAAAAATCTTTGTATTCCTGAATGACTTTACGAATAGGATAAGCTATTGAACCTGCCTCCAATCCGCCGGTGGCCACTTGGTATAATAAAGGTTGAAAAGTGTGGTAATTGTGTTTGTCTATCAACACCACTTGAACATTTTTGTTCCTAAGCTTTTTGGCTAATGCAATACCGGCAAAACCACCTCCTAAAATAACGATACGTTTTTTGCTTGATTGAGGTATGTTCATGATATTGTATATTACTTATTTATTCTTTCGGAAAAGCAACTTCACCTTGCCAATTCATAAAACCACCCTCCAAGTTGTAAGTGTGTTCAAAACCCATTTGGCTCATAATATTACAAGCTTGAGCGCTGCGGCTTCCGGCACGGCAATACACATAATAATTTTTGGTTTTATCTAAAGCATCTACTTCATAAATAAACCCTTGCCCTTTATAAATATCAATATTAATCGAATCAGGGATAATCCCTTCATTGCATTCGTCTTCTGTTCTAACGTCAAGAATGATCGCATTGGAATCAGCTGCTAATTGTGAAGTCCAGTCGTGTTGTGATAAATTCATAGTGTTTCTTTTGGAGTAACAAATATAATCGATTTACCCTTTTAAATACCAATAAGAAAATGGCAATCTTAAAGGGCTTTTAAAACATTAACAAAAAAATAACATAACATTTGTATATACAAATATAAAATGTTTTACATTTGTACCTACAAATATTGTAATGGTAATTATGAAAATCGAAGCAATAATAAAATCGACCGTAGCTATGGATGATGCTAAGAAAGTTATCTTGAATATTATCTATACACAAAATGTGATTAGTGACAAGTTTAGCGAAATTCTAAAGCCTTATGATTTATCAACGGAACAATATAATGTTTTAAGAATTCTTCGCGGTCAAAAAGGATGTCCAGCAAATATGTGCATCATTCAGGAGCGCATGCTGGCTAAAAACAGTAACACTACCCGACTCATTGATAAATTACTGCTGAAAGACTTTGTTACCCGAGAAGTATGCCCTGACAACAGACGAAAAATTGAAGTATTGATTACTCAAAAAGGATTGGATGTGTTAGCTGAACTTGATCCAAAAGTAAATGAGCACGAGCAGTTTTTTGCGGCCAATTTAAACCCAGAAGAATTAAAACAATTGAATACCTTATTAGAAAAATACAGAACCTTTTAATTAAATAACTATATGAGCAATTTTATAAAAAACGCCAACTGGCGTTATGCCACCAAAAAATTTGATACCACTAAAAAAGTATCGAATGAAGATTTAGAAACACTAAAAGAAGCTATCCGCTTAAGTGCTTCATCGTACGGTTTACAACCTTACAAAGTAATTTTAGTCGAAAACCCTGAAATTAGAGCTCAATTACAGCCTGCCGCTTGGGGACAATCTCAAATTGTTGATGCTTCTCATTTGTTAGTATTTGCCAACATTACTGATTTTGGCGACAAGCAAATAGACACTTATATCAACAATGTTGCTACAACAAGAGGGTTGCCTACTGATGCTTTACAAGGGTATAGTGATTTTATGAAATCTAAAATCTCTACTTTACCTTTAGAAAACAGAAATATCTGGACGGCTAAACAAACCTACATCGCATTAAGTAATTTGCTGAATGCTGCTGCAGAACTTAACATTGATGTTACACCAATGGAAGGCTTCGAACCGGCTAAATTCAATGAAATACTCGGACTTGACGCTTTAGGATTAAATGCCTCTTTAGTCGCAACCATTGGGTACCGCCATTCAGAAGATGACACTCAAAACTATGTTAAAGTGCGCAAATCAAACGAAGAATTATTTATAAATTTATAATCAATAACTAAAAACAATTAAAAAAATGAAAAACTTAAAAACAATTGCCATTGCCTTACTAGTAGCTTTCGGAACGACAGTAGCTACTGCACAAACTAAAAAAATAAACACTGAAAGAAGTACTATCAACTGGGTGGGTAAAAAAGTAACCGGTGAACACAGTGGTACAGTAAACTTCAAAGAAGGAATGTTAATTTTCAAAAGTGGCAAAGTTGCCGGTGGAAATTTCACAGTAGACATGACTTCTTTGACTTCAACTGACTTATCAGGTGAATGGAAAGATAAATTAGACGGGCACTTAAAATCAGAAGATTTCTTTGGAACTGAAAAAAATCCAACTTCTACATTAAAATTCACTAAAATCGCAGCCAAAACTAATGGAGTATACACTGTAACAGCTGATTTAACTATAAAAGGCATCACTAATCCGATAACTTTTGACTTAGCAACTAAAGGAAATACAGCCACAACAACATTGAAAATCAACAGAACTAAATACGGAATTAAATACGGTTCAGGTAGTTTTTTTGATAACCTTGGTGACAAAACCATCAATGATGATTTCGATTTAACCGTTGCCTTACAATACTAATTACAAAGAACAATTGCTATGAAAACAGAAACCTCGAAAAGAAATTTTCGGGGTTTTTTATTTTTTTGTTTGTTAATTAAAAACACTTAGCTACATTTGTTTCATATAAAAAGAAAATGAATACAATTTTAAACAATACTTGGTGGTGGAACAATTTACGTCAAACGTCGTGAAGCGGTCTACTATAGGTATATTTAAAATCAAAATATCAAAAAGGGCTTGTCAATCACGACAAGCCTTTTTTTTATGTAAAAAACTCAGCTTATGAAAACCTTTCCATTACAAACACACTTCAAGCAAATTCTAGCCGATACTATTACGCCGGTGAGCATTTACTTGAAAATCAGAGATAAATTCCCGAACAGCATTTTGCTTGAAAGCAGCGATTATCACACATCAGACAACAGTTTTTCCTATATCTGCTGCAATCCTATAGCTTCCATCCAAATAGAAAACGATAGCATTATCAAAACTTTCCCTGATGGCACTGTTAAAGAAACCATTATCACATCGGAAACTAATGTTCCTAAAGAAATTGAAAGCTTCGCCTCGCGATTCCAACCCGAGAAAACCAATTTTAAGTTCATCAACAACGGCCTTTTTGGCTATATGAGTTACGATGCTGTACACTATTTTGAAAAAATTGAAATCTGCAAAAAACAAAACAACTTGGCTATTCCGGAACTTTTTTATGCGATTTACCAAAATATCATTGCCATAAATCATTTCAAAAACGAAGCCTATATCTTTTGCCACAGCATTGACAACAGGAATAACATTACGGAAATGGAGCAGTTACTACAAACCAAAACCTTTGCGAGTTATAGTTTTTCCAAAGAAGGAACGGTAGTTTCCAATTTGACTGATGATGAATTTAAAACCAATGTAGTCCTGGCTAAAAAACACTGCCAACGAGGAGATGTATTTCAGCTGGTTTTGTCACGACGATTTTCACAAGCCTTTAAAGGGGATGAATTCAATGTATATAGAGCTTTGCGTAATATCAATCCGTCTCCTTATTTGTTCTTTTTTGATTATGGCAGTTTCAAAATTTTTGGCTCTTCTCCCGAAGCACAGTTGGTTATCAAAAATCATCATGCCGAAATTTACCCGATTGCCGGCACTTTCAAACGAACAGGAAATGATGAACAAGATGCCGAATTAGCCAAAAAACTCTCTGAAGACCAAAAGGAAAACAGCGAGCATGTGATGTTAGTCGATTTGGCTCGAAATGATTTAAGTCGAAATTGTACCGAAGTGAAAGTCGAAAAGTATAAAGAAGTCCAATTCTTTTCACACGTCATTCATTTGGTTTCCAAAGTCACCGGAAAATTAAACGGTAGTGCAATGCAATTGGTTGCCAACACCTTCCCTGCCGGAACTTTAAGTGGGGCTCCGAAGCACAAAGCTATGCAATTAATAGATAATATTGAAAATACTAACCGAACCTTTTACGGAGGCGCCATAGGTTTCATGGACTTCGAAGGCAACTTTAATCATGCGATTATGATTCGAACTTTTTTAAGCAAAAATCATCAGTTACATTACCAAGCCGGTGCCGGAATCGTGGAAAGTTCAACCGAAGAAAACGAAATGCAGGAAGTCTATAATAAATTAGGCGCCCTGAATAAAGCATTAGAATTAGCTGAAACTATTTAAATTTACACTATGAAAATAGCCGTTATCGACAACTACGACAGTTTTACCTACAACTTGGTTCACTATTTAGAGGATTTGGATGCTGAAGTAACCGTATTCAGAAACGATGAATTGGAGTTAACCGAGTTAGAAAAATTTGACAAAATCCTATTATCACCGGGCCCCGGAATTCCTGATGAAGCCGGATTGTTGAAAGCCATTATTGTTCAATACGCCAGCAGTAAAAGTATTTTGGGAGTTTGTTTGGGGCAGCAAGCCATCGGAGAAGTGTTTGGAGGACAGCTAATCAACTTAGACAAAGTATTTCATGGTGTCGCTACAAAAGTAGCGCCAACGGTTACTGATGAAACTTTATTCTACAATTTACCCAACGAATTTGAAGTCGGGCGCTACCATTCATGGGTAGTCAATTCGGAAGGATTTCCGGAAGTTTTAGAAATTACCTCGGTAGATGAAACCGGGCAAATCATGTCTTTACGTCACAAAACACTTGATATCAAAGGCGTACAATTCCATCCCGAAAGTGTCCTCACGCCCCACGGAAAAACTATTTTAAAAAACTGGCTTACCTCTTAGTTTACTGTCTGCTCAACGTCGACGGTAAACTTTTACGCTGTCGATTTTCGGCAGTACACTAAAACTAAGTATCATGAAAACCATTTTAAACCGATTAATCAATCACGAAACCCTGACTAAAGAAGAAGCCAAAGCCGTTTTGGTTACTATCTCTTCCGGGCAATTCAATCCCAGTCAAATAGCATCATTCCTCACGGTATATATGATGCGAAACATCACTATTGAAGAACTTTCCGGTTTTCGCGAAGCCCTTTTAGAACTTTGCATTCCCATCGATTTTTCTGCTTACAACACTATCGATTTATGCGGAACCGGTGGCGATGGTAAAGACACTTTTAATATTTCAACATTAGCCTCGTTTGTAACGGCCGGTGCCGGAATACATGTCGCCAAACACGGCAACTATGGTGTTTCTTCTATATCCGGTTCGAGCAATGTGATGGAAACTTTGGGCGTAAAATTCAGCAATGACAAAGATTTTTTAATCAAATGTCTGGAAGAAGCCAACATTGCCATACTCCACGCACCGCTCTTTCATCCTGCTATGAAAAATGTAGGTCCAATTCGAAAAGAACTGGGTGTTAAAACTTTTTTCAACATGCTGGGGCCTATGGTAAATCCCTCCTTTCCGAAGAACCAGTTAGTTGGTGTTTTTAGTTTGGAGTTGGCACGGATGTATGCCTATTTATACCAAAATACCGAAGTAAACTATTCTATTCTGCATGCTTTAGACGGTTATGATGAAATATCCTTGACCGCAGATGCCAAAATCATTACTAAATCTTCGGAAAGTATTGTTAAGGCCTCTGATTTCAACCTTTCCAAATTGCACTCTAAAGATATTAAAGGCGGAAGCACCATAGAAGAATCGGCAGCGCTATTTATGAAAATCATTTCCGGCAATGGCTCCGAAGCACAGCAAAATGTAGTTTGTGCCAATGCCGCTTTAGCTATTGCAACGGTAGAAAATAGCTCTATTTTAAATGCTTTTGCAAAAGCCAAAGAAAGTCTACAATCAGGAAAAGCATTAGAAAAATTACAAAAACTACAACAAATCAGTCAAGCATCATGAATATTTTAGATCAAATTATAGCCAGCAAAAAACGGGAAGTGGATTTGAAGAAAAGTGTGATTTCCATAAATCAATGGGAAAACGCCGATTTATTCAACGCAAAAACCATTTCCCTGAGCAAATCGATTATCAATTCGCCTTTCGGAATTATTGCCGAACACAAGCGCCGTTCACCTTCTAAAGCCACAATAAACCTTGGCTTATCCGTAGAAGATGTCGTCAAAGGTTATGAAAATGCGGGTGCCAGCGGTATTTCAGTATTAACTGACAATCACTATTTTGGCGGTTCTTTAGACGATTTAGTTTTGGCCAGAGCTGCCGTCAGAACACCACTTTTACGAAAGGAATTCATCATTGATGAGTATCAGATAATGGAAGCAAAAGCCAACGGTGCCGATGCAATTTTACTGATAGCTGTTGTTTTGACTCGAGACGAAATCAAATCACTTTCAGCGTTTGCTCATTCCATTGCATTAGAAGTTGTGTTGGAAGTTCATAATCAAGAGGAACTAGAAAAAAGTATTATGCCAAGCCTTGATATCATTGGTGTGAACAACAGAAATCTAAAAACATTTGAAGTGAGTTTGTTGAACAGCGTGGATTTAGTCACGCAAATTCCGGAAGATTTTGTCAAGATTTCCGAAAGCGGATTAAGTAATACAGATGATCTTAAACTATTGAAAAGCATAGGATATCAAGGGTTTCTTATTGGAGAAAACTTTATGAAAACGGATAATCCCGGAGCAAGTTTAGAAGAATTCATCAATCAACTCAAAATATAATGGCACCCAAAATTAAAATATGCGGAATGAAATTCCATGAAAACATAGCGGAAACAGCAGCGTTGTCACCGGATTATTTGGGCTTTATTTTCTATGATAAATCAGCGAGGTATTTTGAAAATGATATTCCTTCTATGGCTACTTCAATTCAAAAAACGGGTGTTTTTGTCAATGCCTCTTTTGACGAAATAGCAGCAAAAGTAAAACAGCACAAATTAGATTTAGTACAATTACACGGAGAAGAAAGCCCTGAATTCTGTCAAACAATCGAAGAGAAATTAGTTAAAGTCATCAAAACGTTTAACATTAATAAACAATTTAATTTTAGACATTTAGAAAATTATTTCAATTTCTGTTCCTTTTATTTATTTGACACAAAAGGCAACCAATACGGCGGTAACGGAATTGCTTTCGATTGGACGCTTTTAGAAAACTATCATCTTCCCAAACCTTATTTCCTAAGTGGCGGCATTGGGCCAGAAAAACTAAAGGAATTGCAATTGTTTTTACAAAATGACACTGCTAAAAATTGTCACGCCATCGACCTCAACAGCAAGTTTGAAACTAAACCCGGATGGAAAAACCAGGAAACCTTAAAAACATTTATTCAAAATTTAAAACAACAGCTATGAATTCAAAATACAATGTCAACGAAAATGGCTTTTACGGCAACTTTGGCGGCTCTTTCATTCCGGAAATGCTTTACCCGAATGTAGAGGCTTTGCGACAATGCTACTTGACAATCTCATCTGAACCTTCGTTTCAAAACGAATTTAAAGCACTTTTAAAGGATTATGTCGGCCGACCGACGCCATTATATTTTGCCAGGCGTCTATCGAAGCAATTCAAGACTAAAATCTATTTGAAGCGGGAAGATCTGTGTCATACGGGAGCACACAAAATAAACAACACTATCGGACAAATCCTTTTGGCTAAAAGACTTGGCAAAACCCGAATCATAGCCGAAACCGGCGCCGGGCAACATGGTGTAGCTACTGCCACCGTCTGCGCGCTTATGGGACTACAATGCATAGTTTACATGGGAGAAGTAGATATGGAACGCCAAGCTCCTAACGTGGCTCGCATGAAAATGCTTGGCGCCGAAGTTCGTCCAGCAAGCTCAGGTTCTAAAACGCTCAAAGACGCTACCAATGAAGCTATTCGCGACTGGATTAGCCATCCCGAAAACACTTTTTACATCATTGGCTCAGTGGTTGGTCCACATCCTTATCCTGATATGGTCGCGCGATTTCAAAGTGTGATTTCGGAGGAAATTAAGAGTCAATTACTCGAAAAAGAAAAGCGTGACAATCCCGATTACATTATCGCTTGTGTTGGAGGAGGAAGCAATGCCGCCGGGGCTTTCTATCATTTTTTGGATAACCAAAACGTAAAACTAATTGCTGTAGAAGCGGCCGGAAAAGGAATAACTTCAGGAGAAAGCGCTGCTACTTCTGTCTTGGGCAAAATTGGAATCATCCACGGAAGTAAAACATTACTAATGCAAACCGATGACGGTCAAATTACAGAACCCTACTCTATTTCTGCGGGATTGGATTATCCCGGTGTAGGTCCGATGCATGCCAATTTACACCAAACCCAAAGAGCCGAATTTATGGCTATTACTGACGATGAAGCTATGCAATTCGGAATTGAATTAGCCCAAACCGAAGGCATCATTCCCGCTATAGAAAGTGCACATGCTTTTGCTGTTTTGAAACATAAAAAATTCCAACCAAACGATATTGTTGTCATCAATTTATCAGGTCGTGGCGACAAAGATTTAACCACTTACACTAATTATTTTAATTTGTAAAAATGAATCGAATCCAACATAAAGTATCAGAAAACAAAAAATACTATCTATTTATTTTTCAGCAGGTTTTCCTAATTTAAACGACACTAATAGTTTAATAAAAAAATTAACTGAAAACGAGGTTGACATGATAGAAATCGGACTGCCTTTTAGCGACCCATTGGCTGACGGACCGACCATACAAGCAAGTTCTACTCAAGCACTCAAAAACGGGATGACAACCGCAATTCTTTTCGAACAATTAAAAGACATCCGACAAACCGTTTCTATCCCGTTACTCATTATGGGTTATTTCAATCCGATGTTGCAATTTGGAATGGAAAACTTTCTAAAGAAATGCGCAGCAACAGGCATTGACGGCTTAATCATTCCTGATTTACCGATAGAAGTTTACTTATCTGAGTACAAAGAACTGTTTGAGAACTATGGTATTTCGTTAATTTTCATGATAACACCACAAACCCCTGAAGAAAGAATCAGACTGATTGATGCCAACTCAACGGCTTTTATATATATGGTCAGCAGTGCTGGCGTAACCGGAAGCAAAGCAAATTTTGATGAAAATCAAGTAGCTTATTTCAAAAGAATCGCCGCTATGAATTTGAAAAATCCACAACTAATCGGCTTCGGAATCAGCAACAAAACTACATTTCAGCAAGCAACAAAACACCAAAAAGGAGTCATTATAGGCAGCAGTTTTATTCAATTCATCACCAACAACCCAATTTCTTCTATTCATAATTTTATTCAAAATATACTTTAAGTATATAAATTTAAACAAATGAAAAACAAAAACATAAATATTAACTATAGGATTTATCTATGATGCCTTTTTGGATTAAATAAATGTTAAAATTAATTTAAACAAACGTTTAATTTAAACAAACGTTTAACTTTGCACTCGATTTAATTCAAAACGATTATGACTGAACTTAATGAAAAGCAAATTGAAATCCTTCAGGTAGCGGAACAACTTTTCGCTGAAGAAGGTTTTGATGGAACTTCGGTTAGGGATATTGCTAAAAAAGCCAATGTCAATATTGCAATGATATCCTATTACTTCGGTTCAAAAGAAAAAATGTTGGAAGCTTTAGTGCTTAATAGGATTTCTGATATGCGACTGCAACTGGAAAGTCTTTATAACGAAAACATCCCTCCTTTTGCTAAGGTGGACAAGATGGTTGAACTTTACATCAGCCGTATCAACAAAAACAAATGCATTTATCAAATTCTCCACTTTGAGTTTTCTACCAAAAAAAGAGAACTAAATTTTGACGGTTTTACCGAAATGAAGAAAAACAACCTAGAAACCTTTAAGAACATTATCAAAGAAGGACAAGATTCGGGCGAATTTCAAAAAGACATCAATGTTGACCTGCTCCCTCCGATTATCATGGGAACTTATTTTCAGTTTCACATGAACAAACCTTTATACTTAAAGATTCTGAATTTGAATACGGAAGAAGCCTACAATCATTACATCGCCACTACACTAACACAACACATTCAAAAAACCATTAAAGCCCTACTTGTATATGAAAATAAATAAAATGGTTCTCCTCGCCTTTCTGCTTTTGGCTTATACCAAAAACCAAGCGCAAGAAAAAAAACTGCTCACTTTGAAAGAAGCAGTACAAATAGCGGTAACCAACAGTGATGCAGCTACTCTTGCCAAAACCAAAGTAGAAACCTCTAAACTGGAATTAGACAATACCAAAAACAATCGCTATCCCAGCGTTAAGGCTTCGGGACAATACCTGCGATTGTCAAGTGCTCATGTTGATTCTAATTTGCAATCAAACAGCAGCTCTTCATCCGAATCTTCAGCTCCGTTGAAAATCGATCAGCTGATGTTGGGTCAGGTTAATGTAGCTATGCCACTTTTTAACGGGTTTAAACTAAAGAACAGCATCAAGGAGTCTGAAAGTATGTATAAAGCCGAAACCTTCTCGGAGAAGCATTCTAAAGAGCAAATCGGATTGGAAGTGGTAGAATTGTTTGCCAATCTTTACAAAGCACAACAAATGACCACGCTCATCGAAGACAATTTGAAAACCGCCGAGCAGCGAGTAAAAGACTTTACCGCCATGGAAGAAAACGGATTGATTGCCCGCAACGATTTGTTGAAAGCGCAACTGCAACAATCAAACGTACAGTTGTCTTTGGATAATGCGAAGAAAAATACTGCCATTGCCAATTACAAATTGAATACTCTTTTAAAACTTCCTGAAAACACTGAAGTTGCCATTGATATTGAAGCGGTAAAAAGAGATATGCAAAGTAATCAGGTTATCACAACACTAGGAGAAAGAAACGATTTAAAATCGTTGGAACTAAAAAAATCAGCAGCCGAAAGCGCAATCAAAATTGCCAAAGGAAATTATTATCCTTCGCTATCCTTAACCGGTGGTTATATTGCTTTCGATTTGAATAATGTGCTTACCGTTACCAATGCGATGAACGTGGGTATTGGCGTTTCTTATGATTTATCCAATATCTTCAAAAACAGTAAACAGGTAAAATTGGCTCAAAGCAAAGCTAAAGAAACTCAGGTAGAAGTCAGTTTAATGACCGAACAAATCAAAGAAGAGACTTTCCAAGCGCAACAAAATTATAACCTGTCACTGAAACAAAGTTTGGTGTATGACAAAGCTGTAGAACAAGCTTCAGAAAACTATCGCATCGTAAAAGACAAATACGATAACAGTCTGTCGGATACAAATGATTTACTGGAAGCCGATTACCAACAGTTACAGGCCAAAATCAATCAAGCACTTTCCAAAGCCGATGTGGCTCAGAAATATTATGAATTGCAATTCGCCTCAGGAAAACTAACCTCATCTTTAAACATCAATCAAAACTAAAATTTTCAAAACCATGGAAAATAAAAAAACAAATAAAAAATTCACCCTGATATTCATCGCTTTTTTGGTGTTAGGCATCAGTTATGGTGGCTATAAATACATTCACTCTTTATCACACGAAACCACGGATGATGCCCAGTTAGCCAAAAAAATGAACCCAATTATCCCTAGAGTCGGAGGTTACATCACTAAGGTTTTAGTTAAAGATAATGATATAGTTAAAAAAGGTGACACACTTTTTATCATTGACAACAGTGATTATATTGTAAAAGCCGAAGAAGCTAAAGCGGCATTATTGGCTGCAGAAAGTAATCTGGAAGTAGCCAAAGCCGATATCGGTTCAGCCGAAGCCGGAGTTTCGGTATCTAATGCCAATGTACAATCGGCTTACGGAAACATTGAAACGGCCAAAATCCGATTGAGAAGAGCTACGGCCGACTTTGAACGCTACAGCAATTTGTATAAAAACCATTCGATTACCAAACAACAATTTGAGCAAGCGGAAGCTGCCAAACAAGAAGCTGAAAGTCAGGTTCGCATTTTACAAGAACAACAAAAGGCCTCTTCGTTTCAAAAATCGGTGGCTGCCTCTAAATCAAATGTGAGTTCTAAACAAGTTTTAGTGGCTGCGGCCAATGTTAAAAAAGCCCAAGCCGCTCTTGAATCCGCAAATTTAAACTTGGGTTATACTGTGGTGACCGCATCAATTGACGGACAAGTATCTACCATTGATATTCAACCCGGACAATTGGTACAACCGGGACAATCTTTGTTTTATATCGTTAATACCAATGAAACATGGGTAGTAGCTAATTTCAAAGAAACCCAATTAGACAAAATGCGTCAAGGCCAAAAAGTAAAACTGAAAATTGATGCCTTCCCGGGTACCGAATTTGAAGGTGAAGTAGCTTCATTCTCTCCGGCTACCGGTTCTAAATTCTCCCTTTTGCCCCCAGACAATGCCAGCGGAAACTTTGTAAAAACCGTACAACGATTACCGGTTCGAATCAATTTTACCCAAAACAATGATAAAGAAAAACTACAATTACTCCGTTCCGGAATGAATGTGGATGTAGATGTAATCTTAAAGTAAAATTCACAACTCACCATTCACAATTAAAAAATGGCAACAGCAGCAGTAGTTCAGGATGATTTAGTAGAATACGGTTTCCGACGTACCATTATTACCATTACAGCAGTGCTTTGTGCTTTGCTTGAAATTGTTGACACTACCATTGTAAACGTAGCGTTAAACAACATGCGTGGTAGTTTAGGAGCTTCGCTTACCGATGTGGCTTGGGTAATTACCGCTTATGCCATTGCCAATGTAATTGTGATTCCGATGACGAGTTGGCTGTCACAACAATTTGGTCGCAGAAACTATTTTGCTGCCTCTATCATCATATTCACCGTAGCCTCATTCATGTGTGGTAATGCCGACAATATATGGGAATTAGTCGCTTTTAGGTTTATACAAGGATTGGGTGGTGGTGCCTTATTGGTAACCGCTCAAACCATCATTACCGAAAGTTATCCTTTAGAGAAACGAAGCATGGCACAAGCTATTTACGGAATGGGCGTTATTGTGGGACCTACCTTAGGGCCACCTTTAGGAGGGTATTTAGTGGATCACTTTTCCTGGCCGTATATTTTTTACATCAATGTGCCTATCGGAATTATCGCTACTTTGTTGACATTAACTTTTGTCCGAAGTCCGAAATATGGCGAAAAACTAAAGGCCAATCAGGTAGACTGGATTGGAATTGTATTGCTTTCCGCTTTCATTGGTTCGCTGCAATATATTTTAGAACACGGACAGCAAGACGATTGGTACAATGATGCCACAATTACCGCATTAACCGTTGTTAGTGGCTTGGGATTATTTTTCTTTATTTGGCGACAGCTCACATATAAATTCCCTATTGTAAACCTGAAAGTACTCAAAGACAGCAATCTACGAGTAGGTGTTGTGATGAGTTTTATCATGGGATTCGGATTGTATGGTTCTACCTTTATCATTCCTATTTACACCCAGTCTATTTTGGGTTGGACAGCCACAGATGCCGGTTTATTATTAGTGCCAAGTTCGATTACAGTTGCTTTTATGATGCCAATGATTGGAAAACTGATACAACGTGGTGTGCCGCAAACTTATTTGGTAGCCATGGGTTTTCTGGCATTCTTTATTTTTACGTATTGGATGCAAAACATGATGACTCCTGATACCGGCGAAGAGCATATGTTTTGGCCGCTAATCATTCGTGGTTTAGGTTTGGGATTGCTTTTTGTACCAATCACTACCCTTTCGCTTTCGGCGTTAAAAGGAAAAAGTATAGGCGAAGGAGCTGCTTTTACCGGAATGATGCGTCAATTGGGCGGTTCGTTTGGGATTGCTATTATCACTACATTCTTGGCTCGTTTTGGGCAGGAACACCGCGTGAATTTGATTGCCCATTTAGACATGACGAAAGTAAACGTACAAGACAGAATACATGCTTTGCAACGAGGTTTTATGGCCAAAGGATTCAGTCCCGAGGTTGCCTTACAAAAAGCCTACAAGGTATTAGATTTTGGTGTAACCAAGCAAAGCACCGTGCTCTCTTATATGGATGTGTTTCTCTATTTAGGGGTCTTGTTCCTCATTTGTATTCCGTTTATCCTTTTGATTAAGAAAGGAAAAAACAAAGTTGACGTAAGCGAAGCCATGCATTAACCCGCTAACTTACAATTTATTAACAATTTATATCTTTTCTGAAAACTATTTGCTAAATTTGGTTTAGAGCAGTCAAAACAACAACCTTTAAATCAAATCATCATGGGCATTTTTGGTAATAAAGAAAAGAAAATCATCGAAGAGCTTCACAAGAAAAGTGAAGACCACTGCAAAGAAATCAGCAAAGAAATCGATGAATTGTTAGACGAATTAAAAACCGATTACGATGAAAATCGGGAAGTAGTTAAAGAGTTCTCCTCTTTTGTAGATGAACTGAAAACAAAACTAAGTCCGGAAGACGCCAACAAACTACTCGACTTTTCCAAACGACTAAGCAAAGTAAAACGGTGTGCTAAAAAAGGGGTCGAAGCCATGAGAGAATTAGCCCGTGACCAACGCAAAGTAACCAGAGAAACCAGCATGGAGTATGAAGAATACTTCTATATGAAATAGTAAAAGCTCCCAATAGGGAGCTTTTTTTATGCTTTCTTTTTAAATTATCTTGTAAATACCAAAGTATTCCCTTTACTCAAATTGGCATCAAAAGCATATCCTTCATAATTGAATCCTTTGATATCCTCCAACGTTTCAGCATTGGTATCAATGATATATCGCACCATCATACCCCTCGCCTTTTTGGCAAAAAAACTAATCATCTTGAGTTTCCCATCCTTGTAATCTTTGAACTCGGGTGTAATGACCGGCACTTTGAGTTTTTTGGTATCGATGACGTCAAAATATTCATTACTGGCTAAGTTTAGGAATAATTCTCCTTTGACCATTTCGGCATTTAGCGATTTGGTAACGGTTGTTTTCCAAAATTCATATAGATTCTTGTTTTTACCGACAGGCAACTTGGTTCCCATTTCCAAACGGTAAGGCTGAATTAAATCTAAAGGCTTCAAAATACCATACAGCCCCGAAAGAATACGCAATTTGTTTTGCAATACTTCAATCTTTTCCGGTGGTAAAGTATAAGCATCTAACCCGATATAAACATCACCATTAAAACCATAAATAGCTTGGCGTGCATTTTCAGGTGCAAAGGGCGTTTGCCAATCCTGATTGCGTTGCCAGTTCAATTCGGCCAGCTTATCTGAAATATCCATCAGCGCCGACAATTGTTTGGGCTTTTTCTTTTTCAGTACTTTTTGAATCGAATTGGATTGCTTCAAAAAAGCAGATTCAGTATATAAAGTGGTGGGAACAGTAGTTTCAAAATCTAAGGATTTGGCAGGCGATATAACTATTTTCATTTGGTGACTTCTTTAGTGGTTCAAAAATACAAATTCAATACTGAAAACCCTATACGGCAAAATGAATTGTTTGGATGTAGTGATGTTATAACTCTTTTTAAAAATTCTGTAACAATATAACAACAGAGCAATAGTAGCTTTGTTTTATCTTTTCACAGATACAGTACCGTTTAAACTCTTTGTTTTATGAAAAAATTATTTTATTGTTCGGCATCATACTATTAGTTTCCTGTAAAAGCAAAAACCCGGCTGTAGATAAGACCATCGAAGTGCTGAAAATAGAGGAAGTGGAAACTGTTAAAAAAGACAGGGCTTATGAATTGGGCAAAAGAGTATTAGAAGCCTGCAACACCTCTCGTTTTAAAGCTTTCAGCAGTAGCGAAGCCACCGAAAAAGTGCGTCAGAACGCTACCAAAGAAAAAATATCCGGCACTTGCCAAAAGATTAATCAACGTTATGGAAGATACAAAGGACTTACTTTACTTGAAGTTACTCACAACAAAGTAACTGATGAATATGTCTTCCGCTACAGCATTGATTATGAAAAGAAATATTTTAAAAAGGAATTGAAAGTCACTATTAATGCCGAGAATAAAGTAGCAGCCATTGCCACTAATGAAATTCCGACCAAACCAATGTAACTTGCCCTAGCCTTTTAATTTACAAGTAAACAACTTTGGGTTTTCAAACTTGGTCAATTCTAAATTGCCATTCTTATCATATGCATTCCAAGGCGAATTGGCAAAAAAGTATAAGCTATCTCCTACCAGTATGGCTTGCGCCGGTTCATTAAATTCGGAGCGATTGTTGTCTACCACTTTATAACTTTCAATAGCGTTTTGTGCTTTGTTGAGTTGAAATTGCACTACTCGTATGGGTTTCACTCCATTCTGAATAACCACTAAACTATTGGCATAAAATACCATCCCGTCTATACCTTTAGCACTGGTATCTTCAGGAAAGCCAAGCCATGTTTTATTTTTGTCTGACACTGAAACCATCAAAATTCCTTTCAAATAATCGGCAACAAACATTTTACTTTCATCATGGTTTAAGGTAATACCCTGCAGATTATAGCCCTCATTTTCCAGGGAAAGCCATTCCGAAAGCATATCATTTTCAATTTTATAAATCATGGCAGTACCGCTATCAGATACATAAACCGTATTGTTTTGGGTTACGACTAAATCGCCAAACACATGGTTGCCTTGCATCGGAAATCGTTTTACAATTTGCTTGGTTTTAATATCCACTTTCAAGATTTCAGCCATGCCTGATTGTTCTTTGGTGTATCGCTCCATTTCGGGTAAAGCCGTTGTGGCTACCCACAAATACTGTTCTTTACTATCGGCTTTGGCGGCAAAAACCGCTAACATTCCGGCATCAGTCAACCAATCTGAACATTGTCCGGTTTTAAGATTGAAAGTGGCAATTTTTCTTTTTCGAATACTGGTTACCAACCATGTTTTTGATTTTGGCAAATAAGTAAGTCCTTCCGGATGCAGATCTTTTTCAGTCAAGGAAACTACTTTTTGTGATGTTGCTATTGTAGCGTTTTGACGGGCTTTTAATTGGATAAGTTTATCATAGCCCGGGGAATCTTTCAGTCCGTTGAAATCGGAATCTTGTTCAAATTCGGTCCCGCTATTCATTAGAAGAACTTGTTTTAAAACGGCCAACCATTTATCATTGTTGCCATTCAAGGCATAAGCCGAAGCCAAATTATAAGTATAAGTAGGATGATAAGGCCGCAGACTGTCTAATTTTTGAGTCAGTTTCAAGTAGGTGGCATAGTCTTTAGCTTCGTAAGCTTTGATACTGTTATTGTACAACTCTCTTTGTGACTGAGCCTTGCTGTTGCTTCCCATTAACAAAAGAAAGCCGACCAAATAGATTGTCAACTGTTTCATCTTTACCGTTTTTAAAAGTTTGAAGGTTAGTCGTATAAAAAAATCATTTATTACAACTATGAGAAATATGCGCTTTAAAAAAGGCAAACACTTCTACAATCAATTGCAATAATTCATATAAAAATGTAAGATTTTAGATAATTTTTTCTTACTTTTATCAAAAGTTAATCCAAATGGAATGGAGTGCTAAAATCATTATTCACCATGCCGAGTCAAAAATTGCCGTTTCATTCGAAAAGAATGCAGCGCTAATTGACCGTATTAAACAATTCAAAGGTCGGTATTGGAGTTCAACCATGAAAGCATGGCTCTTACCCGATACCGAAGAGAACCGAAAACATTTTGGTTTGCCCCTCGTGACCGATTTATTGCCAAATGAAGACGGCATAAAAGCGCTGTACAATTATAAAAACTGGATGCGTTCTAAAAGATATAGCGAAAGCACCATTAAAACTTATATGGAAGCTGTAAAATCTTTTCTAACGTTTTTCAACAAAAAAGCCACAAGCGATATTTCTAACCAGGACGTAATTATTTATAACAATAACTACATTTTAAAGAATAATTTATCCGCTTCATACCAAAATCAGATTGTGAGCGCTATCAAGTTGTTTTTTATTACCGTTCAAGACCGAAAAATAGAAATAGAGAGTATACATCGACCAAAGCGGGCCAAAGTGCTACCTAATGTTTTGAGTAAAGAAGAAGTAAAAAAGATTTTAGAAGCACATAGCAATATCAAGCACCGAGCTATGTTAAGTTTAATATACAGCTGTGGACTTCGTGCCGGCGAGTTGTTGGCATTAAAACCATATCATATTGATTCAAACCGACAGATCATTTTGCTAAAAAACTCAAAAGGAAAAAAAGACAGAATAGCCCCTTTGAGTCCTAAAATCCTTGTACTTCTTCGTGATTATTATAAAGATTACAAGCCCAAAACATATTTATTTGAAGGTCAAACAGAAGGCAAGCCCTATGATGCGCGCAGTTTGCAAGTTATTTTAAAACAAGCATTAACAAAAGCAAAGATAGATAAGCCGGTTACTTTGCATTGGCTGCGTCACAGTTATGCCACCCATTTATTGGAAAGCGGCACTGATATACGCTACATTCAAGAGTTATTAGGACACAGCGCCAGTAAAACAACAGAAATCTACACCCATGTAAGCACCAAAAAAATACAACAAATTAAAAGTCCGTTTGATGATTTGTAAAAAAAAGTACCTATTTTTGAAAAACAATAATACGAACAAAACCTTCGGCTATCCACCCACATTATGTCTTATACCCGAAGTTTCATTTCGCATATAAACTAGTTATAGCCAATTATTTATGCACGTTAAATACAACTTTTCACTTTCTTTAGTTCTTATGTTGAATATAAGCCTATATTCTCAGAAATCTTTCATTAGTTATGACAAAGTTAAGGTTGAAAATATAACTTCAATCGAAGAAAGTTTTAATTCTGTAACATATCAATCAAAACATGAATATGTACAATCGAAAGAGGATTCAATAATTCGCTATGGAAAACTCAAAATTTACGCACGCCCTGAAAATAGATATTTTGGCAAAGTTAATGTCACCTATTTTTATTTAAAAAAAGATAGTCTCGTTAGAGAAATAAATTATACATGGAAAAATCCAGAGAAAGCAAAACTGAAAGATTTTAGCAACCAATTCGATAGAATGGTAACGAAGGTTTCGGAAGATTTAAATTTACCTGTTGGAGACCAGGGTAAGCTAACAAAAATAATGGATAGTTCTGTCGGCGATATACCAACTGAAATTACTCAAAGAAAAGTGACTTGGAAATACAAAGATGCAGAAATTAAAATCATAATGATTTGGAGCGAAAAGCATGGCGCATATTTGGATACGGAAATAGAATGGGAAAAATAACTGGCTATAACAGCGGTTTCGCGCAATAGCTGCAATCGATTTTCCTTAAACGGAAAATCGAAAGGAAATTTACATATCTTTACAGCTAACCGCTTACCTTCCCGCCACAGACGCGAAGCCGCGGTACGTTATGTGTGATTTTTGCCACCTTAAAAAAGACCATTTATGAAAATAATAATCAAACTTACTATTCTACTCATTTCTCTTAATTTATTTTCACAGGAAAACAAACCGAAAATTGATTACATCAACCAAGAATCAATTATAAAGGTAAGACTTAACGGAAGAGCAGATTTAAAGATTACAGATTGGATTAACAATGTGCCCGAAGACAAAAAATTGGACGATAAATTTATAGTTGTCAATTTTTGGAAGTCAGGATTTAATTCTGGTTCTTTTAGTATTGAGCATATGAACGATTTACAAGCTAAATTCACTAACAAGAATTTATATTTTATTACATTAACAAATGAAAAGCCTGATTTGATAAAAAAAGCTCTAAAAAATTACCATTTAAAATTTAATTCAATGATAGCTTCAGACCAAAGAAAATTAAATTCATTCTGGACTGGTGGTATTAATACCTTATCATTACCAATAGCAATATTAATTGACAATAAAGGAATAGTGAAATGGATTGGAATGCCACAAAACTTGGATGAAAAAATTATAAATGATTTTGTAAATAACAGATTAGAGCCTTACGATGTTTACAGTAAAATAAGAAAATAAAAACCACACATAACAGCGGTTTGCAGCAATAACTGGTTTACTTTCTTACTTCACTCCTATTCCTCACGAAAAATATTTATCTTTAACAGAAAATAATCGGTTCGCTGGCTTCGTTACTGCTTCAAGCCGCGAAACGTTAGCTGTAATGTTAAAAAAACAGAACGTAATAAGATGATATTAAGCAATTTAAAAAATAAAATTTACAATTTTTTCAACATACCAAAAGACGAATTTAATCTAAATGAGTTAAATGATTATTCTCTAAAAGTTTATAAATATTTAAAAAAACATCATAAAGAATTATTAAAAAATATAACATTAGAAAAATCGAATTTTGGAAAAAAGTATATTTTACTTGAACTAAAAACAAAAAATGAAAATGCGGCTGGTAATTTATTCTTTGAAACTGAAAATAACGAATTAACTGTTGGCTTCGATAGTTTTCACAGCCATTATGATAGTTTTGCAGAACTGAATATCGAAAATGAACTGAAAAATGCGCTGGAAAATTTTCATAAAATATTAAAAGACGAATTGTTTGTTGTTTCTGCTGGTGGCGGAGCTTCAACTCTTTTGACAAAAGAAGAAATAGAAATTATTGAAAGTGGGAAAAAACTTGAACATTTCAATTATGATTGTATTACTTATTATATAACTTCGTGGAGCGGAAAACACGACAGAACTTTTAAAAACCCAAATTGAAAAAGAAACATTGAAAAATAAAAACACTACAGCTAACAGCGGTTTCACGAGATTGCGAAAAATGTAGTCTATCGACGTACATCTTTCGCAATTATTTTCTACTTTAGTAGAAAATACGCAGTCACGAACTTCGCAACCTCGTGAAGCCGCAAAACGTTAGTGGCAAGTTAACCTGAAAATCGTAAATTCAATAACTTAATGCAACACTTTTAATTTTTTAAATTTGTTGTATATGAAAGCAAAACGTAATCGCTTAACCCTTGCTGAACGTGTCGTTATTCAGACATTACTACAGGAAAACAAATCAATATCATACATCGCTAAACGACTCTCAAGAGACAGATCTTCTATTCACAGAGAAATCAAAAAATGGGTAATCAAACCAACTGATAAATACAATGCAGAGCTAGCTCAGTTTTGCGCAAAAGAAGACTATCTCAACAAAAGAAATCTGGATAAAATAAACACGCATTTTAAACTAAAAGTATTTGTTTATAAAGGATTATTAAGTGACTTCTCGCCCGAACAGATTGCCGGAAGTATTAAAGATATTTATCCTAATGATCCTGTAATGTCAATATCACACGAAGCTATTTATCAACACATTTACAGACATCGTCAATCAAGGTTAGGAAGAAAATTAATAGCACTTCTACCCTACAATCATTCTAAAAGAAGAAAGCACAGAAAGTACGGAACTAAAAGAGTTCGAATTCATGATGCTGTTTCAATTGAACAAAGACCATTACACGTAGAAAATAGAATCGAGATTGGCCACTGGGAAGGTGATACAATTGTTGGACTTGGACAAAAAAGTGCCATTGCAACTGTTGTGGAAAGAAAAACCAGATATACACTTATTCTGTATCTAAAAGACAGAAAATCAGAAACTGTAACGCAACAAATGGCTGTACATTTAAACAGCTTAAACCCCGAGATTAGAAAATCAATGACCTATGACAACGGAATGGAAATGGCAAATCATAAATGGCTCACATCACAAACCGGAATGGATATCTATTTTGCACATCCTTACTCGCCCTGGGAAAGAGGAACCAACGAAAATACTAACGGGCTTATTAGACGCTATTTCCCAAAGAAAACAGACTTTAACAACATAACTGAACAACAACTCAAAAACGTGCAGGAAAAGCTTAATAACAGACCTAGAAAAGTGCTTAATTATAAAACTCCAAACTATATGATGGAAATTGAAATAAGCAAAATAAAATATCAGAATTATAAACTAAATTAATAACTTTGAACATAACCAAAATGACCTGATGTTGCATTAAGGTCTTGAATCCACCAATCGTACATAAATGACAAAATTTAAGATTTTTTTTCTCACAATAATCACTATGATTATGTGTAATTGTACCAAAAAAAAAGATTCTGAAATTAGTCTTAATGGAATCTACGGAATGACTAAATATTTTGAATCAAAAAATACAAACTCTGATTATGTAGAAACTTTTTTATTGCAAATTAAAAATAATAAAATAAAAATATTCGGAACTGTTCAAACTTGGGGAAACGATTACAATTACAAGTTGAATAGAACAAAGGATACAATTTTAGCAGAAAATAATATTAAAATATTTAGAAAAGGAAATGATAATAACGTTATCTACGTTGAAACTCGAATTGACAACAAAACTGAACAAATTGAATATCAAAAAATTCCAAATATTGAAAAAGTTATTGATGAAAAAGGAATAAATAGTAATCAATTATCCAAAACACTTAACAAAATAATGATTGTTGGAAAATATAAATTTGATGGAAAAATTATCGATTTCAAAGAAAACGGAAAAGTTGACAACCTAAAATATTTCCATAATTTTATAATTAAACCAAGATTAGGAACAAATACTTATTTTGATGATAGAATAATCGAAACTGAAAATGGAATGTGGAAATATGAAAAGAAAAATGACAATTTAATTTTGACTAAATACTCAAGCAAAAGAGACGAATATGAAATGTACATTTTAGGAGAACCGAAAATTGAACTTGAAAAAATAACCAGCCACTAACAGCCGTTTTGCGCTATTGCGAGAAAAGTGCAAAATTGACGTTTATCTTTCGCAAGAAGTTGTATCTTGGCAGAAAATACGCGGTTCCGAAGCTCGCAACAGACGCAAAGCGGCGAAACGTTACAAGCAATATTCACACACGATGGGCATATTCGACATATTTAGAAGAAAAAAAGTAGAAAAGATACAAGAGAACGTAATCGAAGAAAATGAAACTGGAATTTATTTTCACGAAGACACTTTTAACCAAGTTGAGTTTCTGCCTCGTGAAAATAAAGAATATCTTGAAAGCGAAAATGAGAAAATTGAAAATTTTGCTGTAGAAAATTTTGATGGTCATGGATTCAAAGATATTTATGTGCGAGATGAAAGTCCAAAAACAATTGCTGACAAAAAAATAGATTTTGAAGAGCTTGATAGAATTCTGTTATCACTCGGGCTTGAAAAGGTATCGGAAGTTTATGAGGGTTATGGTTCCGCAAAATGGAAGTGTGAAAACACTTTCGCTTATATTTTTGACGGAGCAGAAATATTTGTTTCTTTAGAGGACAATTTTGTTCATGATTTTTGGGTTGATGGATTTAGATTTCATGAAAATGATGAAACTAAAAGCAAGCTGAAAAGTATACTGTTTAAAATCGGTAATGAAATGGATTTAATATTAAACGATTGGGATTTAACAGTCGTAATAGATTTAAAAGATGAAAGTGAAATTGAAAAATATTTAAACGAAGAATTCTAAAATACTGCTTGTAACAGCGGTTTCGCGCAATAGCTGCAATCGATTTTCCTTAAACGGAAAATCGAAAGGAAATTTACATATCTTTACAGCTAACCGCTTAACCTTCCCGCTACGGACGCGAAGCCGCGGTACGTTATAAGCAACCTTTTAAAACCCTGCAATGATAAAATATCTATTTATTCTCTTATTAAGCTGGACAACTTTTTCACAGAAAAAAGATCAAATAGAGATTGACGGTTTAACTATTGATCCAAAAATTGAACAGCAAGTAAAAGATCACATTAAGGAATCAAAAGAATATGGAGAAATGAATTCAATAATTCAAATTTATGAAAATCCACTTTTAGGCGAATTCTTTGAAAATGACACTTTAAGTTTTAGTAATAACGATATCGATAAAAAGTTAATATTTAAGTCATTTTATTACTGGAGAAATGGAAAGTTAGGAATAGATGGAGCATTTGGCATTTTTGGTGGAAATGGATTTCATATAAGTTTTACAAATAACGAAGCTAAAGTTTATCATATGCTGAGTTCAGACGATTTTCCAACTTATGCATACAATGAAAAAGATAGTTTAATCGATCGATTAGAAGTTCCGTGTACTGAAACAAAAATTATATTATCTGAAATCCCAGACAAACAAAAAAAACAGATAATTTACGGTTATGTAGAGTTTAAAAGTGATAATTATTACTCTGTTAGTGGTGGTTACATAGAGGGAGAAACACCTCCAAAAAAGAAGTACAGAAATAACATGAGAATATATTTTAAATCTGGATATTTAGAACTTTAAAAAAAGGCTGCTTATAACAGCGGTTTCGCGCAATAGCTGGTCAGCATTACGCCGGAATCCTAACGGATTCCTGAAACCTTGTCTTCCGCATACTATTTTTTCTTAACTTGCCGCTACTGCGCAAAGCCGCGGAACGTTACCGGCAACCAATAATCACGAATCAATAAATGAGTAAAACCGAAGATAAATCAGATAAGCTTAGCCTATTAAATTTAATTGTTTTAATACTTTCAATATATGTTTTGGGAGCATTAATTGTAGATTCTGTTTATGTTCTTCCTAAAGAGACTTCTCTCCTACTGAATTATATCGATAATGGAATTTGCGCTTTTTTCTTCATTGAATTTTGTATCCGTTTTAAACAAGCTAAAAACAAGATTAAATTTATGCGTTGGGGTTGGATTGATTTAGTTTCCTGTATTCCAATGATTGAGTATTTACGTGCCGGAAGAATATTGAGACTTATTCGTTTACTGAGAATTGTTAGAGCATTTAGAACTACAAAAAATGTAGTAGATCATATTTTTGCAAACAAAGCAAAAGGTGCTTTTACTTCAATTTCTATTATAGCAGTACTATTGGTGATATTTTCTGCAATCGCTATTCTTCAAGTTGAAAACGACCCAAATAGCAATATTAAAACTGCAGAAGATGCTATTTGGTGGGCTTACGTGACGATTACAACTGTTGGCTATGGAGATAAATTTCCAGTCACAACAGAAGGCAGAGTAATTGCAGCCATTTTAATGACAGCTGGAGTTGGTTTATTCGGTACATTCACAGCATATGTTGCGTCATGGTTTGTTACAGAGAATAAACAAAACGAAGAAATTAAAAACAATTAAGCAATTGGCAGCCGGTAACAGCGGTTTCGCGCAATAGCTGCAATCGATTTTCCTTAAGCGGAAAATCGAAAGGAAATTTACATATCTTTACAACTAACCGCTTACCTTCCCGCTACGGACGCGAAGCCGCGGTACGTTAGTAGCCATTTTAGAACACGTATAATGAAAAATACAACATTGAAAATACTACTTCTATTGATTTTCAGCATGACAAATACTTATGCTGGATGGTATAAATGTTATAATTATGAAGGTACAATTGACAAATATCCAATATCCTTCTCTATTCAAATCACAGAAGATTATTTTGGAGAAAAAGGAAAAAAAGATTTTAATATCAATGGAATATATAAATACGACAAACACAACAATCCAATAAAACTTGAAGGTAAAATAGATTTTAAAACCAACAAAGCATGTATATATGAAGTCATAAATAATAAAAATACTGCTGCTTTTGAATTTTACTTTTCTGAAAACACTTTGAATGGAACTTGGACAAATCTAAGTACCAAAAAGATATTGCCTTTACATTTAAACTTTCTTTCAAAACTCGTTGATACTTCTGAAGAAGATAAATTTGAGAATATTGAAATTATACAATTAAATTCTTTGCCTGATTATTATTTTATTGGTATTTATTCAAAAGTAAATGGAGAAAGTAGGGCAAAAATGGATAGACTAAAAATTATCAGAAAAAATGACAATTCCATTTTTCAAATTTTAGATTTTTCAAGTATCGAAACCGAGACAGGCAATGTGAGAACAATCATATATGACAATGTTGAAGTAGTAGACGTTAAAACCAAAGAATTAAGTATATGGAATAATATAGGAAGAATGGGAGGTTATTTAACTGTGAAATATAATTTTAAGAAAAACAAGTTTAAAGTAAATCCTAAACCGACAATTGATGGCACAGAATGAAAAACGGCTACTAACAGCGGTTTCTCGCTATTGCTGGTTTTTATTAAATTGAACTTCTTTCTTCACGAAAAACTTTTATCTTAGCAGAAAGTACGCAGTTCGCTGGAATCGCAACAGACGAGAAGCCGCGAAACGTTATAGGATAGTTTAACACATACTCAAAAATATTACGGAACAAATGAAAAAAATAATTATAAAATCGACTTTAATTGTTATACTCTTAAGTTTTGTTGGGTTTCATAATACCATGAATGCGCAATCCATCGCTGCCAGTGGCTACCGTTCCGTGTTCCTGTGCTCAACCGGCACTGTAAAAGCGGTAGGGAGTAATGCTTACGGCCAGCTTGGCGCCGGGGTTACCACTAACCAAACCACTGCAGTAGATGTACTGGGAGTATCAGGTATTACCCAAGTTTCAGGAATGGGTTTCCATACCATTTTCCTTAAGAATGATGGCACTGTTTGGGTCACCGGTAATAATAGCTATGGGCAACTTGGCGATGGTACCAATGTGCATAAAAACATCCCGGTGCAAATTCCCGTGCTTAGCGGAATCATAGCGATAGCCGGAGGCGGGTATCATTCTCTTTTTCTCAAGAACGACGGTACTGTCTGGGCTGCAGGGTACAATATTTCCGGACAGCTGGGCGACGGTACCACCGTGTCAAAAAATACACCGGTGCAGGTAGTGGGGCTTAGCGGAATTACAGCCATAGCGGCAGGATTTTACCATTCGCTTTTTTTGAAGAACGACGGTACCGTATGGACCGCGGGTGGAAATTATTCGGGAGCGCTTGGCGATGGGACCGTAGTGTCCAAATCTACCCCGGTACAGGTTTTGGGGCTCACGGGAATAATTGGAATAGCCGGGGCAATGAGCACTCTGTTTTCGTAAAGGATGACGGTACTGCCTGGGCAACAGGCTACAATTATTTTGGCGGGCTGGGTGACGGCACCACCGTTGATAAGAGTACTCCGGTACAAGTACAAGGGCTTTCCGGTATTACCGCTGTTGCAGCCGGAAGGAGTCACTCGCTTTTCCTTAAGAGTGATGGGACCGCCTGGGCAGTAGGATATAATGGCAATGGGCAACTTGGTGACGGTACCACCGTGAACAAGATCACGGCAGTACAGGTACCCAATCAGACCGGTATAGTTGCGATAGCCTCAGGCGAATACCATTGCCTTTTTCTGAAAAACGACAACACCGTTTGGGGCGTGGGCCTGAATGACCCGGGGCAACTTGGAGATGGCACCATAACCACCAGAATCAATCCTATCCAGATACCAAACATTTGCAGTGTATCTTTAGGCGTAGCAGAAAATCCTGAGGACAATACAGTTGCGGTTTACCCGGTTCCCTGTACTGATCGGCTGTTTATATACGCCGAAGAATATCAGGATACAACAGCAGAAATATTCAATTTACAAGGGCAGTTAATACAAAGTATGTCGTTGAAAACAAATAAAACGGAATTACAAATTATCGATTTTAAAAGTGGAATTTATTTTGTTCAAGTAAAAAATTCAAAAGGAATGATAGTAAAAAAAATACTTAAGAATTAGTCTTTAACATAAGCTAAACCATCCTATAACAGCGGTTTCGCGCAATAGCTGCAATCGATTTTCCTTAAACGGAAAATCGAAAAGGAAATTTACATATCTTTACAGCTAACCGCCTACCTTCCCGCTACGGACGCGAAGCCGCGGTACGTTATGTGTAATGCCCAGAAACCAATATGAAGTCTAGAATATTCCCTAAAGAAAGTTCAAATTTTAAATCAGAATTTGATTTTAACCAATTAATAGAAATACTAAAAGAAAATACTCTTGATGGAAGTTTGAGCAGTACTGCTTATAACACAAGTAAAAAGTTTATCGGAAGTGTGGAAGAAAGAAGTTTTAAAATAATTTCATCATCAAACCGAACATCAATGTTTTGTATTTTTGAAGGACAGTTGTTAAATGAAAGTAAAGAAATTTTAATTATTAAAAAGTTTCATCCTACTTTCAGAAACTTATTTATTTTCTGGGCAATAGCAATGCTTTCAATACTGATTTTTCTACCAGGAAGATCAAATCCAGTAGTATCACTGATAATGTTTTTCGCATTTGTTTTATTTCTTAGATATTTGCTAATAACAGTATTATACAGAAAATCTCTAGAAGAAGGAATGGAAAAGTTAACTGATACTCTAAAGTTAACTGAAAAATGCTAAGCACTACACATAACAGCGGTTTCGCGCAATAGCTGCAATCGATTTTCCTTAAACGGAAAATCGAAAGAAAATTTACATATCTTTACAGCTAACCGCTTACCTTCCCGCTACGGACGCGAAGCCGCGGTACGTTATAGGCAATGCTAAACCAACTTTTAATTCGAGATTATGTCTATTAAGCAATTTTTGATTCTTGGCTTTTCACTTTTACTTTCATTGGCAATCTTTTTAAACATTCAATATTCGAAAAGTACTGAATTTCAAAAAAACAATAAGCCAATTGAAAACTACAGCATTGTAAATCTACGCCACTCATATTCTAGTAAAATGTCTAGCCACATAGACATAAATTATAATGGAAAAGTATATAACGTTGAAGTTAATAAATCAAAAGAATTCTATGCAGATGTAGAAAAAGGTATAATTAAGCCAAAGTTTTATTATGTAAAAGATAAAGACAAAGTTTTTTTTGAAAATCAATTTGTTCCTTTTCCATTTGTTTATCTCACTTACATTGCGGCATTTATTTTACCAATAATAGGTTTTATAGTTTATAGAAAAGAATTAAATAATAAATATTCAACAATGTAGTTGAATTTAGAAAGCACTGCCTATAACAGCGGTTTCACGCAATGGCTGGTTTTTCTATCTCGGAAAATACTCAGCAGATTGAAATTTTGATTATCTTTCGACTTAAATATAAACGTCGCCGCCACTGCGTGAAGCCGCGGCACGTTATGGGCTATGTCCCCACACAAACTAAACAGAAATGAATCAGAAGCTAATAATAATTTACAGCACAATATTAATCTTAATTGTTGCCCTCTTTACTGGCTTTCCATTTGAATTTTTTGATATAAACATCGACAGAATTGCAAATATCATAGCTATTATTATCGTTTTATTTACTTTTTATAAACTCATAAAATTATCAAAAGCTTTAAGTGGAAAAGCAATAAAATTGACAACCCGAATAATATTATTTTTAGTGTTTGCTTTATATTTTTTGAATGGTATTTGGACAGTTTTCTTTATTACATCTAACTACTATCCAATGTGGCAAGATTTAGAAATAAATACAAACTCAAATAACGAAAAAATAATAAGTGAGTGGAGAGAAACGAGCGGTTCGCTTTATGATTGGAGATACAGAAAAGTATATTTTGAAAACAAAATCTTTAGAATTTCTGTAGATTATGATAAGGAAAAAATGAATGGAGAATGGAATGTTTATGATGTCAGAAAAAAAACAACGACAAAAAAGAAGTTGAACTGAATAAACACAGCCCATAACAGCGGTTTGGCGCTATGGCTGCACCCGATTTTCCGTAGCCGGAAAATCGAAAGCCGGAAATTTTCATATCTTTACAATTAATCGTTAGGCTTGCCGCCACAGACGCCAAGCCGCGAAACGTTATAAGCCATTTAAAGCTTCTCTATAAAAATCACATTATGGATAAAACCGAAATAAACCTTAATATTCTGAATCAAATTTCAAATGAAAACCTTGAAATTATTCGTCAAGATGCGGAAAAGAGATTTGACAATATTGATAAAGCAAATGACACTCTCATTTCAAAATGTAATGCTCTTTTTCAAGTTGTACTTGCTTTGTTAATTTCTTTGATTGCTTATCTAGCAAATAAGTTCATAGGAAATTCGCTCCTAGATAACTTTATAATTCAGATATCCTTACTAATTTTAAGTTTTAGCTTCGTAACATTAATAATGACTTATAAAGTCCTTTTCCCCGAAGCATACAGAATGAAAGGAGCAAAACCATCTTTTCATATTCAAGAAGATATCGAATGCGAGGATAAGAAGAAGCAAACTCAAATAATTTTAAAAAACAGTATTGAAACTTTAGAAGGCTCAATTATGCATAATTTGTCACTACATAAAAAACAAGCAAGCAATTATAAAGCAGCTTGTCAAATTTTTATGCTTGGAATTGGAGCAACAATACTTTATACTATTATTTATAGTTTTATTTAAGTTTCTGTTTTAACCACAGTATCAGTATCCTGTCTAGGTTGTGGCGGTGGCGGTGGTGCTGGATTAGGCTTATCCGCTTCGTGTAAATTATACATATCATCTAAATTTAATTAGTAAAGATAAAAATTATTACATAACTTAAGTAAGAATTTAAACGGCTTATAACAGCGGTTTCGCGCAATAGCTGCAATCGATTTTCCTTAAACGGAAAATCGAAAGGAAATTTACATATCTTTACATCTAACCACTAAACTTCCCGCCACTACGCGAAGCCGCGGTACGTTAGCAGTAACCATAAACAACATTTGCTTTAAATGAACTTTTTAAAAAAAATATTCAACACAAAACAAACTCAAAGTTCAGAAAATATTAATCTAACTGAAAAAGAGATTTTGCAAATGCTAGGAGATGCTATATGTGATGTTGGATATTGGAGTTGGTGGACAAGTGACTTGCCAAATATTGTCCAAATTGAATTTGGAGGAACTCAACTATATTTTCCGCCTAAAGACAATTCAGAACCACCAAACTCACAAATTGCAATTCAATTTATAAATCCTAAATCTATTAGCTTTCTTTCTCTAAGCAAAGTCGGGGAAAACAATTCTGAAAAATGGTTTAATCTTTTGCACGAGGACAAAATGGAATCCCAAGTATGCAGTTATGACAGTTTTACATTTGTTGATGAAAGTGAAATGAAACGGATAATATCACACGCAAAAATTACAGATACTATACTAGGTTATCCGCCAACTGAGGAATCATTTTTCAAGGAAAATTTTAAACTTACTTTTTGGGCTGGTGAGTTTGGATTTGCAGTTTCATCTGAAAATATTAAACTTTTGACACAAGATGGCGAGATAAAAATGGAAGAAATTCCAAGTATAAACTCTAACTGGTGGAAATATTGGAGAGAATATTGGGATTTAAAGAAAACCGAAAAGCCTTTACCCAAAAATTACGTATGCGAAGTTACAATACCAATGAAAAATTAATAATGGCTACTGCTAACAGCGGTTTCGCGCAATAGCTGCAATCGATTTTCCTTAACGGAAAATCGAAAGGAAATTTACATATCTTTACAACTAACTACTAACCTTCCCGCTACGGACGCGAAGCCGCGGTACGTTATATGCCATTTTAAAACACGTAATTACTAAATTAGAAACCATGAATAAAATCTATTTAATTTCATTATTACTTATTTTGATTTCATGTAAAAATTAAGATGAAGGAATTGAACGTTACGAGGCTGAAATTAGAAAATTTGAAACTCAATTAAATGGTTTATATGATGATTCTAAAAAGAATCCTGATAAAGTAATTTTTAAAGCAGATAGTTTACTCTTAAAAAACGAAACAGAAACTGACATTAAAAAAAGGGTTTCAGAAGATTTACATTATCTGAAAGCTGAATTATATTACAGACTTGGGAAGTATGACAAATCACTAAACGAATTAAAATTTGAAAAAGGCGGCAATGAAACAGCATTCATTTGTAATTATGTAAAGCTTAAGAAATTCGACAAAGCCAAAGCAATTTTGGATAGTATTCCAAATTATACGTTTAATACTTTTATCTACGCCAACTTTTATGAAACTGTTGGTAAAAAGAAAGAAGCTTTAGAAATTTATAAAAACATTCAGAAACAAACAGAAATCAGTCATTTTGTTTATTATAAATTGGCTGTTAAAAGGATAACAGAACTTGAAAAGCAAAACCCAACTTTATTAGACAGTGTTTATTTCGAAACAGGAAGACCTGACTTTAAAGTTTGTGAAGTAGATAATGAAAAAAGAATACGAGAAATCAAACGTGATAGCTTAAGAAAGCTAAAAAACAAAAACGGCATATAACAGCGGTTTCTCGCTATTGCTGGTTTTTCTTGAATTGTTCTTCTTTCTTCACGAAAAACTTTTATCTTAGCAGAAAGTACGCAGTTCGCTGGATTCGCAACAGACGAGAAGCCGCGGCACGTTATGGGCAATAATTCAGGACGTATATCTTAAACAAATGGAATATAAAAAATATTGGTCAATAGCAGATTTGGGAACCAATTCATTGAAAACAGACGAAGTTTGTTTATACATCGCAATCTTCTTCATTCTCGCTTTCATTTTAATCAAGAAGTTTAAAAAAGCTGATGACGATTATGAAAAAACAATCTTGCTTTGGGCTACTGGAATTATTGGAGTTGGAGCATTTTTGGGGTTTATTTATTTGAAGTTCTTTACAATTGATTATTCTGACCAAAGAGTCCAAAAATTACTGAACTCAAATAACGTAGGCAGAGTTGAAGGAGTTATTAGCAATTTTAAAAGATTTAGACCTTTGTCACAAAAAGGAGTTGTAACACACGAGAGTTTTGTTGTTGATTCGGTTGAGTTCTCTTATTCAGACGAAGTTCTTGGGAGATTTAACCGTTTTAGTGAAACTAACAATGGTGTTTTTAGGAATGGCTTGCCAGTAAAAATAACTTATGGAAAAGTAAAACATGAAATTTTGATGGTTGAAATTGGTGAAGGTAATTACAGCCCATAACAGCGGTTTCGCGCAATAGCTGCAATCGATTTTCCTTAAACGGAAAATCGAAAGGAAATTTACATATCTTTACATCTATACGCTAACCTTCCCGCCACTGACGCAAAGCCGCGGTACGTTATAAGCAAGCATAAAACCCAAAACTCAAAAAAGAACTTCAACTATATGAAAAAATTAAAAATAGTCATCACGTTTCTTTTAGTTATAAATTCTGTTCATACATTTTCCCAACAAACAAACAAAAGCATAAATTATATTTGTTATAGATATTCTCATTCGATGAGAATTCCATATAGCGAAGTAACTATAGAAATTTTCAAAAAACAGAAATATGCAATAGTTAAAGTACGCTCAAAAGCTGCGAACAATGATAAGCAATGGGAATATTCAAAAATTAAAAATGAATTTAAAGTTGACTTAAAAACATTTGAAAAATTAACTAAGAAGTTAGTACCATTACAAACTATTGAATTAGACAAAGGAATGGGATTTGATGGTACCAACAGCGAAATTGAGTTCGGAAATGGAAACAAAAACTTTAAATATAATGCTTGGACACCTGAATTGAATACAGATAAAAGAGGTCTAAACTATTTTCTAGACTGTTGTAAAGAGTTGATACTTTTAGGAAAGTTAGACCCAAAAGAAATTTTCAGGGAAAAAGGAACATAATGCCTGCTTATAACAGCGGTTTCGCGCAATAGCTGCAATCGATTTTCCTTAACGGAAAATCGAAAGGAAATTTGCATATCTTTACAACTAACCGCTTACCTTCCCGCTACGGACGCGAAGCCGCGGTACGTTACCACTCAGTTTTCCCGAACTTAACAAAACAAGTATATGCTGAGAATATAAAGATTTTCAAAATAGAAGTTTCACGACGGAAATAGGAAAAGTCAAGGCCTCAGAAAGAATATAGCATCCACGAAAAGAATTATTGAAACCGTAGAAAGAAATATAGCATCTGCAAAAAGAATTATTGTAACCGCAGAAAAAAATATAGCATCCGCGAAAAGAATTATTGTAACCGCAGAAAGAAATATAGTTACCACAAAAAGAATTATTATAACCGCAGAAAGAAATATAGCAACCGCAAAAAGAATTATTGTAACCGCAGAAAGAAATATAGCATCCGTAAAAAGAATTATTGTAACCGCAGAAAGAAATATAGCATCCGCAAAAAGAAATATGACATCCACGAAAAGAAAATGACAAAGTTTATGTGCTTATGTTAGTAGGAAAACCGAAGTGGTAACAGCGGTTTCGCGCAATAGCTGCAATCGATTTTCCTTAAACGGAAAATCGAAAGGAAATTTATATATCTTTACATCTAACCGCTTACCTTCCCGCTACGGACGCGAAGCCGCGGTACGTTAGTAGCAATTAATCCGTCATCCAAAAAATAGAACTATGAAAAAATTAATTTCGATTATGATAATTTTTATTACAGTATTGTCATGTAGCTCTGATGATGGAAATAATTCAAAACTTATTGGGAAATGGGAATTTGATAAGACCATTGAAAATGGTGTGGAATATGATGACGCTGCATTACCTGGTTGTGATAGAAATTATTTCGAATTGAAAGATTCAGGAATAAAATTAGAAATTCATCATACAGGTTTTCCAGAAGCATGTAGTTTTGATACATACACAAATAACTATTTTTTAGAAAATAATATTATCAAGATTATTAATTCACCTGAGAGCACCTTTGAGATGAAAATTTTGTTACTTACTTCTACTACGCTAAAAGTAAGCATATATGATGGCGAAATGATTAAAACTTTTAAACGAATTGAATAATTTTAACTGCTACTAACAGCGGTTTCGCGCAATAGCTTCAATCGATTTTCCTTAAACGGAAAATCGAAAGGAAATTTACATATCTTTACAACTAACCGCTAACCTTCCCGCCACTACGCGAAGCCGCGGTACGTTACCGGCAACCAATAATCACGAATCAATAAATGAGTAAAACCGAAGATAAATCAGATAAGCTTAGCCTATTAAATTTAATTGTTTTAATACTTTCAATATATGTTTTGGGAGCATTAATTGTAGATTCTGTTTATGTTCTTCCTAAAGAGACTTCTCTCCTACTGAATTATATCGATAATGGAATTTGCGCTTTTTTCTTCATTGAATTTTGTATCCGTTTTAAACAAGCTAAAAACAAGATTAAATTTATGCGTTGGGGTTGGATTGATTTAGTTTCCTGTATTCCAATGATTGAGTATTTACGTGCCGGAAGAATATTGAGACTTATTCGTTTACTGAGAATTGTTAGAGCATTTAGAACTACAAAAAATGTAGTAGATCATATTTTTGCAAACAAAGCAAAAGGTGCTTTTACTTCAATTTCTATTATAGCAGTACTATTGGTGATATTTTCTGCAATCGCTATTCTTCAAGTTGAAAACGACCCAAATAGCAATATTAAAACTGCAGAAGATGCTATTTGGTGGGCTTACGTGACGATTACAACTGTTGGCTATGGAGATAAATTTCCAGTCACAACAGAAGGCAGAGTAATTGCAGCCATTTTAATGACAGCTGGAGTTGGTTTATTCGGTACATTCACAGCATATGTTGCGTCATGGTTTGTTACAGAGAATAAACAAAACGAAGAAATTAAAAACAATTAAGCAATTGGCAGCCGGTAACAGCGGTTTCGCGCAATAGCTGCAATCGATTTTCCTTAAGCGGAAAATCGAAAGGAAATTTACATATCTTTACAACTAACCGCTTACCTTCCCGCTACGGACGCGAAGCCGCGGTACGTTAGTGGCAAGATTTCGACACCCGTTTTCCAAAGATGAAAAACTTAATAATCATATTTCTATTTCTTTCAACCGAATTTGGATTTTCTCAATCGGGGAAATATGTCATGTGGGAATTTTATAATCCTTATGACGGCAGAAATTGCACTTCACAGTTTTCCAATTTGAACTTGAAGGAAAACAACACTTTCGTTTTGAACTTGTTTTACTGGAAAGAAGAAAAAGAAGAATGCAAAAAGATAACTGGAAAGTGGAAAATTGAAAATGAAACTTTGAGCTTAATTGAGGATAAAGTAATCCGTTATTATTTGATTAAAAATAACGCAATTGTTGCTCAAAAACCTGAAGGAGAAAAACTAGATTATTATTTTGAAAACTTAATAAACTTGAATTTTCTTTTGAAATCAAATGATGGCTCAATTGAAGAACATACAAAACAAAGTTGGTTAAAACAGAGTAAAAAATCCTGCCACTAACAGCGGTTTCACGAAACTGCTGGTTCACGTTAGTTTGTACTTGTTTTTTCCTTAAATTCGTTTTTTCCTAGCGGAAAAAACGCAGTTCCGAAGCCGCAGCCTCGTGAAGCCGCGGAACGTTAGCGGCAAGCTCACAAAAAATGCATAAATCTGGAAACATAATTCAATAGAAAAATGAAAAATTTAGTGACTTTTATCTCGATAATATACAGTATGAATTGTTTCTCCCAAACACCAAATCCAGATTTATTTCAGACTTGGTATTTATACGATTATTACTCTACTGATGATAATATACATCATCCTGTTTCCGCAATAACTCCTACTATATCTCCTGATATTACCTTCACAGAAACTTTAAATTTTAATGGTATAGGAGCATGTAATTCATTCAATGGAACTTTTAGTTCTCCATTTGATGATGTTTTATTATTCGAAAATTTTTCAGGAACCTTGTTGATTTGTAGTCCTTCTGAACATATGTCACTTGAAGGCTCATTTTTTTCTCTTTTACAATCTGGTGGACAATATTTCATTTCTGGAGAAGGTAATAATATGAGTTTGCTTATTTCTACACCAATTTTTAATAATTATGTATTTGGAAATTCTCAACTTAATTCTCCAAATTTTGATTTAAAGCAAACTGTAATATACCCAAATCCAACTGACTCCAAACTATTTGTCAATTTTCAGAATAATGTGATTAACAAAATCGAAATCTTAAATTCCCTCGGTCAAAATATCAAAACTATTAATGCTGGTTTCGACGTTATTAATATTTCTGATTTTGCTTCTGGATTTATTTGATGAAACTATATTCTGAAGGTAAAACAGTTACCAAAAAATTTACAAAGATTTAATTACCATAAAAATTGAGACAGCCAGCCGCTAACAGCGGTTTCACGAAACTGCTGGTTCACGGTAATTTGAACTTCTTTTTTTCTTAAATTCGTTTTTTCCTAGCGGAAAAAACACAGTTCCAAAGTCGCAGCTTCGTGAAGCCGCGGAACGTTAGCAGTTATTTTTGAGCGACCAAGAACTAAAAAGAAGCTTTAATGGAATTTAGAATTATTGAAACTTACCGAAGACATAATTTTTTAGATTTTTCCAAGCAAATAGTTGCTAATATTTTTCTATTTCTATTTGCAATGATTGTAATTCCAACTGTCTTAATCATCAACTTATTTAAGAAAAAAAGAATAAGGAAGTTGAAGAAAATAATGTTGAAACAGATAAATGGCTTGACTACATAAAAACTGAAAAAATAACATTATTTAGAAGATATATTAATGAAAAAGATTTGCCGAATGATTTAGATTTACCAGAAGAATGTTGTGATATTTATGCGTTTGAAATTAAATCTGAACCAAACTTAAAAGAATTGGAAAATGTAGTTTTTAATTTTGCAGAACTAGAAACAGAAAAAGGAATTTATCTAATATCATTTAATAAAATTGGAGAAGAAATGTCGTTATGGAATATTAATAAAATGAACAATGAAATTAAAATAGTTACTAAGTTAAAATCTCTTTGGTGGCAACTATCGCAAGCAGAAGACAAAATTATTTTAAAAGCAACAGAACAAAAGCAAGATTTCATAATTGAAATTCAGGAAAAATAAAAAACAACTGCTAACAGCGGTTTCGCGCAATAGCTGCAATCGATTTTCCTTTAACGGAAAATCGAAAGGAAATTTGCATATCTTTACATCTAACCGCTAACCTTCCCGCCACTACGCGAAGCCGCGGAACGTTAGCAGTAATGTTTCCCAAACAAGGACGAAAAGCTTAAAAGACAACAAATGAAAAATATCTTTATACTGTTTCTTGCATTTATTCTAATAAGTTCTGATAAAAATAAAGACTTAAATGATAATTTCAGAAAAGCAATTATTGATTATCAAATAGCATATCCTATACCTACTTCTAAACAAACAAAAAAAAGAAAATACGCTTACTCAGTAGTATTCTATCAAAAAAATAATGATACATGTTTTTATGTTGTAAGATCATCAACTGGTACCGATAGAGAATTTAATTTTTGGGGAATGTATCTTGACGAAGAATTAAAATCAACTATTGTTGGAGATGATGAAAATTTAAGCTCCAAAATGGTTTACAATAAGAAGAGAAATAAAGAACTTGAAAAGTTTTATTTCTTCGACAAAGATGGTCCAGAAATGTTTCCACCAATGTATCGTTATTTAGTAAAAAACAGAGATGTTGAATTAATTAAGATTGATACTATCTCAGAAAACTGGGAAAGATAAAAACACTACTGCTAACAGCCGTTTCTCGCAATTGCGAATTTTGTAGTAAGTTCACGTTCAGTTTTCGCAATAATATCTATCTTAGCCGAAAGTACGCAGTTCCGTAGTTCGCAACTGACGAGAAGCGGCGAAACGTTAGCAGTAATAATTCAGGACGAAAATCTTAAAAAGAACTTATGAATAAGAAAGCCAAAAGATGGTTATTAATTTTATGCTTTTTGGCAGTTTCAGTTTTCTTGTTTTTTAAATTTAATGAAAGAATTAAATTAATCGAATTGACTTCAATTCAAGTTGAAACGGAAAATCAACTCGACGTTGAAAAAGTAATAGTTTATCAAGGTTATTACACAATAAATAGAAAAAGTGACGCAGAAATGTTTGGTAATAAGTTTGACAAAATTGTATTTAAGGGAAATGAAACTGGAAAAATCAAAACGGAATATGGCGAAAATGATTTTTTAGTAACATATGACAATAAGTATTATTATCAATTTAGGCAGATTTGCACAAACGACAATGACCATTACAAATACAAACTCAAAATTTTTAAGAAAGCCGGCAGAATTTATTTGAAAGCTGACATTGATGGCGGAATGAAATTCGAAAGAGAAATGAACTTAATAAGTGATGCTGGAAAATTGAGATGTAATAAAATCATTGATGATGAAAAAGGTCATTATAATGGTTTGGAATTAGATTAAAATTACTACTGCTAACAGCGGTTTCGCGCAATAGCTGCAATCGATTTTCCTTAACGGAAAATCGAAAGGAAATTTACATATCTTTACAGCTAACCACTTACCTTCCCGCTACGGACGCGAAGCCGCGGTACGTTATAGCGCATTTTTCAAACCCTGCGTAAATTCAATAACTTAATGCAACACTTTTAATTTTTTAAATTTGTTGTATATGAAAGCAAAACGTAATCGCTTAACCCTTGCTGAACGTGTCGTTATTCAGACATTACTACAGGAAAACAAATCAATATCATACATCGCTAAACGACTCTCAAGAGACAGATCTTCTATTCACAGAGAAATCAAAAAATGGGTAATCAAACCAACTGATAAATACAATGCAGAGCTAGCTCAGTTTTGCGCAAAAGAAGACTATCTCAACAAAAGAAATCTGGATAAAATAAACACGCATTTTAAACTAAAAGTATTTGTTTATAAAGGATTATTAAGTGACTTCTCGCCCGAACAGATTGCCGGAAGTATTAAAGATATTTATCCTAATGATCCTGTAATGTCAATATCACACGAAGCTATTTATCAACACATTTACAGACATCGTCAATCAAGGTTAGGAAGAAAATTAATAGCACTTCTACCCTACAATCATTCTAAAAGAAGAAAGCACAGAAAGTACGGAACTAAAAGAGTTCGAATTCATGATGCTGTTTCAATTGAACAAAGACCATTACACGTAGAAAATAGAATCGAGATTGGCCACTGGGAAGGTGATACAATTGTTGGACTTGGACAAAAAAGTGCCATTGCAACTGTTGTGGAAAGAAAAACCAGATATACACTTATTCTGTATCTAAAAGACAGAAAATCAGAAACTGTAACGCAACAAATGGCTGTACATTTAAACAGCTTAAACCCCGAGATTAGAAAATCAATGACCTATGACAACGGAATGGAAATGGCAAATCATAAATGGCTCACATCACAAACCGGAATGGATATCTATTTTGCACATCCTTACTCGCCCTGGGAAAGAGGAACCAACGAAAATACTAACGGGCTTATTAGACGCTATTTCCCAAAGAAAACAGACTTTAACAACATAACTGAACAACAACTCAAAAACGTGCAGGAAAAGCTTAATAACAGACCTAGAAAAGTGCTTAATTATAAAACTCCAAACTATATGATGGAAATTGAAATAAGCAAAATAAAATATCAGAATTATAAACTAAATTAATAACTTTGAACATAACCAAAATGACCTGATGTTGCATTAAGGTCTTGAATCCACCCTGCAAAATACAACTAACAGAATAATGAAAGGACGAATTTATATAGATGATTCAGAAATTGGAAACGTAGATTTTAAAATCATCGACGAAAGTATGGGCGCAATTGGTGGAGATTTTGTTGAAGCAGAAGATTATGGAAAATTTAAACATGAAATCCAAAATCTAACTGAAAAGAACGGCAACGCAAACTCACAGAATTTTAATTTTAGAATTGTTGTGAAAAATGTTGAGTTCAACCCAGTTGGCGGAATTTGCCTAATTGACTCAAAAGAGTTTGCCGAAATGTATTTAGATGCAGCTGGAATAAATCAAAGTGAACTGGAAAAAATTAAAGTTTAAAAATAAAATATGGCAGCAGGCGGACCTGGAGATCATCCATTAACAGACATTGTAAATTTCAATCTTAAAGTTTATAACTCAGAATGTGATGAATTAGTTAGGGAAATTTCAAAGTTAGTTTCAAGACATGAACTTTATGAAATGTTTGATTGGTTTGATAATTTTTCCGCAACAGAAATCCAACTTGAGAAGTTTAAAATTGAACTGAAAGATAAACTGGAAAAGTTAAAAGAAAAAGCGAAAAGTAACGGTTGGGAAGTTTAAAAAAAACGCGCTATAACAGCGGTTTCGCGCAATAGCTGCAATCGATTTTCCTTAACGGAAAATCGAAAGGAAATTTGCATATCTTTACAACTAACCGCTTACCTTCCCGCTACGGACGCGAAGCCGCGGTACGTTATAAGCAACCTTTAACCACTCATGTAAAATGAAGTTATATTTGATTTTTATTATGGCTCTAATTTTATCAGGTTGTAAAAAAGAAGCTAAAAACAATAACATCCGAAGTGGAGAAAAAGAGATATTAAATGGTTTTGGTAAAGCTAAAATTGGTATGTCAATATCTGAATTTAATAAAACCTTCCAAGGGAAAAAGGAAATTATAGAGGAAACAAACGATATAGAAGGATACGCGGAATTTCAATACTTAAATCTTAAAATAAACGACACAATAATTTTAGACAAAGCGAGATTAAGTTTTCGGAAAAATAGACTTGTTAGTATTGGTTGTCAAAAGACAGAGATTTTTTTTGAATACTTAAAAAAGAAGTTTGGAATAAAATCAAAAGAAGATAAAGTAGATTTGAAAATTATTTCATTCAATACAAATAACAAAGATATATATTGTGGTGTTGAATGTTACAGAGAAAGCTGTGCTATTGGAATTTTTGAAATTGGTTTTACTCCAAATTACTAAGGCTGCTTATAACAGCGGTTTCGCGCAATAGCTGCAATCGATTTTCCTTAACGGAAAATCGAAAGGAAATTTACATATCTTTACAGCTAACCGCTTACCTTCCCGCCACCGACGCGAAGCCGCGGTACGTTAGCAGTAAGCCATATAAAACCCCTGCAAATGAATCACAAAAAAATTGCCTGGATATCGGCTGGTTTATCAGCTCTAATAACAATTATTCTTTTGGGGAGGACATGGTATGATGGAATTACTTTTTGGAATCCATTACCGATTAAATATGATGTTACTGGGCAGATTGGTGATTTTATTGGCGGTGTTATTGGTACACTAATTTCTGCAGTAGGTTTTTATTATTTATATCTAACATTTACCGAACAAAAAAATTCTTTTGAAAGAGAACGTTTAGAAAGCAACTTTTTTGACTTGATAAAGTTACATCGTGAAAATGTATCTGAATTGGAATTTGACGGAAAAAAATTAGTTGAAAATGATGACTCTTTACATATTGGTAAATCAAAATTTACCGGAAAGTCCGTTTTTAAAGTGTTTTTTAATCAAATAATTATTTGCAAGACTGAATTACAGCCAGTATTTCGAAGCCCTCAAATATATTTAAGAGAATATGAAGAAAAAATGTTGAACCATCCCTATGTAGTAAAAAATAAAATTGACATTTATCAGCTTGCAAGAATAGACATTTGTTATAACATCGTATTCTATGGACTAAGTGCTGAAGGTGTACTTATCTTGAAACATATGTTCAAAGATAAATACAGAGATACAATAATTGACTATGTAATAAACTATCTTAGATTAAAACCTGCATATGATGAGGATATTTTTGAAAAATGGTCAATGATTCCACATCATAGCACAAGAGCAAGACGACGACAAGCGATACAAGAAATTTATAGATGGAGAGAAACAAGAATTTTAGATGGAGATTTTCCGGAGATTGCCGAAAACTATCATAATAAGTTCATAAAATATTATGGTGGACATCAATTTAGATTTGGGCATTATTTCAGACACTTATTCCAAACAGTGAAATTTATAAATAACCAAGAAACAATTTCATATAAAGCTAAATATAATTACATAAAGACACTTCGTGCTCAATTGTCAACATACGAGCAGGCCATTTTGTTTTTCAATAGTCTTTCATCTTTAGGACGCGCTTGGGAAATTGATCCTGAAATCGACTCATCTTTATCAAAATTCCAAACACATGATTTTGAATTGATAACTAAATACAATTTGATTAAAAATATTTCAGGTGAATTTCTATATGGCTTGAGCTTTAAAGATTATTTCCCATTAGTAGAATATGAAAATGACAACATTAAAAAGAATCGACCTACTTATAAATAAAACATGGCCTACTGCTAACAGCGGTTTCGCGCAATAGCTCGTCAGCATTGCGCCGGAATCCTAGCGGATTCCTGAAACCTTGTCTTCCGCATAACATTTTTTCTTAACTTGCCGCTACTGCGCGAAGCCGCGGAACGTTGTGTGCAAGTTTACGGAACATTAGCTAAAAACAGAACTAATGAAAAAAGTAATTCTATCCTTTACAATTCTGATTACCATCATTGTTTTTGGCCAAAAACTCCCTGTTTTAAAACTTTCAAATTTATCAGATTCTAAAATCGAAATCAAATCTCCAACAGAGTTGAAGAAAGGTGAAATATGTATTACTCTTATTACAGGTGCAGGCATGAGTGCATACGATTATTACACGCATTATATATTTACAAATGATGGAGACATAAAATCCTTTAAAGAAGAAGTTCCCAAAACATATTTAAAAAATCCAAAACTAAAAAGAACAACAACTAAAATTGAAATAGACGAACAAACAAAACTAAAATTGTGGAATAATCTCAATTCAAAATCTACAACAGAATTCACCGGGTTTTCTCAAAAGGATTTCTTTAAGCCCATAAAGATTAAAACAATTCAACCACCTTGTATTAATGATGCCAGCGGATATTCGATTTCATTTATCCAGGACAATAAGCAGAAAATTTATTCGTTCTATGCACCTGAATATTATTATGACGGAAAATGCAAAAACGAAAATATAAATAGAAAAATGTTAGAGAAATTTGTCAAACTGTTAAAGCTGTGGGAAGTTATATAAAACCTGCACACAACAGTGATTTCGCGCAATAGTTGCAATCGATTTTCCTTAAACGGAAAATCGAAAGGAAATTTACATACCTTTACAACTAACCACTAACGTTCCCGCTACTGCGCTAAGCCGTGGTACGTTATGGGTTATTAGCTCTCAGACTAAAGAACCTAACGCAACTTTTAAGACAAAAAAATGATTTCAGATAAAAATTTAGCTCGTATAGCAGGCTTATGCTATTTAATTGTAATTGCAACCGGATTATTTTCCGAAGTGTTTGTAAGACAAGAATTAAGAGTACCGAATGATGCTTTGGCTACTGCTCAAAACATTCAGACACACGAAATGCTATACCGTTGGGGTTTCGCAGCAGACATTATCAACTTTGTAGTCGGTTTACCAACCATACTAATCATTTATTATTTTTTCAAACGGGTAAATAAATTATTGGTCCAAATGGCATTGGCTTTTGTAATTATCCAAACTGCAATCATTGCGGTTAATCTTCTAAATCAAATTTCTCCACTTTTAATTTTAAGCAACGAAACTTATCTTAACACATTCCAACCTAATCAACTGGCTACACTTTCTTTGTTATCTTTAAATATTCAAGCGCAAGGTTACGGAATTGGATTAGTCTTTTTTGGCTTTTACTGTTTGATAATCGGTTTTTTAATTTTCAAATCAAATTTGCTTCCCAAACTATTGGGAATACTTTATGCTATAGCTGGTTTGTGTTACTTAATTAATAGTTTCACCATGTTTCTTTCCAAAGGATTTGAAAATCCAATGTTTGTATACCTTGCCATCCCCATTTTTATTGGCGAATTGTCATTGTGTTTGTGGTTACTAATAAAAGGTATAGATACTTCAAAATATAAGATGTTGAATGAAAATTAAACTAAAAATCGAATGAAAATTTACTTAACTTTATCTCTATCACTTAACCTCCTGCGGTATCTAGTGTAGCATATTTAAAAGAAAGTATACATCTTAAGACAATAGCTATGGGCAAAACGATTAAAATTGTAATGTTAGTATTGTGTATCCATTTAACCTCATGCAGCAAAACTGATGATACCCATATTTGCAATGGCGATTGCAACCAGTTCAAAGGACGGGTATATACTGAAGATAATGTCGGCATTCCCAATGTTGAAATAACAGTATCCTTCAGCTCCTCCTATAATCCGTGGGGAACAAGTTATACCAGAATTATAGCAAAATCAACAACCGACAGCGAGGGCAATTATGTGATTGAAGGATATATAAAAGATAAAGAGTTTAGTAGCGGTCATTTTTTCTTAACCATAGACGAAAACAAAATTGAAAACTCAATTTCAACTAACTTTCTAAAACCATCCGATATCTATCAAGGCGATTATGAAGATAATAACATTCATTTTATACCGTATTTAACGAACAGAACACAAATTATAACTACTGATTACAAAATCCCGTACAAAACTAATTTAACGGTAAACCTTAATGATTTTATTCCCACTACATCAAATGATTTGTTCGGTGTCGGAAATGCCATCCGATATGGTTTTGAAAACGAATACAGATTCTTGACTAAACAAGCTAACAATCAGGGCTATGGTTTTAGTAACGGTACTAATGCCACTTTCCTCGTTCCGGCTGTTTATGGTGAAAATCATTTAAAAGTTTATAAATTCAAAAATGGTTTACAAGAATATATTGACGACATCATAATGGTAACTAATCCTAATACCTCTCCGCCCTTAAATTATTCCTTTTAATGCATCGCCAAACGGTACAAAGTTGCGATACAATAAGCTAACGCAACTTTTAGTTCGTTGTAACGAAAAACGGCCATAGCGATGACCTCAAATAAAAAGCAACTGAAACCATAACAGCCTAAGACAATGGAACTAAAAAAAGAGTTATCTCCCGAACAACGTCAAACACTGCTCAAAACACTGAAAGACCGATTTGAAAAAAACACTAGCCGTCACAAAGGATTGGAATGGTCTAAAGTGCAAGCAAAATTGGAGAACACTGAAAAACTATGGTCGCTTAATGCTATGGAAAGTACAGGAGGCGAACCGGATGTTATTGGTTATGATAAAGTAACTGATGAGTATCTCTTTTGCGATTGTTCGGCAGAAAGTCCTAAAGGACGCCGAAGTTTTTGTTATGATCGGCAGGCGCTGGAGTCAAGAAAAGAACACAAACCGCAAAACAGCGTTATGGATAGTGCCACCGCTATGGGAATTGATCTGTTGAACGAAGAACAGTATCGCGAATTGCAACAACTTGGAACCTTTGACAGTAAAAGCTCAAGCTGGATAAAAACCCCGGACGAAATCAGGAAATTGGGAGGGGCTTTGTTTTGTGATTTCCGGTATAATACTGTTTTTGTATATCACAACGGAGCCGAATCATACTATGCCATAAGAGGGTTTCGGGGATTGCTTAAAATTTAAAAAAAGACGAACAGAGGAACGCTAAAAGTAAAGCGATCATCCATTCGTCTAGTATAGTGTAAGCTATTGGCTTATTGTTATAAAGAAGCCATATCAATTACAAAACGGTAACGCACATCACTCTTGAGCATTCTTTCGTAAGCGTGGTTGATGTCTTGCATTTTGATGATTTCAATTTCGGAAACGATATTGTGTTTTCCGCAAAAGTCGAGCATTTCTTGGGTTTCGGCTATTCCGCCTATTAAAGATGCCGCTACTGATTTTCGACCCATAATCATAGGAACGGTATTCAATATCGGGTCTAACCCGCCTAAGTACCCTACTAAAACTAAAGTGCCGCTGATGCCTAACGTGGTTACATACGGATTAACATCGTGCACATAAGGCACCGTATCAATAATCACGTCAAACTTGCCGGCTACGGTAGCCATTTGCGCTTCATCGGTTGAGATGATTACGGCATCCGCTCCCAAGTCGAGGGCATCTTTTTCTTTACCGGGTGTTCTGGAGAACAAGGTTACCTCTGCTCCCAACCCTTTGGCTAGTTTGATGGCCATGTGTCCTAAACCACCCAGACCTACTACAGCTACTTTACTGCCTTTGGTTACGTTCCAATGGCGCAACGGAGACCAAGTGGTGATTCCGGCGCACAATAAAGGAGCAACAGCGGCCAAGTCTAAGTTATCGGGTACGGTTAGCACATACTTTTCATCTACGACTATCTTTTCCGAATAGCCTCCGTAGGTCATACCGCCAAGGTGTTTATCGGCACTGTTGTAGGTGCCTACCCAGCCGTTCAAGCAGTATTGTTCAAGGTCTTTTTCACAGCTACTGCAGGTGCGACACGAATCGACCAAGCAGCCCACTGCAGCTACGTCGCCTACTTTTAGTTTGCTGACAGCGCTACCTACGCGGGTTACTTTACCCACAATTTCGTGACCGGGCACAGCAGGGTAAGTGGTAAAACCCCAATCGTTTCGGGCTGTGTGTAAATCCGAATGGCATACGCCACAGTACAGGATTTCGATTTCAATATCATGAGCTAAAACGTCTCGGCGTTCTATGTTCATTTGGGCTAAGGGAGCATCCGGTGCTCCGGTACCATAAGCTTTTACGTTTGATGTCATTTTATTTAGTTATGAGTTATGAGTTATGAATTATGAATTGTTTTGCCTCTGTACTTTACTTGGATTTCATTCCTTTTTGATAAAGGTAATAAGAGGTATTTTGAGTTGTATAAAGGTAAGGTTATTTTTGATGAAGAAAAAGAATTTAACCTTTTGCTAAAGGTTGCATAACCTTATGCTCATTTTCTCTATGATTACCATAGTTAATCACTCTTGAATCGCTTTGATTTGAATCCTTTGAGCTATAAAATTGACTTCCTTCAACAAAAATGGCATAAACTTTGCATATTTAGTTTCAGACAGCAGCTCCTAATAAAAACTAGTTAAACCATTTATCTTTTTTTGACCTATGACTACCAAAACCTCAAACAGCACTATACAACACTATGATTCGATGCCTGAATGTATCGTAACATCATATAGAGAAAGCAAGAGTCTCTGCCCGTAACCTCTGCAAATTTTGAGTAATTCATAAGTTCAAGCCCCGGAAAGCACTGCATTTCGGGGCTTGTTTTTGGTTTGACTTTTACGAAACTTTTCGTCAATTCGTCCTGATGAGTTTTCCAACTCGTCCTGATGAGTTTGAAAACCGGTCCTGATGAGTTCAAAAAGTCATCAGGACAAACTGAAAACAACGTCCTTATCAGACAAAAAAAGGCTTTTCAACAGCCAAAAAAATCACTTTTAATCGTTTTTTTACTCGTTTTGCTGCAGTAAAAAACCGTTTTTGAGCTGTTTTTAAACTACCTTTCTTCATTTACCATTCACAATTCTTCTCTATATTTGCTTTAACTAAATCGATAAAGTACCTATGGAAGAATGCATTTCCGTTTTTGATATGCTTAAAATTGGGGTTGGACCGTCCAGCTCGCACACTTTGGGGCCTTGGCGTGCCGCAGAACGCTTTTTGAATGAACTGAAAGAAGAAAACACCTTAGACAAAACCACTAAGATTAAGGTTGATTTATACGGTTCGCTCTCCTTAACCGGTAAAGGCCACGCTACTGATTATGCCGTAATGCTTGGCTTAAGCGGTCAGGACCCTGAGTATATTCCGGTACAAAACATAGACAAGATTATCACTACTATAAAAACGACGCACCAAATCAATTTAGCCGATCAGTTGCTGATTGCTTTTGATGCGAAAACCGACATTGTTTTCAATAAAAACTTCCTGCCTTTTCATGCCAACGGGCTAACCTTTACGGCTACCTTGTTGGATGGCAGCAGCTATTCGTCGACCTTCTACTCTATTGGTGGCGGATTTGTGGTGAAAGAAGAACGCGTCAATGCTAAAAAGAAACTGGCTATCAAGTGTGCCTTTCCGTTCCCTATTCAAAATGCTGCGGAGCTTTTGGAGTACACCATTAAAGAAAACAAATCGATTTCCGAGATTGTTTATGCCAATGAAATCTCGATGCGTCCTGAAGCCGAAGTGCACAGCGAACTATTGCGCATTTGGAACACCATGTTGGAGTGCATGTATATAGGTTGTCACTCCGAAGGCATCCTACCGGGCGGACTAAACGTACGTCGTCGTGCTTTTGACATGCATCAAAATTTGATTGGATTATCGAATTATAATTCGCCTCAAGAATGGCTGCAATGCATCAGAAAAACCGAAGTAAAGTTTCGCCAAATCCTGAAATGGGTTAGTTGTTTTGCCCTTGCCGTGAATGAAGTGAATGCCGCTTTGGGCCGAGTAGTAACCGCGCCTACCAATGGCAGTGCCGGAGTTATCCCGGCTGTGTTGATGTATTATATGGTGATTGAAAACCACGAAGCCGACGAAAAACAAATCAAACAATTCCTGATGGTAGCCGGCGAAATAGGCAGTATCTTCAAGAAAGGGTCGACTATATCCGCTGCTATGGGTGGTTGTCAAGCCGAAATTGGCGTTTCCTCAGCTATGGCTGCCGGAGCTTTGTGTGAAGTCATGGGCGGTACACCGGACCAGGTTTTAATGGCGGCCGAAATTGCCATGGAACACCACTTGGGGCTGACTTGCGACCCTATAGGCGGACTGGTTCAAATTCCGTGTATAGAGCGCAATACCATGGGGGCTATCAAAGCCATCAACGCGGCTGAACTCGCTATGGAAACCGATGCTAAAAACGCCAAAGTTCCTTTAGATAAAGTGATTGATACCATGTGGCAAACCGCCAAAGACATGAACTCTAAATACAAGGAAACCTCCGAAGGAGGTCTCGCTGTAGCTGTTAATATGGCCGATTGTTAGATTCTGAATAATACGGCAAAGATAATTCTGTTTTCCATTTTCACTAAATCGGGTTGCCAGTCACCGGGTAAGGGTGTTGTGGTATAGCCTGTTGGTGAAGTAACGCCGCCGCTTCCGGCAAAATAAGGCACGCTGGCTTCACGGTGCACGAATTCCAAACGAAAGGTAATGCTTTGATTGGGCATAAAATCGAAATTGGTTGAACAGTCCCAACCTTTGAATTCATCGCCGGGATTGGCAGAGAACGGATGGGTTCCTGCGGTTTGCGTCGGGTCATTCGGATTGGGCAACGGACTCGCATCACCTGTTGGATACAATACCAAATAGCGACCGGGATTGGTCATATAGCCACCGCCCAGCGTCCACGCCATCTTATTTTGATTAAACCAAATACGGTTGTACACCATACCACTCAAGAAGTACTGCGACGGTGTTTCGGAATTGCCGTTGAACCCGCCAACGCCATCCCCACTTTCAAAACCTATATCAAAGGTACTAGAGAAAGCCGCTCTGCTGATGCCTTTGGCTTTAGGTTGGTTGTAATACCTCACTAACAAACTATTATCCGAATGAAAACGGATTCGGTTTTTTAAACCCGCCGCATCGGTTCCGTAGTAATCATTGGTCAATACTTTTACGGCTTCGTTCGGACACCACGTAACATTACCTCCCAAGCCGGGCATGCTGTTGAACTTGCCGTAGCTTTGCCAACCGTTAATCAGCCAGCCTTCTATTTTCAGATGTTTAGTCGGAAAGACTTGTACCCGCAATCCGTTGAAAAACCAAGGGGTATTATCCGAAGTAAACGACGCTTGGTATTCCCAATTCTCCACCTGATAATAGGAATTCAAACCGATATAAGACATGAACATCCCGGCATCAACATTGATACCGTACCACTTATCAAAATGGTATCCGGCGTAGGCTTCAGACAAATAGCGGTAGACATTATCCAGCTGGTATTGGCCTCTGTACACACTGTAATCGTTACGCGGCACCACTGTAGAACGGGTCCCGAACTGCATCATGATTCGGCCACGGGCGTTTTCATAGTTAAAGTCTCCTCCTAAATTGGCACTAGAAACCTGAAATTCATTATTTCGAGCGAGAGCCGTAGACCCTACTACGGTATTATCTATCGGGTTATTAAACGAATGCGTATAATTGATATCGAGCATGACACTCCCGGTAAAATACTTGGTGGCCAATACGGGTGGCGATGTTCTGCGGTCGGAACCATTTTGCCAAGTCATGTCCATGCCGTCAAACGGAATCTTTGTTGTGATGGTATCTTGTTGAGCAAAGCCGCTAAAAGCTGATACCAGAGCTATTGTAATCAGGAAGTGTTTCATCTTATTTTCGGTTTAATTCTAAATTGGTTACGGGAGAATACACCATAGGATATTCTTCTATTTGTACATCGCTTTTATCTAAGCCAAAGGCTTTTTCATCAGAAAGCGACAGTTTTTTGAGCCAGAAATAGGTGGTCATCATCCAGCCTTCTTTGAAAGCAAATTGATTTTCTACGGAAATGTATTTCTCAATGATGACAAATTTATAGTCGGGCTCAGCGTTGTATTTGGTAGAGCCATCAGGGCGGATGTGGAGATTGAGTTCTTTTTGGTTAACCAAATCCTGTACAATTTTCTTGAAATACAGCTCGACTTTAGGCTGCACACGGAAACCGATGTTGAGGATTATCTTGATGACTTTGTCGTCTAACAATTCCACTACCTCGTAATTGAGCGTAAACGGCTCGTTGGTTCTGTTGATGTGGAAGAACCAGTACACGTCGGCTCTTTTGGGTTGTTTGGCAAAGATGGATTTGATAATCTTTTCCTCTATTTCATAGGTTTTGTCGGCTTTGGATAGATAAATCAAATGCGTGGCATATTTCGGAATAGCGTCGTCTTCGCTCAGGGTGGCTAAGCTTTGCGTTTGTTCCATCAGGTTGGTAAATCGCAAGAAACGATTGTTGATTTTTCGGGAATAGTACCAAACATACATGACCATAAAGATGAACAACTCGAAAAATAAGAACATCCATCGTTCTTTGATTTTAGAGACATTGGCAATAAAAAAAGACACTTCGATAATAGAGAAAACGATTAGGATTATTGTTACCCAGCCTTTATTTATCTTTTTGATAAAAACCAAATAATACATCAGCAGCAACGTGGTCATCATCATGGCAATGGTAATCGAAAAGCCATAGGCCGCTTCCATGTGGGTGGATGTTTTGAAGTACAAAATCATCATGATACACCCAATCCAAAGTATCGTATTCACAGACGGAATGTAGATTTGTCCTTTTAAGTTGGTTGGGTTTTTCAGCGTCACTCTGGGCCAAAAGTTCAGGGAGATGGCTTCGTTAATCAAAGTAAACGAACCGCTAATCAAGGCTTGAGAGGCAATAATGGTAGCCAAAGTGGCAATAACAATCCCGATAAGTAAAAACCAATGCGGCATAATGCTGTAAAACGGATTGCGGTCGCCTAACAAAGGGTTCCCTTGATTCATCAGCCAAGCCGCTTGTCCTAAATAGTTTACGATCAAACAAATTTTGACGAAAACCCAAGTGATGCGAATGTTCTTTTTACCGCAATGCCCCAAATCAGAATACAAAGCTTCGGCACCGGTGGTACAAAGGAATACGGCTCCGAGTAACCAAAACCCTTTGGGGTAAGTAACCAATAATTCGTAGGCATAAACAGGATTCAATGCTTTTAAGATGTTAGGGTGGTGAAGGATTTGAGCAAAGCCCAATACGAACAACATGGTAAACCAAATGACCATGGCCGGCCCAAAGATGAAACCTACCTTTTGCGTTCCGAAGCGCTGAAAAATAAATAAGCCCGACAGTATAGCAATCACGATAGGAATGGTTGGAATATTGGGTATGATGACTTCCAGTCCTTCTACCGCTGAGGCTACCGATATTGGTGGAGTGATGATACCATCGGCCAATAATGTTGTGGCTCCCAATATGGTTGGGATGACTAATTTCCCTTTGCCGAAACGTTTGACCAGTGCATACAACGAAAAGACACCCCCTTCGCCATGATTATCAGCCGAGAGTGTGAGGAAAATGTATTTAAAGGTGGTTTGGAAAGTCAGTGTCCAAAAGACACAAGAGATACCGCCATAGACCAGAAGTTCCGAAATTTGTCGGGTGCCAATGATGGCTTTCATAACATATAACGGACTGGTACCGATATCGCCATAGATGATGCCTAGGGCGACAAGTAGTGTTACTGCAGTGACTTTTTGAGGAGTTGAAAGATTCATTTTTTTGAGATTATTAGATTATTAGACTTTTGGATTGTTAGATTTTTAGGCATGCGAGGGACCATGCGGGGTTCTACAGGAGAATCCACAAAGTGATTTTTAAACGAAATGTTATTGGTTTTTAGCCGGAGTTGAAGCGATAGCCCACACCCGATTCGGTTAGGATGTATTTCGGCCGATTGGGATCTTCTTCCATTTTTTTGCGAAGCTGGGCTACAAAAACCCGTAAGTATTGGGTTTGCTCGGCATAAGCATTACCCCAGATTTCTTTCAGTATGTATTGATGAGTCAACACCCGACCGTCGTTTTTCAGCAACAACGTAAACAAGTTGTATTCGGTGGCGGTGAGTTTCAACACTTCTTCTTTAACCTTGATAACTCGGGAAACGAAATCTACCGTAATGGCACCAAACGTAATTACCGGTTCCTGACTTTGATTAAAATTGCCGCGCAAAGCCGTTCTGATTCGGGCTAAAAGCTCCTGAGTTCGGAAAGGTTTGGTCAGATAATCATTGGCTCCGCTGTCTAAGGCTTTGACGATTTCTTCTTCGGTGCTTTTGACGGAGAGGATGATAATCGGGTTTTTAAACCAATCGCGCAATTGTTTTAAGACCACTTGTCCGTCTTCATCGGGTAAACCTAAATCGAGTAAAATCAAATCGGGTTGGTGACTGGCTGCCATGGTGATGCCTTCCTTGGCATTGACCGCAAAGAGCAGTTTGTATCCATTGGCTTCCAAAGTAATTTCTAGAAGCTTTCTGATTTGACTTTCGTCGTCAATGACTAATATGGAAAAACCGTTACTCATTTTCAACTGAATTAGTAGCTAAACAATCAACGGCAAAAGTCATTTCGAAGACCGCCCCACCTTCTTCAGCATTGCTCAATCGTATGGTTCCGTTTTGCGCTTCAACGAATCCTTTTACGATAGAAAGACCCAATCCTGTTCCTCCGGTTTTGGAACTTTGCAAGCGATAGAATTTGTCGAACGCCCTGTCAATTTCCGCTTCGGGAAAACCGTAACCGTCATCCGCAATGGTGATGATGCATTTTTTGATAACGTTCATGTGGGCTTCATAATCTGTATCAACATCGTATTTGATTTCAATTTGAATTCTGGCGCCTTTGGGAGTGTATTGTGAAGCGTTGTAAATGAGGTTGTACAGAATTTGCTCCATCAAACCATAATCGAGTTTGAACAAAGGCAAATTGTCATCGGCAGTGATACTCCATTTGTGATCTTTCAATTCTTCGGTTAAGCGATTGCAGGCATTATAGGCCAACTCTTTTACATCGCACCAATCTGATTTAGGCAAAATATAGCCAGACTCTAAGCGAGACATATTAAGTAAGTTCTCTACTTGGTAATTCAGTTTCATCGAGGCCTTTTCGATTTCATTGAATAAATTGTCTTTGCTGTCAGCAGACAAATTCACATTCTTTTGCTGCAGCGTATCAATAGACCCTATGATAGTGGCTATGGGTGTGCGTAATTCGTGGGATAAAGAATCCAGCAGCGTATTGTATAATTTCATGGTATTTACCCGGGCCTCTTTCATGTGAATGGCTTTTTGCATGCGTTTGATTTTATAGGTCAACACGGCATTAATCAAAGCAATGATAAAGAACAATAAGAGCAATAAAGCATCTTGGGCATTATCGATGTGTAAGGTGTAATAAGGTTTTATGAAGAGAAAATCTAAAGCTAATGCGCTCAAGATAGCGGCCAGCAAGACCGGTTTTATCTCTAAAAAAATGGCGAGGATAGACACCAAGAACAGCAGTAAATAGCCAATGATTTTGTAATCTATCACCTCTCTTACCGCCAATCCCAATAAGGAAACCGTAGCTACTGAAAGTATACTGATAAGGTATTGATTGGCTTGGTTTTTTATGGCTACCATTTTCTTTGCTTCTGATTATGGGACAAAGTTACGGCATTCATTATAAGTAGAATATAAGGGAAGCGGTAGAAAGTATAAAGATTTTATAAAGATTATACTTTACAAAATCTTTATACCATTCAAACTAGTATTTAAGCCACTTGATGAGTTCTTTCCAACTTGGTTTTTTGCCGTACATTAGTATTCCTACACGGTAAATTTTGGCAGCAAACCATACTACGCCTAGGAAGGTTCCGAAAAGCAATACCATAGACACAATGATTTGCCAAAGCGGCACGCCAAACGGTATACGCATCATCATTACAATTGGCGATGTCAGCGGAATCATAGAAAAGACGGTAGCAATCGTTCCGTGAGGATCGTTGATTACCGTAAAGAAACCTATGTAAACCCCTAAAATCAAAGGCATGATAATAGGTAACAGGAATTGTTGTGAATCGGTTTCGTTGTCTACCGCTGCGCCAATTGAGGCATAGAACGAACTGTAGAGAAAGTAACCTCCAATGAAATAAATGATAAAAGATATTAAAATAGTGGCTATAGGCAAGTTCCACAATTCTTTGATATACATTTGAATCTGGCTTCCTGAGGCGTGTTGTGCTGCCTCAACAGCTTGTTGCTGAACTCCGGCCGTAGCTCCCATGTGCACGCCGAGCATACTCGACACTACAAACATGGCTGTTAAACCCAATAAAGCCCATATAAGGAACTGTAAAATACCGGCAAGGGAAGTTCCGATAATTTTACCCATCATCAGTTGGAATGGCTTTACCGAGGAGATGATTACTTCAATAATGCGGGACGTTTTTTCTTCGATGACGCTTCGCATTACCATATTACCATACAGAATAATGAACATCATGATAAGATAGCCAAAAGCTCCTCCTATGATGATTTTGATTTCGTTTAGTCCTTTGAGTGCTTCCTCTCCGGTGGCTTTGGCTAAATTGATAGAAACATCTGCTTTAGCATGGTTGATAGCCAGTGTATCTAAATGGGCATTTTGAAAGTTCTCGGCGGTGATTTTTTTGGCAATAACCTCTTCTAAATCTTCAATAAAACTAACGCCCGGACTGTCATTGGAAATGTATTGAATACTTTTTTGCAGTGTAGTATTATCGGCTGCTTTCGGGATTAGCAAAAGACCTTCATAGCTTTCGGAAACAATGCTGTCTTTCAATATTTTGGTATCTACCAAAGAAAGGTCAACGTATTTGTATTCGTCATCGCTTTTAAATTCTTTGGCAAAGCGGCCCGTTTCATCGTGGATCGCTATGGTTTTTAAATCGGCTTTCATAGAACTCAGATAGCCTACAAAAACACCGATACCCACAAACAGTAAAGGGCTTAAGAAAGTCATGACTATAAAAGATTTGTTGCGCACTTTGGCAATAAATTCTCTTTTGATGATAAGTAGTAGTTTGCTCATTTTATTATTTGTGATTAAGGATTTGGGAATCAGGAATTATAAATCCTGCTTCTCAACATCCAAATGCCTTACTTTATTAGTTGCTTACCGTTTGAATGAAGATATCATTTACACTTGGAATTTTCTCTACAAAATGCGTTACCTGTCCTCGTTGCACCAACGTATTCAGTAATTCATTTGGAGTAGCATTTCCAAGATTGATTTGCAGTTTGAGCTCGTCGTTCAACGATTTGAAATCGGTTTGTGACAGCGTAAACTTTTGCGATAGGTCGTACATCAAACCTTCAACGTTATTGGTCAAAATCCCTACTTCATAATCGTTGGTTCGGTATTGCTTTTTGACATCGGTCAGTTTGCCTTCAATGAGTTTGTTTGATTTGTGGATTAAGGCGATGTGGTCACACATTTCTTCGACACTTTCCATACGGTGTGTTGAAAAGATTACCGAAGTTCCTTTTCGGTTCAATTCGATGATTTCGTCTTTGATCAAATTGGCATTCACCGGATCAAAACCTGAGAAGGGTTCGTCAAGAATCAGCAATTTGGGTTTGTGCAACACGGTCACTACGAACTGAATTTTTTGCGCCATCCCTTTAGAGAGCTCTTGTATCTTCTTGTTCCACCAACCTTGAATTTCCAAACGTTCAAACCAATAGTCTAATTCCTTTTTGGCTTCAGCTTTTGACAGGCCTTTTAACTGTGCCAAATACAAGCACTGCTCGCCCACTTTCATGGTTTTGTACAAACCGCGTTCTTCGGGCATATAGCCAATTACGCTGACGTCTTCCGGCTTTAGTTTTTCGCCATCTAAAATAACTTCGCCACTATCGGGCATCGTAATTTGGTTGATGATTCGGATAAGGGAAGTTTTACCGGCGCCATTGGGACCAAGCAGTCCGTAGATACTGCCTTTGGGAACGGTTAAAGAAACTTCGTTAAGCGCGGTATAATCACCGTATTGCTTTACGACTTGGTTTACTTCGAGGATGTTGCTCATACCTGTTTTTTGTTTGTGTAAAAATAGGGATTTGCACTAAAAAGAATGTTAAAGAAAACAAAAAACCCACCCTTATTGTAACACAAGGATGGGAAAAATTGCTATGAAAAAGAAATTACTTGTTTCCAAGTAATACCCAAATATAAAACTATTTTTTATATTATGAAAACATATCTTTTACTTTTTCAAAAAAAGATTTGTCGCTTTTTTCAGGTTTTGGGATGAAGTTTTCATCGGTTTGTGCTTTCTCAAAAAACTGTCTTTGTTCTTTGCTTAGGTTTTTAGGTGTCCAAACATTTACATGGACTAATAAATCGCCATTTCCGTAGCTGTTGAGGCTTGGAATTCCTTTGCCTTTCAGTCTCAATATTTTACCGGATTGAATACCTTCTTCGAGTTTGATTCGCACCTTTCCGTTAACGGCTTCAATTTCTTTGGAAACACCGAGAGCGGCTTCAGGAAAACTGATGTACAAATCATAATGAAGATTTTCCCCTTCTCGTTTTAAGAATTCGTGTTCCAGTTCTTCGATAACCACAATTAAATCACCCGGAATGCCATTGCCTGGAGCGTCATTCCCTTTTCCGGAAACTTTTAATTGCATACCGTCTACTACGCCTGCCGGAATTTTGATAGAAACAGTTTCGTCTTCCAAAATCATACCGTGTGCATCAGCATTGTTCGGTTTACTTTCGATAGTTTGTCCGGTACCGCCACAAACGTGACAAGTTGTTGCTGATTGCATTCGGCCCAAAATAGTATTGGTTACACGCAATACCTGCCCTTGTCCGTTACAAGTAGAACAAGTTTTATATTTTACGCCCGGTGCTTGTACCTTGCGTTTTACTTTTACTTTTTTCTCAACGCCATTGGCAATTTCTTCCAAAGTCATTTTAACTTTGATACGAAGATTGCTTCCTTTCACACGACGCTGTCCTCCTGAACTACCGCCGAATCCACCGAATCCTCCTCCGCCAAAAGCGCCACCGAAAATATCACCAAACTGACTGAAAATATCATCCATGTTCATGTGGTGTCCTCCGCCAAACCCTCCTGCTCCGTCAAAGGCAGCATGACCGTACTGATCGTATTTGGCTTTCTTATCCGGGTCGCTTAATACTTCGTAAGCTTCAGCCGCGGTTTTGAAGTTTTCTTCGGCTTCTTTGTTTCCGGGGTTTTTATCGGGATGGAACTCAATGGCTTTCTTTCGATAGGCCTTTTTGATTTCTTCAGCTGAGGCACTTTTGGAAACCCCTAATATTTCGTAAAAATCTTTTTTGCTCATAGTATGCTTATTGACCGATTACCACTTTTGGGAAACGAATAATTTTGTCGCCCAATTTATATCCTTTTTCTACTACATCTACAATTTTTCCTTTCAAATCATCGGTTGGAGCCGGAATTTGAGTGATAGCCTCAGCAAAATCAGCGTTGAAATCATCGCCGGTTTTGATATCTACCTGCTCCAAACCTTTAGAAACTAAAGTGCTTTTTAGTTTTTCGTGAATTAATTCCACGCCTTTCAATAGCACTTCGTCTTCTGATTTAGCAATTTGTGCCATAGCTCTGTCAAAATCATCTAAAACAGGCAACATGGCTTGTAATACTTCCTGATTGGCAGTTTTGAATAAATCAATACGCTCTTTAGCAGTTCTTTTCTTGAAATTTTCAAACTCAGCAAAAAGACGCAAAAACTTATCCTTTTCTTTGGCTATTTCTTCCTGCAATTGTGCTTCAACACTAAGTTCTTCAGCAGTTTCCACTTCATTAATCACGTTTTCTGTTTCGTTCTCAATTGGGTCTTTATCCGTGTTTTCCGTTTTCATTTCGGTTTTATTTTTAAAAATATTTTTGATTTTCATTTTCTCGCTTTGGATTGCAAAAGTACTGCCAATTCTTTAAAAATGTCAAATTGTCACAGTTTTTTGTTTGTGGAAAGAGGTAGCCGAATGTTGAATCAAACCATTACCTTAACCAAACTTTAATATAATTTTAAGACTATTACGTTTTTGTTTTGATTAAGTTTGTTGAATATCAAGGTTAGTTTACGCTGTAATAATTATTAATTCAACAATCTTTATAGTAAAAAAAAGTGCTGTTATATAAACAGCACTTTTTTTATGCGTATAAATCAGCTATAGCCTGCTCTATTTTTGGGAATTGAAACCGGAAGCCGGTCTTTATTACTTTTTCAGCGCTAAGATTTTTGCCGGAAAAAAGAAGATAACTCATTTCTCCTAAAATCAATTGCATGATAAATTTCGGGATATTTGGCAAGAACAAAGGTTTCTTGAGTGTCTTAGCAATGACTTTGGTTAATTGTTGATTGCTGATAGGATTGGGTGTTACTGCATTATAAACGCCTTCTAATTGCTTTTCGATTGCCAAATAATATAGGGAAACTAAATCTGTAATGTGAATCCAGGATTGCATTTGTTTTCCTGAACCCATTCCGGCACCAAAACCAAACTTAATAGGTTTGACCATTTCGGGCAATGCACCACCTTTATTAGAGAGTACAATTCCGGTTCTTAATTTGCAGACTTTTAATCCCAGCACTTGAAATCGGTCTGCAGCTTCCTCCCATTTTTTGACTACATGAGAAAGGAAACTATCTTCGGTTTCAGTGGTGGTTTCATCATATATAGTGGAAAGACTTTCAGGATAAATGGCAGTACCTGAAGCAGAAATGATTTGTTTTACTTGATTGGGATACTTTTTAACCAAATTAAACAACAACTCCCCCGAAAGTGTTCGGCTTTCTATAATTTCCTGTTTATATGCATTGGTCCAGCGATTGGCAATATTAGCTCCGGCCAAATGAACAATTACATCTACGCCATAAAGGCAATTTTCATCTATCTTTCCTTCTTGTGGATTCCAGTAAAAACCTATGTAATTAGATTGCTCTTCAATCTTAGTTTTTGAAGTCGTTAAATAGTGAACGGTGTGATTATTTGCTAATAACAGTTGAGTTAATTCTTTTCCTATTAAACCTGTTGCACCTGTAATTAGAATTTTCATCATTAATAATTTTACCCAAAGTTACTATCAAAAGCTATTAAAACAATCACAATTATAAAGGGTTTAACGTTTGTCTACGGCTTAAGTTTGATGCTCCATTCGAAGTTTAATTCAGAAACTTGTTCCCCCATTTCATTTGTACCGATGGATTGCATCCATATGGTTTGTCCTTCTCCGGTGGCTATAGTTTTTTGAATAGCATCTTCTATTAGATGACCATCACGGCAAGTGAATGTTATTCTTCCTGTGGCTTTTTTGGTGAAGTTTCCATTATTATTGGCCACCAACATGGAGATTTTCTTTCCGGATTTCTTGATTTGTATCATTACCAAAGCCCCGGTAGTCAATTCAGCCGCCATAGCCTGCACCGCGAAATACATAGAGTTAAACGGATTTTGATTAAACCAACGATGCTTAACGGTAGCCACACATTCATGCTCAGAAACCGATTTAACCCTAACACCACACCAAAAAGCGGAAGGTAATTTAAAAAATAAAAAAGTATTCAATCTTGAAGGCGAAAGTTTCATAAAGCATTGATTTTGCTATAAAAGTACTAAAAAAAGAGCAGTAAATTCCTTTTTATCAATTGTTAATATTTTGTTAAATTTAAGTACTTTGCATTGCATAATACCTTTTTTTAACCTTATCTTTGTATAAGAAATTAATAGTCTATCTATAGTATTCTAAAAAAGTTTCAATCATCAATCAAAACGAATTAAAATCATGACACCAACTAACGAAAAAAAACTGCTACCTTCCTCCACTTGAGCGCCTTGTCACAATATGTGTTTCCATTTGGGAATTATATTTTCCCGATTGTGATTTGGAGTTCAAAGAAAAACGAATCTGAATTTGTGGATTATAGCGGAAAACAGGTTCTTAATTTTCAACTGAGTATCTTTTTATACTCTATGATATTGTGTTTAATTGCCATACCCATTTTTATATATGCCATTTTTAAGAACATTCCGTTTGACAAAATTATTGGCAACGACGATTTTTTAATCGAAAATCTGACTGCCGGTAATATCACGGGGCTTACCATTTTGGGCTTGATGGCCGTAATGATGTTCTTGTTCCTAAAGGTAATCGAATTCATTTTAATCATTTATGCCGCAGTCAAATCATCAAACGGCGAAAAGTACAACTACCCATTAAGCATACCGTTTTTTAAGTAATCAATAAAAAACAAAAAATAATCATCAATCATTAAAATCAAATCAAAATGAAACAATTAATCTTAATTACAGCAATGTTAGTTGCTATGACAACTAAACTTTTGGCACAAGACAAAAATGCCATTGAAATCAAAAATTCGGTAACACAAAATGAAAGTAATCAATTCGAAATTGTGGCCAACGAAGAAGTGGACGTTAATTTAAAATTCAATCTGAAGTTAGACGACAAAATCAAGGTTTTGGTAACTAACCAACAAAACGAAGTGGTTTATGCAAAAGTATATCACAAACAAGGCGAAAACAGATTGGCTTTTACCATGGCAGAAAACGAAAAGTATACCGTATTGTTAAACGGAAGCGAACATTCGAATTTGAAAGTTCATTTTTCCGAAAATTAAACCATCAATAATCATCAATCAAAAAACGAAGCAGTAATCGAAAAAAATTAAATCATGCATTATGAATATTGAAAACACAAAAGCCCAAATGCGTAAAGGTGTTTTAGAATTTTGTATCTTGTCTGTCCTAAAAGAAAAAGATGCCTACACCTCTGAAATATTAGACACTTTAAAAAACGCCAAATTGCTTGTAGTAGAGGGAACTGTTTATCCGCTGCTGACAAGACTTAAAAACGACGGATTACTCAACTACCGTTGGGAAGAATCAACCTCGGGACCACCACGAAAATATTATGGTTTGACCGAATTAGGAAAAACATTTTTAACTGAATTGAACGGCACTTGGACAGAACTGTCAGACGCTGTGAACATCATAACCAATCAAAAATAAGAATCATGAACAAAACAGTAAATATTAATATAGGTGGTTTATTTTTTCACATAGATGAAGATGCATACCAAAAACTAACTCGATATTTCGAGGCTATAAAACGCTCGCTTTCCAATTCTTCCGGTAAGGACGAAATCATGAAAGACATTGAAATGCGCGTGGCTGAATTGTTGACTGAAAAGCAAAAAAGCGACAAGCACGTTATCAATAACAAAGATGTTGATGAAGTAATCGTAATCATGGGACAACCCGAAGATTACCGAATTGATGATGACGGAGCCGACACGCCCGCTGAAACTTATTACCCAAAAAGAAAAAATTGTACCGCGATAAAGACCGTGGTTTAATTGGTGGTGTTGCTACAGGTTTAAGTCACTACTTAGGAATTGATGCCGTTTGGATTAAAATTATATTCTTATTTTTCACCTTCGTGGGAGGTTCAGGACTAATTGCCTATTTCATTTTCTGGATTGCTACACCAAAAGCGGTTACTACTTCTGAAAAACTAGAAATGACAGGCGAACCGGTAACCATTTCCAATATCGAAAAAAAGGTCAGAGAAGAATTTGACAGTGTTTCTAACAAATTCAAAAATGCTGATTACGGACAGGTAAAAAGTGGTGCCGAAAGAGTAGCTAACGGAATCGGAGATGTAATCACAAAAATATTTGGAATTTTTGCCAAAGTATTGGGCGCTATCATCTTGGTTTTCTCTTCTGTAACCTTAGCCGGATTGTTTATCGGGTTGTTCACTTTCGGAACTACTTCGTTTATCGATACGCCTTGGCAACGTTATATTGATGCTGTAAACTATACTGATATTCCTCTTTGGTTGTTTGGCATTCTTACTTTCTTAGCTATTGGAATCCCATTTTTCTTCTTCCTTTTATTAGGATTGAAATTATTGGTAACCAATATGAAATCAATAGGAAACATAGCCCGTTACAGCTTATTAGCTATTTGGATTTTTGCTGTCGGAGCTTTAATTTTCATTGGTATCAAACAATCAACAGAAAGAGCTTATGACGGTAAAGTGGTTCAGAAAGAAACCTTACAATTGAAACCAACGGATACATTACACATCAAATTTGTAAACAACGACTTCTTCTCAAAAAGCATTTATGAAAACGAAGATTTCTTATTCACTCAAGATTCAACCAAACATGAGGTAATTTATTCTAACGATATTCGTTTCGAATTGAAAGCTACGGATAAATTGTTGCCTTATTTACAAATTGAAAAACTGGCGGAAGGCAAATCATTCAACGAAGCCAATATCAGAGCCGAAAAAATCAAATACGGTTTCAAAATGGTTGGAAACGAATTGATATTAGACAATTATTTATTGACCGAAATGGCCAGCAAATACAGAAACCAGCACGTAGAATTGTTTTTATACTTACCAAAAGGAACCTTATTCAAAATGGATAAAAGTTTACAGCAATACGATCGTACCAACGATGAGTTCTTCAACTTACACTACAGCTCCGACGACTATTTGTACAAAGTTGACAGCAATCAGGTAAAATGTTTGACCTGTCCACCCGATGAAAATGAATTTCAGGATGTAGAAGGAGAAGAAATTAACATCAGCAGTAAAAATGATTCAACTGATGTTACAACAGTAAAAATCAACGGAAAAGTTGTTAGCGAAACAAAGTCAGGCAAAAAAACAAGCCTTACAGTAGATAAAAACGGAGTAATCATTAAAACCAATTAATCATGGTAAAAATCATCACACTAGGTACCAAGCTAATAGCAGCTGCTTTAGCCACCATCCTTTTTGCCTCATGCCACACTAAAATTGATTGGAATAACGGTATCGATGGCAATGGCAATGTTACCAAACAAACCCGCAACGTTGAAAATAATTTTTCTAAAGTGGATATAAGCCGCGGCTTAAATGTAACCTTGGAACAAGCCGACACTTATTTTGTTGAAGTTGAAGCCGATGACAATTTACAAAATCACATTTCAGTTAGAGTAGAAAACGGCACCTTAGTCATTACCTCTGATGACAATATTGATGTAGCTACTGCTAAAAATGTCCATGTAAAAATGCCCAGCTTAACCGGAGTTGAAGTTACCAGTGGTGCTTCTGTATCAACCAACAAAGTATTTACAGGAACCGATATTTTGGTAAAAACCAGCAGTGGCAGTGAAGCCGAACTGGCCTTAGAGTATGATAACATCAAATGTGAATCAACCAGCGGAAGCTCACAGGAAATCAAAGGAAAAGCATTAACATTAAAAACCGCCTCCTCCAGTGGCAGTACTATTGACGCCAAAGGATTATTGGTAAATGATGTCATTGCCGAATCCACCAGTGGCAGTGACACCAATGTCCATCCGATTGTGAGTTTGAAAGCTCATGCCTCCAGCGGAAGCTCGATAGATTATGATACGAACCCCAAAACGATTTCCAAAGAAGAAAATTCAGGCGGAAGTGTTTCGAAAGAATAAGTTAATAAAACATCTCAATTTTCATTGGGATGTTTTTTTTTCTATTTTTGACACTCGAGACCAATAGGTCAAATTGTGCGAAGTAAAAACTAACTGTGCCGACATCCATGAAAAAAATTATCCTGCTGAGTTTTATTTTCCTTACTATGGCTTCTTTTGGTCAAAAAAAAGAAAAGGTAAAAGGATCCAAAATCGTAAAGCTAGAACAAAAAGAAGTCAGTGACTTTCAAAGCCTGGAAGTAGAAGACAACCTGGAAGTCTTTTTAGTAAAAGGGAACGAATGTGCTTTAGAAATTGAAGCCGATGATAATTTGATTCCGTTGGTTGAATATAAAATTGCAGGTAACAACCTCAGAATATCTACTTCAAAAGATTTATCAAGTTATAAAAAGTTGAGCGTTCGTGTAACCTATACCGACAAATTCAATATGGTTATTGCCAAAGATGAAACCAACGTAACAGCTCTTTCCGATGTAGTTTTAGACAACATCACTTTCAAAAGTTATGATTACGCCAAGCTTTTTCTGAACGCCAAAACCAAGAATTTCACATTGATGGCCAACGACAAATCAAAAATAGAACTGAATTTAAAGTCCGATAAAACCGCAATAGACATTAGCAAAAGTGCTTATGTAAAAGCCTTAATTTCCTCAGGCGAAATGCGATTCGACATGTATCAAAAATCCTCAGCCGAAGTAGAAGGCGATGTCATTGATTTAAAACTACGCTTAGACAACAACACCGATTTCACCGGGAAAAAACTAACCGCCAAAAACGGTTTGCTTGAAACCGCCGGTTATGCCAAAGGCAGTATTACCGTAAGCAATATTGCTACGTTTGATGCATCAGGTAACAGCGAAATCGAATTGTATGGCGAACCGGTAAAAATGGAAGTAAAACGCTTCGCCGACAGTGCCGAATTACACAAAAAACCAACCACCAAATAAAACAAAAAATCCCGCCTGACTCAGACGGGATTTTTTTATACTGAAAACAGACTCTTTATTATAAAGCGGCCAAATATCTTTCGGCATCCAAAGCAGCCATACAACCCGTTCCCGCAGCCGTAATAGCCTGACGATAAACGTGATCAGCTGCATCTCCGGCAACAAAAACTCCGGCAACATTGGTTTTAGAACTTCCCGGAACATTGATAATATAACCGGTTTCATCCAAAGTAATATAATCCGCAAAAATATCCGTATTAGGTTTGTGACCAATAGCTACAAAGAACCCCGTGGCCGGAATCGTAATCTCCTCACCAGTAGTTTTGTTCAATGCTTTTACTTCGTTTACCACTTGTCCGTCACCAATAACCTCAACCGTATCGTGGTTCATAAGTATGGTAATGTTTTCTGTTTTGCGAACACGGTCTTCCATGATTTTAGAGGCTCTGAATTTTTCGCTTCTTACCAACATCGTTACTTTTTTACAAAGTTTAGATAAATAATGCGCTTCCTCACAAGCCGAATCGCCTGCTCCTACTATCACTACTTCTTGATTTCTGTAAAAGAAACCGTCACAAACCGCACAAGCAGAAACGCCACCGCCGGTTTGCAAATAATGTTGTTCTGAAGCTAAGCCTAAATATTTAGCCGAAGCTCCCGTAGAAATAATTACAGTATCCGCATGCAATTCAATCGTATCGTTAATCCAAACCTTATGTACAGGTCCTGAAAAATCTACTTTAGTGGCCCAACCATCACGTATATCAGTTCCGAAACGTTTGGCTTGCTCTTGCAGTTGTACCATCATTTCAGGTCCGGTAACCCCATCAGGATAACCCGGAAAATTTTCTACTTCGTTAGTGGTGGTTAATTGTCCACCCGGTTGTGTTCCTTGGTATAAAACCGGATTCATATTGGCTCTGGCAGCGTAAATTGCAGCCGTATAACCCGCAGGTCCTGAACCTATAATAAGGCATTTAATTTTTTCTATAGTGCTTGACATAATTTGATGTTTAATTTGGGTGCAAATGTAACTCATTAAAATGAAAAAAATTATGCCGCTAAATCATAAAAAGCTATGAAAAAATAATTTTATATTATGCTTTGATAAATAAATAATAGCACTATATTTGCACTCGCTTTCGGGGTGTAGCGTAGCCCGGTTATCGCGCCTGCTTTGGGAGCAGGAGGCCGCAGGTTCGAATCCTGCCACCCCGACCGGTAAATCCTTTCTGTACCAACAGAAAGGATTTTTTATTTTAAGATAATTTGAAAAGAAACTCGCAAAACATTTTGCGGGTAATAGTGTCCAAATCAGGCTATCTAATCCTGCCAAAATGAATCCAACTTCATAAAGTCATTTACCTCTTTTATCTATTATCCATTTTCTTTTGTCTTTTCTCTAAAAAATCAAATTCTCTTTCGATATAATTTCTATTTTTGTTGGATATAAAACTAACACAACTATTATGCTTATTATTGGAATTGCGGGGGAACAGGAAGCGGAAAAACAACTGTCGTTCACCAAATTATGAATGAATTACCACAAACTGAAGTGGGTGTACTATCTCAGGATTCCTATTATAAAGAAAATAATAATTTAAGCTTTGAAGAAAGAGCACTTGTTAATTTTGACCATCCACGTGCTATCGATTTCGATCTTTTAGTGCAACATCTTAAAGATTTAAAAGAAGGCAAAACCATCGAACAGCCTGTCTATTCTTTCATCACGCACAACCGTACCGACGATACCATTGTCACTCATCCCCGAAAAGTAATGATAGTGGAAGGGATTTTGATTCTGACCAATCCGGAACTTCGAGAGTTATTTGATGTCAAAGTTTTTGTACATGCCGATTCTGACGAACGCTTAATTCGAAGATTAAAAAGAGACATCGCCGAGCGTGGACGCGATATGGAAGAAGTGTTAAACCGTTACCAAACAACACTAAAACCTATGCACCAGCAGTTTATTGAGCCTACCAAAGCCTTTGCTGACATTATTATCCCGAATGACAAATACAATACGGTAGCCATTGATGTGGTTAGAGCCGTAATCAACCAAAGAATTACCTAATAATGAGTTTATTTAAAAACCTGACTGATTCTTATCCGATTCTCAAAATATTGGGAAACAGATATGTTATCGTGTTGGTTTTTTTTACCGTATGGATGCTGTTCTTAGACAATACTTCTTATATGGAACACCGCATACTAAACAAACAGCTTGACGAACTCGAAGACAACAAAAAATACTATCAGGACGAAATCAAAAAAGACGAAGAGAATATCAAACTCCTCAAAAATCCGGACCAGATAGAAAAATATGCTCGCGAAAAATACTATATGAAACGCGACAGCGAAGACATCTACATCATTGAATTTGAAGGCGATTCCATCAAAGAAGAGCAATCCAGTTCAAAATCTTTATAAGACAAAATACCATGGCTGAACATTTATTTGATGCGTTCGAATCGGTTACTTCCAAACAATGGAAACAACAAATTCAATACGAACTCAAAGGCGCCGACTATAATGAAACTTTGGTTTGGGAATCCCCCGAAGGTATCAAAGTCAAGCCTTTTTACCATAACGATGAAGACACTGCTAAAGTAAGCATCAATACTCCTGAAAAACCTTTTGCTATCCTGCAAAATATCTTTGTACATGATGTAAAAAAATCCAACGAACGAGCCTTAGACAGCTTGAATCGAGGAGCCGAAAGCATTCGTTTTACTATAGAAAATGAATCCGTTTCTCTGGAAGAATTAATGCAAAACCTTCCTTTGGGAGCTACTGCTTATTTTTTTCATTTACCTTTCCTCTCGATTGATTTCGTTACTAAGCTTAATGCTTTTGCTAAAAAAAATAACGCTAATCTCTCAGTTCAAATTGACCCGATTGGACAGTTAGTAAAAGACGGCAACTGGTTCGGAAATTTAGAACAAGATTTTCAGAAGTTAAATGATATTGCTGCAACAACCGCTACTTCATTTCTTACAGTAAATTCAAGAACTTACCAAAATGCCGGGGCCAATATGGTGCAACAATTGGCCTATACTTTGGCGCATGTGAATGAATATTTTAATCGAATTAAAAACAGTAATCAACCCATTACTATTGAAGTAGCCGTAGGCACCAATTACTTTTTTGAGATTGCCAAGTTGAGAGCCTTACGTTTGTTGTTCAATACATTGGCTAAAGAGCACCAACACACTTCTGATTGTTACATCATAGTTACCCCAACCAAACGCAACAAAACACTCTATGATTACAACGTTAATATGCTCCGCACTACCACCGAATGTATGAGTGCTATACTGGGTGGAGCCAATGCCGTAGCCAATTTACCCTACGACAGTTTATACCACAAAGACAATGAGTTTGGTGACAGAATAGCGCGTAATCAGCTACTGGTTTTAAAACACGAAAGTTATTTTGACAAAGTAAACAACCCGGCGGATGGTGCGTATTATATAGAAACCTTGACCGAACAATTAGCCGAAAAAGCCCTGCAGTTATTCAAAGATATCGAAACCAATGGCGGTTTGATTACCCAATTGGTGGAAGGTACTATTCAAAAGAAAATCAATGAAAGTGCAGCCAAAGAACAGGAATTGTTTGATAACGGTAAAGAAATTTTATTGGGAACCAACAAGTATCCCAACAAAAATGATAAAATGAAACACGATTTGGAGTTATACCCTTTCGTTAAACAAAATCCACGCAAAACGTTAATCGTTCCGGTAATTGAAAAACGATTGGCTGAAAAAACTGAACAGGAACGATTAGCACAGGAGGAATAACATGAGAAAAAATATCCAACATATCACTTTGGGGAATTCCAACTTGAAGCATGAAACTTCAGACCCGAAACCGACTTTCCAAACCGCCGAAGACATCCAACTAAAACCTATCTATTCCGAACAAGATTTGGAAGGATTAGAGCATTTGGGCTTTGGTTCCGGTTTTGCCCCTAATCTTCGCGGTCCTTACGCTACTATGTATGTACGCCGTCCGTGGACCATTCGCCAGTATGCCGGTTTCTCTACTGCCGAAGAAAGTAATGCTTTCTACAGAAGAAATTTGGAGGCAGGACAAAAAGGACTTTCTGTAGCTTTTGATTTAGCCACTCACCGAGGGTATGATTCAGACCATGAACGTGTAGTTGGTGATGTGGGTAAAGCCGGAGTCGCTATCGACTCAGTAGAAGACATGAAGATTTTGTTTGACCAAATTCCGTTAAACGAAATGTCGGTTTCCATGACCATGAACGGAGCTGTGTTGCCTATTATGGCTTTTTACATTGTGGCAGCAGAAGAACAAGGTGTGGCACCCGAATTACTTTCCGGAACCATACAAAACGATATTCTGAAAGAGTTCATGGTGCGTAATACTTACATCTATCCGCCTACGCCTTCTATGAAAATCATTGCCGATATTTTTGACTATACCAGCAAAAAAATGCCGAAGTTCAACTCCATTTCCATCTCAGGCTACCACATGCAAGAAGCCGGAGCTACCGCCGATATTGAGTTAGCTTACACTTTGGCTGATGGTTTAGAATATATCCGCACGGGCTTAGCGGCCGGAATGAAAATTGATGAGTTTGCTCCCCGACTCTCTTTCTTTTGGGCCATTGGAATGAACCATTTCATGGAAATCGCCAAGATGCGCGCCGGAAGAATGCTTTGGGCTAAGCTACTAAAACAATTCAGTCCAAAAGATGAAAAATCGTTAGCCTTACGAACGCATTGTCAAACTTCGGGTTGGAGTTTAACCGAACAAGACCCTTTCAATAATGTAGCCCGTACTGCCATTGAAGCAGCAGCAGCAGCCTTTGGCGGAACCCAGTCGTTACACACCAATGCTTTAGACGAAGCGATTGCCTTGCCTACCGATTTCTCAGCACGTATTGCCCGTAACACCCAAATATTTTTACAGGAAGAAACCAAAATCTGTAAAACGGTTGACCCATGGGCCGGCAGTTACTATGTAGAAAGTTTAACCAAAGAAATTGCCGATAAAGCTTGGGCCTTGATAGAAGAGGTTGAAGCCTTAGGCGGTATGACCAAAGCTATAGAAGCCGGTATTCCAAAACTTCGCATCGAAGAGGCAGCAGCCCGCAAACAAGCCCGTATTGATAGTTCACAAGATATCATAGTAGGCGTAAACAAATACCGTTTAGACAAAGAAGATCCATTACACATTTTAGATGTGGATAACCAAATGGTACGCAAGCAACAAATTGAGCAATTGCAACACATTAAAGCCACGCGTGACAACGATAAAGTAAAAGCCTGTCTGGCAAAATTAACTGACTGTGCTCAAAACGCAAACGATAATTTACTATCTTTAGCCGTAGAAGCAGCCCGAAATCGAGCCACATTGGGAGAAATCAGTGATGCCCTCGAAGCGGTTTTCGGAAGATATAAAGCACAAATCAGAAGTTTCAGCGGCGTGTACAGTAAAGAAATCAAAAACGATCAAAGCTTTGAAAAAGCAAAACAATTAGCCGATGCCTTTGCGGTAAAAGAAGGGCGTCGTCCACGAATCATGATAGCCAAAATGGGACAGGATGGTCACGACCGTGGAGCCAAAGTAGTAGCCACAGGATATGCTGATGTAGGCTTTGATGTGGATATTGGTCCGTTATTCCAGACACCTGCAGAAGCGGCTAAACAAGCTGTTGAAAATGATGTACACATTTTAGGCGTTTCCTCATTGGCCGCCGGACACAAAACACTGGTTCCGCAAGTAATCGAAGAACTTAAAAAATACGGACGCGAAGATATAATGGTGATAGTAGGCGGTGTTATCCCGGCCCAAGATTACCAATTCCTCTTTGATGCCGGAGCCGTTGCTGTATTTGGTCCCGGTACTAAAATCAGCGAAGCAGCGATTAGTATTTTAGAGGTTTTATTAGAAGAGTAAAATTTATGATTATAAATAGAACACCTGCTGTAAAGTGGGTGTTTTTTTTATCTTTATACCAATGAAAAAAGCAATGAAAAAAGAATATTGGGACGTATCAGACGAACAAGTTATCGAAAAAACAGGCAAAAAAATTGACTATTGGATTCAAATCCTAACCGCCTTTGAAGCCAAAACTAAAAAATCAAATGAGGTAGTGTCCCATCTACAAAATGAGTATCAGGTACCGCGCTATTGGGCGAGAACACTAACCACTCTTTTCCTAAAATCTGATGGAAGAGCATTATAAAACCGATTCTATCAAATAGGTTTTTCCATTTAACTCAAATGAAAAACCAACGGCATTCCCCAGCAACTGACTGCCCAAAGGCGACTGAGGAGACAAAGCAAAGATGGTTTTATCTTCCACATTTATTTTTGGCAAAGCCGTGCTTATAAACAGTAGTAAACCATTAGCTTGTACCAAACTCCCCAAACCTACTTTTTGGTGTACTGCTGTCCCGTCAATCTTATCTAAAATATTTTTTTGCTCCAGAATTTCTTTCAGCTTGTAGTTTAGTTTTTCCTGTTCTAAATGCATCATTGAGAGTGCCGTTTCGTGCTTATCTCCGGCAGATCCTTTGGCATCATTCTGCGCATCAATCGTCAAGCCCGAAATCATATCCTGAAAAACATCAATACGATCCTGAATGAGTTGTTTGTAGCGAAGAAGGACAAGGTGTTTCATAGAGTAATCCAATAAATGACAAACGATAAGATGATAGTTTTATTAGTCAATCATCTTATCGCTCAGTATCTTTTTTAAAAATCAAATTTATAACTGGCACCACCCATTACTTGTAATCCTTGTACAGGATAGTTTAACCAACGTTGGTAGTTTTGATTCGCCAAGTTGTTTCCTTTTAGGAAGAATGTCAGGCGCTCGCTGTATTTGTAACCTATGTTGGCATTTAAATCGAAGTAACTTTTCAAAGTAATTGGCTCATCCGGGTATGGAGTGATTACTGAGTATTGTCTGAAGATATCTTTTCTTTCGCCTACGAAAAACACATTGATACCGGCAGACCATTTTGGAGTTATAGCTACATCCAAATTAGAAGCCATTTTGATGCTTGGCAAGTTCCAGGCTTCTTCCTCAACATCAGTAGTATAACTGCTGAAGGTTCCGTTTACGCCAAATGATACATTCTTAGAGAAATCAGCTTTTAGTTCTCCGAAAAAGCTAATCGTTTTAATGTTGTCATATACCACACCAAATGAATTGGTATAAGCATATCCTTCAATATTGCTGTTAAAATGATCATAGCCATTGCTTTTAAACATAGGTTTGTTTTCTTCATTTTTATAAGATCCGCGGAGGTTGTAACTTACACTACTGGCCAGTTTTCCTTTTAGTCCGGCATAGATATCGTACTTTTGATCAGTGGGTCCCACACCCAATGTTGGCGATACAAAAAAGTTTTCCTGAACAAAGTCGTTATAGGAATTCTGATGCAATGTCCCTTCTAATCCGGCATAAAAAATCATTAAATCCCCCACCACTCGGTACGAACCGGTAACTTGCGGATAAATAAAGAACTTGCTTTCTCCGGCTTCCTGAGCTGCACTGTAGAAAAGTCCGACACCGGCATTTACCGTCAAGTCATCTTTGTGAATTTTTACACTAGGCTGAAAACCAACATTGGTAAAACCATATTTATAGGAGTCTCCTCCAAAATAAGTTTGGTCAAACGAACCACTGATATAATCCAATACAAAGTCGGCTTTTATTTTCTGCTCAACAATATCAAATTCCAAAGAAGGCTTGGCTACAAAACGATTTTCGGCCGAACCGTAAGCATCCCAAAAACGGCTGAACTTTAACGAGCTTTCTTTTAAAATATCGCTTAGCCCCAGTCTTCCGCCAACATATAATGTGTGATAGGTTTGTTGTTCGTCAATCCCATCAATCATAGCATCAGTCAAGATATCAGGATGAATGCCATACCAATTATAAATCTGATGTTTGTATCCTAAATCGGCATTCCATGTCATAGTTTTGGTTCGACTACCGTAAGTCAAATCCAATCCGGTAGTTGAAAACTTATCGTCTAAAGCAATGCCTTTGATTCCTCCTTGTGATGAATTATGACGTAACATTCCTCCGAAGTAATCGGTATTGCTTACGTTTTCGGTAACAAAAAGCTCTACTCCTACTGTTCCGTAATTCCCGGCAGCCAGCGTAAGGTAGTTGCTGAATATTTTCTCTTCGGGCGATTTGTCAACATTGGCAGCTTTTCCTTTAGCCGGTGCAAAAGTAGACGCCACCGGAAAAGAGAAAATGTTGTATTGAATGTTTTCTTTTTTAGAAGTCTCTTCGTCTTCCAAGGTAGGAGTTTCTTTTACTTTAAAAGCGTCTGATATAGTCGGTGTATAAGGCTTCACAACGTTTACTACTTCGGTTCCTATATTATCGTCTTTCTTTTGGGCCATGGTCTTCTGTATACCTGTCAAAAGTAAAGCGGTTGCTAAAGTATATTGAAATGTCTTTTTCATAGTGTTCTATTTCTCTATTGATGAATTTGTTTTGGCAGCTTCGCCTTTGATAAAACTCAATTCGGTTTGGGCTTCTTCTACCACATCGGTATAGGATGCAAAATTTTTAATCACACTGTCCAATATAGAAGTGGCACTGAAGTTATCCTTCATTTGGAAGTAATTTTTAGCCATTACGATTAATCCTTTAGCTCCGAAATATTTGTAGCCTGAATAATCTTTGGCCAACTTCTGAACTGTTTTATTGGAGTCTTCGTATTTGCCGTCTTTGTTTTTAAAATAAGCATCATAATACAAGGCTTCGGCAGCCAATTCCCCTTTGGCAATGTTTAGCAATTTGGCATAGGCTGTTCTGGCTTTCACTTCATCATTGGCTTTGATAGCCGAACGAGCTACTATAATCTGAGCATCACTCTTTATTATATTATCTGTTTTTGGATTGGCCAACACTTTATCAGCATACACTACAGCATTCGGATAGTCTTTTTGGTCATAATACGCCCGCATCAAGTTGGCTTGGGCAAAGGTTATATTTTGTGGAAAATCAGCTTCGGTTTCTAAACGTTTCAGTACAGGCAATGCTTTGGAATAATCATCTTTTTTCAAATGAATTTCTGCCAAACGCGCTAACGATTGCTCGGTAAATTCATTTCTTGATTTACTGATTACATATTCGTAATTGGCCACAGCACTACTTTCTAAACCGTCAGCATAATAAGATTGTGCCAAGTAGAAGTTGGCTTTCAAAGCATGAATGCCGTTCGGAAATTTTGAAACATACCCACTCAAACTTGAAATAGCTTGTTTGGTATTGTTTTGTAAATATTGTTTCTCAGCCGCTTCATAGGTATCGTTATCCAAATCAGCATCAGAAACTTCAACAAAATCAAGTGTTCTTACCCATGACGCGTATTCGTCTACTTTACCGTTATCCATATAAATCAGACGTGCCGTTGAAACCGCCTCCAAGGCTTCGGGAGTATTAGGATATTCAGCAGCCACTTTTTTGAATTTGGTTATAGCCAATTCATCTTTCTGTGCATTGTAATACACCAGCCCTTGTCGTAAAATAGCTTTGGAAGCAAACGAACCGTTTTTGAATTCGCTCAACAATTGGTCGTACGTTTTTATGGCTAAGTCGGTTTTGTTTTCAGTTACATAGGTATTGCCTAATTCAAACAAAGCGTCATCGCGGTATTGAGAGGTTTTGAAATTTTGTAAAAACTTATTGAAGTCATCAATTTTCTTATCATTTCGGGAAACAAATCCATAGCTCAATGCTTTTTGGAATGCGGCATAATCGGCATCAATCCCTTTCATTTCAATAGCTTTATTGTAAGCATCCATAGCCGGCCAGTATTTTGTAGACACAAAACGGGAATCGCCTAAGCGCAAATAAGCATCATTCAAACGTACTCTATCGTCTTTTCCTCCCTCAATAAAACTCTGGAAATAGTTTCCGGCTTGGTCGTATTCCTTTTGTTTGAAATAGGCATAAGCAATATTGTAATTGATGTTTTTGTATTCCGGAGTTTCTTTTGCGGAAGCATAGCCCACAAATTGTTTGAAACTTAATAATGCTTCATTGAAATTATCCAAACCGTATTCGGTTTCTCCTTTCCAGAACATGGCTCTGGCGGTGAATTTTTCGTTTCTTGGGGTAGCGATTGATTTTTTGAACATACTCAAAGCTTCCTGATAATTTCCATCTGTATATAATTCGATACCACGATAGAACGTTACTTTTTGATACGCCGGTTTATTAGCTTCGGTATTATTTTTTTCTAATAAAGCCAAAGCATCTTTGTAGTTTTTAGAAGTGATGTACGAGTTAATCAACAAGGTCTCGATTTCGGTTTTGCTCGGAGAGTTAGGATACTTGGCTAAAAACGAAGACAATACATCCGGCACACTTTGGTAAGAGTTTCCAATTTCATAACTCAGTTTGGCATAATTCAGATTCGCATCTTCCTGAATCTTTTTGTCAAAATCCATTTCAGAAGCATTCTTGAAAGCGTTTAGTGCCTGTTGTTTTTTATCGGTTTTGAAATAACATTCGCCCAAATGATAATACCCATTTTGAGCTACAAAGTCTTTCCCGTCAATGATTTTATTGAATTGCGCTATGGCGTTTTCATAGTCTTTTTGTTTGTAGTAAGTGTAACCCAATTGATAGAAATCGGTATTGTTCCACTTGCCTTTTTTGCCTTTGTATTCTTTTAGGTAAGGCAAAGCTTTGTCATACTGTTGCAAGTTGAAGTAGCTTTCACCGATGATTTTATTCAACTCTGATTTTTCAGCCGCATTGGATTTAGGCATAGCGGTAAGACCGGCATCGATGGCTTTTTGAAAATCACCCGATTTAAAATTCATATCCGCTTTGAAATAAGACAATTTCTCATCGTACTTTTCTTCACCGGATACTTGCTCAAAATATTTATTGGCTTCCTGATAATTATCGCCTTCATATGCCATAAAACCTAAGTAATATTTGGCTTGAGAGCCGTAATCTTTAGAATTTACTACTTTTTTGAAATACTCGTCAGCCTCTTTTTTGTTACCGGCGGTGAAATAAGCATAGCCTTTTTGAAACGTAAATTTTTCGGTATCTTCTGCTGTCAAAGCACTTTCGTCAACTTTATCAAAATACTGCAAAGCCTGAGGAAATTTCCCTTGTTCAAAATAATATTGAGCCACTTCAATGTAAGCCTGATTCTGTTTGGAACTCGTTGGGTAATCGGCTACGAATTTCTCCATCAATTCGTCGGCATTATTCTGATTCAAATGAATGGCGCAATTGGCAATATAGTAAGCACAATCTGCCTGAACGTCTTGTTCTTTGTGGTCCTGTTTGGCTTTTTCGAAAAGGATTTGAGCGGATTGATACTGCTTGTCTTTATACAATTGCACTGCTTGATCAAAATCGGATAAACTATGGGTATAAATCGTCGATTGCTGCCCCGAAACCTTTGATATTCCTGCTATAACCAACAGAAAAAATAACATTGAAACTCTACGCATGGTTTTATTTTTTACTTATCCAAAAATATTACTCTATACCCTATAACGTAAAAACTATAGTATTTATTATAAACATTGTTGTAAACAATTTGAATTTAGGATTTAGGAATTGGGATTTAGGATTTTTAAAAAGTTTTATATTAAAAATGGCCATCCTTTTCTTTTCGATTTGGAAATTGGAGTTTATATTTATTACTTTTACCCAATAAACCCATTACTCATGTCAGCAACAGTTTTATCTTTAAAAAACGTTACGATTTATCAGGAAAACAAAGTGATTTTATCACAGGTTAACCTGGAAGTTAAAGAAGGTGAATTCCTTTATATCATTGGTAAAACCGGAACCGGAAAGAGTAGTTTTATGAAAACCTTATATGCTGATTTACCGCTAACGGTAGGCGAAGGCACTATCGTTGGGTATGATTTGGCACATTTAAAAGAAAACGACATTCCGTTTTTAAGAAGAAAGCTGGGCATTGTTTTTCAGGACTTCCTTTTGTTACCGGACAGAAGTGTAAATGAAAACATGTTGTTTGTGTTAAAAGCTACCGGGTGGACTGATGTGGCTTCAATGCAAAGTAAAATCATGGAGGTATTGGAAAGAGTGGGTTTAAAAGGTATTGCCAACAAAATGCCACACCAACTTTCGGGTGGAGAACAACAACGAGTAGCCATTGCCAGAGCTTTACTGAATGATCCTGAAGTAATTTTAGCTGATGAGCCTACCGGAAATCTTGATCCTCAAACCAGTGCTGAAGTATTGGCTGTGTTGAAAAAAATCAATGAAAACGGTAAAACGGTGATTATGGCGACGCACGATTATGCGGTGATTATGAAATTCCCGGCAAAAACCCTAAAATGTGAAGACAACACCATCTTTGAAGTGGTGCAGAAAACCGTTTAATTTTTTGGCTTTTCGGTAATTCTAACGCCTTGAGAGCAAGGTATATCCTAAGTACTTGTAATTATAGAGAAACAACCACAACACTGCTATAAAAAAAACTCAAAAACAGTATTTGACAAAAAATGATTTCGTTAGGAAACTGTTTTCAGAATACGATTTTTATAAAAGTCGGCCATCAAAATAAGTAACGCCGGATAAAATGCTAAATGAAAACGATCTCCTTCGTTACTGGAAATCCCCGAAATCAAAAAAACGTATATAATAAAACCGGAAAGCATTAACCGGAAAACATCTTGTTGCTTTCTTTTCACCAAACAATAAAAGGCTAAAGCAAGCCCAACCATTGTAAATACTATATTTTGAAGTTTGGAAATAGCCTTAAATAAAACATGAAAGAGTGAAAAACACATCGTCTTATCTTGATTTTCAGTAGCGTAAACGATGCTGTTTCCTTTGGAAGAATTTAAATAAAGATTTGTAGCATAAGCTTTAAGCAAGTTCACTTTATTGTTCAATAATTGGTTTTTCAAATCCCAAGTGGCTAAGGTTTTCATTTCATGACTGGATAAAGAGATGAAGTGTTTCGTTCGGGGGTTTTCTCCCGGAATATAGGCAATCCCATCTTTCAGGCAATCGGCTCTGGCTCCCAAATAATTGTAATATGTATACGAACCTATATAACTAATGGTAAAATCGCCATACTTTTTTTTTAATGAATACATATGAAAAAACAGCATCGATACACTAACCAAAATTACAACAGCATATTTATTAGTGAATACTTTTTTTGCTTTCTTACTATGATAAAGTAGTAATAAAATCACTAGTCCCAGCGGCATGGGTTTTACTAATAATATCAAAAAGGAAAAAGCAATGGCCAATGTCAGAAAAGAATAGCTACCGGTTTGTATAAACTTATGCATCAAATAAAATATCAGCACCAAAAGAAATACAAACAGCGCTTCGGCTATCAAATGAAATGCAACGGCTAAATTCCCAATGCACAAAATAAAAGCTATGGCAAAAACAAAAGCTTTTTGTCTGTTCCAACGTTCTGCAATAATTTTAAAAACGAGTAAAACCGTGGCCAACCAGCAAATAAAATTGACTATGATGCCCCATTGAATTACGAAGGCTGTTGAAAATCCAAACAAAAACGGGAGTCCAATGACGGCTGAAATAAACATAGGGCGGCTATCGTCCAATACCCCATTAAAATAAAGCACCTTAGCCGCATACAAATAAGTACTATCGTCACCCCAAGATGAAAATCCGGCTTGCAATTGGATGACGCTGGAAAAAAAGAGCACCCAAACCAACGCGATTAAAAACAATAAATATTCGTATTTTAATTTTGAAATCATACTTTTGTTTGTAGCAAAAATATACAATAAATCTGAACATGAACAAGCTATCCATTATCATTCCGGTTTATAACGAAGGAAAAACGGTGCATTTGATTTTGGATAAAGTAAAAAAAGTAACACTGCCACAAAACATTGGCAAAGAAATCATTATTGTCAATGATTGTTCTACTGATGATACCGCTTTAGCTATACAAAACTATATCTCCAATAATAGTGAAATGTCGATTTTGTATTTAGAACACAGCACCAACAAAGGAAAAGGCGCCGCACTTCACACAGGTATTGCCAAGGCTACCGGAGAATATACCATCATACAAGATGCCGATTTAGAATATGATCCCAACGAATACAAAATACTGCTACAACCCGTCTTAGATGGTTATGCCGATGCGGTTTACGGCTCTCGATTTATGGGCGGTAATGCTCATCGCGTATTGTTTTTTTGGCATACAATCGGGAATCGGTTTTTGACTTTTTTGTCAAATATGTGTACCAATCTGAATCTTACGGATATGGAAACCTGCTACAAGTTGTTTAACACCCAAATGTTGCAATCGTTAAAGCTAAAAGAAAAGCGGTTTGGATTTGAACCCGAAGTGACTGCCAAAATTGCTAAAATCCCAAAAATACGAATCTATGAAGTTGGGATTTCTTATTATGGAAGAACCTATGAAGAAGGCAAAAAAATCAATTGGAAAGATGGATTTCATGCTATTTATTGCATCCTTCGTTACGGTCTTTTCAGATAAATGACCCTATTTTTTGAGCGTTTTTAGTATCGTTTAAAATTTCCGAAAGCACGGTTGCTCTCTTATCATTTTCCAGATACGGTTTGTTTTTCAACTCGTTAATTTTGGCTAAAAATTCTGTTTCCGTATTGGCCAATTCACAAAGCTGTACCAAACTCTCATCATCAACCATATTCTTATTGATTAAACAAAAACGACTTTTGAACAGCGAATTAACCAGTTTCAATTTTGTCCCCGATTGCTGAAAAGACAATAACACATTGATATGCGCTTTGGCTAATAACAACTCTAAATGCTGTTCATTTTCAATAGTCACAAAAGCAATATTCGAAACATTTTTTAATTGTTGCTCTACAAAATCTTTTCCGTTAGAAGAAGCAATCAGTAAGGTATAATCGGGTATTTTTTGAAACAGTTGAATTAAAAACTGAACGGCTTTTTTATTATCCGGTAATCGCAAATCACCATGATACAAAGCATACTCCCCTTTTTCTGAAAGATTATTTATTTTGGTATTACCATGAAAAACGGGAACATACGAAACATTATCAGCCCACGATTTCACCATTTCATTTTCATAAACCGAAAGCGTAAAAACGTGTTTAAAATGACTCAATTGCTTTTCATACTTTTTGTATTTCCCAATTTCAAAATAATACATCATTTTCTTTACCCAATGCGTTTCACTTCGGTACATACCGGCGTAAAAATTGGATTCCAAATTGTGCAATCGCAAGAACTTTTTACTACGACAATCCATTTGATGCAACAACATAGTCGATTGCAGACCTTCGAATAAAATGGGCGCTTCAACGGCAGTAATATTTTGAATCAAACTTTTATGAAACCGGGATTTAATGGCAAACGGAATGGATGAAAAAAGGAAAAGCGGACTTCTGTTTTTTTGTATAAATGAACCGTTTCAGTTATCGCTTTCAGTTCTTCGGAAACGGCATTTCTTTTGTCATAAAAACAATGCAGATGAATGGCATATCCTAACGCATGTAAACTTTTAAGCTTATAAAAAACATCAATAACTCCACCATAATCAGGCGGATAGGGATTGTCAAAACTGATGATATGCAAGGGTTTATTGGCCATAGCGGTGAACAAAAATAACATATTTTTGATGTTATACCGAAATTAAATTACTTTTGAAATAAATAAACCCACTATGCTTAAAAAATCCATAATTTATTGGCTGAAAAAATATTTTTACAAACTTAAGCTTAGTTCCCAACTGTCTTCTTCTACTCAAATCCAGCAATTGTATTTGTATCATTATTACAAAGATTGTCAACGGAATGCTACTTTACCCAAATTCAATGAAACCGGATTTAAGGTGTTCTCTCAATTTGAGGAAGATGGCAAGTTGCTTTACATTTTTGCTCTGTTGGGTATGGGAAACAAAACCTTTGTCGATTTAGGTTCCAATGACTGTGTAAATAGTAATTGTGCCAATCTTGTGGTGCATTTTAATTGGAAAGGTTTGTTTGTTGACGGAGATAAAAAACTGTTGGAAATTGGAAAACGCTTTTACAAAAAAACACCGGATGCGTGGAGTTACAAACCTAAATTTGCCACTTGTTTTTTAACCAAAGACAATGTCAATCAGCTCTTGAAAGACAATGGTTTTGAAGGTGAAATTGAATTTCTTTCCATTGATATTGACGGCAATGACTACTGGATTTGGGAAGCTTTAGAAGTGATTCAACCCAAAGTAGTCATGATAGAAAGTCAGGTGGTTTTCGGAAATCAGAATTTGGTTGTCCCTTATCAAGAGCATTTCAAAGGTGACGTGAACAACAACCATTATTATGGTGCTTCGAGTTTGGCTTTGCAAAAATTAGGTCAAAAAAAGGGCTATCGATTAGTAGGTTCTAATGAAAACGGCAACAATTTGTTTTTTGTAAAAAAAGGGTTAATCGAACAGGAACTTCCCGAAATTACTGTAGAAGAAACCTTGCGCCATCCGTTTGCTACCGAACAATTCAAGCACTTTGAAGCCATTAAACACCAACCCTATTTAGAAGCCTAAGCCTCTTTTGAGTATCTTTGGACACAAATCAAAACTATGCCGTTTTTTACTGTTGTCATACCGCTTTTTAATAAAGAGACATTTATTGTAAATGCCATCAACAGCATACTGAATCAAACTTTTCAGGATTTTGAAATTATAGTGGTCGAAGATGGTTCAACCGACAAGAGTTTGGCCAAAGTTACCTCGATTCAATCGGATGCAATTCAAATCATCCAACACGATAAAAACAAAGGGCTTTCTGCGGCCCGAAATACCGGAATCCAAAAGGCGAAAGCTGATTATATTACATTTCTAGATGCTGATGATGTTTGGAAACCCCATTATTTAGCAAAAATTCATTCTCTTATTGTCCAATTTCCGGAAGCGCAACTGTTTGCCACCAATTATGAAGAATTGCATCAGAACAATATTGTACTGGTAAGTAAAAACGATAAGATTCCAAAAACAGACAGCCTTATTCCTGATTTTTTTGATTGTAATTTGGCTCGTCCGATTTATTTTCCGGGAAGTTTGTGTGTGGCTAAAACGGTCTTTAAAGCCATTGGTTCTTTTGATGAATCGATAACATTTGCGGAAGATGTTGATTTCAACATACGGGCCAATGCACAATTCCAATTAGCTTATTCTCCGGAAGTTATGGTTACCTATACCCTATTTTCAGAAAATCAAATTACCAATAGCCGCTTTAGTTCTAAAACCATTCCCAATTTTAATGCTTATGAAGCGATGGCAAAGACAAATCCGAGTTTGAAAAAGTATTTGGATTTTAACCGTTACATCATGGCTCGGAGTTACAAAATGGAACAGCATTGGGAAAATTACAAGAAATTAAAAAACGAAATTGACACCAATAGTTTGAATTTCAAACAACGCTGGCTTTTAAAGGCACCTGTAACTTTATTGGTTTGGGTAAAGAAAATAAAGTTGTTCTTTATTGGAAAAGGAATTTCAATTACAACTTATGATTAGCTTTTAAATAAGTTATAAATTCATCAAAATTGCGAATATAATCTTCCTCTGAAAAAACATCCGAAGCCAACACCAAGCACACTGATCCTGAAGAAAAATTTTCTAATTCGCGCCAAATATTGGATTTAATGAGCAAACCTTTATCCGGTTTATTGAGTGTTACCGTTTGCTTTTCTTTGCCATCATCTAACAGCACATCAAAACTTCCTGAAAGCGGAACCAACAACTCTAATTGTTCCTTATGGGCATGCCCCCGCGCGATGCAGTACTCGGAACATCAAATAAATAATACACTCTTTTAATTTCAAAAGGGACAATGTCTTTTTCAATTACAGCTATGTTCCCTCTGTAATCTTCTATTTTCGGAATGTTGACAATCGCAATGTTCATGGTGCTAACTTACAGTATTTTTCAGTAATTCTGTCCATTGTTTCCCAATTATTTCAATGTCAAATTGTGCTACACTTGCCTTGGCATTTTGCTTGCAGTATTGGTATAAATTTTCGTCTTCAACTATTAAATTCATAGCTTCCGAAAGCTTATCAAAATTTTGATTCTCTATTAAAAGTCCGTTTTGTTTATCTACTATAATTTCATTTGGCCCACTAAAACAGTCAAACGAAAGCACCGGAGTGCCCACGGCCAGCGATTCAATAATTACATTAGGAAACCCTTCATTTTTACTGGATAAAACCGTGAATAGTGCTTTTTGATAATACGTAAAAGGATTGGCCACAAACCCTTTAAACACCACTTTATCTTCTAATCCTAATTGCTGAGAAAGGGCTTTATATTGAGCTTGATTTTTACCTTCGCCCAGCATGATTAATTTGATATTTTTATCGGGCAAAACCGATTGCGAATAGGCTACAATCAATTTATCAAACTGCTTTACCTCATCATTCATTCGTCCGATAGCCAAGATAAATTGGTCTTCCTCGCTTTCATATTCATTTTTTAAACGGTCGATGGTTTTCAAATCAACCGGATTGTAAATCTGATTTACCTTTTGTGCCAAATTTTTATCTAAAATAGCTTGCTGAATCGCTTTAGAAACTGCAACAATCTTGCTTTTTTTATAAATCAACCGAGCTAAAAAAGTCGACTTTGGGAAATAAAAATCCAGAATACCGCTATGAACTGTATAGAAAGTGTTTTGTGGATAAATGCCTTTGGAAAGTAGTAGTTCTAAAGCAAAACCGGTTCGCATTCTGAAATCAATGACCGCATCAAAACGCCCTTCCTTTATGAATTTTTTCAGGGCAAAAAAACGATTTACTTTTCTTGTGATGGCATTAGAATTGGGATGAATCGTTCCTAAGTTTACTAAAGTGCCGGAATAGTCATAAACCACCATGTCGGCAAAAATACAATTGTGGACTTCAAAGCCCGACTCTTGAAAATAGACGGATAACAAAGCGTGTACTTTTTCGGCACCACCATTAGCGAAGCTATCACCGATGAGTGCTACTTTGTATCCTTTATTTTGTTTTATCATTGCTGATTGACTATTTTCGTAACAAATATAATGATTCATGCGGATTTTACTTCTTGGCGAATACAGTCGTTTGCACAATTCTTTAAAAGAAGGATTGAAAGCACTTGGTCACGAAGTAATTTTGGTGGGCAATGGTGATGGCTTTAAAAACTATCCGGTTGATTATTCCATCAAAGCCAAATGGTGTACCAGTAAACTTCTGGCTGTTCCGAGACAAATTATCCAACGGGTTTTCAAATTGGACATTGCGTCTTGGGAGCAAGGCATTCGGTTTTATTTGTGGCTGCCCAAACTGAGAGGTTTTGATGTGGTGCAATTAATTAACGAGAGTCCGATACAAACCAATAAACGCCTGGAACTTTATCTTTTAAAAAAAGTGGTGAAACAGAACGGAAAATTATTCCTGTTATCCTCGGGAGTTGACTATCTGAATGTGCAATTTTTATTAGAAAAGAAACCTCAAAAATCATTGCTCCAACCTTATTTTGAGAACCCTGATTTAAAGAAAGAGTATCAGTATGTTCTTGATTATTTGTCTGAAGGAAATTTAAAAATCCATGATTTCATTTATCAAAACTGCGTTGGTATCATTGCTTCTGATATGGATTATGTGTTGCCATTAAAAGAAAATCCGAAATTCTTAGGGTTGATTCCCAATCCTGTACTTTGTGCCGACTTGCCTTTTATTGAACTTCCTGAAAACAATCGCATTGTTATTTTTATGGGGATAAATCAGTGGAATTACCATCAAAAAGGCATTGGTTATTTTGAAAAAGCACTGGCTACTATTGAGGAAAAATATAATAATCGCGTGGAGGTTATCAGAGCCAAAAATATTCCTTATCAAGATTATATTACGCTTTACAACAAGGCACACATTTTACTCGATCAAGTTTATGCCTATGATCAAGGGTATAATGCTTTGGAAGCAATGGCCAAAGGAAAAGTGGTGTTTACCGGAGCGGAAAAAGAGTTTACTGAATACTACAATTTAACAGAACCCGTTGCCATTAACGCCAAACCTAATGTAGATTATTTGGTAACGCAATTATCATTTTTAATTGATAATCCACAGGAAATTACCGCAATTGGAAAACGTGCCCGTACTTTTATTGAGCAAGAACACGATCCTATTAAAGTGGCTCAATTGTATTTAACCCGCTGGGGATTCTAAAATCAGTTACTATTCTTTTTCGTTTCTATTTATTTTTTCTTGGAGAAATTCTTTTAAATTAATCCTATGATTCAGTTCTTTCAACGAATACAGCACAGAGAGTATAAAAAGTAATGAAATGAAAACATACACATAAAGTGATTGAAAACTATAGATGATAAGGACGGCAAAAGTGCCCAGTAGTAAATTAGTAATTAGTAATTTTTTACTGGTGGCGAAGAAATGAAAATCATAATGTCGGTTGACTACTATATAAACGTAAATACCAAAAAAGACCAGATTGAATACCGTTGCTAAACCTAGTCCGAGCAAACCAAAATAACGATAAAGGACGATGGATAAAATTAAGTTCAGTATATCGCCTAGCAGTGCTTGTTTGAAGAAAAGCAATCTATCGCCTTTTACCAAAATAATATAGCCCAACGGAAATACTATCGCTTTTAAAATAACCGAAAACAATCCCAGTTTCAGGATTAGAAATGAATTTGAAAACTCGGCGGTATACAACAGTTTTATGATAACCGGTGCCAGAAGATACATAAGGATAATTGCAGGGGTAACTATTATAACAGCCATCTCAATTTGGTTATTCACCAATTGTTTTACTTTATCATTATCCATACTTATAGCCGACAGTTTTGGAAAAAAATCATAGGACATGGCGTTAAAAATCAACCCTAAATAATTAATTAAAATTACGGTACTCACTTCGTAATAGCCTAGTATTTGCAAGGAATTGCCATCAGCATTGAGGTATAATTTTATTAAAAAGTTACCCAGCTGTCCTAAGATTAAATTGATGGACATGAAAAATCCCAATTTGAAAATGGGAGAAGATGACGCATAAAATTCTTTGAATTTAAAAGGAGTTATTTTAAAAGAATACTGTCTGGTGAAATAAATTGTAACTGCGAATAAAACCACGCTTGAGTATAACATTACCCAGATGATGCCCTCAATTCTTAAAAAGTAATAGATGATTATGGTTCCTATGGCAATAAAAAAAGCTGCCGTAATATTGCAAATAGCCAACGTTTTAATTTTATTAACCCCTTGCAGTACAGCCATTCTGGCATTAGACAAACTCGTAATAATAAAGTAGAAAGACAATAAGTAAAACCAATATTGTTTTTCGGGAGTGCCAAAAGTAAAATTGCTCAGGGTTTTGCTAAAAAGTAACGATATCAGAGCGCCAAACAAACTAATGAAAACAGCCATCTTTTGCAACATCACCACTGTTTTATTTAAAGCCGTATTGTCATCAGAATTGGTAGCTAAAGCAACTTCTCGTGTGGCAATGGTTAGAAATTCAAAATTGGTAATCGCCGTAATTATGTTGACCGCATTATTTAAAAGCGAGACTAACCCCAATCCAACAGGGCCTAAATAAACCGCTACAAACTTTGAACTAATGATACTGATCAAAGTTCTAAATACCTGCATCATGCCAAAAACCCCAGTGGCTTTTAGAATAGAGCGATACGATGTATTGTTTTTTTTGTTCATTATTTTAGTTTCTCTCTTTCAAAAAATCAATCAATTTTGCAGCCCATAGCTATGTATTGATTTTTAAAACTTTGCATCCATTTTTTCCAATCCTTTGATACTATTCGTTTACCGGCATCGCCATCCAAAACTGTAGTGATTATCTGCTCGTCAATATCATTGGGAAGCGATGAGATAACATCCAGTTTGTCCTGCAACCATGCTTCATTCATCATTTTATTGAACATAAACATATCCACATTTTCACCAAAGTCTTCTTTATATTGATTGGTAGCCGAAGAAACAAAACCCGTTTTCAGGATTTCTTTTTTATATCGGGCATACTTCTTATCATGGCCTTGCTTAGCATAAAATTTTACGGCATTGTAAATCTGTAATCCTTCATCAATGTAGTTTTTATGATTTTGCCACAATTGAATAAAATAATCTTTGTTAAAAATGGCGCCTGCCACTCCGTATAAAGTATAGTAAGCTAAATGTCTTTCATCGGTATTAATTTTTAAAAGACGAAGTGTTTTTCGAATTTTAAAGCGGTCAAACTTGTAGAAAATAAAATAATACAACGCCGGAATAATGGTAAAAAGTTTTGGTTCCAAAAGCACTATATCCTTCTTTTCAGTAGTCGATTTGCTTTGAACCACCAAGGGATTTCCAACCCAAAACAATTTTAAAAGGGCGATATTGGCATCGGTCACTTCTTGGTTAACTGATTCTAAATCGATATCCTCAACAAACCAAATATCATCTTCTATCAGCATAAAATTTGGAGAAGCCTTTTGGGCCGAAGCTACCCAAAAATCTATAGGAATTGAATAGTCATCCGGACTTTTACCTAACCCAGTAGCCTGTTGTTTTTTTTCATACAACTCAGACTTTTCAATAATGATATGAGGATATTTAGCTTTTAGCTTATCTAAATAAATTTGTGGTGTACCATCATCTAACAAAATTATTTTTCCGCCACCCAGTTTTACATGTTTATCAATTGAATATAAACACCGGTCCAGATAATAAGGTCTGTTAAATGATTTTATCAGTATATCCATAATTTAGTTATAGATTTCTAATTACTTGGGCAGGATTTCCGACAGCCACCACATTTTCAGGAATGTCTTTTGTCACTATGCTGCCATTACCAATGACTGAATTTTTACCAATGGTAACTCCTTTTAAAATGGTAACGTTGTCTCCTAAAAAAACATTTTCCGCGATACAAACAGCCGCGGATTTTGGTGTTCCGGTGACTCTTTCATCAATGGCTAAATGATGCCCGTCATTATCCACTATAGCGCAATTATAACCAAGTAGTGCATTTTTTTCAATGATAATTTCTGTAAAAGCAACAGCTGAAAAACCGTTATTGATAGACACATTATCGCCTATACTAATTGCACTGTCTTTGCCTCTAGCTTCCAAATAAAAATAGTGCGTATAAAAATTTGGAGAATTTATAACCCCAATTTGTACATTCTTCCCAAAATTAATTTTCCCTTCCCCAACTAACAACAAAGGCTGATGAAGTATCGGCTTTCCCGTAACTCGTTTACAAGTTGAGAGCCATTGGTATTTCCAAATGCGAAATTGAACAAAAAGTATATTCTTAAATTTAGCTACCATAATCAATACCGGTTTAAAACTTGAATAACAAAATCTACCTCAGCACTTGTCATCACTGGGCTAATCGGAATACTCAGCACTTCCTGATGGATTTTTTCGGTGATGGGGAATGACATATTTTTCCAGTCAGAAAAAGCCTGCTGTTGGTGTGGCGCAATAGGATAATGAATGAGCGTTTCTATAGTATTTTGTTTCAAAAACTCTTGCAATGCTGTTCTGTTTTCTGTTCGAATAACAAACAAATGAAACACATGCTTATTTGAAAAGTCCCAAGTTGGTAATGTGATTTTATCATTATTGATTTCAGTCAAATACCGCTTGGCAATGGCCCGGCGAAGGTCATTTTCTTTATCCAAATGAGGCAATTTCACATTCAAAAAAGCCGCTTGTAATTCATCTAACCTGGAATTTACACCTATAAAATCATTATGGTATTTTTTCTCCGAACCATAATTTCGCAAAGCAAAGATAACTTTGGCCAAATCGGCATCATTCGTTGTAATGGCGCCGGCATCACCCAGGGCTCCTAAATTTTTTCCGGGATAGAAACTAAAACCGGCGGCATCCGACAGATTTCCTGCTCTTGCATTACCCAAAAGTGCACCATGAGCTTGGGCTGCATCTTCAATCACTAATAAATTGTGTTGTTGAGCAATCGCCTTTATCTTGTCCATTTCGGCAACTTGCCCATACAAATGAACCGGTAAAATGGCTTTGGTTTTGGGAGTTATTTTGGCCGAAATCAAATCGGGATTGATATTATAAGTTTCGAGATTAGGCTCGACAAAAATCGGGACTAAATCGGCTTGCAATACTGCTAATATACTGGCAATATATGTATTAGATGGCACCAACACCTCATCGCCTTTTTGCAATTTACCCAGTTGGATATAGCCTTTGAAAATTAATACTAATGCTTCAAGACCGTTACCCACTCCAATGCAATATTTTGTTCCGCAATAAGCCGCAAAATCAGTTTCAAAGGCACTGACTTCATCGCCCAAAATAAACCAACCTTTATCTAAAACCTGTTGCATTTTTTGATGAAAGGCTTCCTGATAAGGCCAATTGATTTTATGTAAATCGAGGAACTTTATCATAGCATTACATTTTCGAGTAATGAATAATTGACAGTTGCCACTTCATAGAAATCCTGAACAGTGGTTTTAGCATCAAAACTTTCTTTCCAATACAATAAACCTTCATTAATCTTTTGCCCATTGTCTTCGTGAGAAGTTCCAAAGTCGAAATAAGCCTTGTCCTGAAAAACTTCGGTCAGTAAATTATGGTGTAAAAAATCCAAACTTCCCAATTCATTTTTTTGGTCATTCCCCGAGATATATTGTGAATGCGCTACTTTTTCAGAAACAAAAACGGTGGTACCGGCTACCATCTTATTTTCATGATACACATTAAAATGTCGAATATTGTTGGGAAAAAGCAGTTGCAATTTGATGATTTCATTAGCTGTATGTACCGGTTTGGCGTTGTGCTTTTTTGCTAAGTTGGGCAACAATATGGCTTCCCAAAACTGTTCAAAATTGGTTTCTTCCTTTATAGTCAATCCTTTCTTTATGCCTCGTTGTATCTCCTGTTTCCGACTGGTTGAAAAAGATAACGGTTTGGTCATATCAACAACCGAAAGACAATCTCTTCTAATTAATTGTGCTTTTGCTAAAAACAAAGCGTATTCAATTTCTTCTGAAAAAGTAGTTGGGTAGATAGACGGCAACAATTTTAATTGCACTGTAGTCATTTGATTGTCATACAAAAACTGCAAAACGGTTTTGACAATCGCAATCACTTTACCTAATTTGATTTTAGCATCAAATACAAAACCACCATAAGTGAGGCCTTGGTGAGAATATAAAACGTTATTTACTTTATTAGCCGGAAGTATCGCAACTAATTTTTCTGCTTCAAAAACAAGCAACGAATAGTCAGAAAACCGATCCTGATGGTATTCCATAAAATTGCGATGAAACAAAAAAGTGGCATTTTTGGCACTGCTTACAAAAGCATTCCAAAGAGCAAAATCGTTGGCTTCATAACGTCTGACAGTATAGTTTTTCACAGGTTTTGTTTAGACATCGGAAAATTAAACATTTATTTTTAAAAACCTTGGTATTGTTAAAAATTAGATTTTCACGATTAATTGAGTAATTTTAGGCTTCTTAATTAGTATTCAGTGAAGGTAGAACGTTATTTAGTGGCATTTATTGTAATCATGAGCTGTTTTTTCTCAGCTTATGGACAAAATGTAACCTTATACCAGCAATTCAATGGCCGTTACGATTTCACCTTTGTGGGGAATACTATGAATTTGGGGGAAAATAATTTAACTATCGGTTGTGAAGATTTGGTTGTTTCAACTTCAGCAGCCGACTTAACGTTAAATCCTGATCAATTGATTGAAAAGGCTTATTTGTATTGGGCAGGTTCCGGAACCGGTGATTTTAATGTAAAATTAAACGGTATCGATATTACGGCTCAAAGAAATTTTTCGGTGATTTCTAATGATGAATTACCCTACTTCAGTGCCTTTGCTGATGTTACCACTCAAATACAGAGCACCGGAAACGGCACCTACACCCTTTCGGAGTTAGACATTTCACAAACCCTACTCACAGAAAGCGGCTATTGTCAGAACCGAACCAACTTTGCCGGTTGGGCCATGGTTATAGTCTACAGCGATGTTACTTTGCCTATCAATCAAATCAATATTTATGATGGATTACAAAAGGTACCAAATGATTTGGTTATTAATCTTAGCAGTTTGAATGTTTTGGATAATAATAATTCTAAAATAGGTTTCATTGCTTGGGAAGGTGATAGTATGTTAAACACAGAGCATTTTGAGTTTAACGGAATAGAATTGAGTAACGCATTAAATCCGGCTGATAATGTATTCAACGGTACCAATTCGGTCACAGGAAGCAATACCCTTTACAATATGGATTTGGACATTTATGATATTCAAAATTATATTAATGTAGGTGATGTTACGGCACAAATAAAACTCACTTCCGTTTTTAATCCTTTTCTTAATGGACGCGATTTCATTATGGTTAATACTGTAATAACCAAACTCAACAACCAATTACCCGATGCTACAATTGCTATAGATTCGGTAGCTAAAACATGTGATTCTAAAACCATAGTAGTGGATTATACGGTTTCAAATTTAAATGCAACTAATGCACTTCCTGCCAATACCCCTATCGCTATTTATGCTAATGGACAATTATTGCAAACTACTGCTACAACTACAATAATTCCTATTGACGGAACTTGGTCTTCACAAATATCTTTGGTTTTACCCAACACGATTGCGAACAATTTCACGTTACAATTTATAGTGGATGATACCGGAAACGGAACAGGTGTGGTCATCGAATTGCTGGAAAACAATAACAGTTTCACGCAATTAGTTTCTTTATGGACCTCGCCACTATATAATAGCATTCCGCCTCAATATTTTTGTACTTCCGATATAACCAATTACACGATTGACTTATCAGCTTATAGTTCTTCTGTTTTGGTCAATGCCTCAGACAGCATTCATTTTTTTACTTCGTTGAACGATGCGATGGCTAATGTTAATACAATTGCCAATAGCACTGCCTTTAATTTGACTAATCCGATTACGACAATTTATATCCGACTAGATAATCAGCATTGTTACAGCATTACTCCCTTGGAAATAAATTTAAAACCCTATCCCGGATTTATTACACCAAGCGACATGAGCATTTGCCGTGAAACTGCTGAGAGTGCTTTTGATATATCAGAATACCAAGAGTCGATTGCTGTCACTACTACGGATTTAGTTACTTTTTTCGAAACAATGCAAGACGCTAATGCTAACACTAATGCTATACAAACTATTGAGAACTACTTGCCTAATATAACTCCCAAAACCATCTTTGTACGTATTGATAATGGGTATTGTTTTAGCACAACTTCGTTCACATTAGCCTATTTTGACGTTCCGAAATATAACACACTGCCCAATTTACTTAGCTGCAACGAAGGATTGACGCAAGGAACTTTTGATTTTTCAGCCTATGAAACGTCTGTAAAACAAAGTCCAAACGATACGGTTCATTTTTATGAAAGTTTGGAAGATGCCGCCAACGAAGTCAATGCGGTTTCGGATGCCTATCATTATGTGGCAACCACAACACCCAAAACCATTTTTGTCCGAATTGATAATGAAAACTGCTATAGTATCACTTCCTTTTTAGTAACCACTCGAAACTGTCCGCCTACGGTATACAACTATATTTCGGCCAATAATGATTCGGTTAATGACAGCTTTGTGATTGATGGACTTAAAAATATTTTTCTGAATTATAAAATCGAAATCTACAACCGTTGGGGAAGATTAATCTGGACAGGAAATAAAGACAGTGAAAACTGGAGCGGATATGCAAGAGAAGGTTTTGACAGTACCAAAGCCCCTGACGGAACATATTTCTATCTCATCTACCTCAATGACAAAGACTATCCCGAACCTTTAAAAGGTTTTTTGTATTTGAATCATTAAGCTCAAAAAATCAAAAAAATCTGTAACTTTGACGTTTCGTATCGTTGCTAATCCAAAGATGAAACAAATAACCAGCGCTCAAAACCCGTTTATAAAATCACTTGTTTTATTGCAGGAAAAATCCAAAGCCCGCAAACAATCAGGCACCTTTTTAATTGAAGGCCTGCGCGAAATTGAATTAGCTTTAAAAGGAAACTACGAACTGGAAACCATTTTATTCGTTCCTGAGATTACCACTACTTCAATCCTCTCCAAATTTTCAGCCGAAGCACAGCCGAACAGAACGAAGTTAAATTTTCAAATCGACTTCATTGAAATCTCCAAAGAAGTCTATCAAAAATTGGCCTATCGCGATACGACCGAAGGGATTTTGGCCGTAGCCAAGACCAAATCATTATCGTTAACCGATTTACAACTTCCGGAAAATCCTTTAATTATGATCATGGAAGCTATCGAAAAACCAGGAAACATAGGCGCTATGCTTCGTACTTGTGACGCCGCCAATATTGATGCCGTTATCATTGCCAATCCTAAAACCGATTTATACAACCCCAATATTGTACGCTCCAGTGTTGGCTGTTTGTTTACCAATCAAATTGCCACTGCCTCCACCGAAGAAACCATAGCTTTTCTTCAGCAAAATAATATTAATTTTTACAGTGCCACACTGCAAAATTCAACCGCTTACCACACCCAAAACTACACGCAACCTACAGCCTTGGTCGTTGGCACAGAAGCCACCGGACTTTCCCCACTTTGGCGCGACAAAGCCACTCAAAACATCATCATTCCCATGCAGGGCGAAATTGACAGTATGAATGTATCCGTTGCTGCTGCCATTCTGATATTTGAGGCCAAACGTCAAAGAGGATTTAATTAATTAAAAAATTGTCTGATGAATTTTAAATTATCACTGCTGTTCGTGTTGACAAGTCTAACGCTTTCGGCCCAAATTACCGAATCGGAAGTAGATGTTTTAGTAGAAAGAACCTTAAAAACATTTGACGTGCCGGGCATAGCAGTGGGTATTGTCAAAGACGGAAAGCTAGTTTTGGCCAAAGGCTACGGCGTTACCAACATCAAAACCGGTAAAAAAGTAGATGCCAATACCTTGTTCGGAATTGCCTCTAACAGTAAATCTTTTACCTCGGCAGCCTTAGCGATGTTGGTGGATGAAGGAAAAATAGATTGGGACGATAAAGTCATCAAGTATCTACCCGATTTCAAAATGTATAACGATTATGTAACCAACGAATTCACCATTCGCGACTTACTAACGCACCGCAGTGGCTTGGGTCTTGGCGCCGGCGATTTAATGATTTGGCCCGACGGTCATGATTTCACGCCAAAAGACATTATCAAAAACATACAATACTTAAAACCGGTTTCCGCTTTCAGAACCAAATATGACTATGATAATTTATTATACGTTATTGCCGGCGAAGTGATAGAGCAAGTTTCCGGAAAATCTTGGTGTGATTTCATTGAAGAGCGCATGATGAAACCATTACATATGGATAACAGCGCTGCTTCTTGGTCAAGACTGAAAGACACCACTAATACCATCGTTCCTCACGTGCCAACCAATGGAAAACTGGAAGTAATTCCGAGATACACTAACCACATATTTGATGCCGCGGCCGGAATTTATTCTTCTGTCAACGATTTAAGCAAATGGTTAATCCTGCAAATGAACAACGGAAAATATGACGAGAACCAACAATTATTCAGTCAAAAACAACACACCGAAATGTGGAAACCGCAAACCATCCTGCCGGTTCCCAACACCCAACCTTATAAAACCTTATTCCGAAACTATGGGTTAGGATGGCGACTGGAAGACATCAATGGCTATCTACAAGTATCACACACCGGCGGTTTAGATGGCATCGTAACGCAAACCATCATGATTCCGGAAATTCAATTGGGAATTATAGTATTGACCAACCAACAATCAGGCTCTGCTTTTATGGCTATTTCAAACACTATTAAAGACCGCTATTTGGGTATTACCAATGCAGACCATGTGTTGAGATTGAGTGAAGATCTTCAAAAAAGAGAAGGCGATGCTGATAAAATTACCGAAGAAGTTTGGGCAACGGTAGCCAAAAATACCAAAGCGAAAATCAAAATCAATAATTCCAATTACATCGGAAATTATAAAGACCCTTGGTTTGGTTTGGTTACCATTTCAGAAAAGAAAGGAAAATTATACTTTACCTCCAACCGCTCTAAAAGACTAACCGGTGAGATTTTCTTTTACAAAGACCAGAACTTTGTAGTCAAATGGGATGTGCGCAGTTTTCATGCCGATGCGCATATTTTCTTCGACTTAGATGCCAATGGAAAAGCGACACATTTCAAAATGAAAGCCATTTCGCCGTTGACTGATTTTAGTTATGATTTTCACGATTTAGACTTTACCAAAGACAAGCAATACCTCATCCGATAAAATCAATAAAATCATAAAATTATAGCTTGCACATCTCGTTTGTTATGTTTATTTTTAGGAATTGAACGAATAGGCTATGATTGAAATTGATTTAGAAGAAGAAAAAAAAGCAATTGCCCGAGAATACAAAGAATTACTTCGAATAAGTTATCAAACCCTTACTGATTCTGATAAAAAACTCATTCGTAAAGCATTTGATGTTGCCGTTGACGCACATAAAGACCAACGCCGTAAATCAGGAGAGGCTTACATCTTCCACCCTATCGGTGTGGCCAAAATTGTAGCTTCCGAAATTGGGTTGGGTGCCACCAGTATTGCCGCTGCTTTAATGCATGATGTGGTAGAAGATACCGAGGTGACTGTGGAAGACATTGAAAGAATGTTTAATCCTAAAATTGCCCATTTAGTAGAAGGGCTGACCAAAATTGCTCAGGTCAAAAAAGACATGAACATCTCCATGCAGGCGGAAAATTTCCGTAAAATGCTGCTGACTTTGAATGATGATGTTCGGGTAATTTTAATCAAAATTGCCGACCGTTTACACAACATGCAAACCATGGATTCGATGCCCGATTACAAGCAGGTCAAAATTGCTTCGGAAACCTTATACATCTACGCTCCGTTGGCGCATCGTTTGGGCTTGTACAACATCAAAACCAAATTGGAAGACCTGGGATTGAAATATACCGAACCCGAAGTTTTTCAGGATATTGTCAGCAAAATCAAAGAAACCAAAGAAGAGCAAGATCAATATATAAAGACCATTTCTGATGTCTTAAAAAAATCATTAGACGAAGAGGGTGTCGAATATGTGATGAAAGGCCGGCCAAAATCGATCTACTCGATTCGCAGAAAAATGGCGGCACAAAATGTTACGTTTGACGAAGTATATGACAAATTTGCACTCCGAATTATATACAAATCCAACCTACACGACGAAAAATTCCTCGCTTGGAAAATTTATTCTATCGTAACAGACCACTACCGCCCAAGTCCCAGCCGTTTACGCGATTGGATTTCCTCACCAAAATCAACCGGATATGAAGCCCTGCACATTACCGTCATGGGGCCCAAAGGACGTTGGGTAGAAATACAAGTTCGTAGCGAAAGAATGGATGAAATTGCCGAAAAAGGATACGCTGCCCACTACAAATACAAACAAGGTGCTACCGAAGAAAGCGGTTTAGATACATGGCTAAATTTATTAAAAGAAGCCTTAGAAAGTTCGGAAACCAATGCGGTCGACTTTGTAGAGGACTTCAAAATGAATCTCTATGCCAAAGAAATTTTTGTCTTCACGCCCAAAGGAGAAATCAAATCCTTGCCCAAAGGCGCTACCTCTTTAGACTTTGCCTTTAGCATTCACTCCGAAATTGGAATCAAAACCCGAGGAACCCGTGTGAACGGAAAATTAGTTCCGCTGAATCACGAGTTGAAAAGCGGTGACCAAATTGAAATCATTACCTCGGTTCATCAAAAACCAACGATTAACTGGTTGGATTATGTAACGACATCGAGAGCGAAAAATAAAATCAGAAACGTACTTAACGAAAATACCAAGAAAATTGCTGAAGACGGTCGCGAATTACTGACCCGTAAAATGAAACATTTAAAAATTACGTTGAATGAAGGCGTGGTCAATGAATTGGTAAATTTCTTCAAACTTAAAACCAGTCTGGATTTGTTTTACCGCGTGGGGATTGGCTCTATCGAGAACCAACAACTGAAAGATTTTGCCGCACAGAAAAGCAACACGCTGATGAATTTCTTTAAGAATAAAATCAAGCGCTCGCCAAATACAAACCAGGAAGAAATCAACAAACCCGAATTAAGCAACAACTACGATTTACTGGTTTTTGGTTCAGAACAGGACAAACTCGATTATAAATTATCCTCTTGCTGTAATCCTATTCCGGGTGACGATGTATTTGGTTTTATTACCATCAACGAAGGAATTAAAGTGCACAAAAAAGACTGCCCGAATGCCATCACACTGCAATCCAATTATGCTTACCGCATCATGCAGGCCAAATGGATAGATTCTTCGCAACAGGAATTCAAAGCCATTTTAAAAATTACCGGAATGGACAGTTTAGGATTAACCAACGAGTTGACCAAAGTTATTTCAAACAATATGCACGTTAACATTCAAAGTATTTCCCTAAGTGGTGATGCCGGAATCTTTAACGGGCAAGTTGCGGTAATTGTACAGAACAACAACATTCTGAAAAAACTAATTGAGAACATCAAAAAAATTGACGGAATTGACAAGGTTACCCGAGTGTATACCAATTAAAACTGCTTTTTTATGAAATACTTCGGTAGAGACGTAGCCATACTACGTCTCTACAATATTTTAAATCACGAAACTTTGAAACCATGTACAAAAAAATTACCTTTGTCCCATGACACTAATAGCCTCCGATAATATTAAAAATCAGGAAACCGTAAAAAACGTTTTTACGCTTTATCTGGAGAACAAAGGCCATCGAAAAACGCCGGAACGCTATGCTATTCTTCAGGAAATTTACGATAGCGAAGAGCATTTTGATATTGAGAATTTGTATATCAAAATGAAAAACAAAAACTACCGCGTGTCGCGTGCCACCTTATACAACACCATTGAATTACTGTTAGATTGCGGTTTGGTTCGCAAACATCAGTTTGGCCAAAATCAGGCGCATTACGAAAAATCATATTTCGACAAACAACACGACCACATCATCATGACCGATACCGGCGAAGTGATTGAGTTTTGCGACCCACGCATCCAAACCATCAAACAAACTATCGAAGAAATATTTGGAATTGAAATACACAACCACTCCTTATATTTTTATGCCAATAAAAAAGAATTATAACCTGTAGACAAGTAGCAATGCTACGTGTCTACGTTTTAAATAAACAACAACTACAAACAACAACACACAACACAATGACCGTAGACTTACTACTAGGATTACAATGGGGCGACGAAGGCAAAGGAAAAATTGTTGACGTTCTAACCTCAAAATACGACATTATTGCTCGTTTTCAAGGCGGCCCAAATGCCGGACACACTTTAGAATTTGACGGAATAAAACACGTCCTAAGAACCATTCCCTCAGGAATTTTTCACCAAAACAACATTAACATCATTGGAAACGGCGTCGTGATTGACCCCGTGGTTTTCAAAAGCGAAATTGACGGCTTGGCCAAATTCAACCTCGACTTACAATCGAAACTGATTATTTCGCGCAAAGCCCATTTGATTTTACCTACCCACCGCCTGCTGGATGCCGCTTCAGAAGCCGCTAAAGGCAAAGCCAAAATTGGTTCTACCCTAAAAGGAATTGGCCCAACGTATATGGACAAAACCGGGCGTAACGGTCTTCGAGTAGGCGATATCGAATTGGCTGATTTTAAAGAACGCTACCGAGCTTTGGCCGACAAGCACGAAGCCATGATTGCGTTCTATGATGTGAACATACAATACAATTTACCCGAACTGGAAAAAGAGTTCTTTGAAGCTATAGAAGATTTAAAAAAACTAAGTTTCATTGACAGCGAAGAATACTTGGCACAAGCCCAAAAGAAAGGCAAATCCATCCTATGCGAAGGCGCTCAAGGGTCTTTGTTAGATGTAGATTTCGGAACTTATCCCTTTGTAACTTCGTCTAACACTACAGCGGCAGGAGCTTGTACCGGACTGGGGATTGCCCCTAATAAAATCAAAGAAGTATACGGTATTTTCAAAGCCTATACCACTCGTGTGGGCAGTGGCCCCTTCCCTACCGAAGATTTTGGTGAAGCCGGCGATATGATGGCCAAAGTGGGGAACGAATTTGGCTCGGTTACCGGAAGAAAACGCCGTTGTGGCTGGTTGGATTTAGTAGCCTTAAAATATGCCATCCAAATTAACGGTGTTACCCAACTGATGATGATGAAAGGCGATGTGCTCTCGGGCTTTGACACCTTAAAAGTATGTACCGCTTACAACTACAAAGGCGAAGTAATTCACCATTTGCCCTATAACATTGAAGAAGAAAACGTAACTCCTATTTATACCGAATTTAGAGGATGGCAAGCCGATTTAACCGGTATGACCTCTTACGAAAGCCTACCAGACGCACTCAAAGACTATATCGAATTCATAGAACGCGAAGTGGAAGTGCCTATCAGCATCGTCTCAGTAGGGCCGGATAGAAAGCAAACCATTACCAAATAAAACAACAAACCCTTTCACTACTGAGAGGGTTTTGTTTTTATTAGTATATTTAGAGCAGTAAGCGAGGTAAAAGGAAAGTCATTTCTTTTTTTACTGAGCATGTAAATAAGTTAGCTGCAATATCGAAACACATGACTGCAAATGAATACGATAAATTAGAAAACTCAATGGAGAGCTTTGAGTTAATCAAACGAAAAAGTGAGGAACATTGGCGAAATAAAGAATTGGATTTATGCTGGGGATATCAAGTCCAAAAAGATTCAATATGGCGAAACGGATTATCCGAAAAGGAATTAGACGATTTTCAAAAATTGGTAAACATTGAATTTCCTCAAAGTTTGAAAAATTTTTACAGAACAATGAACGGTTTGGATAAACCGGGAATAAACTTGAATGGCGGAGAAGAAAAGCCTTCATATTATCCAACGTTTTATTCTTATCCGGAAGACATTCCCATTATTCAAAAACAAATTGAAATAGCCTTTTCACACAATCCAAAAGAAATTCAGGCAAACTCGAGAATCTTCCCGTATTTTGGTCATCGGTTTTTGGATTTCACAGAAAAGGAGAAAGTTTTATCAATCTATTTTGATGACATACTAGATTGGGAAGAAAATTTAGCCAAAGCAATAGCCAAAGACATTTTTGATTGGCAATGATACTACAGCTAACAACCGTTTTGTGCAATAGCAGCAATCGATTTTCCTTAAACTGAAAATCAAAACAGAATTAATATCTTTACCATTAACCGCTAACCTCCCCGCCACTGCTTAAGCCGCGGCACGTTATATGACATTTTAAAACCATGACAACATGATATACTCCATTGAAAAGGCAAATTTGATTTCAGAACAACTAAGAAAATTTAAAGATTGTTTTGCTCATCAACTTGCCGGTCACACGGCCAACATTAGTTTTTGGATAAAGGAAGTGAAAGAAGCTTTGGTTGTCCTTGATGAATACAACAAACGGTTTTACGCCATGCGTGACGAACAAGTAGTGTGGATAGAAAACCACGGAGAAGCTATACACGACTATTGCCCAACTTGCGGAGGCAAATGTGAGTTTTCAAATGGCATACCGTCTTTACCCATCAGAGTTGAAAGTAGTTTACTAAAAGAAACCCGAAAGAATTTAGTCAATGCGGCGTATTATTTTCTCATCAGAGGCTATAATTCTAAATTAATGGATTTGAAAACGTTAGAACATTTTTGCGCAGAAGTTGGAACCAGTATAGATCCGAAAGATTTAAACGAATAACAAAGTGTCATCTAAAAGCAGTTTGTATAATAGCTGTAATTAATTTTACTTCGAAAGAGAATTTAATATCTTTACAACTCGCCACTGCACTTAGCCTCGGTACGTTAGTGGCAAGACAAAAAAATCCGTTAAGACGACAAGTATGGTCAAATCAATTTACATAGCCAATATTTTAGAGTTGCTCTTAGACAATGATGAGGATGGCATCGCCGCACGCAAGCAATTGCCTTTTATCACCGAAAACGAAATTACCTATACCGGAGGCGGATTTGTGGTAAACTTTAATCAGCTGGAAGGGATTGCCGAATATAAAACCACCATTACAGACGGCACCGTGCTTGATGGAGTAAAAATTGAATCGCATGAGATAGAAGCAGAAGCCAGATTGTTTTTTAAAAATGGACTAATTCACTTTTTAGACGTTTGGTGTTATCTTGGTGACTATCCGAAAAAAGAATTAATAACCTATACATTGACGCAGACTTGGGTTGCATCGGGTAAAAAAATTATCATTGACTAAATGGGATACAAAACAGTTTGCTTAGATTGTCATAAGGTCTTCAGTTTGGGGACAGCCTTAAAAAATTGCAGAGCATCAAATTGTACGCAATGTGGCAAAAGCATGACTTTACTAAACCAAAAATTCAAAGCCCCGAAAGCCGAAAGCAAAGAATGGGAAACCATAAACTTTTTGGTAGCGCACGGATTTAAATACCAAAGCATTTACACCAAAAAAGAAGACGGCCTTTTATATAAGGTTGATTATCCTAAAAACATAAAAGACGCGAAAGAATTCGTAGTAAACTATAAAGAGCAAGCTTTAAAAGAATAAACACCCCAAACTCAGAACCATTGGAAAACATCACAGCACTACTTACTTCCTTCAGCAACGAGCATGACTTGTGGAATTTGACCAAAAAATCCGCTTTAGCCTGTCTTAAAAATTACGCCGCTGAAGACAATGATGATGAAATACCAGTTGAAGAAATTAGCTTAAAGCCACAAAAGCAGGAATTAGTGTTCTGGGAATATGGAAATAAAACGTTTATCCTAAGAACAACTTACTCTTTACATAAAAACAACGATTTTAGTATTCCCATCGGAGACTATGCCATGGATGTGACTGGCAGCGGTGAAATTGTTGATGATTGGTTGGTAATCTACTAGCCTCAACCCTGTTTGAAATACTTACTACTTTCCCTTTGTCATTTCGACGGTTAGGGAGAAATCGCATTAACTTGGTGCTATGTGATTTTTCATTGCATTCAAAATGACAATACTAACTTAAAACCCTTTCACTACTGAGCGGGTTTTGTTTTTATCAGTATATTTAGAGCAACAAGCGAGGTAAAAGAAAGTCATTTCATTTTTACTGCGCATATAAATAAGTTAGCAAACAGTTTTAGAAAACCTATGAATAAAGAAGATTTAAAGAGAAAAGTTACAGACGTTATTGATGCTCGGGAGCGACACGAAAAAACAAATTTTAACTATTTTAAAGGATTAACAACCATTTCTGTTGCTTTGATAGGTTTGCTAATTGGTCTAAAACCACCGCTCATTCCCAATCAATCTGCGAAAATATTATTTCTAATTACAATATGTTTAATCGGGCTATGCATTCTTTTTTCATTGATTGTTCAATTTTACGAAGTGATTTTTGACAAACAAAAGATTGATGCTCGTATAAAGATATTAAAAGAATATATAGATGATCCAGTCGGAGTAGGATTCGTTCAATTTGCAGAATTAAAAGAAGTTAAGTTTTTTCGCCTATTCAAGATATTGACATTTTCTTGTTTGATATTATCAATTATATCATTGATTTTTTATGTGTATTTTTCAGAATTTTATCCTGCCATAATTAATCATTAATTAACTTATTAAAACAGATTTGCTAACAGCGGTTTGGCGCAACAGCTGCGCCCGATTTTCCCGGATAGCGCGGATTTGGAATCCGTGCCCAATAACAATTTAAAACCCCTCCAAAAACTACCTTTTGAGCATTTTCAAGGCCTCCCAGCCTTAGCTGAGGCTTCGGACTCCTTTTTTGAGGCTTCGGACTCCTTTTTTGAGGCTTCGGACTCTTGTTTTTTTGCTTCGGTAGCTTTCTTTTTTACTTCAAAAGCCTTTTTCGTTGCCGCTAACATCTTAGTGGGCATAACGGAAACTTTAAAATCATTTTCGGAGGCTTGTGAAACTTCTTCGGAGCCCCTAAATCAGGCTTCTGAATTGTAATTTGCTGATTTTTAGTATTTATTTAACTTTTTTGTAGTCTTTTTTTGGCATCTTTATTGGTTGCCCTACAGCGTTAAATTTTTTAAATCTCATTATTATGGAAAAAAAAGAAGCAATCCGATTGTATAACTTTTCGGATGGAACCCTGGTAACAAAAGGGTTAGAAATTGTAGCGTTTATGCAACGTGATGCTGTACAGTTTGACGACTATGGCATAACTGCTGCCAAAGTGGGAGCGCTAAAAGACAGTATCAATGTTTTTGCCGACACCGTTACGGATATAGAAGCATTGGGCGACCAAATGCAAAGTACCGCATTAAAAGATGCCAAAGCCGAAACCCTGCGGGATGCCATAAGAGATGCCATGGCAAGAGTAGTATTGACTTATGACGCTAGCAGTGCAAAGTATAGAAAGTTTGGTACTGATACTTTATCTCATCAATTGGATAGTGATTTACTGATCACAGCCAAACGAGTGGTACGCGTAGCCACTGAATTGATGCCAAGCCTTACCCCAAATGGGCTCACCACCGCTCATCTTGACACTATAACTACTTTGAGTAATGAATTCAGCGATTTGATTGTTGAGCAAAAAGTAGAAATTGGCGACCGAGATATACTTCAGGAAGACCGTGTAGAAGCCGGTAACGAAATTTATAATGTTATGATAAAATACAGCAAACTAGGTCAATCCATTTGGCAAACCAGTGATGTAGCTAAGTATAATGACTACGTTATTTACAACACCATCAGTGGCGATCCGGAAGAAACCCCGCCAACCCCTTAACTGTTTAAGAATACACTAAAAAAATAACCCCCTTCTGAAAAGAAAGGGGTTTATTTTTTATACTACAATTGGCTTATGGCAATTTAAATATAAACGACTCACTGGGTCTAACCGTTAGTTTCATAGTGCCGCTGCCGTTGGCTACTTTCAACTTGGCCGTGCTGCCATACAGTTGGTCGGTTACGGTATAGGTGCCTTCTTTGAGCTGCCATTTGGCAATTACGTCTGAGGGTACTTTTAAGTCAAACGTGCTGGTGGTTACCCAAGAGAAGTTGGTTACTACTATCAGTTTTTCATTGGCAGACCAACGCACATAGGAGTAAATCCCGGGGCTGTAGTCTTCGGTACTATCACGGTTAGCCGTTTGTATTTCTTTAAAATGACCCATCAGGGCATCGCTTTTAATGGTAAAATTGAGCAAGCGGGAGTAAAAATCACGCAGGTCTTTTTCTTTTTGGGTCAATTGCCCTCCGTCAAACTTGCCTCTATTCATCCAGCGTTGGTGGTTGGGCACGCCCACATAATCAAAAATACTGGTGCGGGTAGGTTTTCCAAAGCCACCGTCTACCGTACCGGCCTCGCCTACTTCCTGTCCGAAATATATCATCGTTGGCGAAGAACTAATCGTTGCGGAGACCACCATAAGCGGTTTTCCTTTTTCGGGCGTACCGGCAAATGCGGTGCTGGCCAAACGTTGCTCATCGTGATTGTCTAAAAAGTGTAACATGTGGTGCTCAATATCGGCCAATCCTTTTTGAATGTCTGACAAACCATCGGGTAAGGTTTTGCCTTGTATCACGGCTTTTAAATGATCGTACGTTTCTACTTTATCATACAAATAATCCATTTTGCCTAAACGAATGTAGTTGCGGTACTCCTTCGGATTGTAGACTTCGGCCAATAAAAAAGCATTCGGGTTTTTCATTTTGATGGCAGAGTTCATATAGCTCCAAAACTCATAGGGAACCATTTCGGCCATGTCATATCTGAATCCGTCAACGCCCTTAGCAGTCCAGTACAACGCAATGTCACGGAACTTTTTCCAGGAATTGGGTACGTCTTTGTCTTTCCAAAACGCATAATGCTCTTCAAATCCTTTTCGGTCATAGCCGGCAGGTAATTCAGGAAAATCCTTGGTACCGTCGGGTTTGATGCCATAGTTAACTTTTACGGTTTCATACCAATCGTTGATATCCGGTTTAGGTTGACGCGATCCATTGCCGGTCCATTTAGCCGGAAACTCAGTAAACTTGCCGTCAATCAGCGGGTTTTGCTCGCCATTCAAAGGTTTGTAAGTATCTGAAGTCGGCACCTCAAAGGCTTTCCCCGGAATGTAATAAAAGTTGTTGTTGCGGTCGTATTCTACCGAGGTATTGTCATCGGCTCCAAAATCTTTAACCCCTCTCGGATTGCTCAAACTGTGGTAATTGCGGGCAATATGATTGGGCACTATATCAATAATGGCTTTTAGACCGTTGGCATGCGTACGGGCCAGCAAGGCTTCAAATTCTTCTAAACGCTTAGCCGGATTGACCGCTAAATCGGGATTGACATTGTAGTAATCTTTGACTGCGTATGGCGACCCGGCTCGGCCTTTAACCACATCGGGATCATCATTAGCAATACCATATCGGGTATAATCTCGAATCACATCATGGTGAGGAACTCCGGTATACCAAATGTGCGTTACGCCCAGTTTTTTGATTTCCTGTAAAGCGTCATTGCTGAAATCATTGAACTTCCCTACTCCGTTTTCTTCAATAGTGCCCCAAGGTTTGTTGGTGGTATTTTTGTTTCCGAACAATCGTGTAAAAACTTGGTACACCACCACTTTTTTGGATGGCGCGACCACCTCAATCTTCTTCTTCATAAACGGATTGGGCTTGGTTTGGGCAAAAGTTATACTCGTGGTACAACTCATGGCCAGTAGGAGTAACAATTTACTTTTCATATCGTTTTTGATTGTCCATTTAGTGCGACAAGTCACAGTCACAAATATAAAGAAATAAACAAACGGGTAAATAACAAATAGCTGAGGCGAAATAATTTCAATCGGCACGCTGATTTTCAGCAAATTATAATTATCTTTAACCACCCTAGACACTGAGGTTTAACCTAAAATAGTAATTTAAAACCATTAGATTTATGAAAACCAAAATTTTGAAAGGGATTGTATTGACTACCATTATGGCATTGGTTATTGCCTGCAATTCGAAAAAAGGAGACGCTCCTACTGTAGACAAAGACCAAATCAAAGCCGAACTTCAAACCATGGAAACGGCTTATGCAGAAGCTTTTAATGCCGGTAAACCCGATGACATTATTTATTATGCCGACGATGCTACCAGTTTTTCCCAAAACAAACCACCGTTGATGGGTAAGGAAGCTATTTACACCTCGATAAAAAATGATATTTCTTCGTTTGCCAAAGGGCATAAAGTGACGTTTACCGTTAAAGAAGTATTTCCTTCAAACGATGGCGAACAGGTAGTTGAAATTGGCAGTTATAAAGTGGTTGATACCACGGTAGCAGTAGTTCGCAGCGGAAACTACATCAGCCTTTTTGTGAAAAAAGACGGTAAATATCTTTGCATCCGCGATATGGGAGCCTCAGACATGCCGGCAGACGAAGAGAAAGCAAAAGAAGCCGAAGAGAAAAAAGAATAACGAAATAGTATACTCACCTAAAGCACCTTCCAAAGAGGTGCTTTTTTATTTAAAAATGCGTCCGAAAACTATTTTGTTATTCTGCCGATAGGTGTTGTATGTGTATGGGTAATCCCCTATATTTGCAGTCCATTAATTTTTTTAGGAATGATAAAGATTACGTTACCAGATGGTTCAGTTAAAGAGTTTGCAAGCGGTTCAACTCCGATGGATGTGGCCAAAAGCATTAGTGAAGGATTAGCCCGAAATGTGATTTCGGCTGCATTCAATGGTACCACTATTGAAACCGAAACCCCACTAACGACCGACGGGTCACTGGTATTATATACATGGAATGACAAAGAAGGTAAAAAAGCATTCTGGCATTCTACTTCGCACGTGATGGCGCAGGTTTTAGAAGAGCAATTCCCGGGGATTAAGTTAACCCTTGGACCGGCCATTGAGAATGGTTTTTACTATGATGTTGATTTTGGTGATAAAAAAATCACGGATGCTGATTTCAAAGCCATTGAAGACCGCGTACTAGAAGTTTCAAGAGAAAAACACGAATTTAAAATGCGTTCGGTATCCAAAGCCGAAGCCTTAGAAATTTATAAAAATAACGAATACAAAACCGAACTGATTTCGAATTTAGAAGACGGAACCATTACGTTTTGTGACCATGCCAACTTCTTTGATTTATGTCGAGGAGGCCACATTCCGAATACCGGAATTATCAAAGCCATGAAAATCATGAGTGTTGCCGGAGCTTACTGGCGTGGTGATGAAAAGAACAAACAGTTAACTCGTGTTTACGGAATCTCATTCCCAAAACAAAAAGACTTAACGGATTATCTGGAATTGCTGGAAGAAGCCAAACGTCGTGATCACCGAAAATTGGGTAAAGAATTAGAATTGTTTGCCTTCTCACAAAAAGTGGGACAAGGGTTGCCATTATGGTTGCCAAAAGGAGCTGCTTTGAGAGATCGTTTGGAGCAATTCTTAAAAAGAGCTCAGAAAAAAGCGGGTTACGAACAAGTCGTGACACCACACATCGGGCAAAAAGAACTATACGTAACTTCAGGACACTATGCAAAATACGGTGCTGATAGTTTCCAACCCATTCATACTCCGGCGGAAGGTGAAGAGTTTTTGTTAAAACCAATGAACTGCCCGCACCACTGTGAAATTTACAACAACAAACCTTGGTCCTACAAAGATTTACCAAAGCGTTATGCTGAATTTGGAACGGTTTACCGTTATGAGCAATCAGGAGAATTACACGGTTTAACTCGTGTGAGAGGATTTACTCAAGATGATGCGCACATTTTCTGTACACCTGACCAATTGGATTCAGAGTTCAAAAAAGTAATCGACTTGGTATTGTATGTTTTCGGTTCGTTAGGATTTGAAAATTTCACCGCCCAAGTTTCAGTTCGTGATTTAGACAATCCGGACAAATACATCGGAAGCGTGGAGAACTGGGAAAAAGCAGAGCAAGCGATTATTAATGCGGCCCGCGATAAAGGATTGAATTATGTGATTGAAAGTGGCGAAGCGGCCTTCTATGGTCCGAAACTGGATTTCATGGTAAAAGATGCTTTGGGAAGACAATGGCAATTAGGAACCATTCAGGTAGATTACAACCTGCCGGAACGCTTCGAATTAACTTACAAAGGTTCTGATAACGAATTACATAGACCGGTAATGATTCACCGTGCACCGTTTGGTTCGATGGAGCGTTTTATCGCCATTTTACTGGAGCACACGGCCGGAAATTTCCCGTTATGGTTGATGCCGGAACAAGCTATAATATTGTCATTGAGCGAGAAATATGAAAATTATGCGAAAAAAGTTTTAGAATTGCTAGAAAATCACGAAATTCGCGCCCTAATTGACAACCGCAACGAGACGATTGGTAAGAAAATCAGAGAGGCAGAAGTACAAAAAATGCCATTCATGTTGATTGTAGGTGAGGAAGAAGAGAAAAACGGAACGATATCTGTTCGTCGTCACGGTCAAGAAGGAAAAGGAAACATCACGATTACTATTGAGGAATTTGTTAAAATAGTAAACGAAGAAGTTGCCAAAACATTAAAGACATTTGAAGTTTAATTAAAATTATAGAGCCATAGCAATTAGAAACAACAGAGGTTACCAACCTAGAGAAGAGAAAAAAGCCGCACACCGAATTAATGAATTAATTCGTGGCGTATCAGAAGTCCGTTTAGTAGGCGAAAACATTGAGCCTGGTGTATTCAAATTTACCGAAGCACTTCGATTAGCCGAGCAGTTTGAAGTGGATTTGGTTGAGATTTCTCCTAACGCAGATCCTCCGGTTTGTAAGTTAATGGATTATGGGAAATTCATTTATCAGCAAAAAAAGCGTGACAAAGAGTTAAAAGCAAAATCAACTCAAATCACCGTGAAAGAGATTCGTTTCGGACCTCAGACAGACGAGCATGATTATGAATTCAAAAGAAAAAATGCTGAGAAGTTCTTAAAAGAAGGCTCTAAATTAAAAGCCTTTGTGTTTTTTAAAGGACGTTCTATCATTTATAAAGAACAAGGACAAATCCTATTGTTGCGTTTGGCACAGGATTTAGAAGAATACGGAAAGGTTGAAGCCATGCCGGTATTGGAAGGAAAGCGAATGATCATGTTCATTGCTCCTAAGAAAAAAGGGAAGTAATCACCAAAAGATTGCTTCACCAATATAGAAAAGTAAGTAAGTTAAATTAAATAAATCTAGGAAAAAATGCCTAAAATGAAAACAAAATCCAGTGCTAAGAAGCGATTCAAAGTAACTGGCTCTGGAAAAATCAAGAGAAAACACGCTTTTAAAAGTCACATCCTGACTAAAAAATCTAAAAAGCGTAAATTGGCTTTAACTCACGCTGGGTTGGTTCACAAAACAGACGAGAAAAGCATCAAACAACAATTAAGAATTATCTAATAACTGTAAGCTAACAGCTAACAGCCTTTAGAATTCTTTAGGTTACAAATTATTTAATAACCTTGGAGTATGGCTCAATAAGTTCCCTTGATTCAATTCGGGACGCCTGCTACAAAAACACAAGAAAATTATGCCAAGATCAGTAAATTCAGTTGCTAAAAGAGCAAGAAGAAAAAAGATAATGAAGCAAGCCAAAGGTTTCTTTGGTCGTCGTAAAAACGTTTGGACAGTTGCGAAAAATGCGGTTGAGAAAGCTATGTGCTACGCTTACCGTGACAGAAAAGTTAACAAGAGAAATTTCCGTTCATTATGGATTCAACGTATCAACGCTGGAGCTCGTTTAGAAGGAATGTCTTATTCACAATTCATGGGGAAAGTAAAAGCTAACGGTATCGAATTGAACCGTAAAGTACTTGCTGATTTAGCAATGAATCACCCGGAAGCTTTCAAAGCTGTACTTAAAAAAGTAAAATAAACGTTTGTACAACCTTGATTTAACTTACTTATATATAAAAAATCCCAGTCGCAAGATTGGGATTTTTTTATTTGTATAAAAGTGTATTAGTTAAAAACTTCTTCGTTTGTTCCATCAAAGCTGGCAAACACCATGCTCGGATGCGAATCTTGGTGGAATAGATTTCCTTTGTGGTCAATGGCAATAGCGCCGGCAAAACCATTAAAAGGTTTGAGTTCATTAAAGGTTTTTTCAAAAGCTTGTGCCAAAGTAAAACCATCCGTAACTCGGGTCACAATCTTAGCGGCTACTGCCCCACTGACGATATCTTCGCCCACACCGGTTAAACTTACACCGCAAAAAGCATTGGCATAATTTCCGGCTACTGTGGCTGAATCTGATATCCGTCCCGGAATCTCAAACCCTTTTCCACCCGTTGAAGTTGCCACCGCAATCTTACCGTCAGCGTCTAAAGCTACACAACCCACCGTTCCGGTTCCAGTCGATACCAATTTAGCTTCATATTCGGCTCTTCGTTGTGGAATTTCGGTAGAGAATTTTTCAAAACCGTGTTGACGAGCAAAGTTAGTTGCTCCGCTTCCGCCCAATACTTTATCATCATACTCCAATAAAACTTGAGCTACTTGCACCGGATTTTTGACTTCTTCAATATTAATCACACCGCTCATTTTCATCGTAGAACCATCCATCAAAGAAGCACTCATTCTGATTTTGCCATCACTCTGGATTTGAGAACCAATCCCGGCATTGAACAAAGCATCATCTTCCAAAAGAGAAACTGCATAAACTACCGTTTCCAAAGCTGAATGGGTTTGTAAATAAGCATAAGAATCTTTGGCAATACGAAGTAACGCTTGCTGCTTTGCTACCTTAGTTTCATGATTGGTTGATGATTCCGAGAAAAAACCTCCGTGGATGATAATCTTCATTTCTTAAACGTATTGTGAAGACTTAATAGTCATTTTGAAAGTAGTCAAATCAAAAGTATCATACATACTAAGTACGTGAGTTACCAAATGATTAATAGAGATTGGTTGCCCCAACTCTACTTGTGTTAAGTTTGTATCTTTTATTTCTCTTCCATCAACCAGGATGACCAATCCGGAACCAATAGCTTCCATTTTGGTATTGTGGGTAATCAACAAACCGGTATCTTCTCCCAGTCCAATCCCCAATACTTTTGGGTTTCCGACTACGGATTGAAACAAACGTCCGATTCTGCCTCGCTGTACAAAATGCGTATCGATAATTACACCGTCAATTAATCCTAATCCGGAAGTGATTTTTACTTCGCCTTTCAACAATGCTTCGCTACTGCTTCCTTGGTAAATCATATTATTGGAAGCCGCTGCTGCCCCTGCCGAAGTCCCAGCGTAGATGAATTCTTCATTGTGATACTTGTCCAACAATATGTCATGAAACGGAGTTCCTCCAAGAATAGAAGTCAATCTTAATTGATCGCCGCCAGTGAACATTACTACATCGGCAGCTTTTAATCTTGCCAAAATTTCGGGTTCCGAAGCTTGCTCTCGTCTTTCAATATTGAGCACATCTACATTGTCAGCACCCAAGTAATGTAGGGCTTTCACGTATTCAGGACCAATCTCTCTCGGGATTTTAGAAGCCGTTGTAATAACTTCAATTCGGGAATCTGTTTTGTGTTTAGATTCCTGTATAATTCTTTTTAAAATTCCGGCTTCAAAAAAGTTCAGATTCTTAGCCGCATTTTTATCTAAATCGGTTTCAGTGAAACTACCTTTATCAACAGCGCCACCTATTATTATTAATTTTCCACGTATATTCATGTGGGTAAAAATAACAAAAACATACTATCTACAAACCTTTTTTAACTCTTTTTGAAACCAATTTATCAACGGACTTATCAAGAAACAGTATTCTCAAATTATGTTATATTTGCCAAATGGAAGTCAATCAAACCCGTATCAATAAATTTCTTTCCGAAAGTGGCTTTTGCTCGCGCCGCGAAGCCGATAAATTATTGGAAGAAGGCCGCATTACCATTAACGGAAAAGTTCCTGAGCTAGGCACTAAAGTTTCTTCTGACGATGAAATACGTGTAGACGGAAAATTGATTCGCGAAAAAACAGAAAAACCGGTTTATTTGGCGTTCAACAAACCCGTTGGCATTGAATGTACCACGAATCAAAATGTACGCGATAACATTGTAGATTACATCAACTATCCTAAACGAATTTTCCCGATTGGCCGCTTGGACAAAGCCAGTGAAGGTTTGATTTTTATGACCAATGACGGCGATATTGTCAACAAGATTCTGAGAGCCCGAAACAACCATGAGAAAGAATATGTAGTAACCGTTAACCGTCCTATTACGGATAGATTTATTGAAAGAATGAGCAACGGCATTCCGATTTTAGATACCGTTACCCGGAAATGCAAAGTAGAACAAATCAGTAAATATGTATTCCGAATCGTATTAACACAAGGACTTAACCGTCAAATTCGTAGAATGTGTGAATATTTAGATTATGAAGTAACGGCTTTGAAGAGAATACGCATCATCAATATTTCGTTGGATGTTCACGTGGGGCGTTACCGTGATTTAACCGATGAAGAAATCAAACAATTGAACAAACTCATAGAACCATCAAGCAAAACAGAGGAAGCCAGTTTACCCAAAGCGAAAATAATTCCTCGAAACAACAAAAGAAACTAAATGCTAAAAACAATTCTCTACATAGCTGTCGGCGGAGCCATTGGGAGTGTACTACGGTTTTTGACTACCCTTTTGGTTTCTAAATTTTGGTCGAATAATTTTCCGTTAGCTACCTTTATTGCTAATGTTGCAGGCTGCTTTCTGATTGGAATTTTCATAGGCTTTTTAGCCAAAAACCAAGTAACCGACAGCAATTTAAAATGGTTTTTAGTCACCGGATTTTGCGGCGGTTTTACCACGTTTTCAACTTTTAGTGTTGAGAATTATAATTTGTTTCAAAATAACAACTCGCTTTTGGCTTTCGGATATATAGGTATGAGTATAATTCTCGGACTTTTTGCTGTTTGGCTGGGACTTTTTATTTCCAAATAATCGTCCATATCTGAAAAAAATGTAACTTCGCAACCAATGAAAAAGGAAGACATTTTGGCCATTCAGCAATTACTGGCCACACCAAAAAAAATTGCCATAATTCCGCACCGAAGTCCCGATGGTGATGCTATGGGTTCGACTTTGGCGCTCTATCATTTTCTCTTAAAAATAAACCAACAACCGGTAGTTATAGCTCCGAATGATTTTCCCAATTTCCTGGCTTGGCTGCCGAGTTCGGAAAAGGTTTTGATTTATGAAAATGACAAGGAAAACTGTACTGCTGTATTGAAGGAATCGGAATTAGTTTTTTTGTTGGATTTTAATGCATTGCACCGAACCGGAGAAATGGAACATGTATTGAACAAACTTTCGGCCCCAATGATAATGATTGATCATCATCAAAAACCGGATGGTTTTGCAACCTATACTTATTCAGACACCGCTTTTGGTTCCACTTGCGAGATGTTGTATAATTTCATTTCCTTTTTAGATAAAAAAGACTTGATTGACACAACCATTGCCAGTTGTATTTATACCGGAATTGTAACCGATTCAGGTTCGTTCCGTTTTCCGTCAACCACCGGCACCACACATCGCATTGTGGCTGATTTGATTGACACCGGAATTAACAATAGTGAAATTCATAACCTGCTTTTTGATAACAACTCCTATAATCGTTTGCAGTTAATGGGAAGGGCTTTGCAAAACATGAAAGCTTTTCCCGAATATAAAACGTCTTACATAACGCTTTCGCAAAAAGAATTGGATGAGTTTCATTATGAAAAAGGCGATACTGAGGGTGTCGTAAATTATGGCTTAACCATAAAAGGCATTCATTTTGCGGCCATTTTTATTGAACACCGAGATGAAAATATCATTAAAATATCATTCCGCTCTCAAGGTAATTTTGATGTAAATCAATTTGCCCGAGATCACTTTAACGGTGGCGGACATATCAATGCAGCCGGTGGAAAATCATATGAAAGCATGAAAGAGACCATTAAAAAATTTGAAAATTTAATTTCAAAAATAACCATTTAAGAAATGAAAAACTGTCCCAAAAGTATCTTGTTGCTATTGGTTTTTGTAACGCTCCTAAGTTGCAAACAACAACAAGCTCGAATGCCGATTTCGCGTTCGTCAGGTACGTTTATGAAAGAATCCGTAGAACGCAACAAAAAACTGATTGCCGGTGAAGAAGGTAAAATTGATTCTATCATTAAAAGCAATCCGAAAATACAATACATCGCTTCCAAAAAAGGCTATTGGTATCACTATGAAATCAAAAACGAGAACGATACTTTACGCCCAAAGAAAGGCGATATTGCTCATTTTGATTATGAAATCAAAGACTTAAAAGGCAATGTGGTATACTCGGAAGTAGAATTGAGACCACAAACGTATAAAGTTGACAAGCAAAACATCATGATGGGATTACGCGATGGTATTAAATTGATGCGTAAAAACGAGAGAGTTACATTTCTGTTTCCATCCCACATGGCTTACGGTTATCATGGCGATAACAAGCGAATTGGCTCTAACCAGCCATTAATTTGCACGGTAACTTTGAATGATTTTAAAGCCGAAGAAAAAGTAAAAACTGAGAATTAATTAAAAAAATGAATAAAAAGATTGGGCTTTTCTTAGCCATTATTGCATTAACCCTTAGTTCTTGTAAAGACGAATACAAAAACCTGAAAGACGGTTTATACGCCGAGATTGAAACATCAAAAGGAACTATTCTTTTGCAACTCGAATACCAAAAAGCACCTATTACTGTTGCTAATTTCGTGTCTTTGGCCGAAGGTAAAAACCCTTTTGTAAGTAAAGATTTAAAAGGAAAACCGTTTTATGACGGCTTGCAATTCCACCGTGTCATTCCTGATTTCATGATACAAACCGGTGACCCGCTAGGCAATGGATCAGGCGATGCTGGTTACAAATTCAGAGATGAAATCACCGACTTGAAACACGACAAACCCGGAATTTTATCTATGGCCAATTCGGGACCCAATTCCAACAGCAGTCAATTTTTTATTACCCATGTTGAAACTCCGTGGCTTGACGGTAGGCATGCTATCTTCGGACACGTTGTAGAGGGAATGGATGTGGTTAATGCCATTACACAAGGAGATGTAATGAACACAGTGACCATAATCCGAAAAGGAGAAGACGTTAAAAAGTTTGATGCAGTAAAGGTTTTCAATGATTATTTTAAAGCTGAATTGGAAAATCAAAAAAAACAAGCTGCACTTGATGCTGAGAGCAAAAGACTTTACGATGAAAAGTACAAAGGTGTTAAAGCTAAAAAAGTAGCTTATTTTGAGGCCTTGAAAAAATCAGCTGTCAAATCATCGACGGGTTTATGCTATAAAATAACACAAAAAACTAATGGTGAAAAACCTAAAGACGGAACAACACTTTTGATTAAATATTCCGGTTTTTTAGAAGACGGAACACTTTTTGATACGAGCAATCCCGAAGTAGCCAAGCAATTTGGAAAGTATGATGAACAAAGAGCTATGCAAAATGGGTATTCTGCTTTGCCTTTTCAAGTGGGAGGTCACAATCAAATCATTCCTGGCTTTGTAGAAGCTATGGGGAAAATGAAAATTGGCGATAAAGCTATCATTTATATACCCTCAAATTTAGGGTATGGTGAACAAGGAGCCGGAAATGTAATTCCACCCAATGCCAATCTGGTTTTTGAAATAGAAGTAACAGTAAAATAATTAATAGAATTTAAAATTTAATACATCATGAAAATAAAATGCAACATCTTGCTTTTGATTTGCTTGGGAATGTTAAGTGCCACTGCACAAACCACCAAAAAACCAACAAAAGCAACTAAATCAATCCAAGCAGTACCTACCAAAAAACCGGTAGCTACTCCTGCTGATCAAGGAATTTTTGCTGAAATCGAAACCGACAAAGGAAAAATTCTACTTCAGTTAGAATACAAAAAAACACCTATTACGGTAGCTAACTTCGTTTCGTTAGCACAAGGAACCAATGCTTCGGTAACAGACCCGAAATTGAAAGGAAAACCATTTTATGACGGATTAAAATTCCACCGAGTTATTGCTGATTTTATGATTCAAGGAGGTGACCCTCAAGGCAATGGTTCAGGAGGACCGGGTTATGCCTTTAAAGATGAGTTTACAGATGCTGCATTTGATAAAGCCGGAATTTTGGCCATGGCTAATTCAGGACCAAAAACAAACGGTTCACAGTTCTTTATCACACACAAAGACACCCCATGGTTGACCGGTAAACATACTATTTTCGGGCATGTACTTAAAGGACAAGATGTAGTAAATGCCATCAAACAAGATGATGTTATCAAGAAAATAACCATCACTAAAAAAGGTGCTGAAGCCAACAAATTTGACGCTGCTAAAATTTTTGCAGACTATATGGCCAGCAAAGCCACCGATGATCAAAAAGATCTTGCTGAACAGGCAGAAAGAAGAAAAAAAGAAGCCGAAATGCTAGCTGCAAAACAAGCAGAATACAAAGCACAATATGGCCCCGTAATTGCTGCTAAAGCTAAGTATTTAAATGAAATAAAAGCTACAGCAACAGAAACTCCTTCAGGTTTAAAGTATAAAATTACACAAGCCGGATCGGGTAAAAAACCAGCTGACGGATCAACGGTTTACATTCATTATGCAGGGTATCTGGAAGACGGAACTTTATTTGACAGCAGCTACGAAAACGTAAATAAAGAATGTGGTAAATTTGACGAAAACAGAGCTAAAGCAAATGGATATCAGCCTTTCCCATTTCAATATGGAAAAAAAGACGGTTTAATACCTGGTTTTATTGAGGGAATGAGTTTTATGAATTTAGGAGATAAAGCCCTCATCTTTATTCCATCAAAATTAGGCTACGGTGAAAGAGGTGCCGGAAATGTAATTCCACCAAATTCAAACATAATTTTTGAAGTTGAAATGTTAGAAACTATGCCAGCGGCTGTTCCGGTTCCAACAAAATAATTTAAATGATCTATTATACTAAAAAGCCCCGATAACTCGGGGCTTTTTTATTTATTCCTTTTTATGCATAAACAGATAATAAACCGGCACTCCTAAAGCCACAATCACCAAACCTAATCCGGTATTTCGAGTATCATAGACTAATAAAGTAACACAAATCAAACTAGTAATGATAATGTATAAAATCGGAACTACTGGATACCCAAAAGCTTTATAGGGTCTATCGGCATCAGGCTCTTTCTTGCGGAGGATAAACAAACCGCCTATCGTTAAAATATAAAACAATAAGGAAGCAAAAGTGGCATACGTTAATAAGTCGCCGTAACGACCCGTCAAACAAAGGAAACAAGCCCAAACACATTGCACCCACAATGCTCTCGACGGCACATCATAGTCATTTAATTCAGCCGCTTTTTTGAAGAACAATCCATCTTTTGCCATGGCATAAAATAATCGCCCACCTGACAAAATTAAACCGCTGTTACATCCAAAAGTAGAAACCATAATTAAACCTGCCATCATAAAAACACCCACATTTCCCATGATAGCACTAGCGGCTGCAGCTCCTACTCTATCTTCGCTGGCAAACATGATTCCGTTATGAATAACATCTCCGGTAGGTGTACCGTGTAATGGCAATACGGCTAAGTAAGCTATGTTGGCTAAAATATAAATGATGGTTACTATCAAAGTACCTAAAAACAAACTTCTTGGAATATTCTTTTTAGGGTCTTTAATTTCTCCGGCAATAAAAGTCACATTATTCCAAGCATCACTCGAAAACAAGGAATTGATAATTGTAGCTCCCATGGCTCCCATCAAGGCAACTCCTGATAATTTGGTGATGGTTAAGGTGCCGTCTTCTTCTAAAACGGTTTTGCTGGCGTCCCACATATTAGTGAAATTTTGAGCAAAAGTATCCGTATGAAAACCAATGTAAATCCCCAAAGTAATCAAGGCAAACAGCGCTATTAACTTTGCTGAAGTAAAAACCAACTGAATAATTTTACCGCTTTTAATCCCTTTGGTATTAATAAAAGTAAGCAAGGCAATGACAAACATCGCCAAAACCTGCTTGTTGGTAAAAGCAAAACTCTCCCCCAAAGTCAGTATCTTATTTTCTAAAACCGGGAAAAATACCGCAGTATAATTGGAAAAAGCTACCGCAACAGCCGCTATGGTCCCGGTTTGAATCACGGTAAAAACGGTCCAACCGTATAAAAACGAAATCAATTTTCCATATGCCCGTTGTATGTAGACGTATTGTCCTCCGGCGTTGGGCATCATTCCGGCTAATTCACCGTAGCTTAAGGCGGCCGACATAGTCAATAAACCGGTTACCAGCCAAATGAGCAATATCCAGGCGGCAGAACCAACATCCCTTGCCATAGCAGCTGTTACTAAAAAGATTCCGGAACCTATCATAGAACCGGCTACTAAACTTGTGGCATCAATAAGACCCAGAGAACGTTTTAATTCGTGCTTTACTTCAGACATATTTTTAAATCTATAATCTCAAATATACATTTTTTTAACAAAACGCTTTCACCCATATGACATTTATCAGTTTTTAAACCCCGAAGGTTTCCAATCTTTGTAAATTATAAAAACTATATCAATACTATGGATACTAAAAATCCCATTCATACTTTTCACATTCCCGTTATGGGATTAGCATATACTATTGACAGTCCAATCAGAGTGGCTCATTACGGAATATCATCCGTAGTTTCAATCATTGATGATGATATCATTGAAAAGATGCATCTTTTTTACAGTAAAAAATTCCATTTTTCGTATGAAGGCATTTCGACAAAAATCCATGATTATCGTGCCAAAAGAATCACGGCCTATCTCGATATGATTGATGATGTAGTCAAACAAAAATTTGATGCTTTCAAACAGGAATTAGCAGAAAGCAAAGAAGCTTTAGAGAATTATTTAGCGATGCTTCCTAACAAATCGGAAATGAAACAAAGTTTGCAAAACTTTTTAAACGATGGAAAAGCTGCCAAAGAAACTATTAAAAATTATCTTGAAACCCATCTGAGTCCGGGAAATATTGATGTGAATATAATGACTAAAGTTGATAAAGATAATTTTATCAAAAACGAACAACTGCCTGTTATTTTTAACGATGCTCATGCTTCACTACGCGGATTCGCCAATAGCAAACTTACTTCTTCAGTAGTACTTTCGGCCGGTATGAATCCAAGGCTATATAGTTATTTTGAAAGTTTTACAGATTTCTATCCCGACGCCAATGGTGAATTAAAAAAGAAAATAATTTTGAAGGTAAGTGATTTTCGTTCCGCTATGATTCAAGGGAATTTCTTGGCCAAAAAAGGACTTTGGGTTTCAGAATACCGCATCGAATCGGGCTTAAACTGCGGAGGTCACTCCTTTGCTACGGATGGCTTTTTGTTAGGACCAATCATGGAAGAATTCAAACAAAAGAAAGATCAACTGATTCAATCAGCTCATGAATTAATGATTAAAGCTTTGGCTCAAAAAGAAATGCCGGCACCGGAAAAACCATTGTCCCTAAAAATTACGGTTCAAGGTGGAGTTGGTACAGCGGAAGAACATGATTTTCTATTAGAATATTACGATGTTGATTCTGTTGGCTGGGGCTCTCCTTTTTTGTTGGTTCCGGAAGCCACTGCTGTAGATGATGCAACCCGTGCATTGCTGGCTAAATCAGAAGAAAAAGATTTTTACACCAGTCAGATTTCGCCTTTAGGGGTTCCTTTTAATACTGTTAAAGGCACCACAAACGAAGCTTTAAAATTGAATCGGATTGCTAACGATAAATCAGGAAGTTCTTGTCCAAAGAAATTATTAGCCTTGAGCAAAGAGTTTTCCGAACAAGGAACTTGCACCGCTTCAAGAAAATATCAGGATATCAAATTGGAAGAATTGAGCGCTCAAAAAAATCAATTGTCTGAGGTAGAATTTGATAAAAGGAAAACAAAAATAACCGAAAAAGCATGTCTTTGTGTTGGCTTGGTTAATGCCGCCTACATGGAAAACGGAATTAAGGTAAAAGGCGAAGAACAAGGGGTTGTGATTTGTCCCGGACCCAATTTGGCCTACTTTGACAAAGTGGTTGCTTTGGCAGACATGGTAAAACACATATACGGAAACGCATCTGTTTTGGGCAAAATCAATCGTCCTAATGTTTTCATAAACGAATTGAAAATGTATGTGGATTATTTGAAAAAAGAAATCACTGAAGTTACTAATGAAAGTACTACATCACAGCTCAAAAAACTGCAAGCGTTTAAGAACAATTTGTTAGACGGAATTGAATATTACGAAAAACTGTTTACCGAAACTTCGTTCTTCAAAAAGAATTCTGCTGTCATAGAAGACCAATTAAACAGCTATAAAAATACCGTGGTTTCCATTGAAATACCACAATTAGAAATTGCTTAAACCAAAAGCGACCTGAGTCAGTTCAGGTCGCTTATTTATAATTTCTTCGCTTCTTCCCAAAAGACATCCATCTCGGCCAAAGTCATATCCATCAAAGGCTTGCCAAGTTCTCCGGCTTTACTTTCGAGGTACATAAAGCGTTTCATGAATTTTTTATTGGTACGTTCCAAAGCATCTTCCGGATTTACTTTAAGGAATCTGGCATAGTTAATCATGGAGAATAAGACATCGCCAAATTCGGCTTCAATTTTATCCTGATTGCCGGCTGTTACTTCTTCTTGCAATTCCTGTAATTCTTCCTGCACTTTGTCCCAAACCTGGTGTGGTTCTTCCCAATCAAAGCCGACTCCTTTTACTTTATCTTGTATTCGGCTGGCTTTTACCAGAGCCGGTAAACTTTTCGGAACACCTTCTAATACAGACTTTTTGCCTTCTTTGAGTTTGAGTTTTTCCCAATTTTGCTTCACTTCCTCTTCGTCAGCAACCACAACATCGCCATAAATATGAGGGTGACGGTCGATTAATTTATCACAGATACTATTAGCTACATCGGCTATATCGAAATCATTGGTTTCACTTCCTATTTTGGCATAAAAAACAATATGCAACAACAAATCTCCCAGTTCTTTTTTTATTTCAGACAAATCGTTATCCAAAATAGCATCTCCCAATTCATACGTTTCTTCAATAGTTAAGTGGCGTAAACTTTCGAGCGTTTGTTTTTTGTCCCACGGACATTTCTCACGCAAGTCGTCCATGATATCGAGTAAACGATTGAAAGCATCCAGTTGTTGTTGACGTGTGTTCATAGCTTATGATTTGTGTAAAAATAAAAAATCCTATCACCGAAAATCAGCAATAGGATGTGTTTTTATTAGAAAGTAATTAACTATTTCTTTGTTTTTGGTTTGGCAGGAGCCTTTTCCGCTTTCTCTGCTTTGGGTGCTTTTTCGGCTTTTTTTACTTCTTTTACAACCTCTTCTTTTACCGCTTCAGCATTTTCAACTTTAGGCTCTTCTTTAGAAACTAATCCTTTAGACTGAAGAATATTATACCAATTCAATACTTTTTTAATATCGGAAACATATACACGGTCTTCATCATAATCGGGCAAAATTTCTTTGAAGTAAGCAACCAATTTAGCGTTATCCTCTTTATTGGAAATTGTTGGCCCTTCATTTTCTTTGATAGCAATAGCGCGCATAATTTCAACCAATGGTTTTTCTTCGCTATAAGTGTACATTGAAATTTCGGAAAGCAAACTCACATTACTTCTCATGCCTACAGTAATTTTCTTTCCATCAAGTAACGATTCGGCCAGAAAACCGGAGCGTGTTTGTAATTTCAATTCGAATAAACCCGGTTTTCCGGCAATAGCTAAAATTTTTTCTACGTTCATTTTTTAATTTAGTTTAGGGCAATAGTATTAATTCAAATTCTGGATGACAAATTAAAGTAAAAAAAGGTTTGGATTTTGGAATTTATACTTTTTTTATGCTTAAGATTATCTTCCTTTTTTATTGGCAAATTTCATTTTATAATCCGGACGCGCTTTGCCTTCCATGATGTTTTGTAATTTTTTCTTAATCAATGTTTTTTTCAACATCGAAATTTTATCGGTAAACAAAATACCTTCAATGTGATCGTATTCATGCTGAATCACTCGGGCAATCAAACCGTCAAACACTTCTGTTTTTTTATTAAAATCTTCATCAAAATATTCGATAGTGATTCTTTCATTTCGGTAAACATCTTCACGAACATCCGGAATGCTTAAACAACCTTCGTTAAAGCCCCATTCTTCACCTTCTTCTTTCAATATTTTGGCATTAATAAACGTTTTTTTAAACCCTTTCAATAGTTCTTGTTCTTCAGGACTTAAATCATCGCTGTCGCTAAACGGTTCCGTATCGATAACAAACAATCTGATTGCTAAGCCTACCTGAGGAGCGGCCAACCCAACTCCATAGGCATTGTACATGGTATCATACATATTGGCAATAACTTCTTTCAGATTAGGATATTCGGACGAAATCTCTTCACCTACTTTTCGCAGCACAGGCTCACCATATCCGTATATAGGAATAATCATTTTGCTTTTTTTTGGCAAAAATAAGGAAATTAAATCATTTTTCGTGTCAGATAATCTTGAAGTAAGATGGTAGCGGCAATTTCGTCAACCAAGCCTTTGTTTTGGCGTTGTTTCTTTGAAAGTCCACTATCAATCATCGTTTGAAAAGCCATTTTAGAAGTAAAGCGCTCATCAACCCTAACTACTTTCATTTCGGGAAATGCTGTGGTAAAGTCGGCCACAAATTTTTCAATTACCGGAGTACTTTCCGAAGGTTGCCCATTCATTTGCTTGGGTTCGCCAATCAAAACTTTGTTTACGTTTTCTTTGGAAAAATAATCTTTTAAAAAAGCAATCGCCGTGTCTGACGCTATGGTGGTTAAGCCCGAGGCAATGATTTGCAACTCATCGGTAACCGCAATTCCGGTTCGCTTCATTCCGTAATCAATAGCGAGTATTCTTGGCATTGTTAATTATTTTGCTGGTTCAAAGGTAGCTAAAACTTCCTTTTTACCTTTTTTAAGTTGAAGGATATTGTCATTAAGCGTGTAGCGATCTGCATTTTGCAACACTTTGGAAAAATGAGATTCTACTTCCATATCCAAACAAGCCATTTCGGTTGATACAACATTAACAAAAGCGATTCCGAAAGCGGAAGGCATCACATAATTTCCTGAAAAATTGTTGCAACCGGCGTAACCGGTAAATCTTCCATCTTTAGAATTTAATTTAATACCGTATATTTTTTTGCCTTTTTGCTTTATCGTTTTACCGTTAAGTTTCATGAGTTTCCAATGGGTTTCTGCCAAAGTCACTTTCCCCACTGCCGGATTTACTTTTTTGATTACGGTTTTGGCTTCCATTTTATTGTTCAGGTTGACTGTAGTTTGCATATCATCAGTGTTAACTGCATTTTCAATACCGGCTTTTTGTTTGGCCAAAATATAATCTGTAGCATGATTACCGGTGATTTTTTTGCCGGACATATCCAACTGCGTCAAAGTATTTTTAGCTACTTCATATTGATTAGGAGCATTCTCAACATTGTCAAACGTGACAATATTACCGGCTTTATTCCAAGAAAAAGTTCCTTTTTGTTCAAATATTTTATTGCCTTTGCCTATATAAGTGGTTCTGATGGTATACGTTGAATTTTCATTCAAACATACCGTCGTTTCAATGCCCTCACAATCGGCACAAGGCAAAATACCTTTGTAATTTCCTTCATAATTCAGCGTATTTTTAGCATCAACAACTTTGGCAACAACGGTTAAATCGTTTGGACTGCCTTTACTGTTGGTTTGCTTCTGACAGCTGGTAAAAAAAGCCACAAACAGTACAACTAAGAGCGAATATTTTTTCATAAACTATTGGTTTGACATTACATTTGAGGGCAGACAAACTTACTTATTCTGCTATGGAAAAAATAAAATTTAACATTATTTTTATACTATAAACCCACGAATAAATGCTTTGTTACTTTCTAAAAATGAAACTATCTTTGTGCACATTAGAAAACTGAACGCCGTTAAATTCAAAAATCATGGTTACACTACAAAACATTATAGAAACGGCTTGGGAAAACCGAGCTTTGTTGCAAGAAGAAATCACAACCAATGCCATTAGAGAAGTTATCGCCTTACTAGATGCCGGAACTTTACGCGTTGCAGAGCCTACAGCCAACGGTTGGCAGGTAAACGAATGGGTAAAGAAAGCCGTAGTAATGTATTTCCCAATCCAGAAAATGGAAACTTGGGAAGCCGGAATTTTTGAATACCACGACAAAATGCTATTGAAAACCGGTTATGCCGAAAAAGGAATCCGGGTGGTACCACCGGCAACAGCCCGTTATGGCGCATACATTTCTAAAGGTGTGATTTTGATGCCGAGTTATGTCAATATCGGTGCTTATGTAGATGAAGGAACCATGGTGGATACTTGGGCAACGGTAGGAAGTTGTGCCCAAATAGGGAAAGACGTGCATCTTTCGGGAGGCGTTGGAATTGGCGGTGTTTTAGAACCTTTACAAGCCGCTCCGGTTATTATTGAGGACGGTGCTTTTATCGGTTCACGTTGTATCGTGGTAGAAGGTGTTCGTGTAGAAAAAGAAGCTGTATTAGGAGCCAATGTATGTTTGACTGCTTCTACCAAAATCATAGATGTTACAGGAAGTGAGCCTATTGAATACAAAGGATTTGTTCCGGCTCGTTCGGTGGTGATTCCGGGAAGTTATACCAAATCATTTGCTGCCGGTGATTATCAGGTGCCATGTGCCTTAATCATTGGAACCCGAAAACCTTCCACCGATTTAAAAACTTCTTTAAACAATGCGTTGAGAGAATACGACGTAGCGGTTTAATTTCAATTGTAAAATCTGTCTATGCACAACCATCGTCTATTGCTGAAATTACTGGTTCGCCGAATATTTATTGTATTTGTCATTTATCAAATCAGTAGGGTTTTATTTCTGCTTTTTAACAGTGCTAATTTTACCAATTTAGACGTAAAGACGTTTCTAGGCGGTGCCTTGTTTGATTTGTCGGCTATTGGTTTTATCAATTTACTGTTCATTCTTTTACATTTATTTCCGGGGAATTTTAAATACCGAAACGGTTACCAAAAAGGCTTGAAAATTGGCTTTTTTGCTGTCAATCTTCTTTTTATCGCTACCAATTTTGTGGATTTAGAATACTACAAATTCACCGGAAGACGAAGTTCATTTGGACTCATTACCGCCAAAGGCATGGAACACGAAATCGGTGGTTTGATTATTTCCTTTCTTCAGGAGTTTTGGTACATCCTGGTTGGTTTTATTCTTTTAGCCATTTTACTTTGGCGAGTTTTATCAAAACCAAATTTTATTTTGCCCATTGAAAAACTAACGGTAAAAGTTATTTTTAAACAAATCGGAATACTGATTCTTTCCCTTGGCGTTGGTTTGTTAATGGCACGTGGCGGTTGGGGAGAAAAGCCTTTACGCATAGTTGATGCCATTAATTATTCATCGCTTGGCAATTCGGCTTTGGTATTGAACACGCCTTTCAGTATTATGAAAACAGCCGGTAAGAAAGAAACATTAGTTGATCCAAAATTTTACTCAGAAACTGAACTTAACCAAATTTTCAATCCGGTTTTTGTTTCCAATCCAACAGAAAATCCGATTAAGAAAAACGTCGTGATTTTTATTCTGGAAAGTTTCGGCGATGAGAATTTGCACAGAGGCTTCACACCTTTTGTTGACTCGCTGGCCACGCAATCCTATTATTTCAAAAATGGTTTTGCCAACGGAAAAGTCTCTATCGATGCTGTACCTTCTACTCTTTCGAGTATCCCGAGTTTGATGAATACTTCTATTATTTCCTCCGGATATTCCTTGAATAAAGTGTATGGCTTACCTAAAATCATGAAAAAACAAGGCTACAACACTTCGTTTTTCCACGGAGCTTTTAACGGCAGTCAGAACTTTGACCAATATTGCAAAGTAGCGGGATTTGACCATTATTTTGGCAAAAATGAATATGTAGGCCCTGAAGCTTTTGACGGCAGTTGGGGTATTTTTGACGAAGAATTCATGCAGTTTTTCAATAAAAAATTGACTAGTTTCAAACAACCTTTCTTCAGTACGTTATTCACTATTTCATCACACAATCCGTATAAAGTCCCGGATAAGTACAAAAACAAATTCATCAAAGGCAACCGAAAAATACAGGAAAGCATTGGTTATACTGACTATTCGTTACGACAGTTTTTCAAATCGGCTCAAAAAGAACCTTGGTACAATAATACCTTATTCGTTATCGTGGCCGACCATACTTGTTCCGAACCAACAGAAAAAAAATACAGCACCAATGTGGGGAAATTCAGAATTCCGATTTTGTTTTTTGACCCTTCCAACCCCAATTTAAAAGGAGTACAAGAGAAAAACTTTCAGCAGATTGATGTGTTGCCAAGTATTTTGGATTACCTGAAAATTAAAGACAAAGTTGTGACTTATGGTAAACCCTTCAGCTCTGATAAAAATTATGTGGTTTACTATTTAGACAATATCTACCATCTGATTCAAGATGATTATTATTTGGCGTTTGACGGACAAAAAGCGATTGGTTTATACAACTTCAAAACCGATGAACTGCTCAAAAACAATTTACTAGACAAAGATAAAAAGCGTGCTGCCGAAATGAGCAAGTTTATCAAAGCCTACATGCAATCCTTCAACGAAAGAATGATTTCGGATAAATTGACAACGCAATAATTACTTATTGGCTTTCTGAATTTTAATCAGTTTGGCATATTTCATATAAGAAAAGAAAGCTTGTATCATCGAAATACTCAAACCGTCTAAACCGTTTAGGATTCCGTTTTTGAAGAAATAGCAACGAACAAAAGCGACTGTTCCGTTGAGCACCGGTTTGAAGGCATTCACTCTTTTCCCTTGATCATACAACTGTTGGGCATGCCAACCGGAATATTGATTTTTCTTGGTAATAATCTGTTCCAAAGAATCCCAACCATAATGCAGAATGTGTACCGCTACTTTGGTTTCGTTTTGCGCGATGATTTTTTGATGCACTATTGATGGCGAAGGACCTGCCGTTTTTTTGTTGAAAAATCTAACTTTATGATCTGGATACCAACCGGCAAAATCAATCAATTTATCGGCTAAAAAATTCTTGATTCGGAAACTGAAAGCGTCATAATTGCCAACCAAATATTTTTCTTTCAGAATGAATTCTTCTGCATCGGCATCTAAAAACTCATCAGCATCCAAATTCAAAATCCAATCGTTTTTACAAAATGGCAAACCATGCGTACGCTGAGGACCATCGCCCAAAAAAGCTTGAGAGATAACCTTTGCTCCTTTTGCTGTAGCTATTTCAACCGTTTTATCTTTGCTTAAAGAATCCACGACAATCACTTCGTCACACACTTTGAATAGTGCATCGATGCATTTGCCGATATTTTTTTCTTCATTAAACGTGATAACCAAACCGCTGATTGCCATATTGAGTTGCTTTTGTTGGAAGCAAAAATATAACTTTTGCTACTAATTTCATCACAAGGCTGACGCATCTTTAAATACTTTGTATTTTAGCGCCATCAATAAAAGGATTGTCATTTATGAAACTATTGGTTATTCAACAAAAACGAATTGGCGATGTGCTGACCAGCACCATTTTATCCAACAACCTGAAGAAATTTTATCCTGAGGCTACCGTTGATTATATGTGCTATCCCAACTGTGTGGATGTGCTGAAAGAAAATCCGAATATTGACAATATTATTGTTTTGACCAATGAAGTGCGGAAATCGTACCCCAAATTAATGAAGTTCATTTTTCAAATCAGAAGCCAAAAATACAATGCCGTTATTGATGCTTACAGTAAACTGGAAACCAATTTGATCACTTTGTTTTCGGGAGCCAAATACAAAATCTCATACGATAAAGGCTATTCGAAAATCTTCTACAATTACAACATGAAGCGCATTCCGAACGGTACCAAATCCGAACTGGGACTGGCTATTGACAACCGTTTATTGTTGCTGAAACCTTTAATTAAAGAAACCATTACTGACTATAAACCAAAGATTTTTCTAACACCAACCGAAATTCAGGAAGCGAAAAATTTACTGGGTAAATTTGGTATTGAAGTGGGTAAAAAACCGTTATTGATGTTCGGGATTTTAGGTAGTGAATGGTACAAAACCTATCCTTTGGAAAACATGGCCAAGATCATTGATTTTGCTGTTGAAAAACTGGATGCTGATATTCTATTCAATTACATTCCGTCACAAACCGAAGAAGCACAGAAGGTGTATAATTATTGCACCGAAAAAACCAAAAAACACATTCACTTCGACTTGTATGCCAAAGGGTTGCGTCCGTTTTTAGGATTGTTATCTCAATGTGATATGTTGATTGGGAACGAAGGCGGTTCCGTGAATATGGCAAAAGCTTTGAATGTACCCACCTTCTCGCTATTCTCTCCATCAGTTGATAAAGAAACCTGGCAGATTTTTGAAAATGAAAAAGGCAATGTTTCCATTCATTTAAAAGATTTGAAACCCGAAATTTATGAACAACACGATGAGAAGTACATCAAGGAACACACCTTTAAGTATTTTGACGAATATCCGTTGGAATTAATTTTAGAAAAGTTGGAAGCGTATTTCAAAGACTTAGGTTTCCCGAAAAACTAAAGAGAAGAAATTCCGTTTTCAATTTGAATGACTTTGTGCTTGCGATTATAGCTTCGTATCGCATTGTTTTTCTCCCAAATTTCAGGACTTGAATACCCACGAGCGTGGTCTAAATGCAGACAAATAGCACTGTAGCGAATTTGTTTGGAAAACAATCCTAAGTTGAATAATCGTTCACCCAATTCCCTGTCTAATCCGCCGTACTTCATGTCATGATTGAAACCATTAACGGCCAGAATATCACTTTTAAATCCTGAGGAATTGTGCCCGTTCCAGGAACGTTTGGTGGGTGTTACCCAATTCATAAAATCGGCAAAGAGCTTGCTGTGCGTGAGTTTGGTAATTTTGAAATTCATCTTCAACCCTTGCTGCTTCAACCACGAAATATGGAAACAGTTTTGGGAAATAATATCCTCATCAGTAATAGCTTGAGAAATCGTCATCGGCAACTTAAAGTAACCACCCGAAAGGAAATACCCTTCTTCTTTAAATTTCAAATGCACTCCCACAAAATCTTTGCGCGGGATGCAATCGCCATCAGTAAACAGTAAATAATCGGAATTGGTTTTTAAAATGGCTTTATTGAGGATTTTGGATTTTTGAAACCCGTCATCTTCCTGCCACACATGAACTATCGGATGTTTGAATTTAGAAGAGAACGCATCCAGCACTTCTTTGGTCTTTGGTGTAGAACCGTCGTCGGCGATTACCAATTCAAAGTCGGTTTCAGTTTGAACGCTAAAGCCAACAAGGACTTTTCGCAACCAATCTTCGGCATTGTAAGTGGTAATGATAACGGAAACTTTCATCCAACGGTTTAAGAAGTGAAAAATACTATTTTTTCAGAAATTTTACTTCCAAAACTTTAAATTCTTTTTGATTCTTTTCTTGCGGTAGTAGCGGTATTGGAAATCAGCCGTCATTTTCCAGAGTGTCGTAAAGATTTTTTCTTCAGATTCACCTGAAACTTTAGCATATTCATTGCTCATCACGGCTACCATTTCTTTGTGTGGCGTCAAGCGGCATAGGTTTTTCATGCGCAATTCAAACGGCATTTCATGGTGGAATTCCATACGGTTTAAATCCACAAGAAAAAAGTCATATGCACCGCTTTCATTCTTTTTAATCAAGGTATTACCGGGTGAATGGTCTTTGAACTCGATTCCTTTTTGATGTAATAAATAAGAGAATCTAGTAAACTGACGCAGTATATTATCGCCATCCGGGTAATTCGGAATTTCAACCAATTCACGGTAAGTCAAATCGGCTACCAAATGCTCGCTGACGTAATAACTGTCTTTCAATCCAATCCAATCCATATGTTCTAAATAAGCTATGGGTTCAGGAGTTCCGATGCCGTTTTCAATTAATTTGTTGGCAAATTCAAAAGAGCGCCTCGCTTTGGATTTTCGGAAATAACGGTAAATGATTCGGTTGATGAGATGCGGAACTTTGAAGGATTTAACATTTAATGTTCTGCCGTTTAATTCGAACAGTTTTATCTTATTTCTTCTGCCGTCGATAAACATTTTTCCGGTGGTGGAAAAGTTTTGAAGTATCGAAATAACGTCGGATTGTGATAAATTACAGTTCGGATTTAGGCGGAATTCCATCAAATATTTTTTTACAAATTTAATTAGATAATTTTCAAAATAACTAATTAGATTTGCAAATTAAATTTAAAGTTTTCATTACATACAAGTTACATGGACATTGCCAAAAACAACCTCAAAAAACAACTCTATATTGTTTTTCTTTTTAACGTCATTGTCCTGCTGATTATTTCTAAAAAATACAGCGCTTTTTTTGAAAATGCCGATACTTTATTTACCAAGTTTTACTTAACGGTTACCACATTCAGTCATTTTTTTCTGTTAGGTTCTTTGCCCATTTTACTAAGTTTAATGACTTTACTTTTAACCAAATCGAAACGATTGACCAAAGGCATTCACATGCTGTTTTCGGTTTTGGTGCTATTGATTATTCAAATTGACTCGACAATTTTCGGGCAATTTCGTTATCATATTTCACCCATCGTGTTGAAGCTGGTTTTCGGAAAACGCTCAGGTGATATCTTTCAGTTCTCGGCCATCAACATTATCATTTCCGTTTTATTTGTGGCCGGTTTAGTGGCATTGCAGTTTTTCTTTTTCTTTTTGGCCCAAAAACTAGTCATTAAAGATGTTAAGTTACGCATCAAAGCAACCATGACTTTTTTTGTTTTTGCTACGCTTTTCAGTCATTTTGTTTATGCTTGGTCGGATGCCAATTACTATCGTCCGGTAACGCAAGTTAAAAATGTTTTCCCGGTTTTCTATCCTTTGACGGCTGATGATTTATTGGATTCTATGGGCTTGGTGGATGAAGCCAAAGCCAAACGAAACAAAGAACTAACCAGTACCGATTTCAGTAATAAAACGGTGAATTATCCGTTGCATCCTATAGTTTCAGAAACTCCGTCAAAACAAAAAAACATCTTGTATTTGATTGTTGACACTTGGCGTTACAATTGCATGACGGAAGCCATTACGCCGAATATTTATAATTTTTCAAAAAAATGCCAGGTATTCGACAATCATATCAGTGGTTCCAACATGACTACCGGTGGTGTCTTTTCATTGTTTTACGGAATTCCGGCCACTTATTTTGACACCTTTACCGGTCAGGAAATTGCACCGGTTTTTATGAACGAATTGCAAAAACAACAATACGATTTACTGATTTACGGAAGCTCAGGATTAGAAAATCCGCCCTTCAACCGAAATGTTTTTGCTAAAGTTCCCAATTTACGTGTATTCTCAAAAGGAGAAACCCCTTCAGAAAGAGATTTGACCATCAATAACGAATGGATGGCTGCGATTGAAAAACACGATGCTAAAAAACCTTTCTTTGGCTATTTGTTCTACGATTCGGCACACGGTTTTGACATTCCGAAAAACTACAACCTGAAATTCAAACCCTCGTTGGCCGAAGTGAATTATCTTGACATGGACGATGATTATGATCCTACATTATTATACAATCGCTATTTAAATTCCTTGCATTATATTGATGAGTTGATTGGAAAAGTGCTGGCGCAATTAGAGAAAAAAGGAATGTTAGACAACACTTTAATTGTGATTACCGGTGATCACGGACAGGAATTTAACGACTGTAAAAAAGGCTATTGGCAACACGGCGGTAACTTTTCTAAATTCCAAATCAGGACTCCGATGATGGTTTTTGATGCTTCGAAAATGCCTAAAACATTTACCCATCAAACGATACATTACGACATCACGGCTACTATTTTGAAAGATTATTTGGGTGTAAAAAATCACCTGAACGATTTCAGTTTCGGGAAAAATTTATTCACACCCAACAAACGCGATTATTTCATTTGTGGCTACAACCAGAAATTTGCCATCATTGAAAAGAATAAGATTACCAATATTTATCCGTCGGGACTTTTTGATGTGACAGATGGCATGCTCAATCCGTTGCAAGACGAGAACATTAACTACGATTTAGTGACGGAAGGTTTGAGCGAAATGAACCGCTTTTTCGTAAAGAAATAAGTTTACTTTTTACCGGCTACCGTGGCGTATTGCAAGTAAAAAATATCCAGCTGCGTAAAGAAAAACGGAATGTTGTACAAATACGGTTTAATCGATTTGGTTCGATTGATTCCCTCATTCACCTTCACCTTATACCCCGCTTCTTCATACATGCGACGAATGCTTTTTGGGTGTAAAATTTTAAATGCGTGAAATCCATAATCCCGTGGTCGCAGTATTTCCAGTCTTTCCCAATTAGCAATTTAAACAACTCATTATGGTAACGCATATTCGGAATAGAACTGATTACAACGCCTTTATCAGACAGTTTGTTTTTTAATTTGGCCAAAAAACTTCCCGGGTCAAACATGTGTTCCAACACATCATTAAAGTAAATCGCATCAAAATAATTATCCGGCAAATCATCAATAAAGTCTTCGCACATACCGGTAAACACTTTGTCTAAAATGCTTTTGGCTGCTTCAGCTTCATCGGGCATCATCTCGATTCCCCAAGATTCAACCTGATGTGTTTTTTTGATTTCTTCAATAAAACAACCGTTACCACAACCCACTTCCAACACACGCTTGGCATCGCTTGGCAAATATTTCAACATTTCGTAGCGTACTTTACTGTAATAATGGCTGGGTTTGTTGTCGTAATTCATGATGGTTTATTTTTTTTCAAATATAGAATTTTTAAATTATATCCCTAAACAGGATTGTTTGTTTGTTTTCTACACTTGTTTATCGCTTTGCCACAGAATCAATTATATTTGCAAACACTTTACTTTGGGACCATGAAAATAACACTGATAAGCTTTGACAATTGGGGATTAAACAAACACATTGCCACTACTTTAGCGCAACGAGGTCATGAAGTTCATCACATCGACTTTCACAGTTTTAGTTATAAATACCCGAATCCGCTGTTCAAAGTATACAATTTTGTGCTGAAAACTTTTTTCAAAAAGAACATCAAGAACATTTATTACGGACAGGAAATCATCAAAAAAGTAAAAGCCATTGGCGATAAACAGGATATTATTTTAACTATCAAAGGTGATTTTGTCGACCCTAAATATCTTATAGAATTAAAACAATTCACCACGAAATCGATTGGTTTTTTTAATGACAACACTTACCGTTGCCCAAAGATAAAACGAGCAATTCCATGCTTTGACGAAGTATATTCGTTTGAAAAGGAAGACTGCGAAACTTTTGGATTGCACTTTGCTCCCAACTGGATTTACACCCAAAGACCGGATGCCAACATAGATTACCACTATGATGTTTTCAATATCAGCTCTAAAGACAAACGATTAAACACTTTGTTGAAAATTGCCCAAGATTTGAAGTCAAAAAACATTCCGTACAAATTTATGGTGTTGGATAAAGACAACTCTTCACCATCTGACGATATTGATTTTTTTACTACCAAAGTGTCTTTAGAAGAAATGACTAAATTAATTGCGGCTTCTAAAACATTGTTAGACATCAACCGTCATGGCCAAAAAGGACTAACGTTCCGTGTATTTGAAAGCTTAGGCTTAGAGAAAAAATTAATTACCACCAATCCTGAAATTGTTACTTACGATTTTTATAATCCGAATAATATATTGGTCGTTGACGAAGAAAATCCGAGTATTCCGGCTGATTTCTTTAAAAATGAATACGAAAAATTGCCCGAACCTCTTTACTACAAATACACTTTGGAAGGCTGGGTGGATCAAGTTGTTTTTGGTAAAAAGTTATGAGCATGAACGACAGTATTTACCTTTACCTGATTCCGGTTTTCATCGTTTTATGGGGTACCACCTTGATAATAAATAAGTTCATAAAACTCGATTTACTTCCGGTGAAATATCCCGAGATTGATGGTGTTCGCGGGTATTTGGCTTTTTTTGTTTTTCTGCACCACAGCTACATTTGGCAACAATATTTGCAAACCAAGGAATGGAATGATCCAAATTCAAATCTATTTACGCACTTTGGGCAAACAAGTGTGGTCTTGTTTTTTATCATTACGGCTTTTCTTTTCATTACTAAAGTCCTCGAAAGCAAAACTGATTTTGACTGGAATCATTACTTAAAATCACGCTTCTTCCGATTGTTCCCTATGTACCTTTGTGTGGTTTTGGTGGTGTTTATAATGGCCGGTAGTTATACCCATTGGAAAAAACAGGACTCCATTTTAAATCTTATAAAGAGCACCAGTTCATGGCTGTTTTTTACCGTAAACGGAGCTACCGACATTAATGGATTTGACAAAACATTCCTAATGAATTCGGGCGTAACTTGGACATTGCCGTACGAATGGATGTTTTATTTTCTGCTGCCCATCTTTGCTTTGTTGTTGCGAAAAAAGGTTGCACCAATAATTGTCCTGCTTTTCACCTTCGTTTTCCTGATAATTCTTTACATCAACCAAGCTTCGATTCGACATTTTATGCCTTTTATCGGTGGAATTGTTGCTGCAATTTTACTGAAGAAATTCGATTTAAAACCCATAACACAAAAACCTGTTTTTACTTTCATCGCCTTGGCACTGTTGACCTGTTCAGTAGTCTTTTTTGATAGTGGTAGAAAACCGATTCCTATTATTATCTCCACCCTATTTTTTATCATTATTGCTTCCGGGAATTCATTTTTTGGATTGCTGACGAGTTCGCTTTCACGGAAATTAGGGCAAATTACGTATAGTTTATACTTGATTCACGGCACGCTTTTGTTTATCATTTTTTACGGAATCATTGGGGTTGAACAAGCTGCTAAACTGAGTAGTTCAGAATATTGGGGAATTATTGCTGTCTCTGTAATACCTTTGCTGTTCCTAAGCCAGCTTACTTTTAAATACATCGAATTGCCGATGATGCACTATATAAAAATTAAAAAATCATGAGCGATATTAATACTGAAGTTCATAACGCCTTTGAAGTCATCCAAAACGGAGGTATCATTCTCTATCCTACCGATACGGTTTGGGGAATAGGCTGTGATGCTACAAATGTGGAAGCGATAAAAAAAATTTATGCCCTGAAACAACGCGAAGAAACCAAAAGCATGATCGTGCTGATGAATGGCGATAAAATGATGTACAATGTGTTCAAGGATATCCCCGAAACGGCTTGGCAAATTTTGGATTTATCCGAAAAACCAACGACTCTAATCCTTGATAATCCGCGGAATGTAGCCGCTAATATTATAGCCGAAGACAAAACCCTTGGTGTACGAATTGTAAAAGAACCCTTTTGTTTCAAACTGATGGAACGCATGAAAAAACCTTTGGTTTCCACCTCAGCCAATATTTCCGGAATGTTTACGCCAAAATCTTTCAAAGAAATTTCCCCCGAAATTATAAAAGGTGTAGACTATGTAGTAAATTTGCAGCAGGACAAAATTTGCGATAAACCGTCAACGATTATAAAGCTTTCGTTGGACAATCAGGTGAAAATTATTCGTAAGTAACTTATCAAAATTTGTGGCTATCAATTACAAACAAGCATTAGACAATAAAATCTTTGAAATCGTTTCCAAAGCTTCTCAAGAACTTAACTTGGAAAGCTACGTAATCGGGGGCTTTGTTCGCGATTATTTATTGCAACGCGATTTTAAAAAAGACATTGATATAGTGGCTATCGGCTCCGGAATTGACTTAGCCTTAAAAGTTTCCGAATTATTGCCGAATAAACCAAAGGTGCAAGTGTTCAAAAACTACGGCACCGCTATGTTGCGTTACAAGGAAATTGATATTGAATTTGTTGGTGCCCGAAAGGAAAGTTATGCCGAACACAGTCGCAATCCAATTGTAGAAAACGGCACCTTGGAAGACGATCAAAACCGTCGGGATTTTACCATCAATGCCTTGGCTTTTTCTTTGAATGAAAAGAACTATGGCGATTTAGTTGACCCGTTCAACGGCTTAACCGATTTGGAGAACAAACTGATTAAAACGCCTTTAGATCCGGACATTACGTATTCGGATGACCCTTTGCGGATGATGCGTGCCATCAGGTTTGCGACCCAATTGAATTTTACGATTGAAGCTGAATCATTGGCATCAATTGCAACTAATAAAGACCGAATCAAAATTATTTCCGGAGAAAGAATTGTAGATGAGTTGAATAAAATTTTGTCGACAGCTAAACCTTCTATTGGCTTTTTGCATTTGTACAAAACCGGATTATTAGACATTATTTTACCCGAATTAACGGCCTTAAACAACGTAGAAGAAATTGAAGGGCATACTCATAAAAACAATTTTTATCATACCCTGGAAGTGGTAGACAATATTTGCCCGAACACCGATGATGTTTGGTTGCGATGGGCTGCATTGTTACACGATATTGGCAAAGCTCCTACCAAACGTTTCAACAAAAAACAAGGCTGGACCTTTCACGGGCATGAATTTTTGGGCGGAAAAATGGTTAAGAAAATCTTTGAAAGATTGCACATGCCGTTGAATCATAAAATGAAATTTGTGGCCAAAATGGTCATGCTCAGCTCAAGACCCATAGTACTTTCCGAAGATATTGTTACCGATTCGGCCGTGCGTCGTTTAGTGTTTGATGCCGGCGAAGATGTGGATAATTTGATGACCTTATGTGAAGCCGATATCACGACAAAGAATCCGGCCAAATTCAAAAAATACCATAACAATTTTGATATCGTTCGACGTAAGATTATTGAAGTGGAAGAGCGAGACCACGTTCGTAATTTTCAACCCCCTATTTCAGGCGAAGAAATTATGGAGATGTTCAACTTACAACCTTCAAAAGAAATTGGTGTTCTAAAAGAAGCGGTAAAGGAAGCTATTTTGGAAGGCGAAATTCCTAACGAATACCAAGCCGCCTTCGATTTTGTTTTGGCCAAAGCTGAAAAAATGGGGTTGAAGAAAATAAATTGATGTTTGATTAACTTTTGTTGAAGCAACAATTTGCAGAACCATTAGTTAATTTTGTAAAATATTTTTATAAAATGAAAAAAGATAAATCAGTCATTTATTGGCTACTGTCAGGATGTGTTTTAGTGTTTGTAATGGTTGTTGTTGGCGGCATTACTCGTTTAACAAATTCCGGTTTATCTATGACCGATTGGCATTTGGTGACCGACACTTTACCCCCTTTGAGTGAAGCAAAATGGCAAGAAGCCTTTGAAGCCTACAAGCAATTTCCCGAATACCAAAAAATCAATATTCACAACGATTTTCAATTAGCCGATTACAAATTCATTTATTTCTGGGAATGGTTTCACCGCTTTATCGGAAGAATTATTGGCTTAGTGTTCTTAGTTCCTTTTGTGTATTTTTTACTTAAAAAGAGAATCGACAAAGCCACACTGCAAAAATGTTATGTGCTGCTCGGAATGGGCGCTCTGCAAGGTTTTTTCGGTTGGTTTATGGTAAAAAGCGGTTTGGTTGATAATCCTGATGTGAGTCATTTTCGCTTGTCATTGCATTTGACTTTTGCCTTTATCACTTTTGCTTATACGCTTTGGGTAGCCTTAGATTTAATTTATCCGGAGAAAAAAGAAGTTATAGTTCCGTTGAAAAAAATAGCAAGAATTACACTTGTTTTTCTGTTACTACAAATCATTTACGGAGGTTTTGTAGCCGGTTTAAACGCCGGTTTGATTCACAATCATTGGCCTTTAATGAGTGACGGACAATTCTTCCACGATAGTATTGCTTTGGAAAAAGACAGCTGGTTAACCCGATTCACCGAAGGCAAAAGCGGCGTGCAATTTGTGCACCGAACCATGGCCTACGTGGTAGTAGGATTGATTTTGTTCTTATACTTCAAAAGCAAAAAATACACCCTTTCAAAACAACAACAAAACGGGCTAAATGCCTTGGTTTTCATAGTATTTGTTCAATTTACGTTAGGTGTTTTCACCTTGCTGTACAGTGTTCCGCTTTGGTTGGGATTGACACACCAAGTGGTGGCTTTCTTCCTATTAACAGCGATGACGTATACCTTACACCGCTTAACAAAATAAAATACCCTGACTATATTGTCACAATTCCTTAGTTCATGAATGTTACATGTCAAAACTTGCTGCCCAAGATAAATTTTTAGATTTATCCGATTACGGAAGAACCTTCGGAAGGTTTTTGGCCAATCAATTGAAACATACCCGTTGTACTCCTATTCATGTTACTTTACTGTTTGGTCTTTCCGGATTGATTGCTATTTATTGCATTTTGCAAAAGCACTATTTTTTGGCCGGCTGTTTTATTGTTTTAAAATCGGGAATTGATGCTGCCGATGGCGAGTTGGCCCGACTAAAAAAAACACCTTCCTACTCGGGCCGATATTTAGACAGCTTGTTTGACATTGTGCTCAACTTTTTGTTGCTGATGACCATCTGTTATGTTTCAAATGCCACGATTGGATTTACACTTTTGGCCTTTATCGGGTTGCAATTGCAAGGCACTTTATACAACTATTACTATGTGATTTTGCGAAACAAATCCGTAGGTGGTGATACCACCAGTAAAGTATTTGAATACAAGACTCCTAAAGCCTTGCCCGGCGAAACCCAAAAAACCGTCAATGTTTTATTTGGTCTTTACACCTTGTTGTATGGCGGATTTGACAAAATTATTCACGCCATTGACCCCGATGCCTATAAAGTAAAAACCTTCCCCAATTGGTTCATGACACTCCTTTCGTTGTATGGCTTGGGCTTTCAACTGTTGATTATGGCCGTGATGTTGCCTCTGGGTTGGATAGAGTTTATCGTGCCATTTTTTAGCGCCTACACCTTTTTAATTTTGGCCTTGGTGGGCATAAGAAAAACACTGATTTCATAAAACACACCACCGACAGTAAAAAACCAACTTCTGATAATTTACAAGGGCTCTGAGCCTCGGAATGAGCTTCCGTGTCTTAGGAACGGTCTTCCGTCTCCCAATTCTAAGCTGCCGTGAGTTAATTTTGAGCTTCCGTGTCTTCCCATCAGGTTGCCGTCTCGGTAAAACAAGCTTCCGCAGGGTATTTTTATGCTTCTGTGCCTCAAGTTTTAATTGCCGTGAGGTAAAAAAGTATTTCCGTGGTGAAAAGAATGATTTTTGGAATGGAAAAAGGCTAACAATTCTGATTTCAAGCAATTGCGAATTTATGGTAAGTTCATCTTCTCGTTTCACAAGAAATTTTATCTTTAACCGCAAATACAACGTTCCTCAGTTCTTGCCTTCTTGAAGTCTTGACACTTTAGCGGTCAGTATTAACCAAGTTTATTCAGAAAACAGACAATTGAAAAACATATTATTTATTTGCAGCAGAAACAAATGGCGAAGTTTGACAGCAGAAACTATTTATAAAAATCATTCCGAAATTCATGTCAAGTCTGCAGGAACTGAAAATTCAGCACGAGTTAAAGTAACTTCAAAATTATTGGTTTGGGCTGATCTGATTTTCGTGATGGAAAAACATCATAAAGAAAAATTGAATGAAAAATTTCCCGAAGAAACAAAAAATGCAGAAATCATTTTTTTAGAGATTCCTGATAATTATAAATTCATGGACAAGGAATTGATTGAAGAAATTCAACTTTCAGTCTCAAGTTATTTGCAATAAAACACCAGCTGTCTATTAGCCCAACCATTCTTTAAAATCATTGACCCTTTCACGAGCTACAATAACCTCATCTTCTTTGTAGGTGGGTAAAAGTACTTTTAGCCTTGAATTGCTGTACAACTGGATTTCTTTAATGGCTTTTAGCGGAACTATGAATTTTCGGCTCACGCGATAGAACGCTATCGGTTCAAGTTCTGTTTCAAGTTGTTCCAAAGTAGTGTCTAACAAATAATCGCGATTGTCAAAAGTGTGCAAGTAGGTGCCTTTGTTTTCACTGAAGAAACACTCTACCTCATCAATGGCGATCATCTTAAGTTGCTGTCCCATTTTGATGGTAAACCGCTTTTTATAAGTTCTTTCAATAGGATTGACCAACATTTTTTTAATCATTTCAAAATCGAGCGACAAGTTGGGAGCTGCTATATTTCGAGCCTTAAATTTGTTGACCGCCGTTTCTAAATCGTCTTCATCAATGGGTTTCAACAAGTAATCGATGCTGTTAAGTTTGAAAGCTCGCAAAGCATATTCGTCATAGGCTGTGGTAAAAATCACGGCACTGCTAATGTCAATGGTTTCAAAAATTTCAAACGACAAACCATCCGATAATTGAATATCGAGGAAAATCAAATCAGGATGAGGATGCGCATTGAACCAATGCAGTGCTTCTTCAACAGAATGCAATAGTGTCGTAACCTGTAAGCCTAGTTTTTCTACTTTGCGCTGCAGTAAACGTGCCGCTGGCTTTTCGTCTTCAATGATGATAATATTCATTTTATTTTATATAATTAAGACATTTATAGTTCCGAATGTCCACTGGACATTCTCCTTTTAATTTCAAATGTCTTCAATGATGATGATGTTCATGACTTATTTGAAAAGGTTATTCCCACTTATTGTTTTTCTCTTTCTCCATTAACTCGTTTATCTTTTTTTCTTCCCAGTTTTTACCTAATAGCATACCGGGCATAAAAACCGACAATCCGTGAGCAGCCAAACCAATGCCCCAAAATAAAGCCGTCGAAAAATGGCTAAGTTCAAAGCTCCAGGAACCATCCTCGTGATAGTCGATTTTAGATAAAATTATGGCTGTATTAATCACAACATATACCAGAGCATGAGTATAAAATCCTTTGATTTTCTTTACTCTTTTGGCGGCTTCCAAATATTTTATTTCGTCTTGATGTTGCATAACTATTCGAATTTATTTCTTTTATGTTCTTCTTCCATGTATTGTTTAATTTTTCTTTCTTCCCAATCTTTGTTGAAGAACGGAAACCAGTTAAACACTTTCATCGCGTGAAACAGCAGCCCAATTCCCCAACTCACCATCGTCCAAAGAAACCAAAGGTATTGTGGAGAATATCTTAAATTAATGTAAATCAAACCTGCCATTACCAGTACATAAACCATCAAATGCGTGTAAAATCCTTTGATATCTTCAACCTGCTTACGGGCACGTTGGTATCTTTCGTAGTCGTTATTTGTTGGCATGATTATTTCCATTTGTTGGTTTGATTACTGTCTTTGTTTAAAATCTCTTGAATTTTACGCTCTTCCCAATTTTTTCCGTAGCCAAAAGTTTCTAAAGCATGAAACAGCAGTCCCATTCCCCAGCCTAGCATTGGAAACCAAAACCATTGGAAGCCTCCGGTTCTCAAATTAATAAAGATTAAAAACGGAATCACGCAACAGTAAGAAATTAAGTTGCCATAAAATCCTTTGAGTTTCTCTACTCGTTCTTTGGCTTTGAGGTAAGCCATATTTTCGTTGTATATATTTTTAGTTTCCATGATTACAATTTGTTTAGTTAAAATTGGAATTTTTACTTTAAATACTGCTTCGGTTTGATCTACCAATACTTTACGTTCCGAAATCAGCCCATAACGATTGACTATATTCTGTAATCCCACACCCTGTCTATCCTGCAGGACTTCTTTCTTCTGTAAATTATTTTCAACAATTAAATAATTATTTTCAATATAAATTCTGATGTGCAATGGTTTTTGCTCACTGGCAACATTGTGTTTGATGGTATTTTCTAACAGCAATTGCAACGAAAGAGGTACTACTTTAGCTTCGGGATTGTCATAATCCGTGGGTACCTCATAGGTAATGCTGTTTTCAAAACGCATTTTCAACAGGTTCATGTAGGTTTTGGCAAAAGCCAATTCTTCCTGAACGGTAACCAATTCTTTGTCTTTTTGTTCCAACACATACCGGTATATTTTTGACAGTGAAGTGGTGAACTTTTGTGCATTATCAGGATTCTCCTCTATGAGTGAACTCAACACATTTAAACTATTGAAAAGAAAATGCGGATCGATTTGATTTTTTAAACTTTCAAACTGTGCCGAGGCGGTTCCGGCAATGATTTTTTGCTCTTTGACTTTGCTGTCATTATAAGCTTTGTAGAAATAAAAAGCATAAAACGACAAGGAAACGATGATGGTAATTACCAACGAGAAAAGATAATTGGCTGCTTGTTCCTTGGCAATAAATTCTTGGTACGTATGTCCGTTTACAATTACTTCCTCAAAAATACGCAGCAGAAAAATTACTGCCAGTGTGATGACGAATGAGCTTAGTATACCAATAACTATTCGTTTTGAGGAAAATCGACTCGTTTGAAAAACTTTGTCCAAGTAATGAAATAAAGCCCAATTGGCATACGAAAGCGAGAAAGTATACAAGGAAGTATAGCCAAACTGAAGCAACATTCGGTTGTTAAAATGAAATTCGTTTCCTAAAATAAAATTCAAAACCTGTATCACTATAAAAATAATGAGGGTTAGCAGTATGGCTTTTGGGAGTATTTTATAAAAACGTTTCATGTACGGTAATTATTTGTTTTTCTCTGATTTGTTTTTAAGGCTGGCTTACTTACACTTATTCATAGTTTGCTCAGCTCTTTCTAATCCCCAATTTGGGTGAAATGGAGTGTCAGGCTTAAATTTAGCAAATAAATCAATCGATTTGGCTACCTGAGCACATAAAGGTTTTGTATCGGCACCGGTCCATTTGGCACTGTTAATTTCAAAATCAGCTTTGCAAAAAACCACTCTTGGGTTTTCAGGTGCAATGGCTTGTGCTTTAAAATACTGTTCCATCACTTTTCCTGAATATTTCATGCCGTTAGTCATAGGATCCTGAACTATCATAGCGGTATATAACATGGCTTGGAGCACCATAATCTCCGGGTTATTCGGACTTACCACACTGGCGTTGTCAATGGCCGTTTGCGCTTTGTCTAACATAGCCGGTACTTTGTCTTTATTGGCAGGATTGAACGAAGCGGTAACATTGACCATTCCCACATAATAATTAGGCAACCAGTTTGATTTTTCTGCCGAAGCTATTCTTTCAAACATAGCAGTGGCGTCTTCCGTTTTACCTTCTTTCCAAAGCAACATGGCTTTGCCCATGCCTTGTTCATACTGACTTTGAGCTGTTAATAACGAGCAAATAAAAAAGGTGAATGCTGTGATAATTGTTTTCATGTTGTTAATTTTAATGTTGTTTACGATTGTTTTATGATTTTGTGATTGAAACTTATTGTTTTGATGAGTCAAAAGTATCTTGATTTTTATTCTGATAAAATTTATAATTACTGAATTGTTGATTTTGACGGATGAATTGTTTTGAACGAGAAATTAGGATAAGTAAAATGTTTTCAGCTTGTGCCCTATTTCCATTTTACAAATTCTTCAACTGATTGTCTTTCTTGTTATCGCTAATCGTCCAGAAGAAACCAACAAAGAAAAATCGGTCAGCGGTTGGTGCAATTTCTTTTCGTTCATAAATGTTACTGGTGTTGGGCGTGTTAGCATATTGATACCCGAATACATTCTGTGTGCCCATAATATTAGACACTGAGAAATACAATATCTTTTGTTGCGACAATAAATACGCCCAATTAAAACTCAAACTGTTATACGTTTTAGTTTTGCCGTTCATAAAAACCGATTCGTTTGGGTTATTGTAAGGTCTGCCACTATTGAACTGGTGTGTAAATCCGATTTGTGATTTCCAATCTGAAATCCAATATTTGGTTACCAAAGATAAGCTGTGTTTTGACACAAAACTTGGAGTTACTTCGGCGGTGTAGTTTTTATAATTTCTTTCGGTGTCAATATAAGAATACGAAATCCAATACTCTAAATTTTTAATCGAATTGCCGTCTCTCCAAAATACATCCAGCCCTTTGGCAAAACCGGTTCCGTTGTTGTTGAACTTTGTATTATAATCCACATTATCGTCAGTATACTTTACCAAATCGCTGTATTCTTTTAAATACACTTCAGTACGCAGCGTTCTGTTTTTCTTTACATATTGGTAATTCAAAATATAATGGGCGGCCTTCTCGGTGGTAAAATCATTCGAATATTTCAGATAGTCCTGTTTTGGCGCTTGTTCAAAATTACCATAAGCAAAAGAGAACTGACTGTTTTTCGAAACTTTATAAGCAATAGAAGCTCTTGGTGAAATACTGTTTTCCTGAATGTAATTGTTATTTGAAGCTCTTACGCCTACTTTAGCGGCAAAATTTTTCGAAAAGAAAATATCGGCTTCTGTATAAATCGCGGCGATATCAGCATCATAACCGTTTCGGGAAGTCGTGTTAAAATCTTCATCGAATTGTGTGATAAAATAATCGGCTCCAAAATTCAATTTCACACGGTCTGATAGCTTTTTGGTCAGTTTCAATTTCATATGTGACGCATGTTCAGCATTGTTAACTCGATTGGCATCGATGTCAATTTTATTCTGACCATAACCATAGCTCAATCCGCCAAACAATTGCCAGTTGCCTGAAAAATTGCCTCTATACGAAGTATTCAAATAAAAATTATTGTTTCTTAAATTCACGCGAACTTTCTCCGTCTGGTTAATATCTTCCTGATTCAAATCGAAGCGGGCAGCATCAAAAGCAGCGTACATTTTGAAAATCCCATTATTGAAATTATAGCGATAAACCGTTTCTCCTGACAAAGACTGATAAGGTCGGTTCCAATCTACATTTTGAGGAATGGCCACTTGATAAGGAGCCAAATCAATGTAAGCGGTGTTTACACTCAAGGAGCTTTTTTTCCATTTTTGGGTGTTGCTGAATCCTAAACCAACGGTCATTAGCGAAATATCGGTTTTGTTTTGATCAGCTTCGTCTTGAGTATTCAATAATAACACACTCGACAAGGCTTCGCCATATTCAGCTGAATAACCACCGGTAGAAAAGGAAATACCGCTAAACAAAAAGGGTGAAAATCGTCCACGCGTGGGTAAATTATTAGTACTGGCACCATAAGGTTGCGCTACACGAATACCATCTACAAAGGTTTGTGTTTCATCGGCTTCTCCTCCGCGAACGAATAATCTACCGTCTTCTCCAACGGTTTGCGTGCCCGGTAAAGTTTGCAAGGCTGCAATAATATTACCGGCTGAACCGGCTGTGGTAACAATGTCTAAAGGTTTCAATACCGAGACCCTGCTTTTTTCTCCGGCACTGAATGTCCCTGCCGTTACCACAACAGCATCCAGAGTGTTGACACTTTCTTTTAATTTAAATGTTTTGTCTTTGCAATTGGCTACATCGATTGGTGCTTTCAAAGTTTCAAAAGCCAAATAACTCACCACCAAAATCTGATTTTCTTTGGCATCGGTAGTAAAGCTGAAGTTTCCTTTTTCATCAGTAGAGGCGCCATCATAAGTCCCGTCAATAAAGACATTGGCACCAACGACCGGTTTGTTTTTTTCATCCACAACAGTTCCCGAAAGCGTATTTTGAGAAAACCCTAAAGTGGTTAAGAGAAGTAAAGTTAATGTGTAATAAAGTTTCATGTTTCTGAATTTTGATGAGCCAAAGTTGCATCAAGCTATAAAGCTATACAATTTTAGATTACTGAATTGTTATTTTTTGAAGATGAACTGTTTTCCGGAAGTACATTTTTATATTCTGTTAAAGATTATTGTTGTGTCGCTTCTAAAAAGAATATTTAAAAAAATCAAAAAAGTTGTGAGTTCAAAATATAGAACAACTTATGGCTGATGTTTAGCGAATTCTTGTTGGTTAAAATTTTAACTTTTCTAAAAGCACATTTTCTTTTTTCAAAGGTTAACTTTGTAAAAACTTAGTTATTTCCAATGAATACTTCCCAGCAGCTTAAGAAAAACTATCATTTTATTAAATACCAAAAACTGATTGTTGTTTCGGTGCTCATTGGTTTCTCGAGTACTTTATTGGCCATAATCTTAAAACGAATTACAGAGCATTATGAAACCATATTGCTTATCAAAGCAAAGGAGCATTGGTTTTACCTGTTCCTTTTTCCGCTTTTGGGTTTGGGGATGATTTACTTTTTCCGGCAATATTTGTTTCAGAAAAAAGAGAATAAAGGCATCCGTGAAATATTTGAAACTACCGCACAAAGACGGAACAGTTTGCCGATATATAAAATCCCGTCACACTTTATCAATGGTTTTATCACCGTTATTTTTGGCGGTTCTACCGGAATTGAAGTTTCTACCGTTGTGGCCACAGCCACTATTGGTTCCATAGCCCAAGAAAAAGAAAATTTGTTCAACCGTCATAAAACCGAACTCATTTGTGCCGGTGTAGCGGCCGGAATAACGGCTCTATTTTTCAGTCCATTTGCCGGAATCTTATTTGCTTGGGAAGTAATTTCTAAAAAAATAAACGCTGTTTTTCTACTGGTATGTAGCATTGCAACAGCCGTTGCTTGTTTGATGTTGTCTCTTTTGGATGAAAAACCGCTGTTTACGGTACAGCTTCAAGGCTGGCATTGGTATGCTTTGCCTTATTTTATTTTATTAGGACTCCTTGTCGGAATGCATTCAGTGTATCTGACCAAGTGTGTGCTTTTCTTTAAAAAACGCTTTACCAAAATCAAAAACACAGCAACCGTATTCTTATAGGTACTCTTATTTTAGGTGCTTCACTAGTACTCCTTCCGCAACTTTATGGCGAAGGTTATCATGCCATTAAGGAAAATATTTTGATGGCTAATCATACGCTTTTAACTACATCTATTGCCATTACTTTTCTTGGCATTATCCTGCTGAAACCTATTGTTACTTCGGTTACTTTAGCATCAGGTGGTGACGGCGGTGTTTTTGCTCCGAGCATCTTCATTGGAGGCTTTATCGGATTATTGTTTGCCATTTGTTTGAATACCTTTTTTAAAGCTGATGTGATTCCGCTTAACTTTATGATTTTGGGCATGGGCGCTATGCTTAGTGCCAGTATCAACGCACCGTTTACCGCTCTTTTTTTAACTTGTGGAATTATTAACGATTACTCTTTGTTTTTCCCGATACTCTTAACCTGTTTGGTGGCCAAATATACAGCGCAGTATATTTATCCTTTTACCGTTTATACCTATAGTCCTAAGGCTAAATAATTTTATGCCCACTCCAAAAATAAAACGCAACTATCGCAAAGCCCGTTATGTGCTTTATAAAGAAACTTTAGTCGATTTCAAAGAGCACTTTTGGGCTTTCTTAGGTTCGTTTGTCGGCATGGGTGCTATAGCCTATTTACAGTATGGTAAATTTGCACATTCCGATTATGTTTTTCTTATTGGTTCCTTTGGAGCTTCGTGTGTGTTGGTGTATGGCGTTATCCAAAGTCCGTTGGCACAACCCCGAAATCTGGTTGGTGGTCATTTGATTTCGGCTATAGTTGGCGTAACTGTTCAAAAACTCCTTCCTGAAGTTTTATGGTTATCGGCTCCATTAGCTGTTTCACTTTCAATTGTGTTCATGCAAATAACCAAAACCTTACATCCTCCTGGTGGTGCTACAGCACTGATTGCGGTTACCGGCTCACCGGCTATCATCAAACTTGGCTATTGGTATGTCATCACCCCTGTGCTGGTTGGGGCTTTAATACTACTGGCAGCCGCTTTGGTTTTCAATAATATAACGGCCAATCGTCAATATCCAACCGATAAAAAGTTTACAAAAATCAAAAACAAAATCAGGCATAATGCCAAGGCAAACCTCAAACAATTGCTAAAATAATTTTTCCCGTTTCAGCAAAAAACAGCAAAAAAATCAGTAGACTTGTATTCCAACAAAAACAAAACAAAACCAATGAAAATTATTAAGTCTCTCTTCGCTTTTGCTGCATTCTTTGCTCTGAATTCAGTATCAGCAAAAACCATCACCGAACGATGGCCTCAAATTAAAGCGTATCACGAACTGATAACGCAAACGTACCACCCCGCAGAAGAAGGAAATCTGGACCCCATTAAAAACAATGCCGAGTTATTAATGCAAAAAGCAGATGATTTATCGGTAGAAACAATGCCGGAAGAATTCAGAAATCCGAAAACCATTGAAACCCTTCTTTCTTTAAAAAAACAAACTCAAACGGTAAATGATTTGGTGCAAAAAGAAGCTGCCGATGACGAAATCACCAAAGCCTTAGCCATGCTGCATGACACTTTTCACAAAATTGTAAGCATGTGCCAACCGGAAAAAAAATAACTCTCAGAACCTAGCCAGCCGCTAGGTTTTTTTGTGCAAATTCTTATCAACAAAACGCAAATCCAACTTCAATTTGTAAAATTAAATTTTACCTTTGCACGCTTACTAAAATACAGATTATGATTTATAAATTCAGAGCTATTCTCGATGCCGAAGACGATGTTTTCAGAGATATTGCCATACAAGAAGAAGACACTTTAGAAGATTTGCACAATGCCATTGTCAACGCCTTTGGATTTGACGGTATGGAAGTAGCTTCGTTTTATACTTGTGACGACCAATGGAATCAGGAAGAAGAAATCCCAATGTTTGATACCGGTGATGTTGTTGGCGAGCAAAAAACTATGAGTGATTATGCTTTAAATCAGTTATTGAGTGAAGATCAAACCAAAATTATCTATGTGTATGATTTCATCAACATGTGGACCTTTTTAGTGGAATTGGCAGCCGTAGAAGAAGCGGAAACCGGGGTTACTTATCCGAATTTATTATTCTCCCACGGTGAATTACCGGCAGCAGCTCCTGAGAAAGAATTTGAGGCTGAAAACGAAGATTTCTACTCTGAATTTGAAGATGATTTAGACGAGGACGATCTGGATATGTTTGGCGGAGACGACAGCTTCGAGGATTTCGGATTTGAAGAGAATTGGAATTAAGCAACAAAAAACTATGATAAACCTATTTAACGCTCATATTGAGAGCTTATCAATACACCGAGTGGGAAACAAAAGTCGTAACGAAGCGATATTTCTTTCCGACCAAAGTTATAATCTGAATGATGAAATTGTTCCGTTGTTAAAGGAATATTTCTTTAAGCCCTTCCGTGACAAAGAAGAAAACTATTTTCAATTTGCTCATGATGTGGATTTGGAATACAATGACATGTTCAATTTGGCAACAGAAATTTTTACGAATCCAAGCGATGTGCACGAAGTTTCTAAAAAGATTACCAAACATCTTTTTGAACAATCCAATCATCCGCATATCAAAAACGGAGAAGTGTATGTAGCCTATATCACTAATCTGAATATTGACAACAATGTGGTGGATGCTATTGGGGTTTTCAAAAGCGAAATCAAATCGGATTTCATGCAGTTTGAAGAAAAAGGCACTACATTAGAAATGATTTTACAACAAGGAATTAACCTTAATAAATTAGACAAAGGCTGTTTAATCTTTAATCACAAAAAAGAAGAAGGCTACAAGATTCTAACGGTTGACAGTAACCGTTATGATGCGCGTTATTGGTTAGAACATTTCCTTTCGGTAGATGCTTTTCAGGATGAAAATTTTTATACCAAAAAGTATTTGAAATTCTGCCAAGGTTTTGCCAAAGATGTAGTATTACCTGCCGAAGACAAGAAAGAAGAAGTCATGTTTATGAACCGTTCGGTAAACTTTTTTGCCAAAAACGATGAGTTTGAAGAAAGCAAATTTTTGAACGAAGTATTAGACAATCCGGATTTGATTCCAGAGTTTAAAAACTACAAAGTTGACAAAGGCGAAAAATACAGTATTGAAGATATTACCAATTTCCCGATTGCCAATGGAGCCGTAACCGACGCCCGAAAGTCAATTAAAAACGTGATTAATTTGGATACTAATATTCAAATCAAATTAGACTTCATTAACCCTGAAAGTGCTGAAAAATTTGTAGAAAAAGGCTGGGATGAAGAAAAACAGATGTATTACTATTTAGTGTATTTCAACAAGGAACAAAAAAGCTAGCACACTGTTGGCAGTACGGTCAACAAGTTCCTATCTTATAACTATAAATCCTCAATTGTTAAAAGCAGTTGAGGATTTTTAATATAAATAAAACCGAAAATTATATAAATTAAGCTTGTCAAAAGCTATTATATTTGCTTGATTCGAACTGACTATGAAATTCAAATACCTATTTTTTATTTTCCTTTTAATAACTGCTGGCCTCCAAAGCGAGGCACAAGAGAAAAATAGTGGTAATGATTCCGTCAAAGTCTATAAAAAAATAGAAACCTATTCGAAAAAAAGTAAAGTCAATAGTTTTGTTTACAGGCTTTTATTTCGATCACAAAGAAAATCTACACCCTCCACCAACACCAAGAGAAAGCGTTATTTTATCAAAAAATCTTTTGACCGCAACGAAGGTAAAATTATCCGAAGTATTACTATAGAAACTTTGGACCCTTTTGGATATTCTGTTGACAATTACAAAGATGTTCCCGAAAAAGGTTTTGAAAAATTTGGTAACAATCTTCACATCAAATCCAAAAACTGGACGATTCGCAACTTGCTTTTATTTAAGAAAAATGAACCTTTGGATTCCTTGGTTGCCAAAGAATCAGAGCGTTTAATTCGAAAACAACGTTACGTTAGAAGTGTCATCATCAAACCTGTAGAAATTCCGAATTGCAATGATTCTATAGATATTTCAGTACGCGTTTTAGACTCCTGGAGTTTGATTCCAACCGGAGCCATATCTAACACTCAAGGTAGTTTTGAATTAACAGAGCGTAATTTCTTTGGATTAGGACACGAATTTGAAAATGACATTAACCGTCGTTTCGAAACCGGACAAAATGCTTACAAAGCCAAATATACCATCAGTAATATTAAAAATACTTTTATTAACACCACATTTACTTATGAAAATTCAATTGATAATTTCACGACCAAAAGTGCGCGAGTGGAACGCCAATTTTTCTCTCCATTCACCCGATTAGCCGGTGGTCTTTTTTTAGAAAATCGATTTTATATTGACTCTCTTCCCGATAATGCCGGGGTATTTGCCAAACAGCGCTTCAAATTAGAAACACAGGAATATTGGGCAGGTCATTCTTTCAAGATTTTTGGCGGTAAAAACGAGGATTACCGAACTACTAATTTGGTTACTACCATTGGTTATAAGAGCACTACTTATATAGAAGAGCCTACTTTGACTTATGATCCTACTAAGTTTTTTTCGAGTGAAAAATTATATTTGGCCAGCATTGGTTTAAATACCCGAAAGTTTGCCGAAGACAAATACCTTTTCAATTTTGGTATAATTGAAGACGTTCCGTATGGTCAGGTTTATGCCATAACCGGTGGAGTACAAGAAAAGAACAATCTGAAACGGGCTTATTTTGGCGGACGATTTGCTTACGGGAATTATTTTGATTTTGGCTATCTGGGCACCAATATTCAGTGGGGTAGCTTTTATAATAATGGCTGTACCGAAGAAACTACTTTTCGAATTGAAGGGAACTATTTTACCAATTTGCTTTCATTGGGCGGATGGAAAATTCGACAATTTATAAATCCGACACTAGTTATTGGAAATCACAGAGCGCCAATTATCAAAGACCGTCTTTCTTTTTCTGATGCCAATGGTATTTCGGGTTTTACTAACCCATTGATAAGCGGTATACGTAAACTTTCAGTCGGTTTTCAAACCCAAACTTACGTTCCCGGCAATTGGCATGGTTTTCACTTCAGCCCCTTTTATAACATGACTTTTGGGTTATTAGGTAATGAAACGGATGAAGTTTTCAACCAACGCTTATATTCTAAATTCAGTTTAGGTGTTTTAATAAATAATGATTATTTGGTGTTCAACAGTTTCCAGATTTCATTTTCTTTCTATCCTTCCATTCCGTATGAAGGCACCAATCTTTTCAAAACCAATACGCTCAAAAACGACGATTTGATTTTACCTGACTTTCAAATTGGACAACCGGTTATTGTTCCTTTCAAATAGCCATCGGATTACATTAATTTGTAAGTAATTTTTATTATAAATAGTTAAAAACGTGTATTTTAACGATTATATTTTGCTCTTAATCGGTTAATCTGTATGTTTACTTACCCGAAACCAACACCTTATTTGTATGAAAACAAACTACTTACCCGAAGGAATGGTGAAAAAAAATTATCTCTGTTCCTTACTAGGACATCGTTTTGTTGAGACCAAAAAAGTCAACAATCATTTTAGCGAATTTGAATGTGAAGTTTGCAAGATGCAGGCTACTAATGACAGCCGTGGACATAAAATAACACTGACCTCAAAGCTGAAAGAAATTAATGAAACTTTATTTTATCTTCAATTAAAAAAGCAATTTATCGCCCGTTTTTATTTTACAAAAAAAGAATAGTAACAAACTAAGGTTTCAATCGTCAAACCAGCAAACCTTAAAAACTTAACCCTTGGAATCAACTATTCTTTCCATCAAAAAGCTGAACAAACGGTACGGCAAAATTCATGCAGTAAAAGACGTTTCTCTCGAAATACACAAAGGCAATGTCTACGGAATCTTGGGTCCCAACGGCAGCGGAAAATCCACCACTTTAGGAATTGTATTGAATGTAGTCAACAAAACTTCTGGTGAATACAGTTGGTTTGATGGCGCTATGCAAACCCATGAAGCGCTGAAAAAAGTAGGTGCCATTATCGAAAGACCCAATTTCTACCCTTATATGTCGGCCAAAGAAAACCTGGAATTGGTTTGCAAAATCAAGGGAATTGACTACTCCAAAGTAAACGAAAAGTTAGAAATCGTTGGACTGATGGATCGCAAAGACAGCAAGTTCAAAACCTTTTCATTGGGAATGAAACAACGCTTGGCCATTGCTTCTGCCCTATTAAACGACCCTGAAATTTTAATCTTAGATGAACCTACCAATGGCTTAGACCCGCAAGGGATTCATCAAATTCGCGACATCATTAAGCTGATTGCTTCACAAGGCACCACGATTTTATTGGCTTCGCATTTATTAGACGAAGTCGAAAAAGTATGTAGCCATGTTTTAGTTTTGCGTTTTGGTGAAGTTTTATATACCGGCACTGTTGACGGAATGACCAACCAAAGCGGCTTTTTTGAATTACAGGCCGATAACAATACCACACTTACGGAAGCTTTAAAAAATCATCCGGAAACCGATAAAATTTCGGAAACCGAAGGAAAAATAATTGTGTATTTTAAAAACAAGGTAGACGCAGCACAACTAAATAAGTATTTGTTTGACAAAGGCATTTGTTTGAATCACTTAGTTCAGAAAAAAATAAGCTTGGAACAACAATTTTTAGCATTAACCAACAAATAACAGCCTGTCATGAAAAGATTACTAGCCATAGAATTACAAAAAATCTGGAAAAACAGAGCCAGCAGAATACTAACCATAAGTTATTTTGTGATTCTTTCTTTCATTGCTTTAATAGCTTCCATCAAATTTGATATCGGCAATTTTAAAATTCATTTTGCCGAAATGGGCATTTTCAATTTTCCGTTTATTTGGCACTTTAACACCTACATTGCCGCCATATTAAAGTTCTTTTTAGCCATCGTTATTGTTTCAATGATGGCAAATGAATACAGCTACGGTACTTTAAAACAAAACCTCATCGACGGGATGAGCAAACAGGAATTTGTACTCTCCAAATTCTTAACTGTCATTCTTTTTGCCTTTACCTCTACAGTTTTTATTTTTATCATGTCCTTACTTTTAGGATACAGCTTCTCTTCTTATACGGAATTGAGTATAGTATTTTCGGGACTGGAATACCTATTGGCCTATTTTATAAAACTGGTTGGCTTTTTCTCTTTCTGTTTGTTCCTTGGTGTATTAGTAAAACGTTCTGCATTCGCCATCGGTTTTTTGTTTGTATGGAATATCATTGAAGGAATAGCCAAAGGAATTTTAACCTTTAAAATTTTCCCGAAGAGCGAAACCGCAGCCCAAATTATGCAGTTCTTCCCGCTGGAAGCCATGAGCAATTTAATCGTAGAACCTTTTACCCGATTGTCTATAATCAAAAGTATAAAGACTACCATTGGCGACAATGATATTAAAGATTATGATGTGCACTTTACGTCACTGTTAATCGTTTTGGCGTGGACAGCCCTTTTCATATTCTTATCGTATAAAATCATCAAAAAAAGAGATTTATAGTATCTTTGCGGATGCTATGAAGCTATTGCGAATTTTATTTTTTATTTTGCTTTGTTGTTTTTCCCCGAAAACTATTTGGGCGCAAAACATCACGGTTACTGATACCTACACGGCACAGCAATTAGTAGAAAATGTTTTAATTAACAGCCCTTGTGCCAACGTAGCAAATTTCAGTGTAAGTGGAGGGAATTTTGGTTCAGGGGAACAAAGTTTTGGTTATTTTACAGCCGGAACCAGTAGCTTTCCTTTTGCAAATGGTATCGTATTAAGTACAAGTACCGCTATCGGCACACAAGGTCCCAACATCTCTCTCCTTAGTGACGATGCACCGGGTTGGCTGGGTGACCCCGATTTAGAACAGGCATTATCCATATCCAATACTTCCAATGCTACCGTACTCGAGTTTGATTTTACACCGCTAACCAGTCAAATCAGTTTTGATTATATTTTTGCTTCAGAAGAATATCACGGTACAGCACCTTGCCATTATTCAGATGGGTTTGCTTTTTTATTAAAAGTCGCCGGAAGTCCCGACAGTTATCAAAACTTAGCATTAATCCCCAATACATCAATACCCGTAAAAGTAACAACCGTACATCCTGACATCCCAGGTAATTCAGGTTGTCCGGCAGAAAACGACTCTTTTTTCGGAAGTTATAATGACAGCACAGCTCCCATCAATTTTGACGGACAAACCGCTATAATGACTGCAAAAGCTAATGTAATTCCGGGAACTACCTATCACATTAAATTAGTAATTGCCGATGAAACCAATCCGCAATACGATTCTGCTATCTTTCTTGGCGGTGGAAGTTTTAGTGTGGGTACCGATTTAGGTCCTGACCGATTAATAGCCAACAACAATCCGCTTTGCAACAGCGATACTTATGTGCTGGATGCAACCGAACCCGGCACCAATACTTATAAATGGTTCAAAAACAATGTAGAACTGCTAGGCGAAACTAATCCAACTTATACCGTTACCAGCGCCGGAGTTTACAAAGTAGAAATAACATTAAACAGCACCAGCTGCATAGCAGAAGGCGAAGTTACTATTGAATACGTTGGGATGCCCAGCACTGCTCCTATCACTCTCGTACAATGCGACGACAATAACGATGGTATAGCTTTTTTTAATTTAACAAAGCTGACCCCAATTATACAAGGAAGCTCATCGGGTAATACAGTTGTGTATTATTCAAATCTGTATGATGCTCAACATCATCTTAATGCAATTACCAATACTACCGCTTTTCAAAACAACACTACTAGTCAGGTTGTGGCTGCGGTAACAAATTCATTTGGTTGTGACAGCTATGTTACCATAAACCTTCAAATAGCCGACAATCCCATGCCAATAATAAATCAAATTAAGATTTGTGATGAAGATGGCACCCATGATGGATTTACGGCTATCGATTTAAATCAACAAGTAACTCCTAAAGTACTAAACACCTTACCCAACGGATTGTTGGTAGAATATTACTTGACTGCGGCCAATGCGGCCAATCAAACTAATGCATTACCCAATATTTTTACCAATACAACTACACCCAACCAAATCATTTTTGCCCGAATTGTAAATGGCCCTGATTGTTATGGTATTATCCCGGTGCCTTTACAAAGTATTACATTCAATCCTGCCAATTTTAATGATGAAACCGTGTTTCTGTGTGATGGTAAAACAACAACCACCTTATCCGTACCAACAGGATTCAGCAGTTATACTTGGAATACCGGAGCCACCACCTCATCTATTCCGTTACTAACTTCAGGAACTTATACCGTAACGGTAACCAATTCCAATGGTTGTAGTGTTACAAAAATATTTACTGTAGTAGCCTCCAGTGCGCCGATAATTACTTCGGTTGACATTGGTGATTTTTCAGAAAACAGCAATACGGTTCAAATTAATGTAAGCGGCAGTGGGGATTATGAATATGCTTTGGACGGCATTCATTTTCAAAGTAGTTCATTGTTTACCAATGTAACGCCCAATGAATACAACATTGTAGTTCGCGACCAAAACGGCTGTAATCCTAATGCCATAGACCATATCTTTGTACTGGATTATCCCAAATTTTTCACTCCAAACGGAGATGGCATTAACGACACTTGGCAAATTAAAAATTTATTTTACTACCCCAATGCCATAATCTCCATTTTTGATCGTTACGGCAAATTCATTTACAGCTTTGATGCCAACCACCCGGGTTGGAATGGTAAACTAAATCAACAGGAACTTTTCGCTGATGATTATTGGTTTGTCATCACTTTAAACAATGGCAGAATCATCAAAGGCCATTTTGCCCTCAAGCGATAAATGCTTTTTTTTTACTAATTTTATCCAATGAAAAAGATTGTTGCGCTTTTTGCTTTTTTGCTGTCCTTATCCACAACAGCCCAATTTAGTAAAACCCATTATATACCACCATTATCCAATACTGATTCTGCTTCCGCTGTGCCTCAAGGTCAGTCTATGTATATTTCATGTCCCAGCATTACCCCTGTCAATTTTCAAATTCAGGAAATTGGCGGCAATACGATTACCGGTACTGTTAGCCGCGACGCACCTTTTGTGTATGTTATTGGCACAGGCTATGACACCCAATTATTAATTTCAAGAAGCGATGTTAATACGGTTAAAGACAATAAAGGATTCATCGTTCAAGCTGAAGATTTAATTTACGTCACCGTCAGATTAACAGCATCTAATCAAAACTTTCAGGCAGGTGGCCTTGTTTCAAAAGGTAGCGCCGCGCTCGGAACCCAATTCAGAATCGGCGCCTTTATCAACACCGGTATCAGCGCCATTACTGATACGCATTATACTTTTGCTTCCATACTGGCAACCGAAAACAATACCGTTGTTTCTTTTGGCGATATAAAACCCGGAGTAGATTTAATCAACAATACTGCCGCTTCAAATACCCCAAGCGATATAACACTCAATGCCGGCGAAAGTTATGTCATAGCCGTAGAAGGCCCAACAGACGGCAATAGAGACGGATTAATCGGGGCTTCCATTACCTCTAACAAACCAATAGCAGTAAACTGTGGCTCTTTTGCCGGAACCAATGGAAATAATGATGCTAATATCGATTTAGGTTTTGACCAAATTGTTTCCGCCGAAAGAACCGGTCAAGAATATATTTTTGTCAAAGGCTCCGGAATTGATGTAACCGAACGACCACTATTGGTTGCAAATGAAGACAACACCGCTATCTATTTAGATGGCAACGCAACTCCTTACACCACCTTAAATGCCGGCGACTATTTAGCTCTCGACGGAAGTGCCTTTTCGGCCAATGGAAACCTATATGTAAGTGCCTCTAAAAATGTTTTTGCTTATCAAGGTATAGGCGGTACCTCAAGTCAGGCCAATCAAAACATGCACTTTCTGCCTCCATTAAGCTGTCAAACACCCAAAACCATAAATAATATTCCTTTTATCAACGAAGTGGGTGGTTTAACCGATTTTTTCGGAACGGTTTGTATTGTTACTAAAGCCGGAGCTTCTCTTGATTTTATTATTGACGGAACCAATTACAGCTTAGCCACTTTACCCTCCGGAATCAATGTCAACGGCCCGTTAGCCGTAACCGGTAATGCTAATTATGTAACCTATACTTTTGAAAACCTAACCGGAAATGTTTCTGTTTTTTCATCAGAGCAGGTGTACCTTTCCTACTATGGTTCGAGTAGTGCGGCTACTTATGGCGGGTATTATTCTGGATTTACCTTTGACCCTGAGATTATTCTGCAACCTCAAGCCACAGCAACCTCCACTTGCATTCCTTTTGTTGATTTACAAGTCAACGCCATCAGTGGTTTTGATCTCTTTCAATGGTATTTTAACGGAACCCCCATTACAGGTGCCACTGCCAACACTTATACGCCTACCCAACCTGGTTTTTACAAAGTTAAAGCCACTTTAAGCGCTTGTAGTACCGATTTCTATTCCGCAGAAATTCCGGTCAGTGCCTGTGCCGCAGATACTGATAATGATGGTACAAATGACAATATCGATTTGGATAATGACAATGACGGCATCACCAATTGCACAGAATCCTTTGGCAACCAGTCTGTTTCTCTAGCCAATACAGCTTCCGGAACTATTACTGTCGGGCCTTATTCTAATTCTTTTACCGGAGCAGTCACAACCTCAGCTACTGCCAGTCCAACCCCTTTCACCGGAAATGCCGATGGTAGCTTTGTAACCGATATTCCGCCCGGAAAGACCAACTGGGTAAAATATCAAATGACGTTTGCTCAACCGATTTCGCTTAGTTTAGAATATGTTACGACGGCCAATGCCACCGACTTGCTCGATTCTAACGGAGAATACACCATCAATTCACCCATAAATAAAACAATCACCGTTTTAAATCCGGACAACCAATTGTTGATTGACACTAATTATGATGGTTTTTATGAAAGTGGCGTTACCCAATTCTCCTCTTTCGAAATCCGATTCCGATTAAACAATACTATTCCGCTGGCCGCCGGCACCGGTACCTTTAAATTCCTGACCAAAAGCTCAGGTACTATAAGCTTTAAGCACCGAAATCTGTCTGACAATGTGGGCAATAAAGCTACCATGAGATTGTTGGCAACCTGCATCCCTAAAGATTCGGATAACGACGGCATACCCGATCAGGATGATTATGACAGTGACAACGACAGCATCCTCGATTTTGTGGAATCGCAAGGACAAACGGTAACACCGCTATCCAATGCAGATACCAACGGTGATGGAATCGATAATATTTTTGCCAATGGTATTACCCCCGCTGATACAGACAGCGACGGCATTCCGAATTATTTGGATTTAGATGCTGACAATGACGGTATCGTGGATATAATCGAATCCGGAAGCCCAGGAAACGCCAGCAATACCAGCGGCATAATGACCGGTAACTTCGGTACCAACGGACTCCATAACAGTTTAGAAACTTCGCCTGACAGCGGAATTCTTAACTACACTTTAGCCGATACGGATGGGGATGGCATGGCCAATTACATTGATTTAGACAGCGACGCCGACAACTGCAACGATGCTACCGAAGGCAGTATTAATTTTATCATTGCCGCACCGATTATCATTACTACTCAACCTCAAAATGTTATCGCTTGCGAATTACAGTCGGCTACTTTTACCATAACAACCAATCCGGTAAACTCCTATCAATGGCAATTGTCTACTGATAACGGAGCTACTTGGACCACGCTGACCAATAATGCCACTTACTCCGGAGTAACTACGGTAACGTTAACCATTTCCAATGTTTCTCCAACGATGGTCGGCTACCAATACCGTGTCTTTTTAAATAAAAACGGAAACAGTTGCGGGCTATATTCCACCGGAGGTATTTTAACCACGTATCCGCTTCCGGTAATTACTACTCCTATCTCGTTAAAACAATGTGATGACAATACGGATGGAATTTCTACCTTCAATTTAACGCAAAAAAATGATGTGATTTCGTCAAATTACATGAACGAAACCTTTACTTATTATACCAATCTGGCAGCAGCCAACACCCAAAACAATACGTTCTTAATTGCCAATCCTATTGCTTTCACCACCGGCAACACCAGCGTTTACGCCAGAGTGGTCAACAGTAACGGCTGTTTCAGAGTAGCGCGCATTGATTTGACTATTTCGGTAACACAAATTCCGCCAAGCTTTCAGGTGCAAAACCAATACCGCTTTAAGTGTGATGATTATCTTGATCCTGTTAATGATGACCGTGACGGCATAACCAAGTTCGATTTTACCCCCATCACCAACAGCCTGTTAGCCTTTTTACCAAGTAATGTTTCTATAAAATATTATAAAACCGAAGCCGATTTCTTGGCCGAAACCGATGCCGCCGGAAACTCTTTAGCTATTCCGGACCCTTCCAACTACCGAAACATTGGTTTCCCCGGTACGCAAACCATTTGGATTCGTGTAGACAGCACAGCAGACAACTCTTGCTTTGGTTTTAAAAAGTTTGACCTGGTGGTAGAATCCTTGCCTTTTGCCTATCCGGTAAATGCCAACAACCTGATTCGCCATTGCGATGACAATCAGGACGGAACTTACGGTTTTGATACTTCCGGAATTCAAGCAGCAGTAGTAAACGGACAGCCTAATGTCAATGTAAAATATTTCAGAGCCAACGGTACTCCGCTTCCTTCGCCTTTACCCAACCCGTTTCCGGTCAACACCAATGAAACCATTACCATCAGAGTCAGCAATAACAATACACAATCCGCTGACGGTCCTTGTTATGAGGAAGAAACCTTGCAGTTTATTGTGGATGATTTACCCGAAGTCTTCCCTATTGCGGCAACGTTAACTACTACTTGTGATGATGAAGCTATTGTAATCGATCAAGATGGGCAACACGATTTTGACACCACCAATTTTGAGGCTACTCTTCTCGGGACACAAACCGGAATGAACGTTTACTATTTTGACGGCAACAATAATCCGCTGCCTAGTCCGTTGCCAAATCCTTTCACAAGTAGTACGCAAAACGTAAAAGTAGTAGTCGAAAACCCTATCAATACGGCTTGTACCGCCCAAATGATTATTCCGTTTGTGGTACATCCGTTGCCAAAAATTGACCAAGAAGAAACCGTACTCATTTGTCTCCCCGATACACAGGCTACTTTAGATGCCGGAATTCAAGATGGTTCCTCAACAACCAACTATTCCTTTCAATGGTATTTGAATAACAACATCCTGGCCGGACAAATCAATCCTACACTTACCGTCAACACTACCGGAGTATATAGTGTACGAGTGACCAATACTTTTGGCTGCGCCGCAACCCGAGTGTTAACGGTGATTAGTTCCCAAATAGCCAGCATTCAGGATATTGTCATAACCGATTTAACCGAAATCAATTCGGTAGCCATAACCGTAACAGGCTCCGGAATTTATGAATACGCGCTAGATGACAGTAACGGCCCTTATCGCGACACCGGCCTCTTTACCAATGTGCCGATGGGACTCCATGAGTTATACGTTCGCGATAAAAACGGTTGTGGCATCATTGGTCCTATATCAGTTCCGGTACTGGGTATTCCGCAGTATTTTACTCCCAACGGCGATGGCTATCACGACTATTGGAATGTGAGAGGAATTAGTTTGCTTTCGCCCAATGTCAATTCGATTGTATACATCTTTGACCGCTTCGGAAAATTAGTAAAACAACTGTCGCCTATAAGCAATGGCTGGGACGGCACCTATAATGGCCATGAACTGCCGGCTGATGATTACTGGTACGACATTCAGTTTGTTGACGGTCGCAATGTAAAAGGACACTTTGCTTTAAAGCGATAGTACTAAGAAACTAAAGTTAGTTGCATTACTTGAATTGTAATTTTTAAATATCAATTTGTTGGTCTCCAAACATTGATACCTACTGACAAAAGCCTCAATTCTCTTCGGAAGAGAACTAAAACCCTTATTTAGAGATATCACTTCCTTATTTAGAGAATAAGTTCTCTTCGGAAGAGAATTAAAACCCTTATTTAGAGATTGCGCTCCCTTATTTAGAGAATCGGTTCTCTTCGGAAGAGAACTAAAACCCTTATTTAGAGATATCACTTCCTTATTTAGAGAATCGGTTCTCTTCGGAAGAGAACTAGAACCCTTCCTAAGAGAACTCGAAGTAGTAGGAACAAAAAAAAGCCCCGATTACTTGAGGCTTTTACTTTATTCTTTTATGAATTTTGATGCTGTAGTTCCTTTATCGCTAATAATCTTAATAAAATAATTTCCGGCTTTCAGGTTTGTGACATCAATGGTATTAGCTGGATTAGTCACTACTTCAACTAATTGCCCCAACATGTTATAAATACTGATGGAAGATATGGTTACGCTTTGTTTTGAAGTAATAGTAAGCTCATTTTTAGCTGGTACCGGAGACAGACTGAAAAGGGTATTGAAATCAAAATCAGTAGTTCCTAAGGTCGTCACAGTCGTGATAGCTGTATTGGTAACAATAGGTGCATTGTAATCAAAATAGATATTGGCAGTATTACTAAAAGTATCGCCTACTATTAAGGTTGGTTTAGTTTTAATTTTAAACGCAACGTATCCGTCGTTATTGGCATCATCAAAGGGCAGGTTTATATTTTCGAAAATGAATTCGACTTTATTGGTATTGACAATTCGGGTCACAAAATTGTGGCTGCCATTTATTGGTAATAAACTATTGATATCAAATTTAGTAGAGTCAATAATATCTTTTAATACTATATTTACCGCATTAGCGGTACCTGTGTTTTCAAAACGAATGAAGTAATGCACATACTCACCCACCACACTTGGTGAAATCACAGCTCCTTCCAAACAGGTTTTATCATTAGGGTCATAAGAATTAACAGCTTTTTGGTTAAATATTGCCACATTATCATCTGGGGTTTCATCTGTTAAACCTGAAATAGTAGTTGTGTAGTTAAGTATGGAGCCACCATCTACCGAGGGTACTTCTGTTGGCCCATTTAGATGTAATGTCAGCTGTATTTCTCTTGATTCAAAAGGAGCTAAATTGATAAAATTCCATGACAAATTATTAGTCATCTGACTATTCAAAGCAGGAGTTGCGGAAATGTAATCTAAGATGGCATCATCAAAATTTAAAGTAACTGATCCCGATTGGCTATTGGTTCCTTTATTTTTACATACAATTTTGTATCTGACATCAAAGCCGGGACGGCACACATTTAAAGGAATAAGAAATACTTCTAAATCATTGTGAGTACCATTTGAAGCTATACAAAAATTTTGGTCAAACGGACTTGTTTCTGTTGGAAACGTAACCGTTGTGGTTGATGGTGAAATGTTGAAATAGGAAGGATTTTCCAATACCGGTGTAATGGTATGTGTACCACCCTGAACCGGAATAGTATAATTCCCAGAATCATTTGAAATTAAATTTCCCGAAGAGGTTCCATTGGAAAAAAATAATTTCAGAAAAGGATAATTGATATCTGAAGGAGAGCATCCATTGCTGTCCTCATCATATTTGTTACTTCCCTGAATGGTATAATATGTTCCTGATGGTGTGAATGAACAATAAGAATTTACAAAACAATTAGAATAGTTATACGAATTTATTCTGTACTGAATATAATCAAGCATTGTATCGTTGGCACAGATATAACTCAAGTTAGGATTATTTGCAAAAAAAACATCATCTAACGACATTATCTGAATAGTTGCTCCTTTTATAAATAAAGTGTTAAGTAAGTTGTTGCTACAATCCAAATAATGCAAATTGGTGTGATTTGTAAGTTCTAAAGTTGTCAATTGATTATTTACACAATAAAACCGTTCTAGCAGTAAATTTGTTGACAAATCCAAACTTGTAAGGTTTAAATCACTACAGTATAGTGCTTTTAGGTTTGTTAACCCGGTAACATTAAGAGAATTTTGTAAAGGATTCATACTACAGCTAAGTCCTTCAAGGTTGGGAAACAAACTAAAATCAATAAGTGGCAATTGCGGGTTAACCGAACAATTTAAATATTTAAGATTTACTAATCCAGATATGTTTAATGAACTCAATTGATTATTGTAACATCTTAGATCTTCAAAATTCGGCAAACCACTTACATCTAGACTCGTCAACTGATTATAACCACAATCTAAAGACTTTAGATGAGGATAAAGTGATAAATTTAATGTTGTTAGGTTGTTTCCATCACAACTAAGATGATTGATAATATTGGTACTACTCACTGTTAGATTGGTTAGTTGAGGATTGCCACCACAATAGAGTTTTTCTAAATTTATCAGGTTGGTTAAGTTTAAAGATGTAAGTTCGGTTCCCCAACAGTTTAGTTCCTTTAACTGTGGTAAACCGGAAACATTTAAACTAGTTATAGGATTTCCCCAGCACTTCAACGAAATCATATTAGTAAAATATTCAATACCGCCCATATTGGAATACATATTGCTTCCATTCTGTCCTCCAACATTCATTTCTTTTACAAGTAAAGCTTCACTGACCTGAATTTGCCCATCATTATTAACATCGAGATGGAAAAAATTACCCGAAAAATCGGTTACGACTACATTATTAGTATCTGATGTTAGCAATCTTGCTTTAAACTGGGCATCAGGAAAATTAATTATCTGCGCCTTTCCAATAAACACAATAAAGAGCAGGATTAAAAAAGTATATAGTCTTTTCATAGGACAAGTTTATCACTCAAAGATATACAAAAACAGTTACAAAAAAAAGCCCCGATTACTCGGGGCTTTCTATTTATCAAGAAATAAAGAAAATTATTTTTTCTCTTTCTTTTCCATTTCTGCTTTTAATCCGGCAAGGATATCATTGTTATCTCCAAGAGTTGATGCCGGAGCATTGTTGTTAGAAGATACCGCTTCAGCTACTGCTTTAACGTTTTTCTCTTCTTCTTCTCTAAAGATAGCGGTGTGAGAAGCTACTACTCTTTTGAATTCTTTGTTGAACTCAATTACTTTGAATTGTGCTTCGTCACCTTTTTTCAATTTCTTACCGTCTTCTTTCTCTAAGTGACGAGTTGGGATAAACGCAACTACATCATCTCCGAAATCTACAGTAGCTCCTTTGTCAACAATCTCAGCGATAGTTCCGGTGTGGATAGTTCCAACAGCGAAAGCATCTTCATGTTTGTCCCAAGGGTTAGCCGTAGTTTGTTTGTGACCTAAAGATAATTTACGTCCGTCAACATCCAACTCTAATACTACTACATCTAATTTGTCACCAACGTTAACAAATTCTGATGGGTGTTTGATTTTCTTAGTCCAAGACAAATCAGAGATGTATACTAAACCGTCGATACCTTCTTCTAACTCAACGAATATACCGAAGTTAGTAAAGTTTCTAACGATTCCTGTGTGTTTAGAACCTACAGGGTATTTAGCTGTAATATCTGTCCATGGATCTTGCGTCATTTGTTTGATACCTAAAGACATTTTTCTTTCGTCTCTGTCTAAAGTCAACACAACTGCTTCAACAACATCACCAACTTTTACGAAATCCTGAGCACTACGTAAGTGTGTAGACCAAGACATTTCAGAAACGTGGATTAAACCTTCAACACCTTCAGCAACTTCAATGAAAGCACCGTAATCAGCAATAACTACTACTTTACCTTTCACTTTGTCACCTACTTTAAGTTCAGCTCCAAGAGCATCCCATGGGTGAGCGTTTAATTGTTTTAAACCTAATTGGATTCTTGTTTTCTCATCATCAAAATCAAGGATAACTACGTTCAATTTTTGGTCTAATTCCAATACTTCACTTGGGTGGTTAATTCTTGACCAAGACAAGTCAGTAATGTGGATTAATCCGTCAACACCACCTAAGTCAATGAACACACCATAAGAAGTGATGTTTTTCACAACTCCTTCTAATACTTGTCCTTTTTCTAATTGACCGATGATTTCTTTTTTCTGAACTTCGATATCCGCTTCGATAAGCGCTTTGTGCGAAACAACAACGTTTTTGAATTCGTGGTTAATTTTTACCACTTTGAACTCCATCATTTTGTTTACGTATACATCGTAATCACGGATTGGTTTCACATCAATTTGTGAACCCGGTAAGAACGCTTCGATTCCGAATACGTCAACGATCATACCACCTTTAGTTCTACATTTAACGAAACCGTTAACGATTTCTCCTGTTTCGTTAGCTGCAATAACTCTATCCCATGATTTGATAGTTCTTGCTTTTCTGTGAGATAATACCAACTGACCTGTTTTGTCCTCACGAACGTCAATCAATACTTCTACTTTGTCACCCACTTTTAATGCTGGGTTGTAACGGAACTCATTCAAAGAGATAACTCCTTCTGATTTCGCGTTAATGTCAACAATTGCGTCTCTGTCAGTAATTCTTACTACTACACCTTCTACAACTTCTTCTTGATCCGTTGAAATGAAAGTTTTAGTAACTAAGTTTTCAAACTCTTCTAAGTTTTTTTGATCTACTGCGTCAATTCCTTCGGCATAGTTATGCCAGTTAAATTCATTTAAAAACGCTTCTTGTTCTTTGTTTAATACAGCCATGCTGATAAAAAATTTGTATGTTATGTTCTTTGAGTTTCATAATGCAAATAAAAACACAACAGTGTTAGATTTAAATAGTTGATACCTAAAGGAAACTCTTCTTCGCCAAAAGGTGTGCAAAAGTAAGCATAAAATCTTAATTACAAAATATTTACAGTGAGAAATTTAACTTCCAAAAGGCTGATTTTAAGAAGCGAATGGCTTGGGCATTCCGAGAAACGCAATTCCTACTGTCCGCGCTACACGGTAGCCAGCTCCCATCAGGGCTAAACGGGAAGGGCATGACATAAAAAACCCTTTCAACGGTTGAAATGCTGAAAGGGTTATTACCATAAAAATATTTTTTCTAATGACTCACATTCGCCACATCATTCGGATTGTGCTTGTGCTTGAACAAAATGGCAAAGGCAATAGCAATCACCAAAGCATATCCGGCAAACGAAAGCCAAATGCTGTGCCAGTCGCGAGTGCCATCATGCGTAAAGAACTCATCAATAATATAACCGCTTACTAATCCGCCAAAGAAAGCCCCAAAACCATTAGACATCATCATAAACAAGCCTTGAGCCGAAGAACGAATCTTAGAATCGGTTGTGGTTTCCACAAAAAGTGAACCTGAAATATTGAAGAAGTCAAACGCCATTCCGTATACGATGCACGACATGATAATCATCCAAAGTCCGTCAGCCGGATTTCCGTAGGCAAACAAACCAAAACGCAGTACCCAAGCCAACATTGAAATCAACATTACTTGTTTGATACCAAAGCGCTTTAAGAAGAAAGGAATTGCCAAAATAAACAAGGTTTCCGATATCTGTGAAATCGACATCACCAAAGTAGATTTGGTCACAATAATACTATTAGCATATTCCGGTACTTTCCCAAACTCAGATAAAAATACATCACCATACATATTGGTCAACTGCAAGGCACCTCCTAAAAACATAGAGAACAAAAAGAACAACGCCATTTTGTAGGTTCCGAATAATTTAAAAGCATCTAACCCTAGTTTTTGGGCCAAGGTTGCATTCTCAGCAATCAACTTTTGCGGTGGACATTTTGGTAACGTAAAGGAATAAATCCCCAGAATTACAGCCGAAATAGCCGATATATAAAACATATTAGCCGAAGCTTTATTTCCTGACAAATTGGTCAACCACATCGCGGCAATAAACCCAATGGTTCCCCAAACTCTGATAGGCGGAAATACTTTCACCACATCAAAATTATTATTTTTCAAAATGTTATAAGCTACTGAATTGGACAAAGAAATGGTGGGCATATAGCACAACATAGCGGCAAAAATTACCCAATAAAAAGTGGTCGGATTATCAACCTGCGGTATATACAAAAGTGCAATTCCACCTAGGATATGCAAAATACCATAAAGATTTTCGGCATTAATCCATTTATCGGCAATGATTCCTGTGATGGCAGGCATTACAATAGAAGAAAGGCCTAAGGTAGAAAAGATAGCTCCGAATTGCTCGCCGCTCCATTGTTTGGTACCAAACCAATAGTTTCCTACGGTAATTAACCAAGCTCCCCAAACAAAGAACTGGAGGAAGCTCATCAACGTTAATCTCAATTTTATACTCATAAATAATAGTTTTTGGTTTAAAGAAAATAGCCCGTAAATCTACTATTTTAATTGAGACAAACAAATATTTACAACGATTTCGTCACCTCATCCACCATTTCTAAAACGGCAGCAAATTGTTCCTCTCGAGTGAGGTAAGAATTATCTATTTCAACAGCGTCATCAGCCTTACGCAAAGGAGAATCCTCGCGGTGGGTATCAATATAATCGCGGCCTTCAACGTTTTTCAACACTTCTTCAAACGAAACATTTTGTCCTTTGGCTTGCAACTCGTCAAAACGTCTTTGAGCACGGGTTTGAGCGCTTGCCGTCATGAAAACTTTAAGCTCAGCTTTCGGAAAAACTACCGTGCCTATATCGCGACCATCCATCACTATCCCTTTGCCTTTGCCCATGGCTTGTTGCTGTTCTACCAATTTGGCACGAACTTCAGAAACCTCAGCTACTTGACTCACAAAATTGGATACTTCTATCGTTCTGATTTCAGTTTCAACATTGACATCGTTTAAAAACATTTCAGCAAAACCCAATTCAGCATTAAATTCAAAGTGCAAACGAATGGAAGGCAAACTGTTGATTAAGGTTTCTTTATCAAAGTAATCGGCCGTAATGTAACCGTTTTGCATGGCAAAATAAGTAACCGCACGGTACATTGCACCAGTATCTACATAAACATAACCCAAGTGTTTGGCTAGTTGTTTGGCTAAAGTGCTTTTTCCGGTAGAGGAAAATCCGTCGATGGCAATGGTAATTTTTTTACTCACAATTTTTATTATTTTTAATATCGGTTGCCCGAAAAATCTATAGTTAATCCAAACAAACTGGTATTCGCGGCCAAAGTATATCTTGAATAAGAATAATTGAATTTCAAGTTATTGACTCTCAATCCAAAACCAACTGAAAGTCCCGAAAAATTTCGTTGTTCTAAAATACGTAATTCTTCCGCTCTTCTGAAGTTATACCCTAGTCGAATATTGAATCCTTTATCCGGAAATAACTCCGCTCCCACTACCACATGACGTAAAGCATTATTAAAAATAGAGACTTTTTCAGGAGTCGACCCTCCGTCTAAAGAGCCCTGCGCCCTGTTCGGATTAGAGAAAGCCAATTGCCATTGCTGCATGTTTTCTAACGTTAAATGCCAACGAATCGGAACATTTTCCATTAATTGTGAAACACCAACCATTACTTCTAAAGGTAATTTTTCGCGAGTTTCCGAATAAGGCGTAATTTGCGTTCCTATGTTTCGAATGACCAAAGCCCAATTTACATCGTTTCGGGTATCAATAAATAATGCGCCTAAATCAACCGCAGCACCAAAAGAATTATAACTTTCTAAGGTTGAAGAAATCATTTTGGCATTGGCTCCAATATAAAAATCAGAATTCGGAATATTATAAGCATAGCCAAAAGTCAGGGCGATTTCACTTCCGGTAAAACTGGATGTTTGCTGGCCATTTTCGTCATAACCGTCAAATTTTCCGTAGTTGACATAATTCACCCCACCGAAAAAGGTTTGCACGTGGCGGTCATACGTATAAGCATAGGCAGCCGTTCCATAAGTTACTTCGCCAAAATAACTGCCGTAATTCAAGGCCAGTTTATTATCCATTTCCGGATTAATTGTAGCCGGATTGAAATGTGCTTGGTTAACATCCTGATCATAAAACGTCAAGACCTTTCCGCCCAAAGCAGCTTGTCGCGGGGAAGTGACTAAGTTTAGAAATTGATATACCGACTTCCCTCCCACTTGCCCAAAAGTGGTTAAAGCGGTGAGGTAAAATACAATACAAATTAATTTTCTAAACATCAAAAATGGCTTATGCTACATACTATAACGGAAATGCGAAGATATTATTTTATTATGGATGAAAAAAAGTTAAAAGAAAAAGGCATAAGCGTTATTTTACTCATGCCTTAGGGGTTTTATTTTTATTGAAACTTATAATTTCTTAGCGTTCTTTACTTTCTGATTGGTAAGTGCTACATCAATAACTTCGCTCATTTCTTTCACATAATGGAAAGTCAATCCGGCAATATACTCCGGTTTGATTTCATCAATATCACTTTTGTTTTCGTGACATAAAATGATTTCTTTGATGTTAGCTCTTTTGGCGGCTAAGATTTTCTCCTTAATACCACCAACAGGCAATACTTTACCACGAAGGGTAATCTCTCCGGTCATGGCCAAATTTTTCTTTATTTTTCTTTGGGTCAGTAACGAAACCAACGAAGTCAGCATCGCAATACCGGCACTTGGTCCGTCTTTGGGCGTAGCTCCTTCCGGTACGTGTAAGTGAATGTTGTATTTGGAAATCATTTCAGGATCTAAACCGAAAATCTCTGCGTTGGCTTTAATGTATTCTAAAGCAATGGTTGCCGATTCCTTCATCACGGTTCCTAAATTTCCGGTTAAGGTTAGGTTGCCTTTTCCTTGTGAAATCAAAGATTCAATGAATAATATATCCCCTCCAACGGATGTCCAAGCCAATCCTGTTACCACTCCGGCCACATCATTACTTTCAGATTTGTCGCGTTCTAATTTAGGTGCACCCAAGATTTTAACAATATCTTCATCCGTGATTTTCTGGTTGTATTCTTCTTCCATTGCTACCGATTTGGCTGCATTTCGAATGACTTGTGCAATTTTATTTTCCAAACTACGAACCCCCGATTCACGAGTGTAGCCTTCAACAATTTTTTCTAATTGTTTTTTACCTACCGTTAAATCTTTGGCAGAAAGTCCGTGTTCTTTTAATTGTTTTGGCAATAAATGCTGACGGGCAATCTCCACTTTTTCTTCGATAGTGTAACCGGTCATTTTGATGACTTCCATACGGTCTTTCAAAGCCGGTTGTATTGCCGCCATGTTATTGGAAGTGGCTATAAACATTACCTTAGATAAGTCATAGCCCATTTCTAAGAAATTATCATAGAAATCACTATTCTGTTCCGGATCTAAAACTTCGAGCAATGCTGAGGAAGGATCGCCTTGATGGCTGTTGGACAATTTATCAATTTCATCTAAAACAAAAACAGGATTCGAAGTTCCAGCTTTTTTTAAGCTTTGAATAATTCTTCCCGGCATAGCCCCAATATAGGTTTTACGATGTCCGCGAATTTCGGCTTCATCACGTAAACCTCCTAAGGAAATACGAACATACTCTCTGCCCAAGGCTTCAGCAATTGATTTTCCAATAGACGTTTTACCAACTCCGGGAGGGCCAGTCAAACAAAGGATAGGCGATTTCATATCGTTGCGCAATTTTAAAACGGCCAAGTGCTCAATGATTCTTTTCTTAACATCTTCCAAACCGAAATGGTCACGGTCCAATATTTTTTGAGCTCGTTTTAAATCAAAATTATCTTTGGTAAAATGATTCCAGGGCAATTCTAAAAACAGTTCTAAATAGTTTCTTTGGATACCAAAATCAGGAGCCTGTGGATTCATGCGTTGCATCTTCGAAAGTTCTTTTTCAAAATGCTTTTTTGTTTTTTCGTTCCAAGTTTTGGTTTTGGCTTTTTGACGCATTTCTTCGATTTCCTCTTCATACGAAACACCTCCCAACTCTTCTTGGATAGTTTTCATTTGCTGATGAAGAAAATATTCGCGTTGTTGTTGGTCTAAATCAAAACGAACTTTAGACTGAATATCATTTTTCAGCTCCAGTTTTTGCAACTCTACATTCATATATCGCAGGGTTTCCAGCGCTCTTTCTTTTAAAACATTAATCATTAACAAATCCTGTTTCTCTTTCACCGTAAGGTTCATGTTGGAAGAAACAAAATTGATTAGAAAAGACTGGCTTTCAATATTTTTAATGGCAAAAGTAGCTTCCGTTGGAATGTTCGGACTTTCCTTTATGATTTGGACAGCCAATTCTCTGGTAGAATCGATTATCGCTTGAAATTCGGTATCGTGTTTTCCGGGACGTTTTTCTTCAACTTCTTTAATACTGGCTCTCAAATATGGCTTTTCAGAAGTAACGGCATCAATAGCAAAACGTTTTTTTCCTTGCAGGATAACAGTAATATTTCCATCGGGCATTTTTAGTACTCGCAAAATTTGAGCTACTGTACCAACGGTGTAAATATCATTTTTGGTAGGATCTTCGTCTTCTTCGTTTTTTTGAGCTACAACCCCTATGATTTTATTTCCGGCATTGGCATCGTTAATCAACTTGATGGATTTATCTCTTCCGGCAGAAATTGGAATAACTACGCCCGGAAAAAGAACCGTGTTGCGTAAAGGCAAAATGGGTAAAGAATCCGGCAGTTCTTCTTTATTCATTTCTTCCTCATCTTCGGGGGTCAAAAGAGGAATTAAATCGGTTTCGGTATCGAATTCTTGTAGTGACAGATTGTCAAAAGAAAAAATGTTGTGGTTTGGCATGGTATTTTTTTAGGTCAAAATGACATTATAAACTAGTCGATGCTACACAAATGTAGGGCAACTTTTTCAACAAATAAATTAAAATCGTTGTATAACAATTGTAATGGCATAAAATCGACATCCCAACGGATTAAATCGATTAGTGCACTTATAGGGCAAGGATTGTGCCAAAAAAAAATCCGCCGAAATGGCGGATTTTTTACTTTATTTTCTTTTTAAGGCAGGAAAATAGCATCTTCACATTCAAAGTCGAATGAACCATTTGTTACTTGGAACGGACCTGTTACTACATCGTTAGCATCATTTAACATATAAGGAAAACTGAAGGTTCCTTTTATTCTTTTAGTAGCAGGATTAAACTCGGTTATGGTAAAGGTTCCTTGAAGCTCATCTTCATAAGTATCCCATGGATTCGTTGCATTCACAATGATGATATCAGCTGATATAATTTTTTCAGGATCTGTAGGGTTATCAGGATTTACCTGATAGGTTCCCGGTGCCCAGTACTGTTTATTAATTTTTATATTGATTTGAACAAAATTGTTAGGCGTAGGATTAAGCGGATCGGTGTCTCCTTGAATCACTAAAATTCTATCCTCATTTAAGCTACTTATTTCTTGTTTCGCTTTTAAACCGGTGAACGGATAATAATAAGGCTTCATACCGGTAAAAGGCTGTCCATTAACAGTTGCATTCATGTACGCAACCGGTGTCGTTGGATTGGTAATAGCAGCAGATACAGTAATTGGCCCTATCCAACTGCTGTTTTGAGTAGCTGAACATGTGGCTCTGACATAAAAATCGTAAGCTACCGTGGCTGAAACCCCGGAAACTAATTTTGATGTAGTAGTAGAAGTTACCGGAGTACCAGTTCCAACCACGAAACCTGTCATCCCGTATTGGATTTCCCAAGAAGTTTCTGTGGCTCCTGCTGTCCAGGTAACATTTACATTAGTGTTTGTAGTGGTATCTCTGGTAGCAGTTAAATTAGAAGGATTAGGACAGTTAGGATTAACAACCACAACGCCCTGTACATTTACTGGACCCACCCATTGGCTGCCCGAATCAGCACTACAGTTTGCTTTTACATAAAAACTGTAACTGTTTGAAAAATTTAATCCGGTCACTACATAGGTTGTTGTTGTAGCAATTACCGAAGTTCCGGTTCCTTGCACAAATCCTTGAGCACCGTATTCAATCGTCCATGTGGTTTCATCTCCTCCGGCTACCCAACTCAAACTAATCGAGTTATTATTGATAAAACTACTGGCCTGAAAAGCTGACGGTGCATTACAAGTAGGTTGATTAAAATCATCCAAATCGATAGCACTGTCAATAGGCTCTGTTTCACAAGAGTTAAAGGTTATCGCCGTAAATATTAAAAATAATCCGGTAAAAAATTTTATCTTATTCATATAGTTTGGTGAATTTTACTTGTTGTAAAAAAATTATTGTTTGGTGTAAATAGTAGTGATATCGCTCGTTATTTCTAAAACAACACCATTCTGATTGTCGTATACTGTTCCGGCGGGAACTAAATTCGAAAGGGTATTTCCTGAGACAGTAAAAGTAAATGGATCTAAAGTAGTATCATTGCTTGTTACTGTAAGTTGATTACCATTTAACACCCAAGTTCCGGTATCAGTAGGATCTACAAAACAAGTATAGTTACCGCTAACAATATCAAGATCAACTCCTTTTGCATCAGCCGTATAAGTATTGTTGGCATTTATAGTTAAAAACATATTATTTAAACAGTCAACTTCATCCATTTGATTGATGTGTGGAGTCCCATCTCCATTCAAATCTGTCGCAGGTGAGGTATTGAAAGCCGTTAGTTTATAAGTTCCTGCAATAGTAGTAGTTTGAGTTACTGCATTTACCACTATCGGACCAATCCAACCACTATTTTGAGTAGCTGAACAAATAGCTCTTACATAAAAATCATAAGTAACTGTAGCTGATATCCCAGTAACTTGTTTTGTAGTCGAAGTTGAAATTACTGAATTACCGGTACCAATAACGAAACCTGTCATTCCATATTGAATTTCCCAAGAAGCTTCTGTGGCTCCTAGCGTCCAGGCAACATTTACATTAGTATTTGTAGTGGTATCTCTAGTGGCACTTAAACCGGAAGGATTAGGACAATTAGGATTAACAACAATTCCCTGCACATTTACAGGACCCACCCATTGACTACTCGAATCTGTACTACAGTTTGCTTTTATATAAAAACTGTAACTGTTTGAAGAATTTAATCCGGTCACTAGATAGGTAGTTGTAGAAGCAATTACCGTAGTTCCGGTTCCTTGTACAAATCCTTGAGCTCCATATTCAATGGTCCATGTGGTTTCGTCTCCTCCGGCTACCCAACTCAAGCTAATCGAATTATTATTGATAAAACTACTGGCCTGAAAAGCTGACGGTACATTACAAGTAGGCTGATTAAAATCATCCAGGTTTATAGCACTGTCAATAGGCTCCGTTTCACAAGAAACAAAAGCGAAAACCGAAAACAACAGCACTATGCTCAGAATCTGTTTTATGTTTTTCATAATCAATTTTATAAAGAAAGTCCAAATATAATTTTTTTTGAAGTTACGACAATACTTTTTTCGGAACTCTTAATAAAAGAAAAAAACCAATCACAAAAAACACTCCTAAAAAAACTATTGCATTACGCATACTTCCTGTAACCTGATCTATAATTCCATATATAGACATTCCAATGACAATACCTATTTTTTCGGTGACATCATAAAAACTAAAAAAGGATGCGGTATCTTCTGTTTCAGGCAATAATTTAGAATAGGTTGAACGCGCTAAAGATTGAATACCACCCATGACCAAACCTACTAAACCCGCCATAATATAAAAGTCATTGGGCACTTTCATAAAGTAAGCAAAGAGACATAAAACAGCCCAAAATGCATTTAGAAAAAGTAACGTTTTATATTCCCGAATTTACCGGAAGCTCTCGAAGTTAAATATGCTCCGAGTACAGCAACCAACTGAATGAGCAAAATACAGATTATAAGTCCGGTTTCTTCTACCTGAAAAATTTTGTCAATTCCTTGCAAAGTAGGGTCTTCAGGGTTCCTCCAAGTGATTTCAGTGGAACCAAAATAAGTAGCGACCAACATTACGGTTTGTACCGCCATTATAAATACAAAATAACTGTATAAATACCTTTTCAAGGCTAAGTTTTCTTGCAACTGTTTCCACACTTTTCTGATTTCCTTAAAACCATTAAGCACAACTGCTTTTGTTATCGGTTGCTTGTTATGATTGCCTTTCGGCAGATAGTAATAAGTAATATGACTAAAACCTATCCACCAAAGACCGACAGAAATAAATGAAATCCTCATTGCTTCTTCTGCACCATCTATTCCGAATGTTTTCGGAAACATTACCATGGCCAAATTGAGCATCAATAAAAGCGTACTTCCTATATAGCCCATCGAAAATCCTCTGGCGCTAACTCGATCCTGTTGATCCGGGAAAGCAATATCCGGTAAATAAGAATTATAAAAAACCAAGCTCGACCAAAAGCCAATCAATCCAAAAAAATAGAGTGTATAACTAATCAATAAGTTATCCAAATTAAACCAGTATAAGCCGATACAGGATATGGCTCCCATATAACAAAAGAAACGCAGAAAAGATTTTTTATTCCCCACATAATCTGCAATTCCCGATAATATGGGCGAAAAAATAGCTACCATCAAAAAAGCAAAAGCAGTAACAAAGCTTATCATGGCCGTGTCTTTACATTGCATACCAAAAAGGGTCACATAATTTTTCCCACTTTCTTTAAAAATGATTTTATAAAATACAGGAAATACAGCCGAAGCTATAACTAAGCTATAAACCGAATTGGCCCAATCATAGAAAGCCCAAGCGTTGAGTAATTTTGGATGACCTTTTGGAAGTAATGGCATAAAATAGTTTTTAAATAAAAAAATCCCGATGTCTCGGGATTCAAATATAGTTTATTTTATAATTAAAATTTAACGCCAAACTTAGCCGCTTCAGCTTTAGCTTCAGGAATTTGTCTTCTGATGTTGGCAATCCTGGTTTCATCTGACGGGTGCGTGCTCATAAACTCCGCCGGTTTACTGCCCCCGGAAGCTTTTGACATGCGTTCCCAAAACGCAACCGCTTTTTCAGGATTGTATCCGGCAATAGCCATCAATTTCAATCCAATCATATCAGCTTCGCTTTCATGACTGCGGCTAAACGGCAACATTCCTCCATATTGCGAAACGCCCGAATACGCCAACATAGCCATTTGTTGTGTTTCAGCACTTTTGCTTCCTGTTGCCAAGGCTACTCCGGCTGCTCCGGCTTGTTGCAACATTCCGGCACTCATACGTTGTTGCCCGTGATTGGCCAAAGCATGTGACACTTCATGCCCCATAACCGTTGCCAGTCCGGCTTCATCTTGGGTTATTGGTAAAATTCCGGAATACACCACAATTTTTCCGCCTGGCATACACCAAGCATTTACTTCTTTATTTTCAACCAAATGGTATTCCCATTTATAATCTTTCAAATATTCGGTATAGCCATTAGCATTCAACCATTTTTCGGCAGCCGCTTTGATTTTCATTCCAACAGTTTCCACTTTCTTGGCATCGGCCGTTCCGGCTACCACTTTATTTTCTTTTAAAAAGGTACCATATTGTTGAAAAGCAGAGGGAAATATTTGACTGTTATCAACCAAAGCCATAGTACTTTTTCCTGTAAAAGGATTTTTAGCACATGAAAAGACCAATAGCACAGCTAACGATACACATAAGAGGATTCCTTTTTTCATAATTATATTATTTGAGTTACAAATTTACATAATATATGGTCAAAATAATTACATAATTTAAAATACAAATTACATAATCTAGGCACCAAAAATGTGCAATTCAGTAAAATCTTTATCAATTAAAATGGTATTATTTCCGTTGTACTGAATTTGCTCCAAAGGCATTTTTTCATTGTCAACCTCTATTTTCTTCACCTTGAATGGTAAGGAATTTAAGTTGATTTTGAATTTAGAATAATGGGTTTCAAAAGTACCTTCAGTGTGTTGCTGAATGATTAGTTCTTTTTCTTTTCCGTTCAATGAAAAAGTTCGCAACGAAAAACGTCCTTTGTTGTAATCATAACCATCCTGCGCGTCTTCATACACCGTCGACTTTTCTTTGCCTAACTTATAATACACCTCCAAAATGAGTTCATCAAACTGCAATTCACCCACATATTGCTGCACCGGATATTTGGGAAGAATTGCCCCTTCTTTGATAAACACCGGAATTTCATCATAATTCGTATTTACCCAAAGTTCTTTCATGCCTTCGGTTAACTCGCCGGTCCAGTAGTTGTACCAATTGCCTTTGGGCAAATACATGCGACGTCCTTGGGCATTAGGTTCTAATATCGGGCAAACTAAGATTTGGTTTCCGAAAATAAATTCATCGGTTCTATAATGGGTTTGAAAATCTTCTTGGTCAAAATATACCAACGGTTTTAACATAGGGGTTCCTTCATTCACATATTGCCAAAACATAGTGTACAAATACGGTAACAATTGGTACCGCAATTCCACAAACTTCCTGGTAATATCAATCACTTCTTCGCCAAATGACCAAGGTTCCTGTTCGCCATGATCGCCCGAAGAATGGGTTCGGCAAAAAGGATGGAAAACACCTAACTGAATCCAACGTGCATACAATTCACCCGAAGGCTGCTCAGCGAATCCACCAATATCCGAACCGGTGAATCCCATTCCGGAAATCGACATTCTTTGCATTTGTATGTTGGCAATCCATAAATGTTCCCAGCTGGCAACGTTATCGCCTGTCCAAGACGAAGTATATCGCTGCGCACCTGAATAGGCAGAACGGGTGATGATAAACGGTCTTTTCGGATAAGCAAATCGTTTCACTCCTTCATAAGTGGCTCGTGCCATTTGGGTGCCGTAAATATTGTGGGCTTTTCGGTGACTGCAAGGGTTTCCGTCATAATCATGACGCACATCGTAGGGGAAGGTTTTCCCGGGAACATCCATAACAGCAGGTTCATTCATATCGTTCCAAACGCCTTTGACACCAATTTCAGAAATCAATTCTTTGAATAAACCTGCCCACCATTCACGCACTTCCGGATTGGTATAATCCGGGAAATTACATTCGCCCGGCCATACTTTTCCCTTCATAAACGGGCCATCGGCTCTTTTGCAGAAATAATCATTTTTCAGAGCTTCCTGATATACCCAATAGTCTTTATCGATTTTAATGCCAGGGTCAATAATCACCACGGTTTTGAAACCGTCTTTGGCTAATTCGGCTACCATTCGTTTAGGTTCTGGGAAATACTCTTTGCTCCAGGTGAAACAACGAAAGCCTTCCATATAATCGATATCTAAATAAATAGCATCACACGGAATACGCAATTCCCTGAATTTAGCGGTTACTTCTTTTACTTTACTTTCGGGATAATAACTCCATTTGCATTGGTGATAGCCCAACGTCCACATTGGCGGTAGTTCGGGTTTCCCGGTTAAATGAGTGTAATTTACAACCACATCGCTCATCTTCGGACCGTAGAAAAAGTAATAATTCATCTCTCCTCCTTCGGCCCAAAAACTCGTAACATTTCTTCTTTCATGACAAAAATCAAAAAAGGTTCTGAAGGTATTATCAAAGAAAATCCCATAGGCTTTATTGTGGTGCAACCCGATGTAAAACGGTACTACTTTGTATAATGGCTCTTGGTCTTTATGGAAGGCATATTGGTCGGTGGCCCAATTTTCAACACGTTTTCCTTTTAGGTTTAGGTGCGTCGCTTTGTCTCCCAATCCGTAAAAACTTTCACCGTCTTTAGAGGCTTTGCTCATTTTTACAATATTGCCGCCGTGCTCGTAACATTCTTCCCAATGAAACCCTATTTCATCTTCCAAAATGGTAAAGCCATCTATATCGTGAATCGAAACTTTTAAATCTTTTTTATTGACTTTACAAAAGACTTTGCTGGTTTTTATTACATAAAAGCTAGGTTCTTCAACAACCTCTAACTGATTGTAACCGTGGGATTGGTTTTTATCAATAGCATAGGAAAAGTCGTTGCTGAAGTAGCCTTTGGTGGTATAGCGAAAACGAATCAGACTGTCTCTGAGAATCGTGATTTTTAAAATGACATTATTGTTGGTATGAAAATAAATACTGTCAACATCTTTTTCGAAAGAAACAATTTTGGTTGGAAACTGATCGCCTTTATGCTCAAGTTCTGTGTTGGTAATCATGCTGATTTTTTGTGTCTAAGGTCAAATTTACGAAGATGAAATCTAATACAAGTCAACAAATCAGAGGAGTTTTTAACTACAACGTTTGCGAACCCGTATAACTAAAAAAGAAGCTAACTCTCTGTTGAGAAGCTGCTTCTTTCGTATTTGAATTAATAATCTTTTATCCTATTTTATACACCGAAATCCCCAAAGGCGGCAATAGTACTTCGGCCGAATATTCTCTGAAATTCCATGATATTGCATCAATTTTTACGGGTTTAGACATCACCACTCCGCTACCGCCATATTCGGTGGCATCAGAGTTGAAAATCTGTGTCAGTTTACCTTTGCTCGGCAAACCGATCCTGTAATTATCTCTCACCACCGGCGTAAAATTGGCCACTACAATCAAGCTTTCTTTTTCGTTGATTCCTTTACGAATGTAACTTAACACCGCGTTTTCAGTATCGGTATAGTTTATCCATTCAAAACCATCTACATGGAATTGCTTTTCATACAGGGCCGGATTGTTTTTGTATAATGCATTTAAGTTGGTGATGCATTTTTTGATGCCGTCATGATACCCGAACTGCAACAAATGCCAATCTAAACTGCTGTCAAAAGCCCATTCGCTGCTTTGGCCAAATTCAGCACCCATAAACAATAACTTAGCTCCCGGATGCGTGAACATGTACCCATACAGCAAACGCAGATTCGCAAATCTTTGCCATTCGTCACCCGGCATTCTGCCCAAAATAGAGTGCTTCCCATAAACCACTTCGTCATGCGATAACGGCAACATAAAGTTTTCGGTAAAGGCATACGTCATCGAAAAGGTAATATCGTTTTGATGGTGGCTTCGGTAAATGGGTTCTTTTTTGAAGTATTGCAAAGTGTCGTGCATCCAGCCCATCATCCATTTCATACCGAAACCCAATCCGCCAATATACGTTGGTCGGGAAACCATAGGAAAACTGGTGCTTTCTTCGGCTATCGTTTGCACATCGGGGAAAGCGCTGTAAACCGCTTCGTTAAAATCTTTCAAAAAGCTAATGGTATCTAGATTTTCTCTTCCGCCATAAATGTTGGGTTCCCATTCGCCTTCTTTTCTTGAATAGTCTAAATACAACATCGAAGCTACGGCATCTACTCGCAACCCATCCACATGGTATTGGTGTAACCAAAATATCGCATTGCTTATCAGAAAAGAGCGGACTTCGTTGCGCCCGTAGTTAAAAACTAAACTTTTCCAATCAGGATGATACCCTTTTCTTCTGTCGGGATGCTCATATAAATTGGATCCATCAAAAAAGCCCAAGCCGTGCGCATCATCCGGAAAGTGCGAGGGCACCCAATCTAAAATAACACCAATTCCGGCCTGATGCAACTTATCTACCAAGACCATAAAATCCTGCGGTTTTCCAAAACGGGAGGTTGGAGCAAAATAGCCAACCAACTGATAACCCCAGGAAGGGTCATACGGATATTCCATTACCGGCATAAACTCTACGTGAGTAAAACCGGTTTCTTTTACATAATTTACCAATTGATCCGCCAGTTCAATATAAGTCAAAAAATCACCATTGCTATTTCTGCGCCAGGAACCCAAATGCACTTCGTACACCGAATACGGTTTGTCGAGTCCGTTTTTATCTTGGCGGGTATCCATCCATTTTTTGTCTTTCCACTTATAGTCTAAGTCCCAAATAATAGAAGCGGTTTCAGGCGGATGTTCACAAAACAACGCAAACGGATCGGCTTTTTCGGTAATAATACTACCGTTATTGGACTGTATTTTATACTTATACCTTGTGCCTTTGTCAATACCCGGAATAAAACCTTCCCAAATACCGGAGGCGTCCCAGCGCACGTTGAGTTGGTGCTCGCCTTGTATCCAATAATTGAAATCACCCACCACAGATACCGAACGCGCTGATGGAGCCCATACAGCAAAGCATACGCCTTTCACACCATTGACTTCGGTGAGGTGAGCACCCAGTTTTTCATATAATCGAAAATGCTTTCCGGCTTTGAATAGGTCGATGTCAAAATCGGTAAAAAGCGAATGTACTTGTACTTGGTTCATATTCTATTTTATTAAAAACCTTTTAAGTTTTATTTCTAATCAATTCAACTCCTGTTTAGCCCCGATGATTTGAAATTAAAAAGAGGACAGCCTGTGGATGTCAGGTATTTTGCTTTAGCAAAAATATGTAAAACCGAATGTCCACTGGACATTCTCCTCTTAATATCAAATGCTCCTAATACTCCATTATTGTTTGTATGCCTCGTAACGGAATCACTGCCCAGCGGGGACGTGAGTTAAGTTCGTAGCCCAGCTCGTAGACGGCCTTTTCAAGGATGCAATATTTGAGTAAAAAGTTGATTTCCTGGCTGTAGCCGATGTTCAGGTTTTCGGACTGGACTTTCTCAATATACGTTTCGAGGAAGGTGCCCACAAAATATTTGAACAGCAACTCCCCGGCTTTGAACAGTTCTTCCTGCTCAAACGGATACTTCTCAGTATTATTAAAAATCGTGGCGTAAATGGCGTAATGGAACGAGCGGAACATACCCGCCACATCTTTGAGCGGTGGTTGTTTCACCTTACGGTCGCGGATGGTACTTTCGGGCTCGCCTTCAAAATCGAGGATGTAAAAATCATCCCCATTAACTAATACTTGCCCCAAATGATAATCGCCATGAATGCGGATGCGTTCGGACTTCATCTTTGTCCAATCGAAATCAATGAAATGTTTACGGATGAGTTTTTTGTGTTCTAGGAACTGATGTGCCAAGTCGAGCGCCATGCCGTCTAATTTATGCAAACTGTTCTCGATAATATTTAACCGGTTTTGAAACTGGTACAGCAAACGGTTTTTGAGCCACACGGTATAATCACCGTTATAGGTTGTTGGCGTAAATGCAGTTTCGTGGATGTCGCTGCCCAGCGCAATGTGCATTTCGGCGGTTCGGAGCGCTAAGGTTTGCACCCTTAAGAACAAGCTCAATCCGGCCCAATCGATGATTTCGGGTGGAATTTCATTTATTTTCAATCGTTTGAACAATTCGACATTGGGCAACTTATCAATCTTAATTTTTTTACGCGACAGGTTGTCAAATACACCATCCATTTGTTCGAGCATGAACTTCCAAGCGTCACCCTGATTGGGCACCAATTCCTGCATCAATCCCAAGGTAATATTCCCTTCGGGCAACGCCAAACTGATACTTCCGGTGTAAGCCGGTGTATTTTTATATTGCATACGCTCGGTGAGGAAACGACTGATTTCGTAATCGGGATTAGTACTGACATAAATGCGGCGGAAGATTTTGAGCACAAACGAATCGTTGAAAATAATAGACGTATTGCTTTGTTCCAGCCCCATAAATTTAGAAGACTTATAAACGGTATCCGTCAGGTAACTTCCTTTATGGAAAATGAGTTTGAGATTTTTATGTTCTGTGGATTGCGCAATGTTATCAAACAACAATTGACGAAAATCATCCTGGTGCAAGGCATCGACCAAATAGCCTTCAATCGGACCGAACTTGGCCGGAGAAATAATGGTATTGGTATCCAATTCGTCAGAAGTCATAAACGCTATCGGCATAAAGTAATGCTGGTAAAAGGCTTCCTTGAAATTCACTTCGAGCAAAGCACCATAATAGGTATTCTTCTTCGACGTGATTTTAAAATGATCGACGATTTCAATATACTTAAGCGTACTCGCCTTACCGCCATACCATCGTTTGTTGATGATATAATTTTCCAAAATATCAGAAGAAAATACCTTGATAAATTCATCATCAGTGAAGGCATCCTTCCATTCGCTCTTGAATTTGAACGACGTCGCAAACGTATCTTGATTATCGTTTTTCATACTCATTTTTGTATTTTAAATAGATGGAACGGCAGCGTTGGATGCAGCTCCACAAAATTCCATTCCTTATCCCACAAGTAACTGTTCCCGGTGATTAAATCGATGACTTTGACCTGATGCCCTTCGTGTATTCCTAATTCTTTGAGTGGTAATTGCACCCAAGCTTGTTTCATATAATACGGGTCGAGGTTGCAAATCATCAGGGTTTCGTCCTGTTTGGCATCATCAAATTTATAGAACGCCAACACTTGGTCATTATCCGTATCGCAAAACTTGACATTGTTGGTTTGCTGCAAGGATGGTTGCTCATGGCGAATCTTGTTGATACGGGTGATGAGCGTGATTAATTTATTTTGAATAGTCCAGTCCCAATGAGCCACTTCGTATTTCTCCGAGTTATGATATTCCTCTTTACCCGGCATTGCTTCCGAAATCATGTATTCATACACGGGCCCATAAATTCCAACACTGGAACTCAATGTTGCTGCTAAAAAATACTTGTGCAGGTACACACTTTCATTGCTGCTTTGTAAGGCATACGGCAAAATATCAGGCGTATTGGGCCAGAAATTCGGACGGAAAAAATCGCGTTGTTCTGTCTGGGTCAACTCGTTCATGTACTCGATTAGTTCAGCTTTGGTATTGCGCCAAGTGTAGTAAGTATACGACTGTGTAAAACCTTGTTTAGCCAACTCATGCATGATTTTAGGTCTGGTAAAAGCTTCTGCCAAAAACAATACATCAGGATGTTTTTTCTTTACTTCGGCTATCAGCCAGCCCCAAAAATAAAACGGTTTAGTATGCGGATTATCCACACGGAATACGCTGATATCGCACTCTTCCACCCAAAATAAAGCTACATCGAGTAGTTCTTTCCAAAGGTTTTTCCAATCACCGCTTTCAAAATAAATGGGTTGAATGTCTTGGTATTTCTTTGGCGGATTTTCGGCATATTGTACCGTTCCGTCCGGTCGCCATTTGAACCACTGCGGAAAATCTTTTACATACGGATGATCCGGAGCCGCCTGTAAAGCGTAATCCATAGCCACTTCAATGCCTAAACTCTTGGCTGTTTTTACCAACGATTTAAAATCGGCAATGCTGCCCAATTCAGGATGTGTGGCTTTGTGACCGCCAAATTGAGAACCAATGCCCCAAGGCGAACCAACATCTCCCGGTTCAGCATTTGTGGCATTGTTTTTTCCCTTTCGATTCACTTCCCCAATGGGATGAATGGGCGGAAAATATAATGTATCAAATCCCATAGCGGCCACGCGAGGCAACAACTTTTCACAATCTTTAAACGTACCGTGTTTCCCTTTTTCCTGAGCAGCCGAACGCGGAAAAAATTCATACCATGTACTGAACAAAGCCTTTTTCCTGTCGACATACACTTTCAATTCGTGTGAGCTATTGGCTAAGATTCGGGTTGGGTAATTAGTAAAAATATGCTGCAATTCTTTAGATAAAGCTACACTAATAGCTTTGTCATATTGTTTGGTATCTTGAAAAGCTTTGATGGCTGCTGTCAGGTAATTTTTTCATCTTTGTTTACTTCTTTTAGAATCGCCTGACAATATTCTGCACCTTCTAAAAGTTCCGATTTTACTTGTTGATTGTCTTGTATTTTTCGCTCAGTGCCGTGCTGCCAGTTCAAAGCATAATCCACCCAGCCTTCAACAAAATAGGAATAAAACCCTTGCTGGTCTACTTTAAATTCGGCTATCCATTCATCATTCCCGGTTTCAGTCATTCGCACTTCCTGCCATTTCTTTTTCTTCTCATGTTTATATTTCACGCAACACGCCACTACATCATGACCATCAGAAAAAACATTGGCTTTTACCACAACAGTCTGTCCAACAATTCGTTTAATAAAAAAAGCACCTCCATCTAATTGTGGCGTAACATTTTCAATAATTATTCGGGTTTGATTTTGCATTTTGAATTATATTTATGAAGTTGAAATTTAGAAAAAAATTGGATTGCCTTATAAACCGTATGAAAATTTAGTGAAATGTCAAAAAAAGCCGTAATACCGAATCAATCTTTGCAAATTCCGAAAACAATCCTGCTAACGGCTACACTTTTACAAGCTATTTCTTCAAAATTAGCCACAAGGTTTGCTGCTCAATTATTCATAACGCCATTAAAACATAAAATTCCGAAAAGGGAATTACACATGGAAAAAGAAAGCCGGCAAACCAAATTATCTATTCCAAAAATCAAGAAAAAAATCACCGTTTATGAATACGGTTCCGGCGAAAAGAAGGTTCTTTTAGTGCACGGTTGGTCCGGCAGGGGAACGCAATTGGTAAAGATTGCCGATGAGTTGGTTGCCTTAGGCTATACTGTTGTAAGTTTTGATGCCCCGGCACACGGCAAATCGGACAGTAAAACCACCTTGATGCCTGAGTTTATTGCGGCTATTTTAGAACTCCATAAAACAATGGGGCCTTTTGAAGTTGTTATCGGGCATTCGCTTGGCGGTATGTCAATTCTCAATGCCATTAAACAAAATTTAAAAGTAAAAAAGGCCGTGATTATTGGCAGTGGCGATATCGTAAGAGACATTATTGCCGATTTCATCAAAGCCCTTGGACTCAAACCCAAAATAGGCCCTATGATGAAAAACTATTTTGAAAACAGGTACGGTGAACCCATGGAAAGTTATAATGCGTCGGGAGCGGCCATATTTGTAGCCAATCCGGTATTGGTCATTCATGACACTGATGATCCTGAGATTTCGGTAAGCGCAGCCCACAACATTCACAAACACCTGAAAAACGGGGAATTGTTTATTACACATCAATTAGGTCACCGAAAAATATTGGGAGACAAAGCCGTTATCGAAAAAATAAAAGCGTTCATAACCAACTAAAAGCACAACCATGGAAACATCATTATTCAGTCAGCAATGGCAGGAACCTTTAGAACCTCTATTGAAAAAATACAAAGGCAAAAAGCATCCTTTAGACTATAATAACATTTATGAGTTACTAATTATGGTTATCCTCTCGGCGCAGGATTCTGATGCCAATATCAATAAAATAGCACCGGCTCTTTTTGAAGTCTATCCCAATCTCGAAAGTTTAGCCGTTTCAAACACAGAATCCCTACTCCCGTTTGTTACCAAAGTCAGAAACTATAACACCAAAGCCGGTTGGATAATTGAAATCGCACAAACACTCCAAAAAGACAGCAACATTCCCACTACTATGGACGAATTAGTGGCTTTAAAAGGCATCGGAAGAAAGTCGGCCAACGTAATCATGCGCGAAGCCAAAGCTCCCGCTGAAGGAATCATCGCCGACCTACATGTCATCAGAGTAGCACCCCGCATCGGAATCATAACCGAAGCCAAAGACGGCAATAAAGTAGAAAAGCAATTAATGCAGGCATTACCCAGAGAAATTTGGGGCGAAATAGGGATGGCTATATCATTTCTGGGCAGAGAAACCTGTAGACCAAGCAATCCAAAATGCTCGGAATGTCCCGTTCAAAACCATTGCCACTATCCTTTAAAAACTATTTAATTCTTTTGGGCGTGTCCCTTTATCCTGAAAAGGATTTCAGGATAAAGGGCCGGGCTGTCCGGGCTACACGGTAGCCTCTCCCATCCCTCACGCGATAGCTTACAAAACAAAAAACCGTTACTTCTCCACCCCCGAAAGCATCCTCTTTCTAACTACTGAAGAAGTCTTTATAAGAAAGACTAGAGCTTTTTACAAATTCGTCCTGATGACTTTTACAACTGATCAGGACGAGTTGACCAACTCTTCAGGACGAGTTCAAAAAGTCATCAGGACGAATTGACGAAACTTTTCGTAAACTAGATACAAAACTAAGATATAGAGGAGCAAGCCCAGTGGACTTGCGGTACGCGAGCTTTAGCTCGCCAATACTATTGATACAAAACAAAAAACCCCATCCGTTAGGATAGGGTTTCTAAAAAAAAGGCGGCGGATCGACCAAAGGGACACGCCGCACCTATAAAAAAATGAGTCCTGACTATATTAGTCAGGACTCACTGAAAAAAAAGGCGGCGACATACTCTCCCACATAACTGCAGTACCATCTGCGCAGGCGGGCTTAACTTCTCTGTTCGAGATGGGAAGAGGTGAGCCCCGCCGCAATAACCACCTTAAGAGGTTTTGCAAGGGTGATTGTTTCCAATCAACATTACATAATATCTTAACATACTGAGATAAAGAAAAAAACAAAGATTGTCATTCCCGCGTAGGCGGGAAACAAAGAGTGCCGCTCCCCGAAGGGAGCTGGCGACGTACATAAGCTTACGGGTTATTAGTACTACTCGACTATGACATTACTGCCTTTACATCTATAGCCTATCAACGTGGTCATCTTCCACGACCCTTAAAAGAAATCTCATCTTGTGGTGGGTTTCGCGCTTATATGCTTTCAGCGCTTATCCCTTCCAAACGTAGCTACTCTGCGGTGCTCCTGGCGGAACAACAGATACACCAGAGGTTTGTCCAATTCGGTCCTCTCGTACTAGAATCAGATCCACTCAAATTTCTTGCGCCCACAGTAGATAGAGACCGAACTGTCTCACGACGTTCTGAACCCAGCTCGCGTGCCACTTTAATGGGCGAACAGCCCAACCCTTGGGACCTTCTCCAGCCCCAGGATGTGACGAGCCGACATCGAGGTGCCAAACCCCCCGTCGATATGAGCTCTTGGGGGAGATCAGCCTGTTATCCCCGGCGTACCTTTTATCCTTTGAGCGATGGCCCTTCCATGCGGAACCACCGGATCACTATGCTCTACTTTCGTACCTGATCGACCTGTATGTCTCTCAGTCAAGCTCCCTTATGCCATTGCACTCTACGCACGGTTACCAAGCGTGCTGAGGGAACCTTTAGAAGCCTCCGTTACTCTTTTGGAGGCGACCACCCCAGTCAAACTACCCACCAAGCAATGTCCCCCACATATGCGGGGTTAGACCTCAGATAAGCAAAGGGTGGTATTTCAACAATGACTCCACAACGCCTGGCGACGCCACTTCATAGTCTCCCACCTATCCTACACATCACTTATCCAAGACCAATACTAAGCTATAGTAAAGGTGCACAGGGTCTTTTCGTCCCACTGCGGGTAATCGGCATCTTCACCGATACTACAATTTCACCGAGCTCATGGCTGAGACAGTGTCCAGATCGTTACACCATTCGTGCAGGTCGGAACTTACCCGACAAGGAATTTCGCTACCTTAGGACCGTTATAGTTACGGCCGCCGTTTACTGGGGCTTCAATTCAATGCTTCTCCGAAGATAACATCTCCTCTTAACCTTCCAGCACCGGGCAGGTGTCAGGCCCTATACCTCATCTTACGATTTTGCAGAGCCCTGTGTTTTTGATAAACAGTCGCCTGGACCTTTTCACTGCGGCCAGCTTGCGCTGGCGACCTTTCTCCCGAAGTTACAGGTCTATTTTGCCTAATTCCTTAGCCATGAATCTCTCGAGCACCTTAGGATTCTCTCCTCGACTACCTGTGTCGGTTTACGGTACGGGTACTGTTAATCTAAGTTTAGAGGTTTTTCTTGGAAGCCCTTAGGCGCACTATCTCTTTGCCCGAAGGCTCCGAGTACTATCGTATTTCCCCAAGCCGCGTGGATTTGCCTGCGCAGCTTATAGGTAGGTACTTCAACGAACTATTCCGTCAGTTCGCGGCGCTTTCATCACTCCGTCACCCCATCACAATTAACAGTAGTACGGGAATATTAACCCGTTGGCCATCGACTGTTCCTTTCGGATTCGCCTTAGGACCCGACTAACCCTCAGCTGATTAGCATAGCTGAGGAAACCTTAGTCTTTCGGTGTGCGGGTTTCTCGCCCGCATTATCGTTACTTATGCCTACATTTTCTTTTCTAACCAGTCCAGCATGCCTTACGACACACCTTCAACCCTGTTAGAATGCTCCCCTACCACTTATACTTACGTATAAATCCATAGCTTCGGTAATATGCTTATGCCCGATTATTATCCATGCTCGTCCGCTCGACTAGTGAGCTGTTACGCACTCTTTAAATGAATGGCTGCTTCCAAGCCAACATCCTAGCTGTCTGGGCAGACAAACCTCGTTTTTTCAACTTAGCATATATTTGGGGACCTTAGCTGATGGTCTGGGTTCTTTCCCTCTCGGACATGGACCTTAGCACCCATGCCCTCACTGCTGGTAAACATTATATAGCATTCGGAGTTTGTCAGGAATTGGTAGGCGGTGAAGCCCCCGCATCCAATCAGTAGCTCTACCTCTATATAACTTAAATCCAGCGCTGCACCTAAATGCATTTCGGGGAGTACGAGCTATTTCCGAGTTTGATTGGCCTTTCACCCCTACCCACAGGTCATCCGAAGACTTTTCAACGTCAACCGGTTCGGACCTCCACTATGTGTTACCACAGCTTCATCCTGCCCATGGGTAGATCACACGGTTTCGCGTCTAACACTACTGACTAAAGCGCCCTATTCAGACTCGCTTTCGCTACGGATCCATGACTTAATCACTTATCCTTGCCAGCAACGTTAACTCGTAGGCTCATTATGCAAAAGGCACGCCGTCACCCCACTAAAGGGCTCCGACCGCTTGTAAGCGTATGGTTTCAGGATCTATTTCACTCCGTTATTCACGGTTCTTTTCACCTTTCCCTCACGGTACTGGTTCACTATCGGTCTCTCAGGAGTATTTAGCCTTAGCGGATGGTCCCGCCAAATTCAGACAGGGTTTCACGTGCCCCGCCCTACTCAGGATACCACTATCCTTATCTTCTCTTACTTATACGGGACTATCACCCTCTGTGGTTAACCTTTCCAGGTTATTCTAATTCAATCCGCAAGAAATGTCGTGGTCCTACAACCCCAGCATTGCCGTAACAACACTGGTTTGGGCTAATCCGCGTTCGCTCGCCACTACTTACGGAATCACTTTTGTTTTCTTCTCCTCCGCCTACTTAGATGTTTCAGTTCAGCGGGTTTGCCCATCTATCGATGTACTATGTCTTCAACATAGTGGGTTGCCCCATTCGGATATCTACGGATCAATTCGTGTGTGCCAATCCCCGTAGCTTTTCGCAGCTTATCACGTCCTTCTTCGCCTCTGAGAGCCTAGGCATCCCCCATACGCCCTTATTTTGCTTATTGTACTTTTTAGCTTTTGGCTAACAGCTAATAGCTATCAGCTAAAGCAGTGTTCTTTCTACTTTGTTATTATTTTCTTATCTCAATATGTCAATGAACTTTTTCCGTTTCCGGATCGTGGAGAATATCGGAGTCGAACCGATGACCTCCTGCGTGCAAGGCAGGCGCTCTAGCCAGCTGAGCTAATCCCCCAATCTAATTATGAATTGTGAATTATGAATTATGAATTGGCTATCCATAACCCCTCAACCCTAGAATTTCCTTTATAAACTCAAACAGCCCTTCTTAATGCGTAATTACTAATTCGTAATTCCTAATTTAAAAAGTAGTCCCGCCCAGACTCGAACTGGGGACCCCTACATTATCAGTGTAGTACTCTAACCAGCTGAGCTACGAGACTCTGTTTTTTTACTTATTATAATATTTGAACTAACAGCGAGAGTAATTGAATTGTCTAATCTAAGACCTATCCTTCTTTTTGTCTCTAGAAAGGAGGTGTTCCAGCCGCACCTTCCGGTACGGCTACCTTGTTACGACTTAGCCCCAGTTACCAGTTTTACCCTAGGCAGCTCCTTACGGTCACCGACTTCAGGTACCCCCAGCTTCCATGGCTTGACGGGCGGTGTGTACAAGGCCCGGGAACGTATTCACCGGATCATGGCTGATATCCGATTACTAGCGATTCCAGCTTCACGGAGTCGAGTTGCAGACTCCGATCCGAACTGAGAACGGTTTTATAGATTCGCTCCTGGTCACCCAGTGGCTGCTCTCTGTACCGTCCATTGTAGCACGTGTGTAGCCCAAGGCGTAAGGGCCGTGATGATTTGACGTCATCCCCACCTTCCTCACAGTTTACACTGGCAGTCTTGTTAGAGTTCCCGACCTTACTCGCTGGCAACTAACAACAGGGGTTGCGCTCGTTATAGGACTTAACCTGACACCTCACGGCACGAGCTGACGACAACCATGCAGCACCTTGTAAATTGTCCGAAGAAAAATCTGTTTCCAAATCTGTCAATCTACATTTAAGCCTTGGTAAGGTTCCTCGCGTATCATCGAATTAAACCACATGCTCCACCGCTTGTGCGGGCCCCCGTCAATTCCTTTGAGTTTCATTCTTGCGAACGTACTCCCCAGGTGGGATACTTATCACTTTCGCTTAGCCACTCAGATTGCTCCGAACAGCTAGTATCCATCGTTTACGGCGTGGACTACCAGGGTATCTAATCCTGTTCGCTCCCCACGCTTTCGTCCATCAGCGTCAATCCACTGGTAGTAACCTGCCTTCGCAATTGGTATTCCATGTAATATCTAAGCATTTCACCGCTACACTACATATTCTAGTTACTTCCCAGTAATTCAAGTCTGACAGTATCAATGGCCGTTCCATCGTTGAGCGATGGGCTTTCACCACTGACTTATCAAACCGCCTACGGACCCTTTAAACCCAATGATTCCGGATAACGCTTGGATCCTCCGTATTACCGCGGCTGCTGGCACGGAGTTAGCCGATCCTTATTCTTACGGTACCGTCAAGCTCCTACACGTAGGAGTGTTTCTTCCCGTACAAAAGCAGTTTACACACCATAGATGCGTCTTCCTGCACGCGGCATGGCTGGATCAGGCTTGCGCCCATTGTCCAATATTCCTCACTGCTGCCTCCCGTAGGAGTCTGGTCCGTGTCTCAGTACCAGTGTGGGGGATCTCCCTCTCAGGACCCCTACCTATCGTAGCCATGGTAAGCCGTTACCTTACCATCTAGCTAATAGGACGCATGCTCATCTTATACCGTTGGAACTTTAGTTATCAAATGATGCCAGTCAATAACACTATGAGGTATTAATCCAAATTTCTCTGGGCTATCCCTCTGTATAAGGTAGATTGCATACGCGTTACGCACCCGTGCGCCGGTCTCTAGTATTGCTACTATACCCCTCGACTTGCATGTGTTAGGCCTGCCGCTAGCGTTCATCCTGAGCCAGGATCAAACTCTTCATCGTATATTGTTTGCTCTTTCGAGCTAATTATTTAGACAAAGGCTAGGCTTTTCAAATCTTCCGATTCTCTTACTCTCTTTTATTTGTTTTAGAATCTCTTCTAAAACGGCTGTCAATTCAATATGTCTATGAACGTTTTCTTATCTTGTTTTTCGCCTCTCTTTCGGTTAGCGGGTGCAAAAGTAAGTAACTTTTTTATTCTGGCAAGCTTTTTTGAAAATATTTTTAATTTTATTTTCCCTCCACTTGTATTCCCAAAACTTTCAATGAACTCCCTCTCTTGCGGGGTGCAAATATAAAAACTAAATTCTTCCCAATCCAAATAAATCTCGCCCTTTTTTTGTCTTTTTTTTAATCCACTGATTTAAAGTTTTTTGCAATCACCGTTGGTCGATTATTTTTTTAAACCAATACCAAAACACTTGTATACCCCAAATAACAATGTCCACTTTTGTCCACTTTGACTTCTTTTTTGAGGGTTTTGTTCGGTAATGCTTCGGTATTGCTTCGGTAACGCTTCGGTAAAACGGCTATTTTACCGAACAACTACCGAACAAAGTACGAAGGAAACCCTAAACAAACAAAAACCGAAACAAACAAATTCGCCCAAATAGCCCCGATAGGAGCCAGCTACCCTGTAGCGCGGATAGCGGGACTACACATACTGACAAAACCAAATGCTACGCTCCTGATTTTGAAATTCAAAATTATGCTGTACTTTTAAACTTTTAAAACCTACATTATATATATGTCTAAACTTCCTCATATTGGCACCAGTATCTTTACAGTGATGTCGCAACTGGCAGCGGAGCACAATGCTATTAATTTGTCGCAAGGGTTTCCGAACTTTTCGGTGGATGAACGCTTGACTACTATAGTTGCCCGATTGGTTAAAGATAATGTGCATCAGTATGCGCCTATGGCCGGGTATCTTCCGTTGTTGGAGAAACTTGCCACGCTTACCAAGCAGTCCTATAACAGAACGGTAAATTCGAAAACGGAACTACTGATTACGGCCGGAGCTACGGAAGGTATCTTTGCCGCTGTTCAAGCTTTGGTCAAAGCCGGAGAAGAGGTAGTGATTTTGGATCCTTGTTATGATTGTTACGAAACACCTATATTATTATGTAATGCAAAACCGGTGCATATTTCCTTGCATGATGATTTTAGGCCGAATTGGGAAGCGATTGCCGCAGGTGTAACTTCAAATACCAGGATGCTGATTATTAACAATCCACATAATCCGACGGGAAAGACTTGGACGCCGGATGATTTTGACCGTTTGGAACAACTTGTGGAAGTTTATCCTAACCTTATTATAATGAGTGACGAAGTTTATGAATACATCACTTTTGAAAGGAAACATATATCAGTACATGACCGCCCTAAACTTTGGGAGCGTAGCATTAGTGTGTCTTCATTTGGGAAATCGTTTCATATTACCGGTTGGAAGGTAGGTTATGTCATTGCATCGGAGTTTTTGATGCAAGAGATCAAAAAGGTGCATCAGTTTTTGGTTTTTAGTGTAAACAGCATTTCACAAGTGGCGATTGCGGAGTATTTGGATGTTGTGAACGTAAACGAGCTTGGGAAATTTTACCAACAGAAGCGGGATTTCTTTAGAGAGTTGATGAAAAATTGTCCGTTACAACTACTCCCTTGTGAGGGAACCTATTTTCAGGTGGCCTCCTATGACGGAATTTCGACTGAAAGCGATTTGGATTTCACCCAACGACTGACTAAAGAGTATGGCGTAGCCACAATCCCGATTTCGGCTTTTTATCCGGATGGCAAAGACCATAAGTTGATTCGGTTTTGCTTTGCTAAAGACGACACTACTTTGACTGAAGCAGCCAAACGGCTTGAAAAACTCCGATAAACAAAGGATGTTTACTTGATGTCAACCTTGTTTTGCATAGCATCACTCCAAAAAAAACTATTTTTGACGCATGAATGTATTCAAATCCTTAGTTGTTGTTCTTTTAATCCTTACTCTTAACGGAGTGAGCGCACAGTCATCGGACAATAAGCTAATCCAAAAAGGTTGGTCCGAACTCATCAAGGATAATGAAAATGCAGCGTTCAAGTATTTTTGGGAAGCCAATGAAATAGCTAAAAAGCAAAACAACACCAAAGACAAAGCAGAATCTTACCTTTATCTCGGCATTTGCTCGTTTGGTTCGAGTTTGGAAAAAGGCCTACAGTTTGCCACAAAATCGTTAAACGAATACCACACACTCGAAAAAACGGATAAAGAAAAAGCCACCATCGGCAGGTATAAATGCCTGCAACTCATCAGTACTATTTACAGTCGGCAAAAAAAATACGATGATGCTTTGCGCTTGAGTAAAGAAGTTATTGCTGAATTGGAAAACAAGAATGACACCTCAGGCACTTTGGGTTTGGCTTACAACAGCGTTGGCGGTATTTATGAATTAAAAAATCAGGATGACGAGGCACAAAAGTACTACCGATTGGCTTTGATTGAATTTGAAAAAGCAAAGAATGTAGCCTACCTACCCACCTCATATTGCAAAATTGGGGAGCTTTTCAAAAAGAAAAAACAAAAAGAAATCAGCCTCACCTATTTCAAAAAAGCGCTAGCTCTAGCCGAAAAAACCGAGAACAGACAGGGACAAATCATAGCTTTAATCGCTTTGGGTAAATGGTATCTGGACTTTGACCGAAACTTTAGCGTAGCGGAACATTACTGCAATAATGCCCGAATCATCGCTATTGGTTTGAGCGATAAATTATTTGAAATAAAAAGTATTGAGATGCTGATTGACATTAAAAAAAGTCAAAGCAACTTTAAAGAAGTAAGTCAGTTGCAAAGCGAAATCATCACGCTTAAAGACAGTTTTTATTCAGCCGAAAAACAACAAATAGAAAAGAGTCTGGAAGTACAGTTTGAAGTGTCTGAAAAAAACCGAAAACTGAAACTCATCTCTGCTGAAAAAGAAGTCACGAAGTTAACCAATTATCTTTTAGTCAGTGTTTTAGGGATTTTGATTGTTGTGTTTTCGTTTTTATATTACTTTTTGAAAAGAATTAACAAACGAGACAAACAACTGCTCACTGCGAAAGAAGAATTAGTACAGTTGATGGAAGAGCAAAAAATGCTGAAAGAACAGCAATTTCAAAATGATTTGGAGCACAAGGAAAGTCAGTTAAGCGCTATTACCATTCAGATGTTGGAGAAAAATGAGCTTTTAGATGAAATTAAAACTATCCTCAACAAGAAAGAACCGAATGCTGAAAACGAACTCAAGAAACTGGTCAGCAAATACACTATTCAGGATAACAATTGGAAAGATTTTGACAACTATTTTGAAAGTGTCAACAAGAATTTCTACACCCGATTAAAACAAAAATACCCGGATATCAGCACTAATGATTTGAAAATTTGTGCGCTGATTAAGTTAAACCTGTCCATCAAAGAAATGGCTTCCATTTTAAATATTTCGCCAGACAGTGTCAAAACCGCACGCCACCGTTTGCGCAAAAAACTACAACTGAATACAGAAGAAAACTTAACCGACTTCATTCTTTCTGTCTAAAAAAGCGCTTAACCTCAATAAAATTGGGAGTTGTACACCTATTGTCAACCTGAAAAATTATTCTTCTACCCAGGTTCTCTGTACTTTTGGTTTCAGAAATTGCTATGAAAAAGAATTTCACTGAACCATCAAAAAATTACCTTATGAAAAAAAATTATTTATTTAGTACCGCTTTAGCTCTTTTGATAAGTAGCGTAAGTTTTTCACAAGTGGTCAATGGCGACTTTGAAAATGTCAAATCTAATTTCCTGCCTTCCAACTGGGGAATGACTTTTATACAACAAGTTGGTTTTGATCCTGAAACCGGAGAAAGCTTTGGAGATGAGATGCAATATACTTGGTGTATTCCCTCTATGGTATATGCTTCTTTTGAACCGCAAAGCGGCGATTATGCTATGGAAATTTCAAATGCTTTTAACATTACACAAGGTGTTGTTGTGCCGGGAATGGCAACTATTTTCAGCGACCCAGAGCAAGACAGTCCGGGTTGGAATCCGGGCATTCCGGTAGAACCGACCGACAATATCTCGATGATTGGTTTTTACTATAAATTTATGCCTGCCGGAGATGATATTGCTCAAGCCAGAATTCAAGTATCGGATAGCAATGGCATTGAAATTGGTCATGCTTTTATTGATATTTCAGGCATACACAACTCGTTTGAATATGTCTACGAACCCATTACATATACTTCGAACGCAACGCCGGCATCTATCGTTATTTCATTTACCATGGCCAAAGAAAATTCTACCCCAACCTTTGGAAGCCGATTAATTATTGACAATGTAGTGACCAATTTTGCCGCATTAAATCTGGACACCAACGAACTTAATGCCAAAGTGACTGTTTATCCAACGTTTGTTGAAAACGAATTGAATATAGATACCAAAGGACTAACAGAAGGGCAAGTTGCTTATAAAGTAATGAATACCGAAGGCAAAGTGGTAAAACAAAATGTAGTGACCGAAAATGCTAATTATATTTATACTATGGATGTCAGTCAATTAAGTTCAGGCCTATATTTTATAAAAATCGATAGTTCTTTGGGACCAATCACTAAAAAGTTTATCAAAAAATAGAAAATCGGGTTGTTTAAAATTAGTTAATTGTGGAAACCGGATTATAGTTATACTGTAGTTCGGTTTATTTTTTTGGGAGCATTTAGTTTTATATATTTACACTTCAGACTTTCGGTCAAACCGAACGAAGGTAAAAAAAGAAAACACTATGAATTTTTCAGCTAAAATGCTTCGCGATAATGCCCTAGCCGATAAAGTAATTGTAGTAACCGGTGGAGGAAGTGGCTTAGGTAAAGCCATGACCCGTTATTTCATGGAATTGGGGGCCAAAGTTGCTATCACTTCCCGTGATTTAGAAAAACTAAAAACTACAGCGACCGAATTGGAAAAAGAAACCGGTGGCAAATGCTTACCCTTACAGTGCGACGTTCGTCATTTTGACCAAGTGGAAGCCATGTTGGCCGAGGTTTTAAAAGAATATGGCAAAGTGGATGTGTTGCTAAATAATGCCGCCGGAAACTTCATTTCACCAACCGAAAGGTTATCCGCCAATGCCTTTGATACTATCATCGATATTGTACTGAAAGGCTCCAAAAACTGTACACTGGCGTTTGGTAAACATTGGATAGCCCAAAAACAAACCAATTGTAATGTCTTAAATATTGTCACCACTTATGCCTGGACAGGTTCCGGTTATGTAGTACCGAGTGCCACTGCAAAAGCAGGCGTGCTGGCCATGACCCGAAGTTTAGCAGTAGAATGGGCCAAGTATGGCATCCGTATGAACGCCATTGCTCCGGGGCCTTTCCCTACTAAAGGAGCCTGGGACCGTTTATTGCCGGGCGATTTAGCCGAAAAATTTGACATGGCTAAAAAAGTTCCTTTGAAAAGAGTGGGCGACCATCAGGAATTAGCCAATTTAGCTGCTTATTTAGTTTCTGATTTCTCTTCTTATATCAACGGAGAAGTGGTAACTATTGACGGAGGTGAATGGTTACAAGGGCCGGGCAATTCAATATTCTGGAAAAAATTCCGCAAGAAATGTGGGATATGCTTGAAATGATGATTAAGAACAAAGGAAGTAAATAGCTGTTTTAGCCATTCAAAAAGCTCGTAATTACTCATTAAAAACCTTATCACTAATCCCTTTTTTCTTATCCCTCTATTCTTCAAAACTTTACGAGAATGTTAACAAATAAGCCTTGACAAACCCATAATAAATTGTATTTTTACCGCTCAAAATCTACGAAAAACAAATGGGTAAAATCATTGCTATTGCTAACCAAAAAGGGGGTGTCGGAAAAACAACAACCTCTGTAAATCTTGCAGCATCACTGGGTGTTTTAGAAAAAAAAGTACTTTTAATTGATGCCGATCCTCAAGCTAACGCCAGTTCCGGTTTAGGTATTGATGTGGAGAGTGTGGAGATTGGCACTTATCAAATTCTGGAACACAGCAATACACCCGAAGAAGCTACTATCGCTTGCACAGCACCCAATGTATCGGTAATCCCGGCGCATATCGACTTGGTAGCCATCGAGATTGAATTGGTTGACAAAGAAAACCGCGAGTATATGTTGAAACAGGCTTTGGAAAACATCAAAGACCAGTACGACTATATCCTGATTGACTGCGCCCCATCATTAGGTTTATTGACTTTGAATGCGTTAACAGCGGCAGATAGTGTGGTGATTCCGATTCAATGTGAATATTTCGCATTGGAAGGATTAGGCAAATTGCTGAACACCATTAAAAGCGTACAAAAAATACACAATCCCAACTTAGATATCGAAGGTCTTTTACTGACTATGTATGACTCGCGATTGCGTTTGTCAAACCAAGTGGTAGAAGAAGTTCAGAAGCATTTCAATGATATGGTATTTAAAACCATCATTCAACGTAATGTGAAATTGAGTGAAGCGCCAAGTTTTGGTGAAAGTATCATTAACTTTGACGCCACGAGCAGAGGAGCCACAAACTACTTAAGTCTGGCACAAGAAATTATCAAGAAAAACAGTTAACCCCTATGGCAAAAGCTATAAAGAAACAAGCATTAGGAAGAGGATTATCGGCTTTGTTGAAAGATCCTGAAAATGATATTAAAGCCGTTGGTGATAAAAATGCCGACAAAGTGGTTGGGAATATTATCGAATTGGATATTGAAGCCATTGAGATTAATCCGTTTCAACCGAGAACCAACTTTAACGAAGAGCAGCTGCAAGAGTTAGCTTCTTCTATCAAAGAACTGGGGCTTATCCAACCGATTACCGTTCGTAAATTAGATTTTAACAAATACCAATTGATTTCGGGAGAGCGTCGTTTGCGAGCTTCCAAATTAGTGGGACTGACTACTGTTCCTGCCTACATCCGTATTGCCAATGACAATGAGTCGCTGGTAATGGCCTTGGTAGAAAACATTCAGCGTCATGACTTAGACCCTATTGAGATTGCGCTTTCATACCAACGTTTGATTGACGAAATCCAATTGACACAAGAGCAAATGAGCGAACGTGTGGGTAAAAAACGTTCTACAATAGCGAACTACTTGCGATTGTTAAAATTAGACCCGATTATCCAAACCGGAATCCGTGATGGGTTTATCAGTATGGGACATGGTCGTGCAATTATCAATATAGAAGATCAAGACGTTCAAACTGATATTTATCAAGAAATCGTTAGCCAAAACCTTTCCGTTCGTGAAACCGAAGCGTTGGTAAAAAACTACCAGGACAGCATAAAACCGGCTCCGGCTAAAGCAAAAAAAGGAACAGCTTTTACTATTGCTGACGATCAGAAAAAAGCATTTGTCAATTTCTTCGGTTCCAAAATTGATGTAAAAGTAGCCGGAAACGGTAAAGGAAAAATCACCATTCCGTTTCATTCGGAGGAAGATTTTAACCGTATTATCAAATTAATCAAAGGTTAGTGCATCGTTTTATTTACATAGCTATTCTGTTTTTTCTGTTTGGAAAACAAACTGTTTTTTCTCAGGAAATCAGTAATGCTATTGTTGCCAAAGACACCTTAAAAACGGAAGAAATCAATCCGTTAGCTCCTTCAAAGGCCGCTTTTTATTCGGCTATAGTACCGGGTTTGGGTCAGGCCTACAATAAAAAATACTGGAAGATTCCCATTGTTTACGGAGCTATCGGAACCAGTTTGTATTTTTATATTTCTAACAACAAAAAATATCACAAATACCGCGACGCCTACAAACAGCGTTTAGCAGGTGAAAAAGATGAATTCGATTATTTGGATGACAATCGATTGATTCAGGCACAGCGTTTTTACCAACGCAACAGGGATTTATCCTTATTAATCACTGTAGGTTTTTATGTCCTCAATATAGTGGATGCCAATGTAGATGCCCATTTACTCCAGTTCAATGTGAGCGATAAACTTTCTTTTCAGCCTGAAGTATATCAAAACGATATCAACTACAAAACCAATCTTGGCTTAACTTTAAACTACAAATTCTAAAATGAAAATAGCACTGTTGGGATATGGGAAAATGGGAAAAGTAATCGAAAGCATTGCTTTGGAAAGAGGACATGAAATTGTATTAAAAAAAGACGATACCACTACTTTTGACGGTTTAGAGAAAGCTGATGTAGCTATTGATTTTAGTGTTCCAACAGCCGCCGTTACCAACATAACTACTTGTTTAAACCAAGGTATACCGGTAGTTTCCGGAACCACCGGCTGGTTAGACCATTATGAAGACATGGTAAAATTATGCCAAGAAAAAAAAGGGGCATTCCTTTATGGTTCTAATTTTAGTTTGGGCGTTAATCTGTTTTTTGAACTGAATGCTTATTTGGCCAAAATGATGGCAAAATTCAGCAACGTCTACAAAGTATCGATGGAGGAAATTCACCATACGCAAAAACTGGATTCTCCGAGCGGTACTGCTATTTCGTTAGCCAAAGGCATAATCGAGAATTCAGCTTACCAATCATGGACTGAAGAAAAAGCTAACGACAACCAAATTCATATTGATGCCAAACGCATTGAAAACGTTCCGGGCACCCATAGTGTTTACTATAATTCTGAGGTAGATTTTATCGAAATCAAACACGTAGCACACAATCGTGAAGGGTTTGCATTGGGTGCTGTACTGGCTGCCGAATGGATTATTGGCAAAAACGGCGTGTTCTCGATGAAAGATGTTTTAGATTTGAAGTAACAAATCCAATACTAATTATACCTATAACCAAAAACAAAATAACCACATAACCAAATACATTTAGCATAATGACACTAATACAATGGTTTATATTTTTCCTCGCTGTTCAAATCATACATGGTTTAGGAACTTGGAAATTATACGAAAAAGCAGGAAGACACCGATGGGCAGCTTTTATTCCCGTATACAATTCTATCGTTTTGATGAAGATTATCAATCGACCAACTTGGTGGACTGTTTTACTGTTTATTCCAATTATCAACCTAATTATGTTTCCGGTAGTTTGGATAGAAACCTTAAGAAGTTTTGGCCGAAAATCTACCGCTGATACTTGGTTGGGCATTTTTACTTTCGGACTTTACCTTTATTACATCAACTATACTCAAGAGGTTACTTATATTGCTGACAGAAGTTTAGTCGCCACCACTAAAACCGGCGACACTATCAGCTCGTTGCTTTTTGCTGTTGTTGTGGCCACTTTGGTTCATACTTATGTGATGCAACCGTATACGATTCCAACTTCTTCGTTGGAAAAATCATTGCTGATTGGCGATTTCCTTTTTGTGAGTAAATTTCATTACGGAGCCCGAACTCCAATGACTACTGTAGCGGCTCCAATGGTTCATGACACTTTACCGGTTATCAAAACAAAATCTTATTTGAGCTGGCCGCAATTGCCTTATTTCCGCTTTCCGGGATTCCAAAAAATCGAAAAAAATGACATTGTTGTTTTCAACTGGCCGGCTGATACGGTTTACAAGTTTTTCGACACTTCGGGAAGAAGCATTCTAAAACCGGTAGACAAAAAATCGAACTATGTAAAACGTTGTCAAGGTACACCTGGTGATTCGTTACAAATTAAAAACGGTACGGTTTTCATCAACGGAAAAGAATTGATTTTGCCGGAAAGAGCTAAAACACAGTATTCGTACTATGTTACGTATGATATGAATACGCCAATGGATTTTGAGTATTTATTAAAACAAGTTGGTTCAACAGACGGAGCCGGTTTTAAAAGCGAAACTCGCGATACACTCTACCTGAGAGCATTAACCGCTGAAGGAGCAAAAACATTACGAACCGTTCCCGGAATCAAATCGGTTACCCAAATCATAAACAAAGACCCTGAATCCAATATTTTTACGCATAATCCGAAATGGAATGGTGACAACTTTGGTCCAATTTACATTCCGGAAGCAGGAAAAACAGTGGCTTTGAATTTACAAACCTTACCTTTTTACAAACGAATTATTTCAGTTTACGAAAAAAATACGTTGAAAGTGGTGGGCAATGACATATATGTAAATGATAAAAAAGTAACCAGCTATACCTTCAAACAAAATTACTACTGGATGATGGGAGACAACCGTCACAACTCGGAAGACAGCCGTTATTGGGGTTATGTACCCGAAGACCACATCGTAGGAAAACCGGTTTTCATTTGGATGAGTTGGGACAGCAATGGTGAAGGTCTTGGCAACAAAATTCGTTGGGAACGTTTGTTCACCACCGTAAGCGGAGACGGGCAACCACAGTCTTATTTTAAATACTTCTTAGGGTTATTGATTTTATACTTTGTTGGTGATTATTTTTGGAAAAAGAAAAAAGCGAATAAAAGTTAATTGTAAAATTTGAAGATTAAATAATTTGAAAAGGTAAAAGTCATATAGTCGTAACAGGCTTTATGGCTTTTTACTTTAAATCTACTACTGAATCATGAGCAACAATATCATTATCCATCCGAGTTACTTTCCTTCTATCAGTCATTTTGTAGCGATGGCTAAAGCCGATATCGTAACCTTTGAAATGGAGGATAATTTCCAGAAACAAACCAACCGAAACCGTATGTATATATACAGTCCCAATGGTATTCAGTTGCTTAATATCCCGATAAAACATTCTAAAGTAGCCCATCAAAAAATAAAGGAAGTTAAACTCGAAACGGCTTTCGACTGGCAGAAACAGCATTTCAAATCATTGGAAGCGGCTTATCGAACTTCGCCCTTCTTTGAGTATTTTGAAGATGATATCCGTCCTATCTTTGAAAAACAACACACTTTCCTGATGGATTTAAATTTGGAAACCATGTCTGTTGTTTCAAAATGCTTGGGCTTTGAATTTGATTATGATGAAACTTCGGAATATTTTCATGATGTAAATGACAAAACCGATTTTCGAAAGCTAATCAACGGAAAAAAAGACACTTCCCTATTCGAACCTTACACTCAAGTTTTTGGTGAAAAACATGGCTATCTTAACAACCTTAGTATATTGGATTTGCTATTCAACGAAGGCCGCTATGCTTTGGATTATCTGAAAAAACAGCCGCTGTAACTATTCAATAAATGAAAGCCTGGTCATGATCGGAAAATGATCGGAATTTTCAAATTGAGAAAAACTGGTAAAACTTTTAATTTTCATTTTCTTATCAGCAAAAATATAATCGATACGAGCCGGATAATACTTGAATTTATACGTTTGACCAAAACCATTCCCCGCTTCTTCAAAACAATCGTGTAAATCGCCTTTGATATTGCGATAAATGTATGAAAACGGACTGTTATTCATATCGCCGCAAATGATAAGCGGGTAATGACATTCTTTTTTGTGTTTGACTAAAATCTCCGCTTGTTGTTCCTGTTTTTTGAATGCATCCCGAATGCGTTTAAAAACTTGTTGAGATTTGCTTTGATTGATTGCATCTACGTGCTCCTGAATTTCATTCACATCGGGAGAAATTTTTATAGATTGCAAATGAATATTATAAACTCTGATGGTGTCTTTTCCTTTTTTAATATCGGCATAAATCACGTTGTTACCTGCTTCGGGAATTTTGAAATCGCCTTGATTAAAAATAGGGAATTTAGAAAAAATAGCCTGTCCGGTCTTGATGTGATTGCCTTCCATAAAAATGGCTTTGTACTTGTAGGCCCGCAAATCTACTTTGGCATTTTCCGAATACTCCTGAATACACAAGACATCCGGGTTTTGTTCGTTGATAAACGTTAGTATAGCATCGCCAACATTTCTATCCTTAATCCAATCGAACAGGTTGAACAAGCGAACGTTGTAGCTCATCACGGTAAAATCTTTCTCTTCCCGTTCTATATCATTCGAAGAAAACTTATAAAATTTACTGATAAACGTAATACCTAGCAATAAAACCAAGCCCGATAAAATCACTTGGCGCTTTACTTGGAGTAACCAATAGATAAAAAATAAGCCATTTAGAATAAGAAACAAAGGTAAAATCAGGGTCAATACCGAAAGTAACGGGAACATTTTAGGAGCCAAAAAGGGTAAAATGTAGGCCACAAACGTCAACACAGTCACGACTATATTACACGCAAAAACGATTTTGTTAAACAATGAAAGTTTCTTCATTTATCCTTTATTTTCCGGCTTTAAAGAGAAATTCCTTCTCCTGAGCGGTCAGACTGTCATAGCCCGATTGACTGATTTTATCCAAAATTTCATCCAACTGTTGCTGGGTTTTATCTTTGGCTACAATTTTACTTTCTCTTTTTACAGCAGGTCTTTTGGGGTTAACGTGCACTTTTTTAAACGGGGTAGATGGCTTTTTATCAAACAGCGAAGCAAAAAATCCGAAAACCGAGTTCACTCCCCGACTCAAATCAGTACCGTTTTGCAACAATTTGATGTAAATATAACCAAAAAAGGCTCCGCTCAAATGCGCAATATGACCACCGGTATTATCGAGCTGAATCTGTAACAAATCCAACAACAGAATGACAGCGGTAATATGCCATAGCTTTACATTACCAATCAACAACAATCGAATATTCATTAAAGGTTGGTAAGTGGTTGTTGCCACCAGTAAGGCCATAATAGCAGCCGAAGCACCGACCATAGCAGACGATTGATGAAGCAAATAAAAGCTCAACACAAAGCACAAACCGGCAAAAACAGCACTCAACAAGTATACTCCTAAATATTGTTTTTCAGTAAAGAAAGTCAGGAACAAACGACTGGAGAAATTCAGCACCATCATATTAAAAAACAAATGCAGAAAACCATAATGAAAAAAAGCATAGGTCAATAATGTCCATGGTTTTGTAAGCACTTCCATAGGTTCGGAAGAAACTGCCAGCCAATTAGGATAATTAAAAAAACCCAGCTTAAATTGATAGAAAAAAAGTATCGACACCAAAAAAACGGCCACATTCCAATAAATCATTTTATTGGCTATGCCTCCAATTTTATATTGCCATTTTAAATCTTCTATTATACTCATACCTTTAACAATAAATAAAGTTTACTGAATACTACTTTCTAATTCCAACGATTTTTATTAAACTGATTTTTCTTCCAATACCACATCATTAAGAAACCGGTAATGGCTCCGCCAACGTGTGCAAAATGGGCAATACCTGTACCGCCACTACCAAAAAGAGAGCTGCCTTGAAAGCCTAAAAATAAATCTACCGCAATTAATCCCGGCACAAAATATTTGGCTTTAATCGGAATAGGAATGAACATAATCCCCAATTCTGCCATTGGAAACATAAATGCGAAGGCGGTTAACAATCCGTAAATAGCTCCTGAAGCTCCGAGTGATGGGACATTGAATGAAAAATAAAATTGCTCTAATGTTGACAACGGTACCATCTCAACAATCTTTTCGTTATACTTTCCTTCTTTTAAAATCGTAGCAATAACATCATTAGGAATATGAGCATTTTGCAACGCTTCCAAAGCATGTTGATACTGAAAATAATTGAATCCGGTGTGCAGCAAAGCCGCTCCTAAACCACAGGAAATATAAAAGAAAATAAATTTTTTTGGTCCCCAAAAATGTTCCAAAGCCGAGCCAAAGGAAACCAGCGCAAACATATTAAACAAAATATGGGTAAAATTGGGCATAGCCGCATGCATAAACATACTGGTCAAGGGTTGCCAAATCCTGAAATTCGGGTGACTTGGATAATACAGTGAGAACAACTGATAAGCAACATCGCCCACTATATTGGAACCTATATAGAATATAATATTAATAATCAGTAACTGCTTTACAGTATCGGTCATGCGCATCATAAGCTGAATTTTTTATCTAAATCTTCCACACTCATCGTGATGAAAGTAGGTTTTTGAAAAGGCGATACATTGGGTTCTTTGCAGGCAAAGAGGTTGTGTACCAAGTTTTCTTGTTCTTTTTCGGTTAAATAGGTTCCGGTTTTTACGGCCAAACTTCTCGCCATCGACTTAGCAATGGTATCATTTTGGCAAAAACTACTGTCCGGAATGCCGTCTTGTAAATCACTCAATAACTCTTCCAAAACGATAGAAATTTCACTTTCGGTCACATTGACAGGTAATCCTGAAATCACAATACTATCCTGGTGTATGGCTTCAAAAAGAAAACCGGTATTTTCTAACGAGAGTTGTAGTTCTTTGATTAAATCAATCTCTGCACCCGAAAAATACAACTGCAACGGAAACAGCATTTGCTGACTCGAAGCCTGATGCACGGTCATATTCGTTAGAAATTCTTCATACAATATGCGCTCATGAGCCCGTTTCTGATTAATAATCACCATCCCCGATTTGATAGGGCTGACAATGTATTTTTTATGAATTTGGTAAGTGCGTTTAACTTCTTGTTCTATTTCATTTTCTTCAAATAAAGAAGATGACACAGCTCCGTCGTTTTCAAACGTCATTTCTGCAATCTCCTGCCCGGCTTGTTTTAAGCCAACATATAAACTCTCCCAATTGGGTTGAGCTTCCGGTTTTTTATAATTAGAAGAAAAGGATTTATTGGGTTTATCTTCAGAAAATGGATTATAACTTCTATCCACCTGAATGGTAGGATATTCGGCTTCTTTATTTTGGTATTGGTAAGGAGTGTCTAAATTGGGATCGCGATCAAAATCGAGTACCGGAGCTACATTAAATTGCCCTAAACTGTGCTTGATAGCCGAACGTAAAATGGCGTATATGGCATGTTCATCATCAAACTTAATTTCAGTTTTTGTCGGATGAATATTGATATCAATGGTGTGAGGCGGCACATCCAAATAAAGAAAATAACTGGGTTGTGCTCCATCTTTGAGCAAACCTTCGTAAGCAGCCATCACGGCATGATGCAAATAGCCACTTTTGATAAAGCGATTGTTGACAAAAAAGAACTGTTCCCCACGATTTTTCTTGGCAAATTCAGGCTTTCCTATAAAACCTTGCAGGTTGACAATTTCAGTTTCTTCTTTTACAGGAACCAATTTTTCATTGGTCTTTCCGGCAAAAATATTGACGATGCGTTGTCTGAAATTTGAAATGGGCAAATTAAACATTTCACTACCGTTGTGGTACATCGTAAAATGGATATTCGGATGCGCCATGGCTACGCGCTGAAATTCATCCACAATGTGACGTTGTTCTACGGTTTCCGATTTCAGGAAATTGCGGCGTGCCGGTATGTTGAAAAACAAATTTTTGATGGCAAAAGAAGTTCCTTTGGGTAAAACGGCCGGTTCTTGGGAAACAAATTTAGACCCTTCAATGATAATATGAATCCCCAATTCCTCTTGGTCTTGTTTGGTTTTCATTTCCACATGAGCAATCGCTGCTATAGAGGCTAAGGCTTCGCCCCGAAAACCTTTGGTATGCAATGAAAATAAATCTTCGGCCTGACGTATTTTGGAGGTAGCATGACGCTCAAAACACAAACGCGAATCGGTTACGCTCATTCCCTTCCCATTATCAATAACTTGAATCAATGATTTTCCGGCGTCTTTGATGATTAATTTGATGTCGGTTGCATTGGCATCTACGGCATTTTCTAACAATTCTTTTACGACTGAAGCCGGTCTTTGCACTACTTCACCGGCAGCTATCTGGTTGGCAACGTGATCTGGAAGTAATTGAATTATGCTTGACATTTATTAGTATTCAGTGTTCAGTAATAAGTAAACTGTGGTAAAACCAAAGTAAGCAAATTTAAGGAAAAAGTAATCGGATTTAGCGTTAATCATTGGCTAAAAATAAAAAAACCTATTCAAAACGAAATAGGCTTTTATTTATATCAGAAACAACTAATCGACTACATTGTCTTCTTCCTTAAGTCAGCCATTTTAATGGCAGCAATGGCGGCTTCTGTTCCTTTGTTGCCGTGAACTCCTCCACTCCTGTCAATAGATTGCTGTTCGTTATTATCGGTCAGTAAACAAAAAATAACCGGCACATCAGTTTGCACGTTTAAGTCTTTGATGCCTTGCGTCACACCTTCGCACACAAATTCAAAATGCATCGTTTCGCCTTTAATCACACAACCAATAGTAATCACAACATCCACTTCTTGCGTAACAATCATTCTTTGAGCGCCATAGACTAATTCAAAGCTCCCGGGAACATTCCATCGAATCAAATTTTCCGGCAAAGCCCCACAATCTAGTAAAGCGGCTTCTGCCCCAGTATAAAGTCCGTTTGTGATGTGATCATTCCATTCTGAAACTACAATTCCAAACCGAAAATCTTTAGCGTTTGGTAGTGTCTTTTTATCATAGTTCGACAAATTTTTATTTGCAGTGGCCATAAGTTGATGATTTAAAATAAAAAAGGATTAAAGATACTATCCTTAATCCTTTTATAAAATATTATTTTTTGAATTATTGTGCTAAACCAATCAAAGCATCAATACCTTGTGCTTCCGGTGAAGCATCGTAGTTGTCTTTGATATCGGTAAAATATTTTACTGCGTCAGCTTTATTACCTAGAGCTAAAGCGGTTTTACCGGCTTTTAACAAAAATCTTGGTCTTGTGAAATCGTTTTTGTTAGCATCAGCTGCTTTTAAATAAAAATCTAAAGCTTCTTTTTGCTTGTTTTGTTGCGCGTAAGCATCTCCGATAGCACCTTTAGCCAAAGTACTTAACATGATATCATCCGAAGAGAATTTTTCTAAACTCGTGATAGCTTCTGCATATTTCTTTGTATTCAAATAAGCGATACCCGCATAATAATTAGCTAAGTTACCGGCATTAGTTCCTGAATATTCTTCAGCAATTTTCACTACTCCGAATTTTCCTTCTGAACCTTTTAATACTAAATTATATAATGAATCTGCTTTGGCACCACCTTCAACCGCTTTTTGGAAGTTTTGTTGTGCTACAAATAATTCTTCAGCAGCTTCTTGTTGTTTTGGCTCAGCAATGAATTTTTGATACATCAAATAACCAACAGTTACAACTGCAACTGCGCCAAGGAAACTCAAAATGTATTTTTGATTTTTAGCTACAAAATCTTCAGCTTTAGAAGCCGTTTCATCTAAAGTATCGAATGCTTTTGCCGTTGCGCTGTCTTTGGCATCAACGTCAATTTTTTCAATATCTTCAACGAAAGTATTTACGCCTTTTTCTTCTTTTTCTTTTGGTGCTTTATATCCTCTTTTGTTAAAAGTTGCCATCTATTTTTAATTTAGTGTGCGCAAAAATAAAATTTTTATTCATATTTAAAAGCTATTTTTGTCGATATTTTTGAATAATTTGCACCTCTTTACTTTAGAGATTGAGATTAACAACAATAAATTAACCTTTTTCTCTTATATACAAGGCGTTTAAGCATTAATTTTAAACAAAACCAAATTGTTTTTAAAGCGAATTTCAGTACTCAATTACAAAAATTTTTCGGAAGCCACCTTCGAATTTGATGCTAAAATCAATTGTTTCGTAGGCAAAAACGGTATTGGAAAAACCAATATCCTCGACGCTATTTATCATCTGGCCAACGGAAAGAGTTATTTCAATCCGTTGGCAGTTCAGAATATCAAACACGGAGAAGAGTTTTTTGTAGTGGATGGGGAATTCGAAAAAAATGACCGCTCCGAACAAATTCTGTGCAGTTTGAAAAAAGGCCAAAAGAAAATCCTGAAACGCAACAGCAAACTCTACGAAAAGTTCTCTGACCACATTGGTTTTATACCTTTAGTGATTATTTCGCCTGCCGACCGGGATTTAATCATTGAAGGCAGCGAAACCCGTAGAAAGTTTATCGACAGCGTTATTTCGCAATTGGACAATACTTATTTACAGCAATTAATTCAGTACCAAAAAATCATCAGTCAACGTAATGCTTTGCTGAAGTATTTTGCTTTAAACCATGTTTTTGAGAAAGACACCTTGAGTATTTACAACGAACAATTAAACCAACTCGGGCAAGCTATTTTTGAAAAAAGAAAACAGTTTTTAAACGACTTCATTCCGATTTTTAATCAATACCATCAGGAAATTACCAACTCTGCCGAAACTGTGCAGCTGGTTTACCAAAGTGATTTGTTTGAAAATGACACTTTAACTCTGTTGGAAGAAAACATCGCTAAAGACCGAGCTCTGCAATACACTTCTGTGGGAGTCCACAAAGACGATTTGTCTTTTGAAATTGACCATCATCCGATTAAAAAGTTTGGTTCCCAAGGCCAACAAAAATCATTTCTTATCGCACTGAAATTGGCTCAATTCGACTTCGTTAAAAAACAAAGCGGCGAAAAACCCATTTTACTGTTTGATGATATTTTTGACAAACTCGATGAATTTCGCGTAAGCAAGATTATTGAAATGGTCAACAACGAAGAATTTGGACAATTATTCATCTCCGACACCCATCCGGAACGAACCGAAAACATAGTAAAAACCACCCATCAGAGTTATAAAATATTTAATCTTTAGTATGCTGCAAATTTGTAATTTAGCATCAAATTTTTCAACCATGAAATCGAAATTCCTATCCTTATTATTACTGACTTTTTTATTTGTAAGTTGCCAAGGACAACCCTCAAAAACTATTAAAACCGTTGATGTAACTGCTTTTTCTAATAAATTAAAAGCAACTGAAAATCCCCAATTAGTTGACGTAAGAACTCCCGAAGAATTCAACGTCGGACATATCGAAAACGCAACCAATATTAATTGGTTCGATGCTGATTTTGCCAACAGGGTATCAAAATATGACAAGTCAAAACCTGTTTTTGTGTATTGTAAAGTAGGTGGTCGTAGCGCCAAAGCAGCCGATAAATTAGCCGAATTAGGCTTTTCCGAAATTTACAATTTAGATGGAGGTTATATGAAATGGGAAGCGGCCAATAAAAGCAAACCCAGTGACAAAATCATCGGAATGTGCGACCAGGAATATGGTGAATTGATAAAATCAAGTACCCGTGTAATGGTTGATTTTAATGCCAAATGGTGCGCTCCGTGTCAAAAAATGAAACCTTATATTTTGAAATTTCAGTCCGAACTGAAAGAACAAATAAAAATTGTACAACTGGATGCCGATGAAAACAAAACGCTGGTAGATCAAATGAAATTAGACGGTTTACCAACCATCATCGTATATGAAAACGGCAAAGAAGTGTGGCGTAACGTTGGCTTTATTTCAGAGGAAGATTTAAAAAAACATTTGTAATTATGATTACCAAAGAAGCCTTGCAGTTCTTGTCCGATTTAGTGGCCAACAACAATACCGAGTGGATGCATGCCAACAAAAAAAGGTATGAAAATTATAAGAAAGACTATCATAATTACATAGCATCGCTTTTGGCGGAAATGAAACCATTAGACAAATCGTTGGAGTCTTTGGAAGTCAAAAACTGTACTTTTCGTATCAATCGCGACATCCGTTTTTCTAAAGACAAATCGCCTTATAAAACGAATATGGGCGTTTGGTTTACCCAAAATAAATTCCGAAAAAACAGTCCGGGCTATTATGTTCATTTCGAAAAAGGAAATTCGTTTATTGCCGGTGGCGTTTGGTGTCCGGAGCCGGAAGAACTGAAAAAAATCCGTAAAGAAATTGCCTTTTTCCACGAAGATTTAGAAGCGATTGTTACTGACAAAAAATTCAAAAAAGAATTCAACGCTTTGACACGCGACGAAACTAATACCTTGAAAAAAGCACCAAAAGATTTTGAACCCAATCATCCGGCTATCGAATTCTTAAAACTGAAAAGCTTTACGGCTTCCGAAAAAATTGATGATGCTCTTTTTACAGACCACAATTTCAGTAAAGTTATCGCGCAAAAATTAATGGTATTAAAACCTTTGAATGACTTTTTAAACAGAGCGTTGGAAACCGAAGAGTAAACCTAATGACCAAAAAAAGAATACTGTTTCTGGGAGAAACCTATAGAGCTGACGCCATCACTTGGATGAATGGTCTCAAGGAGTATGGCGATTTCGAAATTGTCACTTGGGAACTGCAAAAAAGTAGTGTAGGTTTTAGCAGAGTAAGTCGATTAATGGAACTTTTGATGGCCTTTTTTACCATTCGGAGAATTGCCAAAACATTCAAGCCCGATATGGTCATTGCTGAACGAACAACTAGTTATGGTTTTTTAGCAGCCCTAACCGGTATCAAACCGGTAGCAATTGCTCAGCAAGGAATCACTGATCTCTGGCCACACAATTCCCCTTTGTATATTTTTAAAAAAATGCTGCAAGATTATGCTTTTAGAAAGGCCGATTTAATTCACGCCTGGGGAAAAGTAATGGCGGATCATATGGAAAAAAGCAAGGTTGATATGGCTAAAGTCATGGTAATGCCCAAAGGAATTAATCTGGAACATTTTAAATTCAAAGACAATCAGGACAAAACATCCATTGAGGCCATTGTAACCCGCGCCTTGGAACCCGAATACAAACACAACAAAATCCTAAAAGCGTTTGCCATTCTGAAAAAGAAAAACATCCCGTTTCGCTTAACCATTATTGGTGACGGAAGCATGCGGAAATCACTCGAAAAACTTGCTATCGATTTAAATATTGAGAACGAGGTCGTTTTTAAAGGTCGAACACCTAATAATGAAGTGGCGGTTTTACTCCAAGATTCCAATTTTTATATCAGTATGCCGGCAACCGAAGGCGTTTCGGCTTCCTTGTTTGAAGCTATGGCCAGTGGTTGTTTTCCAATTGTGACCGATTTACCGGGTAACCGCAGTTGGATTCGAAATGGGGAAAACGGTATTTTGATTCCGAATGGAAAATTTAAACTTTTGGCTGAAGAGCTACAATATGCTTTTGAAAGAAACCTTTGGAGAAAAACAGTCGTAAATAGAAACAGAAAATTTATAGAAGAAAATGCCAATTACGCTATCAACATGAAAGCAATTGCGGAAACCTATCACCAATTAATAACTAAAAAAACAAGTGCAAAATAACCATGTGTGGCATTAACGGCATTTTAAAATTTAACCATACTAAAGTTGACGAAAAGCAACTATTGAAAATGCGGGATGCCTTGGAACATCGGGGTCCGGATGATGCCGGATATTTCATTCAGGACAATATTGGCTTGGGCCACCGACGCTTATCTATTATTGATACCAGTGCTGCGGGTCATCAACCTTTTATCTCCGAAAACAAGCGTTATGCTCTGGTTTTTAATGGTGAAATCTACAACTACAAATCTTTTTATCCTGAATTAAAAAACAAAGGCATAGTCATTAAAACCGGTTCAGACACCGAAGTTTTGTTGCATCTTTTTGAGCATTACGGCATGGATTTCCTGAAACGACTCCATGGGATGTTTGCTTTTGCCATTTGGGATACTTTGGAAAAGAAATTGATTTTGGCACGCGATAGAATGGGTGTAAAACCTTTGTATTATGCATTTTACGAAAACTCCATTTATTTTGCTTCCGAACAAAAAGCCTTGTTTACCGCCGGTGTTCCGTTAGAAATTTCGGAAAATGGTATGGATGAGTATTTTTTTAACCGATTTGTAGGAGGCGAAAATACCTTGTACAACCGAGTGAAGAAAGTATTGCCCGGACATTATATGGTGCTCGAAAACGATGGCTACACCACCAATACCAAATGGTGGAGTTTACAATCGGAAATTGAAAATCATCCCACTATTCAAAAACCAAAAGAATGGTTTGAAGAAACCTTCTTCGAATCAGTAAAACTTCGCATGGTTAGCGACGTTCCGGTTGGTGTGCTTTTGAGTGGCGGACTGGACTCTTGCTCTATCCTATCCTCCTTATATTATCAGGATTTTAAAAACATCAATACTTTCAATATCGGCTTTTCGGAAGAAGAGCATGATGAATCATTTTTAGCCAAAAATATTACAGAAGCTTATCATTATAATTTTCATCAAACCCGATTAAACAACGAATCGCTGTTTTTGAACATGATGGAATCTACCTATTACCAAGATGAACCCTTGATGCACCTTAATGAACCTCATCTTTTAGCTGTTTCTAAAACGGCCAAACCCAAAGTAAAAGTATTGCTTTCGGGCGAAGGTGCCGACGAGTTAATGGGCGGTTATGTGCGCTACAAAGCTTTGAAAAATCCATCATTGCTAAAAGTAGTTTCGGGACTGAGTTTAATGGAGCGGTTCAACAAAAAACCAAGATTTGACAAATTGTTCCGCTATTCACAAATTGATAATGTGGACGATCTAGTTATTTTTAATGGTTCCAATGTCTATCCGGAAGATATTCAGCAATTTTATGGTAAAACCGAAATGCCTTATAACATCTATCGACACAAAATTTTAGCAGAAGCCAAAACATTATATCCCAACAACCCGCAGCGTCAGGCGTTGTATTTTGACCAACATACTTATATGTGTTCGTTACTTGACCGAAACGACCGTTGTACTATGGGAACTTCTATTGAATGTCGGGAACCCTTTTTAGATCACCGATTAATTGCCGGTTTAGGAACTTTGGATGACAAATGGTTTTTTACCGGGAAAAAAGGAAAATTCATTCTCAAAGATACCATGAGAAATAAACTTCCTGAAGAAATTATCAATTTCAGAAAAATAGGTTTGAGTGCTCCTTGGTATACTTATTTAACCGAATACCCCGCCTTTAAAGAAGAACTTGATGCCTTTGCAATAAGTCCGATTTTTGAAATGTCCTTTTTAGAAAATCTGGATGGCAAAAAATTAGTAGCCGAATTGCGTCAAGGAAATTCAAAGTTGATGCCTTATATCATGCCTATTTTCATGCTGCACGTTTGGTATAAAAACTATTTTAAGAAATTCGTTTAAAATCTTTGCCTTACTTTTGTGAAGCTCAATTTCGTTTATCATGACAATCCAAGATAATTTTTCATTAAAAAAACACAACACTTTCGGCATTGAAGCCAAAGCCAGACAATTTGTAGCGGTGCATTCGGTTGAAGAACTGAAAACGGTTTTACAGCAAAATCTAAACGAGAAAAAATTCATTTTGGGTGGCGGCAGCAATATGTTACTCACACAAGACATTAACGCTTTGGTCATCCACGTCGATTTAAAAGGCAAAAAAGTGCTTAAAGAAGACGATGATTTTGTTTGGGTAGAAAGCATGGCAGGTGAAAATTGGCATGAGTTTGTATTGTGGACAATAGATCAAAACTTTGGCGGATTAGAAAACATGTCACTGATACCGGGCAATGTTGGCACCACACCGGTACAAAACATAGGAGCTTATGGCACCGAAATTAAAGATACATTCGTGTCTTGTGAAGCCATGCAAATTACGACTCAGGAAATGAAAACCTTCAGTAAAGAAGCGTGTCATTTTGGGTACCGTGAAAGCGTTTTCAAACACGAAGCTAAAGACCAATTTGTTATTACTTCCGTAGTTTTTAAATTGACGAAGCGTAATCATAAAATCAATACTTCTTACGGTGACATTACCAAGGAATTAGAAAAACAAAACGTAGTCACGCCAACATTGAAAGACGTCAGCAACGCGGTGATTGCCATCAGACAAAGTAAATTACCCGATCCGAAAGAGCTGGGCAACAGCGGTAGTTTTTTCAAAAATCCAATTATTTCAAAAACTGATTTTGAAAAAGTTCACGCTTTGCATCCTGAAATACCCCATTACATAGTATCCGAAACAGAAGTTAAAGTTCCGGCAGGCTGGTTGATTGAACAAGCTGGTTTCAAAGGCAAACGTTTTGGTGACGCGGGAATTCATAAAAATCAAGCGCTGGTTTTAGTGAATTACGGCAACGCCACCGGACAGGAAATTTTAAAGGTTTCCAAAGATATACAGGCAGCCATTTTAAAAGAATTCGGTATCACCATTGAAGCTGAAGTGAATGTGATTTAAAATAGTAATAAGGGATTAGGAAAAAGGGATAAGTCTCTAATCACTATATCAAAACTTATCCCTTATCCCTTATCTCTTTTAACTTATCCCTAAAAATGTACATCCCCGAATTATACAAAAACGAAAATCAGGAAGACATTCAAAACTTCATTCATCAGAACGGTTTTGCCATTTTGGTAAATCAAACAGATGGAAAATTATGGGCAACACACATTCCACTGGTTTTGGATGTTAATGCCGATGGAAAGCAAGTTTTAGTTGGGCACATTTCCAAACTAAATCCGCAAGGCGAAAGTTTTAAAGCTGATGATTCTGTTTTGGCTATTTTTTCGGGAGCACACTCTTATATTTCTTCTTCCTGGTATGACCATGAAAATGTGCCTACTTGGAATTATCTAGCGGTTCATGTGTATGGAAACGTAAAAATCTACACGCATGAACAAGCCGTAAATTCGCTTAAAAAATTAGTCGATAAATACGAAGCCAACTCAGAAAACCCGGTCCGAGTGGAAAAGTTATCCGAAAAAACCATGCGCGAAGCCCGTGGCATTATTGCTTTTGAAATTGAAATCACTTCAATAGAAGCGCAAAAAAATTATCCCAAAACAGAGATGATAAAAACTATAAAAATATCATTTCCGAATTAGAAAAAACCAATGACAATCAAGCAATTGCCGTTGCAGAGGCTATGAAAAAAAACAGGCAATAACTCCAGTAAAAATTCACAACTCATAACTCATAATTCATAATTGATTTTGTACATTTGCAGACCTTTTTAAAAGACGAAAAAGCACTATGTTATTATCAATTTTCTGTTTATTCATTGCCGTTGTTGTTGTTCAATTCTTGTATTATATTGTCGTTTTTGGTAAATTTTCATTTGCTAAACCGCAAGTAGCTACACCTAAAAGAATCCCGATTTCTGTAATTGTTTGTGCCAAAAACGAAGAAGAAAATGTAAAAAAGTATGTGCCGTTATTAGCCGAACAAGACTATGCTACTTTTGAAATCGTTTTGATTGACGATGCTTCAAGCGATAATACGTTAGAAATTTTTGAAGAATTTGAAAAACAATATGCCAATGTAAAATTGGTAAAAGTGGAAAACAATGAAGCGTTTTGGGGGAATAAAAAATTTGCTTTGACCCTTGGTATAAAAGCCGCCAAATACGATTATTTGTTATTTACCGATGCCGACTGCCATCCGGTTTCCAAAGATTGGATTTCGAGTATGAGTTCACAGTTTGCGATGAACAAAAACATTATTTTGGGTTATGGTGCTTATGATAAAATAGCCAATTCCTTCCTGAACAAAATCATTCGTTTTGAAACTTTATTAACGGCTACTCAATATTTTGCTTGGGCTAAAATGGGCAAACCTTACATGGGCGTTGGTCGTAATATGGCTTACCGTCGTGATGAATTTTTCAAGGTAAGAGGGTTTATGGATCATATGAAAATCCGTTCCGGAGATGATGATTTGTTTATCAATCAAGCCGCAACCGGTGACAATACAACGATTTGCTATTTGCCGGAGAGTTTTACTTACTCAGAACCTAAAACAACATTTAAAGATTGGTTTACTCAAAAGCGCCGTCACGTTTCAACGGCCAAACATTACAAACTTTTTGACCGAAACCAATTGGGGCTGTTTTATGCGTCACAATTATTATTTCTTTTGTTGCCAATTGTGCTATTAGCTTTTCAATTTCAATGGATTGCTGTGGTGAGCATTATTGGTTTTCGCTACATTTTTGCTTGGCTTACGATGGGCTTTGCTGCTGGTAAACTAAAAGAAAAAGACGTAATGTATTGGTTTCCGATTATTGAAATCATTTTGATTTTCACTCAATTAAATGTATTCATCACGAATACCTTTTCAAAACCGGTACATTGGAAATAAACAACTACATAGAAAAAGCCAAGAAAGGAGATCAAGTAGCCTTTACTTTTTTGCTCGACCATTATTGGAACGAAGTGTATGGCTTTATGCTCAAACGCACCGAAAATGAAACCGATTCGGAAGACATCACCATCGAAACGTTCTCTAAAGCTTTTGATAAAATTACCACTTACAATCCGGAATTTCAGTTCAATACTTGGTTGATTGCCATTGCCAAAAATGTACATATCGACTTGCTTCGTAAAAAAAAATCAACCCTTTTTGTCGAAATCACTGATGAAGAAGACCAACAGGCTTATAATGTAGCCGACAGTTCGCCCTCTGCCGAAGACGAATTGATTACCGAACAAAACTTATCGCGTTTGCTCCAATTCATAAAAGAATTAAAACCTCATTATCAGGAAGTCATTCAACTGCGTTATTTTCAGGAAATGAGTTATCAGGAAATAGCTGAACAACTTGGTGAACCTTTGAGCAACGTTAAAATCAAATTGCTTCGCGCCAAAAAACTGTTGGCCGAAATCATCGAAAGCAAAAATTAATTCTCCTTTTTTTTAGTATTTTAATTAAGACTTTCCAACCTTTTATCTGAAATTGTTATCTAAAATTAAAATAGTTAACAGTGACCATACTATTTTGACGTTTGCTGCGTTATATAATTAAACTCACTCTCTTATGTAATACAGATACTTAACTCTAAAACAATTTTTATCATGTCAAACGTTAGTATCTATGACAAAAACTGGATTGATCTGGTTTTTGAAGACAAAAACAAAGCTTATGGCGCTTACCAATTGCGTCAGGAAAATTCAAAAACATCTCTCTTAGCTTTACTTAGTGGCGCTTTATTTTTCTTAACTACTATTGGCTTAGGCTTATTTCTCACTTCATTTGGAGAAAAACCGCTTGCTCCCTCTGTAACAGATAAAGGAATCATTATTAAATTATCAGAAATTCATCCACCTAAAAATGATAGCCCAAAGAAGGACATCATTATACCCAACACGAAAAAACCAACTCAAAAAATTGAAAAAAAAGAATTAAAAAACCCAATCATTGTTAAAGCAAATAACAATCCGGATGAGGTGAAAAAAAACAGCGAACCGAAAAACGATCTCACTGACAATCCGAATCCGAATGGCACGAATACAACAGGATCTGTGGTTTCCACAACCGTTGACACCGGCACCAAGTTTGGAGGAACAGATAGCGGGGAGAAAAAAAGCAATACCGTAAACACTACGAACGAACTGGACAGACTTCCTGAATTTCCGGGTGGCATCAAAGCCCTTCACAAATATATTGGTGACAACATTGACAAACCTGAAATTGATGAAAATGTGGGTTCTGTTACTGCAATAGTTTCGTTCGTAATTGAAAAAGACGGTAGCATGACAGACATTAAAGTTTTACGTAGCACCGACAAAGAGTTGGAAAAAGCCGCAGTGAAAGTTTTAAAATCCTTAAAAACAAAATGGGCTCCCGGCTTTAAAGACGGCGAAAAAGTACGGACCTTATATGTGCAGCCTATCAGAGTTAATTTGTAATTCAAAAAAGGTTAATTATAAAAAGAAACCCTGTCAACTTGAAACTTGACAGGGTTTTAATTTTGTTTTAATCATTATTTTCAATGCTCTTATACGCATCAATTACTTTTTTCACTAAGCGGTGACGAACAATATCTTTGTCATCCAAATAAATAATTCCGATACCTTCAATGTCTTTTAATACCAACAACGCTTCTTTCAATCCGGAAATGGTGCGACGTGGTAAATCTACCTGCCCCGGATCACCGGTAATGATGAACTTGGCATTTTTACCCATACGCGTCAAAAACATTTTCATTTGCGAATGCGTAGTATTTTGCGCTTCATCTAAAATCACAAACGCGTGATCTAGTGTTCTTCCACGCATGAAAGCCAAAGGTGCAATTTGAATGATACCTTTCAGTATATAATCTTCCAAAGTTTGTGGCGGAATCATATCGCGCAAAGCATCGTATAAAGGTTGCATATACGGGTCAAGTTTTTCTTTCATATCGCCCGGTAAGAATCCCAGGTTCTCCCCTGCTTCTACAGCCGGTCTTGTTAAAATAATACGTTTTACCTGCTTTTCTTTCAGTGCTTTTACCGCCAATGCCACACCGGTATAAGTCTTACCGGTTCCTGCCGGGCCGACAGCAAATACCATATCGTTTTTGGCTACATAATCCACCAGTTTTTGCTGGTTAGGCGTCATCGCTTTGATGAGTTTACCACCAAGGCCGTGTACCAAAATTTTGTCATGATCCGGCATACGTTGCTCTTCGTGCGAATTGCTTTGTATCACACGGTCAATTACGTTGTCATCAATGTTGTTGTAACGGGTAAAATGTAACATCAAACGATTGAAGCGATTTTCGAACTCATCTAACTCTTCTTTCTCTCCGAAGGCTTTAAGTGTGGTGCCTCGGGCTACGATTTTGAGTTTAGGGTAATATCTTTTAATAGTTTCAAGATGGGCATCTTGAGCGCCCCAAAATTCTTTGGGTGCGATGTCGTGTAATTCAATGATACGTTCGTTCAAAAGCAGTAGTATTAAATTAAAAAAATTCGCTAAAATAAATTAGCTTTGTATCCAAATTTAATCAAATAAAAGAATAGGTTTTACAATTTCAGATTCCTATTTCAACCAAGTTATAAACAATCTATGTCAATAATCACCTTAACGACCGATTACGGAGTAAAAGACCACTTTGTCGGGGCTTTGAAAGGTAAATTACTATCGGAGTTTCGCGAAGCTGCCATTATTGATATTTCCCATCATATTGATCCGTTCAATGTAGCTGAAGCTGCTTACATCATCGGAGCCGCTTACAATAGTTTTCCAAAAGGTACCGTGCACTTAATTGGTGTGGATATCGAATTGAACACAGAAAACCAGCACGTGGCCATGCAATGGAACGATCAGTACTTTATTTGTGCAGATAACGGCATTCTGAGCATGTTGATTCAAAAGATAATGCCGCAAAAATTAGTAGCCATCAATATTCACGACCGATTGCCAAATGATGCTACCGATTTGGATGTGTTTGTAAAAGTAGCCTGCCATTTAGCCAAAGGAGGATTGCTGAATGTCATTGGCAAAGAAATCAAAACCATAAAAGAAGTCACCGAATTACAGGCCGTAGCGCAAGACAACCAAATTAAAGGGTATGTCATTTATAGCGACCATTTGGGCAATGCCGTGACCAATATTTCCAAGAAGTTGTTTTTAGAAATGGGCAAAGGCCGTCCGTATGAAATCAAATTTAAAAATCAAACCATCAAAACCATCTTACCGAAATATTCGGATATAGGAATTTCTGAAAAATACCCATTGAAGTATTATGAAGGCGAAAAGTTGGCGATATTCAACGAGGCGGGCTTTTTGGAAATTGCCATTTTCAGAAGCAATCCCGAAACAGTGGGTTCCGCTTCTTCCTTATTGGGATTGAGTTATAGAGATGGTGTTACCATTGAGTTTAAAAATTAGAAAGATGTTTGTCAGAATAGTTAAAATGAGTTTTCACGAAGAACACATTCCAAAGTTTTTGGAAAATTTTGACGTGATGAAAGAAAAGATACGCGGTGCCAATGGCAATCGTTTTTTAGAATTGTATCAGGATAAAAACAATCCGTGCATTTTCTTTACGTACAGCTTTTGGGAAACCGAACAGGACCTAGAAAATTACAGAACATCGGCTTTGTTTGATGATGTATGGACTTTCACTAAAAAACTATTCAACGACAAACCCGAGGCATGGAGTGTGGATAAAGTAGTTTCACTACCTTAAATTATTAATTATAGATTATGAAATCAATCGCATTACGAGAAATAAAATCCTTTTTTGGTTCGCCCATTGGGTATTTGGTGATTGCTATTTTCCTATTGCTCAACGGCTTGTTCCTTTGGGTTTTTGATGGTGAGTACAATATATTGCAAAGCGGGTTTGCCGATTTAAGTCCGTTCTTCACTTTGGCACCATGGATATTGATTTTCCTCATACCGGCTGTGACGATGCGCAGTTTTTCTGATGAGAAAAAACAAGGTACAATTGAACTTTTGTTAACCAAACCCTTATCGATTTGGCAAATTGTAAACGGAAAATTCCTAGGTTCATTCCTATTAATTGTATTAGCCTTACTTCCTACCCTAGTCTATGTGTATGTCATTTACGGTTTAGGCATGCCCGAAGGAAATATCGACATGGGTAGCACTATGGGGTCTTACTTTGGGCTGTTGTTTTTAATCGCTGCTTATACCGCCATCGGAATTTTCACTTCAACGCTTTCCGAAAATCAGATTGTAGCTTTCTTGCTTTCGGTATTTTTGTGCTTTGTATTTTACTATGGCTTTGAAGGAGCTTCCATTTACATCAAAGGTTTTGAAGACACCATTGCCCGCATCGGGATGGATTATCATTTCAAAAGCATGTCACGCGGCGTTTTAGATACTCGCGATGTATTGTATTTTGTGAGTGTGGCTTTCTTGTTTTTATCGTTTACTGTGTTTAAATTAAAATCTTTGAAATCATAATGAGCGCGCCAAAAAATAACTTCAAAAAAATACTGACCACCGTTGCTTTAATTGTGGTGCTGAACTTGGCCGGACATTTTGTTTTTAAACGTTTTGACCTTACGGCCGATAAAAGATATACGCTTTCGCAAACCTCCCTAACCATTGTAAGCGAAGTCAAAGAACCGCTTTATATTGATGTTTTCTTGGAAGGGGAATTTCCGGGTGAATTCAAAAAACTACAAACGGAAACACAGCAATTGTTAGAAGAATTCAAAGCTGAAAACCCCAATATCATTTTCCAATTTGTCAATCCGCTGGAAGACGAAGAACAAAAAGACAAAACCATGCAATCTTTTGTTGACCGTGGGATGACTCCGGTTAACGTTACAGTTAATGACAAAGGCCAGCAAACCCAAGAAATGGTTTTCCCATGGGCAGTGGCTACGTGTGGCAATCGTTCGGTAAAAGTGCCTTTGTTGAAAAACATGATGGGTGCGTCAACGGCTGAAAAAGTGGTAAGCTCAGTACAACATTTAGAATATGCTTTTGCCAATGCCATCAATACTATAGCCAAAACCAAACAAAAGAAAGTAGCCGTAATCAAAGGCAATGGCGAATTGCACGACATCCTGATTGCCGACTTTGTAAAATCCGTCCGTGATAATTATTACATCGGAACCTTTACTTTAGACTCGGTTGCCAAAAACCCGACGGAGAGTTTAAAATACTTGAAGAAATACGATTTAGCCGTTATTGCCAAACCAACAGAAGCCTTTACCGATGAAGAAAAAGAAGTCTTAGACCAATTTATTGTCAATGGCGGAAAAACACTTTGGCTGGTGGATCAAGTCAATATGGAAATGGACAGTTTGTACAACCAAAACGGTTCCAATTTGGCTTTTCCAAGAGATTTAGGCTTGACCGATATGTTCTTCAAATACGGCATTCGTTTGCGTCCTGATTTGATAAAAGACATCATGGCCACTCCAATAGCTTTAGCAACCGGCGAGCAAGGAAGTGCCACACAATACACACAATATCCGTGGTTTTTTTCGCCACTGATTTATCCTTCACAGGGCACTAAACATCCGATAGTGAGTAACCTTGACGGTATCAAATTTGAATTTACCAGTCCGATTGAACCTTTGAAAAACGATATTAAGAAGACCGTTTTATTGCAGTCGTCTCCATATTCCAAACTTATCGGGACGCCTTCGGAAATCAATTTAAAAATGGTATCAGAACGACCGGAACAAAAAGATTTCACCGGAACGGGTAATTTTCCGGTAGCCGTTTTATTGGAAGGTCAGTTTCATTCGATGTATGAAAACCGAGTGCTTCCTTTCAAAGATTCAACCTGGAAAAGCATTGGTAAAGACAATAAAATGATAGTCGTTTCGGATGGCGATATCATTAAAAATCAATTGGATAAAAACTTTCAACCGCTGGAATTGGGCTATGACAAATGGACCAATAATTTATACGCCAACAAAGAGTTTATGATGAATTGCGTGAATTATTTGCTGGACGACAACGGACTTATTAACATTCGCAGCAAAGAAGTAGATTTACCGATTTTGGATAAAGAAAAAGTCTATGCCAATTACACTTCGTCGCAAGTCGTAACTGTAGCAGTTCCAATTATTATTCTGTTGGTATTTGGCGTCGTATTTACCATTTTGCGCAAGCGTAAATACAGCAAGTAATGTTGATAAAAAACTTTTTGAAATCTATTAGTTTAAGATATATTTGTAAAAAATAATTTAAAATGAAATGCCTCCTGCGAGGTGCCTCATTAAATGATAGTGGATGGGCATTCCATCTTCCAATATAAAAAATAAAAAATTCAGATGAAATTCATTGTATCGAGTTCATACTTATTAAAACAACTACAAGTCTTAGGTAGCGTTATTAACAGCAGTAACACTTTGCCTATTTTAGATAATTTCCTATTCGAATTAAACAACAAAACCTTAACGGTTTCGGCTTCTGATTTAGAGACTACCATGTCGGCTACTTTAGAAATTGATTCCACCAGCAAAGGCAGTGTGGCTGTTCCGGCAAAATTGTTATTAGATATTTTAAAAACATTCCCAGAACAACCGCTAACCTTTACCGTAGAAGAAAACAGTACGATTGAAATTAGCTCGAATTCAGGGAAATATGCCATTGCTTACGCTCCGGGAGAAGAATTCCCAAAATCAGTAAGTTTGGATGATCCTTCTTCTACAATAGTGCCTTCTGAAGTTTTAGCCACGGCTATCAGCAAAACTATTTTTGCCGCCGGAAATGACGATTTACGTCCGGTAATGAGCGGAGTGTTTTTCCAATTCTCTCCGGAAGGATTGATATTTGTAGCTACCGATGCGCATAAATTAGTGAAATATGCCCGTGCTGATGTAAAAGCCTCTCAAGTAGCGGATTTCATCATGCCAAAGAAACCTTTGAACATCTTAAAAAGCATTTTAGGAGCATCTGAATCTGATGTGACTATTGAATATAACGATTCTAATGCGACTTTCTCTTTCGACAGTTATGTATTGACTTGTCGTTTGATTGACGGTAAATATCCAAATTACGAAGCGGTAATTCCGAAAGAAAATCCAAATAAATTGATGATTAACCGAGTGTTGTTATTGAACTCTGTTCGTCGTGTTGCGATTTTCTCTAACAAAACTACACACCAGATTCGCTTAAAAATTGCCGGTGCCGAATTGAATATTTCTGCCGAAGATATTGATTACTCAAACAAAGCAGAAGAGCGTTTGACTTGTGATTACCAAGGCGACGACATGCAAATCGGATTCAACTCCAGATTCTTATCTGAGATGTTGACCAACCTGCAGTCTGATGAGATTATGTTGGAAATGTCAATGCCAAACCGTGCCGGAATCCTAACACCAATTGATGGTTTAGATGAAGGCGAAACAGTAACCATGCTGGTAATGCCGGTAATGTTGAACAACTAATATAAACTAACCTTTATACCGAGAAACCGTAATTTCGAAAGAGATTGCGGTTTTTTTATTCATGCAAGGCCAAGATGGGTGTTTTTAAACTTTGTGATAGTTTTTGGGTAGTGGTAGTGGTAAACAGTTCTACAAAGAAGTTTCTTTTGTACGTCAACATAGACAGCATATCCACTTGCTGATTCACTAAGAAGTCTTCGATGGTCGTTTTAACGTGTTCGCTTGGCAGAACAAAAAACTGGTTGCTATCCTCATCTTCAAAATGGGATTCCCAACGTTTTACCGTTTCATCCGTAACATCAGAAGAAGGCGTTTTTACATACAAACATTTCACTTTGGCTTTCAGTTTCTTTGCCATTTTCACCACGTCTTCCAAGGCCTTAATGTCTTTTTGACGGAAACGGGTGGTAAAGGCAATGGTCTCTATTTTAGTATACTTTGCTCCAAGCGGAACACTCAACACCGGTACGGACACATCCGAAATCACACTGCTGGTATTGGTTCCGATGAAGGAATCAAGCCAACCGGTGGCTCCTCGGGTTCCCATTACTACAAAATCAGCATGCTCTTGTTTGACTACTTTTTTAATGTTGAACACCAAATCACCATCCATCAAGATATGATTCATCACAACATGCTCAGCATTTCGGGCTTCGGCCATCGTTCTCAGGATTGGCATTTTATCTCTGAAATGTTCAAAATTGGTTAACTCAATAGCATCGTAAATCGTGGCATAATTAATCGGCATCGACTGACTGTCAACAATGGGCAAATCAAAAGTGTGCAACAACACCAATTCGGCTTTAAACAGTTTGGCCAATTCAAGCGCATATACAAACGCATTATCCGAAGTTTCAGAGAAGTCTAAAGGAACGAGTATCTTTTTCATAAAATAGGATTTAACAAATTCAAAATTACAATTAAAGGTACTCATTTTCAATGATATTTATCAGGTAGTTTGGTTTAGTTAACTAAAATTTAATCTGACCCATGCGCCATAACTCTTTGCCTTTTTAAATACACTCCTATATTATTTTCCTTACTTTAGCGAAACTAAACACTAATCATGGCTGACTATATAATCCAAACAGAGGCACTGAATTTTCAATATTCGAAGTATAAAAAAGTATTAGAAAACATTTCCATCCACGTTCCCAAAGGTTCTATCTACGGTTTTTTGGGACCTAATGGCGCCGGTAAATCAACCACCATGCGATTGCTCACCGGAATCATCCCTGAACAGGGCAACGCCATAAAACTCTTTAACCAACCTCTACAGGAACAACTCCCGTTAGTATTTTCAAAAATTGGCTCTTTGGTTGAATCGCCGGCTTTATACCTGCATTTGAGTGGTATTGACAATTTGAGATACATTGCCAAACTCCGCAACATTCCCGAGGAAAAAGTAATGGAAACTCTGGCGTTAGTCGACTTAGCCCGAGACGGTAAACGCAAAGCCAAACAATATTCCTTGGGGATGAAACAACGTCTTGCGATAGCCATGGCCTTGCTTAGTGAACCCGAATTGCTGTTGCTTGACGAACCCGTAAACGGCCTAGACCCTAATGGGATTATCGATATCCGAAAACTGCTCATCAAACTCAATCAGGAAAAGGGCGTGACTATTTTTGTATCGAGCCATTTACTCAGCGAAATAGAAAAAATGTGTACCCACGTGGGCATTATCAGTAAAGGCAAACTGCGTTTTGAAGGAACCATGCAGGAACTTTCTAAAGCAGCGAGTATGTGTAAAATTCAGGTTACCGTTGACGATGCCCCAAAATGGCAAGCAACACTTAACACGCAATACAAAAATGTAAATCTGATTGCTCAAAACCAACTCACCTTGGATATTGGTAACAAAGACCAAATTCCGGAGTTTATTAAAACCTTAATCTCCCAAAATGCCACCGTATATGAAGTCAAGATTCTAGACGGATTAGAAGAATGGTTCATGACTATAACCGATGAAAAACATACCGATGAAAAATAATATCAGCCACTTTATCACCGCGCTAAAAGCCGAACACATCAAAAAAAGAGGCACCGGATTTTACTGGACCAGCGCTATTTTAGGAATCATTTCTCCTTTGTTGTTCTGCATTGTTACGATAGTTACAACTACTGACGAAATAAAAACAGAAATCCCCACTAACTTTTACCTGAAGTTTATAGAGAACTGCTTACTGCCGTTTGCCGATTTCTTTTTCCCGTTACTGATTATTATTATAGTGAGTCGCATTACCCAGTTAGACCATAAAAATGGCGGCTGGCAGTTGATGGAAACGCAACCTACCTATAAGTTTTCAATTTATTTCTCCAAGTTCACTACCATACTAATCGCCAATCTAATTTCGATACTGTTGTTTATGGCGGTTTCTTTATTGGGTGCTTGGCTATTGAGTTTTATTGTCACCATTCCTAAAATGGCCATAATGGAATTCCCCTTTACCGGAGTCATTCATCTCATTGCCCGTCTTTTTGTGGCTTCGTTATTGATTACCGTGGTGCAGTTTGTCATATCAGTTTTGATTCCGAGCTTTATTTGGTCAATTGTCATTGGTTTTTTCGGATTGCTGTTAACTGCTTTCTTGGCTCCGTTTGATTTAGTACCCGCTTGGTATCCTTATGAAATTCTGTCCAAAATAGCAGCAAATCCTAAAGGCAGTGACTTAGGTTATTGGTTCACTTTTTCCGACTATGTGGGCATCACCATCAGTATTGTCTTGCTCTACATTGGCTTTCAATGGTATCGTTTTAAATCGTTGCGTTGGGCTTTTAACAACAAGTCTAAAATACTAAGCTTAGTTGCTGTGGTGCTGGTTTTTGGTGGACTAACATTTTGGTTACTGCGACCGAATCAAATGCCTAATTATGAAAAAACTGTGTTTTGCGGCAAGATTGACAGCAAAGAAAAAATGAAGACCGTTTATATTGTTGACAACACCGTTCAGGATACTATTGCCAGTATTCCGGTCAAAGACAATGCGTTTCATTATGTATTCGACAAAAAAATCATTACCGATAACTACAGTTTTATTATCGATCAGAAATACAATGGCAATGTGTTTTTCGGAACCAATGACAGTATTTATCTGGAAGGAAAAATTTATGGGCCAAAATCTGATTTTACCCTAAAAGGCACCCGACTGGCCGAAAACCAAATGGGCAATGGAGAAAAACCAAGTTGGAGCATGGTTTCTTATTACTTAGAAGAAAATGTAAATCTTGACAAACCCGAAATCATCATCAATGCGTTGTATAAAGATTGGAAAGAAGAAATGCAGGCTTCAGGCAAGTTCAAAACCGTTGACAACTATATTGCGAAAAACGACTATACCGAAAGAAACCAAAAGTTAATCACCACGCGGTATTTGAATATGTGGAATGAATTTTTGAAAAAAAGAGCTGCTTTATATCCTAATCAAAGCACACCGGAAGGAGCCTCTATCAAAGAAATCAAAGCCAAGCTATCATTAACCGATGAAAGTTTGCTGAGCACCCAAGAGTATTTTGCTTACCTGACCAGCCAATTGATTGCCAACAACAAACAGGAAATTGACGATAACACCAAATCTATTTTGGCTATAGCCCAGATGAAGAAAGGCTCGTTTAAAGACAAAATGCTTTTTTGGCAAATGAATAAAAGCATCGAAGAAGCCTCAACCAGCGAGGAACGAAATCAGTTTGTAGCCAAGTATATCGGGCAATTCAGCAGTGAGCGTTACCAAAGAAAAATTAACAACATCAATAAAATTGCCGAAAGTTTAGGCAAAGGCAAACAGGCACCGGCTTTTGAAGCTACAAGTCTTGACGGCAAACCGACAGCACTGGCTAACTTAAAAGGAAAATTTGTCCTTATTGATGTTTGGGCAACTTGGTGCGGGCCTTGCAAACAGCAATCGCCTTACTTTGAAAAATTTGCTTTGAAATACAAAAAAGAGAAAATCCAATTTGTAGCACTCAGTACCGATGAAAACATTCAAAAATGGTACATCGCGGCGCAAAGCAAATCTAAATCGGTGTTGCAATGGCATGCCAATGATTTAGACGGATTTAGCAAAGCCTATAATGTAATAACCATTCCAAGGTTTATCCTTATTGACCCGAACGGCAATTTTGTGAATGCTAATCTACCGTTTCCGGCAGAAGCTTCGTTTGAATTATTGTTGCGAAAAGCCATGCATTTGCCCGAAGAAGAATAGCAAAATAGCTTTTATAGATTTAGTATCTTTGCCCCAAATGCGTAACAAATGATTTCACAGGAAACTATCGTGGCACTAGCCTCACCTTCGGGTGCCGGTGCCATTGCGGTCATTCGAATTTCGGGGGTAGCTGCTTTGCCTATAGCCGAACAGGTTTTTCAATCGGTTTCAGGAAAGGCCATCAGCAAACAAAAAACGCATACCATTCACTTAGGGCACATAGTTGAAGACGGCAAAGTGTATGACCAAGTGCTGGTGTCTGTTTTCAAAAATCCGCATTCGTATACCGGAGAAGATGTGATTGAAATTTCATGCCACGGGTCGGCCTACATTCAGCAACAAATCATACAGTTGTTGTTGCGCAAAGGCTGTCGTATGGCTCAAGCCGGTGAATTTACCTTAAGAGCTTTCTTAAACGGCAAACTCGATTTGTCGCAAGCCGAAGCTGTGGCCGACTTGATTGCTTCGGATAACGAGGCCAGTCACCAGATTGCCATGCAGCAAATGCGCGGTGGTTTTAGTAATGAAATTGCCAAACTCAGAGAAGAACTATTGAATTTTGCTTCCCTAATAGAATTAGAATTAGACTTTGCCGAAGAAGATGTTGAGTTTGCTGACCGCACCCAATTTAGGGAACTGCTTAGCCGCATTGAATTTGTTTTAAAACGATTGATTGATTCTTTTGCCGTGGGTAACGTCATTAAAAACGGAATTCCCGTAGCTATTGTGGGCGAGCCCAATGTGGGAAAATCTACTTTGCTCAATGCATTACTTAACGAAGAACGCGCCATAGTTTCAGAAATTGCCGGAACAACCAGAGATACCATTGAAGACGAGTTGGTCATCAACGGCATTGGTTTTCGTTTTATAGATACTGCCGGCATCCGCGAAACCAAAGACGTGGTAGAAAGCATTGGTATCAAAAAAACTTTTGAAAAAATTGAACAAGCACAGGTCATTATTTACCTGATTGACAGCTCACAACTGGCTTTAGACAATGAAAACCTGAAAGAAGTGCAAGTAGAATTGGAAAAAATAAAAAACCAGTTCCCTTTGAAAACTTTAGTGGTACTTGGCAACAAAGCCGATAAATTATCGGAAGCTCAAGTAACCAATTTGAAAACCAATATCCCCAACATCTTATTGCTCTCGGCCAAAGAAAAAAGAGGGATTGACGAGTTAAAAAACCAACTCCTTTCCTTTGTAAATACCGGAGCCTTGCGCAATAACGAAACCATAGTAACCAACACCCGCCATTATGATTCGTTGTTAAAAGCCTTGGAAGAAATACAAAAAGTACGCTTCGGACTAGACAGCAACCTGTCATCTGACTTAATGGCTATCGACATCAAACAAGCCTTGTATTACTTTGGCGAAATTACCGGAGAAGTGACCAACGATGAGTTACTGGGTAACATTTTTGCCAACTTTTGTATCGGGAAATAACTTACCAACACCGGCGGTTTTGTATTACCTGGTCGGTAACCTACCCAGTTCAAATTTTTACTATCTTTAGACGTCTTTTGGTGATAATAATGTCACTAAAGTATGTACCCTAATTAGTTGATATGAATGTACAAGAACAAATTGAGACCTACCTCAACAGTCAGTCCGAACCCAAACGGGGCGATATGCAAACCCTGCATCACCTCATCTTGAAACTAATGCCAAACTGCCAAGTATGGTTTTTGGATGGTAAAGATGATAATGGTAAAACGGTTTCCAATCCCAATATTGGCTACGGACAGCAAACCCTACACTATGCCGGTGGAAAAACCAGAGCATTTTATAAAATAGGCCTCAGTGCCAACACTACCGGAATCTCGGTTTATATAATTGGTCTTGAAGACAAAAACTATTTGGCTCAAACTTTCGGAAAGCAACTGGGCAAAGCCAGTGTGAGCGGGTATTGCATTAAGTTTAAAGCGCTGAAAGATATAAACCTTGAGGTGCTTGAAGCCGCCATACGCTACGGAAGTGAAGCAACCTAAGACCTCCTCGCCTAGCCGGTAAAATTGTAACTCTTTAGAATGCACAAAAAAAAGCCGCTCATTGCTGAGCGACTCTTTTCAACTAATCATAATTTAACCCAAATTAAATTATTTCCATCCGCCACCTAAGTCGCGGTAAACGTGAACAGCAGCATTGAGCTGTGCTTTTTTGGTTTCAATTAACTCCAATTTTGATTCGAGGGCATCGCGTTGTGTCATCAACACTTCAAAGTAATCGGCACGGGCTGAGCGGAATAAATCATTGGCCACTTCAATTGAGCGGTTTAAAGCCTCAACTTGTTTTGCTTTCAAGGCATAACTTTTATCCAAGTTACTGATGTTAGAAAGCTGATTAGACACTTCAACATAAGCATTCAAAATGGTACGGTCGTAATTATACAACGCCTGAAGTTGTCGGGCATTGGCACTGGCAAATTCTGCTTTAATGGCATTTCGGTTAATTAAAGGTGCCGCAATATCACCGGCCAACGAGTACAATACCGACTCGGGTGTCTTAAACAAATACGATGCTTTAAAAGCCTGCAACCCATACGAAGCCGAAATTCCTAAAGACGGATAAAACTCGGCACGCGCCACTTTTACATCCAACTTAGCCGCTGCCAATTCCATTTCAGCTTGTTTCACATCCGGACGATTGGCCAACAATTGCGAAGGAATCCCTGATTTCACCTCTGAAGGCAACAAACTTAAGAAGTCGCTGTTGTCTCTTTTAATTTCCTGCGGATAACGTCCTAACAAGTAGTTGATTTTGTTTTCCGTTTCTTTAATTTTTTGCAAGGTTTCAAACTCCATACTCTGTGAGGCCAATACTTCGGCTTGGAATTTTTGCACGGCCAATTCGGTAGCACGAGCGGCTTCTTTTTGCACTTTTACCACCTCCAAAGCATTAGTTTGCAATTGAATATTTTGTCTGATGATGGCCAACTGACTGTCTAAAGCCAACAACTCGTAATACGAATCGGCTACCTCAGCCACTAAGTTGGTCAACACAAAGTTCTTCCCTTCAATAGTAGACAAATACCGACTTACAGCAGCTTTCTTGGCATTGTGAAGTTTTTTCCAAACATCAACTTCCCAGTTGGCATAGGCTGCTAAAGTAATATCGGTTAATGGGTCGGGCATTTCTTTACCCGGTTCAATTTCGGTTGAAGCATCTCCGGCTCCTTGGCTGGTATAGCGTCCTACTTTTTCCACTCCGGTTCCGGCTTTCACCCCTACGGTAGGCAACAAAGCTCCTTTTCGTAAGCGGATGTCGTTTTTAGCAATTTCAATTTCCTGCAACGTAATCATTACCTCCTGATTGTTCTTTATAGCAGTATCAATTAAAGCTACCAAATTAGGATCTTTGAAATACGTTTTCCACGGTAGTGTGGCCATATTGGTGGTATCTTTTGCAGCAATAGCCCCAAAGGAATCGGGTACAGCTGCCGTCGCTTGGGATGGCGTTATCGCTGGTGTTTTACAACTTACCACCGCTAGGCAAAGGCCCAGCGGGATAAGATATTGATAGATTTTGAATTTATACATTGTTTTCTATTTCTTCGGTTAATGGATTTTCGTCTTCTTTTTTGACAAACTTGGTTTTTTCGGATATGCGACCAAATACATAATACAATCCCGGTATCAGCAATACTCCAAATACAGTTCCGAGCAACATTCCTCCGGCTGAAGCTGAACCAATAGTACGGTTCCCGACAGCACCGGGTCCTGAGGCAAACACCAGCGGAATCAATCCGGCAATGAAAGCAAAAGAAGTCATCAAGATAGGACGGAAACGAACCGCAGAACCTTCGATAGCGGCATCAAGCACTGATTCGCCTTGGGAATGTTTTTGAGCCGCAAACTCTACAATTAAAACGGCATTTTTACCCAACAATCCGATAAGCATTACCATGGCTACCTGAGCATAGATGTTGTTTTCCAACCCAAATAATTTCAGGAATAAGAACGCTCCGAAGACACCCACTACCAGGGAAAGAATTACCACAAACGGGAGTATAAAGCTTTCGTATTGAGCGGCCAGAATTAAGTAAACAAATCCCAAACAAATCAAGAAAATATAAATAGCCTCGTTACCACGCGCCACCTCATCTTTAGAAATACCTGCCCAGTCGATGGCATACCCACGCGGAAGCGATTTTGCGGCTACTTCATTAATGGTGTTAATAGCTTCTCCACTACTGTACCCATTGGCCGATTGTCCGCTGATTTCTGATGCAGTGTACATATTTTGTCTTGTAATCTCCGACAATCCGTATACTTTATCCATTTTCATAAAAGCAGAGAAGGGTACCATTTCGTCACGATTGTTTTTTACATACAACTTCAAAATATCCTCAGGCAATGCACGATACTCGGGAGCAGCCTGCACCATTACTTTATACTGACGTCCGTACTTGATAAAACTGATTTCGTAATTACTACCGATAAGTGTTGACAATGTATTCGTCGCATTTTCGATAGTGACTCCTTTTTGTTGAGCCAAATCATTATCAATATTCAGCATGTATTGCGGGAAACTGGCGCTAAAGAAAGTAAACACCGAAGACAATTCCGGACGCTTATTCAGTTCTTTCACAAAGTCATTACTCACCGCTTCCATCTTCTTGTAGTCACCCGTTCCGGTTTTATCTAACAATCGGAGTTCGAACCCTCCAGCCGCTCCATAGCCCGGTACGGCCGGTGGTTGAAAGAATTCAGTCGTAGCACCTGAAATATCTCTAGACTTTTCTTCGAGTTCTTTCATGATTTCCTGGCAAGAATGTGAACGGTCTTCCCAACTTTTCAGGTTGATAAGACAGGTTCCTGAGTTCGCTCCGGTACCTTCGGTAAGGATTTCATATCCCGCCAAAGACGACACCGATTGTACACCGGGAATATCTTCGGCAATTTTTTGCAACCTTTCAGAAATTTGATTGGTTCGTTCCAAAGTAGATCCCGGTGGGGTTTGGATTACCGCATAGAACATTCCTTGATCCTCATTTGGGATAAACCCGGAAGGCACGCTGCTACTCAACAAGTAAGTCCCAATACAGAACCCAATCAACATACCGAATGTAATAGTTCTTCGGTTTACAATACGTACCAATAAGTTTCGGTATCGATTAGAAACACCACCAAACCAGTTGTTAAATCCTTCTACTATGCGGTTAACCGGTGTTTTCTTTTTAGGTTGGCCGTGTGTATTTTTGAGCATCATAGCACAAAGCGCCGGTGTCAGTGTTAAGGCTATCAAACCGGATAGTACAATTGAAGTAGCCATCGTAATAGAGAACTGTCGGTAGAAAATACCCACCGGTCCTGACATGAACGCCACCGGAATAAACACCGCAGCCATTACAAAAGTGATAGCAATAATAGCTCCGCTTACTTCATGCATTGCTTCTTTGGTGGCTTTACGTGCCGAGAGGTGCTTGGTTTCCATCTTAGCATGGACCGCCTCGATGACGACTATCGCATTATCTACCACAATACCAATGGCCAATACTAATGCAAACAAGGTGATTAAGTTTAAGGTAATACCAAAATATTGCATGAAGATAAAGGTACCGATAAGCGACACGGGAACTGCAATAGCCGGAATTAAGGTTGAGCGCCAATCGCCAAGGAATAAGAACACCACTAATCCTACCAAGATAAAGGCTTCAATTAGCGTGTGAATTACTTTTTCGATAGAAGCATCTAAGAATTTAGAAACGTCATAACTGATTTCATAATCCATTCCTTTAGGGAACGAGCTGGCTTTGATTTCTTTCAGTTTGGCTTTTACATCTTTGATTACCTGACTGGCATTACTACCGTAAGATTGTTTTAATACGATAGCCGCTGATGGTTTTCCGTTCAAGTTCGAATAAATATCATACATCGAGCTACCAAACTCAACATTGGCAACATCTTTCAGGCGCAGCATTTCGCCATCGGCACTAGATCTCAGGATAATATTTTCGTATTGTTCTTTAGTGGTATATCTTCCTGAATATTTCAAAACATATTCAAAAGCTTGTGAACGTTTTCCGGAACTCTCTCCGGTTTTTCCCGGTGAAGCTTCTAAACTTTGTTGTGCCAACGCTTCCATTACCTCATCGGCTGAGATTTTATAAGCCAACATTCTGTCGGGTTTTAACCAAATACGCATGGCATATTCGCGGTTTCCTAAGATATCGGCAACCCCAACTCCGTCAACTCTTTTTAATTCTGAAAGAATATTGATATCGGCAAAGTTGAACAGGAATTTTTGGTCGGTGTTTTTATCTGTACTGTACAAATTAATGTACATCAACATATTGGATTCCTCACGCGTAATCTTTACTCCTTCACGCACTACCAAAGGCGGCAATTTATTTACTACCGAAGCTACACGGTTTTGTACGTTAAGTGAAGCTTGGTTAGGGTCGGTTCCTAAATTGAACACAATTTGAATGGTTCCTTCTCCGTCATTACCGGCATCGGACGCCATATATTTCATACCGGGTACTCCATTCAACGCTCTTTCAAGCGGTAGGATGGCCGATTTAATCATTAATTCGTTATTGGCTCCCGGGTATTCAACGGTTACGTTTACTTTGGGAGGCGATATACTTGGGAATTGCGTAACCGGCAGCGAGATAAGCGCCAGTGCCCCAAGAAATACTATGATGAGCGATATTACTATAGATAATACCGGTCGTTGTATGAATCTGCTAAACATTGTCTTTTTTTGATTTAGGGTTACTCCGCTTTTAGTTTCAGATTGGCGATAACCTCTTCAGGTTTTTGATACACATAGGTTATCTTCTCGTCGTCTTTTGCTTTTTGAACCCCTTCCAACAATACTTTTTCGTTGGCTGCAAGTCCTTTTTTCACCACATACAAATCGGGCAATTCACCTATAATTTCAAATTCTCTTGATTTGAGTTTATTGTTGCTGTCTACCACAAAAACATACATTTTATCCTGTATTTCGTAAGTAGCTTTTTGCGGAATAATCAAGGCATTTTTCACTGGCAATGTCATTTCCACTTTACCGGTTTCACCATTTCTTAAAAGCTTGTCGTTGTTTGGAAATTTAGCACGGAAGGCAATATTACCGGTTTCAGGATCAAACTCACTTTCGATAACTTCAACTTTCCCTTTGTATTTTAAACGATCGCCATTGGCTAAAATCAAACTTACCTCGCTGTCACCACGGCTTTTCACATTGGTTTGGTATTGCAAATATTCAGGCTCAGACACATTGAAATAAGAATACATTTGGCTGTTATCTGAAAGGCTCGTCAATAATTCACCTTCATCAATAAGACTTCCCAACTTTTTAGGAATACGGTCAATGGTTCCGGCAAATGGGGCTCTGATTTCGGTAAAAGACAAGTGTAATTTTGCCATGGCTACCTCGGCTTTGGCTTGCTCTAGTTTGGCTAGTGCCATAGCTTGTTCGTTTTTAGACACTACATTTTTGTCGGCTAATGTTTTCGCGTTTTGCCATTCGATAGAAGCGGCTTTGGCTTCAGCTTCGGCTTTTTGCAATTCGGCTTCATACAATTGCGGCATGATGCGGAACAGCACCTGTCCGGCTTTTACATACTGCCCTTCATCAACATAAATATTTTGCAGGTATCCTTTTTCCTGCGCACGGATTTCGATGTTGCGCACGGAACGAATCTGTGAAACATACTCCTTGGTAAAGGAAGTGTCAATTACTGCGGCATTGGTTACGGTAAATTTACCGGTTTCCTCTTTTTCTTCTTTTTTAGTGGTGCAGCTTGTTAGGCACAACAGGGCAATACAGCCCGCGAATAGAACATTTCTCTTCATGGTTTTTTAAATGAAATTGGAGCGATTAAACGCGTTGAATTCAGAAATTGTTGGATGTAAATGATAAAAACAATCAAGACAAACCAGATTGTTATTCAAGAGTGAAAAGGCTACAGCATATCCGTGAAGACATGTTAGAACATGCCTGACCGTAACCCACAGTTAAGCAGGAATCAAATTCTTAACGTTCTGTTTTTGATGTAAATCGGAGCTGAATTGTCGCTAAAGAAGTGCGGACTGGCAAACTCGTTATTGTAGTAATTTAAATGGACATAAGTAGTAAATGTTGTCAATCCGTTTTTATACAAACCGTACTTTCCAACAAAAAAATTACTATCATTTCCTTTTTTAGCCTCATCGCTACTGAGGTGTTCTTCTTCAATATCAATATCTGTATCTTCGATTACGATACTGAATGAGTCATCAATTGTGAATTTTAATTGACGGTCTTCTGATAGTTGTTGAGGGGAACAAATATATGTAGTACTAGGTTGCGTATCGGCATAAAAATTATGACTCCCGCCGCAAAGCAGTAAACACAAGTATCCTATAAAAGCAACTATTCTCATATGGAGGCCAAAAGTACTAAAAAATTGAGACGATAAAAGAAAAAAACATAGCTGTAACAAGTAAAAACTTACGAAAACGATTTCGATTATTTTAACAGACTCAATTAAATCAGAAATGCATTTAATAAAACAACCGGTAAATCCCTAACGTTCAAAAAAATATAGTTGACAGGAATAAAAAGTAGACTATTGAGCGTATTGGGAAGTGAATTCTGAAATTTATATTCCTTTACTATTATTATATTTTTATTATCTTTATGAACCTATTACTCCCCCACTAACCCGAAACAACTTCTATATGAGTTTCAAAAGAACTTGGATAAAACTTTCGAAATGGTTTTTAACAAGACCTAACACTACAGGTGCTCTTGTTTTTTTGGCCTTGATGCTATTACTCAGTTTTGTTGTGGGCTTGCGTTACAAGGTTGTTAAAGAAAACCAGCAGCGGGAAATGTCTAACATTATCAATGTAGTACATCAAAATTTTCAGCAAGTCTTGAAAAACAGTTATACTACTACCCTAACACTGGCCATGACTATTAACGATGAGGGGATCCCTGAAAACTTTGATAAAATTGCGCCTAAACTGGTCAACACTAATGCCAGTATTGATGCCGTTCAATTGGTACCAAATGGAGTGATTAAATATGTTTACCCATTAGAAGGCAATGAAGCAGCCTTGAATTACGATATTTTGAATGCGCCAAAAGTGAAAGAAGAAGCGCTGAAATCGATTAAAACCAAATTAATTTATTTTGCCGGACCCTTAAAACTAAAACAAGGCGGAATTGGTGTAGTAGGCAGATTACCGGTCTATAAAAACAATAAATTCTGGGGGTTTTCGGCCGTAATTATTAAACTGAATACCTTGTTGGAACTTTCCGGAATAAAATCAATAGATGACAGTAAATACTATTTTCAATTTTCAAAAGTAAATCCGGACACCCAAAAAGAGGAATTTTTCCTTCCAAAAAAAGAAAATTTCTCCAAAAAATTCTATCAAACCGTTATCATTCCTGATGGTGACTGGAAACTGTATCTCATCGCCCAAGATAAAAACGGTTTGCTTTATCAAATAACTACATCAATTGTTTTAGGCTTTTTATTGTCCTTAATCTGTGGTTTGTGGGTAGCTTCTATCATGAAAAAACCAGCTAAACTCCAATTGCAGATTTATGAGCAAGCGAAAAAAATACTTCACAGCGAAATCGAATTTAAAACCATATTCGAGCAAGCTCCGGTTGGTATTGCCCGAGTTGAAATGAATACCGGAAATTTTTTAGCCGTAAACGATGAATTTTGCCGGATAGTAGGGTATGATCAAAAAGAATTGAATAAAATTAATTTTCAAAAAATAACTCACCCCGATGATTTGGCTCAGGATGCTCTTTATATGGAAAAACTAAAAGACGGCAACATAGACGAATTTACACTTGAAAAAAGATACATTCACAAAACCGGAAGAACGGTTTGGGGAAATCTTATTGTATCTCGCTTATCAAAATCTGATGGAACGCCTACCAACAATATTGCCATTATAGAAGATATTACCGAAAAGAAAAGAGCCGAGGAAGAATTGAAACAATCTTTTGAAATTGTATCCGAACAAAATAAAAGGCTATTAAATTTTTCCTATATCGTTTCACACAATCTGCGCTCACACACCAGCAATATTGAAACCATTTCCAGCTTTTTAGAATCAGCCGAAACCAAAGAAGAACGAGACGAAATGATTGGTTTGCTGAAAAAAGTCTCTGCTTCATTAAATGAAACCATGAGTAATTTAAACGAAGTAGTGAGCATTAGAACCAACATTAATCTAACCATTGAACATTTAAACCTTCATGACTATATAGAAAAAGCCAAAACGGTTTTAACCGAACAAATTGTCAAAAAAGAAGCCGTCATTCATAACGAAGTGGCCACTGATATAGCGGTAGATTACAATACAGCTTATCTTGAAAGTATACTTTTAAATTTTATATCTAATGCCATACGCTATAGTCATCCCGACCGAAAGCCGGAAGTTTTTATTTCCTATGACGGAAAAACAAAAACACTGAAAATAAAAGACAACGGTATTGGTATTGACATGGTCAAAAATGGTGATAAATTATTCGGTATGTATAAAACCTTCAATGGCAATCCCGACTCAAAAGGTATTGGCTTATTTATTACCAAAAGTCAGGTGGAAGCTATGGGCGGCAAAATAGAAACCGAAAGCGAACTAAATAAAGGAACCTCTTTTACTATTTATTTCAAATGAAAAACAAGGTAATTTGCATAATCGATGACGATCCTATTTATCAATTGTTGATTAATAAGATTATTGCCATGTCGGAAACCGAATATGATGTTATTTCTTTTAAAAATGGGAAAGAAGCCATCGAAAGCTTCAAAGCGGATTTGGAAGACAATAAAGAAATGCCGGAAATTATTCTGCTAGACATTGAAATGCCTATCATGGATGGTTGGGATTTTATGAATCAAATTGAAAAATCACTTTCGGGCAAAACCAAGAAAACAGCCATTTACATTGTAAGCTCTTCTATTGCCTATGAAGATAAAGAAAAGGCCAAAACATTTCCTGAAATCATGGGATATTTTTCAAAGCCGATAGATAGCAGCAAAATCATGGAAATCACTAAACATGTCACTAAAAGTAAGTAACCTATCCTCAAATAAATCCCGATTTTATTTCGATTTATACTATTTTTACATCGTTAATTATACTCGATGCTTGAAATTTTAGGATATATCGGAGCTTTATTTATCGGATTAGTACTTGGCATTACCGGTGGCGGTGGTTCTATCTTAACAGTTCCGATATTGGTTTACGTTTTACATTTAAATCCATTAATCGCAACAGCTTATTCTTTATTCATAGTAGGTACTACTTCAACTTTTGGCACAATCAGTAATTTTAAAAAAGGGCTGGTAGTCCCAAAAACAGCAATACAATTTGCTATTCCTTCGGTAATTGGTGTTTATCTGACTCGAAAATTTGTAGTGCACCATTTACCCGATGTCATTTTTTATTTTGGAGCTGTCCAACTGACCAAAGCTACTTTTTTGATGCTCATTTTTGCTGTGGTGATGTTTTTAGCTGCTTATTCGATGCTGAAACCACCAAAAAAAATTGAAGAGAGTGAGTGGAAAACCAAAGGACCTGTTATCATCATCATACAGCTATTCTTTGTTGGTATTTTAATAGGATTAGTGGGAGCTGGTGGTGGTTTTTTGATAATTCCTGCCTTGATACAATTGGCCAAATTACCTATTAAAAAAGCCATTGGAACTTCGTTGTTAATCATTGCCTTCAACTCACTGATTGGTTTTATGGGCGATGTGCAAAATATTGCTATTGACTGGACTTTTCTACTAGTTTTCACTGCAATTTCAATTACCGGAATTCTTATTGGTTTGCGAATTCAGCAATATATAAATGAAAGATTATTGCGTAAGATATTCGGTATTTTCGTTTTAGCCATGTCAATTTTGATTTTGTATGAAGAAGTATTTTCATAAAGTATTCTAAATACAAATCGTTTTAAACCACTATTCTTTAATTTTGTACAAATTATTTTTTTATGAAAATCGAACAAATATATACCGGATGTATTGCCCAAGCTGCCTACTATTTAGAAAGCAATGGAGAAGCTGCTATCTTTGACCCTTTGCGTGAAGTGCAACCCTATTTAGACAAAGCGCAAAAAGATAATGCTAAAATAAAATACATTTTTGAAACGCATTTTCATGCCGATTTTGTTTCAGGTCATATCGATTTGGCACAAAAAAGCGGAGGAAAAATTGTTTATGGTCCAACAGCTGCACCTGAATTTGAAGCCATCATCGCTACCGATAATCAGGAATTTAAAGTAGGTGACTATACCGTTAAAGCCATTCATACGCCGGGACATACTTTAGAAAGCACCTGTTATTTACTAACCGATGCTAACGGAAAACAACACGGCATCATCACAGGAGACACGCTTTTCATTGGCGATGTGGGCCGTCCCGATTTAGCACAAGCCCTAACCGAAGAACTCACTCAGGAAAAATTGGCTTCTTATCTTTTTGATTCATTGCGCAACAAAATCATGCCCTTAGCAGATGATTTAATTGTATACCCAAGTCATGGTGCCGGCAGTGCTTGTGGCAAAAACATGAGCAAAGAAACTACCGACACTTTGGGAAATCAAAAGAAAACCAATTATGCGTTGAGAGCTGATATGACTAAAGAAGAATTCACTAAAGAGTTGTTAGACGGTTTAGGCGCGCCACCGGCTTATTTTCCTCAAAATGTGATGCTGAATATCAAAGGGTATGAGAGCCTTGACACTGTAATCAAAAACAGTAAAATAGCACTTTCTGCTGCTGAATTTGAAGCGGTGGCCAATCAAGGAGACGTTGTCGTTTTGGATGTTAGACATGAAAATGATTTTGTAAAAGCACATATTCCAAATTCGATTTTTATTGGTATACAAGGTAATTTTGCCCCATGGGTAGGGTCATTACTCAGAGATGTGAATCAAAAATTACTATTAGTTATCCCCGAAGGAAGAGAAGAAGAAACCATCACGCGTTTGTCTCGTGTTGGATTTGACCATGTGCTTGGTTACTTAAATGGTGGCATCGATGCTTGGACCACTGCCGGTTTTGAAACGGATGCTATAGCTTCTATCTCTCCGGAAACTTTTGCCAATCAATTAAAGGCCGACAGTATAGTGGTGGATGCCCGTAAACCGGGTGAGTTTGAAGCAGAACATGTAGAAAACGCTATCAATCTTCCGTTGGATAATGTCAATGAAAATTTCCAAAGTGTACCAAAAGACCGGGATTTCTTTTTGCATTGTGCCGGCGGATATCGCTCCGTGATTATGGCATCAATTCTGAAATCAAGAGGCATTCATAACATGATTAATGTAGAAAAAGGAATGAATGGCATCAAGCAAACATCAGTAAACTGTACCCAATTTGTTTGTCCTTCAACTCAAAAATAAATCATAAAAAAACAATAATAACACTTTGTTCACAAGGCAAATTAGATACATTTGCACAAAATTTTTTAATAAATATAAAATGAAAAAAGTACTTCTTTTAGTAACCGTAGCTATCGCGCTGTTTTCGTGTAGTAAAGTAGCCGATGGTGAATATTTAATTACAGGAAAAGTAAAAGGATTAAAAACAGGTTTGGTTTTTTTACAAAAAGAAAATCCAAATGGCATGGGATTATTAACTGTTGATACAGTGAAAATTGTAGATGAAAAATTTGAAATCAAAGGTAAAGCTGACGAACCTGCTATCAGCTTAATTGAAATACAAAAAGTAAACGGTAAAGTACCTTTTATTTTAGAAGAAGGTGAAATTTCTATTGAAGTAGATAAAGACAGTATTTTTAAATCAAAAATTGGCGGAACTTACAACAATGATGAGTTTTCTAAATTCAATGAAGAATCGGGTAAGATCAAAAAAGGCTTGCAGAAAAAAGTAATGGATTTCCAAATGAAAAACATGGCTAAAATGAATGAAGCCAGTCAAAAAAAGGACACCGCTACCATAAATTCGCTTAGAAAACAATACGACGAACTTCAAAAAGGCATTACTGATTATACTTTTGATTATCCAAAAACACACCCAAAATCATTCATTAGCGTTTTGATTGTTCAGGCCATGTTCAGTAATCCTAAGTTTAAACCGGCTGATATTGAAGCGATTTACACTACTTTGGATGAATCATTGAGAAAAACAAAACCGGGTAAAAAGATCAAAGAAAACCTAGAGAACATAAAAAAACAGGAAAAAGCTAAAACTACGGTAGCTGTTGGTGATGTGGCTCCTGACTTTAAAGCTCCGAATCCGGAAGGTAAAATGGTTTCTTTAAAAGAAAGTTTAGGCAAAGCTACTTTGGTTGATTTTTGGGCTTCTTGGTGTGCCCCATGCAGACAAGCTAACCCGGAAGTAGTTGCCCTTTACAGTGAACTACATGCAAAAGGGTTAAACATTATCAGCGTTTCATTGGATAATGATGCTGCTAAATGGAAAGAAGCTATAGCTAAAGATAAATTGACTTGGACGCAAGTTTCAAATTTAAAAGAAATGGATGACCCGATTGCTCTTCAATATGGTGTTACACAAATTCCTTCAACCTTCTTATTGGGGGCTGATGGTAAAATTGTAGCCATTGATTTGACTGGTGAGGCATTGAAAGCTAAAATCAATGAACTTTTAGCTGCAAAATAAAATGCTTTTCAGAATTACTATTGAAAATCTCCTTCGGGAGATTTTTTTATTTTACTCAAAACCAAACCATTAAAAAAACCTTGAAGAAAATACAGTTTTTTTATTTGTGAACATCAAAAGTGTTGTTATATTTGCAACCGCGCCAAGCGATGGGGAGATACTCAAGCGGCCAACGAGGGCGGACTGTAAATCCGCTGATTACATCTTCGCAGGTTCGAATCCTGCTCTCCCCACATAAATAAAAACAAAAAGTCTCAAAACCCTGCAAATCTTAGGATTTGCAGGGTTTTTGTTTTTCTGGTACCTCCAAAATATTCATTCAATCTTAAATCTTAGGGAGCAAAATCGAGACCCTACATTTAAACCAAACTTAGGGTCTCGCTAAATCTTCTTAAGCCTTACAAACACTGTACTTTTAGCCTGTTCACTAACCCGTTCAAAAGCTGTACATCTTGTTTGTTATTACTCAGGAATTTAAATTGAATAATAATTAAAAGGTTACCACCATGAAAACAAAAATCACTCTGCATTTCTATGCCAAGAGCACTAAAATGAATGCTGACGGCAAATTACCAATTTATATCAGACTAACTGTCGATGGACAAAGAATGGAATTTAGCACTAAAAAGTTTATTGATAAGTCGAAATGGTCCCCAGAGCTAGCCAAAATGAAAGGACAGAATGAAGAAGCCCGTTCAATTAATAGTTATCTGGATATGATGAGATCTAAAGTTTTGGGAGCTGAAATGACATTGTTGCATAAGGAAGAGCCGGTAACTGTTGAAAACGTGAAATCAATAATAAGTGGTATATACAAAAACCATAGGACGTTGGTAAAAGTATTTGAAGACCATAATAATAAAATGCGTGAATTAGTTGGAAAGCAATATGCCTGGGGAACATTGCAGCGCTTTGAAGTAACGTTAAATCATTTACAAAATTTTCTCTCATGGAAAAGTAATGACGACGATATTGCCCTAATAAAAATTGACCACGCATTTATAACAGAATTCGAGTTCTATCTAAGAAGCGTAAAAAACTGCGCCAATAACACCGCGGTAAAATACGTTAGGAATCTTAGAAAAATAGTTAATATCTGCCTGAATAATGATTGGTTAGAGAAAGACCCTTTCAGTAAATATGAAGGCAAAGTTTACGAGGTTGATAAAGAGTTTTTAACTGAAGACGAACTCAAGAAAATTTACTCCAAAAAATTCATGAATACCCGTTTGGAACAAGTGAGGGATATTTTCATTTTCTGCTGTTTCACAGGCCTTGCCTATATTGATGTGCAACAATTAAAAAGGGATCATTTAGGAATAGGTATAGATGGTAATAGATGGATATTCAAGAATCGTCAAAAAACGGACACAAGTTCAAAAATACCATTGCTGCCAGTAGCAGAGGAATTGATAAAAAAATATGAAGAGCATCCAAAATGCATAAATGAAGACAGAATACTTCCGGTGCTCAGTAACCAGAAAATGAATAGCTATTTAAAGGAGATTGGGGATGTTTGCGGAATTAACAAGGAAATTACTTTTCACATGGCACGCCATACATTTGCTACCTCTGTTACTTTAACAAATGGGGTTCCCATTGAAAGTGTTAGTAAAATGCTTGGGCATAGAAGTTTGAGAACTACACAGCACTATGCCAAAATCGTTGACAAAAGAGTAAGCGATGATATGGCTATTCTCAAAGAAAAATTATCCGGCAATTTGCTTGTAAAAAGTTCATAATCCATACAACAAAAAATAGAAATAACATTTTACCAAAATAATTTTTAATTAGTCAAGCACCGCCATAAAAGGCGGTGCTTTTTTATGAAAATCAAAACAAGAATCAGGGTGTGTAATTCCCGAATCGCACACTATAGTTCTTGAATCTCTTATATGCAATAGATAACTTCGCATCACTACAACAACTACAAATGGATCCACAAATACATGAATCAAGAATCCGGGCACTTTACAAAATGCTGTTTGAAATCATCAGCGGCAATCTCGCGCACAGGGTTCCGGCCGATACGGATGATGAACAGTTTAATGAAATAGCAAAATCTTTAAATGAGTTTGCATCAAAGTTGCAAGACGCCAATTATGAAAATCCATTCACTACGTCAAGAAAGTGGGAAGCTTCAGAATTAATCGAGCCGGTGGCGTTGATCCAAAAAGTACAGGAATACATCCTTACCCATCTTGACGAAGAACTTCCTTCCTCAAAAGAACTAGCGCAAATGTTTGGAACAAACGAATTCACTTTAAAACAAAGCTTTCGCAATTGGTCCAAAACAAGCATCTACCAATTCTACAATGACGAACGGTTAAAGAAAGCCCATTTGATAATAGAGCAAACCAGAGTTCCTTTGACCAAAATTGCCCTTTTAAGCGGCTTTAATAATTACACCAACTTCTATAAAGCTTTTAAGAAAAAGTATGGTGTGTCGCCTGCAGATGTAAAACGGAGTACCACATCTGAAACGAATAAGGACACTGACTCCAATATTGAGTAGTAAACTATTCCCAAATAACAATCGGTTAAAAATTTCATTTACAGAATTTTACTGCTCCAAAAGCGCACAAAATGAAATGCAAAGTACTCAAATCCAGTGCAATTTATAGTATAGCTATGCTGCACATACTGCTTTTTACCTACGCAGCTACTAGCAAGGTGTTGGATTTTCAGAATTTTCGAATCCAACTCGGTCAGTCGCCATTACTAAGTGCCTTTGCAGACTCAACTGCAATAGCAGTTCCTGTTGTAGAAGGCGTTCTGGTGTTTCTGTTGCTATTTCGCAAATCCCGGCTGATAGGACTTTACGGCAGTTTTGCACTAATGACCATGTTTACAGCCTATATTGTAATCATTCTCAACTTCAGTTCCTTCACCCCTTGCTCCTGTGGTGGCATCTTAGAAAAGATGAGTTGGACGCAGCACCTTGTTTTCAATATAGTATTCGTGCTACTTTCAGGGATGGCAATTGTGTCAAGTACTCCCAAAAGGATTACAATGGGCTACCTGACTCTACTCGCAACCTCAGCTATTGCCTTTATTACAGTGCTATTTCTTCTGTCAGAAGATATCATTCAGCACCGCAATAACTTTGTCAGAAGATTACCGGAGCAGTTCTCTAAAGAACACGATATCGACCTCGGATTCAATTCCTATTATTTCGCCGGAATCACCAACGGAAAAATATACCTGGGCAACACGACAGCACCTTTATTGCTTACGGAGGTTGATACCTTACTGAAAACCAAAAAGGAAATCGCCGTTCAGTTAAATAAGGTAAACTTCCCGTTCCGTTCAGTACAACTACAGGTGCATTCCAAATACTTCTTCGCCTTCGATGGTACGGTGCCGGTCGTGTTCCGGGGCAAAACAGGGCAATGGAGTGCCACACAACTACCGGGTATAAGTAGTAAGTTTTCCAATCCGGTCTTTACCGATTCAGTCTCACTGGCCTTTCGCACGCACAAACCCAATGCGGAAAATGTTTTGGCTCGTTTTGACCAGAAGAAGTGTCGAATCATAACGAATCCGGGGCTACTTCAAAAACAAATTGACGGTATTTTTGATACCGATGGCATCTTAAACTACGACCCCAACACCAACAGAGTAGTCTACCTCTACTATTACCGCAATCAGTATATTGTAGCCGACCCAACCCTCAAATTAATCCATCGTGGCAATACGATTGACACCATCAGCAAGGCACAAATCAAAGTAGCATTTAATAAAGACCGTAACGAAAAAAAACTCTCGGCCCCACCATTAACCGTCAACAAGAATGCCTATCTGTACAAAGGCTTACTATTTGTTCATTCGGCACTCATGGGGAAATTTGAAGATGCCAAAATGTGGAAACAAGCGAGCCTTGTCGATGTATATGACGTAAATAAACGCTCTTACGTAGTGAGCTTTTATATTTACAATATAGATGGCAAAAGGTTAAGCCATTTTATGGTCGAGGGAAATAGGTTTTACGGACTAATAGGCACCCATCTGGTCAGTTACCAAATGAGTCCTCTGGTAGTAAAGAGGTATGCCGCCCAGCCATTAAATACGTACCAAGACGAATCACATAACAATATAACAGGCCTGTTATCAGGAGAAGATCGAAAACCTGTGAACAGAGTAGATCAGTAACATTAAATGTATTAATCATGAAAAGATTGAGTAAATTCATTCCAATGGCCGTACTGGCCTTGGGATTGGTAGGTGCGTTAAGCTCGTTCACCTCGAGCAACAATGCCAAAGACACCGTCAACATCCAAGGGTACCTAAAAGCGAACCCTTTCGGAACGGTGTGTAACACCTCTATCATGTGTTCCGATGATATTGGACCACTTTGCACCGTTGGCAGCACCCAGGTTTGGGGTAAGGATGCTAATGGAAATTGTGTAGTTGAATTAAAACGCAACCACCAGTAGCCAAAAGCAAAGCAGTTCCCAAGGGAACTGCTTTGTTATTTAAAAAGTATCCGGTGTTAACCAATCCGGTTTAGGTCCTCCTTTCAGGTAGTAGTCCCACCACTGACTCATGCGCCGGGTTAAATCCACTTGATGTTCTGCTTTGGTCAGGCTGTGCCCTCCTCCCTCATACAGCAACAATATATTAGGTTTTCCAAGCCTACGCAAAGCCAGATGGAATTCCAGACTTTGGCGATAGTTTACCGAGTTATCCTTTGTCCCCGACCACAGTAAAAGTGGAGTTTTTACTTTGGGAGTATAAGTAACCGGAGAATTCTGCAAATACCGGTCAAAAGCATCAAAAAGCGGCACACCCATCCGCAATTGATTGGATTCATAACGCCAAGTCTCCTGTTTCAGATTGCCATCACCTACGGAAAGATAACAGCTGATACTATCGGCAAAACCGGAACCCGAAACAGCCGCGGCAAAAATATTTGTTTGAGTGACAATAAAATTAGTTTCATACCCCCCAAACGAATGCCCCACAAGGCCTATTCGCTTTTTATCCACCGATTCGTGCGCCACTACTTCATTCACAGCAGCGGTAACGCACTCTACCGCCGATTGCCCCGTTTTCCCTTCCTCATAAGCGATATCGGGCAGCAGTACAAAATAACCCTGCGACGTGAGATTGCTGATATTAAAACCATCCTGATTGCGCAGGGACGGATTAACATACTCATTGTAATACTGGGATAACCGCTCATAAATATACACGACCATCGGATAGCTTTTATCGGCATCATAGCCAGCCGGATAGAAAAGGGCTCCGTGAAGCAACTGTCCTTTAGAATTCTCATAGGAAATGCGTTTCGAGAATCCCCAATCATAGTGTTGCTGTTGCGTGTTACTTTGATACACCAACATTTGATTACCCCCCGGATGCTGCACTACCAATTGCGGCGACAGATGGTAATGCTCCCTAAGGAATGCATACACCCCGTTCGCCGTTTTGGTAATGGCGCTAATCCTGTTACTTTCAAAAACAATAGGGGTCGCACCATTTTTAGGAGTCCAGTTAAAGTAGCCGCTTTTCGACGGGCTTACCGCCCTCAACACAAGTCCGTTATTCAAATCGAGCCCGTTGTCTGAACGTGAGCCGACAGTTTCATAAGCCTTTGGGGGAACAACCCTAAAAACAGTGCTTGTTTCCCTGCCTTTGGTCAGACGATCGGCACCGCTTCCATTCGTCTTAAGACTCCAAATATCATACGCATCATAAACCAAAACGGCATCGTCATTGGGCGTCCATCCGGCTATGCCGCAAACCTGTACATCACCCGAACGGTCGTACAGCGGGTCGGTAAACGATGATCCAAGCGAAGCGGTAAGGTTATGATGGGCGGCCGTTTTGATGTCATAAACCCACCAATCCTTATCCTTAAAATAAGCGATGTAGTTCCCTTGCACCGATATTCCCATTTTTGTCCTATCGGGACTATGCTTTTCCAACACTAACCGTTCCGCACCAGTGGCAACATCCTGCAAATAAAAATCAACCGGTGCATCATAGTCAAATTGGGGTTCATGTGCCATCGGATCATAAACCAAAGCCAATTGCTGACCAGCCAGCAGTTCCTGATAAGGGAAACGAACCGAAGTCACCATCCTTAACTGTTGCGTTAGCGGTTGCCACACCGCCAGCTTGACCCTATCGTTCCAGCCGTTAATGGCCCGTTTGCGGGGGTAGGGCAATTTATCTGCGGTATTCCAAAGTTGTACACCACCAGTATCCTGCGAGGGTTGTTTTGGCTTCACCCCAAAAAACACCCTTTGCCCATCATCAGACACCGAAAGCTCCGTTACTGAAGCATGGTAAAGCTCCCCATCTTTTGGGAAATCCTTAAACTGATTCCGGTCAAAAACATAATGCTTCTTTTCGGCCAGCTGATAAAATCCAACATAAGCCTCAGCCCCTTCGGTAAGATAGGCCAAAGAAGCACCATTGGCTTGCCAAACTATGCCTTGGTATATTTGGGGTTTCACGTCAATAAGCTGTGGCTGCTCCACGCGGTTCAGGTCCAACAGCAACAGTTGGCCCTCGTAGTCGCATACCAATTGGCTACCCGCCGGATTCATCGAAAACAGCGACGCTTTGGGAATCCTTTTCAGCACCTTCCCATCCATAGCCACTACTAATAAATCACCAGCGGTTGTCCCCACATTTTCCAACAATACCAACAAACGCCCACCTAATGCCAGGCGATACTGCCCACTGTTGGGGAACTGTGATTGTGTGCCTAACTTCAGGTTTACCAGCACCACTGCCCCATCAGGATTGCGAAACACAAAATGACCGTTGGCAGCAAAACGCCCCTCCGTGCCACCGGCAAAAGAATAGGTTTTGTCCGTCCTGGTGCTTTTTACCATGAGCGTATCGACACCGCTTTCATAGGTAAGCGTGTAGCACGCCCATCGTCCATCCTCGGAAAGCTGCACTTGTTCCAACGTACTCCACAAACCATAGTCAGCTTCAGTCAACTGTTTTTTAGCCACCTGACTCCATACCGGGCAGGCAGCCAATAGTACGAATAACCACTTCTTCATTAGTAGCCGGTGTTTTGAGGTTCGAGATTTGGATTCAGTAACAACTCATTTTGAGGTAACGGGAACAAGACCTCGTGCGCATCCCAACCGGGTTTTGCCACATCGAGTACGGCGTTGGCCTCGCCCGCACGTTTTAAGTCAGCAAAGCGGTGACCGCCTTCCGTAAAGAATTCCACCCGTCGTTCCTTTACAATGGCGGTAAGTACTTCCTCCTGCGTGGCAGCAGTGGTATTCGGCAAACCCGCCAAATTGCGAATGGCATTCAAATCATCCTTCGCCCCACTCAAAAACCCCTGCTTTGCCCGGGCTTCCGCCCGAATCAAATACAGTTCCGGCAAACGCAGTACAATCGAATACTCGGTACTGCTTCCGGTAAAACTTTGTTGCTTGTATTTATAAGCATGGTACCAAGTGGTGCTCCCATCAGTTACCCCCTTTACCCAATGCAACTTGCGCAAATCACCCGGCTCAAAAGCATCCAACAACGACTGGGTCAGTGCCACAAACGGCGGCGGTCCGGCCGTAAAAATAAAGTTGGCTCCCTCCGCCGTACTGGCTCCAGAATTCTGCGGAATAAGCTGCCACAGGGTACTCGGGCTGTCCTTCAAAAAGGCACTGTCAAAATCGGTCACAAGCGCATAGGTTCCCGTTTCGTTCAGCACAGCAGAAGCAGCATTAGCCGCCTCCGCAAAGTTGCCGTTGTACAAATACACCCTGGCCAATAATGCCGTAGCGGCCCACTTATTGGGGCGCACCCGGCTCCCTCCAAAATCAGTGGTAGGCAATAAGGCCTGCGCCGTTTCTAAATCGGCAATGCAACGGCTATACACTTCGGCAACAGCTACTTTAGGTGCCATCTGGTTCTGCTGATAGTCAGTAGTGGTAATATATGGCACTGCGCCAAACAGATTCGCCAGGTTAAAATGCACCAGCGCCCGCACGAACAAAGCTTCTCCCATCAACTGGTCTTTATCGGACTGCGCCAGTTTGGTGGCATTACTCACTCCTTCATATACAGTATTGGCCGCATAAATCTGGTTGTAGCTCCTGCTCCACCATTCGGCAACAATACCGGTGGTCGGCAACACACTGTTGGTATACAGGAACTGGGTGTCGCCCGAACTGATGCCATAGTAATCCAATTCATCCGCATAGGCACCCAAGGCAATAGACATGCCCGAGGCACCACCCGATAGTAGGCCGCTATCTCTCAGCTTGGCATAAATATTCGTCATAGCAGCGTTGGCCGTAGCCCGCTCTTCAAAAACACTGCTTGAGGTCAGTTGCGAAGACGGAAGATCCACCTCTACAAAAGAATCACAGCCCGAAAACAATACCGCCAGTACCATAAGCAGTCGCACCGGCATTCTATAATTGAAGTTTTTCATAATTAAATCGTTTTAAATTAAAAGCTAAACTGCACTCCTGCCGTAAACACCTTTAAGGGTGGCAGGTACCCATACGCGGAAAATTCAGGGTCTCTGCCCTTATACCCGGTAAATGTCAACAGGTTTTGCCCCTCAAGGCTAACCTTGCAGCTGGCCCCAAAGAGCCAGCGCTCCGGAACTTTATAGCTGAGGGCTACATTTTTCAAACGCACAAATGAGGCATCGCCAATCACCGCATCACTCTCGTAATAGTTGTAGTAGGCATCCACAGCAGCACCGTTATACCCTGCCGTAAAAATTTGATACCCTGAGGTGTCACCTGCGCCTTGCCAGTGCTGCAGTATTTCGGTGGGCTGATTACCAAAGGTTCCCGGTACACCCGTCATCGCGGCAGCAGTGTAGTTGTCCTGCTTCACAAACTGAAACAGTACGTCAAGCGACCACCGTTTATACGTCAACTGGTTGCCTAGCCCGCCAAAAAAGGCCGGATTGAAATCCTTCACCACCTGCTTGTCCAGTGCAGAAAGCATCCCGTCACCGTTCAAATCGGCAAAAGTAAAAACACCCGTGGCCGGGTCAAGCCCGGTATAATGATAGACTTTCTGAATGTTTAAGGCCTCTCCTATCACAAACTGGTTGCGGTACGTCGAGGTAGCCAAATCGGGAAAGGACACCAGCTTGTTTTTCGAAAAAGAAATGTTGAAGTTCGTAGTCCAACTGAAATTCCCGTTTTGGAAATTCACGGTACGCAGGGTTATTTCAGTACCGCGGTTTTGTACGGTCGCATCGAGATTGCCTTGAATGGAAGGAAAACCGGTAGTGGCGGGCATCGGAATCCCTACCAATTGGCTCGACGAACGGTTGTTGTACCACCCCAGTGTCAAGAATATTCGGTCTTTAAAAAATCCGGCTTCTACCGCCAGCTCCAATTTTTTGTTGGTTTCCCAACCAAAATTCGGATTATACAACCGCGTAGGTTCCAACCCAATCACGCCATTATAGCTCACACCCGAAGACAAAAAAGTATCCAAAAACTGGTAATCGCCAATCAGGTCGTTCCCGGTGGTGCCATAACTTGCCCGCAGCTTTCCAAAACTGAGTATGCTGTTATCCTTCAGCAACGTTTCGTTGCCAAACAGCCAGGCCGCTCCTACCGCACCAAAGGTCGCGAACTGCCTGCCTGGTCCAAAACGGCTGCTACCGTCACGGCGACCGGTCAGGTTCACAATATATTTATCCTGATAGGAATAGTTCAACCGGCCAAAAAAAGCCTGGTAGCGATAGTCCGTTGGCTGATCCTGCAAGGTCTTTACGCTAAAAGCAGCACCCAGGTTATAGATGAGGCTGTTGTTCACAAACCCGGTACCCTCCTGCAACAGCTTGGTGCCTTGCTGCTGCTGAAAAGTACCTCCGGCCAACAGTTCCGTTTTACCATACTTCCATTGCTTTGACCAACTCAATTGCGGTTCGGCTATCCACGAACGTCGGGTCACGGTATTCACAAGCAAGCCCGAGAATTCAGGACCGGCTCCATACACAGGGTCGTAAATCGTCGAAGGTGTGGTTCGGGTTTCATCGTGCCGGGTATCGGTAATCCCAAAGGCCGATTTCACTTCCAATCCTGGCATCAGGCTGTAACCTACAGTCCCATTAGCTATAAAATCGTAAGTCTTGGTACGGTACTTCCCTTCCAAAGCCGCCAAAGGATTTTCCCAGCTGCTGCCGGCCCAATTTAAACTCCCATCATCATTATATAGCGCCGGAGCATTCGGAGCCAACAACATCGCCGTACGGGTCAAATCAACAGCCGGTTGGTTATTGTCCTGTACGGTATACCCCGTTGATAACGACATACGGAATTTTTGGTTTTCCGACTTGTGGTTCAGATTGCTGCGCAGCACACCCCTTTTATACCCAAAATCGCCCGGAAAAACCGTAGTCTCCTCATGAAACGTTCCACTCACCAAAAACTGGGTTTGGGCACTGCCTCCGCTTACCGAGGCATTGGCATCCTTATAGTGCACGGTGCCGCCCAGCAGTTCCTTTTGCCAATCCGTATAGCGGTTGGGGTCCCAGGTACCATTTACATCATAATCCATAAACGAAGGGGTAACCCCATCATTAGCAAAGGCCTCATTCCGCATCGCCAGGTACTGCTCCGTGTTCAGCAGGGTCATAAACTTAGTGGCTTGGGCTACACCCTGCGATACATTCGCAGTAAAGCGGGTCTTGCCCTGCTTCCCTTTCTTGGTGGTAATTAGCACCACCCCATTGGCACCACGCGAGCCGTAAATGGCTGTAGCATCCGCATCTTTCAACACTTCAATACTTTCAATATCCTGCGGATTAATGCTATTGAGCGGATTCGCCAGAGTGGGCAGTATGCTCGTCGTTCGGGAGTTCCCTACCGATTCTGACGAATAAGGCACACCATCAATCAGGTATAACGGGCTATTGCCTTCCGCCCTCAGGCTGTTCTGCCCCCGTATCTTTAGGTCAAACCCACCACCGGGCACGCCACTGGTTTGGGTAATACTAACACCAGCCATTCGGCCCTGCATAGTCGAGAGGACGTTGGTTACGGGTTGCTTTTCAATGTCTTTTGAGGTTATTTTGGCAATGCTACCGGTACGTTCCTTGTCTTTTACGGTGTAGTAGCCCGCATTCACGGTAACTTCTTGTAAGGTAGTGGCATCTTCAGTCATGGTAATGTTGATCACGCTGTCCGTCGCGATGGTGACGGCGACTTCCTTATAGCCTACAAATGAAAAGATAAGAATATCACCTGCAGCAGCACTAATGGCATAGCGCCCCTTGTCGTCGGTAATGACACTCTTGTCACCCCCAACTTGATTGGGGGTCCTTTTTTGGGTTATGGTAACGCCAGGTAGCGCACCATGGGCATCGGTTACGATTCCTGTAATTTGTTGTGGGTTGTTTTGGGCAAAGCAGCCGCTGCTGTAGAGCAGGCAGTAAAAAAATACCAAGAGTAAAGGCGCTCGTGCCTTGTACAATGAATTTTTATTCATAATATTGGATTGGTTAAATGAAACATTAGTTTTGTTTGTCTACCGGTCCTCTGTTCAACCGCCAAGAAGATGCAGAGGGCCTTTTTTTTGCGGATTTGTTTGAAGTTTAGATTTTGTTTGTTATACCATAGGCTTTAGGGTTTACTGATTCATAATTGTTTTGTTTTTGTTCCTTGTCTGTCATTCCCGCGAAGGCGGGACACGAGCGCCAGCAAACTGGCAAAGCAATCTAAAAACCTGCGTGGACATAGCATTATAACCCAACTCAATAAAAACTCAACTATCGCTCACACGCAGGCTGTGTAAGTAGTTGTTCAAATAGTGAATAGTGCAAAGCGAAGAAGCAAAAACTACCCGGACCAAATGGCGAACGGAGAGAAGCTAATCCCTTATCCCTCTTCCCTTTTAACTAATAAAAAAATGGTTGAACCTAAGAGCGGAGTAAACACAAAAAAGGCGCGGAACTCAGCTTATATCGACCTAAGGTACTGGTATACCTGTACACGAATAAGTGAGCCCACGCCAAAGGACGTGAGCATCTTACTTATCATCCCGTGTACTTAAAATTACCAGTTTTCTGATACGAGATTCAAAGCGAATGCTTCAATATTGTTATTTGAAGAATCGCAAATTTAATTAATTCGGTGCTAATATAAGAAAAATAATAAACCAAACATATATGTGTGCTTTTAATTTGTGGTAATGATAGAATTTTATAATGTGGAAAATGAACAACAAAATAAAGCTATCATAAAACTTGGTTTAACAATCAGAAAAATAAGAGAAGAGTCAACAGACTTTTCTCAAGATAAATTAGCTTTGGAAGTAGATTTATCAGAAAACCAAATTCGTAGAATAGAAAAAGGTCAAACTAATCCAACCATTAAAACTCTTCTTAAGATAGCCAAAGCACTAAACGTAGATATTAAAGATTTGTTTGGATAAAGAACAACTAACCAAATACCACACTGAAGTAAGATGCTGATAGGCATCTTTTTTTTATTACCAATTTGAAATACTAAATACTCCCGAATTGCATACTTTTTTATAATAGCACTTTCTATTTTGAGTTCATATAAAGCTCAAACTATGAAATGGTATGAAATTTTAACGGCTGTTCCTGTAATTGCTATTGGCGTTTTTATTGGTATCAAGATGAAAGAATTCAGAAAAGAAATTTACCATAATGATAGTTGGAAAAGTAGGAAAAAGTAAAAAAACTTACATATATTTGAATGTAGTAGATTTCAACTAAGATAATTTAAAATTATGAGTGAACAAATTAACCAATTCATTAAAGAAGTTGAAGAAGCAAAAGTGTTAATTGAAAATGAACTATCTATCAATTTAAAATTTCTTGATATCCAATTAGCATTGGCAGAAAAGTTAGGATACGAGCCTGAAGATAGTACTCGAACAGCTTCACATAATCTTACTGCAGTTCAAATATTTGAAATGCTGATAGATTTTAATTTCCCTAGAGAGACAGAAACTGTCATATTAGAAAGTTCAATTCTTCCCGAAGATGCTATAAGGAGAATTGATGAACAAAGGATTAAAAGTAAAGGTGAAATTTGGGTTATCTACAAATATGATAAAGATCCGTTGCCATCCAATCCGCATGCTCATAATGAAGCAACTGGTCAAAAATTAGATTTAAGTAATGGGAATTTATATGACAGTAAGAACAATTATTTAGGCACTAATATTTCAAAAAAAAATCTTGAACTACTACGGGGTAAAGTTATTAATATTAGCCTCCCTAAATTAAAAATCTAATTTTGGTTAGAGTTCATATCATTTTTGTTTAGTAGCTGGTTGATTAGCGAACTTGACTATTTTCTTCGCAAAAAAACTATACCTTTAACCCGCTAAATAGTCTGTTTACATCTTTACTAGTCAGAATAAACAGTACTAAAAAAAATGAATAACAGCTTTAAACAAATCACTATATAAAAACAAAATGACAAGCGAAACACAAAGATCAGAATTACTAGCTAAAATATGGAAAATTGCCAACGAAGTCCGTGGCGCCGTTGATGGATGGGATTTCAAACAATTCGTATTAGGAACGCTTTTCTATCGCTACATTAGTGAAAACTTTACTAATTATATAGAGGCTGGTGACGACAGCATTGATTATGCTGGCTTATCGGACGGTGTTATTACACCGGAAATAAAAGATGATGCCATTAAAACAAAAGGATATTTTATTTATCCAAGTCAACTATTTGTAAACGTCGCGAAAACGGCCAACACCAATCCCAACCTGAATACCGATTTAAAAGCCATTTTCACTTCAATTGAAAGTTCTGCCAATGGGTATCCTTCAGAAGAGGATATCAAAGGATTGTTTGCTGATTTTGACACCACAAGTACGAGGCTGGGTAACACTGTTGACAATAAAAACAGTCGTTTAGCGGCTGTTTTGAAAGGTGTTGAAGAATTAAATTTTGGTAATTTTGAAGACAATCACATTGACCTATTTGGTGATGCCTACGAAATTCTCATTGGCAACTACGCCGCTAATGCAGGTAAGTCAGGTGGAGAGTTTTTTACTCCAACGCATGTTTCCAAGCTTATTGCGCAATTGGCTATGCACAAACAAGAAAAAGTAAATAAGATTTATGACCCAGCGGCGGGTTCGGGTTCACTCCTGCTTCAGGCAAAAAAGCATTTTGACGCGCATATCATTGAAGAAGGTTTCTTTGGTCAGGAGATCAACCATACTACGTATAATCTGGCTCGTATGAACATGTTTTTACACAACGTAAACTACGACAAATTCAATATTGCGTTAGGCGATACACTTCATCATCCTCATTTTATAGACGACAAACCCTTTGATGCCATTGTTTCCAATCCGCCTTATTCGGTAAAATGGGTTGGTGATGATGACCCAACACTTATAAACGATGACCGTTTTGCTCCTGCCGGTGTTCTGGCTCCTAAATCTAAGGCAGATTTTGCCTTTGTATTACACTCACTGAGTTATCTATCCAGCAGAGGAAGGGCAGCGATCGTGTGTTTCCCCGGTATTTTTTACCGTGGTGGGGCAGAACAGAAAATCAGAAAGTATTTAGTTGATAATAACTTTGTAGAAACTATCATAGCGGTAGCACCCAATTTGTTTTACGGAACTTCTATTGCGGTAACAATTCTGGTACTATCAAAACATAAAACCGACACTAAAACGCAATTTATTGATGCAAGTGGTGAAGGTTTCTTTAAGAAAGTAACCAATAACAATATGATGACTGATACTCATATTGAAAAAATAATGGATTTATTTGATAGCAAACAAGATGTGAAGCATGTAGCGGTTTCTGTTGACAATACTATAATTGCCGAAAATGACTATAACTTATCGGTGAGTTCCTATGTAGAAACTAAAAACAATCGGGAGGAGATAGACATTGCAGCATTAAATAAAAAAGTTTCAAAAACTGTGGAAAAGATAAATATCTTACGTACTGAGATTGATGCCATTATAAATGAGATTGAAGCATGAGTTACTTAGAAAAATTATTGGATGGCGTTACTGTGGAATGGAAGGCGATTGGGGATATTGCTATAATATATGGGGGCTTACCGGAAAAAGTAAAGCCGATTTTGAAAACGGCAATGCTAAATATGTCTCATATAAAAATATTTTCGCAAATATTGAAGTCAATTTTGATATTCTTGAAAGTGTAGAAGTTTCTTCAAATGAAAGACAGCACGAAGTAAAATATGGTGATATTTTATTTACTGGTTCTTCAGAAATTGCAAATGAAGCTGGAATGTCTTCCGCTGTTACAACAAAATTCAATAAGAAAGTTTATCTAAATAGTTTTTCATTTGGATTAAGATTTAATAATGATATCGAAATAGTACCGGAATTTGCAAAGTATTTATTCCGTGCTGATTTTATGCGAAAAGAAATAGCAAAGACTGCCAGTGGTGTAACACGCTTTAATGTTTCTAAAGAGCGTTTCAAAAACCTCAAAATACCCATTCCTTACCCAAATAATCCCAAAAAATCTCTTGAAATGCAACAAAAAATAGTTGGCATTCTCGATTCTTTTACTGAGCTTACAGCGGAGCTTACAGCGGAGCTTACAGCGGAGCTTACAGCACGAAAAATGCAATATAGTTATTATCGGGAGAAATTGTATTCACAAGATAAAAATAAAGTGCAGCATTTACCTATGGGTGATGAAAATATTGGAGTATTTCAAAGAGGTAAGCGTTTTGTAAAAACAGATTTAATCAGTGAAGGCGTTCCTGCAATTCATTATGGTGAAATGTACACGCATTATGGTACATGGGCGGATAAAACCAAATCCTTTCTGAGTGAAGAACTTGTTAAAAGTAAAAATCTGCGTGTAGCTCAAAATGGGGATGTTGTTATCGTTGCAGCAGGTGAAACAATTGAAGATATTGGAATGGGAACGGCATGGTTAGGTGACGAGGGAGTAGTAATACATGACGCTTGTTTTTCATACAAAACTTCGCTAAATCCTAAGTTTGTGGCTTATTTTACAAGAACCAAACAGTTCCATGACCAAATTAAGAAACACATATCTTCTGGTAAAATTTCCGCTATTAACTCAAACGGCTTAGGAAAAGCGATAATTCCGGTTCCTTCTGCAGCGGAGCAAGAACGTATAGTAAGCATTTTAGACAAATTTGACATTTTAACCAGCTCCATAAGCGAAGGTTTACCAAAAGAGATAATGTTACGTAAAAAGCAGTATGAGTATTACAGAGATTTGTTATTAACCTTTCCAAAAAAATAACATGGCACAGTCATTAACAGCAACAGCGCAATCGCTTATAAATGCCAATAAAAAAGTGCAATTGATTTATGCGTTCAATGGTATTGGTAAAACAAGGTTGTCCCGTGAGTTCCGCCTTTTAGTGGCTCCAAAACAAGCGGAAGGTGAAGAAGAATCGGAGGAAGAAACAGGAATTAAAATTCTCTATTACAATGCATTTACCGAAGACTTGTTTTATTGGGACAATGACTTAGATGCTGATGTTAACAGAAAACTACTCATCCGTCCAAATGGATTTACCAATTTGGTTCTCGGTTTCCTAAAAGACCAGGGGCTTGATGAAAATATTGCTACTAATTTCCGACACTATACAAGTGATAAATTAACACCCCGCTTTAATGAGCAATATACAATCAAGGATGCAACTGATAAAGAGATTGTTGTTCCTGCCTATTCTGAGATTACTTTCTCAATCGAAGCCGGGAATGAAGAACCTATTCACAATATAAAGATTTCAAAAGCGGAGGAAAGCAACTTTATCTGGTGCGTATTTTATAGTTTATTAGAACAAATAGTTGAAATTAGAAATCTCGAACCAGAAGACCGCGCAACTCTTCAGTTTGATGATTTAGAATATGTGTTCATTGACGACCCTGTAAGTTCGTTAGATGATAACCATTTAATTCAACTTGCAGTTAATTTGGCAGACCTCATCAAGAAATCTAGAGATCTGAAATTTGTAGTTTCAACACACAATCCACTTTTTTACAATGTGCTGTTTAACGAAGTGGGAAACAAAACCTGCTACATGTTTACTAAACTTGAAGACGCTACTTATGATTTAATAGAAAAACATGGCGACTCAAACAAAAGCTTTTCCTATCATCTTTTTTTGAAGCAAACCATTGAAGAAGCAATTATTGACAACAAAATTCAGAAATACCATTTTATGCTGCTGCGCAATCTTTACGAGAAAACAGCAAATTTCTTAGGTTATCCTAAGTGGTCGGAGTTATTACCAGATGATAAACAAACATATTACAACAGAGTAATTCAATTCACAAGTCACTCCACATTATCAAATGATGTGGTTCCCGAACCTACCGAACCTGAAAAACAAACCGTAAAATTCTTATTAGATCATTTGGTAGACAATAATTATTGGAAAGAAGCAATAGTAGCTGCACCAGCGGCTCAAGTCCCAACAACAGAAACAGAACATGGCACAGTATAAAACCATAGCGGAATCTAACAATTTTATTGTTTTAGATAAATATACCAAGTTTTCAGAGCTTAATGACGCACCAACGGTTTATCAAACAGAGGCTGCTCTTGAGAAGGAATTTGTTCAGGATTTAATTAATCAAGGATATGAAAACCCCAAACTAAATTCTATCGAAGACATGATGGCTAATGCAAGAGTACAATTGCAAACATTAAACAACATGGAGTTTTCAGACAGCGAATGGACTCGTTTTGTTGAGGAGTATTTAGATAAACCAAGTGATAATCTGGTTGAAAAAACAAGAAAGATTCATGATAATTATATCTACGACTTTGTTTTTGATGATGGCCATATCCAAAACATCTACTTGATAGATAAAAATAATATCGCCCGTAATAAAGTTCAGGTAATTTCACAATTTGAGCAAAAAGGCACTCATGCTAATCGTTACGATGTTACTATTTTGGTAAACGGATTGCCTTTGGTACAAATAGAACTAAAAAAACGTGGAGTCGCTATTCGCGAAGCATTTAATCAGGTGCACCGCTACACTAAGGAGAGCCTTAACAGTTCTAATTCTCTTTTTAAATACATACAGATTTTTGTTATCTCTAACGGTACGGACAGCCGTTATTTTGCAAATACCGTGGAGCGCAACAAAAATAGCTTTGACTTCACGATGAACTGGGCAAAAGTTGACAATTCATTAATTAAAGACCTTAAAGATTTTACGGCAACCTTTTTTCAAAAAGATACTTTGCTAAAAGTGTTACTCACCTATTCCGTTTTTGATACTAGCGATACATTACTCATTATGAGACCTTATCAGATAGCAGCTACAGAACGGATGCTATGGAAAATTACAAGCTCCTATCACGCTAAAAATTGGTCTAAGGTAGAAAGCGGCGGCTACATTTGGCACACGACCGGTTCGGGGAAAACTTTAACCAGTTTTAAAGCGGCTCGTTTAGCAACACAATTAGATTTTATTGACAAAGTTTTTTTTGTGGTAGATCGTAAAGATTTAGACTTTCAAACCATGAAAGAGTATCAAAAATTTTCCCCAGACAGTGTAAACGGCTCAGAAAGTACGGCAGGTCTAAAGCGAAATATTGACAAAGAAGATAATAAGATTATTGTCACTACCATTCAAAAGCTAAACAATCTCATGAAAACCGAGGCTGATTTAGACATTTATCAAAAACAGGTGGTCTTCATTTTTGATGAAGCACACCGGTCACAGTTTGGAGAAGCACAAAAGAACCTAAATAAAAAGTTTAAAAGATTTTACCAATTTGGTTTTACCGGAACACCGATATTCCCTAAAAATGCAACTGGTGCTGACACGACTGCAAGTGTTTTCGGTACAGAATTACACTCCTATGTCATCACTGATGCCATTCGGGATGAAAAAGTACTAAAATTCAAAGTCGATTATAACAATGTCCGGGCACAGTTTAAGAGCTTTGAAACAGAGGTCGATGAAAAAAAACTAACTGCAGCAGAAAACAAAAGAGCATTTTTGCACCCAGCTCGAATTAGAGAAGTTTCCCAGTACATTCTAAAAAATTTTAGAATAAAAACACACAGGAATCAGGGAGGCAATAGGGGTTTTAACGCCATGTTTGCAGTGAGCAGTATTGATGCTGCAAAATGTTATTATGAGGAATTGAACCACCTTCAAATAAACATTGAAAACCCTTTGAAAATTGCAACGATATTCTCATATGCTGCTAATGAAGAACAAAGTGCCATTGGCGAAATTATGGATGAAACCTTTGAACCCTCTGCAATGGATCAAAGTGCCAAGGAATTTTTAACTGCGGCAATAAAGGATTACAATACGATGTTCAAAACTAGTTTTGGCGTGGACAGCAGTGAGTTTCAGAACTACTATCGTGACCTTGCCAAACGCGTAAAAAATAAAGAAGTAGACTTAATTATCGTAGTCGGTATGTTTCTTACTGGCTTTGATGCACCAACACTTAATACTTTATTTGTAGACAAGAACCTGCAATATCATGGTTTGATGCAAGCGTTTTCCCGAACCAATCGTATTTACGACGCTACAAAAACTTTTGGCAACATTATTACCTTCCGGGACTTAGAAGCAGCTACCGTCGAAGCCATAACTTTATTCGGCGATAAAAACACTAAAAATGTAGTACTCGAAAAAAGTTACAGAGAATATTTGGATGGGTTTACTGATGTAACCACAGGAGAAGCACGTAGAGGATTCATAGATATAGTGAAGGACTTAAATGAAAAGTTCCCGAATCCTGACGATATTGTAACGGAAAAAGACAAAAAAGAGTTTTCTAAAATATTTGGAGAGTATTTGCGGGTAGAGAATATACTACAGAATTACGATGAGTTTACTAAGTTAAAAGCGCTTCGGGAAATTGATAGTAATAGTCCAGAAGCTATCGAGGCATTTAAGGAAGCTTACAATGTAACTGATGAAGAAATGGTGACGATGCAGAAAATTGACTTGCTGCCAGAACGAAGCATTCAGGATTATCGCTCCACTTACAATGACATACGTGACTGGTTAAGACAACAGAAAAACGGCAAAGAATCAGAAGAATCTACTATAGATTGGGATGATGTTGTTTTTGAAATTGACTTACTTAAATCCCAAGAAATCAATCTTGATTATATTCTTGAATTGATTTTTGAGCACAATAAGAAGAACAAGGATAAAGCAACCTTGATAGAAGAAATCAGAAGGGTAATTCGTGCGAGTATAGGCAATAGGGCTAAAGAAAGTTTGGTTGTAGATTTTATAAATGAAACAGACCTTGAAATCATTCAAGATAAAGCTAATATTCTAGATTCATTTTACTCGTATGCACAAGCTAAACTGAAAACAGAGGCTTCAGAATTGATTTTAGATGAAAACTTAAATGAGGAAGAAGCAAAAAGATATATTTCTGTTTCTTTAAAGCGTGAATTTGCGACCGATAACGGAACAGACCTAAATACAATATTACCTAAAATGAGTCCATTAAACCCTCAGTACTTAACAAAGAAACAAAGTGTTTTTCGGAAGATTGCCTTATTTGTAGAAAAGTTCAAAGGCATTGATAGACAATTATAATATCTTATATTTTAACACTTTAATGATTGCATCGAATGAATTTATACAACCTTACCAAAAATAAATTAGCACAGTTAAAAGAAAAACCTTTTAAACTAGAGCGTGAAATTCAACATTTTTTTGAGCAAAATATGCTTGAAATAACTGGCCTAAAATTGGTAAAAAGTGAGTTTGTCATCAAAGGCAAACGAATTGATACATTGGCTTTTGACAATCAAGCAAACGCATTTGTGATAATAGAATATAAGCGGGATAAGAATGTAAGTGTGGTCGACCAGGGCTTTACTTACTTAAGCTTAATGCTAGAGAATAAAGCCGATTTTGTTCTAACTTATAATGAAACATTAACAAAATCATTGCACAGCACTAAAGTTGACTGGTCCCAAACCCGGGTTATTTTCGTATCGCCAAGCTTTACCGAAAATCAACGGTTGGCAACCAATTTCAAAGATATTGCCATTGAACTATGGGAAATCAAACGTTTTGAGAATGATATCATCAGCATCAGCCCTATCAAAAAAACACGCGCTGCCGAGAGTATTAAGGCCATCACACAACAAGATAGCAAAATAAAGTCGGTCACCGCCGAAATTAGAGTATACAGCGAAGAGGAGCATTTACAAGGTAAGAGTGATGATACCGTTGAATTGTACCACACTTTTAAAAATGCAATTCTCAACTTGAAAGATGATTTGGATATTAAGCCAAAAAAACAGGAAATCGGGTTTACCAATAGCGGTAAAATTTTTGCCGATGTATGCATCCTCAAAAACAGCCTAAAATTTTGGATTAATCTTAAAAAAGGACAACTGGACGACCCTAAAAAAATGTCCCGTGATGTCACTTCTATAGGACATTGGGGCAATGGGGACTATGAGATTGTTACAAATGACACAAATAATATTGAATATATCTTATTTTTGATTAAACAAGCACTATAACTATTGAGTATCCAAAACAAAAATATCATTTCAATCATCAAAAAATTTCCAACCGATGGACATAGTCCCTATTTGGCGCTTAATGATGAATTTGAAGAATTTGTAGTGAAACCACCCCAAAGCCAATATGATTTCGGTGCAATAAAAAAGGAATTTTTGTGCGCGCTATTGTTACCTCATTGGTCTTTATTGACACCTCCATTTTTTAGTTGTAACGTTTCGCAAGATCTACTTGCAGCTACATTAATGCATGATAATAGGTTTAAATTAACTGATTCTTATTTTGCATCATTATTTATAGAAGACGTTACTGAGTTAAACCAGTTATTTGAATTTAAAGGCAAAGTTGCCCTAAAAAGTATTAGAATCAAAGAAGATTTAATACGGTTGGCGTTATTTGATGTGTGGGTTGAGAATGATGACCGCAAACCGACAAACTCCAATGTGCTGCTAAAGTCAACCGAAAATCAATTCGATATTTATGCCATTGACCATGCCTTTACATTTGCTTCAGTAGCCTTAGATAGTTTATACATTGGCATTCTTAGTTTTAGTGATAATGATTCTATACTTTACAGTGAATTGGGTAAAGAACTGGTTCGCAATTGTGAAATAAATGATAATTGGCTAAAAGAGTTTGAACAATATTTCTACCTTTGCATACAAAATTGCAGGGAGAATTTCAAGGACATTATAAATAAAATCCCTGAAACTTATCAACTAACTGTTAACGAAATCAATTGTTTACAACAGTTTTTGTTTGATGATAAAAGAAATAAAGAGGTATTAAGTACGTTATTTTATATAATTAACGATATAAGAAAATGAAAACATTTTATAGTTTAATAAAGATTAGAACAAATCAATTGTCCGACGATACCGTCACTATTGGTTTGCTGCTTTACAATGAAATGGATTTCAATATTGCCTTTTCAAAAAACAAAGTGGCAGTTGCAAAATCATTGCTAAAATCAAACAATAAAATAGTTGATACAATTGTAAAAGAAATTACAAGCAGTATCAAAAATTTTAGTTCAAACAAAACCAGATATGATAATAGTCTTTGGCATCTGGAAAACAAATTCAATGCGAAATATTTTGATTATCTTTCAAAATATTCAAATGGTTTCTTGAGTTTTACTGCACCAAAATTTATTGACACTAATAATTCAACAAATAGTTTCAACAAAATGTTCACACTTTTTGTAGATGAAAAGTTTGGTTTAGAAACTTTCAATGAAGAAAAAAAGGAAATAGAACACCGTTTTAATGAGCGGGTACAGCTTAACTTAATTCAAAAAGTTGTCGAAAAAGTGCACACTAATTATTCGTTTGACAATCATATAGTACCAACCCTCTTCAATCCTTTCAACATGGATTGCATTGGTAAAAACGGTGTACTAATTGGCGCCAAGTCCTTATCGTTTACAAACTCTAAAGAGACTTTACACAAAAACATAAACACCTTTGTAAGTGTTATTGCACATTTGTCTTCAAAATACAATAAAGACATAAAAGACAACCAGTTTTATTTAATAGCCGATGAACCAAAATACAATTCGGAGGAACACAAAATTTGGAAGCAAATTCACGATGCTGATAACATCATAAAATTGATTAATTCAGACGAGTCAGAGCAAGTAGCGGAATTAATCATAGCTAAAAGAGCTACTACTTTTATAGAGTAATACTTCGGGTTATAAATACCCAAATCCATTATTATGCGCTATTGTAACTAGTGGCTGAATGCATTCTTTGTACTTACTATAGTCAAAGCTGTTGGCACTACTCAAATCCGGGTAAATAGTCAAATACTCTTCCAGCAATTTACTCTTAGGGCTTTGATGGGTTATAATTTCAAAAGCCCTTTTTTGCAGTTTAAAAAAAACATCAAAATGAGTTTCCATATTGGGCAGCTTATCGCTCTTGGTAGCGTTAAAACTGGTATCAATTGGCAGCAAATTCCATATCAAATCATGTGATACAAAGGCATGGGGCACAAAATGATCTAAGGCATATTTGTCAAGTGTCAAAGCAGTATTGGTAAAAATGCAATCTAGGGTTCCAAGTTCTTTAAAAACAATATCCCAGTAATTCTTGCGTTGGTTAGTAAGTGAGCCTCTAAATGGAGGGCGTATCAACTTATTGGCAATATCCGGCACATTCGGGTTGCGCACCTGCAAAAACAAGGTCAGGTTCCAATAAATAAAATCCTTCAGTATCCTGGCATTGGCTTGTAGGTACCCAACCCATTTAGGATTTATGACAATATGGTCATCATAAAGTGCATACAAACAATCATTTTCAAATACCTGAGAAGAAGCATAAATCCGCTTCCGGTAGGCAACATCATTCTCCCCTCCCACTTTGGCAAACCACGGAGACAAAAACCAATGCGGCACATTCTTATTAAAATGGTAAAGGGTTTGTTGTGTGGTCTTGAGTTCAGAGTTTTCTAAAACAGACAATAATAGACTTTTTTTAGTATCTAGAGTCAATCGCTCTTGTTCCAAAATAGCCTTTACCGCCTGCTGTATCAAATCCTGCTTCCCAAAAGACACATGAAAATAATTCACAGTATACCAGGCGTTGCCAATCATACGCGCAAACAAATGCCGCTTCGGTATGCTTACCTGCCCTTCTTCAACCAGTTCCAAAACAGCCAGTAACCAATAAAACTTATAGGTCGCCGAGGTATTGCCAAAAGAAGCCGCTAATTTAGCTATGGGTAGTTTATCCGAATGAGGAAGATGCATATATAATGAATTGTGGTTTTGCTAAGATAGTAAAATATAATTTTATAAAGCATTTTGCATGAATTTTTAATAAAAATATATGCAATAATAAATATTATTACTAACTTTGTCTCATGAATAAGTTACAGGAACTAAAAAAACATTTAAAACGGGGTAAGGTATACCGCAGGGCAGATTTGGCCAAATGGTCAAAATCAGTAGACCGTCATGCCGATGAATTGGTAAAGGACGGTACTTTGCAAAAGCTCGCGCAGGGGCTATACTTATATCCCGAAGTTACTGTTTTCGGAGAAGCACCTCCCGAAGAGGAAGTACTGGTTCGTTCTTTTCTTAAAGACAGTCGTTTTTTGGTAACATCCTTTAACGCTTATAATTCCCTTGGAGTGGGTACTACACAACTCTATAATCAAAAAACAGTGTATAACCACAAACGCCATGGTGACTTTAAGCTCGGGGGAAAAATATATTCCTTTAAAATGAAACCGCACTTTCCAAAAAAAGCAACTCCCGAATTCCTTTTAGTGGACATGCTCAATAACTTGGATAAGCTGGCAGAAGATCCAAACGAAGTGCTGGCCAAAGTGAAGTTCCGCGTTACTGAGATGAACAGTAAAAAATTAAGGAAATCCCTGGAGGAGTATGGTAGCCTCAAAGCAAAAAAATTATTGGAACCATTAGTAGCTTAATTATGCCTGACTACTTACACAACCACAAAGATTTTCCGGCACTGCTCCGCATCGCCGGCAAAGAATTAGGCATTGAGGAAGGCCTGGTCGAAAAAGACTATTGGATTATGCATGCCTTGTTTGGGCTCAAAAAACAGGGATACCAATTTGAATTAAAAGGCGGTACTTCCCTGTCCAAAGGCTACGGCATTATCCACCGCTTTTCCGAAGATATAGATATCCATATTAAGCCACCGGCAGAATTGGGTATCAATGAAAACCCTAACAACAGTAAGCCAAACAATGTCCAAAAAAGAAAGGATTTCTATGATGTGCTGGCAAACGAGATAAAGATTGACAGTATAATAGCAGTTGAACGCGATGAAGCTTTTGATGACACTAGGCATTATCGCAGTGGTGGTATAAGGTTGCATTATAAAAGTATTACCGATGTAGTGGATGGTTTAAAGGAAGGGATTTTGTTGGAAGCAGGATTTGATACTGTTACTCCCAACAATGCACTCACTATCTCGTCCTGGGCATTTGACAAGGCAATCCAGATGGAGGTCGTTAACTTAATTGATAACAGGGCAATTGATATTGCTTGTTACCATCCCGGATACACTTTTGTCGAGAAGCTGCAGACTGTCGCTACCAAGTTCAGGCAGGAACAGGAATCAGGTGTAGAAAGACAAAACTTGTTGCGTCAGTACTATGATATTTACAGCCTGTTAAAAGAAGAGCAGGTTAAAGCATTTATCGGAACAGCTGAATATGCTGAACATAAAATGGCACGCTTTCCGAAGATAGATTATGAGATACCAATTTCAGAAAACGAGGCGTTTCTGTTAAATGATAAAAACCTTCGCACACGTTTTATCGAACGGTATAAAAAGACAGCAGCATTATATTATAATGGACAACCCGATTTTGATGACATGCTTACTGAGATTGGCAAATGGGTAGGAAAGCTTTAAAAAAACAAAATGTTCATTATTATGAACATAAACGCGTATTTTGTATATAATAATGAACATTTTCAAGTAACACAATCCTCCCGCAGTCACACAAACAATGAATAACAAAATTCTCTTTATCTGTTCCGCCAACAAGCAGCGCTCCAAAACAGGTGAAGATTATTTTAGTATCCTCTACCCTGAACGGGAATTCCGGTCCGCGGGAACCAATCTAAAACTTTGTCAAGCTGAGGGAACAAATCCTCTCACGGAAGAAATGCTTATTTGGGCGGATACTGTTTTTGTGATGGAGAATAAACACGCTCAGCTTATAAAACAAAATACTGCAAACAAGTATCGAAATAAAATAATAGTATTGGGGATTGAAGACATTTACAAATACTATCAAAAAGAACTTATTGATCTTCTGTTGGGCAAAATCAATCCCTATTTGACAGGCAACTGACCTATTTCTCTTTTAAAACGCTCCACTTCTTTAAGTATATGTTCATCTGCCAACCGGTGCTCCTCCAAAAATCGTTTACGGTCTAATTTTACTTCTCTAAAGAAAAGAAGTATACAACTGATAAATAATAATACTGCTGGCATAAGTGCAATCATACGCATTAATATTAGTAAGAATTAAAGGTAACTATTCCGGTTGTATTATACTATGCAATTCGGGAATTACCCACCATGCAATTCGGATTTGATATTAAGAGGAGGACTGCCAGTGGCAGTCAGGTACACTAGCTTTAGCTCGTTAAGATATACTATGCGATTCGGGAATACACTATATGCAATTCGGGAATAACATACTCTACCATTTGTCGTATGTCATCCTCTCAAATAGATTTGCCCCACAACCTCAACCCAATGGCAAATGAAATTAGTTTCCGAATCCCTAATGTCTGAATTAGAGCACCAGTTAAAAATCATCCATTCCAAAACTGAGGACCCGATCCAATATGCAGAGCAGGCGATAAAAATAATAATTACTATATTGGAAAAACTAAAAACAAAATTTTTAAATCATCAATTCGAAAATAAGGCGGAAGAAGTCGATTTTTTCCGGAATATAAAACCCCGCTTTGCGGCCAAACTCATTTACTATAATGAAATCTACAATATAGAAACGGCCAAACCCTTTGGCACTAGAAAGGCAATTCGAAAACACTACAAATTAGAACTGACAAAACTGGAAAAGTACGGCAATGAAAATATCGAATTTTATAAATACTACCGCACTGGCAACAACAACCTGGATAAAAAATACTTCATTCGAGGCAAACACGATCTACGACATACATTAGACAGCTTTTACTTTCAGGCCGACCAGCGTTTTTCAACCTCGCACGACTATAAAGTGGCAAAAATTTTGGCCAATGATAATCTTAAGGTCTACTTGGAATCCGAAATTGCAAAACTGGATGATAAACAAGTTCAGAGCACCTTTAAAAAAACGCAAAAATGGACCGGTTCTAAAGTGGCACTGATAGAATTGATTTACGCACTACATGCGGAAGGCGTATTTAATAATGGTCAATCAGAATTAAAAGAAGTCGTAAAGAGTTTTGAATCTGCTTTTGGGGTTGAGTTGGGGCAGTTTCATAGAGTGTTTTTAGAAATTCGCGCAAGGAAATCCGAAAGGACAAAGTTTCTGAACTCTTTAAAGGAGAAATTAATCTTGCGAATGGATGATGCAGATGAAATATAGGAAAGTCCCTCTCGTCAGAGGGACTTATTGTTTCTTACTTATTCGAAACAATTCCTGTTACCAGGGCTGCTACTATAGCTTTTGCTTCGTTCTCTTCTGCGCCTTCTTCTGCACCATATACATGCGTTACCCAAATAAGCCAATCGGGATCTGTATTCTTTTTAGGTTTCTTTTTTGCCCTATAGGCACTAAAACGAAGTATAGATGTACTCGTCAAAATCACACGTTCGTCCTTTTCACTAAATAAAGTATTTCCTATTACTGTTTCCTCATACTTGATTACAGCATTAGCTATCTTGGCCGCATCCATTTCTGCCTCATAAAGGGTTACCATTGTAATCAGGAAATTGCTGAAACTGGTTTTTGCAATGGGAGACAAGTTACTGGCTCCGATAATTGCTCCAATATCTACACTCCTTTTTTCAGCAAGATATTGAATTCGCTCAGGTTCTAAAGGTGAGCCGATAGCATCCAATGAAACAAACGAAGTATTGGCATTTGCAAGGGTTTCTACTTGCGTAATTACCGATGCTGCATCCTTAGGCCTGTTGCTTCCATCATAATAAGCATCAAAAATTGCATCATATATCCTTCCGGCGTTATCGTGCGGATTAGCATTATTGCTGGGGAGTGTACCGCTTCCTTTCATCAGTATTGCGGAGCTCGTTTCCTGTTGGCTATTTTCTTCATTAGTACAGGAAGCAAAAAAAGTCAAAATTAGTAGGCATGAATATAAATTTTTCATGGTTCATAAATGTTTAAAATGTTACTGATTACTTTTTTTCATCAGTTCATTTCGCCCGGGGTAATCTGAACAGTGTGTAGGTTTGCTCATAACAAAACCGCTTGAATTCGAACGCAAATCTAAAAGGGCTTTTTGCTCTACACAACCCAACAACTATGGCATTCGGGAACCGCATGGTAGGTGATTCCCGAACCACATACTCAAGTTTTTTTTTAATTCTCCATCGTTCAGACGATTAAGTTGTAGTGAGGTAATTCATCGAGTTTTAGTTTTTCGAACCGATGTATTCCAGTAATTTTTTTACATTTATTCGCAAATTGCCATGGTAATAATTCGTGCGTAATGGTATAACAATGTCAACACTCAGGAATGGTTCAGAAGAAGTATATAGTTATTTTACTATTGACAGTAAATTGTGTTTTCTCGCAACGCACTAATTCGTGTTTCGACACACTTTCAGACAAAAGCTTTGAGTATTTGAAAACTAAATTTGAAGAAACACTCTATGACCGTAACAAATCAAATATTTATGTGCATTTCTGGCTTCTGAAAGCCAAGTCAAAAAGAGATAACTACCTGCAGTTAGCTCTTGCTTACAAGGCCTGCCTTATCAATGCCGACAAATCAGCTCGACCGTTTTATGCAGATAGCATGATCATTAACGCAAGAAGGACTAATGACATTGAATTAACTGCATCTGCCTATCTCACCAAAGGAATAGTCCATTACGAGCGTATGGAACATAGTAAGGCACTTGATAATTATCTAAAAGCCGATCAATATGCATCACGTACAACCAAGCCGATACTGATTAACAAGATTAAATATGGAATCGCACAGATTAAATATTACCTAGGCTTTTATGACGAAGCAATTTCGTTGCTTCAAGAGTGTGTTAATTACTTTAGGGAGGAAAATGACCGTGCATACTTAAATTCATTGCACGCTCTCGGATTAGCTTATATGAAGATTGGAAAATATGATTTGGCTTCAGAAACCAATCAGTTGGGAATTGACCAAGGGAAATTATTTGAAGACACTTCTATGGAATGCTATTTTAAACATTCCGAAGCAATCAACATGTGCTACAAAGGAAATTTCAAGTCAGCTGTAAAAAAGCTCAATCAGCTAGTACCCGATATCATTCGAATAAAAGATTATGGTAATGAATCAGCTACTTACTATTACATCGGAAAAGCATACTGGTCATTACAACAGCCGGATAAGGCAATTAATTACTTTAAAAAGGTCGACAGGATATTCGAACTAAAAAGCTACATCCTCCCAGATTTGAGAAGTGCTTATGAGTACTTAATCGACTATTATAAAGAGAAGGGCGATAGCAGAGCACAGCTTCGCTACATTAATCAGTTACTAAAAGTAGATAAGCTTTTGGCTCATGATTACAAATACCTTCTAAAGAAAATTGTAAAGGAATATGATACCAAAGAACTTATCAACGCCAAAAATGATATAGAGGATGCAATTCTGATTACACGCGTTACTGCCTGTATAGTTGTTGTATTAATGGCAATAATTATCATTCATCTTACTCATAAAAACAGGCGCAACAAAAAGTTATTTGAAGAATTAATGAATCGCGATACGGCGAATCATTTAGTCCCATTCGAAGCGACTTTCGATGAGTCAGAGATTGATTTTCAGGAATCAACAGAGACAGATAGCAAGGATAAACGCGCTCGGACTATAAGCCCCGACATCGAAGCCGCAATTGTCAAAAACCTAGAAAAGTTTGAACGTAACAAAAAATATTTGGAATACGATATGAACCTTTCAAAAATGGCTGCAATACTACACACCAATTCCAAATATGTAACACAGGTTATTGCAAAGCATCGCGGCAAAGGCACAATCGAATACATTACTGAACTAAAATTAGATTACATAGTCGAAATGCTTAAATCCGACAGCCGATTCAGGAACTATACGCATAAGGCACTGGGTGAGGAAGCAGGATTTCGTACCACACAAAATTTCACGCGTGCTTTTAAATCGCATACAGGAATCACGCCATCTTATTTCATCTATAAATTAAAGAAGTCAATAAACACAGACAGTTCGACTTGATTTACTTTTTTTTCTTTCACAACTTGTGAACGACTTGTGAAATAAAAATTTCCAAATCACACAATTTTGTGCCATAACAATGTAAAACATAAATTATGGCAGTTGAAATTCTAACAAAGGAAGATCTGAACGATTTTAGAATATTACTTTTAGATGATATTAGAGAAATCTTGCAAGGCAAAACAGACCATACCAAGCAATGGCTAAAGTCTAAAGAGGTTCGTAAACTACTCAACATTTCTCCGGGAACATTACAAACCTTACGAATAAACAAAACCTTGTCATATACTAAGATTGGTGGCATAATCTACTATGCACACAAGGATATTGAAAAATTACTTGATGAGAATAAGGTAAGCTCAGAAAGGACGCTATTTAACTCAAAGTAATTCAAATCATGAATTACATCAAGCACTTAACAGGTTTTTTCGAAAAAGTAGCAACAGATCGAAATCTAAATCCCACACATGTTAGCCTCTATATGTCGCTTTTCCAATTCTGGAATTGCAACCGGTTCAAAAATCCAATCAGCATTTCTCGTGACGAAATCATGAGAATTAGCAAAATCAGTTCAAAAGCCACCTACCACAAATGCCTTAAAGCATTACACGCACAAGGCTACATTAATTACGAACCCTCATACAATCCATTCAAAGGCAGCCATGTTTTCTTATTCAATTTTTCCGATGATTTAAAGCCTTTGCCAAAAAATACCAGTCCAAATTTTAAACCTGTCGTTGAACAGGTTGCAGACAAGTTATGTACTAGTACTGAAACAAGTCGGGAACAGCTTGATGAACAAGTCGTAGTACCTTATATAAACAATATAAACAATACAAACGATTCAAATTTTACAAAGAGTTTAAACAGCGATGAACAAACAAAAAAAAATGAAGAAGAAATTTTTGATTTTAAAACAGAGCGCGATACCAGCAAAGAAAAAAAGTTGCGCCAAAAAAAGAAAGAAGATGCTATACCATCATTAATAGTTATTCCAAGACTGGAAGAAGTGAATTACTATTTCGCACAGCAAAGCTTTCCGGAAGCGGAAGCGGTAAAATTCTTCAATTACAATAACAGCATTGGATGGATTATCGGTGGTAAGTCACCAATAACCGATTGGAAATCTGCAGCAAATAACTGGATCCTAAACGCACCAAAATTCATTTCAAATGAACGAACAGACCGAACAAAACAACTCAATACCTCCGCAGATAAAGACTATTCAGAGCCACTTTGATTATAGTGATATTTTGATTTGGATAGAAAAGAAAGGTCAGGAGTTATACGGCTCCCATTTTAAAATAATGGATAGTGACCAACCGGTTGTATACCGTTTAATTGCTTATTTCCTGAAAGACGAGCAAACGGCCTTCAGGTATAATCTAGATTTGAACAAAGGAATCATACTTTCGGGCCCGGTCGGTTGTGGCAAAACATCATTACTGACTATCATGAAACACCTCACCCCTATTCCCCATAAATTTTCTGTAAAGCCCTGTCGTGATATTAGCTTTGAATTTATTAAGGATGGCTACGAAGTAATTCATCGTTACGCTAATGGCAAACTCTACATTTCAGAGCCAAAGATATTCTGCTTTGATGATCTAGGGATAGAGAACAATCTGAAATACTTCGGCAACGAATGCAATGTAATGGCAGAAATACTCTTGAGCCGCTATGACATTTACATTGCTAAACGAATTCCAACGCACATTACAACAAATCTATCAGCATCAGAAATTGAACACCATTATGGAATTCGAGTACGGAGCAGGTTAAGGGAAATGATGAACTTGATTAGCTACGACAAAAACACTAAAGATAAACGCTAATACAGTACAAAAATGAACAATAAGACAACGCCGTTTTGGAAATGGTTCCTAGAACACAAAAACAAACTAAAGAACCTCATGAGTATAAATCATAAAGAACAAAAACATTATCTGTTTTGGCTGAATTGGCACCTCCAATTTTATTTTCCAGGACTTGAGTATATAGTAGTGCTTCCAAAAATGAAGAAAAAAAAGTCGCAGCTAATAATATCCGCAAATGGGCAACAGAAACTTTTTCAGGAAGCCATTCAACTTGAAAAAACCTCACCCAAATTATGGGATTGGAAATTCACTGCTATTATTCAGCCGCAGCAGGACATCGAAGATATAGTAGCAGGAGTTGACGAACCCTATGTATTTCAGGATATAACCCTCAAGGCAAGCGAGCTTAAATTCATTCCTTTTGAGTATGATGGTAAAAAAAAAATAGACATGATTGTTTACATGAAGAACTTTACTATCTATTCTCATAACAAAAGTCTACCAGCTTTAATCAATATAATGCTGCAGGATTTGCTCGGCGATAAATCTATGGCAGAAAACATCAACTTAGTGCAACTAGCCCAAATGCCGGCAGAGGAAGATGATGAAATGATTTACTTATATGATCTTCAGTTTTACCTAGATGATATAAATTATAACAACAAGCAAAATTAAAAAGTGAGGCTCTTGAATGCGAATAGGAAGAAATCAGTAAATGGAAAAAATCTGAAAAATTTAAAAAATAAATCACCATAGCTATCCATCTAGCCGACTAAAAGTAGTTTTATTTATTTTGAAAGGAACTACAAAATGGGGCAACACCATTCTTGGGGGCAAGGGGTGTTATTAGTAAAGTCCCTGAAGAAGTATTTTGTTTTTTCAAAAAAGTAACTCTTTTTAAAGTCTAATTTCTCTGTTTCAATTCAATGCCTCACTTAAGATTTAGCACAGTCTATAGTTAACGCCTTTCGCTACGCCGCGCTTTTTTGGACCATAGGGGCAGAAAAGCGCTAATGTTAAAATTAAAAGTACTGGTATAACCGGAAGCTTTTGCATGTGAAGGTACTGGAGGATTATTGTATAAACCGTTATATTGGAAAGCAAACGAAGCATTTATAGCATTGGAAAAGCCTCCCACTGCTACACTCCGAATACCATGATTTAAAGGAAAAGGCAGATCATCAAATGCAACTCCACAATATGGCGCTGAAGATACTGTTTGTGCAATTACATTGTTAAAAATAGTGATTGCAATAAATGTGATAAAAAGGACAATTTTAATCATAATTAATACAGTTATTCATAATGCTGGTTAACAATAATCAAAGGGACAACATCTAATTTTAACATATTTTTACTCCATTAAAAAGGCAAACATTCAACAATGCGATACAATTATTTTACTTAAAGCTTGTGCAAATTAAACTTGTAATACTAATTAAATACTGACACAAAAGCGTCAAAAATTAAATAACAAGCTATTTCATTTTTTTTAAGTAGTCTGCTAAACTAGGATTGACAAAAAATAAGCCAGCTCTTCAACAACAATCTGACCGCAAACCAATATATAAGGAAGTTAAAAGACCAATCATTTGCAACAGTTTTTAAGCATTAAAATCAAGATTACGCAACTGTAGCTACAGAATTACTGCTTGTTAAAAAATGCGTTTGAGAATTTTCCTCATAGCACTAACTTATGCGTTTAAGGATAATCTTTAAACTTACTTTTGTTAAAAGTTATTATGAAACTAGAGAAGTTGTAAATCAATTATTCTAATTTTGAGTAATGCAAAAAATAAAGCTACTTTTACATTAGGGGTCTTAAATACACTTGACTTATAAATTTATTTTTGAAGATGATGAAGTAGCTCTTCTTTTTTATTGATGAATCTTTTTTTACAATCCATTTAAAATTTTAAATCATGAAGTATAAAATTTATTTATTGTTGTTCTATACAGTTATTTTCATATCGTGCTCCAATAAGAAGAATTCAACTACGCAGGAATATACGTATGCTACTTTTAAGAATAACTTAAAAGCTGATATGAATTACAGTTCAATTATAGCAAAATTTGGTGCACCTTCAAAAGACATTGGTAGTGGCATTCACATATACGTTTATAAATTAGCGGATGACTCAGCAATTTGGATTGGCTATACTGATAAAATTATATATGCAAACCATCTAGATAAAAATCATCAGCTAATTGAGAATATTCTTTAACGATTGTGATGAATAGGATTTACCAATATTCAATTGTTGCCAGAGGCGAATAAAATAATGAAATTGGCTGTTTAAAAAATCGTAGGGAACTTTGTAATCAAGATGTTTTGAGCGCTAAACCTCATTTTAGCAGCAGGTCTTAGTACAATTTTTAAATTACAAGCATAGAAATACTAGTCAGTGACGAAAATTTTCACATCGTTGCCAATACACTAGCAGAACAGTCAATCAAAATTCATTTCAGGGTTGTACTACTTCAAAGTGTGCCAAAACTCTAATTTTTAAACCCGAAATCACAAAAGTCAGCATCGTTAACCTAAATAGTGAAAATTGCGAAAGAAATGTAATAAATGGATTCATAGTAATTTATAACGCTAGTTTACCAAGAAAAAGAATACCGCAAGTAAATGGAAAGAATAAAATGCGCCTTTTTAAAACTACCCCACACACACAAAATAAATTCTTTCGGAAAAAAAATATAATTTAAAAAATACAACTTTTTGAATCTATTTATAATTAATGCAGTACCACTAAATTAAGTTAGTAAGATAATGGCATAAAGCTTTTAAAGATTTTTACTGCCTTTTCGAATTCTGCTAAGTGTTTCTGGTTTTACTCCTAAAAATGAAGCGATGTATTGCAACGGAACTTGCTCAAGTATTTTTGGGTTTTCTGCGATCAAATCAGTATAACGCTTTGCTTGCGAGTCAATCATAAAAGAAACCTGCCTTTTCACTCCAGTCATGTAAATATTTTCATAAAGCTTTAGAAACAGCCTTCTTATACCTGGATGATGAATCATTAACCGTTCAATGGCAATAAAATTGGCTTTATAACATTCGCAATCACTCAACGCTTGAATATTTAAAAAAGTAGGTTGATGTTTTCGAATTGAAAAGAGTTCAGCATAAATGGTTGGCCCAAACAAAAACTTTGTCGTAAATTCTTCACCATCTTTCAATGCATACGCCCTAAAAACACCACTATCAAAAAAAAACAATTCAGTAACATAGGAGCCTGCCGCGAAAACATGATCCATCTTTTTTACTTTTATAGGCTGAAACACTTCTTGTAATAAGGAGAGCTCATTTTCAGACATCTCAACAAAATTTGTGGTAAACATTTTAAAATTCTCCATAATCACAGACTTTTAAAGATACGCTTCCTAATACGACTCAAAGTTTCAGGCTTTATGCCTAAGTAAGAAGAGATATACCGTTGCGGAATTTCTGCGACAACTTTCGGACGTTCTCCAAACAATTTCAAATAGCGCTCTTGTGGCGTATCAAAAATGAAGGAATGTTGTCGCATAACACCAAACAGATAGAGATGCTCTAAAAATTTAAAAAAAACTAACTCTATGTTAGGATATTGCTCTACCAATTGATCAAGGTCAGAAAATTGAGCAACCATGCAATTTGAATGCTGCAAGGCCTGAATATTCATTAGAGTGGGTTTTTTAGTACGTACCGCAATCAAATCGGTAATCATTGTTGGCCCAAAGTAGAAGTTGGTGGTAATCTCGCTATTATCTTTATTGTAATACCCTCTCATAATACCATCGTTAGCAAAGTATATACTAGATACCATATCATTCTCTAAAAAAAGATGGTCCAGTTTTTTTATAGATATCGGGCTAAAAATTGCTAGGAATGCTTCTAATTCTTCGTCAGACAACAGAGCAAACCTGGATAAAAATATTCTTAAATTATGGGTCATATACTTACTCTCTTTGAGGTTTTTAGCAGGGGTATTAGATTCTAACCGAACATATAATGGTCGTCAAAAATCATCTTAAAAAAAAGTTTATGCTTTTCTGATTTTGCACTTAGCTGAACAACATCTTCAAAATAAGCTCTAAATACACTAGCTTTTCTAACTGGAACAAAACATCTCCTGGTCTCTTTTCCATTGCATATAGCATCTAAATCGGAAAAGAAGATTGGTTTGAAATAAAATTTCACATTACAGCATCTTCCATTTTTATCAAGATATGATTTTAAAACGCCATAGTCTAAAAAGTAAATAGAGGTAACAATCTCACTTCTCTTGATCACCATCTCATCCTGCTTTAAATTCATTGGTTTAAACAAACTGGCCAAAGCAATCAATTCGGCTGCGGTAAAATTAACATATTTTCGGGAAAATTCTTCTAAACTATATAACATAGCAGTATTAAAAAAATGAGTTTGTATCATAGAAAACTATGTACAAACTCACAGTCAAACAAAACATCAAACCAATTCTAATTAAACCTAAAAAAAAGATCTTGTTAACCAAACTACCGTACTTTAAAAAATAAATAGAAATTTAAATCTTATCTCAATTACTTTTAAATGAATATCTAATACCAACATGGAGTAAACCTAAATCGCCAGTCCAAACTTCCTTTTTACCATAAGAGTCACTAAAGTCAAATTGCGCCGAAAGAACAAGATTTTCGCTTACTTTTTTATTATATCCTAATCCTATAAGATAACCAAAATTATCGGTAAAAACTTCATTGTCGTTGTTTGATGAAGTAGCAATTGTGCTTTTTGAAAACAAAATACCACAACCTACCTTTAGAAAGATTTCAGATTTATTAGAAAATGGTAAAAACACCATGGGACTTAAAATTACATTTGAATGCTTTGCTTCAATTTCCACTTTTCCACTATTAATTACCAAAACACCTTCAGCACTGATGGGAGTAATCATTGTCGAACCGTTTAATTCCAACCCAAAATTTTTGTTATACCTATACCCAACTCCAACATTAATCATTGGTGACCACTGCTTAGCTGAGCCATTAACCAGAAACGCTAAACCATCTTCCGAACGAGATAGTCCTGATGAAAAATTAAAATATACTGCATTTTTTTTTACAGTTTGACTTTGAATAATACTTGAAGTGATTATTAACAAAATTGTAAAAATATTTTTTTTCATTTTATTTAAATTTTATTTCCGTAAACAGAATAGTACAATTTATCGATGTAAAATGGATTTGTAAAAATTTAGAGTTTGCGTTGCATTTTATTGCTTACAAACTCTAAATCACCAATCAAACATGAAACGTATTACTCTTAAAACTGATATCGATAACCAAAATCGGGTTGAAAACCAATCTGGTCAATTTGGTTCACTTGCTGAGTTAAGCGGTTGTAGTCTTTCGAGAAAACATTAGTATTGTTAGTTACATTCTGAAAATCGACATAAAATTGATGTGATCTTTTCTTTTTAGAACTATTAAATTTGAAACCAAACTTTAGATCCAATCGCAAATAAGGGTCATATTGTTCACTATAGGCCTTGGCGTCATCACGTATTTCATATCCAGCAGCAACTGAGGCGGCTAAATCAACCGGCGTATAGTAACGTCCACCAGCGGTCGTAAACTTCGTATTTATCGAGAAAACATTTTTCTTAGCGCTGCCCATTTTGAATTCTTTTCCGGCCAAAACATTTACAACATAACCATTATTAAAAGGGGAATTTCGCTCTATACCATCACTACCTTCATATTTACTTTCGAAAAGCGACGAGGTAAAAAGCAAATTATATCCTTTACTGAAAAACTTTTCCAACGTAAACTCTATACCTTGGTTAAAACCTTTACCGGTGCTCACTAATGAGTTTTTATCTATCGAAAATCCAAAATCGGCACCTTCGGTCAGAGAAGAATAACTTGACGGTGTATTTTCTACTGCTGCTTTATCAATGGCCTGGTAGTAAACTTCAACTTTTGCCCTCCATTTGTCTGCAAATCTAAGATCATAACCTAAAACATAATGAGAACTTCTAACCAAATCAAGCTCTTTATTACTTTGAACCAAATTTCCATTAATGTTTTCATTTAAAAATAGTAATGGTGCAGCTACGTTTTGATGATGTAAACCGTATCCTATATTCACTGAACTCTTGGTATTGATAGCATACGTCAAAGCGGTTCTTGGCTCAAAGACAAATTCTTCATTTAAAGAAAAATATTGTCCGTGTAAACCTGCGTTAAAGGTTAACTTATCTGTCAATCTAAACTGACCCATAGCATAGGGTTGAATGATTGAGAAAGAACCATCATTATTAATTAGATTGACGAAATCAGGCTGTCCATCTCCGTTATTATCGTCTTGTCGGTCTCTGTCAAATAGCGTATTCTCTAGTGAAAAGTTTTCCAGTAATAATCCTGTTCTAAAAGTAAATTTTTTAGATATTTTAGAATTGAAAAGTGTCGAAAAGGTAAACCTGTTTTCAGTATTTTCAACTTCTGTCCATCGCAATTTAAATTCGGTAGGAGTTTCTAAATTAAAATACCTGTCTCGCTCAAAAGTTTCCCCCGAAGTAGAACCACTTAATATAGTTTTTAAATAGGATTTTGAACCAATTTCAATGGTGTGTTTTAAACCAAAAACACTAAAACCTGAGGTCACAAAACTATCTTCATCCCTTGTTGCAAAAAGGTCATCACTACTTAACTCAACATCCTTTCCAATCAGATCGATATTTGAAATACCAACAATTCCAAAAACTGAAAAATTACCTAATTTCCCTTTACCAAAATCAACATTAAATGAAAAGTCACTATAATTAGGTTGAGCTGTTGTACCAGCCAATCCTAGTGAACCAACTATTCCATAACGACCAGCTACAAGAAACGAACCTCCTTTTTTTCCCAATGGCCCTTCTGCCATTAATTCCGCTCCAGGAAATGCTGCTACACCTACAGAATATTCATATTCTTTGTTATTACCTTTTCGTAGTCCTAAATCAAACACCCCTCCAAGTGCATTACCATATTCAGCAGGAAATGCAGAAGTTATAAAATCTGAATTAGCCAATAAATTTGGATTCAATGCAGAAACTGGACTCCCTGTTGTTCCTAATGTTGAAAAGTGATTAGGGCTTGGTATAGGAATTCCTTCTAATCGCCAAAGTAAACCTGTAGGCGAGTTACCACGAACAACGATATCATTTCTACTATCATCAGCAGTAGAAACACCTGCAAAGTTAGATGCCAATCGCGCAACATCACTTCTTCCTCCGGCATATCGGTTAACTTCTTCGGGAGAAAATTGTCGAACTGATACCGCTGCTAACTTATTGATGGATTTTGCTTTGTTATTACCATCACTAACAATAACAACCTCTTCCAGCGTATCAAACTTTTCTACTAGTGATACTGAGATAATTACTTCTTTTCCACTAGTTACATCAATATCTGGCACCGTCGAACTTTCATAACCTAGAAAACTTATTCTAACAGTTTGTCTTCCCAAAGGAACATTTAATAATTCAAAACTCCCCTTTTCATCGGTAGTACATGTTTTATTCGGGTCACTTAACAAGGATATTATGGCACCGGCAATTTCTTTCTCAGACTGCTTATCAGTTACAGTCCCTCTTATTACTCCAGTTTGTGCAAAAGATACTGCACTAATAAATAATGTAAATAAAATTAATAACTTCTTCATTTGTTGTATGTTTTAGATTAGTGCAAAGTAATTTGAAACAGAAATGGTATAAATTGATGAAAGTCAATAAAACAATTTTCACTTTAAACAATACTTTTACCAGTCAATCGCAATAAATAAATCAATACTCTGACGGGAAACATTTAAGAATTATAAAACAGGTACTACTTCAAGACTTATCAGGTATCTGTAATATTTAGTAGCATCGCAACAATTACTTATTGACAAATACCGCGAAAAAAATTGAGATTCAAAATAAACAAACAAAACAACAGATTCTATGATTCAATCAAGGAGTAAGATCAGCTGTTTTTATAGACTCTCTTGAATCAAACAACCCAGTAACAGTCATCCTCTTTCTTATACGGGTTAGCGTTTGCCGCTCAACTCCAAGGTAAGACGCCAAATTGGTTATGGATATTCGCTCAAGTAAATCAGGATGCTCTTTCATAAACTTTAAGTAGCGCTCTTCAGCTGTATCAAAGAGAAAGCCTTCAATACGACGATGATGAATTTTCAATGCCTCCTCTGCAACTAACCGACCATAGCGCTCTAAAACCGGAAACGTTTCATAGCCTGCTTCAATGTGGCTAAAAGGGATTTTAACTATGATACTCGACTCTATACATTGAAAGTAATATTTAGTTGGGTTTTCCGTAATAAAAGCTGAGAAGTGTGTTGCAAATTCATTTTCCTTGATGAATTTTACAGAAATTTGATTTCCAAAATTATCGATATAATATACTCTAATCAATCCCGAATACAAAAATCCAACTTCTTTTTGCATAGTATTCGGAGAACTATAAAGTTCCCTGGCCGATACTTTAGAAACTACCAAGCCACTCTCAATATAATCCAGTGCGATTTGCGTAACTTGCGGACAAACCACTTTAATTGAATGCAAGTAAGTACGAATAGCTGTTATCAATTTTCAATAAGTTAATAATTACAAATGCTTTAAAGTGGTCCTGTTTGCGCCTTGAAATCCTTTAATAATGAAGAAACAGAAATCAAAAAAACGCGACTTGCTTTATTGAATTAATTCTAACAAAATAAATTGAAAAAAGTTTGATCAAAATTGACGAAAGTCAATAAATTGGAGTTGATAAAAAACGTAACCTTACTAACACTTTTCAATCATTAAATCCAGGAAGCAAATTAGTTAAGCAATCGTAAGTGCTGTAATCGCGCCCACAAAGTAAAAATCCCGCACTACTACTGGTCAAATAAGTGAATTATGCTCTCAATTTTTTTACCGATATCGTACTTAGTATCACGAAAATCAAAAAAGCTATATCTTCTTTCTCCTGTTTTAAATGATCAATTATCTCCTTAGAAGAAGTGCCTATGATAACATTTTTATGGTATTTGGTAATTGTTATTAACTCAAATAAATCGACTTTATCATAAACAATTAAAATACACGCCAAATAGGACTCTGCCATCATCTCAACCTTGTCTCTACTATATTTTTCGATGGTGAACAAATGTTTCAACCTCGATTTAACATAATTGGCTAAAGCTTTATTCTTATCACATATTAAAATTTTTTTCATACACTGATGCTCCATTTTACTTTATTTATGGGTTTATGGTCTTACTTGTAATCTTTCTTATATATAAGCCTATCTAGAGAGTATTCGCCTGGGCCCGTAAAAAATAGCGCAGCATAGAGTAGCAAATAGAGTATCGCATGTTCTCGGTCTGCTATAGGCTCGCCCTTGTGAATGAATAAAACAATCACCAACAGAAGAACGATAAGAGGAAAAAGAGCAAAACGGGTAAACAGTCCAAAAACTAAGAAAAGCGTGCAAACTAACTCGCAAAAAACAGTAAAGGAATAACTAAACGTTGAACCCAAATTAAATGGATCAGGCCATTCAGCACTGTCCTTTGCAAAATTGTTAAATTTTGACCAGCCGTGAAATAACATTAAAGCACAGTTGAACCGCAAAAATAGCAGGCCTATATTATACGACCAGGCCTTTGGTAATGCAACCTTTTTTAAAAATCGTTTACTTTTAAATAAAATCATAATTAGTATTATTTGAAATTTGTTGACTTCCCCTTGGCAGAATTTAGATTCTTACAGGATTTTTTTTAGTAAATGGTATAAACTACAATATATAACGTTCCTTAGCTAGCCTTTAAAAATTTCATGCAAAAGATCCGTAGGTGCATTCAAACGGCCCTACACACTTAAAGTGATGAACTGAAAATAATTTTTAATGTTGAGAACCGCTTTCCGCAATTCGTTTTCTAATTCGTGTTAATGATTGCCGCTCAATACCAAGAGATGTGCATAAGTTAGATAGGGATACTCGATCAATCAAATCAGGATACTCTTTTAAAAATTTCAAATAGCGCTCTTCGGCTGTCTCAAAAAGGAAACTCTCAATACGCTTTTGCAGTATCTTTAAAACCTCCTCGGCAACCAATCTGCCATATCTTTCCAAAATCGGAAACTTTTCGTAACCTCCTTGTATATGCTCATAGGGTATGTTAACTATGATGCTTGGCTCAATACACTGAAAGTAATATTTACTTGGGTTCTGAGTAATAAAGGCAGAAAAATGTGTTGCAAACTCGTTTTCACGTATGAATTTAACTGAAATTTGATTGCCATTGTTATCTATGTAGAAACCGCGTAGTAGTCCGGAATAAACAAATCCAATATGTCTTTGAACACTGTTTGCATCTATATAGATCTGCTTGGCTTTTAATTTAGAAATTGTTAAGCCACTTTCAATGTAGTTCAATTCATTAGCTGTTACTTCTGGGCAAAGCGCCTTCACTGAATGCAAATAGGCTTGAATAGCTTCGGTCATTTATAAATAGTATTATATAACAATGTAATTAATTTAATTAAGATCATTTGTTGCTGGAAAGCAAAACATTCATGAACATGATTGATTTCTGTTTGAGCTTCTCTACACTTTAAAATAAATTCCAACATTATTTTGCCAGTATCTTTTTCGTGATTATTCCTCCATCAGTAATGACTTTGATGATATATGTTCCTGTGGCTACGTTACCAACTTGGAGCTTTATATTAGACTGATCTTGGTCGTCTAGCTGCCACTCGGTTATTTGCTGTCCTAACAGATTATACATGGATACAGACTTAACAATCACTTCTTGAAGTACATTTTTAATGGTAATAACATTACTGGTCTGCGCATGTGTTATCGAAACACCATAAAGACCCTCATTTTCACCAACTCCAAGTGAAGAACCATCAGTAAAACGTAGTGAGAATCGTGAGTCATAAGTTCCTGAAGGTAAATAAACCTGATACGCTTGAGATTTAATGCTGTTGTATGTATCCGATTCATTATCGTAGATAAAAATATCCTGACCCTCATCAAAGTTTTCTTTATTATCAACTACAAATGTCACTAATCCCGATGTTGCATTTTTAACACCAAGGGGATAGATAGCATTGACATTAAAAAATCCTTCGCCACTAATATTGAGTTTTTCAGTACCATTAATAAAATACATATCGTTAGAAAGTGTTTCAATGCTAATACCATCATATCCATTATCGTATCCTGAAGTAGCGTGCTCATTCATAAAACCGAGTAAGATTTGGCGGTGTAGGTTATCTGTCGCATTGAATCCCAATCGAATTTTCATGAATTGTTGTTGCTCAAAATCATCCTGCGCATTATTCATTAATGGGTCAACATTGTCTGCACTTGCTCGATTTATAGTTTTAAACAGTGTAAAAGAATTAACTGTATCGTCCTCCTTGATAAACAATCTTTGCGCATTGTTAAAGGTTATTGTACCTCCACTTGTTGATCCCGTAACAAAAAAACCTTGACCTACCGGTATAAATCGCTTAGCCACCTTACTACTAGATCCTAATCCACTAATACCGGAAGGGGCAACCGGAGGCGTACCGCCAGTTTTGGTATATGTTCCATATCCTCCTTGATATTGTATCGTATAATGGGACGAATTCGTAGGATAGTGCTCCCAAAAGTATAGCGTTCCTATTAGACTGGAAGCGTTGTCATCTATGAACTTATCGGCATCAATAGCAGATGCATAGGGATTACCACAAAGATTAAGGTTACCAGGACCAACAATTGACGTAATCGTGCCACTATTAGGCTTTCCAACAAAAGTATAGTTTTGGTTTAAAGTGGAACTTCCGCTACCCTTCAAAGTGTAACCCTGACCTGCCAATAAAGTTCCATTCTGACCTACAGGTGACCAGTTTGCATAGGAATTCGTCGAATTTTGGAATTTATAAATCCAATAACTACTCAAGGTTAAAGGAACTGTAGGTGAACTATTAACGCCTGTTGTCCATGATAGATTCTGAGGCAAATTTGTAGTTCCGTCTTTCATTACACCTGCTACGGTAAACCCATGATTAATAGTACTATTATTAATTGAACTCACAGGGGAAGACCAATAATTGTAATTGAACTTATTGGATTGACCTTGTTGATCTCTTTCTAACGATCCTGCACTTGTTGCATCAAGTTCAGACTGAGCAGTCTGCACCAATTGTGATTTTCCAACTAAATCAATCTTACCATCTAATTTTAAGTACCAATCATTCTGTAATTTTGTATCGTTGGTCATATTCACGGTCAATCCTGGATCAATAAACAGACCTAAATCTGTGCTGTTTGCCGTTTCTGTTATATCATGCTTCACTTGAATGATTGCAAAATCAGAATCAAATACATCCAAACCTCTGATGTCCTTGGTAGGATCATCAACGGCGGTAGCAAAAGTACCAGTCCTTAAAGTGGTAAACGGCATCGGTGCTTCTTGAACAGCAATTACTTTATGGTTATACATTTTCATTCCTGAACCCACATCAATTGTACTTGTCGTTAGATCATCAACAATATCATCTTTGTAGGTATCCATTCTATAATAGCGGATTACATTAGCAAATGGTAGCGAACCAACATCCTTAGGCACTATTGATCCACGAACCTGTGTAGAAGAATTTTGTATCTCTTGATAAACCATTCTTTGCACCTGTAGTGCTGTCAGTGCAGTATTGAACACTCGTACTTCATCTATTTTTCCCTTAAAATAGTCGGTACTACTCAAAGGATTTTTACCAATTGTAAGTTTACTTGTATCCGAGGCAATACCGCCTCCAACTGCTTGTGAAGCAACCAACTTGCCATTTAAATAAAGTGCAAGGGTACCGCCTCCATAGGTGGCTGCTAAATGATACCATTGTGACTTGTTAAGTGCTGTACTATAAGTTAATGTTGAGCCATTAACAAGTACTTGTAAAGTTCGACTGCTAGTAACTCTTACCTGGAATTTATCTTGGCCCACAACAACACCAGTAGTGCTGAAGTTTGAATTTAAATCAACCCAAGCCATTAATGTCGCATTGGATAATCCTCCTAAAACCGAAATATTTTCAGCGTAGTCATTTCTTCCATCAAAATCCAAATAAAGTTTGCGATTCAAGTCTCTAGGTGAGCCCTTAACAGCATCATCGGTATCCAAAACATCCAAAATACCATCACTATCTGCATCTCCTGAACCATCCACCTTTCCATCACCATTGGCATCAAAACTGGCATAAAGGCCAGTTTGAATATCCTTAATGCCGTCACTGTTGGAATCCAACTGAAGATAATCAGAAATACTGTTCGCGTCCGTATCCTGAGCATAAACTCTAAAGTTAGTTCCAAATACGGTGGTGTTGTCAAAAAGATCGAGTATACCATCGGAATCTGTGTCCACCCCATCACCTTTTCCGTCACCATTAACATCGCCATCTCCATTGAGAAGACCTGCCTCGTCAACATCCCAAAAGGAATCATTATCGCTGTCCAAATCTAAATAATTGGGTATTCCATCGCCATCAGAATCAACTATCATATAGGTTGATGCACTGATCATTGTATCGATGGAATCACTTATTCCATTAGTATTAGAATCCGTCCAGTTTGCAGCATTGGATATATCCATTGTAGCGGTATTATTACTATACTGCTTAAATCCAGCTTCTTCTATGTCCGGAATACCATCATTATCAGAATCCAAATCTAAATTATCGGTAACCCCATCACCATCCGAATCTTTACAACTTTGATTAATGGTAATTTGTATATCATCAATAAAATTCCCAAAGTTTACACCACCAGTCGAAGAAATAGGAGAAAAAGCAATAACTAAAGAAGTTTGACCAGTTGGTATAACATAAGTCCCTGCATAAGCCCCCCAAGCGCTTATTCCATCAGACAATGTTGCAATAGTTGAAACAGAACCTATTGCAGCACCGACTCGAACAGCAGCCACATCAATACCTGCTCTTCCTCTGTGCTTAACACTCCAATTTATAGTACCTCCTGCTCCATTCAAACAAAATGTTTGATAAATAGTGCCGGCATTTAATTTAACAAATTGATTTCCTGTAGCAGCTGGCACACCATTAAATCCGGTGCTCCAAACTTCAAAAGAACTCTCAACCGAGTTCATCCACCCCGACATATTTGCCAGCGGTACCATACTTGACGAGGAAGTAGCTATAACAGGCGTTTCAAAATTACCATTCATAAAAGAGGCATTACTACATAAGCCGCACTCCAAAACATCTGTAATTCCATCATTATCATCATCACCATCTAAGGCATAATCCACACCATCACCATCAATATCACTTTTAACAGTTATCGTACCCGTTGCCGTTGCTGAACCACAGACACTAAGTAGTGAAATACTATAATTAAAGACACCCGATACCGTTGGAGTACCAGCTATGGTAATCGTATTACTCGACCATGTAGCAATAACCCCTGCTGGTAATCCTGATGCTGGAGCTATACCAGTAGCACCGGTTGTCAAATGAGTAATCGGTGTTATAGAAGCATTAACATTCACGGAAGGAGTCGCGGAAGCGGGTCCCACTGTTGGAGTCGGTAAAATAGCAACAGTAATTACATTACTGGTAGCACTCGAAGTAGTGGTGCACAACGCGGTGCTTGTCATTACTACATCCACCGTCTGGCCGTTGCTAAGTGTACTGGTTACATAAGTGTTTGAATTAGTGTTTTGAACCGATACCCCATTAACTCTAAAATTGTAAGTAGGAGATACACCTCCATTAGTCGGGGTAGCTGTAAATGTAACTGCACTTCCGGCACAAATTCCACTTATAGGACTAAGGGCCAATGCAACACTTGGCGTGACTGTAGTAATAACATTCATCACAACTGCATTTGAACTTGCTGTCGGATTACCACAAGAACTACCGGTCACAGAAATGCTACAACTAAAACTAGTACCATTAGAAATTGAACTTGTAGTATAAATGTTTGAGGAGCCCGTCTGAACTATTACGCTGTTTCTTCTAAAAGTGTACGTAATTGTCCCTCCACCAGTATTGTTGGCAGTAGCGGTAAAAGTAACACTAGTTCCTGAACAAATTGTATTTGCACTCGGAGTGATGCTCACTGTAGTATTAAGGGCATTAATTGAAATCGGATTTGAAGTAACTGAAACAACATTCGAACAAACACCACCGCTCACACTGAGAACACAATCAAACACATCCCCATTGGCATAAGTACTTGTAGAATAAGTACTTGAAGAGCCACTTTGCACCGTTACTCCGTTTCGCTGAAAGATATAAGTAATGCTTCCAACTCCAGAAGTATTAGAAGCCGTTGCTGTAAAAACAACATTGGCTCCTGTACATAAAGTCGTTCCAGAAGATGTCAATACAATAGTTGGACTAGTAACATTAAAGTTAAGCGTATTAGAACCCGCTACTGTAGAAGTTAAACAACTTCCACCACTAACCGTTATATTACATTTTATAGCTGATCCATTTGCAATAGTGGAACTGCTATAAACATTCGAAGCGCCACTTTGCATGATAGCTCCATTGTTTAAAAAGGTATACGTAACTGTACCGCCTCCGGTATTCATAGCAGTAGCGGTAATAGTTGCTGAATTACCAACACAAAAAGTTGTTGCAGATGAAGTGATGCTAACAGTGGGAGTACTATTTGCTCCTATCGATAATACAATCGAATTTGAAGTTGCAGTAGTACTAGATAGACAAGTTCCGCCAAGAACCGAAATATCACAACCCACTACAACACCATTGGCAGGATTTGTTAGCACATAGGAATTGATGGTTCCGTTTTGAACACTTACTCCATTTACTCTAAAATTATACGAAATAACTCCGCCACCCGTATTACTCGAAGTTGCTGTAAAAGTTGCTGAACTACCACTACAATTTGTGGTTGATGGCGTACTTAGTACTACAGAAGGTGTAGAAACTGCGTTAACCACCATGGCGATTGAATTAGAAGTAGCTGTTGTTTGTGCCAAACAAGTACCGCCACTTATACTGATTTGACAAGTCACGATATCACCTTGTAGTAAACTAGTCGTTGTAAAAGTAGAAGAAAACCCACTTTGAACGCTCACCCCATTGATCTTGAAAGAATATGAGATTGCTCCTCCTCCGGTTTGTAAAGCTGTTGCATTAAATGTTGCACTGCTTCCTAAACAGATATTTGAAGAGCTTGTTGATAAGGTAACAGTAGGTGTAAAGTTATTCACAGTTATCATTACAACTGCGTTACTACTGCAAGAACCACTAGTTACTGTGTAGGTCATTGTTGCAGTTCCTGCTGCTAAGGTAGTAACCAATCCAGAAGCATTAATCGTAGCTACTACTGCATTGCTACTTGACCAAACACCCCCAGGCGTACTATTAGATAATTGCGTAGTATCCCCTAAACATACGCTGGTACTTCCAGAAATCGGTGCAACAACAGGGTTGCCACTCGATAAAACAGTAACTAAGTTAGACTGATAAGTTGCTGTATCACATCCTGAAGCATCAGGTGTCACAACACAACTTACCACATCATTAATTTGTAAATTAGTATTAACATAGGTGCTGGAACTTGTCCCCACATTTGCGCCATTCACCTTCCATTGGTATGTGGGTGACGCACCAACATTAGATGCAGTTACAGTATAAGTTCCTGCGTTAGTATTAACAACTTTAGCGTTGGAAATTGTTCCATTGACATTGTTAATAGAAACATCAACCAAAAGCGGAAGTGATGGCGTCAGGGCACTGGAATAAAACAAAGTTCCGTTTCTGTAATACCGTACAATATTGCTTTCTACTGCTACTCTAAAACGATCACCAGCATTGTAAGAACCGAAACTACCTCTTAATGATCCTGACTCATAAACTTGGCAGGTGCCATTATTCCTCAGATTGATGGCATATTGTATAGTGTTGAAATTAGAATTAACATTTGAGGTACTTAAACCACACATTCGTTCGGCAGTAGTTTCTGTTGCAGTAAACTCCAAATATCCGTTGTTACCAACAGCGTTGTAGGAAGCGGCACCACCATTCCAGTTACCATTGGACTGTGTTTTTAGTAAACTACTTCCTAAAGCACTCACATTCTGTAAAGAAGCTGTATTCCAAACTACATCCTCAGAAACTACGTTAGGACAGGTTGCTGTAGCGACTGTTCCACGAACTACTATATCTGAACCTGTTAAATTGGCAATCGCCTTATTTACAATAGCATTTGATGCAATATTACCAGAAGCAGAACATCCAGTTACACTTGGAGTGAGTATACAGGACACTACATCATTTGGTGCTATTGATGAATTAGAATACACTGCACTATTTGTCCCTACATTTAAACCATTTAATTTCCATTGAAATGAAGGAGAAGTACCTGCATTGGTCGCAAGAGCACTAAATAAACCAGAATAGTAGTTAGAAATAAAGGCATTTGTAACCGTACCATTCACGTTGTTAATCGAAACATCCACTAACAATGGAAGAGTTGGGGAAATAGCACTTGTAAACGTTAGAACATCATTTCTGTAATACTTTACAATAGCACTCTCAATGGCGATTTTAAAACGATCACTGCCAGAAAAAGCACCAAATGATCCTCTACTTGTTCCAGATTCAAAGATTTCACAGATCCCATCGTTACGCAGATACCATGCATATTGAATAGTATTATAATTGGCATTTGTATTTGTAGAACTTAATCCAACCATACGAGCCTTGTCGGTTTCTGTGGCTGTAAATTGAAAAAATCCATTGTTTTTAACAGTATTCCAGGATGAAGCTCCTCCATTCCAGCTCCCATTTGATTGTATCTTCTGTAAGCTATTACCACTAGCCGATACATTTAATAATGAGGCAGTTTGCCAAACAATATTCTCTTCCGCAGTTTTACAAGCAGCAATATCGGCATTGGCTTGTATATAAAATTCAATTGGGGTCTGTCCGATAAAGTTATTGGAAATGGCATTTGATAGTACAGGACTTACACCAAAACAGCCACTAATAGTAGGAGTCAATTGACAAGTTATGATATCATTATTAGTCAAATTGGTATTAGTGTAGGTAGCACCACCACTTCCAACATTCATCCCATTCAATTTCCATTGAAAAGTTGGATTCAAACCAGCATTGGTAGAGGATGCTGTAAATGTACCACTGTTAAAATTTGAAACAATGGCATTGGTAATTGTACCATTAACATTATGAATTGATACATCAACCAAAAGTGGCAGCGCGGGAGCAATTGCACTAATGTATTGAAGCGAGCCATTTAGATAATATTTTACAACTCCTGCTTCAACAGCAATCTTAAATACTGAACCAGCGGAATAAGCGCCAAAATTTCCTCTAGTAGTTCCAGATTCATAGATTTCACAAATTCCATCATTACGCATATACCAGGCATACTGAATGGTATTATAATTAGAGTTAATATTCGTTGCACTTAATCCAGCCATTCTAGCAGTGTTCGTTTCAGAAGCGGTAAACTCCAAATAACCATTGTTACTTACCGTGTTGTACGAAGCAGCGCCACCATTCCAATTCCCATTGGACTGAATTTTTAGTAAACTGTTACCCGTTGCAAGCAAATTAGAATTTTCTGAACCCTTCCAAACAACATACTCGGAGGATATAATGCAACCTGTATTTACGGCAGTCCCTTGAATAAAAAATTCAATCCCTACTGGATTACTTACTTGCTGATTCACGATAACATTAGACTCAATTTGAGCATTAAAACATCCAGATAAGTCCGGTGTTAAAATACAGGAAACAACATCCCCACCACCTAAAGAAGAATTGGTATAAGTGCTACTGTTAGTACCAACACTTGCTCCATTTACATACCACTGGTAACTCGGTGAAGCGCCAGCATTCGTGGAACTTGCAGTAAACACACCAGCATTATAATTCGTAATTTTAGCGTCAGTGATGGTACCACCAATATTATGAATGGAGACATCTGCAATCATTGGCATACTTGGAATAATGGTGGAGGTGTAACGCAATACATTATTCAGGTAATATTTTACTACCATTTCTTCGACACTTACTTTAAACACAGTACCCGCGGTGTAAGCACCAAAATTTCCCCTAGTAGTTCCAGATTCATAGATTTCACATATACCATCATTACGCAAATACCAAGCGAACTGTATGGTATTATAATTAGCGTTGGTATTGACTGAACTTAAACCGGCCATTCGAGCAGTCGATGTCTCTGTAGCCGTAAACTCAAAAGAGCCATTGTTTGAAACAATGTTACGCGATGCCGCTCCACCATCCCAATTTCCATTAGACTGAATTTTAATAAGGCTGTTATCTGAAGTACTTAAATTTAACAATGAAGATGTGAGCCAACGAACATCCTCTTTGGCCACATTACAGCCGGTGTTGGCTGGTGTTCCTTGGATAACAAATTCAATTGAAGTTGGTGCTCCTACTTGAACCGTAGTGATGGCATTGGAAGCATAATTTGTGGTACCGCATCCCCCAAAATCAGGAGTTAATAGACAACTTACCACATCTCCACTGGTTAAAAAAGCATTGGAATAGGTACTGCTGTTTGAACCTACATTTGACCCATTAAGTAGCCACTGGTACGACGGGTTGGGTCCCGCACCGCTAGAAAATGCAGTAAAGGTATTATTACTTAAATTAGATACTATCGCATTTGAAACCGTTCCCAAAACATTATGAATAGAAACATCAACTAGTAAAGGTAACGACGGAACTACTGCACTTGAATATACTAGGGCACCGTTCAAATAATAATTTACCACTCCAGCTTTGACTGCTATTTTAAAAATGGAATTGGCAGCATAGGAACCGAAAGTACCTCTACTACTACCCGATTCATAAATTTCACAAATACCATCATTACGCAAATACCATGCAAATTGAATGGTGTTATAATTTGAGTTGACATTACTTGAACTCAACCCTACCATCCTAGCAGTATTAGTTTCTACACCTGTAAATTGGAAATAACCGTTATCGCTTACCCTATTCCAAGAAGAAGCACCACCATTCCAATTCCCATTAGATTGAATTTTTAAAAGACTATTAGTTGTAGCTTGAACATTTTCTAAATCTGAAATTTTCCACTTTACTTGCTCATCAACAGTACTACATGATGATGAAGCTATACCACCAGTAATATAGAAATCAATGGATGCATCCGTACCTATCGACTTATTCGTAATCGCATTGGAAGTATATGGTGTAACATTGGAACAACTAGGCAGATCAGGTAGTAAAGTACAGGTTACCACATCATTATTAGATAACGCCGTATTGGTATAGGTCGGACTGTTTGCTCCAACATTAATCCCATTTAGCTTCCATTGATAAATAGGAGAAATTCCGGCATTAGTAGCTGTAGCAGTAAACACCCCATTGTTATAGTTGGATACAATTGCATTTGTTATCGTACCACCTACAGAATTTATGGAAACATCAACCAGCAATGGTAAACTAGGAGCAATTGTACTGATATAGCGCAAGACTCCGTTTTGGTAATATTTAACGACATTAGCTTCAACCGTAATCTTAAATATATTATTAGACACATAGGCCCCATATACACCGCGACTACTCCCCGATTCAAAAACTTCCCATTGACCATCACTTCTCAAATAAATCGCATACTGAATCGTATTATAATTTGAATTTACATTAGAAGTACTCAATCCTATCATCCGAGCACTATTGGTTTCTGAGGCGGTAAATTGAAAATAACCATTATTACCTACAGTATTCCATGAGGAAGCTCCTCCATCCCAATTATTTGATTGAATTTTACGCAAACTATTTCCCGTTCCGGTAATTTGAGTGTTTGTCAATTCAGCAATTTTCCACCGAACTTCTTCGTCAGATGTGTTACAAGCTGTAGTCCCAACTGTGCCTTGAATATAAAAGTCAATACTAGTGGGTGAAGAAACTGATTTGTTGGTAACAGAATTGGAAGTCAAACTAGTAGGGGAACCACAAACGCCAACATAGCTTAATACGCACGAAACAACATCATTGTCAGATAACGCAGTAGTGCTATAGGTTGTGCTGTTTGTACCTACATTGTTCCCGTTTAATTTCCATTGATAACTCGGTGAAGACGCTACATTTACAGCGGTAGCCGTGAATGATCCTGTAGCATAATTGGATACAATGGCATTAGAAACAGTACCATTAACATTATTGATAGAGACATCAACCAATAAAGGTAGATTTGGGGCAATTGTACTGATGTATCTTAATGTATTATTTTGGTAGTACTTTATGACATTTGCTTCAACCGAAATCTTAAATACATCGGTGGTTCCATACGAGCCAAAAGAGCCACGACTGGTTCCTGATTCATATATTTCACATGTACCATTATTTCGCAAATACCAAGCATATTGAATAGAATTAAAACTAGCATTAGAATTGGTAGAACTTAAGCCAACCATCCGTTCTGTATTGGTTTCTGAAGCAGTAAATTGAAAATAACCATGATTAGACAAGGTATTCCAAGAAGCAGCACCGCCATCCCAATTGCCGTTGGAGTTTACTTTGATTAAGTTATTTCCACTTGATTGAGTATTAACTAAATCTGATAATTTCCAAACGACTTGTTCATCGGCTGAACTACAAGCTGAACTTGCTGCGGCATTTTGAATGTAGAATTCAACTCCGGATGGAACAAAAGGAATTGAAAAGTAAGCACTTTGGTTACACTCTAATGCTTGTCGATTGGCGATTGAAAGTGCCGAGGGAAAAACCAAAACCTCACCAAGATGACCTGTAGTAAATCGACTTACCGTACCACCATTAAACCAAGCTCCAATTACAAAACGGTTTTGAAGTGTATAATTGGTTCCAGAAATAGACGCAGTGGGCAAAGCAGTTCCCTCTTTAAAACCAGAAACTGTCGTGCTATTTGCAACAAATGTAAAAATTCTAGTAGTACCATTGCCAGAAAGGAAATTATCCTGAACCCCAGCTCCACTTGGGTTTGCTGCAATTCCAAAGGTCAAAGGTCTTCCAGATAAATCAGGTCGGTCTTGAATGTCAAATCCTTGCGTTGCATTGTGATTATTATCTAATAGTGTTTGAATGGTAGCCTGACTCGTACCCGTTGTTGTCCATCGTGCCACTATATTGGCCGTAAAACCAGTAAATCCAGTAGTTGGAAAAGAAGTATGGGTTAAAAAACTTGAACCGGTAAAATAAACAGACGGAACTCCATTTTGTCGCTCAATCACCCCAGCATTGACAATTCTTGGTTGGCTTGCCAATGTACTTTGTGTAACATGTCGGTTAAACCCGCTCTGATCATACCAAGTCTGAACAAAGCCATTGCCGGAACCCACGAAAGCCAACAACGTAGTTTCATCAAGCAAACCAGCAGGTGTAAAACCAATATTTTGTGTAGTATTATCACTGCTTCGGCGCACCAATATGGCATTACCGGTATAAGCGCTACTTAATTTCCTTAAACTATAAGCTCCTCCAGAGGAAGCCACTGATGTCATCCCAACATTGTTGAGCGTGTTTTGAGCATACAAACCAAAGTTTAATCCTGATAAAAACAGAAACAGTGTTGCGATTAAACTTTTAACCAATTGATACTTCTTTGTAGAAAATGAATAATTTTGTTTCATAATTCCTAGTAATAGTTTTTTCATAAGTTTTGGGGCTTATTATTTAAGTAAAAATGCTTGTTGAATTCTTTAAATTAACAGTCATTACTTTACTAAAATATATTATATGCAAAGTTGTAATATGATTTTACAACTTACCTGACACAAATGTGTCAGTACTAAAAACCCAAAAATTAAAACCATTAGTTAATTTCACGGCAGTAATTTCTCAATCAATAAATGCACAAGTGTAGAATGAATAAATTAAATTACAGTCCTAATGACAATCGTTCCACGGCACTATCCTTTTAACCAAGCGTTCTTTAGCGTTTCTTTAGTGAGATCTGTTGCTTGATAGCCTTCAATATTCTCATAATAAAGCCCTACTTTACCGGTTAATAGCTGTTCTGTTCCGTCTCGTATTATCTTTACGGTAATGGCGTCTCCATCTTTCCACTCTTTACTTTTTGTTGACAATTCAGAAATAGTTGTTGTGTCGTAATTTATTCCATTAAATGCTTTTATAATATCACCAGCTCTCAAATCCAATGCTTTCATGAACGCAGTTGTTTTACTGTTAGGGTCAATCATTAATTCATTTTTACTCTGATCAAGACTTAAACTAAACTTAGCTTCAGGTACTTTAACCGATGTTCTAGTTACCCCTACTCTAGCAAAATAATCATCATAATTAATAGATTTTGAACCTGCCACATAATTAGCTAGAAAAGTGCCAACTTCCGGAAAGGTCAACGCAGTAATTTTATCAAAAAGTTCGTCATCAGTAAACGCTCTTTTACTTCCGTATGCAACAGATAGCTTTTGCATTAAGTCTAAAATACCATTTTTACCATTACTTTTATCCCTTATAATGAGGTCTAGACACATTGCAATTAAAGCCCCTTTTTCGTACACATTTGTATACTGGTCTTTATAAGGATCCTCCAAAACATTAGTACTCATAATTGTGAAAGGCAAAGTATCATTATAGGCTTTGGCATGTTCTATTTTATCATTGAGTCTTTTGTAAAAAGCATCTTCACTAATCAAACCTTGATTAACTTGAAATAAGTTCGCAAAATATTCCGTAACTCCCTCATACAACCACAAATGTTTAGACATTTTAGGGTTATTAAAATCAAAATCTTGAATCTCTTTAGAGTGAATAGTCAAGGGGGTCACGATATGGAAAAATTCATGAGAAATCACATCCTTTAAAGTTTCCACCAGTTGTTCTCGGCCCATAACTTCTGGCATAACCACTGTAGTTGCTGTTGGATGTTCCAAGGCTCCAAAACCTCTTGCGTCCGCTTTACTCAAATCGCACAAGTACAACAAAATACTGTACTTTTTTGTCGTATCAAACGAGCCTAAAAATGTTTTTTGAGCGGTCATTACATCTTTAACTTCAGGCAAGATACTTTCGGCAGTTATTGTTCCGTTGGATGCATAGACTGATAAAAGGATTTGCATTCCATTCACAGTAAAAGAACTGTAGTTGGGTTTTGAATACATTATCGGATTTTCAACAAGTTCAGCATATCTCGATGTGTAAAAAACATCTTTAGTCTTGCTATCATCTGTATCTTGCATTGATGTTGCGCCCCATAACGCTTCAGGGTGTGTGATGGTAACTTGGTATGGTGTTGATAATAAACCAGGAAAGTATCCAACAAAGCCATGCGTATTCACCATAAAGTTTTTCCCCTCCTCAATATTAGTGCCTGCAGGAGAAAAAACATCTCCCTTTCCATGCCCTTCTCCTTTCTCAATATCGTAAGTATCGTTTACTGCATATGTAATTTTTGTGAGCTTTCTAGCATTTACTATTTTCCATGAATTAATATCGCTTTTAGTAACATTCAGTTCGTTCCCTTTAGCATCGAAAGCCCTAAACCCCTCAATAAATTGACCATAATTATCTGCTGAATAAGTACCTGGTACAATTTTTGGCAGTTGATATAGGACTACGTTTGAGGTTATTTTCGGAGGGCATACTGTAACTATAACTTTATCCTCTTTAACATTTAACAAATCAATGGCGACTTTTACATTTGAACTTGTGTTCTTTAGTTGCGCATTTACAGAACTCATAATAGAGCAAAGTAGTACTAGCGAATAAATTGATCTTTTCATAATTTTTTTTTCTAAGATTAATAGTTTATTTTTTTACTGTAAACTTTAAAATTGACCCTTCAACACATCCACCCCAATTGCGTACCCATAGGTTTTTCCAGTGGCATCTTTGTAAATTCTGATTTTATTGCAAGCCATTCCTAAATTGACCTTAGTCCAGGTTTTACCACCGTCTTTGGTTTCGTAGCCTGTATTCATGGTGCCTACAAAGCCGTGGTTTTCATCTATAAAACCAATACCAAATTCTCTTGCTCCAGCATCTTCCACTAAGTTGATTTCATTCCAAGTTTCACCGCCATCAGTTGTTTTGGCAATGCGTTGTTGTTTTACGTTGGGATCGGGATTATAGGATTGTATAGTTACATAGCCAACCTCCTTTGTTGGAAAAGAGGCCTTCCAAGTACCTTCAAATGGACGATTGGATTGGTATACCTTTTTCCATGTTTTTCCGCCATCGCTGGTTTTCAAAATCAAGGCATTCGATTTTTGTATATCTCCATCAGAGGCAGCGCAAACAAATCCATTGTCTTTGTCAAACATTTTGATATCAAAGAGCATTTTACAGTCGTTGTTCATACTATTGGAAGTCCAAGTTGCGCCACCATCGTGTGATACCATCTTATTAGCAGGAGAACCTACACGACCTACGGCATAGATATGTACTTTATAATCTATTTTTCCGTGATTAATATATTGCTCTTTAACAATATCAATGGCACAAAGTCCTTTAACATAAGGGCCTTTATAGTCAACAGGCTTCCAAGTTTTGCCACCATCTCTGGTTCCATACAAAGGAATAGAGTCCGTTACGTTTGGGAAATAATCAGTCCCAACAGTACCCGCAAAACCAACTGAACTATCCACAAAAGCAATGGTTCGGAAAAAAGTTCCTTTTTTTTCTAATTGTTTTTCCCAGGTTTCGCCGCCATTTTTTGTACTATAAATGCTTCCGTAACCATTTACATACCAACCTTCGTTTTCATTAATGAAGGTGATATCATCTTGTTTCCCCGGATAGCGTGCTGTATTCAATTTTTTCCATCCTTTTTCAGATAATGTCATTTCATCCTTTTTAGAAAGCACTTCGTTACTCCATTTTACTGCTGAAAGACCTACCTCTTGATTGTATTCATCAAATAATTGCTGAATCTGACCATTTGAAAATTTGTTGTATGCCTCCTGCATGGTTCCAGATTTAGCATAAAAATGATCTGTCGAAGGATAAGTCATCAATGTAGCATTACCTGGATGAAAGTAATTTACTACGCTAACAATTTGTTGATGGTCAGCTTTAGAAAACGCCTCAAAATCTGACTCTCCATATTGCACCAATACTTTTGCACTAGTATTTTTCCAATTTTCTAAATGCGGATAATCCTGAATTTGTCGCCAATATTCAGCATTCCTGGAGTAAATTTTACCTTTTCCATCGTATTGCCAAGTGGTTCTTAAAATACGATCTGCTGCAGGATCTTTAGCAATATCTTCCAGCTTTTCTTTTTTTACATAGAAGCGATAATTCAAATCATACTGAGCTATTACTGATTTTTCAACTTCTATTGGATTCATTCCTGCGAGAGCGTTCTGTACTCGATACATATCAAGCTGATATTCAAACCATGATCTAGCCGTAGTACCATAAACAACAACACCTGCTACTTGATTCTTAGCACTTAATGCAGGTGCAATAATTCCCCCCATCGAATGACCAACAATAATTATTTGATTAGAATCAACATACGGTAGTGATTTTAACTTTTTTAATGCGACTTCAAAATTTTCAACTTCATCCAATAAATCACAGGACTCGCAGGGTGGTGTGTCCTTGCTGTCGCCTAATCCGCTTTTCTCAACGCGGACTGTCACATAACCGGCATCAACATAAGCATCCACTATACGCTTATAGGGGTGGTTATTTGGCAAATCATCGATACTATTACATGTATATCCCGGAATAAACAACATAGCAGGCATTTTACTCTTATTGAAGGGCTTGTTGATAATTATACGAAGCTGTCCTGATTTGTATGAAACTTCATCATAAATCACCGTGGAGTTGTCATCTTTCTCATAAGGTCGGGCAATCACTTTTCCTTTCAAATTGAGTTTCTTCTTTCCTCGTAACACGGTAAGTTGAATTTCTTTTTCTGGCTCGAAGTCCAAAAAATGAGTAATGAATTCATCTACAGACAGAAAACTCTGGCTTCCAATCTTGAGAATAAGATCATTTTCTTGAAGCCTTAAGGCAACGCTTGTACCTCTTATGACTTGTAAAACTTTACAGCCGGAATTACCATTTTCAGAAACGTATTCAATTCGAGCACCCAATAGTGGTTTGCGCTCAAGTTGCGCACTTACATTCATAGAGATAACACCCAATAAAAGCAATAAAAAATTTCGAAACATGTGATTTTTTACTGCAAAGAAAGCAGGTGTTTTTATGAATAAATTGTCAAAAGTTGCTTTTTCTAATCAATCCAGGAGTTTGTCCGAATTGCTGTTTGAATGCTTTGGAAAAAGTTGGAACATCGGCAAAGCCATAGCTTATTGCTGTGAACAAAATTTCATTTCCTCTCAATAAATCCAATTTGGCGAGCTCAAGTCGTTTCCACTTTTGATATTGATATGGAGAAATGCCAAAAGCTGCTTTAAACACTCGAATAAAATGATATTTTGAAATTCCAATCTGCGAAGTAATAACTTCCAAAGAAAAATTCTCAGTTATATGTTGATCGATAAATGATTTAGCATCTAAAACTGTTCTCACAACTTCTTTGTTAGTTATAGTCTTTTTAAAATCCAACTTATTCAAATGATCAAATACAAAACGCTGATCTGAAATGATAGATTCTGCAAGGGTATAAAACAATTCGTTCTGCTGAAATTCGTTAATACATGTTCCCATTTTAATTTTTTGACTGACTTCATTTAGTCTAGGCCCGAGAAAAGTACTCTTAATATAGTAGCGATTGACCAAGAATTGATCAGAGAGCAAAAACTCAATTAAATCCGTTTCATTCAAGTCATGAAATTCAGCAACATCAGAGATAATCTTAGCGGAAATATCTATGCAAAGACCTTCAACAGCCTGCTTTTGATTGATGCATACTATCGATGAAGTATAATCATTACCGATTATATATTCTCCTTCTTTTACAGTGAATTTCTTATTATTCGCGTAGTAAGTTTCTTCACCTGATGAAACATACTTTATTCCTAATCCGGTAAAGGGCATTTCACCTTCAATTTTCGCAATTTTCGAAAACCGAACGGCATTTCCCTCGTTGTCTTTATATATAGTTTGATTCATTTCCGAATAACCGTCATTCTATTTGTATAAGTAAACTTAAGCGACGACTAATTCTACAATATCCAATCATGATTATAAAAACAAAATTGCTGCATAATACAATTGTAGTAATAGGATACTGGCGAAGATCTTTTAAGTAATATTGAATTCTCTTTCTTTGTTGAATACAATTGGCTGTTTAATATTTCATTTATCAGATAACTTTATTAATCACAATAATAGATTGCCAAACCTATATTGATTACAATTATAATTTAAGAATTAAGCTAGTAACATTTACCTCCAAAAATATTACACCTTGAACGTCTCAACTTGGTATATAAAATTTAACATCCTTATTAACCTTCAATATAACCTATCAGATTATTTTCAAAACCAACAGAAATAACAACTAGGTTTCTAATTTCGTTTTAACTTAACACTCCTAATCCAAAAAGATGCAATTAAAAAAAAGAGAATCAATACTATCTGAAAAAAAATATATCGTTGTTGGTTAACTGCGTGAATTATAAAACTAGTATTGAGTCCTGTCGAAACTAGTACGTAAGTTATCAGTAAAAAAGAAAAATCAAAAAAACGCTTACCTCCAAAAATATACCTGTAAAAACACTAAAAGAAACCAATAAAATAGCTGCTAATACCACATTAATGGCCTTTAAAAACTGCATAGAAATAACCAACCTAAACAGAATTGGTAAAGCTAGTAATACAGCTAAAGAAATTGCTGCGATTATCTGTGACACCAATAACCGTTGTAATGGTTTATAAGTACAGTATATAAAAGCATCTGTTCTAAAATCCCTCTCTTTTGTACAAAGATCAGCCCATCGGTTAACCTGCAAATACCAAAAAAGCGGCAGACCTATATGCAATGCACTTTCAAGAGGTAAAATAAATAATCCTATAAAACAACCTAAATTTAGGATCCAAAATCGGATAGGACCTTTTCTAATCAACATTAGAAACTCAAGTTTAATTAAGGGTAGTATACCAAAATCAATTTCGGATTTTATCATTTTATCCCAATATATCTTTCGTGCATGCGATTCAACTCTCGAAATTTTAGTTGAATGTCGACTTACTTTTTTTGAAGAAATAAACTTTGTATCGAAGCGATGAAAAATTATTGAACTCAGTTTAATCAACAATAAAGCCAAAAAAATCCATAAAAGTCGGGAGATGTAATAGTAACAACTTAAATCTGATCCATGAAATAGAAAATACCTCACATTTGAATGTTCGTTATAATTTATACCAACCGAAATTTCAGTAGAACCCGAAGGAAGAGTCTGCGGTACCACAGAAAGAATTTCATTCACCAGGAATTTTATCCCTAATGGATCAATCCAATCAAGATAACTTTCAGTTAATAAATTAGTGACACTTATCATTGCAACAAATACAATGAAGAAAACTAAATTCATGTAGTTTGTCCTTTGACCAAATTTTACTTCAAAAAAAACGGTAAGAGCAGATAAAAAAAAGATGCTTGGAATTGTTGTAAAAATATAAGGCGCTGCAAACTGAAAAAAATCAAAAGGATACGTATCAAACCTAAACAAGGAAAGACCCAACCCCATAAAAAAAATGATTGCAACTATAAAGAAAAGTAACAAAAAATGGCTTAATGCTTTCGCCAGTAAATAGAGAAAATTAGTGACTGAAGTGCTCGCAATAATTTGCCCCACACCAGTTTCCACATCACGTCTAATGCTATTATTAATTACATAAAAACCAATAAACCACAAAAAGAAGCTGGCCAATATCGCTGTCGAATGTCCTATCCAAGCCGCATTATTCAATCCGGTAAAGTCCCCTATTCGTATAGTGGTATAATTATCTTCTGGTAATGGTACAAATTTATATGCTGCAGCCACACTAACTAAAGTCAGAATCATGAAGGTATTGCTCCTGAAACGCTGTACGAAATCAGCACGTACAATACTAAAAACTTGGCTCATAAGTACGAATTTGACAAATATAGAAAAGCATCTTCAAGCGTAGGTTCACATGAAATTGCATGAGTTAAAACGGTGTCTGATACAACTCGTACAAGTACTCCCTCTCTCTTCTGTATTGTACTAATTACTAAAAACTTATCTTTAAACGACTGCAAATTATCTTTCGAAACTTCCAGTTCAAAGACCTTATTTTTTACGGTATCAATAATTTCTGACTGAAAACCCTTTTGCACTAGTAATCCATTTTTCATTATGACAACCTCATCAGCAATCATTTCAATATCAGCTAAAATGTGAGAGGAAAGAATAACAATACGTTCATCAGCAAGCTGAGAAATAAGATTCCTAAACCGAACACGCTCTACTGGATCAAGTCCAACAGTGGGTTCATCAAAAATCAAAACTTTAGGATCATTTAGTAATACTTGTGCAATTCCAAGCCTCTGCTTCATTCCGCCTGAATAAGTGCTAATAGGTCTATTAGAAACATCCATAAGATTTACGCCTTCTAAGAGTTGAACAACCTTTGTTTGTAAACCTTTACCACCGATACCCTTCAAGGCAGCTATATATTTCAAAAATTCATACCCAGTTAAGTTAGGATAAACACCAAAATCTTGTGGCAAGTAACCCAACACTTTACGCATACTGTTCGGATACTTTAAAATATCTTTGCCATTCAGTTTTATTGTTCCAGATGTTGGATTAGAAACAGTGGCAATTATACGCATGAGTGTCGATTTTCCAGCGCCATTGGATCCAAGCAAACCTACAATACCATTTTCTAATGTCATTGAAAAATCAACCAAACCAAACTTATCTTTAGCGTATTGCTTTGTTACATTACTAATTTTGAGTTGCATGAAAAAGGAGGTTAATTTAAAATCAGTTCCTGAAAATATATGCTAGCAAAAATAAAAAGTCAACTAGCAACCACATGACACAATTGTGTCACTAAAAAAACCTATTGTTCTATACATTTGGAAACAATCGAATACTAAAATAAGGTTTGCTTTGTTAGTTTAAATAACTACTTTCTGCCGGTAGAAATAAACTAAAAAATTGATATTATACTGTTTTTAAAACAATTAACTCAATTTTAAAAAAAGGAAGTGAATTATGAAAAGATGATAGTAACTAAATATGATGTACCCAAAACAATTTTTTTTTACAGTACTTTTTTTGGCTTTTAACATACCGTCATTTTACGGACAAACCAGTAAAATAGATAGTTTAAAAGGTGCTGTACTAAAAACGACAAATGATACATCTATCACAAAACTCTATATCGCCATCGGTACCGAATTTGAAAAAAGCAATGCCGATTCAACGTTTGCTTACTATACTAAGGCACTAATTAAGGCAAAAAAAGAGAACTTACAATTAGAGATTGCAAATACTGATATTGTCTTAGCTAAGTATTTTATAATGCATTTTAATGACTACAATAAAGCTTATGTTTATACCACTGACGCTAAAAATATTTTAGAAAAGCTCTTGCTAAAAGAGAAATCAAAAATAGAAATCAAAAAAATTCAAGAAAAATTGATAAGCGTATACAGCGGATTAAGCATTTATTATTCCAATATAGGTCAAAATGATACCTCAGTATATTATACTAAAAAAGGTCTAAGGTTAGCCAAAATCATAAATAATAAAAATCTTATTGCAAGATCTTTCTACAATTTAGGCATTCAATCGCTTAATACAAACAACTACACAGCCGCATTAAATTGGTTCTTATCGTCTTTAAAGATTAAAGAAAAAATCGATAGTAAAAATCTTCATGAAGTATACATTGCCTTGGGAGATGTTTATTCTAACTTAAAAAAATATTCAAAAGCAGTAGAATATTACTCAAAAGTTTTTACGCTACCAAATACAAACTATGATGCTAATGTTAGAAGTTATATCGCCACAGGAAACATTTATCTAAAACAAAATGAAACTGCAAAAGCATTAGCGTTTTTCACAAAAGCAGAAGTGTTGGTTGAAAAATATCATTTAAAAAGGTCTCAAGTGATGCTATACAATTCATTAGGCATCTATCATCAAATTATGGGTAATAATGATTTAGCACTTCAATATTTTTTTGAATTGCTCACAATTGGAGAACAAACTCAAAAAAAAGAAGTTATTGCAATTACAAAGCTCTCTATTGCTTCCATTTATGAGAAAAAAAATAACGACAAAATGGCCATTCAATTTGCCTCAAGCGCTTCTCAATTAGCAAAAGAAATTAGCAGATTTAATACCTATTGGGCATGTGAGCAATTACTGAGTACTTTGTATGAAAAGCAAAAACTACATCAGTTGGCACTACATCACTATAAAAAATTTATAACCACAAGAGACAGCATCGAAAATAAAATAAATACTGAAAAAATTGTTAAAGCTGAAATGAACTATGAATTTGAAAAGAAAGAAATAATTGCAAAAGCAAAACAAGACAAAGCAAGAGCCGTTGCGCTACAAGAGTTAAACAAGCAAAAATTAATACGAAACTGCATTGCAGGATTTTCATTATTGATAGTTATATTATCCATAATAATAGTTCTCAACTACAAAAAAAGAGCCAAAATTAGTAAAGCTCTCGCCCAAAAATCAGAAGAATTATACCAGCAAAAAGCAGTAGAACTGATCAAAAACGAACAAGTAAAATCGATGCGCAATTACATCAAAGGGGAGGAAAACGAAAGAAGTAGGATTGCCTCTGAGTTGCACGATGGCATAGGAGGTTCGCTCTCGGCTATTAAACTAAAATTAAGTAAAATTGCTGAAGAAGATAAAAATGAACAAATAGAAAAAGTTATAAAAAATGTAGATGTATTGTATCACGATGTGCGATCCATATCCCACAACTTGATTACTCCACAACTCAAAGATTCTATTTTTATTGAAGTTATCAATAATTTAGTCAACGACATCAAGGAGGCTACCAGCCTTGAAATTACCTTAGAATATTTAGAGGAAGATAAAATAAACCTATTATCAGAAGAAATTCAAGTAACCGTTTATAGAATGATCCAAGAATTGCTTAAAAATTCTATCGCTCATTCTAATGGAACAAAAATTGAAATTAACGTAACTAAGTTTGAGCATGAGTTAAATTTAGTAATTGAAGATAATGGAGCTGGATTTGACACTTCGAAAAAAAAATTAGGTATCGGATTGCGAAATCTAGAGGCTAGAACAAAAGCATTAGGGGGAAAACTTATTATAGACTCGGTTATTGGTAGAGGCTCAGCATTTAATATTACAATACCTTGTTGATTAGTAAAGGAAGAAAATGAAGAAAATAAACATTGCCATAGTAGATGATCATTCCCTTTTTTTAGAAGGGCTATCTTCAATTTTAAAGGATGTTGACAATTTCAATATTCTAATCACTGCTTCTAGTGCAAAAGAACTATTAAATCAACCCAATTTAGCAACTATTGATGTTTTAATAAGTGATATCAGTATGCCGGAAATGGATGGCATAGCATTAAGCCAAATGATAAAAAAACAGTATCCAACTATAAAAATCCTTATCGTATCGATGCACGAAGAAATTCAAATTATTAAAGCATTGATTAAAACGAAGATTGATGGCTATCTTTTTAAAAACGCTGATAAAAAATTGTTAGTTAGCGCAATAACAAGTGTTGCTCAAGGAAATCTTTTTTTTAGCGAGGCGATTAAAAATAAACTCATCTTTACAAATGAAGAGGAAGATGAGTCATCTACGAAATCCATTTTACCAAAACTATCATCTCGTGAAAAGGAAATTTTAGAGCTAATTGCAAAAGGATTAACCATCAACCAAATTGCAGATACGCTGTTTATAAGTCACCATACTGTAGTAAGTCACAAACAAAAACTTTTTTATAAGTTTAATGTAGATAAGATAACTAGTCTTGTTAAGAAAGCTCTAGATTTAGAAATCATCAATTAGAATTCTACCATCCCTTTTTTATATGATTTTTTTAAAACCCATCAAAAAGGGGATGTTTTATTTGGTAGTTAAAAAGTAATTTCGAACATGCTATTTCAACATCAGTTTGTTTGAAATAAAAAACGCAAAAAACTAACTAACAAATAAAAAATGAAAAAAAATTTACTCTTAGCTTTTGGGTTCTTAACCAGCATTACAAATTTTGCGCAATCAACGAACCCTGCGCCTTATTGCGCTGCCGGCTTTAAAAATGTCGCACCCTTTAACCTACCCGACCGACTTATATCAAATGTTAGTTTCGGTACTCTCTCTAATAATTCAGGTAATACAAGATGGCCAGGAGCTGCTTATGTTTTTTACAATAACCTTGCTATACCTAATATTGTTAAAGGAAATGGGTTTACGCCATTGACTGTAAATTATAATAATAACTCTACACACAGGGTTCTAGCTTTTATAGATCTCAATAGAGACAATGATTTTAATGATGTTGGTGAAACTGTTATGGATGTAATTTTCCCATTTAACACAGGCACTACTGTCAACGTTACCATTCCCAATACAGTAACTAACGGGCAAACCAGGCTAAGAGTTCTTCTATATGAAGATGACTTATTTACAGGAACAAACGGACCAAACGGACCTGTTACTCCGTGCACCAATGTCACCATAAATGGCACACCTGAAGTACTAGCCGTAGGAGAAACCGAGGATTATACGATAAACATTGTTTCAAATCTATCTTTGGACGATTTGAATCAAGACCAGTTTTCAATCTATCCTAACCCTTCACAAAATGTTGTAAATATTGAGTCTAAAAATAACTTAATCATTGAATCTGTTAAAATAGTAGACCTTTCTGGAAAACTAATTATTGAAAAAAATCAAAATACTAACCAAGTTGACATTGAAAATTTATCAAATGGTATGTACATTGTTGAAGTTGCCTCTGAAGGTAGAATTTATAAAAAGAAGCTCGTCAAAAATTAGTGAAGTAAATCTATCGTCAATAGATTAAAAAGCCCCTTTAACTATGCTGCAACTCAATTTAAAAAAAATGAAAATGAAGAAAAATGTTTCAAATTTAATTTTGAGTGTCACGCTTTTGTTGCTTTCAATCACTCAATTGCAAAGCCAAACAAAAAGAGTGCTGTTTATTGGAAATAGTTATACCTCTGTAAATAATTTACCCCAAACGATTGCCAGTGTAGCTTCATCTGTGGGAGATAATTTAATTTTTGATAGTAATACCCCTGGAGGATATCGATTTATGGATCATGCAACCAATCCCACAACATTACAAAAAATAGGAATTGGCAATTGGGACTATGTGGTTTTACAAGAGCAAAGTCAGTATCCTTCATTTCCAGATTGGCAAGTTGAACAAGAAGTTTACCCTTATGCGCAATCTTTGAATAATGCTATACTGAATGCAAACCCATGTACTGAAACTATATTTTACATGACCTGGGGACGAAAAAATGGAGACGCACAAAACTGTCCTATTTTACCCGACGTTTGTACCTATTTAGGTATGGATAATCTGCTAAACGCAAGATATAGAACGATGGCACAAGATAACAATGCTATTGTTTCACCTGTTGGAGTCGTCTGGCGGTATATTAGACAAAACTTCCCTTCAATTGAATCATATCAAGCCGACGAAAGCCATCCCTCTGTGGCAGGAACTTACGCAGCTGCATGTGCTTTCTATACCGTAATCTATAGGAAAGACCCAACGCTTATTACATTCAACTCCACGCTTTCTGCTACTGTAGCTCAAAATATTAAAAATGCGACTAAATTAGCAGTATACAACAACCTAGCTGAATGGCGCGTTGGCACGTATGATCCAGTCCCTCAGTTTAATTTTACGATTTCGGGAGGACAAGTTACCTTTAACAACACTTCTTTAAGAGCATCATCCTATATTTGGGATTTTGGAGATAGTACCTCATCTGTTGAAAGTAATCCAACCCATACTTATGCAACTACAGGTACTTTTGCTGTAAAATTAAGAGCATCCAAATGCGGAATAGAAACACAGTTGATCCAAAATGTAACTATCTCACAACTAAATACTGAAATTCCAGCAAATAATGACGCAAATCTGATGATTTATCCAAATCCTACAAATGCAACACTAAATATCCAACTGGCAAATGACCTTACAATAAACAGCCTGAAAATCTATGACATCTTTGGAAAACTAATTATTGAAGAAACTCAAAACTTAAATCAAATAAATGTTGAAAATTTCACAACAGGTGTTTATATAATTGAAGTAGTTTCAGATGAAAAAATCTACAAGAATAAGTTTATTAAAATTTAACGATAAAAACCAATAATTTAATGAGTGCTTTTGTTTAATTCTTTAAACCGTCATTTGTTTTAAATTGGATTAAAAACTATACCATTTGCAAATAAAAACTTCTTTGTAAGTATTGGCTTTACTGTGTAGTAAATTATGATACATATACTCTGTAGTACAAAATTAAGGTAAGCTCTTAAAAAAACTCCAAACTTCTTCCGCAAATTCAATATCTCGGTTTTGTACACCTTGTGCAGGAGACGAATTGGAAAATACTGTTTTGCTTGGAGCTTGATGTCCTGCATTATTTAATATGTAATAAACTAATGGATTTGCACCATTATATATTCTTTTTTCTACGTTTCCTGCATCGCTAGTGTTAAGGTCAAATGTTGAAGTTGTTGGTGTGACATTTTGCAAACCGTTTCTTTGTAACCAATAACTTAAAGTCGCTGACTGCGAAATTACTTTTCCACGATTACAATTTCCACCTACATTAGCAACACATCCACCATTTGCTGGCATTGCTGGGTCACTTGTTCCATGTGTTAGCAAAATTGGAATGGGAAGTGTGGAGCCATTTGTGCAAATTCCACTTTCAGGAAACTCAGGTAAATTGCCACTACCCACAGCTATTGCCTTAATTGTTTCTGGAAATTGAAAAGCATAAGAAAAAGTCATTAAAGCTCCATTACTTCCACCTGTCAAATACATTTTTGATGAGTTGATATTCAACTCAGCCATTAGTTTTGCATTTAATTGTTTCAAAAACGTAATATCGTCACCTTGACTGCCGGAAATATCATCACTTCTACAATCATTCCAACCAGGATTTCCTAGGTTATCAGGCGAACCTTCAGGATATACTACTAAGAATTTATCGATGTCTGCAAGTGTTCTGAAAACAGAAAGCGGATGCTCGCCAAGGTTTGAAACTCCTAATCCTGTACCACCACCACCGTGTAAAACTGTTACAACAGCATTTACAGCAGTCATTCCTGTTGGTCTATAAACTAAATATTTTCTGGTAATGTTGTTAATTGTTATATAATTTGTTGTCAAACCTTCTTGGTAAGGAATAACATTAGGATTTTGATTGTCGTTATCCTTGTTACAACCAAGGGTAAAAATTACGACAAATAATAAAAATGTTCTTTTCATATTTTTTTATTTTGATAGTTATACTTTGTTAGATATTATTTTCATTGATAGATTTAATCTTGGTACATTTTTGTGAAATAGCACACAACGTGAGTATTTGCGTTCTGGAGGGGCTTTCGAAGCCGCTTCCTTTTCCCGACACCGAACGGAATAAAGAAAGGAAAAACGTTGGATTACAAGTCAACCCCGCTTGACACAAATACAGTGTTGGTGGCAGTTTTTATTCTCTAAGCTTTCTAACAAGTTCAATTACATCATCTGCTATAGATGCCGGACAGCCCCAATAATCAAAAATTCCACCTCTTCTTGTATTTTGTCCGCATACTACAAATACACCTGTACCTAATTCTCTTTTTATAGTGCTTGCCAACCATCCAACAAAGCCACTATTGTCTAGTCCATCTTTGAAATGAAAACTAAAAAGTTTAAAGTTTTCTGTTTCTGAACTTTCTGAGGGAATCAAAAAACTCCAAACCTCTTCATCTCTGACAATTGCAAGTGCTCTCTCGTCTAATTCAAATTTTTCAATAGGGCACTCTTTAAAGAAATACTCCATGTCATATATTTTTAGTTCCGAAGTCTCAATTACTTTTCTTAACCTATTATCGGTCTGTTCTGGTGTTTCTGAGCTTATGTACATATTAAACTATTTATAATTCTTTAAAAATATTAAATCCATGTTCACCATTTCTTGATGTCCAAATAAATTGTTCTACTAATTTTATCTTTCCATTCTCAACAGAAATATCGCTTTCTTAGCTTCCATTGGAATGGAATTCCTATTTCGAAAGAGAATGGTTACCTGATAATCTTGAGATAAAGCTTTTTTAGAATTGCGTGCCCCGAAAAACCACTTGAGCCAAAAATGACTACTTTCATAGGTAATATTAAATTTCATTTGTTAAACAAAGTCGTTTTCTAATATAATTGTAAAAAAAATGAATTTTTTGGAAGGCTGTCTGTTACAATATCCTCTGAAAATAAATTAATTATTGATGTCAATTCGTTTATAATAGTGAATGAAATTATTTAATTTTCCAAATAATGTTAAAAACAGAAAACTAACTCTATTATCACTTTCTCTAATAAAATAAAAAAACTTTCGGTAAAGTATCGTAATGCCGCTTGGTGAAGTGGCTGATTTTTAATCACTTAAATTCAATTTAGCGCTGAACCCGCCATTTTGCTAAACCGCTATTGTATGCTGTTTTTATTGAAGTCCCTTAAAAAAACTCCAAACTTCTTCTGCAAATTCAATATCTCGGTTTTGTACACCACTAGCAGCCGATGAATTACTAAAAACGGTTTTACTTGGAACTTGATGTCCTGCGTTATGCAATACATAATACACAAGGGGATTCGCTCCATTATATACCCTTTTTTCAACATTCCCCGCATCGGTAACATTAACATCAAATTGTGAAACAACAGGGATCTCATTTTGCAATCCATTCCTTTGCAACCAATAGTTAATAGTTGCAGACTGCGATATAACTTTTCCTCGATTGCATTCCCCTCCCAAATTAGCTACGCAACCTCCATTGGCTGGCATGGCAGGATCACTGGTACCATGTGTAAGCAATATGGGCAAAGGAATTGAGGAACCTGTTGTACATACCCCACTTTCAGGAAACTCTGGAAGATTTCCACTCGATACTGCAATCGCTTTTATAGTCTCTGGAAATTGAAACGCATAGGAATAGGTCATCAATGCACCATTACTTGTCCCTGTTAAAAACATTTTAGAAGCGTTGATAGTTAACTCTGAAACCAATTGTGCATTCAACTGTTTTAAAAAAGTAATGTCATCGCCTTGACTACCTGAAAAATCATCACTTCTACAATCATTCCATCCTGGATTTCCCTGAATATCAGATGACCCTTCAGGATAAACTACCAAAAATTTTTCTTGATCTGCCAAGGTTCGAAAAACGGATAAGGGATGGGTACCAAGCTCGGAAACGCCCACACCAGCGCCACCTCCTCCATGTAAAACCATCACCACAGCTTTAACCGAAGTCATTCCCGCCGGGCGGTATATCAAATACTTACGTATAACAGAATTGACTGTTATATAATGAGTCGTCAAGCCCTCTGGATAAGGAATTAAAGCAGGGCTTGTAATATTCGAGTGGTCATCCTTATTACATCCAAACAAAGAAATTAACACCAATAACAGAAACGATCTAATCATTTTCTAAAAAATTTAAAATTTATACTGATTAGATAGCAATTTCAGAGAAAAGTTTAATCTAACACTTTTTTTAATCAACATTAACACTATAAATTTAAAAGAAATAATCGCTTTATTAATGACTTCCAATAAAGGAATTAAAAGCAGACTTCCCTTGAACGCTATCAAATAGTGAACCATGTTCACCTCCAAGAATCTCAACAAACTGACGGCTTTGACAATCTGTACAATTAAACACCTCTTGTTTAAAAATGGGCCAAGAATACATCTGAATTGGTGAATCATTTAGACCCTGAACAAACAAAATATCCGATTTAAATCCATTTGTAAAATTAAGTAAAGACCGTTCAAAATAAGCATTGCCATTTTCCGAAGTTAAACCATATACATTTTTTAGTTTTGTACATACTGCACTTTGCTGAACTTGCCCGCGCTCTTCAAATTGACAACGATAAACCAGATTTAAAGGTCCCGGAGCATTGGCAATTACACCATTGGTTCTGTGCATTGTATTAAGTCGGCTGACCATATGTCCGCCTTGAGAATGACCTGCCAAAAATATTTTACCTACTGTTATTCCTAATTCTTGGTTAGCGGTATTTTTTAACCACAACAGAGCGGCTTCTGCCTGAAGAATTGAATCACCTAATAGTACATTTTCTTGAGGGTAAGCTACACTAATGACCATCATATCATTTCGATCCAAAATCCCCTTGAATTTGTCAAGTGTAGTATTGGCCGCAGTCAAAATATCTTGATCACTAGTAACAGTACCGTGAAAAACCATCAAAACATCAACATTTTTCAAATTAGGTTGATCGATAATTACAGTAACAGAAATACCATCATTTTGTATGTTTTTAGTTGTACGTTCCCTTAGTTTGGTGGGAGTAAAATGGTCCTTACTACAGGAGGAACAAATCATAATTAAAAAAAGGCAGAATAATCGAGACATTCAAATAGAGATTAATAATTTAGTTTTAGACACGTTTAACCATAAAAGGTTTGTGGTAGCTGGACAATTCCAGTTACATATGAATTCAAAAAGTAAATTTTTAGATCTCAAAAATTCTGCATTAAATTAATATAATTGGTGTTTTAAATAAAATTTAGCCTAAAAGTCTCTCAATCATTTTTAACACCTCTTGTGGTTTTTCAAGGGACTTACATGGCCGCCTTCAACAACAATTATTTTAATTCGAGGAGGTATCGGAACATAATCTTCTTTACCTTTTATGGCAATTGCCTTCACTGTCAAGTTCCTTATCAAGTCAGTAACGTCTTTTGCTTTTATGATGACCGCTTCATCAATTTGAATGATCTGTTGCTTTGTCAGGACACCCATAGTCCGTTTCAGTTGGTTAAGAAGCATAGGATTATTTTTTAGCGATGATTTTCCGAACAAAAATTTTGCGGTCTGTCGGGTATAAAAATTCCGGAACATCAGTAAAGCATGTTGCATTGCAAAAATAGACTCCTGCTTTTTTGACGCAGCCAAAAAAGGCATATTACAAAAACCAATTGACGAAAACCGCTGCGGAAATTTACTCGCGGCTCGCAAAATTGTCATGCTTCCCCACGAATGTCCGACAGCTATAACCTGCTTCAAATGCAGGCTATCCAAAATCTCAAGCAGCATTATCGCACAATCATCTAGCGTCCAATTGGACGATATTGAAGTCCTGCTATTACCATGAAGAGGCATATCTATTGCTATTGTGGTACGATGATTTAGGTGTTCAATCTGATGGTCCCAAAGATGATGATCGAAATACACGCCGTGAAGAAAGATAATAGGCAAGTCTGTTGTCGCTACTTCATTTATGTAAACGGCAATATTGCCGATAGAAGTGGTTATAAATTGATGCTGTTCTTGAGCAGGATTGTTCATTCAATAAAAATTAAGGATAATTGAGTAATGATTTATTTGATACTAATTGCTGATTAAAGGAGTCAGCTTTAAGTGTGTATTTAATGTAATCTGACTAGCTACAAATGATGCCATATCTTCTGCCGTAATTGACAGTTTAAAACCTTTACCATCTAGTGTTGCTCTGCAATATCCTTTAGCAGGTTTATCAACAATAGCAGGGCAGCGAATAATCGTCCAATCTAGTTTACTGCTCATTATAATTTGCTCCATGCTGTATTTGTCTTCGCGAATTACTTTAGACCTTTTTGCAAAATAAGATAGGATAAGTTTATTAAAAAACCACGACTGAGAGGCACTGCCGTTTCCTAAATCCGCATTACTAATTGCAATTAAATGACGAACATTCCTCTTTTCCATAGCTTCAACAATTACTTCAGTAGCAAACGAAACTAAAGATGTTGAACTGCAATAACAGTTGTCTCCAACACCTAAACACTGAATAACAACATCTTGATTATGCAAAATGGATCGTATCGCTCTTCTGGAAAATTCACTTCCTTCAACAATGATGAGGTTTTTATCTTGTGGACACAAAAGATTACTGTTACTTACTAAAATAGTTACCTGATGGTTTTGTGCTAACACTTCCATTAAAATTGACCTGCCAGCGTAACTGGTAGCTCCAAAAATAACTACGTTCATTTTTACATTAAATTTTCAATGTAAAGTAAAGGTGTTTGAAAATACGCAACTGACACAAAAGCGTCAAATTGAATTTTGGAATATTTTTTTTCGAATCCGAGTAAGAGATTGACGTTCAACACCAAGATAGGTAGACAATGAGGATATAGAAACTCTATTGTACAGATTAGGGAACGTTTTCATAAAGTCAAGATAGCGCTCTTCGGCATTTTCAAACAAAAAACTTTCTATTCGTTTTTGATGGTGTTTTAAAACCTCTTCTGCAACTAATCTCCCATATCGTTCTAAGGTTAAAAATTTCGAGTAAGAATTCTGCATATGTAAATAGGGAATATTTACAATTTCGGAGGGCTCGATACATTGTATATAAAACTTGCTTGGCTTTAAGCTGATAAAGGCAACATAATTGGTAGCAAAATCATTTTCAGCTATGAAACGAACAGTAATTTCTTTGCCCTCTTCGTCAATATAAAAGGATCGAAGTAATCCTTTGGAAACAAACCCTACACTTTGTTGAAGCTCATTTGCTTCAATATAAAATTGCCTCGCTTTTAAATTAGAAACCGATAATCCGGTCTCTAGATAACTTAATTCAACATCCGTCACTTTGGGGCAAAGTGAGCGCACTGAATTTAAATATTTTTGAATAGAATCTGTCATTTTAACCTTCAAATACCAGTTTGCTAATTTAGATAAATTATTTCATTGTAAGATTTGTAGCTTCATTGACATCAAATTAGTAGTAGTCTAGAATTTTATAAAAATAGTAAGTGTTGTGGAAGATGTCTTCGTAGTAAATAAAGTAACATAGTTTCTCCAGCCTCTTGGTATCCTTCTAGGACATTTAAGTCCGAGCCTGTGGCGGACTGCCAGTCTTTCGTAGTGATTTACAACAATAAGCTAAGTCTAAATCGATTCTTTCATACTCGTCGTTTTTTATCGATAAGTACGCAAGGAAATAAGTAGTGTATTTTGCAAGTGCTCGCCATAGTGTAACTTTAATGCAATATTGATATCAAACCATAAAAACTAGTAAGAATAAATACTTAGCCGCTTTTTTGTTGAAGCATTTCAAGCTATTTAAATGTTCATGAAGTTTCCGCTCTTTAATATTCAATCATACTGTATCCAACAGAATACAAAAAAATTATTACAATAATGGAACATTATATGATGTACAAACGACAAAAAAGAAAATACCATTAATCAAAATGCTCTAAAATTTACGAGGACCGTTGCTTTTTTAATAACTTTACAAAACACTAAGTAATGGTATTATGTGCTACTACACCCAACAAGGCAAAGCGGCCGCTGAACTTACCGACTATTACAGCCGCAATATTGATAATCCTGGCAATGTACTACAATCCGATTTCATAAATGGTTTCAGCTATCCCAATCTCCCGATTGTACTCGACACTAAACCGGATATAATCACAACCAACTATACATGGGGCCTGATTCCAACCAATCGTGACAAGGACTTCAGAAAAAGCACCCTAAATGCTCGTGTCGAAACCCTGCAAGAAAAAGTATCCTTTGCCCCTTCCATAAACAACCGTTGTTTAATAATTGTCTCCGCCTATTTTGATTGGCATTGGAACGACCCTGCTGGTAAATCCAAAACAAAATATCAAATACATTCGAATACAGATGAAATCTTTTTCTTAGCTGGTATATACAATAGTTGGCAGGACAAAAACGGAGAAATTTGGAATACCTACAGCATTGTTACCACAGAAGCCAATGACTTTATGAAATACGTGCACAATCGCAAAGAAGCTGAAGGTGACCAGCGCATGCCTATTCATATAAAAAGAGAAGATGAAAAAGCATGGCTCGATGCCAAAAACAGTACTATGGATTTTGCATATCCTAACTATAATCCTCCATTGATAGGCTTTTAATTAGGCTTTTTCCGCTGTTCAAACTCAGCTCTCAAAGCGGTAAAATCATTCCTAAGACCCTGCATTACATCTTTAACACTCAGTAAACTCAGATCATCGTGCTCAAATTCCTTTGTAGCAATACTTGAGGCAAAACGCCATAGTTCAAGTATTTCAGATGCTTTAACTTCATAGGGTTCATAAATGGTATTATCAGATTTAACCTCTATCAAATCCCCCCCTCTTTTTGTAAGCCGCTTATAGGCTATGCCATTGGTTTTGGTAACTAGGATATAAGTCTTTCCATCAATTATATCGTCAAGTTTTTCCACATATTCACCTACTATAAACGAGCCTTCTTTATGTGGAGGCATCGAATCTCCCGTTACCGGGAAAGCTCTATATTTTCCATTTCTTAAAAACGGTAGCGAAATATGTTGCAATGCTTCTATAAACTCTGGATCACTGTAGCCAGAAAGATATCCCGCCTGTGCCTTTTCAGACAAAATCTCAATCTTGTTTTCCCCACTGCTGTCAACAGTAATAGGAAGCAAAATTCTGTTTTCCTCTAATTGTATCAAATTCTCATAAGGCACTCTGCGGATATCAAAAGACAACAACAAATCGATACTAACATGATAGTAACGTGAAATCTTCTGCAGGCAATCCAATGGCGGATCAGTGGTTCCTTCATACTTGGCATAACGCTCCCGCGGAATCCGCAATTCATCCGCTATCTTTTGCTGCGTCATACCACTTTTGACGCGTAGGTATCTCAGGTTATCAGAAAATATAGACATGTGTTAATGTGAATTTAATTCACAACAAATATAATAATCTTTGGTAATATGATTCTACTTTTGTAAAATATAATTTCACTTCAAAATTTAAAAATAGTATGTCACGCGCTATTGTCCACATGGATTTAGACACCTTTTTCGTCTCTTGCGTAAGGTTAGAAAACTCGCAATTAAACGGAATTCCGATTATCGTTGGTGGAGGAGAAAGAGGCGTCGTGGCATCATGTTCTTATGAAGCAAGGTATTTTGGTGTCCGTTCAGCAATGCCGATACGAATGGCAATGCAACTTTGCCCACAGGCAAAAATTGTAAAAGGTGACATGGAATTGTTTTCCAAAAAATCACACGAAGTAACCCAAATAATCGAAGAGAATTCTCCATTAGTTGAGAAAGCAAGTATCGACGAATTCTATTTAGATATTACGGGCATGGATAAATTTTATGGCTGCTACAAATGGACAAATGAATTGATACAAACCATCACAAAAGAAACGGGACTCCCAATAAGTTTTGCACTTTCCGTTAACAAAACGGTTTCAAAAATTGCTACAGGAGAGGGCAAACCAAAAGGCAATTTAGAAATTCCACAGAACATGGTTAGACCATTCCTAAATCCATTATCAATCCGTAAAATTCCAATGGTAGGCGAAGTAACTTTCAATCTACTCTCCAGACTCGGAATTCGGAACATCGAAAAGTTATCCGAAACTCCTGCCGAGGTTTTGCAAAGCATGATTGGAAAAAACGGAATTGAATTATGGAAAAAAGCCAACGGAATTGATAACACTCCAGTCCAACCCTATACCGAAAGAAAATCCCTTTCCACAGAACATACCTATCTTCAAGACACCATCGATATCAAAAAAGTAGAATCATTGATCTTAGGCATGGTCGAAAAACTCTGCTATCAGGCAAGATCAGAACAGTGGCTAGTTTCTACTCTTTCAGTAAAAATAAGATACGCCAATTTCGATACAGAAAATCAACAAAGAAAAGTAGCGTATACGTCATGTGATCATATTCTGGGAAAAGTGGCTTTGGAACTATTCAATAAATTATACAATCGTCGCATGCGCATCCGATTGGTTGGAGTAACATTTACAGGCTTAGTCCGAGGCACCTATCAAATTAACATGTTTGAAGACACCGAAGAAATGTTAGCATTATACCAAGCATTAGATAAAATGAAAAACCGCTATGGCTTCGATTCAGTCGGTCGTGCTAATGCCATATTAAAAAACAGAACTTAATAATAAAACCATTGTCACCCTAAGCTTAAACTGCCCTGAGCCCAGTCGAAGAGCACAACTAACAACTCAAAATTCACAACTCACAATTCACAATTCACAATTAAAATGTACCTCAACTGCCACTCCTTCCACTCCCTCCGCTATGGCACCATTCCTTTAGAGGATTTGGTAACACAAGCCGTTGGTTGTAGTGTTACGGCTATGGCACTAACCGATATCAATACCGTAACAGGAATCTATGATTTTATAAAAGCATGCAAAGAAGTAACCATAAAACCACTAGTGGGCATTGACTTCCGAAACAACGGTAAGCAGCTTTATATCGGACTGGCAAGGAACAGAAACGGAATTGCAGAAATGAACCGCTTAGTAACAAAGCACAATTTTGAAAATACATTACTTCCGGAAGTAGCACCAAATTTTGAAAACGTTTTTGTGATATATCCATTTGATAACGTACCGGAAGAACTCAAGGAATATGAATTTATAGGCATCTGTGCAGAACAGTTACCAAAGTTGTACAATTATGTTTGGAAAAGAAGAATTCCTAAAATGGTGGTATTACAATCCGTAACATATCGGACCAAAAAAGAATTCAACCTTCATAAAATACTAAGAGCAATCGACTTGAATATCATTGGCTCAAAATTGAGAGATACTGATTATTGCAAAGTATCAGAAGTGATGATTCCAATTAATAAACTTATGGAAAGATTTATTGACTTTCCTCAGATAATTCAAAACACCCAAACAATAATAACTGCATGCAATTTCGAATATGATTTTTACACTCCAAAAAATAAAAAGCACTACACTACAAACAAACACGATGATATCGATTTACTAACTAAACTGGCATACGAGGGAATGATTCGCCGCTATGGTGAACACAATACTGACGCCAAAGCAAGAGTGGAAAAGGAATTAAAAGTAATAAACGATTTAGAGTTCAGCGGTTATTTTCTCATTACATGGGATATTGTGCAGTACAGTATGAGCCAAGGTTTTTTGCATATTGGTCGTGGTAGTGGTGCCAACAGTATCATTGCGTATTGCCTCGATATCACCAACATTTGTCCCTTAGAACTCGACCTCTATTTTGAACGCTTTCTAAACGTGAACCGAAAAACACCTCCCGATTTCGATATTGATTGGTCTTGGCGCGAACGCGATACCATCTTAGAGTATATTTTTAATAAATACGGTAGAGATCATGTAGCCTTTTGTGGCACCAATGTCGAATTTAAATACCGCTCCATTTTTCGGGAAGTAGGCAAAGTATTTGGACTGCCCAAAGAAGAACTAGACCAGTTAGCTAAAAACCCAATAGTAAAGCATTACAAAAATGAAGTAGTCAAAATGGTTCAGGAGTATGGTATGATGCTCGAAAAATATCCCAATCAAAGAAGTATGCATTCTTGTGGTATTATCATCTCAGAAGAACCCATAACTAATTTTACCGCTTTGGAAATGCCACCAAAAGGCTTTCCCATAGTACAATTCGATATGCATGTCGCAGAAGATATAGGCTTTGACAAATTCGATATTCTTAGCCAGCGTGGTATTGGTCACATCGATGACACAGTAAAATTAATCAGAGAAAATCAAGGTATCGAAGTCGATATTCGTGATACTTCCATTTCCAAAAACGAACAAACCTGCAACAATCTGTTAAGCCAAGGCAAAACCATTGGTTGCTTCTATATAGAAAGTCCTGCTATGAGAGGTTTGCTAAGAAGATTGAAATGTGACAATTACAAAGTCTTGGTAGCAGCTTCATCCATTATCCGTCCCGGAGTAGCACAATCCGGAATGATGAAAGAATATATATTTAGACATAACTTTCCTGACCGATTCGAATATTTTCATGATGTTTTTAAAGAACAATTAGGAGAAACATACGGTATTATGGTATATCAGGAAGACGTTATCAAAATCGCATTGCATTATGGCGGGCTTCCGGCAGCCGATGGTGATATCCTTCGTCGTGCTATGAGTGGTAAAGGACGCTCTAAAGCCGCCTTGCAAAAGGTAAAAGACAACTTCTTTGATTCTTGTGCAAAACAAGGGCATCCAGTACAGTTAAGTCAGGAAATCTACAGACAAATTGAATCATTTGCCGGGTATTCGTTTTGCAAGGCACACTCGGCATCCTATGCTGTAGAAAGTTACCAAAGCCTATATCTCAAAACCTACTACCCTATTGAGTTTATGACAGCTGTAATCAACAATTTTGGAGGTTTTTATCGAACCGAAGTCTACATACACGAGGCCAAAATGTCCGGTGCAAAAATCCACAATCCATGCGTAAATAAAAGTGATTATCAAACTAAGGTATATGGTAAAAACATTTACCTAGGCTTTCAGCATCTAAAGAGCCTAGAATCCAAAATGGCTGAACTAGTTGTCAAAGAACGGCAAGAAAATGGATTATTCATTTCCCTTGAAGATTTTATCAACCGAATACCCATCGGAATCGAAGCCATACAAATACTAATCTTCATTGGCGCTTTTCGTTTTACAGGTAAACCAAAGAATGAATTACTGATAATAGCAAGATTGATTTTAATTAATTTCAAACCCGAGAACCGCAACTTAATGCTACTTCAGGAACCAGTCAAAGAATATAAATTACCGGTATTGGAGCGCTCCCCATTCGAAGATGCATTTGATGAAATCGAATTATTGGATTTTCCGGTTTCAGTTACCCCATTCAATTTATTACAGACCAAATACCGCGGCGATGTTATGGCAAACGATTTGACAAAGCATCACAAGAAAACCGTAAAAATGTTAGCCTATCTAATTTCAAGAAAACATGTTCCCACCAAACGTGGTGATATGTATTTCGGAACTTGGATAGATGCTCAAGGCGAGTTTTTCGACACAGCCCATTTTGCCGATTGCTTGCAAAAATATCCATTCAAGGGCGGAGGATGTTATCTATTGTTGGGTCAGGTTGAGGTAGATTATCATTTCCCAACCATCACCATATCCAAAATGGAAAAAATGCCATTCATCCCCGACCCCCGTTATTCTGCCACAGATGAAAAGCGTTTTCAAACCCAACATCAAATACGTGAAGATGTGAGTATGACCCATCGGGCACCCTATCCGCAGGAACATGAGATTAATCTGCCAAGGCAAAAAATGCAAAACATTCAATAAATGTAGTTGACCTGTTTTTAATAGCCAATAAATTGACTAATTTTACAAATTCTGATACACCAATGCTAACAGATACTTTCCTTCAACTCGTTAAAAAATACTCCAAAGACCACGAATTGGCCAATAACCTTTGGTTAGAGATATTCACAAAATATTCCGAACCCAAAAGACACTATCATACTATTGCTCATTTAGAAGCAGTATTTAGCGATTTAAAAGAAGTAAAAAGCAAGGTTAATGATTGGGACACAATGTTATTTGCCGTTTTTTATCACGATATAATCTACAAAGCATCAAGTAATACCAACGAAGGAGATAGTGCAAAAATAGCCATGCAAAGGCTTTCTGAAATCGGCTACCCAGCAGAAAAAGTGGCAAAATGCGCCAACATGATTCTAGCAACCAAAAAACATGAACTTTCTGAAGACAGCGATACCAATTACTTAATTGATACAGATTTAGCAATCTTGGGTAAATCATCGTATGACTATCAAAATTACACCGAGCAAATAAGAGAAGAATATGCTATATACCCCGATTTTATGTATGCCAATGGCAGAAAAAAAGCGTTACAGCATTTTCTTCAAATGGAGTCTATTTACAAAACAGAGTATTTTTCAAAAAAATACGAAAAACAGGCAAGGGTTAATATTAAGAACGAACTCGAAACATTGTAGAAATAATAACATGTCGCTTTCTGTTGCCACTCCTTGCCAACGCTCCTAAAAAAATTACCGTCACAATTATTGATACAATAATGCGTACACTGCGTGACTTGCGCCGGTAATTTTTTCTCCCAAGCTTCTTTACATAATGTGGCATTATAGCTCTAAAGAGACTATAATAACATTATGTAAAAAAGCCGCGCACCCAACGCACATTGGTTTTATAAGTGCCATTCCAATTTCAAAGCAAATACCTTTTATGAGTTTCACTCTTGCTTTTCTAAGGGAAAACTTGGCACCCATAAAACCAAAAAAAGCCAGCAAGAGTATTACTGTTTTATTTGCCTGGCACCCGCCTTACATTGCTTAGCGGCTAGCAGAAAAATTACTACCCAAATATTTAGTTGGTATACACCCTTGCTGTACAATACCATCTCTTCATCTGCTAGCCACAAAAGCAATCAGAACATCCCAATTAGCAAATAAAAAGTAATACCCTTGCCCGCGCTACTGCCCCCGTCACACTAGGTAGTAACATTTGTTGTTTTTTGAAGATGCCTGTCATTCTCAAAAGCACCATCTATTATATTGAGACATCTCTAATACTAAGAAATCTTAGCATCCTCAAAAAATCAACCCTAAGAAAGAGTATAAAATTTCAGTGCCTACTGAAAGTGTTTTTACTTTTTCTGGATATTTCAGCAGTCCCAGAAATTTTATACACTTTCCGAAGACGATCGGATATTTTATCAAAATAAAAAAGAGATAAAAAAGACTGCAAAACTAAGTTCCAGGTATTTAAAAAAGCAAGTTCAAGCCCTCCGGGTTTCAGATAAAATCTCCACCCTTAAATTTCCAAAACATCTCCTCTATATTGTTCCACACATGCATTTCAAATCTCGCATCGGGTAGTATTTTATCTGAAAAACTTGCTTTTTTAAAACCCTCCACTTCAACAGACGGCTTTCTTTTTTCTCTTTTTTTCTTTTGAAAAATTATGTGTGCGAAGCATAGCGGAGCACTTCACGTTAAATCGAAGCCATGAAATCGAAGATTCACGAACACAAAAAAAACAATGTTGAAGCTGTGAGTAAAAACTACATCATCAAAACCCACAAAAAAGGTACTACTTACCTTAAACCACATTTGTTTATCCTGAACAAAGGATTGAACAGCGGCAAGCCACAAAAAGAGCCATTCACCAACAGTTTTGTTGTCATTTTCGAAAATGAACAGGATTGCGATAGCATCTATTGGATAACCTACAGCCTTTGGCAATCCAAATTTTGGCATCGAAACCTCGTTGGCTCTGTTATTCCATTTTTGCGAATCCACGATTTTGTGAAGGAATTTTCAAGTAAAGCCGACGAAATGCTAGCCGATTTTGAACAACATCAAAAAGATGTTCACGCATTGCGGTTGCTTGAATTACAAGCTAACAATTTCCAACAAAACATCAACCTTATTAACGATATGCGCAGGGTTATCCTTCACCGCTACAGCAAATAATAATTTAAACGCCAAATATTATGACTCTATTTATTCTCTACCAAACAGACCAATGGAAAACCAAATCCTCAAGGGTTTTCTTCGGTGTATTCGATAGCCGTGTTAAAGCAATGGATTGCGCAAAATACCACAAATTAAGCGATAACAACACCAAAATTGTAATTGAAGAAGTTACACTCAATCAATGCCAATGTCAATAAACTTAAAAGTCATGAAAAACTTAGAAAAGCAATTAATAGCCGAACAACTTAAATCAAAGAAGAATAGTTTATCACTTATAAAAAAAGTCGATACCCCTAATACTAACGAATTGGATTGGGCTTTACGTTCACTACTTCCAAAAGCCAAAAGGAAATATACATTCGAAAATATTGCGATTCTCAAAGCATATTTAATAAAAAGATTGGATGCTCAAATCACTACTGAAATTCAGAGGCAAGTTGCTAAGTTAATATTCAGTGATAAACTAGAATCACTAAATGAAATTACTATTACTGTAGTATGGAGAAAGTCAGTAATGTGGGGACACAACCCAACTGCCGAATCCTATGTCAACGGAATTGGAGCTTTAACAAGTGGCTCAATCAGTGGATGCGGTTATTGTAAGCTAAGTACCGCCGTTGCTGAAGTATTGAATCAAATTCCGCAGTTTCTAAAACTAATGTACCAACTGAAGAACAAGAAATTCAAAGTTAAAAATCATGAATTATTTGGCTATGGTTCCGGCTATGGCATCTTGCCATATTTTGAGGGCGGTGTAGGCGTTAGCTGTTATGGCAAAATATTTAATGCTATAGGCTATCAATTTAGGACTATTTCAAGTGGGAAATTATTCGATGTTTTTTCAATAACCAAAATAAACTAGTACAAGCCATGGAAGAAATCAAAGACCCTTTCAAAGAAGCCATTAAGGGCTATTTAGACCAATTGGCAATCCACGATGAATTATTCGCTAAAACATTAGAAAAGCCAAATAAAAATATAGACGATTGCGCTACGTACATTTTAAACACCGTGAAGAGAAGCGGTCGGCAAGGTTTTGCCGATGATGAAATTTACAGCATGGCAATACACTACTATGACGAAGATACAATCGTGGTTGGCGAAAAGATTTCTGCTCGGGTTATAATCAATCAACCGCTTGCGGCTCCTGTTCAAAAAGGAGTTTCAAAGCCAAAATCCACTTCGAAAAATAGCAATGCCAATCAAACCACCTTATTTATATGAAGCCAAAATCCAAATTAGAGCACGAAATTGTTGCCGTTAGCAATAGTCTTCCAGCTATTGCGCACAACCAACATAAACCTGCATTTAGTAAATGCTTTTCACATTCTGCAGTCTTATCCCGAAATACTGCTTTTTGCTTGGAATGTGGTCATAATTGGAAACAAGAAATCCAAATTAAAAATCAAAAAGTAACTTGTCCACATTGTCTGAAAAAATTGGAATATACCAATAAGTATAGTAATGGTTTAAAAGAAACCGATTACTATCAGATTGTAACAGCCGTTAAAGATTTCCAAATTATTCGCATGGTTTGTATCAGTAAAACGATGAAGAAGCTACAGAAGCCTTCGTACTTTGCTCACGAGGTGATGCAGATGTTCATAACGGCTGATGGAAGTATGCGGTATCTGTCGAAGAATGTAATGGGACTGTCTATGTATATTGATCAATGGATTACCAGCAGTGATTTAGAATTAAAATCCAACTACAACACACCGCGATTAAGGTTAACACCTTCTTTTATACAGCCTAGAATTAAAGTACTGCCAATTATTAAACGTAATGGATTTTGCGGCAAGTTTTACGGGATTGCACCACAAATACTATTTCGGGAAATTCTGACGGACAGCATTGCTGAAACCTTGATTAAAAGCAACCAAATGGATTTATTGTATTACCATTTAAGGAATACTCCAATTAAGAGAGACGGCAAAATTTGGGGTGCTCTAAAAATCTGCATCCGGAATAACTACATTGTCAACGATGCTAAATTATGGGTTGATTATCTCGACTTACTAGAGTACTATTGGAAGGACTTAAAAAGCGTTAAGTATGTTTGTCCGGCAGATTTAAGAAAGGCACACGATAAACTGATGTCGAGGAAACAAAAGGAAATTATGAAAAAAACATTTGAGGAAAATAAAAAACAGATTGGGAAGAATCAAAAGCATTACCTAAAAGCTAAACAACACTTTTTCGGGCTTACTTTTAGCGAAAAGAATATCTCAATAAGTGTAATCGAATCTGTTAAAGAATTTCTTGAAGAAGCATGCTATCATAACCACTGCGTGTTTACAAATGAATACTATAAAAAGCAAAACTCGCTTATATTATCTGCAAAGGTAGATGGCATCCCAACAGAAACAATTCAACTTTCACTTGAAAATTTTGAGATTCTTCAGTCAAGGGGAAGGGGAAATAAGGCATCCAAACACAACAAGCAAATCCGCTCTGTCATGATTAGGAATTTGCACCACATTCAAAACCGAATGAAAGCTGCATAAACTAAAAAAGCCAGGTCTTGCGACTTGGCTTCCTATTTTATTTATTTTTTGTGCTTTTTAACAATACACTTGAGGATTAATGAAATTGTAAAACTGACGACTGCTCCAATAGAGGCTAAAAGTATTGTTTTCACAATATCTACCGACTGGATATTTGGCAATACGCTCAAAAATGTCCCTCCGGCGGTTCCTACTGCGGTATGGTTATCTGTTGACATTGTCATTGATTGTCGTTAACTGACTTACTGCCGAGGCAACACCACCCGCTACAACCAAATAACCACCAACTGAGGTTACTAAAACTGGTAAAGCTACAGGTGCAGTCAGGATTGTTCCACCAACGGCTGCCAATACCAAGCCAACATTTCGAAGTACTTTAAAAAATTTCGGAGTGGGAGCTTTCGCTCTGCTAACAAGTTTCATGACACAAACTTAATTGGGCAGGTTGTCCCACGAAAATAATTCGTAGGATTCAGCAGTAGTTCCCATAGAATTGCGACCGCCCGTATCATCATCATTTCCATAATCACCACTGGTTGACGTGCCCGTACCTCCATTTCGACCTCCTGTATCGGCAACGGTCCTCAAACCTGATCCCGTGTCTGAACTCTTTCCGCCTCCGATATCGGCGTTCTGATTGCTTAGCAATCCACCTCCAGAATTACGTGCGCCGGTGCCAAATGTGCAAACCTGTCCTGGAATGTATTCCAAAGATAAAACGGCAAGGTCGCCACTGCGAATATCTATAACACGACCGCCTGTATCATCATCTGAATCATCAAACGGATTGCTTCCTAAACTTCCTGGACCAAGATCACCCGGAGTATTTTTTCCACCAATTTCATAGGATAAAAACTCTCCTGTTCCAGTTCCAGTATTTGTACCACGTCCACCGATATAGTGAGGATCAAAATCATCATTTACCTGTCCAGTGTCAGATGAAGTTCCCTTTCCGCCACCACTAGAACCATTTACTCCAATTTCGATAAATCCGTAAAGACCTCCTAATCCTCCATCGCTACTTTTTCCACCACCAGTATCGTATAGATCAAAATCGTCATCGTCAAACTGCCCTGTATCACTGGAAGTACCGCGGCCTCCTGTATTTCTACCGCCAATTTCGTTGGGATATGTAAATATGTAGTTGGTTTTATTGTCGAGTGAAAGTACAATCATTCCACCGCTTGTATCACGAGGTGTACCTTGACTACCGCCAATATTTAAAAGGAAATCTCCGAACGGATCTGTACTTGGAGTTTTACTACCACCAATTGATGGATTTTGCGTTGACTGTGAATAGCCAACAAATGCGCCTAAAAAGGCGAGAGCAAGAAACGCACAGTGTTTCAAATTTGATATGAAATTTGTTTTCATGATAATAAAAATTAAAATTGATATTGATTAAATTCCAGTTATCGGACGGTGGGCCCACCTGTTACCGATTTACAACTGACCTAAAAAACGTTTTAGGATTTTTACTTTTGGCTACAAATAACCGTTAAACACCACTGTCAACTTTTGAAATTGACAACGGGTTGAATGCACCGTTTTTAAGTGGATACATCTGACCATTGACTTCCTGATAAAACTCAATTCCCAAGGCAAGGAATAAAGGTTTGGTGCTCGCCGCCGTAACCTGATTGGTCTGAGCGATTGCCGCGGTTGCCGTAGCGTCCCATGGCAATATTGCAGTTTCCGAAGTGTCCGCAATAAATGTCTCTGCCTCGAAGTCAATTTCGGCACCTCCCGAAATAATCTTAAAGTGAGTGGTTCCCGACGGCGCTGCAATCATGTTAACCGGAATAAACGATGGAATATCCACTGTTATCTCTCCTGTGGCGCGATCAATTGCACTGGTAAAGGGAGCATAAAGGCTTGTACCCAATTTACCCCGGATGTTGAATTCAAATCCAACAAGTAATTCCGCCTCTCCGTCAATCACATTTCTCAAACCACGCTCACTGACTAAATCAGCCTGAATCACTTTTACCATTTCACGGGTTAGTCTGCTAACCATTCTACCGTCGGCAGAATTCAATAGTAGAGCTCTTAGTGCAGTCCGAAGCAATTTTCCCGACTTCCCAGCCCTTCCAAACTCCGAACCGTTCTCACGTGTTCTTTGAAACGCAGGATCACTTTCTATCCTACTTTTTTCGATACCTCCTTTCTCGCGGGCGAGGTGCCCGTCTTGCGAAGTCTTGTAAAAGGTAATACCTCCGATAGTACCTTTCAGTTTAATTATGCCTTTCTGTCTTGCCATAATTTCTAAAACTTTGATTAATAATTTCGTTTTGTTACTCCCTCATTTTTCAGAATTGTTGCAACTAATTTTCGAATGATTTACACAAAGTTTCCAGTAATAGCAGGACATTTCAAAGGCTTGCAATCAAAACCCACCAATATTCGACCATAACCGCCAATAATAATTAATGGCGATTTCCTGAAATTTTATAGTTTTGTACTATGGTGTTTGAGTATGGTAACCCCATACCAAAGGCATACATAAAGTATCAATTGTTGAAATGGGAGCAAGTACTACAAGAGTGTGCATGTATCCGAAAGATGTTCAACGCATAATGGGAAAAGAATACACCCAGGCACGGTTGTATTTAAAGAAGATTAAGAAGCATCTCAATAAAGAAGATCATCAATATATTTCCGTAGAGGAGTTTTCCAGATATACTGGACTTCCATTAGAAGAAGTTTTGCGTTGCATGGTGTAGGATAAAACTTGAACAGCTTAAAGACTGTCGAACAATTGAAACTGATGGAAACCAGTTCAATTTATGGTACGAAATCACTAAATATGTTTGGAAACATCCCTGATAATTCTTAAATTTACATCATAAGATTTGATGATTTTTGCAGTACAGATGCAAAATCGAGACCCTAGTTTTTAAGGTTTTTGAAACCACCGTAAATAAAGGGGTTAGCAGATTGGTTCGAATCCTGCTCTCCCCACGAATAAATGAATTTAAAAAGAAAAACGCCAAACTTGTTTGAGCGTTTTTTTTATTTGAATTCATTTTCAGAGCGTAGCTCTGCAGGATATTGCGAAGCAAAATCCTGTTTGCAATAAGCAGAGTAATTACACAATCACAAAGTAATCCTGCCTATTTTCAGAACGTTGCGAAGCAAAATCCTCTAAAAAACAAAAAAAGCCCTTATTTTCATAAAGGCTTTTTCATTATAATTTTTATTCTTGTTTTATTCTAAAGCGAAAGTCACACTGACATTGGTATTAATCTCCAACTCGCCTACCGCCAAGGTTTCTCTACTTTGAACTGCATCGGCAGCCATTGCCATCATTCCTCCTTTATACATAGGCTGTGGCACATACACTTGTGAATTATCGGTAATCAGCAAAGCTTTACCCACTTTTTGTCCAAGTACCGAAGCATAGTCAGTTGCTTTTTGTTTGGCATTCAACATCGCATTTCTTCGGGCGTCTTTTTCATATTCCTCCATTTTAGACGACTTGAATTCCACCCCTTGTATAGTATTAACTCCGGCATCGTTTAGACCCATCATAATGGTATCGTATTTTTTCAAATCTTTTAACGTTATACTCAAGGTTTGACTCGCCTGAAAGTTGTATTTCTTTTTGTCATAGTCGTAAGTTTTATAAAGGCTCACATTATTCGTTTTATAATCGGTAGCCGGGATGCCGCTACTTTTTAAGAATTTAATCACTTTGTCTACCACTTCATCGTTTAGATTTTTAACTTCTTTGGCATCTTTGCCCGAATTTTGAAATCCAACAGTTACTACTGCCTGATCGGGGGTGATTTTTACTTTTCCTTCTCCGGTAACCGAAATTTGCGGTACTTGAGGCTTCTGCTCTTGGGCTTGAACGGTGATAGCTAAAATTAGGGCTACCAATACAACTGCTTTTTTCATAATTTATTATTTTTAATGATGATGCTTTTGAGGTTTCAAAAGTTGTGCCAATTATAATTTTCCGGCTTTGGCCATGACAAACAAAATAACAATCGGAATGGCTAATAAGATAACCATAAAAGTACTATATTCAAACAAGGCAGGCTCTTTTAACAATGTGATCGCATATCCGCCAATAGCTCCGCCAAAATGGGCTGTATGTCCAATATTGTCGCTCTTGGATTTCATTCCGTAAATGGAATACAGCAAATACCCAATTCCGAAAACATACGCCGGCATAGGAATTACTCCAAAAATACCAATGGTCATATCCGGATATAATAAAATGGCTGAGTAAATAATTCCGGTAACAGCACCCGAAGCACCTACAGCTCTGTAACTATAATCATTACCATGAAAAACCATAGTGAGTAAACTACCAAAAATGAGGCTACCGACATAGATTAAAAGAAACGTAAAATTACCAAGACCTTCATACACGACAGGTGCAAAAGAGTAAAGCGCAATCATATTAAAGGCCAAATGAAAAAAATCAGCGTGCAAAAAAGCAGAGCTAATCATCCTGAATTGTTCTCCGGCTCTAATACTGCCTACATGGAACTGGTATTTCCGAAAAAAATATTCATCGTTAAATCCTTTAAGACTGATAAGAACGTTGGCCAAAATAATGCCTATTAAAAACAGGTTGAGCATAATTGAAATATTTCCGTAAAAATAATAATACTTCTTGTAGGTTTTGTTAACGGCTGTCGATTAAAATAACTTTTAACTTTATATTTGCATAAAATTTTACGAATGCAACTTCTTGTCTTTATTCTGCTCTACCCTATTCTTTGGTTAATTTCGATACTGCCGTTTCGATTGCTTTACCTTTTTTCAGATGGCATTTATGTATTGGTATACCACGTAATTGGGTATCGAAAAAAAATAGTTCGCAACAATATAGCTATCGCCTTACCTCATTTATCTGAGGTGGAACGCTTACAAATAGAAAAAAAATTCTACCATCATATGTGTGATATGTTTTTGGAAATGATAAAAACCATGACCATTTCAAGAGCAGAGTTGGATAAGCGATACACTTTTACCAATATTGATTTGTATTTGGATTTGGAAAAAAAGCAGAAAAGCATTGCGGTATTGATGGCGCACTATGCTTCTTATGAATGGGCCATTTCTATGAACAACATCATCAATTTTGAAGGTTTTGCCATTTATAAAAAAATTGCCAATAAGTATTTTGATAAATTGGTTAGAGACATTCGTTCAAAATTCAAAGCGACTTTAATCACCAATCGGGAAACGATTAGAATCATTGAAAAAAATGCTAAAAATAAACATCTCGGCGTGTATGGTTTTGCCAGCGATCAATCGCCACAATTGAGCAAAACGCATCATTGGTCTACGTTTATGGGGGTTGAAACGCCGGTTCATACCGGAGCCGAAATGCTGGCCAAACGATTTGACATGAATGTGATATTCCTAAAAACCCGAAAAGTAAAACGAGGGTATTATGAAGGTACTTTTGAATATTTGGCCGAAAATCCTAAAGAAGTGCCCAATTATCAAATTTCGGATGAGTTTTTAAAACGGGTGGAAAAGCAAATTCTCGAAGCTCCCGAATATTATTTATGGACACACAAACGCTGGAAACACCGTAAAAATTAATTTTCAACATTTACCACATTGTTCCGTTTCAATACTCGTTCTATAATTTGAACCAGTTTTTCACCATATTTTTTTCACCTTGTAAAGCTTGTTTATGTACAAATTCATTGGTTTTGAAATTGTATTCATAATCAACGCCCCATTCTTTATGATTTTTAGCCAAAGCTTTAATGCTTTCACACACCATTTGAATTTCTGCAGTAGTAGTAGTTGGATGAATTGACATTCTGATCCAACCCGGTTTTTTGATTAAGTCACCGGAAGTAATTTGGCACACTAAATCGTTAGAAGTTTCTTTATCAACGTGCAGTAAATAATGACCGTACGTTCCGGCACAGCTGCAACCGCCACGGGTTTGGATACCGAATTTATCGTTCAGTAATTTCACGCCAAGATTAAAATGCAACTCATCAATATAAAACGAAATTACACCCAAACGGTCTTGATGTTGATTTGCTAAAATGTGAAGATTTTCAATGTTATTCAATTCAGAAAAAATATAGTCAACAATTTCATGTTCTCTTTTTAAGATATTGTCAACGCCCATTTGTTCCTTCAACTGTATGGCTAAAGCAGTTTTAATAACTTGTAAAAAACCGGGAGTTCCGCCGTCTTCTCTGTCTTCAATATTGTCTATATATTTATGTTCTCCCCATGGATTGGTCCAACTCACGGTGCCTCCCCCGGGACAATCGGGTATGTTATTTTTGTATAAATTTTTATTAAAAATCAAAACGCCTGAAGTTCCGGGACCACCCAAAAACTTATGTGGTGAAAAGAAAATAGCATCTAAATAACATTCTTCATCCGGATGCATATCAATGGCGACATAGGGTCCTGAACAAGCAAAATCCACAAAACAAACGCCATTATGCTGATGCATTAGTCTCGCAACTTCATGATATGGAGTTCTAATTCCGGTTACATTAGAACAAGAGGTTATGGAGGCTATTTTGAAACTGCGATCGTTGTATTGCTCGAGTAAGGTTTTAAATTCATTCAGGCAGAACAAACCATCTTCTGTTGCCGGTATAACAATTACATCGGCAATCGTTTCCAGCCATGAAGTTTGGTTCGAATGATGCTCCATGTGAGAAATGAACACTACGGGTTTTAGTTCTTTTGGAATTTTGGTAAACTCTTTTAAGTTTTCCGGAATTTTTAAACCGAGAATGCGCTGAAACTTGTTCACCACTCCGGTCATGCCGGTACCGGTATTGATTAAAATATCATTTTCATTGGCATTAACGTGCTTTTTGATAATATGCTTAGCTTCATGATACGCCATGGTCATGGCCGTTCCGGAAATGGTAGTTTCAGTATGTGTATTGGCTACAAACGGTCCAAATTCGTTCATCAGTTTTTCTTCAATCGGACGGTACAATCTTCCACTGGCTGTCCAATCGGTATATACCATTTTCTTTTTTCCGAAAGGAGAATCAAACTCTTGGTTTATCCCAATAATATTATCACGAAATGGTTGAAAATAGTGCTCTAATGCTGTTTTGGTTTCTGTAGTAATCATTTGGTAATCATTTGCGCCCAAAGATACATTATTTTTAATTTGGGCTAAAACAAATGACCTTTCTTGTGAAATTCATAAAAAAATCTTTTCATTTAAACCTTATCTTTGTTAGAAAGTCCAAGCATCAAATTTAAAAAGCTATGAAAAAAATTGTTGCCTTACTATTCCTTGTTTTTGGAACAACAACCAGTTTCAGTCAGGAGAATGAAAATCCTGAAAACACCGGAGTTAATTTTAGTTTAGAAGGAGCTTTGGCTATGTTTAAAAAAGCCAATTCGCTTAAAAACTTTGAACGCATCATTAATGACAAAAAGAACAATGTCAATAATCTTGACCTTAACGATGATGGAGAAATTGATTATATCAATGTAGATGACATTAAAAACGGAGATAGTCATATTCTTGTTTTAAGCACGTATCTTTCTGAAACCGAAAAGCAAGATATTGCTACGATTTCTATAGAAAAAACAGGCGAAGCACAGGCGGTTCTTCAAATTGAAGGAGACAATAACTTGTATGCCGAAAATACGATTATTGAACCTACTGAAGAAAAAGAAACGCTCAAAGAGTTAAAAGATGGCGGGCCAAATGCACCCGTTGTTGAAATTCAATCTCTAGTGGTTAATGTGTGGTTTTGGCCATGTGTAAGTTATATTTATGCCCCTCAATATGTAATTTGGAAGTCGCCATACCGTTGGAGTTTTCGTCCAAATTGGTGGAGACCTTGGCATCCTTATGCCTATAAAATTTTCTATGTTCGTTGCGCTCCTCATCGACTGTGGTACCGTCCGGGAGCCAGTCGCAGAGTGGTTGCTGCCAGAAACTCTTATACAGCAGTAAGACACACTTCAACTTTAGTAGTTCGCAATCGAAAAAATACCACTATTGTCCATGAAAAAATACGTGGAGCGAGTGTTAAAACCGTTCCTGTAAAAAGAATCAAAATAAAAAGTCCCGCTGTAAAAAGAGGTTCAATTAAAGGTATTCAAAGAGGAGGAGGCAGAAGATAGTTTAAAAAAACATAAGTTATTCTTTTTTTGGAGGACTATGATAAACGGTTATCAATCAAGACAAATGCTCTTTGTAGTATTTAAATTTCAAAAAACACATAAAAATCCCCATTGTTGGGGATTTTTTTTATAATTTAATTCCCCAAATTTGAATCTCTAATTATAAACCAAAAACAACATGAACAATCAGACTTACACCGCCACCGGTTATCTAGATTTAGGCAACCATCTTATCGCTTTAGACATTGCATTACCCAGTCCGCCAAGACGAGAGGATTTTTCAATATCTTATTATAACCTCACTAGACGATCGGAGTACAATGGTGTAAAAATGAATGTCATCTTATGTGAATTCACATATGAAAATGACCCCGGAAATCAATTTGATCCGGAAACAACTGATCGTTATAAAGTATCTGTAGATTATACAACGATTCAGAAACCAAGAGAAATACCAACGGTTGAAGATTTTAATTTTGAAGAAAACCCTCAATGTCTTTTTTTATTCTTCCACAGCACTGCAGCGGATGAATATGACAGACAGACATTTTTTGACGATTTGGAAAAATTATATTTCGGAGCTATAAAATCTTCGTATGTCTTGAGCACGGCACCATTGATGAGAACCGCTCCAATTCCTATTGGTAGGCCAAGAACCTTAGGTACTTCTTTAATCCTTAGGTAATCTTTTTAATGGTTAATTTATATAACAATAAAAGCATCCTGCTTACTATATTTTTTATGGTAAGTCAGGTATGCTTTTCTCAGTCAATTGATTTGAAAAAAATCAGCGATTTAATCCAAAAAGGTGAAAATCTAAAAGCCCTTAAGCTATTAAAATCAATTGATGAAAAAAAATTACCAAAGATAAAATTGCCAGAAAATATTTCTTGATGGGAAAAGCTTATGGCAATGAAAACATTAATGATTCAAGTTATGCTTCTTTTTTAAAAAGCGAAAAAATATACATATCTATAGACAGTATCCCCAGTGCCATGGAAGCTAAATTGGAAGTGGCCTATGGATTAAGTGTAGAAAAAACAAAATATGCAGCCTCTAAAAGATATTACACAGAATACCTGAAGTACACCTATGACACTAAAAATCCTAGGTTAATTACAAAAGGAGACTATGAAATGGCAAACTTTCTTATGGACATGGAGCCTATACTGAGTAGACAGTATTATTTCAAAGCACTAAAGCAAAACAAAATTACCAGAGATGAAAAAATGTATGGCACTATTGTCTCAGGTTTAGCTGTACTTTACAACCAAAGACTAAACCAAAGAGATTCAGCACTTTATTATTATGAAAAGCATTAGCCATTTCAAAAAAATATAAAGACCCTAACGCAATTTGTTCAAATCTTATGGAACAAGCAGGCGTTTTTTACAATAAGAAAGAATACAAAAAAGCCATTCAATTGCTAAAGGAAGCAGACAAAGTACCAATAACTATTTATGTTAAAAACATAAAAAGTCGCATCCACATGTATCTTTCTAATAACTATTCAGAAATTGGCGACTTTGAAAAAGCTTATAATGAATTAATGGATTATCTTGAAACAAACAACCAAGATGTATTTGAAAAGCAAAATCAGCAAATTACTGACCTCCAAACACGATATGAAACCAAAGAAAAAGAACTCGAAAATCTTAATCTGAAAGTAAAAGACAAAAATAACCGCTTACTCATTTTCATGTTTTTAGCACTCTTTGTCATAGTATCATTTATAGGTTTCTTCAGAATAAAAATCCTAAGCAAAAAGAAACAAATAGCCGAACAAGAAAGACTAATTGAATCTCAAAAACTGGAAAATGTTCTTCAACAACAAGAACTCAAAGAAATTGACAAATTACTGGAAGGACAAGAAAAAGAGCGCATTAAAATTGCCAATGAACTGCATGACAATTTGGGTAGTTTAATGGCTACTCTGAAACTCAATTTTCAAAATTTAAAACTTAGAGCTGATTCCAATGAAGAATCCAATCAGCTTTTTGATAAAACTGATGACTTACTTGAGGAAGCCTATCAAAAAGTAAGAGGGATAGCTCATGCCAAAAATGCCGGAGTAATTGCCAATGAAGGCCTATTACCCGCTATTTTAAACATTGCCAAAAAAGCCTCTGTTACAGGGAAATTAAACGTACAGGTTATTCCATTCGGATTGGATGAACGGCTAGAAAACACCATTGAAGTTACAATTTTCAGAATGATTCAGGAAATCCTGACCAATGCCATAAAACATGCTAAAGCCACTGAAATAACCATACATTTAACCCAACATCAGGACAGTTTAAATATTATTGTCGAAGATAACGGTAAAGGATTTAATGCGAAAAGCATAGAAAAAAATGAGGGTATGGGATTACCTAATATAGAAAAGAAAGTAGAGCACATGGGCGGCACCTTTACTATTGACAGTGCAGTAGGAAGAGGCTCCTCTATAATAATTGACATACCGTTATGATAAGATTAGCAATTGCAGAAGATCACCAAGCACTGATTGACGGAATGAAATTGTTCCTTAAGGAACAACCCGACATTGAAATTATCGGGGAAGCTAATGATGGTGAAGCTCTTATTGAGCTGGTTAGAACAAAACAACCCAGTATAGTTGTTACGGACATTCGAATGCCAAAATGCGATGGTATTTCTGCTACCAAAATCATCAAAGAAGAATTCCCTGCCATCAAAGTAATCGCATTCAGCATGTTTGATCAAGTAGAAGCTGTCGAACAAATGAAGCTAGCTGGTGCCTCGGGGTATATCATGAAAAATTCTTCTCTTCAAAAAGTATTGGAAGCTATAAGAACAGTGGACAAAATCGGTAAATATTTTGATGACGCCATCTTAACGGTTGATGATTTTACCAAAGAAGTAGTGATTCTTAGCGCAAGAGAAAAAGATATCCTGCGTCTCATTGGCGAAGGACATTCCTCTCAAGAAATTGCCGATATTCTTTCTATTGGAAAAGCTACTGTAGACACCCATCGCAAAAACATCATAAAAAAAATAAATATTCACGGTAAAACTGATTTGATTCGGTTTGCCATAGAACGAAAGTATGATTTTTAGTTAATGAAAAATATTTAAAAAAGTAAGAAAAAAGAGAAGTGAAAATCCCCATTGTTGGGGATTTTTTTTTGAAATTCATTATCGACCTTTGAACTATCAAATCATAAGAAAAAGCATAATTCAGAATGACAACCCCATAATTCATTCCGAATAGAACAAAACACAAAGCCCCGTGTCTGTATATGAATTCTGAATACAAAAGCTATACAAGCAATTTGTATTTTTTTTAAAATAAAAATTTGGTTAGTTAAGTAAGAATCCTGCCCGAGCGTAATCGTAGTTGTTTGATAGGGCAGGTTTTTTATCACAAATAATATAGGTTGGCAACAGAAGATATACCTACCTCCTCACGCCCTCTTGCAAATTTGAGACTTTTAGTAAGGGGGATAGTGAGGTGATTAGTAAAAAAGAAACAAAACTAAAATACAAAAATTATGAGTTGGAATAACGTAGACACCCAGTGCAGAATAATGTATGGAGAACAATTAACCTTAAGTTCAAAACCACAAGAACGTAAATTTATCATCCGCACCATCGCCGATGAATTTCCACATTTTTCAAGAGTAAGAATAGCGGCCACAGTAGATCATTGCTTTAAAGTTAACCAAGGCCCCATTCCACGCAGGACTTTTTTAACCTTTGTCCAAAATTTTCTTAGATAAGGAGTAAACTAATCGAACAAACCGCAATTTTAGATTTAGTTATCAAACCAAAGGCATTTGAATAAAACTAACAAGCCTAGATCAACAACTTAGTACAGCTCAAAAAGCACGTAAGTTTTGGTATAAATCAGTACTAGTTCATTAAATGCCACAATAAAGCCGATAATGTTATATTATCGGCTTTTAAATTATTATTTCTATTTTTTACTCTCAAAAAGCCTCATCATCTCATTGGCTTTATCCACTTGATTGATTGCCATTAAGGATTTAGCATACCGATAATAATATACCGGTTCTAAATCGGTCGTTATTTCAAACAATTGACAATACCATTCTGCCGCCATAACTAAATCATCATCAAAAAAGCTTCGATCTGCTACTTTTTTAAGCATTTCAACTGATTTGTATCCTTTATTTAAAACCCTTTCATAGGTATTTAAAATATTAATTTTGACAGAGGTCTTTCTTTCTTTTGAAACAATAGTGTCAATTTTAATGGGTTTTATAGTTTCATCACCAACTATTTTAGTAGAAGCGTTTGAAAAATTGTCAGCTACAATCGCCACTTTTTCTCTTACAAACTTAGGGGTTACAACCCTAACATTGTTAGGTCCCAAATCATTGGTATTGACTAAACTTAAATTTGAAACCGTATAGGTACTGGTACTGCTGCCAAAAGTTTGGTTGATCTTTTCTTCGACGTGATAAGACACAACCTTAAACTGATTATCAGATATTTTATCCGACTGTACTATGGTATTTTCCCATTTCGCGTTAGTCGCAACGCCTTCGTTGTGCTGGGCAAAACAATTAAAAGAAAAAATACCTGTAACTGCTGTAAAAAGAAGGGTATAATTTTTCATATTAACTTAAATTAAAGGTTATTACAAAAAATTTAGGGTTACATAAAGGTACTTAAATTTAGTTTTTAAATTGGATATTTTTTAATTTATTTTACTGAAAATCAATCTAAAAATTACTAAAAAGCAATACGTTATGAAAATTCCCCTAAAAACACTTTGTCGGTTTTTCACTATGCTATCTGATTATATTACAAATAATTATTAGTTTAGTGTTTAATTGCCAAAAAGTCGTAGGCATGGGCGATAAAATCAGCATCAAATTAACTGTTTGAAATTAAAAACCATTAAATGATAAAACCAACGGCCACACTAAATTTTAATGTTATTGAACATGTGATGACTGAATCAAAAATTGCTGATTTAATCATCGCACGAGATAAACAACCGCAAACTCTCGGAATGGAAATTCGTTGTCGGATTATACCGGAAAAATCAAATCCAGTCAGCCTATTTTATATTCTGGAATTCATATATAAAGCTCCTGAAAACATGAGTCATCATGATGATATCGCTGTTTTGGTAGAGGTTACTGAAGGGCCTTCTATTCAAATTCTCGAATTTAAAATCAATTAAAAAAGCCTTATAAAAACTATGATTATGACAGTAACAGCACAATTGTCCAAAAACCTAAGAGATGTTCACTTTGGTGGCAACTGGACTTGTTCAAACCTAAAAGAACAGCTGGCTGATGTAACTTGGCAGGAAGCGACCAAACAAGTATATTCGTGCAACAGTATAGCAACACTAACCTTTCATGTGAATTATTTTGTTTGTGCTGCTATGAAAGTACTGCAAGGAGGGCCACTTGATGCCCATGATAAATTCAGTTTTGATCACCCACCTATTCTTTGTCAAAAAGATTGGGAAACATTTTTAGAAAAAATTTGGAATAATGCCGAAATTTTTGCCCAATTGATAAAACAATTGGACGATAGTAATCTTTCGGAGCATTTTACAGATGAAAAATATGGCAGTTATTACCGAAATATTAGCGGTATAATTGAACACATGCATTACCACTTGGGACAAATTGCAATACTTAAAAAAATAATACGATTAGCAAATTGAAAAAAATAATCTAAAAAGAAACGATATGAAAAATATAATCTATGTGATGGTTTTACTCATTTCATCAACCTTAACACAAACCGTCAAGGCACAAGAACTAAAACTAAAAGACAACGTTGTCTTGCTTGGTGACAAACCTGCTTTTTCGTTTGACAAAAAGGCTATGAACAATGAGTTTCATCTGTACAAACTTAATACACAAGAAGAATTGGTGGTATTGAAACACCAGCATGTAGGAGCCGATACCGGTGCCCAAGATGACTTTAAAAAAATAATTTTTGCCAAACAAAATATAGTTATTGAATCGAAAGTGCTGCAAAAACGGAATTGGAAGTTCCTAATTCAATTGCTGCTCGACGAAAAAGTACTCGATCCTTCGACGGGAACGGTTGATGTTAAAAACCTAGAACGTTTTGCCGGTAAGTATGATGAAAAAATAACCCCTCGAAAGTAAAAAAAAGCCTCTAATTTCAGGGGCTTTACTTTTAAAACAACATTTTAATTTCTTTGACTTCGTAATGCATTATGCTATCATCCTCCAACAGAACGGCCAACTTACCGTCTCGAGTTACCTCTTTAATAATTCCCATAAACCGATTTCCGGTTGTGTCTTCAAAAGGCGATGGATAATCTCGTTTAAATAACATTTCATGATACGTTTCCCAGAGGGTTGTCGAATTTTGCTCCATAGTCATAACATAAGTTTCGATACTTTTTCCAAACAAAAGAGCCATTTCTTCTGGATTATACTCTTCTCCAGTTATACAAGCCAAAGAAGTCGCTTGAGGCAAGTCTTTAAAATTGGTTTGATTCAAATTGAGTCCTAAACCAACTACTGAAGTAAAACTACCATCAAACTTTAAAGTATTTTCAATCAATATGCCACCCATTTTCTTTGTGCCTGCCATAATGTCGTTGGGCCATTTTATTTTTAAGTCAGGGATTTTCAGTACACTCAAAACGTTCATTACACCAAGTATTACAGCCACATTAAAGTCGAAAAGGCGTTCGCCATCAAGTCTGATACCTTTAGCCAAAACACTCATTGTTAAGTTTTTACCCGGTTCGCTAAACCATTGCGCTCCCATTTGTCCTCGGCCTTTAGTTTGTTCTCGGGCTATGACAATAGTGTAATTTTCAAGCTCATTTTCTTTAGTCAATTGCTTAAGATAATCATTTGTTGAATCTATGGCATCGAGTTTGATGATAGGCATTAGAGGAAAGTTTTTAATAGTAAATTTTAAACTTTTGTTAAGCAAAAATAATGACAAAAGTAATACCTTTGTCCAACATACATAAATACTACATGGCGAAAAAAGCAGTTCAGACAGATGTCCTCTTAGCGAGCATCATCAAAGGCATAGAAGAAGTAAAAGGAAATGATATTGATATCCTAGATTTGAGAGACATTGACACCGCAGTTTGTGATTATTTTATCATCTGCAATGGTAGCTCAAACACCCAAGTTAACGCCATCGTTAACTCCATCCAAAAACTGGTTTCTAAAGAATTAAAAGACAAACCTTGGCACGTTGAAGGTACTGACAATGGCGAATGGGTTTTAATGGATTATGTGAACATCGTAGTACATGTTTTCCAGAAACAAATTCGTGAATTCTATAACATTGAAGGGCTTTGGGGCGATGCTAAAATCACAACCATACAAACCAATTACTAAAAAAGTTCATACTAAAAAATGGCTGACGAAAAAAAATCTAATAATTTTAAATATAGTCCGTGGTGGATTTATGCCGGTTTAATCGCCATATTTTTCGCCCTTAATTATTTTGGAGGTTCCAGTTTTCAGGATGCAGCCAAAATAACATCCTCTAAGTTCAACGAGTACCTTGAAAAAGGACAAATTGAAAAAGTGGTAATCTACAACAAAACCGAAGGAGAAGCTTATTTAACCAAAGCGGCTCTTAAAGATAAAGCGCACAGCAAAGTGGCCAAAGATATGTTAGGCAATCCTAGCAAAGGACCTCATTATTCTTTTGATATTGGTAACGATGAAGTTTTTCAGAACAAAATTGAAAAAGCTAAACTTGACGGCAAGCTTAAAGATTACGATTTCAAACCTAAAAGTAATTGGTCTGAACTATTAATCAGTTTATTGCCAATCGTTGTTATTATCGGACTATGGGTACTCATCATGCGACGCATGTCGGGCGGTGGTGCCGGAGGTGGCGGTGGCCAAATCTTCAATATCGGTAAATCAAGAGCGAAACTATTTGACGAAAAAACCGATGTAAAAATTACGTTCAAAGATGTAGCCGGATTAGAAGGTGCCAAAGAAGAAGTACAGGAAATCGTTGAGTTTTTAAGAAACCCAGATAAATATACTAATCTAGGAGGAAAAATTCCGAAAGGAGCTTTACTGGTAGGTCCTCCGGGAACCGGAAAAACGTTATTAGCCAAAGCCGTAGCCGGTGAAGCTAAAGTACCGTTCTTCTCGTTGTCAGGTTCTGACTTTGTCGAAATGTTCGTTGGTGTTGGAGCTTCTCGTGTTAGAGATTTATTCAAACAAGCCAAAGACAAATCACCTGCTATTATTTTCATTGATGAGATTGATGCTGTGGGTCGTGCCCGTGGCAAAAACAATTTCTCAGGATCAAATGACGAACGCGAAAACACTCTAAATCAGTTATTGACTGAGATGGATGGTTTCGGTACCAATACACACGTAATTGTATTAGCCGCTACCAACAGAGCCGATGTATTAGACAAAGCTTTAATGCGTGCCGGACGTTTTGACCGTCAGATATATGTTGATTTACCGGACATCCGTGAGCGTAAAGAAATATTTGAAGTGCATTTACAACCTTTGAAAAAAGTAGCTGATTTGGATGTTGACTTCTTAGCCAAACAAACTCCGGGATTCTCGGGGGCTGATATTGCTAACGTATGTAATGAAGCTGCGTTGATTGCTGCTCGTAACAACAAAACGGCAGTTGACAAACAGGATTTCCTAGATGCAGTAGACCGAATCGTTGGTGGATTAGAAAAGAAAAATAAAATCGTTACCACTGAAGAAAAACGAGCTATTGCCGTTCACGAAGCCGGTCATGCTACTGTGAGTTGGATGTTAGAACACGCAGCCCCATTAGTAAAAGTAACTATTGTTCCTCGTGGACAAAGTTTAGGTGCCGCTTGGTATTTGCCTGAAGAACGTTTGATTGTTCGTCCGGAACAAATGCTCGATGAAATGTGTGCTACCATGGGCGGACGTGCTGCCGAAAAAGTAATGTTCAATAAAATTTCGACAGGAGCCTTGAGCGATTTGGAAAAAGTAACCAAACAAGCGCGTGCCATGGTCACTATTTACGGTTTAAATGATAAACTCGGAAACGTAACCTATTACGATTCATCAGGCCAAAGCGAATACAATTTCTCGAAACCTTACTCAGAAGAAACGGCTTTAACCATTGATAAAGAGATTTCGAATTTAATCGAAACCGAATACCAAAGAGCCATTAAAATACTGGAAGACAACAAAGATAAACTAGAACAATTGGCCAATATTTTAATTGAAAAAGAAGTCATCTTTAAAGATGATTTAGAAACCATTTTTGGTAAAAGACCTTTCAATATTTCGGCGGAAGAAACTGATATAGTATAGTCAAACCGACATTTTAACATTTTTTTAAAATCTTAATTCAAAACATGCTTTTGAATTAAGATTTTTTTATCTTTGAGGGATTTCAAATTCTAAACTAGATTATACCCATACAAGCATGAGTCTTTTCAGAAAATTTTTTGGCGCTGGTAACGATGCCTCTGACGAAGAAAGTCAAAGCGAATTCAACAATACTCCTTCCAGCTTTTCGCTACTGCCTGTAGATGAAAAGTTTACTTATAATTTCAAAAAAAATGGCGGTAAGTTTTTATATTGTGAAAACTTAAACGAAGTAAAAGACCAGTTTTTAAACATACTCGAAGAAAATGATTGGTTCGAATGTGAAGCACTTTGTTATGAAACTAAATTGTTCAGCATGCTCGATGAAAATAAATTGAGTTATGACAAACCTGAAAATCCAAAATTTTTATTTGCCAGTTGTGAAAACTTAATTGCTGATGAAGGTTCGGTGCTGTTTTCTTCGAATCAAATCAAACAAAACAAACCGAATGATTTGCCGATAAACATTATAATTTTGGCCACTACCAGTCAGATTTTAGAAACCAAAAGCGACGGACTTCGTGTCATCAAAAAGAAATACGATAAAGATTACCCAACCAATATTACTACCATAAAATATTTCGAAAAAGCAAAAGACGAAGATTTCCTGCAATACGGAAGCACAGCCAAAAATTTATATCTTTTGCTGCTAGAAGATTTATAGTATGAACACAACTTTAACCAGAGCCCTTTCGGGAGCCGTTTATGTCCTCCTTCTAGTTGGCGCTACGTTATACTCTCCGTATAGTTTTTTATTGCTGTTTGGTTTGCTGCTTATTTTTTCTGTGGTCGAATTTTGCAAACTAATTCACTTAAAACCTATAGTTCCGTTGGTAATTGCTACTGGTGCTTTTATCCTTTTCAATTTAAACAACACTATAAAAACCAATGAAATCTTGTTGCTTATAGCGGCATTATTGGTCTCGTTCAGATCGTTGTTATTTCTTTTTGAAAAGCAAAGCAAACTCTTAGACCGCAATTCCAAGTATGTTTTCCTGATTGGTTATCTTATCATTCCCATCATCATTTTTACCAAAATTCCGTTTATTGCCAATGAGTATCATCCACAGGTTATCATAAGCATACTGACGATAATTTGGACCAATGATACGTTCGCTTATTTGGTGGGAAGAAGTATTGGTAAGAATAAACTTTTCGAAAGAGTATCCCCAAAGAAAACCATCGAAGGTTTTGTTGGCGGACTGATTTTTTCAATGATTGCCGGTTTTTTATTGGCTCAATTTTATTTAGACGAATCCATCATACAATGGATATTGATTGCCGTCATCGTAAGTGCTTTTGGCACATTAGGAGACTTAATCGAATCAAAATTCAAACGCAATGCGGGCGTTAAAGACAGTGGCAACATTATGCCCGGTCATGGCGGTTTTCTAGATCGCTTGGATAGTATTATATTTGCAGCACCATTTGTCTATTTGTTTTATCAAATTTTATATTATGTTTCATAAAGAAGGCGGAAAAATTATTGCAATAGCAACCTCGTTAACGGTTATTATTTTTCTTTTATCACACAAATTCGTTTCCGATATTTTCTGGTTGGAAAAAGGAATTCAGGTTGTTACCTTATTTTTCTTAATCATGATTTTACAATTCTTTCGAAATCCGAAAAGAACAGTTGAAATTAATGACAATCACATCATAGCTCCTGTGGATGGGAAAGTAGTAGTAATTGAAGAAGTTTTTGAAGAAGAATATTTCAAAGACAAACGTTTGCAGGTTTCCATTTTTATGTCGCCAATCAACGTCCATGTTACTAGATACGCTGCTAACGGAAAAATCAAATTCAGCAAATACCATCCCGGAAAATATTTAGTAGCCTGGCATCCGAAAGCCAGTACTGAAAACGAAAGAACTACGGTAGTAATCGAGACCAAAGAATTTGGTGAAATACTATACCGCCAGATTGCCGGTGCTTTGGCCAGAAGAATTGTTAACTATGCCGAAGAAGGACAACAAGTTGTGCAAGGAGAAGATGCCGGATTTATAAAGTTTGGTTCCAGAGTAGATATCTATTTGCCCTTGGGAACTAAAATAAATGTACAGTTGAATGAAAAAGCTATAGGAGGAAAAACCATAGTAGCTACCACATAAATCTTTTCAAAATGTCTGAAAAAGAATTAGAAATTCGTTTTCAGGAAGCGGTAGAAATTGCTTCCAAAATGACACAGTCATCACTGCCACAAGATGTACAGTTGCGGTTGTATGCCTATTACAAACAAGCCACTTCAGGGACAATTGATCATAACAACACGGCAAATTTTGATTTAAGAAATGCATTTAAAACCAATGCGTGGATGCAAATCAGTCATTTGAGTATTGATGAAGCTAAAGAATTATACGTAGAAGCCATCAACGAGATTGCAAAAAATAATAAATAATTATGAAGAATATTTTTTCATTTGCCTTGTGCTTTTCTTTTATTTTTTTGATGCCTTCCTGCAAAAGAAAAAAACTGGAAGAAGTAGTAGAAGTACCGCTCCCATCGGCAGAAGAGAAAGTAACTATTGGCCAACCCGATGATGTAACTGCTGATGAAGGTCAGTTTCCTTTAGGCAAATTACCTTATGAATACAATGCGCTGATGCCGAGCATTGACATCCTTACAATGGAAGTGCACTATTCAAAACATTATTTAACTTACACCAACAATTTAAACAAATTAGTAGCTGCTGATGCCACGTTAGCCGACTTGTCTATTGAAGACATCCTGAAAAAAGCAGACATGACCACCAGTAATGATTTACGAAATAATGCCGGTGGTTATTACAATCACACCTTGTTTTGGGAAGGTATGGCACCTAAATCAGGCGGGCAACCCAAAGATACTTTGGCTACGATTATTGACAGAGACTTTGGTTCTTTTGATACTTTTAAAAATCAATTTGTTGATGCAGCCGAAAAACAATTCGGTTCCGGTTGGGCATGGCTTGTTGTTGATAAAGCGGGGAAACTCGTGGTAACTAGCACACCAAATCAAGACAATCCGTTGATGCCAAAACAAACGATTTCAGGCACACCCATTTTAAATTTAGATGTTTGGGAACACGCTTACTATTTAGATTATCGTTACAAACGGAAAAAATATATTGAGAATTTCTTCAAAATCATCAATTGGAAAAAAGTTTCCGAGCGTTATGAAGAAGCTACTGCAAAAAAATAAACTCCAAAAAAAAATCCCTATCAAATTGATAGGGATTTTTTTGTGTTCCTAAATTACCAAATAACTACTCTCAAGTTATCCGGTTGGTACATTTTACTACCCGGTTTGATGTTAAACGCTTTGTAAAACTCCGGTATATTCATCAACGGCCCATTAATTCTATACTGTGCCGGCGAATGCACATCGGTCATGATTTGACGGGCTAAGGCTTCGTCTTTGGCATGAACCATCCAAGCATAACCATAAGCCAAGAAATATCTTTGTTCCGGTGTTAACCCGCTTATTTTTTCTTTGTTTTTGTACTGAAGCGATTTCTTGAAAGCTTCAAAACCCATTACCACACCACCCAAATCGGCAATGTTTTCACCTTGAGTAGCATCTCCGTTTACGAATTTCCCTTTCAAAGGTTCAAATTTGTTGAACTGCTCCACTATCAGTTTTGTTTTTTGTTGGAACTTGGCTAAATCTTCAGCCGTCCACCAGTTTTTCAAATTACCATTTTCATCATATTGACTTCCTTGGTCGTCAAAACCATGAGTGATTTCGTGCCCAAAAGTAGAACCACCAATAATTCCATACAAGATAGCATCATCCGGCATTCTTCCTTCGTATCCCGGAACCAAAATGTTACAGGCCGGAACTACAATTTCGTTGTTACTTGGGTTGTAATAAGCATTGTAAGTTTGCGGATACATGCTCCACTCGGTTCTGTCTACAGGTTGCCCGAATTTCTTCACCATATAATTATAGCTCCATTTATTAGCCGCCATAACATTGGCACAATAAGTATTTCTGTTGATTACCACTGAACTCATGTCCTTCCACTTGTCAGGGTACCCCACTTTCATTACAATTTTGCTTAATTTTTTCAACGCTTTTTGTTTAGTGACATCGCTCATCCAATCGAGTTTTTTGATATGCTCGGCATAGACATCTCTGATGTTATTTCCAATTTCTAACAGTTTTTCTTTAGAACCTTTTGGTAAATAATCAGCAACATAAACCTGCCCAACTAATTCTCCTAAAGCACCATCCGTTTGCTCTACAATGCGTTTCCATCTTGGCTTTTGTTCTTTCACCCCATTCATTACAGTTGAATAAAAGGCAAAATTTTGTTTCTCGATAGCATTGTTCAAATAAGAAGCATAACTGTTAACCAAATCCCATTTTAAATAGGTTTTCCAATCTTCGATGGAGTAATCTTTAACCATTTTATTCAATCCTTTATAAAACTCAGGCTGACCAACGATTACTGTATCGGCTGTTGCAATGCCCAATTGAGGCAATACATTTTCCCAAGCAATATTCGGAGTTGTTGCTTTGAATTGTGATAAAGACATTTTGTTGTAATTCTTAACAGGGTCACGAAGTGCTTCCAGTTTTCGACTTATCTTAGCCAAATCAGTTTCTAAAGTCAAAATGATATTAGAAGATTTTTGAGATAAAGCTGCATCCTCACCCATTAACTGCATCATTTTTTGCAAATGCTTTACATATTCCGATCTGATTTTTAAAGTTTGTTCATCAGTATTGAAGTAGTAATCTCTATTGCCCAATCCTAAACCTCCTTGACTAAAGAATATTGCATGTTTAGAACTGATTTTATCATCTTGGCTCACATAAAATGAAAACGCCGGGCTGGCTCCAATAGTATGAAGATAGCCAATGGTATTCATCAATGAAGGCACATCTTGTATGGCTTGGATTTTAGCAAATTGCATTGCCAATGGTTTTAATCCTGCTTTTTCAATAGTTAGCGTGTCCATTCCGGAAGCATAGAAATCACCGATTTTTTGTTCGTTACTTCCTTTAGCTGCATCTTCATTCTTAGCCGATTTTTCGCAAATATCTTTGATTTGAGCGTTAATGGTATCGCCAATCATTCTGAAAATTCCGTTACTGCTTTCGCTGTTTGGAATAGGATGTTTTTTAAACCATCCGCCATTGGCATAATGGAAGAAATCATCCGCAGGACTAACGGTGGTATCGCGATTGGTGATTAATGGATCTTCAAATTGTATTTCTTTTTTGCTGCAGCTAACCATAAGTAAAGCGGTCAGCGCACTGATTGTAAGTTTGGTTTTTAATTGCATATGATTTTTGTTTTGATGATTATTTGACTAAATAAAATAAAAATGTTACCAAATGTATACTATTATGTTTAATCTTTTAAAAATCAAATAAAAAAAGTGCCTGATTTCTCAGGCACTTTCAAAATAAATTAGGTTGCAATTTATTTTTTCTCTTCCATTTTTTTAGCAGCACAACATCCTGCTTTTTTCTCAGTACTGCAAGATTTTTTTTCTGCCGCAGTGCATGTTTTTTCTGTTTTAGCTTTTGCTTTTTTAGCTACAGGTTTTTCCTGTGCATTAACATTCATTGAAAATAAGAAAGCTACTAAAGCTACTGTTGAAACTAATTTTTTCATTTTTATAAGTTTTAAATATTATTATTTTTTTGAATTTAGTTATTCTGATTAATGATTTTTAAGCAACCTCTTTCAACTCCGGTGGCTGCCAAATTGTAACATTGAAGTTGGCTATCAAGTTATTATGATATTGTGTTTTTTCTTTAGCAGAGTAATCGAAAACAGCACTCAATAGTTGATAATTGGTATCAAAAACTAAAAAGGTTGCATTATTGAAATTAATATTCAACACGCACTTATCTTTTTGACAACCATTAGGCATAGCTTTATCCATTCCTTTTCCGCAACATGAATTATGGCAATTTTCAGCGAGCGTCATCTTAATCACTTTGACTGTCGGTAAAGCGGTCAAGGCGGTAAAGTAAGTACATAAGATGATTACAAAAAATTTCAAACGATTGTTTATTAGGTTACCAAATGTAAATAATATTTTGGCATATGGAAATTCTTTAACATTCTATTGGTATTTCACAACAGTGTTATCGGACAAACGTAAGCTGTTATTGGTATATCGGTTAGTTTGATTTCATTAAATCCTCCTATAACATCCGAGAAATTCTCAAATCCTCGCTGTTTTAAAATGGAAGCCGCAATCATGCTTCTGTACCCTCCGGCACAATGAATAACAAAATACTTGTCTTTTGGTATTTCAGAAAGATAATCACTAATTCTATTTAAAGGAATATTAATAGCACCAACAATATGTTCGGATTGAAATTCACTTTCTTTTCTCACATCAAAAATGGGGGTTTCATGAATTTCTTCTAAAATAACTAAATCATCCGGAGTAATTCTGTTTACGTTATCAATTTCTTTTCCCGCATTTGCCCAAGCTTCGAAACCTCCTTCGAGATAACCAATAGCATAATCATACCCTACACGCGACAACCGTATAATGGTTTCCTGAACCTTTTCCTGATTTTCGGCTACAATTAAAATCTGTTGTTTCAAATCGGGAATCAACTCGCCAACCCACATGGCAAAATTACTTTCCAGTCCGATATTGATGCTGTTTGGAATAAATCCTTTGGCAAATTCTGAGGCTTTTCGAGTATCCAAAATCAAAGCCAGCGTTTCATTGGCAACAATTTCAAAAGTTTTTACATCAAAAGGCTTTTGACCGCGATGGATAACGGTATCCAACGATTCATACCCTTGGATATTCATCAAGACATTTTTTGGAAAATATTGTGGTGGTGGTGTTAATCCGGTTAAGATAGCTACAACAAATTCGTCTTCAGACAGTTTGGGGTTTAAGGCATAATTGGTTTTCTTTTGATTCCCGAGTGTATCTGTTGTTTCTTTACTCATCATTTTGCCACAAGCACTTCCGGCACCGTGATTGGGATAGACTATCAAATCATCAGAGAGTGGCATAATTTTATCACGTAAAGAGTGGTATAAATGTCTAGCCAGTTTATCCTGCGTTAAATCGGCAATAACGTGTTGCGCCAAATCAGGACGTCCTACATCTCCAATAAATAAAGTGTCACCGGTTATGATTCCGCGTTCTTCCTCATCTTCATCAATGATTAAAAAACAAGAACTTTCCATAGTATGTCCGGGCGTATGTATGAGTTTAATTTGCATACCGCCTAAATTGAAAATTTCTCCATCATGTCCCACATGCATGTCAAATCCTGTTTGCATATTTGTCGGTCCATAAACAATTGTAGCTCCCGTTTTTTTGGCTAAATCAACATGTCCTGAAACAAAATCGGCATGAAAATGGGTTTCAAAAATGTACTTCAACTTTACGCCGTCACGTTCAAGTCTTTCCAAATAAGGTTGGGTTTCACGAAGTGGGTCTACTATGGCAGCTTCCCCTTGAGAAGTAATATAGTAAGCGGCTTCGGCTATGCATCCGGTATAAATTTGCTCTAGTTTCATGATAAAATTTTTATCAAAAGTAAATTTTACGACAGTGATTACATATGATAAATATCACTTCGTTGAGATTTTGCTTTTGCCTTGTCGGATTAGAAAACTTTTTTTAACATTTATAATAATTTTAATATTACTCCGTTTTATAATGTAGTAATTTGCGATAAATAAGTAATAACTATGGACAAGATCAAAATACTTTGGGTTGATGACGAGATTGATTTGCTCAAACCACACATATTATTTTTAGAAAACAAAAACTATAAGGTAACGACCTACAACAATGGTCGTGATGCCATTGACGCTTATGAAGACGGCAACTTCGACATAGTATTCTTGGATGAAAACATGCCCGGAATGAGCGGATTGGAAACCCTTTCGGAAATGAAAGAAAAAAAATCTTCAACCCCGGTAATTATGATTACCAAAAGTGAGGAAGAATATATAATGGAAGAAGCCATAGGTTCTAAAATTGCTGACTACCTCATTAAGCCGGTAAATCCGAATCAAATTTTATTGAGTTTGAAAAAAAATCTGGATCATTCCCGTTTGGTTTCGGAAAAGACGACTCTAGATTATCAAAAAGAATTCCGCAAAATTGCTATGGAAATGGCGATGGTCAACAACTATGAAGACTGGGTTGAATTGTATAAAAAATTGATTTTTTGGGAATTAGAACTCGAAAACATCAACGACCAAAGTATGGTGGAAATTTTGGAAAGCCAAAAAGTGGAAGCCAATGTACAATTTGGCAAATTCATTGAGCGCAATTATGAAGATTGGTTTGAACCCAAAGCGAATAAACCAATACAATCTCACACCTTGTTCAGAGAATTGGTCGTACCCGAATTGGTTAAAAAAGACAAACCCGTTTTATTTATAGTGATTGATAATCTTCGTTATGACCAATGGAAAGCCATGGAAAATACGGTGTCAAATCATTATAAACTGGAAAAAGAAATTCCTTATTTTGCCAGTTTACCTACAGCAACCCAATACGCCAGAAACTCTATTTTCTCCGGTTTAACACCATTAGAAATGGAAAAACAGTTTCCTCAATACTGGAAAAATGACGTGGAAGACGGTGGAAAAAACCTTTATGAAGCTGAATTTTTAACAGCTCATTTAAAACGTTTAGGATTAAACATCAAACAGGATTATTTCAAAATTACCAATTTGGCCAGTGGAAAAAAATTGGCGGAAAACTTCAAAGGACTTAAAGATAACAACCTGGTTACCGTGGTCTATAACTTTGTGGATATGCTTTCTCATGCTAAAACCGAAATGGATGTCGTAAAAGAGTTGGCTTCGGATGACAAAGCTTATCGTTCGCTGACCTTGAGTTGGTTTAAAAATTCACCTTTACTGGAAATTATTCAGCAAGGACAAAAATTAGGTTTTAAATTGATTATCACCACTGATCACGGAACAATAAACGTTAAGAATCCATCCAAAGTGATTGGAGACAAAAACACCAGTTTAAATCTTCGTTACAAAACCGGACGCAGTCTTACTTATGAAGACAAAGACGTTTATGCCGCAAAAGATCCTAAGAAAATTGGTTTACCAACCATTAATATGAGCAGCTCTTATATCTTTGCCAAAAATGATTTGTTCTTGGCTTACGTAAACAATTACAATCATTATGTGAGTTATTACAGAAACACTTATCAGCATGGAGGCATTTCGCTGGAGGAGATGATAGTCCCATTTTTAGTTTTTAACCCAAAATAGCATAGCCAAACACCAATGGAAATTATATTTTCAATTGACGAAATACAAGACGTTGCGCGTAAAATTATAGCCGAAAACCCTAACAAAGTAATATTGTTTCATGGTAACATGGGCGTTGGTAAGACAACGTTAATCAAAGCTTTATCTAAAGAACTTGGCGTTCATGATGCTACCAGTAGCCCAACATTTTCACTAGTAAATGAATATGAAACCGATGACAAGCAGTTTGTGTATCACTTTGATGTGTACCGCTTGAAATCGGAGACGGAAGCTTTGGATATGGGAATAGATGAATACTTATATTCCGGAAACTGGTGCTTTATTGAATGGGCCGAGAAAATTCCGAATCTGATTCCGGAAGCCCATTCCGTTATTAATTTGACGCAAACCGTTGATGGTAAAAGACATTTAAGATTGACATAATTGGATAAATTTTTGTAATTTGTGACAAAATTCAATTGCGCATCATGTCATTAACCCCATTCACCAAGCAGCAACTTTTACCTCAAGAGGAAAAATTAGAAGTTTACCGTCACAAAAGCGAACTTTTTATCGGCGTTCCCAAAGAAACTTCTTATCAGGAAAGACGCATTTGCTTAACGCCTGATGCTGTAAATTCGCTTACTTCGCATGGTCATAAAGTCATGATTGAATCGGGTGCCGGATTGAGTTCGAGTTATACTGACAAAGAATTTAGCGATGCCGGGGCTACCATTACAAAAGACACTAAGAAAGTTTTTGGTTGTCCAATTATATTAAAGGTAGAGCCTTTGACTATGGAAGAAATTGAATTGGTTAATACCAATGCCATAGTGATTTCGGCCATACAATTGAAAACCCGAAAGACAGCTTATTTTGAAGCGTTAATCAAGAAAAAAGTAACGGCGCTTGCCTTTGAATACATCAAAGATGAAGATGGCTCCTACCCTGCCGTAAAATCGTTAAGTGAAATTGCCGGTACCGCTTCAGTGCTTATTGCTGCCGAACTGATGATTAACAATCAATTCGGAAAAGGATTATTACTAGGTAATATTACCGGTGTTCCGCCTACCGATGTGGTTATTCTTGGAGCCGGAACGGTGGGTGAATTTGCTGCCAAAACCGCATTAGGGTTAGGTGCCAGTGTCAAAGTATTTGACAATTCGATTACCAAATTACGCCGCTTGCAAAATAATTTGAATCAAAGAATATTTACTTCTACCATACAACCTAAATCATTATTGAAAGCCTTACGCCGCTGTGACGTTGCTATTGGCGCAATGCGTGGCAAAGACCGTTGTCCTGTTGTCGTAACGGAAACTATGGTGGAGCATATGAAAAAAGGCGCCGTCATTGTAGATGTGAGCATTGATACCGGAGGTTGTTTTGAAACTTCGGAAGTGACTACACACGAATCGCCAACGTTTATCAAAAATAATGTAGTTCACTATTGTGTTCCTAATATTCCGTCGCGATATTCAAAGACCGCATCGCTTTCTATCAGCAACATTATTACGCCTTACTTATTACAAATTGCCGAAGATGGTGGTTTGGAAAGTGCCATTCGTTGTAACAAAGGTCTGAAGAACGGAGTTTATCTTTATCATGGCATTCTAACCAATAAAGCAATTGGTGATTGGTTCAATCTTCCGGACAATGATATTAATCTGATTGTTTTCTAAAATAAATCTATATTAAATTTATTGAATCTCTAACATTGATTACTTTTGCCAAAAATTAATCTACTATGAAATTTTACCAACGATTAGCCTACTATCTGGTAGGTTTTGTTATAGGGATGTTTTTTGTGGCTATGGTTCTTAGCGGAAAAGATACCCGATGTAACTACTTTCCCAACGCAAGAGTGCTGAATGACATTAGAAACAAACCTTTCCTCTACGACATTGAAGCCTCCAGACGACTGAGTGAAGATTGGGTAGATACTATAGATGTTAAAAATACTTTGACTGAGGGAGATGTAGATTTTGACAGAAGTAACAAACCCATAGACGGCGGCAAATTATACATCGTTTATGGTAAGACTAAAAAGAATAAAGAAATCACCTTAGAAATCATTAATTATCCTGAGAAAGCTGTTTTAAGAAACATTATTAAAAAGGATAAATAAAAAACATCGATAAAAAGAGTAGTCAAATTGGCTGCTCTTTTTTTTGCTATCAATATAATTTTAATATTAAACCGCTTTGGCACCCCAATAATTACAAGCACTGAGCTTCATTGGGTTGTTTTGTTGTGCTCTTTAGGTTGTTTGGACAGAATACTTAGCTATTCAGACGACACACTTGCCTATTCAGAAGATGCACTTGCCTATTCAGACGACGCACTTACCTGTTCAGGAGACGCACTTACCTGTTCAGACGACACACTTACCTATTCAGACGACGCACTTACCTGTTCAGGAGACACACTTACCTATTCAGGAGATACACTTACCTATTCAGACTACGCACTTACCTGTTCAGGAGACATACTTGCCTACACAAAAGGAACAAAACCTTGGACAGTGGTAAGACTAAATAATCAATTACCTTGAGAAAGTTGTTTTGGAAAAGATTTTAAAAAAGTAAAGCGCAATAAAAAAGGGTTGTCTAATGGACAACCCTTTTTCTATATGCAGTAACTACTAAATTAGTTTCCGTGTCTTTTTTCGATATCTTCAATATCTCCTTTACCCATAGTATCCACTAATACCGGAGTAGCGATGAATAATGAAGAGTAAGTACCGATTACGATACCAATCAACATGGCAAAGATGAATCCTCTGATTGATTCTCCACCAAAGATGAACATGATTAACAATACCATAATCATCGTTAATGACGTATTTAAAGTTCTTGATAAAGTTGTATTAATCGAAGCGTTTACTACATCTTTAAAGTGACCTTTTCGGTCTCCGGCCAAGAACTCACGGATACGGTCGAATACGATTACGGTATCGTTCATCGAGTATCCGATTACGGTTAAGATAGCCGCGATAAAGTGCTGATCCATTTCCATGTGGAATGGGGCGTATTTGTAGCCTAACGAGTAAACTCCTAATACGAAAATAACGTCGTGTACCACAGCAGCAAGAGCTCCTAAAGAATACTGCCATTTACGGAATGAAATCACAAGGTATAAACCTACCACTAACATAGCTCCTAAAACAGCCCAGAACGAGTTGGTTTTGATATCGGCAGAGATTGCAGCACCTACTTTAGAAGCTTGTAATACTCCTACCGTTTTACCATCGTAAGTATTGATGAATTTTTCGTAAGTCACATCAGCATTGAAGTATTTTTTCAAGCCGTTGTATAATTTTTCGTTTACTTCTTTATCAACCTCAACACCTTCTTCTTTGATTTTGTATTTAGTTGTAATTTTCAATTGATCGTCATCACCAAACACTTTGGCTTCAACACCTGTACCAAAAGCAGCAGACAATTCATCTGACACTTGTGTTGGTTCAACCGGTTTTTCGAATTTCACTTGGAACGTTCTTCCTCCAACGAAATCTACACCTTCATCTAATCCGTTGAAATAGAAAGAAACACAACTTACCACTACTACTACTGAAGAGAACAAGTAAGACCATTTTTTAACTCCGATGAAATCGAAATGGAAACCGGTAAACCAGTTTTTAGTCAAGTTCGTAGTAAATGTTAAGTTTCTGTTGGCAGCAATATCTCTGTCGATAAAGATTCTGGCAATAAAGATTGAGGTGAACAATGAGGTGAAAATACCAATCAACAATGTAGTAGCAAATCCTTGGATTGGTCCTGTACCAAAGATGAATAAGATAGCTCCGGTTAATACGTGCGTAACGTTAGCATCGATGATAGAACGCATAGCCCCTTTCCAACCGTAAGATGTTTTCACGGCATCGGCCAATGATTTTCCTTCACGTAATTCCTCTTTAGCCCTTTCGTATATAATGATGTTCGCATCAACCGCAGTACCTAAAGTTAACACAATACCGGCAATACCAGGCAATGTTAATACAGCACCTAAGCTGGCAAGAATTCCGAATAAGAATAGTAAGTTAACCAATAAGGCTACGTTAGCATACCAACCGGCTCTTCCGTAATAGAACATCATCCATAAACATACTAATAACAATCCCACTAATGATGAAGTAGTACCGGCATCAATAGCTTTTTGTCCTAAGGATGGACCTACTACTTCTGATTGTACGATTTCAGCAGCGGCAGGTAATTTACCCGCTCTTAATACGTTAGCTAAATCTTTAGTTTCTGTAATATCAAAGTTTCCTGAGATTTCAGATCTTCCTCCGGCAATTGGTCCTGAAGTTACACCCGGTGCTGAATACACCACATCATCTAAAGCAATGGCGATATAACTTTTTTGAGTATAAGCTCTTCCGGTTAATTCTTCCCAAGTTTTAGCACCTTGGCCGTTCATTTGCATTGACACAGCCGGTTTACCCATTTGGTCAAAAGTATCTCTGGCATCCACAATTACACCACCACTTAATGGAGCTGCGTTGTCTCTGTTTCCTTTTAAAGCATATAAATCAACGGTTTCCGTTTCTTTTTTAGTTTTTTCGTCAACATTTACGTTTGGTTTTCCCCAAACAAATTTAGCATAACGTTTGTCAGCCGGTAATAAAGAACGGATTTCGGGTCTTTTGAAATACCCGTTGATTGCTGCAGTATCTTTTGGAGAAGCGATAACTAAAATCGGTCCGCCTCCTTGAGAAATGAATTTATCAAATAAAGGATTGTTTCCTTTTTTAGTAGCTGTAGAATCTTTGTCTTTGTCAGTTAATAATTTACTGATAGAATCCGTTGGTTTAGCTGTAGCTGCTTTTTCTTCCGGTTTAACCGTAGCTTTCAACGCTTCGTTTGCTGAGCTTAGGAAGCCCATCATCTCTTCTGCTTTGTAGGTTTCCCAGAATTCTAATTCTGCTTTGCTTGACACTAATTTTTTGATACGGTCAACATCTTTCGCCCCTGGTAATTCGATTAAGATTCTACCGGTTTGCCCTAATTTGGCAATGTTTGGTTGTGTTACACCGAATTTATCGATACGACTTCTCAATACACCAAAAGCAGATTCAACTGATTCGTCAACTTTTTTGTTAATACTTTTTTAACTTGAGCATCAGTCATGTTAAAATCAATTTCACCTTGAAGATTTCTGTTAGCAAAAATTTCAGGAGACGCTAATTTTACCGTTCCGTTAGAGTTTTTATCAAAAGCTTCAAAGAAAGCATCTAAATACGATTGATTTCCTTGTCTGTTTTGCGTAGCATCTACTAATGCTTTGTTGAATACAGGATTTTTGGAATTGTTTGATAATTGTACCAAAACATCTTTCACAGAAATCTGAAGAATCACGTTGATTCCTCCTTCAAGGTCAAGTCCTTTGTTGATTTGCTTGTCTTTTACTTCGTTATAGGTAAACTCGGTAAAGCCTAAATTGAAAACTTTTTCTTTTCCAATAGAGTCAAGATATTTGATTTCTTTTTCAGGATGTCCTCCTGCAAAAGCTTTCGCATCATTTTTTACTTTATTGGCCACAAAAGTGAATGAAAGTTGGTAGATGCTCACCAATGCAAATAGAATTGCGAAAAATTTAACTAGTCCTTTATTCTGCATTATTACTAAAAATTAATTAATTCTTGTTTTGTTAGTGCTCGTACAAAAAATAAAACCGTTGAAATTCAAAACATTATAAGCTAAAGCATTGAATTTACAACCATTCTATTTTTTTTGAAACGTGCAAATATATAATTCTATATAAGATTAACCAATTATTTGCTGATTAATATCAAAAAAAAGAGAGCAAAACATCATACTACTATAATATGACAACTAATATTAAAGAATAGTTAAAATTGAATTGTTAAAATTACCATATACCTAATTTTTTAATTTTAAAATAACAAATTCACAATTCAATCGATTTCGCCTGAGTTATCACCCAATTTTCTATCATATTAATTATATTTGTCGTCGTTAATTTTTATTTAAAAAACCTAATCAACACCCTAAGCGTAGCTGAATTATGAGGCACGCAGCGGAATAAAACCTCAATACTATGGCAAAAATTAAAGTAGCTAATCCGGTGGTAGAAATCGATGGCGATGAAATGACACGAATTATTTGGAGCTTCATTAAAGAACAATTAATCCTTCCTTATTTAGAGTTAGACATTAAATATTATGATTTAGGCATTGAAAGTCGTGAAGCTACCAAAGACCAAATCACTATTGATTGTGCTGAAGCAATTAAACAATATAATGTAGGAATCAAATGTGCTACCATTACTCCTGATGAAGAAAGAGTAAAAGAGTTCAACCTTTCGGAAATGTGGAAATCCCCTAATGGTACCATCCGTAACATTGTAGGCGGAACCGTTTTCCGTGAACCAATTATTATGAGCAACGTGCCTCGTTACGTACAAGGCTGGACTAAACCAATCGTTATCGGTCGTCACGCTTTTGGTGACCAATACAAAGCTACCGATAAAGTAATCAAAGGAAAAGGAACTTTAACGATGTCGTTTACCAATGAAGCCGGTGAAACTACGGAATGGAAAGTGTATGATTTTAAAGGTGACGGTGTAGCGATGTCTATGTACAACACGGACGAAAGCATTTATGGTTTTGCACATTCATCGTTCCAAATGGCATTAACTAAAAAATGGCCTTTATACCTTTCAACCAAAAACACAATTCTTAAAGCCTACGACGGGCGTTTCAAAGATATTTTTGAAGAAGTATACCAACAGCACTATAAAGCACAATTTGAAGCTATCGGAATTACTTACGAACACCGATTGATTGACGATATGGTAGCTTCGGCTATGAAATGGAACGGCGGATTTGTATGGGCTTGTAAAAACTACGACGGTGATGTACAATCGGATACGGTAGCTCAAGGATTTGGTTCTTTGGGATTAATGACTTCTGTATTAGTAACACCTGACGGAAAAACCGTTGAAGCCGAAGCCGCTCACGGTACTGTAACCCGTCATTACAGAGAGCACCAAAAAGGAAGAAAAACATCCACCAATCCAATCGCTTCCATCTTTGCTTGGACCCGTGGTTTGGAGCACAGAGGAAAATTAGACAACAACCAAGAATTAATCAATTTCTGTTTGGCGTTAGAAACGGTTTGTATCGAAACGGTAGAAAGTGGTAAAATGACGAAAGACTTAGCCATGTTGGTAAAACCAGAAGGCTTAACCGATGCGGATTATTTATCAACAGAAGATTTTCTTCAAGCATTGAAAACAAACTTGGATAAAAAACTGGCTTAATTTTTTAAGACCATAACAATAAAAAAGCGACCAGATGGTCGCTTTTTTATTTCTCTTGCTTTAACTCAATTCCTTTTATCTTTCTGATTTTGACAATAGCTTTATATCCTGTATTCAAAGCCCATTGTTGATTGGTCACCACTACTTCGTGTCCATCATAAAAAACAAATTGTCCGGTATTGGGGAATAACTCTCCTGTGTTTAAAGCTTCTATCCGAATGGTATTCAAGCCTTCTTTTAAAACCAGCTTGTATTTTTTTAAATTGGACTCTAAATAAATGGACGGTATCACCAACTCATCATTGAGCCAAATGCTTACATTGTCACCATCAATGGCACCATAATCCCGACAAGCAATACTGATGTCAAAAGTGGTAACCGTAAATTCACCCAAAAACATATCGCTGTTAACAATCTCTCTCGACACCCCTTCCTGCTTCATCCTATCGTTCATTTTTTCGGTATAGGCTTTGGCAGGATTTTCAAACTGCTGTTCTTTTTCCATCACGCCTTTTTCCGCTTCGGGTTGCTTTTTCAGCAACGAAACACTTTCTGCCAGCTTGTCTTTTTTGTCAAAAATACTCGGATAGGTAATGGCTTTAGAAGAAGTAGGGGCTATTTTTCCGGAACTGTTGGTAACCGGAGCAATATTGATAGTCCTTTTGGGCAACTCAAACTGAGAAAACCCCTTGAAGGCAAACAATAAACATAAAACCAAAATCCCTGAACTTCTCATCATTAGTAAAGTTGACGGTGTAAAAGTATTCAATTTATAAACATCCTAACTTTTTAATTAACCAAAGCTTAACAGATTTTGAATTACAAATATATGCCTTGGAACCGCAACCATACATTGACTTTTGCATCTAAGGCAAAAAACTTAACATGAGTATCGTAACATTTGACAAATCAAATCGTCAAACGGGCAATCAAAACAAAATCATCAATTAAATGCAAATCAAAATCAAACTGTTGTTGCTACTCTTAGTGACAACTTTTTCTTTTGCTCAAGGTACTAGTACCAATGAGTTGCTAAAGGAAAAATTCACACTCAGCGGCACTATCTCAGATGCCAAAACCAACGAAACCCTTATTGGAGTAAACATTTTCATCCCGGAAAAAAAAGTGGGAATCGTGACCAACGAATATGGTTTTTATTCGATTACCCTTCCCAAAGGAACTTACCAAATTCAAATTAGTTATGTAGGGTATCAAACGGTTGAAGAGACCATTGCACTGACTCAGGACCTCAAGAAAAATTATTCCCTAAATGAAACGGGGGAACAGTTAGAAGAAGTGGTCATCAATACCGAAAAAACAGCAACCAACATCCGCAAACCGGAAATGAGCGTAAACAAACTTTCGGTGGCTACCATCAAAAAAATTCCGGTAGTTTTAGGCGAAGTAGATGTTTTAAAAGCACTCTTAACGCTACCCGGTGTAACCAATGCGGGTGAAGGACAATCAGGCTTCAATGTACGTGGCGGTGGGGCTGACCAGAATTTAATTCTGTTGGATGAAGCCACAATTTTCAATTCCTCACATGTTTTTGGTTTCTTCTCGGTCTTCAATCCTGATGCCATTAAAGATTTAAAACTGTACAAAGGCGGCATTCCTTCGCGCTTTGGCGGACGAGTTTCTTCGGTTTTAGACATTTATCAAAAGGACGGAAACAGCAACAAATTCAGTATGAACGGAGGTATCGGAATCATTTCCAGCCGTTTATTGGCGGAGGGACCAATTGTAAAAGATCGAGGTTCGTTTCTTTTTGCCGGAAGAGCTTCTTACGCTCATTTGTTTTTGAAATTAGCCAACAATAAAAATTCAGCCTATTTCTATGATTTGAACACCAAAATGAATTACAAACTGAACCCAAACAACAATTTGTTTCTTTCGGGTTATTTTGGCCGTGATGTGTTTAGTTTAAACAACAGCTTCATTAATACCTACGGAAATGCAACATTAAACCTGCGTTGGAATCATTTATATTCAGACAAATTATTCTCGAATCTTTCAGCGATTTACAGTGATTACTATTATGGTTTAGACTTGAATTTATTAGGCTTCAAATGGAATTCGGGTATCAAGAATTACAATCTTAAATACGATTTCAAACATTATGTAACCGATAAAATCAAGTTGAATTATGGTGTAGGTGGTATTTATTACGACTTCAATCCGGGAACTATTGAGCCATCTGATGCTGACTCCGGAATTAATTACAAACAATTAGAAAAAAAATATGCTTTTGAACCTGCTGTTTACATTGATGTAGAACAAAAAGTTTCAAAAAATCTATCCTTGTCTTACGGTTTGCGCTACAGCCAATTTTACCGTTTAGGAAGCTCTACTGTAAATCTGTATGCCAATGATGAAGCTGTTGTTTTCAATCCCGAATTACAGATTTACGAAAAAGGAACGCCTATTGATACTAAGTATTACGGACGCAATAAAGTCATGGAAAGTTTTGCCAATCTGGAACCGCGTTTTGCAGCTTCTTATCAGTTAGATGAAAATCAATCGGTCAAAGCCAGTTACAATCGCATGACACAATATTTACAGTTAATTTCAAATACCGCTTCGCCAACGCCTTTGGATGTTTGGACACCCAGCGATAAGTACATCAAACCACAAATTGCAGACCAAGTGGCATTGGGTTATTTCCGAAATTTCAAAGAAGATAAATATTCATTGGAAGTAGAAACCTTTTACAAAAAAATCAAAAACCGAATTGATTATATAGACGGTGCCGATTTAATTGCCAACGAAGCCCTCGAACAAATTATACTGAACGGAGAAATGCGAGCCTACGGTTTAGAAGTTTTGCTTCGAAAAAATACCGGAAAATTAAGCGGCTGGATTTCGTATACGCTGTCCAAATCCCAACAAAAAACTCCGGGAAGAACGGCCTCAGAAACCGGAATCAACAATGGCAGTTGGTATAATTCAGGCCATGACAAATTGCACAATCTTTCAGTAACGAGTTCGTATAATTTCAATCCTAAATGGGTTTTCGGAGCCAACTTTGTGTTACAATCCGGGCAACCGGTCACTTACCCTAACGGGCAGTATGAATACGAAGGGATTACGATTCCAAGTTATGGCTTGCGAAACAGCGACCGCCTTCCGGCCTACCATCATTTAGATTTATCTGCCACCTACACGCCTAAACCCAATAAGAAAAAAGGATGGCAAAGCGAATGGGTATTCAGTTTATACAACGTTTACGGGCGTAAAAATGCCGCATCCATTTCGTTCCGCCAAAATGAAACCACAGGTTCCAATGAAGCTATTCGATTATCGATATTCGGAGTAGTTCCGGGTGTTAGTTATAACTTTAAATTTTAATCTTATGAAAACCTTATTATATATATCCGCTATTATCATGGCTGTTTTACTAACCAGTTGTGAGGATGTTGTCAACGTTGATTTAGATACTGCCGCACCCAGATTAGTGATCAATGGCTCAATCCAATGGCAAAAAGGCACTTTGGGTAACGAACAAAAAATAAAATTAACCACAACTACCGGGTATTACGACACCGTGATTCCGTCCGTTTCAGGAGCCGTGGTTGCTGTGACCAATAGCGACAATGTTACTTTTACTTTTACCGAAGAAGTACCAAATTCCGGTATTTACTTGTGTCATAATTTTATTCCTGAAATTGACAAAACTTATGTCATGACCGTAATATTAAATGGAGAAACGTATACCGCTACTGAAACATTGAAAGGAGTATCTCCGATAACTACAATTGAACAAAATGATGAAGGGGGTTCAGTGGAACGGACATCGAAATCAAAACCTTTTTCAACGACCCCGGCAATGCTGACAATTATTATTTATTTAAATACAAAGCCAGTATAAATGCGGTGCCGAGTTATGAAGTAAGCGATGATAAATTCTACCAAGGCAATGAGTTTTTCGGATTTTATACGAATGAAGACATAGGCAGCAATGATACGCTTGACATTACTATTTACGGTATTTCAAAACGTTATTACGAATACATGAACAAATTGATTTTAATCTCCGTAGGAAGTGGCGGTCCATTTTCAACGCCACCGGCTACGGTTCGCGGGAATATCATCAATCAAACCCATCCGGATAATTATGCTTTGGGCTATTTCAATCTTTCGGAAACCGATATCAGAAATTATGTAATCCAGTAAAAGTACGCGGTAAGAGGTTCGGAGTACGAAGTTTTTTTATTTACTTTTACAAAATAACTTCGTACTCCAAACTTTTAAACTACTTACCCAAGCATGTCATCACATCATATCGTTCGCGACGACCAGGAACCGGCCTTAATCATTGCCAATGGCGAAGCTTGCAGCCCGGAATTACTAGGCCAATTGCTGGAATGGTCACCATTAGTCATTGTCTTAGATTCTGCCATCGAGCGGGTATTGGACTTGGGTATAAAAGTAGACGTGCTATTGGGCGATTTTGATCGAGGATTTGATGCCGAATACTACAAAGAAAAACAGTATCCGATAGAAATTGTCTACGCACCTAATCAGGAAAAAACCGATTTGGAAAAAGCTTTTGATTATTTAATCGAAAAAGGACACAAAGCTGCCAATGTCATTTGGGCCACCGGAAGACGTGCCGATCACACCATTACCAACCTGACCAATATTGTAGCATATCGCAACCAACTTAAAGTCGTTATTTTAGACGACCATTCTAAAGTGTTTTTATTGCAAAACCATTTTGAAAAATGGTACACGGCCAACACCATTCTGTCTTTAATTCCTATTGGAAAAGTAACCAGCATTACGACTCAAAATCTTTTTTATTCTTTGACTAATGAAGAGCTAACCATAGGCTACCGCACCGGAAGTAGTAATCATGTTACCGAGGACGGTATGGTTTCCATCACCCATGCGGATGGCGATTTGTTATTAATGGAATGTTGGGATTAAACTAAAAAACACCTTGAAAAAAACGCAAAATACCCCCGAAAAAACAGGCTTACATTCCAGAAATCCACACCGATTCCGATATGATTTTGAAGTTTTACTAAAAGCTTGTCCCGAGTTAAAAAGTTTTGTATTTGTCAATGAACATCAAACCAAAACCATAGATTTCAGCAATCCGGAAGCCGTAAAAACATTGAACAAAGCCCTGCTGATGGCGCATTACGAAATCCAAAACTGGGATATTCCAGCGGGTTATCTTTGTCCGCCCATTCCCGGAAGAGCTGATTATATTCATCACCTCGCCGATTTATTAGCCGAGACCAATAACGGAATCATACCCGAAGGCGAAAAGATTATGGGGTTAGACATTGGTATGGGAGCCAATTGTATTTATCCTATCATCGGAAATTATGCTTATGGCTGGAGTTTCGTTGGAACCGACATTGATGAAAAAGCCCTGCAGAATTGCAAAAAGATAATTGCCGATAATTCAAGACTAATAGAAGCTATAGCTTTGCAACTGCAGACAGAACCTCGGTTCATTTTTAAAAACATCATTTTGCCGGAAGATAAATTTGCGTTCACCCTATGCAATCCGCCATTCCATGCCTCACCGGAAGAAGCCGCGAAAAGTACGCTACGAAAAGTCAATGCTTTAGAAACAACCAAAACCGCTAAACCTGTTTTAAATTTTGGCGGACAAAATGCGGAGTTATGGTGCAAAGGCGGCGAGTTGGGTTTCATTACGCAGATGATTTATGAAAGCGTCAAATACCCAAAACAGTGTTTGTGGTTTACCACTTTGGTTTCCAAAAAAGATAATCTGAAAAACATTTATAAACTCCTGAATAAAGTGGGTGCCGCAGAAATTAAAACCATCGACATGGCGCAAGGACAAAAAATAAGCCGAATCGTCGCTTGGACTTTTCTTTCACCCAACCAACAACAAGATTTTATTACCCATTTAAACTCATGAAGAATCCAAAAATAGAAATTCTAAAAACTGAAATCCTTTCGGATAATTGGTATACCTTACGCAAAATCACCTACAACTATCTCAAGAAAGACGGCCATTGGGAAACGCAATCCCGTGAGGCTTATGACCGCGGCAATGGCGCTACTATTTTGCTTTACAATAAACATTCGAAAACCGTAATACTGACGCAGCAATTCCGGTTACCGACTTATGTCAATGGCAACGAAACCGGCATGATGATAGAAGCTTGTGCCGGATTGTTAGACAAAGACAATTCGGAAGAATGCATTAGAAGAGAGACCGAGGAAGAAACCGGTTATAAAATTTCGGCAGTAGAAAAATTGTTTGAAGTGTATATGTCACCGGGCTCAGTAACAGAAATCGTGTATTTCTTCGCCGCTGAATATACCAAAGCGATGAAAATAAATGAAGGTGGCGGTATACAAGAAGAACAAGAAAACATAGAGGTATTGGAACTCGATTTTGACAAAGCGTATGGCATGATTGCTTCGGGTGAAATCAAAGATGCTAAAACCATTATGTTGTTGCAATACGCAAAAATCAATGGTTTGATTTAGAAAGCATTCTTCTTATCTTTACCCATCTGAACTTTTGCTGCTATAAAAATGAAATTCCAAGTCGTATCCGAATACCAACCTACCGGCGACCAGCCACAAGCCATTGACAAATTAGTCGCGGGCATCAATAATGGCGAAAAATACCAAACGTTGCTCGGTGTAACGGGTTCGGGAAAGACTTTTACGATGGCCAATGTCATTCAGGAAGTTGAAAAACCGACTTTGGTTTTGGCCCACAACAAAACTTTGGCCGCTCAGCTATACTCAGAGTTCAAGCAATTTTTTCCTAACAACTCGGTGCAGTATTTTGTATCGTATTACGACTATTATCAACCCGAAGCTTATATTCCGGTTACCGGTGTTTTTATAGAAAAGGATTTATCCATTAATGATGAATTGGAAAAACTGAGACTAAGCACTACTTCGGCCCTATTATCTGGACGTCGTGATGTGTTGGTGGTGGCTTCCGTTTCTTGTTTGTATGGCATCGGGAATCCGGTGGAATTTCAAAAGAATGTAATTGCCATCGAAAAAAATCAACAAATTTCGCGTACCAAATTATTACACCGTTTGGTACAAAGTTTATACTCAAGAACCGAAGCTGAATTTACCCCCGGAACGTTCCGAATCAAAGGCGATACCGTGGAAATCTTTCCGAGTTATGCCGACGAACCGTTCCGTGTGCATTTTTTTGGCGATGAAATTGAAGAAATTGAAGCCTTTGACGCCAAATCTTCAAAGGTTATAGAGCGCTACGAAAAACTAAACATTTATCCCGCCAATATGTTTGTAACCTCACCTGATGTGTTGCAAGCAGCTATTTGGGACATCCAGCAAGACTTAGTTAAACAAGTGGATTATTTCAAAGAAGTGGGCAAACACCTTGAGGCCAAACGCTTGGAAGAGCGCACCAATTTCGACTTGGAAATGATACGCGAATTGGGTTACTGCTCCGGAATTGAAAACTACTCTCGCTACTTAGACCGCAGACTTCCGGGAACACGACCGTTCTGTTTGTTGGATTATTTTCCTGATGATTACTTGATGGTGGTAGATGAAAGTCACGTAACGATTTCACAAGTGCATGCCATGTATGGCGGGGACAGAAGTCGAAAAGAAAACTTAGTGGAATACGGATTCCGATTACCGGCTGCTATGGACAACCGTCCGTTAAAGTTTGAGGAATTTGAAAGCATGCAAAATCAAGTGGTCTATGTTTCGGCTACTCCGGCAGATTATGAATTACAGAAGTCGGAAGGGATTTATGTGGAGCAAGTCATTCGCCCGACGGGGTTATTAGACCCTATTATAGAAGTGCGTCCCAGCTTGAACCAAATTGATGATTTGATAGAAGAAATTCAGGTGCGATGTGAAGCGGACGAACGTGTTTTGGTCACCACTTTAACCAAAAGAATGGCCGAAGAATTGACTAAATATTTGACTAAAGTTTCCATTCGTTGCCGTTACATTCATTCGGATGTGGACACTTTAGAGCGCGTAGAAATCATGCAAGATTTGCGTAAAGGGCTGTTTGACGTTTTGATTGGTGTTAACTTATTGCGGGAAGGATTGGATTTGCCTGAGGTTTCTTTAGTAGCCATTTTAGATGCTGACAAAGAAGGTTTCCTAAGAAGCCATCGTTCCTTAACCCAAACCGTTGGTAGAGCCGCCAGAAATGTAAACGGAAAAGCGATTATGTATGCGGATAAAATAACTGCTTCGATGCAGAAAACGATAGACGAAACCAACTACCGTCGCGAGAAGCAAATGGCTTACAATACCAAACATGGTTTAGAACCAAAAGCGTTGAATAAAAGTTTAGGCAATGCGTTGAGCGGCAATTCGGTTTCAACCCAATATTTTGAAGATAAAATAGCCAAAGCCGCCGAGCCGGAAAGCCTCTATTTATCAAAACCTGAGATAGAAAAGAAAATCCGGGACATTCGCAAAGCCATGGAAAAAGCCGCTAAAGATTTAGACTTTATGCAAGCCGCAAAATTTAGGGATGAGATTCAGGCGCTGCAAACTAAATTGGCTGCCACCTAAACCAAGATTTTGAAAAGTATAGTTACCGATAAAATACTAAAGCTAAAAAAAGCGCCCTATCAGGACGCTTTTTTTATTTAATTACATTATATCTATCAATCGTTTTGGCTTTGGCAAGGCTTCTTGTTTTTTCGGCAAGGTAATATGTAATACTCCGTTTTCATAATTGGCATTGATGTCTTCTGTATTAACTGTCTCCGGTAATGTAAAAGCTCTACGGAAAGAAGTATAGCTAAACTCTCTTCTGGTGTATCTTCCGGCAGCTTCTTTTTGTTCGTTTTCCGTTTTGGTTTCTGAGGCTACGGTCAATACGTTGTGGTCAACTTCAATCACAAAATCATCTTTACTTTTTCCAGGGGCGGCCAACTCTAAAGTGTAATTTGTATCGGTTTCTTTAATATTAACCGCCGGGACAGTAGCCTGAAAATTTTGAAGTCCGCCAAACCAGTCAGGTTTTAAAAATTCATCAATAATAGATGGAAAAGTGCTGTAATTTTTTTTAACTAAGTTCATGGTTTTACAATTTAATGTTAAACATTTTTTGATAGTAAACCCAAAAAAACAAATGGTGTACCAAGACTCTTTTTAAGTCATTTTGGCAACTTGGTAAAAGAAAAAAATGAAAATTTGACGGATTTAAGAAATTATTAACTGACTAAATATCAGTTCAATTGCTCTTGAAAAACTTCCAATAAAAACTCAGGAGAAATCATCTTGTTGGGGAAGTTTCCATCGCTTTGAGTACCCGTTTGATGGCGTGTGGGTTCAGGCCCATATTGATTCCTATTTCATGGATTTTGTTTTGCTCTCTTTCGTGCAACACACCGTCACAGTGCATTAATAAAGCTAAACGATAAAACTGTTGAATGCGTTCAAACTCAGATTTGATAATGACCGGATATTCTTCATGATGAAACAAAGCTTTGAAATCTTCGTTTGTTACCTGAAGTTCTTGGGCAATCATCGTCAGAAACAAATATTCTCTCTCGTGCAATCTTCCGTCAATTACAGAAAAAGAAATCATTTCAGCCAATAGCGCTAATTTTTCTTCGTATTTTTCCATCCAAAGCTTATTTTTTAGCTAAAATATAATTTTTTGTGAAATTGTGCTACATTATTATTTTGAAAATCATTTTTGATTTAATTTTACCTGCTTAAATTTTTGACTTATGAATGCTTTTAAAGTTTTGTTTTTGGGAGTGCTCCTTTATGCGACTAATGCAACCGCGCAATATGGTAATAACTATGGCTACGGCTCACGAAACAACAATATGCCTGCTGTTCAGCAAACCCCTGAAAAAGCCACTCCTGCCGAAATTGAAAAGGCCAGAAATGAACGCGTTGACAAAATAATGACCCGATTACAGTCGGAATTAATCCTTGATGAGCTTCAGTTTATTGCTATAAAAAACGACATTACCAGCAGTACCAAAAGCATAGACATTGTCATGAAAAGTGAAAACTCTGACGAAGATAAAAACAAAGAAATAAAAGCCATTCAGGACAAAACGGAGAAAAGTATTCTGAGTTACCTCAACCCTTCTCAAAAAGAAAAGTATCAAAAGATGAAGGAAGACCGGGCGGTTGGGAAAAGCGAAAAGAAGAAGAAAAGAAAAGACAAAGAAGAAACAACCGAATAAAATTCAACCTCACTTATTTTGAAAAAAATACTGCTTCTCAGCTGTTTCCTGTTTTTCAACAAAGCCATTACCCAAGAAAGTACGGCCAGTAAACAAGTGACTACTTTTACCCTTGAAGCACCTCAATTAAAAAGCAGCAAGAAAATTTGGGTGTATTTACCCAAAGCCTATACCCTTTCCACCAAAAGATACCCGGTGATTTACATGCACGACGGACAAAACCTGTTTGATAGCAAAACGGCCGCTTTTGGCGAATGGAATATAGACGAAACGTTGGACAGTCTAAACGCTCAAGTCATTGTCATAGGCATTGAACATGGAGGCGATAAACGCATAGCTGAATTAACACCCTATCCCCATCCAAAATACGGTGGCGGCAAAGCGGACGACTATTTAGACTTTATCGTCAAAACGTTAAAACCCAAAGTTGATGCTGCCTACCGAACAAAAGCCGGGGCCAAAAATACCTGCATCATGGGGAGCTCATTAGGCGGATTGGTTTCGTTTTATGCCGCATTGAAATACCCCGAGGTCTTCGGCAAAGTGGGTTGCTTCTCGCCTTCTTTTTGGTTTAGCCGAAATGACATGAACAAGTTAATGTCCCAAACCGAAACTTTCAAAACCAAAGTCTATTTTTTGTGTGGCGATAATGAAGGTGATGCCGATGTGATTCCGGATATGGAAGCCGTAGAGCATTGGGTCAATACCAAACGCTGTGAATGTAAAAAACTAAACAAAAAAGTAATTGTCAAAGGAGGACAGCACAACGAAAAATTGTGGCGGGAGCGTTTTAAAAAGGCGTACCTTTGGCTGTTTTGAATTGTGAATTGTGAATTGTGAATTGTGAATTGTGAATTGTGAATTTGAAACAAGAACTTTTAACTTAATAAGATTATGAATAACAACGATATCTTTAAGAAACTACGGGTAGCCTTGCAACTGCGTGATGACCAAATTGTGGAAATTATGCAATTGGTGGATTTCCGAATTTCTACCGCCGAAATTGGCGCTTTTTTCAGAAATGCCGACCATCCGAAGTACATGGATTGTGGTGACCAAGTGTTGCGTAATTTCTTAAACGGATTGGTGATTCACTTGCGAGGCACCAAAGAAAATCCAAAGAACGCCATGGACGTCATCAAACAAAATCAGGCTGAAGTTAAGAAAAACATAGCCGACAAGCCTAAAGCTACTGCCAAAACGGCTCCGACAAACGACTTTAAAAAGAAGCCCGCTTCTAAACCAAAAAGCAAAAAACCGGAACCTAAAATTCAAGTAGTTGAAAAAGTTAAATTCAAAAACGGAAAAAAATAATTTTCGATTAGGGTAAATGCTATAGTAGTTTGTTATCACAGTCATTAACCAACAAAAAACCAAATGAAATTAATTAGTTACTTATGGGTTGCCGGTATGGCAATTATGGCTGTTTCGTGCAGCTCTGATACTGAAAAAGAAAACAGTACCGCTTCAAGAATAACCACAACTACTACGACACTCGCTGTCACTCCGAAGAAATTTTTATTTGATGCTACTAAAGCTGAAACCGCCGGGAACGCGGATTGGGTTTTAGATGCTGATACCTCACCGCAACGTTTTCCGACTCCGGCACAATCAAACATAACAGCTACTACAACCGAAAATTTCTGGAAAGGTGGTTTATCGGCTTGGGGTGTAGCCTTGGTTAAATTAGGTCACACCGTTGAAACTTTGCCTTCGGGAACAGCCATTACCTATGGTGGAACGGGTGCTCAAGATTTGAAAAATTATAACGTTTTTGTAATTGATGAACCTAATATCCGATTTACAGCAGCTGAAAAAGTTGCCATTCTTAATTTCGTAAAAAATGGCGGTGGCTTGTTCATGATTTCTGATCATACGGTTTCTGACCGAAATAATGACGGATGGGATTCGCCGGCGATTTGGAATGACTTGATGTCAAACAATACGGTACAAACTAATCCTTTTGGTATTGCTATTACCTTAAACAATTTCTCAGAAACTACTACTAATAGATTAGCCACTACCACCAACCCTATTTTGAATGGTTCACAAGGAACGGTATCTAATTTGAAATTTTCAGCAGGAGCTTCTATGACTATCAATACCACAGCAAATGCAACGGCGCAAGGTTTAATTTGGCGCGGCACTTCGGCACAAGGTACTTCTAATATCATGTGTGCTTCGGCTACTTATGGCACTGGTAGAGTATTTGTAATTGGAGACAGCTCACCAGCCGATGACGGAACAGGCGCTACAGGTGATACCCTTTATCCGGGTTGGACTGAGTTGGTTTCACACTCTCGCTTGCACATGAACGCCTCACTATGGTTGGCTAAGTTATAAACCGCAAAACATTATAGAAAAATCCCGAGTGAAAGCTTGGGATTTTTTATTGCCAAAACATGACATATATCAGTAAAGATTTGATTTTCAATAGCTAAATTTGATTACATTAACCATAAACACTATTTATCATGAGAAAAAACATGGGTTCATCTGATAGAGTAATCCGAGTGCTGGTGGCAGCGGTGATTGCTTTCTTATACTACAACAATACAATTAACGGGATAGTAGGCATTATCCTGCTGGTTTTTGCCTGCGTGTTTGTACTAACCAGCTTTATGAGTTTTTGTCCACTCTACGTCCCCTTTCGCATCAATACCTGTAACGTCAAAAAAGGAATAAAATAGTTTCAAGCCTAAAAAACCTGTGTTAGCACTCAGGTTTTTTTAGCGTTTTAACCTAATTCATGGGCGCAATTTTGCTTTGCTCATTATTTTTCAGAAAAAAAATTTTGACCATTTTTCTGCTCATTATTTTTTTTTGAAAAAATTTTGATCAAATTTATTTAAAAACGCACTTGTCAATCTTTACAGTAACAAAAAACCTGAGCTTTCACTCAGGTCTTTCTATTATTCCATTTTTAATCGTTTCTGTTCTCGTGCCAGTAGTGTGTTTTTCAGCAACATCGCAATGGTCATAGGACCAACTCCGCCCGGCACCGGTGTGATGAAGGAGGCTTTTCTAGAAACCATATCAAAATCCACATCTCCTGTAATTAGGTACCCTCTTGGGTCTTTATCGTCAGCCACACGAGTGATGCCTACGTCAATTACAACGGCATCGTCTTTAATCATTTCAGCTTTGAGGTAATTGGGAACGCCCAATGCGGTGATGATAATATCGGCTTGCGTAGTGATTTGGGCAATATTTTAGTATAACTATGGGTAAGCGTTACCGTTGAATTTCCGGGAAATCCTTTTCTTCCCATAAGGATACTCATGGGTCTGCCTACTATGTGACTTCTACCGATAACCACCGTATGTTTTCCTTGGGTTTCTACACCGTATCTTTCTAATAATTCCAAAATACCAAAGGGAGTGGCCGGAATAAAAGTCGTCATATCTAACGCCATTTTCCCGAAGTTCTCCGGGTGAAAACCATCTACATCTTTACTGGGATCAATCGACATGATAATGTGTTGGGTATCGATTTGTTTGGGTAACGGTAATTGTACTATGAAGCCATCAATGGTATCGTCTTCGTTGAGCTCTTTGATTTTTTTCAGCAACTCGGTTTCCGAAGTGGTGTTGGGCATTTTAATTAAAGTCGATTCAAAACCAACACGTTCACAGGCTTTTACTTTGCTGCCCACATACGTCAAACTGGCCCCGTCATTCCCCACAATGATGGCGGCTAAATGAGGTACTTTTTCGCCGTTGGCTTTCATCTTTTGGACTTCGGCTGCGATTTCGTTTTTAATGTCTTCCGAGACTTTCTTTCCGTCTAATATTTGCATGTGTAGTTATTTTGTGTGTTGTAGTTATTTTGTGTGTTGTAGTTATTGCAATAAAAAAGACGCGATAAATCGCGTCTCTACATTATTTCATGCCTTTCATGCCGCTCATCATGCGCATCAGGTTCTTACCGCCACCGCCTTGCATCATTTTCATCATTTTGCTCATTTGGTCAAACTGTTTCAGCAATTGGTTTACCTGTTCAATTTTGGTTCCTGAACCTTTGGCAATTCTGGTTTTTCTTTTGGCATCAATGATAGCCGGCTTGGTTCTTTCTTTTGGGGTCATCGAGTGGATGATGGCTTCAATATGCTTAAAGGCATCGTCTTCAATTTCTACATCTTTTAATGCTTTTCCTGCACCGGGAATCATACCGACTAAGTCTTTCATGTTCCCCATTTTTTTCACTTGCTGGATTTGCGCTAAGAAATCATCAAAACCAAATTCATTTTTGGCAATTTTCTTTTGAATTTTTCGGGCTTCTTCTTCGTCGTATTGTTCTTGGGCTCTTTCTACTAAGGAAACCACGTCACCCATACCCAAGATTCTGTCCGCCATACGTGAAGGATAGAATACATCAATAGCTTCCATTTTTTCACCGGTTCCGATGAATTTGATTGGCTTATCGACAACTGATTTAATCGAAATGGCAGCACCACCACGAGTATCACCATCTAATTTGGTTAAAATCACTCCGTCAAAGTTCAATCGGTCGTTGAATGCTTTTGCTGTATTAACCGCATCCTGCCCTGTCATAGAGTCAACCACAAACAACGTTTCCTGTGGTTTGATGGCCGCATGCACATTGGCAATTTCGTTCATCATTTCTTCGTCAATCGCTAAACGACCGGCCGTATCGACAATAACTACATTGTAGCCATTGGATTTGGCGTGTTGAATAGCATTTAAAGCAATTTGAACGGCGTTTTTATTTTCCGGTTCTGAATAAACCTCTACTCCAATTTGGTCACCCACTACATGCAACTGATTAATCGCTGCCGGACGGTAAATATCACAGGCTACCAAAAGTGGTTTTTTGTTCTTTTTGGTTTTCAGGTAGTTGGCTAACTTTCCGGAGAAGGTAGTTTTACCCGAACCTTGCAAACCTGACATTAAAATGATTGATGGCGAACCCGCTAAATTAATTCCGGTTGCTTCTCCACCCATCAACTCGGTTAATTCATCTTTCACGAGTTTAACCATTAATTGTCCCGGCTGTAATGTGGTTAATACATTTTCACCTATGGCTTTGTCTTTAACTCTAGTGGTAAAGTCTTTGGCAATTTTAAAGTTAACATCGGCGTCAAGTAGGGCACGACGCACTTCTTTCAACGTTTCGGCTACGTTAACTTCGGTAATTTTCCCATGTCCTTTAAGGATGTGGAATGCTTTATCTAGTTTATCACTTAAATTATTGAACATAATGGCAAGCTTTGTTTTTTAATGAAGTGGCAAATTTAAGGATTTGATTTTGAAGTTTTATAGTAAACCAAATAAAAAAACCACCCGCGTTGGCGAATGGTTTAAAAAGAGTAAAGCAATTATTTCTTTTTCAAATGGGTTAATTCTTGGTGAAAATCAAAATGTCGGTTTCGCCATTGCCGCCGCTAACATCGATTAATGAAATGGTGGTTGACGAATAAGTTGTCACATCCCAATCATCGGTCAAATCAAAGAAATCGGCCGGTGAACCAAAAGCAATATTAAAATCTAAATCACTGCTTGGATTGTCATCGTTACTATCATCTGTACTAACAGACCACGACCCTTGATAAGTATTGGTCCCATTGGTAGCGGTTAAAACATTGTTACTGCCAAACGTAAAATTATAGCCGGTAAAATGATTGGTTTCATCAGTCCCTGAATCGATGTAACTGGTTACTTTCCAAGTGCCCTGTGTGGCCGTATTGATTACAGGCGTTGGATCGGATGATGAGGAAGAGCTGCTGTCAGAGCTACACATTGAAGCCGTGTTCATAAAAAACACCATAGCTAAAGCCGGGTAAATAAATAGTCTTTTCATTGCAAATTGTATTGAGGGTTAATTGTTTAAAAACTTTGTAACTAAAAAAATAACAACAAAAATCAAGATCCATATCAGTACCTGATTCAGCAAATAATTGATTCTGGTTTTGTCAAAAGTAGCCATGTCGAGCCTAGTGTCTCTAAATTCATTCTGATTTAGAAACTTCTTATTAAAGATTTTCATGCCGGTAAAAGGTGGTTAAAAAATGATGGTTAGTTTTTGGTGAAACTCAGGTAATAATACAAACCACTACTACTGCTGTCGCTTTTGAGTCTGACGTAAGTACTAGTAACTTCTAAGGCCCTCCAATTGGTTTCTAAATCCTCTAAGGCTGAGCCGTCAAAATTCAGGTCTAATCGGACCGGGCTATATTCATCATGAACATCCCAATGCCCGTAAGTGGTCACATTATTTTTAACAGCAGTAACGGTTTCATTGCTGTTAAAAGTAAAACTGTAATTGGCATAATAAGAGGTCTCATCATATGAATAATAGCAGTAAGACACATGCCAAGTGCCGCTGGCTAAAACGTCCTCTAATTCGAGCGGCATTGGACCGGTGGTACATTCACTAACCGCATTATCAATGGCATCTTCCAACTGATTATTATTAGTAACCGTAACAGTAGCTGTACTGTTTGTTTTTTTGAGTGACAGCGGATAAACCATTCCCACTACTGTATTGGCATCTAAATCGTGCAAAAAATTATAAAGCTCAGTATCATTAGTAATGCTAACAGTACCCCTACTTGATTGTTGATGTTGTATTTATTGATGGTAAAAGGATAAACAAAATTAATACAATCAATTTCATGGTAATTAGAATCGTCACCAAGGGTGGCTATTATAGCATTGTATTGACTTTCGGTTACAGTCACTTCCTGATGATTTGGGTAAACCAAAGTAATAGGGAACTGAAAATGCACCACATCATCCCCTGCATAATTGTCTTTATAGTACTGAACAGTTTGGTAATTGGCATCCGAACTTACATTACAATACTGTGAATTCACGGTTACATGAACCGGCAATTTTACACTGAAGTTGCTGGTATTGTCTAAAACATTATCACAAGTGGTTTCGTATTGTGACACTCTCAAAATTAAAGAAGATATAGCAGAAGATTTACCAAAACTATTGGTTGGACTTTGTGTTATCGACTCTTCTTCATCCTGACAGGAAGAAAAGGATAACGCTATCAAAGCAAAAACAGACCAAATAAAATTTCTCATAATTGTTACATCAATTCAAAAGGGTAAACAAAGTTGCAATAAAAAACCCTACTTTCGAAAAATATTTTAAATTTAAACACTCAAACAATTGAAATAAATCAAAATGGAGAACACCGATTCTAACGGTATTTGTGAAGAATTAATTTTTTCCCGTTTTTTCAATGCCAATGTTAAGTCATTGCGGAATTATCTATATTATAAATTCGGTAACGAAGAAAAGGCCAATGACGTCACGCAGGAATCTTTCATAAAACTTTGGGAAAACTGCAAGAATGTTCCGCTTGAAAAAGCCAAATCTTATATCTATACTATCGCCAATAACGCGTCGTTAAATGAAATTGCGCATCAAAAAGTGGTCTTGAGATATGCTCAAAGCCATACTCAAAATGACCGAACCAATTTAAATCCGGAATTTTTAATTGAAGAAGAACAATTCAAACAAAAACTGGAAAAAGCCATAGCCGGATTAACAGAAGCCCAAAGGACCGCTTTTTTGTTACACCGTATTGAAGGCAAAAAATACCATGAAATAGCCGATATTTTAGCCATAAGTGTTAAGGCAGTCGAAAAAAGAATTCACGGAGCGCTAGTTACATTACGAACCGAAATTGAGCAGTTCAAGTAGGGTTTTTTACTATGCGACTGTTTAACCAAACATCATGAATACAATGGAAGAAAATTACGAATTAGCCAAATGGTTGGCAGGAGAAATGAGCGAAGCGGAATTACGCGCGTTTCAAAGTACTCCTGAATATACCACTTATGCCAAAATTGCCGACTATTCAAGTCAATTGAAAGCCCCGGATTTTGACAGCGATTTGTTGTATCAAAATACTATGGCTAATGCCAAAAAAGCACCAAAAGTAATTCCGTTCTATCAATCCAAATGGTTAAAAATTGCGGCGATTTTTGTCGTGTTTTTGAGCTTAACTTTATTTTTAAGAACCACTGTAACTTCAACCGAAGTGGCCGAAAACGGAAAGCAAACCCGTTTTTCACTGCCTGATGAATCTCGGATTGTATTAAACAGCGGTTCCGAAATACAATACAAAAAATGGGATTGGGACAACAACCGAAAATTACATTTAGAGGGTGAAGCTTATTTCAAAGTTGCCCATGGTAAAAAATTTGAAGTCAATACTCCACTGGGAACCGTAACCGTTCTCGGAACCCAATTTAATGTTAAAGCCCGCGAAAATCGTTTTGACGTAACTTGTTATGAAGGGCGTGTGAAAATAGTTCACAACCATCAAGAAGTAATTATTACTAAAGGAACTTCAGTAACATTTGATGCCGATACTTTTGAAAAACAATCAATTGAAAATACAAAACCGGAGTGGACGAACAGCCAAATTGTTTTCAAAAAAGAAAGTTTAAAGCACATTTTAGACGAATTACAAAGACAATATAACTGTGAAATCGTATTAAATGCTAAAGAAAATCTACAGTTATTCTCAGGAACTTTGCCTGCTAACGATATAAAAACGGCATTAAAGATAGTTTCCTCCACATATCATTTAAAAATTTCTAAATTTGAAACTGCAAAAGTCATTTTAGAAGATTTTTAATGTTAAACCAAAACAAGCTGTTTTTACTGGTATTGTTGTTTCTCTCCTTAATTGTTGCCAACGCACAAGAAGGTCAGAATGCAGTGCCATTGAAAACCGTTTTAGAGCAAATAAGCACCCGGCACCATATCAAGTTTAATTACATTGATTCGGAATTGGTCATCTACAAAATAATTCCGCCAAAAGAAACCGCAACCCTTGCCGAAAAAATAGCTTACCTCCAATCGAAAACCGGCTGTAAAATCAAACAGATTACGGAGAACTATTACTCTGTCATCAACAACCGAAACTTAGACAAACCGCTTTGTGGTTATCTAACCGATGAAGAATCCGGGCTTCCTGTTGACAATGCCAAAATTGCCATTTCAGAAACATCTGTTTTGGTTTATTCTAATGACAAAGGTTATTTCGAATTACCTCTGGTTTCTCCAAATACCATTGAAATTTCGCATTTGAGTTTTGAAAAAAAACAAATCAGCCCAGTTGATTTATATTTGTCCGATTGCCCAAAAATAAAACTGACATCTATCGTTCAAAAACTCGACGAAGTGGTAGCACAGCGGTATTTAACTACCGGTATTTACAAAAAAAATGACGGAAGTTTAGAAATAAAACCTAGCAAGTTCGGTATCCTGCCGGGGTTAATTGAACCCGATGTTTTACAAACCATGCAACAAATTCCGGGCATTTCATCGGTTGACGAAACGGTTTCCAATATTAACGTTCGCGGCGGCACGCATGATCAGAATCTCTTTCTTTGGAATGGTATTCGGATGTTCCAAACCGGTCATTTCTTTGGGTTAATTTCAGCCTTCAATCCGTCATTGGCACAAACCATTTCGGTGACTAAAAACGGAAGCTCTGCCTTTTTTGGCGAAAGTGTTTCCAGTTTGATTGACATCTCTTCGCACACCAAATCTATTGACAAAACCGGTTCAAGTATTAGCTCTAATTTGATTAGTGCCGAATTTTATACCAAAATCAAAACTTCAGAAAAAGCCAATTTTATTCTTTCAGGCAGACGCTCACTAACAGATTTCTTTGCTTCGCCTACCTATAAAAATTATCGAAATAAAGTGTTTCAAAATACGGTAGTTACCAATTTGAACAACAACCAAACGGTAGATTTTAAAAGCGATGAAACCTTTTATTTTTATGATTTCACAGCACAATACCAACAAAAAATCGGGCAAAAAAATGAGCTCACCGCTGATGCCATTATGATTCGGAATTCGCTTTTGGTAAATCAATTCACAACAAATGCCAGTAAAAACAGTGATTTGGCACAGGAAACTCTCGGCGGCGTGTTACATTGGAAAACCAATTGGAATAAAAACAATTCCACTGCAATACAATTTTATGGCACTAAATACGGTTTAGAATCCAAGAACGAAGCGATAGAAAGCAACCAGGTTTTGCAACAAGAAAATAGTGTTTTAGCGCTGGGAGTTCAAGTAAAAAATTCAAATAAAATTTCGAAAACCATAACTGTAAATCAAGGATATCAATTTGACGAAACGGGAGTGACTAATTTTGATGAAGTCAATTCTCCGTTCTTCTCTAGAAAAAATATTGACGTATTAAAAAGCCATGCCTTAATTGCAGAAGGGATTTTTGAGACCGAAAGCAAAAAAACGTTCCTCAAAATGGGCGTGCGCGGAAATTATTTCAGCAAGTTCAAAACCACTTTGATTGAGCCACGATTGCAGTTTAATCAGGCTTTGAATCAAAACCTTCGTTTGGAAATTTTGGGCGAACAAAAAAGTCAAACCCTATCTCAGGTAATCGATTTGCAGCAGGATTTTTTAGGTATTGAAAAACGCAGATGGACACAAGCAAACAATAACACTATTCCGATTCAAAAGAGTCAGCAGCTTTCGCTTGGCTTTAGTTATAAAAAGAACAATTGGTTGGTAACCTTAGATAACTTCTATAAAAAAATTACCGGCATTACGACAAGCAGTCAGGGTTTCCAAAACCAATTTGAGTTTGTCAAATCAAGTGGTGATTATGAAGTATTGGGCTTGGAGTTTTTGATTCAAAAGAATTTTGGCCGTTTTTACACTTGGATGAGTTACAGTTATAACGATAATAAATATTTCTTCCCATCACTTACGCCACCAGAATTTTATAATAATTTCGAATTGAAACATTGTGTTTCCTGGGCCGGAATTTATGAATGGAATGCCTTGAAATTGGCTTTGGGTTGCAAATGGCACACCGGAAAACCTATTACTACACCAGCGTCGACCACGGTAGATGCACAGAATGCCATCGTTTACAATTCGCCTAACAATGATAAACTGCATGACTTTTTTCAAATAAATTTTTCTGCTTCGAAAGAATGGAAATTGGAAGGCAATATGGCATTGGAAACCAATATTTCCGTTTTAAATATTTTGAATACCTCAAACAGCATCAACCGGTTTTATCGAGTAAATGCTGCCAACAATACTGTAGAAAGTGTCAATACTTATGCACTTGATTTGACCCCAAACCTTAATGTAAAGTTGCGGTTTTAGCCAAAAAAAGGTTGAAAAACTCCAACCTTACTTTTTTACATCCTTTCCGGAACTTCGATCCCCAGTAACTTGAACGCTGCTTTTATTGTTTCGCCCACTTTTTTAGAAAGCTGCACTCGGAATGTTTTCTTAGTTAAATTTTCTTCACCCAAAATAGACACTGCTTGGTAGAACGAATTGTATTCTTTTACTAAATCATAAGTATAATTAGCAATCAGTGCCGGACTGTGGTGGTTTGCCGCATTTTGAATTACTTCCGGGAAAAGCTCGATTTGTTTTAACAGCTCTTTTTCTTTTTCGTGAAGTTCAATATCAGTCACTGCAACGTTTAGGTCGAAATTGGCTTTTCGTAAAATCGATTGAATACGAGCATAAGTATACTGAATGAAAGGCCCGGTGTTTCCGGCAAAATCAACCGATTCTTCCGGATTGAACAAAATTTGTTTCTTCGGATCAACTTTTAAGATGTAATATTTCAGTGCACCAAGACCAATCGTTTTAAATAGTTGGGCTTTTTCGTCTTCAGAATAGCCGTCTAATTTTCCTAGTTCAGTAGCAATGTTACCTGCAGTGGTAGTCATTTCTTCCATTAAATCGTCAGCATCTACAACCGTTCCTTCGCGGGATTTCATTTTTCCGGACGGCAATTCCACCATACCATAAGACAAATGGAACAAACTTTCCGCCCAATCAAATCCTAGTTTTTTCAGAATCAGAAACAACACTTTAAAATGGTAATCCTGTTCGTTCCCCACGGTGTAAACCATTCCGCCCACATCAGGAAAATCTTTTACGCGTTGGATAGCCGTTCCGATATCTTGTGTCATATAAACGGCCGTTCCATCAGAGCGCAGTACAATTTTTCGGTCTAAGCCTTCTGCTGTCAAGTCAATCCAAACGGAACCGTCAGGATCTTTTTCGAAGATGCCTTTTTCTAAACCAAATTGGACTACATCTTTTCCTAACAAGTACGTATTACTTTCGTAATAATAGCTATCGAAATCAACGCCAAGATTTTTATACGTTTGAGCAAAACCGTCGTAAACCCATTGGTTCATGGTTTTCCAAAGTGATAAAACTTCCGGCTTTCCGGCTTCCCAATCCAAGAGCATTTGTTGGGCTTCTATTATGATGGGCGCTTGTTTTTTGGCTTCCTCTTCAGTATTGCCTTTAGCCATTAGCTCGCTGATTTCGGCTTTGTGTTTTTTATCAAATTCGACATAAAAATTCCCAACCAACTTATCGCCTTTCAATCCTGTTGATTCCGGTGTTTGACCGTTACCGAATTTTTGCCAGGCTAGCATTGATTTACAAATATGAATGCCTCGGTCGTTGATGATTTGCGTTTTGTATACTTTTTTACCCGAAGCCTTTATGATTTCGGCCACTGAATAGCCTAATAAATTGTTACGAACGTGACCAAGGTGTAAAGGTTTGTTGGTATTTGGCGAAGAATATTCTACCATTACCGCTTTATCCGTTGGTGAAATTGTACCAAATCCAAAGCGGTCATTGCTTTTAATTTCAGTGAAAAAATTAAGATAATACGCATCGGAAACCACTATATTCAAAAAGCCCGAAACCACATTGAAACGAGTTACTTCGTTCACATTGGCGACTAAATAATCTCCAATTTTGGTTCCGATTTCAATAGGATTGCCTTTGATGATTTTCAATAACGGGAAAATAACCATAGTAATATCGCCTTCAAAATCTTTGCGTGTCATTTGAAATTCAACTTTATCGGTTGAAACATCAAATAATGTTTGAATAGCGATTTGAATGTGTTGCGTGAGCAATTGTGAAAGCTTCATGGTATTTCTTTTTGGTGGGCAAAGATAAGCATTAGAATACAAATTGTAAAGGCAATGATTATATATAAAAAGGTGAATTTAAAATATATTTTTGTAAGTATTTTACTTTTTAAAATAAAAATATAATGCTTTTCATCGATTTTTTTTGCGTTTAAACGATTTTATATTCAATATTTGTTTCGTCAAAATCCCCGAGTCATGAAAAAGATACTACTATTAATCATTTTGTTATTTTCGATATTAGGTTTTTCGCAACCTATATCGGTAAGTGCAACCAGTCACACCGTACCTCAATTAGTTAACGATGTGCTTATCAATTCTCCGTGTGTATCGGCAACGAACATCACTTGGAGTACCGGAACTAATTTTGGTTCCTCTAACGGAATTGGTTTTTTCCAAAACTCCAATCCAAATTTCCCAATGAACAGCGGTGTTATATTGAGTACCGGTAACATTATGAATGCAGCGGGACCTAATACTTCCTTACTAAATGATGGTGCTGTTGCTTGGCCGGGTGATACCAGTTTAGAAGCTACTTTAGCTGCCGCCGGAATCCCAATGGTCTCCAAAAATGCGACGGTTTTAGAATTTGATTTTACACCACTTTCTCCTAACTTTAGTTTTGACTTCGTCTTTGCTTCTGAAGAATATGGAAATTTCCAATGTCATTATTCAGATGCCTTTGCTTTCTTATTGACCAATATGAATACCGGAGTTACTACCAATTTAGCCGTTGTACCCAGTACAACTTTACCGATTTCAGTAGTAACCATTAGAGATTTTCAATATAACTCTTCTTGCCCGTCGGCTAATGCCCAATATTTCGGTAGCTTTAACGGCGGATCAGCAGCGGCAGGCTCTGCAACCAACTTTAACGGTCAGACCAAAGTAATGACAGCTGCTTCTTTATTGACTCCAAATGTACCTTACCATATTAAACTAGTAATTGCCGACCGTTTAGATCCACAATCGGATTCAGCTATTTTCATTTCATCTGACAGTTTTAATATTGGACAGGATGTATTGGGCCAAGATTTAACGGTAGCGCAAAACACGGCGCTTTGTTTTGGTACATCTAAAACCTTAACTACTGGTTTAAGCACAGCGGATTATAATTTTGTTTGGAAAAAAGATGGTGACGTTTTACCTTCAGAAACAGGGTCAAGCTTAGTTATCAATCAGGCAGGAACTTACAGTGTAACCTATAATAACATCTCCAATTTTTGTCAACCTATTACTGACAACATCACGGTAGACTATTACCCAGAAATCATTACAGCAGACCCAACCACTATTTACAAATGTGATTCGGGGGCAGCTACTTATAATTATAATTTAGATATAAATACACCTGTGGTTAAAGCAGGATTAGATGCTTCTGCCATCGTAACCTACCATAGTTCACAAGCCGATGCTGATAATGGTGTAAACCCGCTACCCTTAGTATATAATACTGCCAGTGGAGCAACTATTTATGTTAGAATCAAATTACCTGCTACAGGTTGTGCTATTGTTAAATCGTTTCAACTAATGGTGTCTCCTGGGCCAATAGCTAATAAACCGGCTGATTTTGTAAAATGTGCTCGTTCACAATATTTTAACAATGCTTATTTTAATTTAACACAACAAAATGATGCCATATTGAACGGACAATCAGCTGCTGTAAATATCATTAGTTACTATACATCTCAATTAGATGCCAATACCGGAGCTAATCCGATTGAAAATGTTTTAAACGGATTGTATTCCAATACTACTATTTATGTTAGAGTTCAAAACGTAAGTGATCCATTATGTTACAGTCTTACTGATTTTAATTTAGTTATCACACCGGCTCCGATTGTAGATGATTTGGAAGATGTTGTGGCATGTTACAGCTACATCTTACCTCCTTTGGTAAACGGGAATTATTTTACCGCTCAAAACGGAAACGGAATTCCATTATTTGCCGGAAATGAGATTATAGAAACACAAACTATTTATATATTCAACCAACCTGATGGTCCGGGAACTTGTGGTTCTAATAGTTCATTTAAAGTTAAAATTATTGACCCTTCTACTTTAAGTCCTTCACACGTAACCCGATGTGGTAGTTATACCTTAACTAATGCGCCTTATGGTGGTTATTTTACAGAACCGGGCGGAATGGGAACACCGGTAGCTCCGGGGACTGTATTTACTTCTTCCCAAGTTATTCATTACTATTACATGACCGAAATTGAACCATTTTGTGTTATTGACACCGATTTTAATATTACCATCTTTCCCTTAGTTGAAGTAGGCGAAAGACCAGATGTTTTTGAATGTACTTCTTATACTTTACCGGCTTTAACTGTTGGCGATTATTACACAGGTCAAAGCGGAACCGGTACTTTATTACATGCCGGAGATGTCATTACAAACAGTCAAACTATTTATGTATATGCTTCGACCAATGCCAGTACTACTTGTAGTGATGAAGATAGTTTTGAGGTTATCATTGGTATGGTTCAGCCGGCTGATGTAAACCAATGTAACGGTTTTACACTTCCTGCCTTACCAATTGGAAATTATTTCACAGGGCCTATGGGAACCGGAACAATTATTCCGGCCGGAACAGTGATTAACGCAAGTACAACGGTGTATATTTATGCTCCTACAACCAGTGGGCTCAATAATTGTACCGATAATATGCACTTTACTTTAAGTATAGCGCAACCTGAAGTGGATGTGTTAAGTGATGTTTCTGTTTGTGAAACGTATACCCTTCCTGAATTAGTTCACGGAAGCTATCGCACCGGTATTGACGGGACAGGGATAATTTTATATCCGGGTAACGTAATTTTATCTACACAAACCATTTACATTTTTGAAAGACTAAACGCTACCTGTTTTAATCAATCAAGTTTTACGGTAACTATTAATCCTTTACCTAATATTGATTCCCGTTCGGATATTGATATTTGTGATCAATATATCTTATCTGCTTTAAATGTGGGTAACTATTACACAGGTCCGGGAGGAACAGGAACCTTGTTGGCTCCGGGAACAGTAATTACTACTTCTCAAAAAATTTATGTGTATGCCGTTTCAAATACTACACCACCGTGTACGATAGAAAACAGCTTCCAAATCAACATATTCTCAACTTCATCGGATACTCCGGCTGACGTTACTGCTTGTGACAGTTATACTTTACCGGCTTTGACTGTAAACAATAAATATTACACGTTATCAGGTGGAGCTGACGGTGGCGGAACCGAAATATTACCGGGTACTCAAATCACAACTACGCAAACGATTTATGTTTTCAAAGAATCTTTGATCAGAACATCATTCTCTTGTGTTAATGAACATATCTTTACAGTAACCATCAACAACACGCCTGTAATTCCGGCTGTTGCTAATATTACGGCTTGTAATTCTTATACTTTACCGGCTTTAATCGTTGGCGATTATTACACCGGAACTAATGCTTCTGGCACTTTATTGCATGCCGGTGATGCCATTACCAGTACGCAAAAAATTTATGTCTTTGCTCACACAGCCACCTCGCCGGATTGTACCAGCGAAACCAGTTTTGTGGCCACTATATACAATGTTGACGATTTGCCGAATACAACCATTTGTGAAAATTATACGCTGCCAGTCTTAACTGTTGGTAAATATTACACCGGAACCGGTGGAACCGGAACGATGCTGGCTGCCGGAACTGTACTTTCAAATTCACAAACCCTTTACATTTACGGAACATCTCCTTTCACACCGGGGTGCTCAGATGAAAGTTCATTTACAGTTACTATAATTGATACCCCTTTTGCCAATCCGACACCTATAATAATGAGAACGGTGTGTGATGAAGACGGAACCAATGATGGTAAAACCTTATTTGACTTGACTACTTTATCTACAACCATTCTTGGTACTCAAACAGGAAGTGAATTTACAATAGCTTATTATGAAAGTCTTACCGATGCAGCCAATCAGACCAATGCTGTTACGGCTTCTGCAAATCCGCTGGTATATGTAAGAGTTAGCAATACTTTAGCGACTAGCTGTTATGATATAAAACCAATAGCTATTGTGGTAAATAAATTACCTTCGCCTACTCCGATTGACGGAATTATATGTATCGATAGTGAAACAGGAACTCTTCTGAATCCTTATACTATGTATAGCAACTTGCCTGCGAGCGCCAACACTTTTGTTTGGACAAATGAAAGCGGTCAAACTGTAGGCACCGGAACTTCTTACCAAGCTATTTTACCGGGAGTCTACACCTTAGTAGCTACGAACAAAGTAACAGGGTGTTCTTCTGAACCGGTTACGGTTACGGTTACTCCATCAGAGCCTGCTATTGTATCTTACACGGTTAATGAAGATTTTGCCGATTCACAAAGTATCACAGTGGTGGCTATCGGACAAGGAAATAATTTTGAATATCAGTTAGACAACGAACCTTTTCAGGACAGTCCGGTATTTGACCATGTCTTTTCGGGCATGCATACTATCACGGTAAGAGATAAATACGGTTGCGGAAGCACAACTGTTCAGGCATTAGTGGTTAATTATCCTAAATTCTTTACGCCAAATGGTGACGGGTATAACGACACATGGAATATCAGAGATTTAGCAGACCAAAAAACCGCCATGATTACCATTTTTGACCGCTATGGAAAAGTATTAAAATATTTAAGACCAAACAACAGCGGTTGGGACGGAACCTATAACGGAAGCCTAATGCCATCTGATGATTATTGGTTTAGTGTTAGCTACACAAATAAAGACAACGAAGAAAAAGAATTCAAAGCCCATTTCGCAATGAAGCGATAACTATCAGCCTTAACCTACTATTTGAACTCCCAAGCCCCAACTTGGGAGTTTTTTTATGTTAATGTTTGTAACATATTACCTTCTTTTATGTCTACTAGGGCATAAAACAAAACTCCATCAATCACAAAAACAAAAATGAGATTCAAAGCATTACTAGTAGTCCTTTTGAGCAGTATCACTTTTTTACAGGCTCAAAATTCGGTTCCCAACCCTATCAATATAGGTAGCATTTCAGGGAAAGTCGTTGACAAAAACAGCAAACAGCCCATTCCTTATGTTAACGTTACAATCAAACAAAGCAACAAAATTATTACCGGGGGATTACACAAGACAATGGTAATTTTTCTATTAAAAACTTAGCTTTAGAAAGCTATACTGTCGAATTCCAATTCATTGGCTACAAAAAACAAACGGCAGCCGTAACCTTAGACAACGCTTCAAAAAGCATCAACATGAATACCGTTTTGTTGGAGGAAGAAGCCGTTCAACTAGAAGGTGTTGAAATTGTAAAAGAGAAATCAACCTACGAACAAAAAATCGACAGAAAGGTGATTAATGTTGGAAAAGATTTGATTTCATCAGGAGCCACTGCCGGTGAAATCATGAACAATATTCCTTCGGTAAGTGTGGATGCGCAAACCAATGCCATCAGCTTAAGAGGAAACGAAAATGTTCGAGTTCTGGTAGATGGGAAACCAACCAACATCGACCCATCACAATTATTGAAACAAATTCCGTCAGCTTCAATCAAGCAAATCGAGTTAATTACGAATCCTTCGGCCAAATACAATCCGGAAGGAATGAGCGGTATCATCAATATTGTTTTACACAAAAATGCCGGTCAGGGCTTTAATGGCAGCATCAATAACGGCGTTACATTTGGAAAAACGCCTAAGGTAAATTCGTCATTTGACATGAATTATAAAGTGGGAAAATTTAATTTCTACGGCAATTACGGCTTCAATCACGGGAACCAAAAAAACCGTGGTTTTGTCAACAGCCATCAGCCTAATGCCGAGAAAACGGTTGATTTTAATTTTCAAAATAAAAACACTTCGCATTTGTACAAAATTGGCGTAGATTATTATATCAACGACTTTAATACTTTTTCGGTTTACACTACGCAGAATCAGTTTTTATCCAAAGGAAATAGCACAACTGAGGTAGATTATGAAGACATTACGCTTTCCGACATTACACAAAACAACAATAGCCGAAGCAACAATCCCTCAGGAACTTATAATATAGATTACAAGCACAAATTCAAAAAAGAAGGCGAAAATATTGAGTTAGAATACAACTTCAACCGTAATAAAGGAACTGAGAATTCAATCTTCAGAACCTATACTAATAACACCACCACTACCGATCCGAATGACATAACTAATATTAACAACAACACTAAAATCAATTTAGATTATACCAATCCGTTGCCAAAAGATGCGCGTTTGGAAGTCGGTTTGGAAACACGTATTGAAAACACCAACAATACTTTCAACCGAAATTATGCGTACAACTCCGATTTTAAATACGAAAGACAAATTCATTCCGCTTATGTGACCTACGGCCGACAATGGACAAAATGGGGCTTTCAAGTGGGTACGCGCTTTGAAAATTATAAAGCTGACGCTAAATTCAATGCTTTAAGTTCAAGTGAAGAAAAATTCAATGACCAAATAAATACTTTTTACCCGAGTGGTTATGTTTCGTATAAATTATCCGAAAACAACTCGTTTAACTTTAACTATTCCAGAAGAGTGGATCGTCCCAGCATAGGGCAGGTAAATCCTATCAGAGAGTGGAGTACCCCAACCGTATCATCAGTAGGTAACCCTTATTTGAAACCACAGTTTACCAACTCTTTTGAATTAAATTATACTCGAAAAACAAAAATAGGTTCGATATCCACCGTGGTATTTTACCGAAAAATTACGCAGGAAATCACCCGTTTGGTAGAAATTGACCCGAATGATCCTAACCGAAACATTTTGTCTTACGACAACTTTAAAGACAACAGTTCTTATGGTGCCGAAATTTCCGGAAACTTAGATTTTACCAAATGGTGGAGTGCCAATATCGGCACTGATATTTATTTTAAAACCATCAGAGGAACAGTTTCTTCGGCATTTATTGAAAAAGACATTTCGATTTTCAACGCCAGAATCAACAATACGTTCAAAGCTACTAAAAACCTGCGATTCCAGCTTTTCGGAATGTATCGTGGGCCAGAACAAGGTTTACAATTTTTAAGAAAAAGCATGTACAAGACTGATCTTGGTGCAAGCTACAATATCCTAAAAGGAAAAGGAACCATCAGTGCCAGAGCAAGTGACATTTTCAACACTATGAATTTTAGCTTCGACGGCGATTTACCGTACAAACAAGAAGGCGCCTTTTACTGGGAAAGTCAATCAATTTATTTAGGATTCAACTATCGTTTTGGTGGAGGTAAAAACGCTGCGCTTCAAAGAAAGCAACGTGATAAAAACGAAACCCAAGGCGGTGGAATGATGTAATAACGCGTTACCGTATTCTATTTAATTTGGGTTAATTAGTGAACGAAAAAGCCAAGCAAATGCTTGGCTTTTTCTATTTGTATCATTATCCTTTTACCATTTTATAATAGCACTGCCCCAAGTAAAGCCGCTACCAAAAGCCGCTAAGACAAGCGTGTCACCATCTTTAATTTTTTCTTGCTCCCAAGCTTCAGTCAAGGCAATCGGTATAGAAGCCGCCGTGGTATTGCCGTACTTTTGAATATTATTAAAAACTTGGTCATCGGTCAGTTTAAATTTTTGCTGAATAAACTGTGATATTCTCAAATTAGCTTGGTGCGGAATCAGCAAATCAATATCGGAAACTTCTAAATTGTTCGCTTTCAATCCCTCGTTAATGACTTCGCTAAACCGAACGACTGCATTTTTAAACACAAATTGTCCGTTCATATGAGGAAAATAACTTTCATCTTCCGGATTATTATCAGCCAAAATATCGGTCACCCATCTTCCGCCCATGCCCGGAGCCAATACCGCAAGTTCTTTGGCGTGTTCCCCTTCGGAATGTAAATGTGTTGAAAGTATGCCTTTGGTAACATCTTCTTCTCTGCTTAGCATAGCTGCTCCTGCCCCATCACCAAAAATAACAGAAACGCCTCGGCCTCTATCGGTCATGTCCAACCCGAGTGATTGTACTTCAGAAGCCACCACCAAAATATTTTTGTACATGCCGGTTTTGATATATTGATCGGCAATGGATATAGCATAGATAAATCCTGAACATTGATTTCTGATGTCCAAAGCACCAATTGTTGACAGTCCCAGTTCTTTTTGTAATGACACTCCCGGTCCAGGAAAATAATAATCGGGCGAAATGGTGGCAAAAACTATGAAATCAATCGCTTCATTGGCAACGCCGGAACGCTCAATGGCAATCTTGGCAGCCTTTACTCCCATTGACGTTGTGGTATCTTCGCCTCTAATTATGTGACGTCTTTCTTTGATACCTGTTCGTTCTTGAATCCATTCGTCATTAGTATCCATTATTTTGGATAAATCATCATTGGTTACAACATTATCAGGGACATAAAATCCTAATCCGCTTATTTTTGAATGGTACATAGAGTTATTGTTTTACTAAAATCGATAACACAAATTTAGCAATCTTATATTGCTAACCGTCTTTTTTGTGTTCCTTTTTAAAAATCAATAAAAAATCAGGATTCGCTATTTTTTTGCTTTAGGGTAAGTTTAACAAAATCTTTACTTAATTGTAACCATTACCGCTTATTTTAGACCAACATTTATCAAAAATAATCAAACCTAATTTTTAGCTTATGAAATTACGTTACACCCTACTGCTTTTATTTATCGGGCTTGGATTTTCAGTCAGTGCCCAAGAAAACCTGACTTACCAGAAACCTTCAGCAGAAATCTTGGCATTAGCCGATTATGAAAGAGCGCCAAGCGTTAGTATGGACTCTAAAAAAGAATACATGCTTTTTACCTATCGCAGCACTTATAAATCACTCGATGATTTAAATCAGGAAGAAATGCGTTTAGGCGGTTTGCGGATCAATCCCATAACCAATATTTCGAGTTCGGTTACGTATATCAATAATTTAAAAATCAGGAAAATAACCGACAAAACGGAAACCCAAGTTAGTGGTTTACCCGAAAATCCCAGAATTACCAATGTGTCTTGGTCACCCAACGAAAAGAAAATCGCTTTTACCCACACCACGGCTACCGGTGTTGAACTTTGGGTACTTGATGTCCCTTTGGCAACCGCAAAAAAAGTTACGGAAGCCAATCTGAATGCCAACTTGGGCAATCCTTTTAACTGGATGAAAGATAACGAAACCCTACTGGTGAAAATGTTACCCAAAAACCGTCCGGCGCTAATTGACCTGAAAAAAGATTTACCTAAAGGACCAACCGTTTCCGTAAGTGATGGTTCAAAATCACAAAACAGAACCTACCCCGATTTATTAAAAAACAAAACCGATGAATTCAATTTTGAAGCTTTGGTGACTTCTGAATTGTATAAAGTTTCGTTGTCCGGTAAAACGGAATTATTTAAACCCGCTGCCATTTATGCCGGAGAAAGTTTTTCGCCTGACGGTAATTATTTAATGCTGTCTACCATTCAAAAACCATTTTCGTACATCGTTCCGCTGAGTCGTTTTCCTCAAAAATCAGTCGTTTATGATTTGACCGGAAAAGAAATAAAAGTAGTTAACGAAGTTCCGTTAAATGAAATTATGCCCAAAGGATTTTCTTCCGTAAGAAAAGGAAAAAGAAACATGAATTGGCGCGCTGATAAACTGGCGACGCTCAATTATGTTGTAGCATTAGACGAAGGAGATCAGGCCAACAAAGCTGATTTCAGAGATGAAGTTTTTAATTGGGAGGCTCCTTTTACCAATGAACCTAAAACCATTTTAAAAACACAACAACGTTTTTCAGGCATAACCTGGGGGAATGACAATGTCGCCATAGCTTATGACGAATGGTACGACACCAGAAATGGTAAAGTTTATTTAATCAATCCGTCCAACCCTAGTCAGGCTCCTAAAATTATTTCAGACAGAAATTCACAAGATATTTATTCTGATCCGGGTAATTTTGAAACCAAACGAAACCAATACAACCGTTATGTTTTAGCTATTGAAAACGACAATATGTATTTAATTGGCGATGGCTTTACTAAAGACGGACAGTTTCCGTTTATTGATGAATTCAGTTTGAAAACCTTAAAAACAAAACGCCTCTACACCTCAACTTACAAAGACAAGAAAGAAGATTTACTATCGATTGAAGATTTTAAAAAAGGAGAGGTTTTAGTTCAAATTCAATCCAAAAATGACTATCCGAATTATTATTTCAGAAATATCAAATCGAATAAGCTAACTCAAATTACCAACTTCAAAAACCCTTTTGAAAGCATCAAAAATGTGTACAAAGAGGTTATTAAATACAAACGTAAAGATGGTGTGGAATTGTCAGGCACCTTGTATTTGCCGGCCGGATATGACCGAAATAAGAAAACAGAGAAATTACCTTTATTGATTTGGGCCTACCCAGCGGAATTTAAAGATAAAAACTCTGCCGGACAAAGTGATAAAAACCCTAACGAATTTACTTTCCCTAATTATGGTTCGTTTGTTTATTGGGTAACCAAAGGCTATGCCGTGTTGGATGACGCTTCGTTTCCTATCATTGGTGAAGGGACTACGGAACCCAACGATACTTTTATCACCCAACTTGTTGACGATGCCGCATCGGCTATTGATGCCGTAGCTGATTTAGGCTATATCAATCGTAAAAAAGTGGCTATTGGCGGGCACTCTTATGGTGCTTTTATGACGGCAAACTTACTGACACACTGCAATCTTTTTGCTTGCGGTATTGCCCGAAGTGGCGCTTATAACCGAACATTAACACCGTTTGGTTTTCAAAGCGAGCAACGAAATTATTGGGATGTTCCTAAGGTATACAATGAAATGTCTCCTTTTATGAATGCCGAAAAAATGAAAACGCCATTGCTTTTAGTTCATGGAGATGCCGATAATAATCCGGGCACTTTCACCCTGCAATCCGAACGTTATTTTCAAGCTTTGAAAGGACTCGGCGCTCCGGTTCGTTTGGTTTTATTGCCAAAAGAATCACATGGTTATGCTGCAAAAGAAAACATATTGCACCTACTTTGGGAGCAAGATCAATTCTTAGAAAAATATTTGAAAAACTAAAAAAAAAGCCCTGAAATTAAACTGTTTCGGGGCTTTTTTTTCAAGAAAGACTCTAGTATTTAAAGGAATCGCTGTGGCATGTTCAAAAAAAAGAATCTGATTGTCATAACGTCCTTCCAACAAATAATGACTGCCACGATAATAACTTTTAAGCACTTCAACTTCCCATTTTGATTGGGCCACTACTTTGAATTGGTTCGGATAGACAAAGTGGGTTTTTCCATCAATGATAATTTCATTTACATCACCAAAAAGCGAGGCAATGTATTTATTTTGGGGCTGATGGTAAATAGTTTTCGGAGTTCCGTTGGCAATAATTTTACCTTGTTGCAATACTAAAACCGCATCGGCAAAAGATAAAACATCAGTGCTGTCATGAGTGGCGATAATGGTGGTAATTCCTTTTTCTTTGAGATAACCGAACAATTTTCGTCGCAGACTGTTTTTTCGAAAATTGTCAATATGACTAAATGGTTCGTCTAACAAAAGCACCTCCGGTTCTAAGGCTAAAACTCGAGCAATAGCAACACGCTGCATTTGTCCGCCACTTAAATTTTTTGCTTTGATATTGGCAAATTCTGTCATTTCCACCACCTCTAATAACTCGGCGATGCGTTTATCTTTTTTTTCAGGATAAAAATTAGAAAGATATTTACCTACATTCTCTGCCACGGTGATGTAAGGCATTAAATCAAAATCTTGAGCCAAATACTTCATATAATCCATACCGGGAATCAAATGGAATTTTGGTCCCAACACCTCTTGTTCATTCCAAAAAATCTGCCCTTCTGTTAAATCATACAAACCATAAATTAACTTAAGCAAAGTACTTTTACCGCAACCGCTTTCGCCTATAACAGCTAAGTTCTTCCCTTTTTCCAAAGAAAAAGAAAGTGAATCCAGTGTCACATCGTTTTGATAAGAAAAAGAAATATTTTGAACTTGTAACATGAGTGATTTAAAGTTGCAAAATTGAACATTCTGCCAAGAAATAAAAAATATATTCGATAATACTGCGTGTTTCTTACCGTGATTTCTATAAAACTTATCGATTTTGACTGTTTATCATTCGTTTTTCAGTCAAATAAATTTACATTTGCTTAACCCCTAGTCTGTAAATTGCTCGAAATCATGAAGGTAAAAATTTACTTTAGACTTTTTCTATTTTTATTGTTTGTACCGGCTTATGCACAAGTTGGTGTGGGTACTATTACGCCCAATGCCCAATTAGAAATAGCTTCAAGCAATCAGGTTACGCCTGCGAATACCGATGGGATTCTGATTCCTAAAGTTGATGCATTCCCAATTACCAACCCAACAGTGGCACAGCAAGGCATGTTGGTATATCTTACTACCACATCCGGGACTAATTCTCCGGGATTTTATTATTGGAACAACCCTTCTACCAGTTGGATAGGCCTTCAGACAACGGCTAATACAGATTGGACTATTTTGGGAAATACCGGAACCAATTCGGCCACTAACTTTTTAGGGACTATCGACGATAAAGACATCGTTTTCAAAAGGTATAATATAAGGGCCGGTTTTATTGGAAATCCGGATACTTCCATTGGTAATATGAATACTTCTTTTGGAGCAAACACCTTAAATCCTGCTACAACCGGAACCCGAAACACTGCTATCGGCACCAATGTAATGCCTTCCAATACTACAGGAAACATTAATGTAGCCATAGGAGAACGCGCACTATTTACCAATACAATTGGTGTGGAAAATGTGGCAGTTGGCGTTGGCTCTCTTTTCTCGAATTCAAGTGGTAATTATAATACAGCAGTTGGGCGTAATGCCCTAACCAGTAATGCCAGTGGAGCCTCAAATACCTCAATAGGATATGCCGCTCTATCTTTTAACACCAATTCTTTTAATACCGCTGTTGGTAGAGATGCCTTAAGAACAAACTCAACCGGAAGTGAAAATACCGCGACCGGAGTTAATGCTTTATATGCCAATGTTGGTGGTATCGGTAACTCAGCTTTTGGTGTTAAAAGTTTAAGAAACGCAACCGGTAGTTACAATGTGGGTATTGGTTATGAAAGTTTGTTCTCTAACAGTGCAGGTGGTTACAATGTAGGCATAGGATACCAAGCCGGTTATAACGAAACCGGAAGTAATAAATTATACATTGAAAATTCCAATGCAGATGCCTCCAATGCTTTGATTTATGGTGAATTTGACAACAATATTGTTAGAGCTAATGGTACTTTGCAAATCGGGAATCCGGCCACAACAGGTTATGCCTTTCCAACATCGAGAGGAACTAGCACTTATGTATTGCAAACCAATGGTAGTGGGAGTACATCTTGGGTTGCTCCTTCAACATTAACTGTTACAGAAACCGACCCGCAAGTATCTTCAGCAACTACCTATGCTATTCCCAAATGGAATGGCACCACACTAGTTGACGGAGTAGCTGTTGATGACGGCACTAATGTTGGTATTGGTGTTAGCCCATCGGTCGGAAATAAATTGGAAGTAAACGGTAAAACCAAAACTACCAATTTTCAAATGACTAACGGAGCGGCGGCCAATTATGTGCTGCAAAGTGACGCGGCCGGAAATGCCAGCTGGAATAGTCTTCCGGTAAATACCGTTTTACCCTACACAACAACGGGGGCTTCAACCGGAATTTATACGGTTGCATTAACGGAATATACCGTCAGAGTGTATGGCGGCGTTTCAGAAGTCAGATTACCTAATGCCGTTGGAAATATCGGAAAAGTATATATTATTATAGGAAGTAATGGCATCGGTTCTAAAACGCTGTCTACTAACGGCGGTACCATTTATGATGATGTTACCAATACAACGATTACCACTATCAGCGGAAGTCAGCGGTATATGATTCAAAGTGATGGAACCGGCTGGATAGTCATTGGCAATTAATATCCTCTTTTTATAAAAGAAAAGAGCCAAACTCAAACGTGGAGTTTCGCTCTTTTCACCCTAACCAATAAATAAACAATCTATTTTTAATTATGTAATATATTTTTCGAATGACTTAGTGTCTATTCGGGCTTTTAAGTCGTGTAATAAATTATACAATCCGAAAAATGTTCTGTTGATGTATAAAAAATGCTTTGAACCTCGGTTGCCATTCATTTTTCGGAGCTGAGTATCTTTGGAAAACTCCTCTCCCATTTGAGCTATTTGTCCAAAAAAAACTTCTTCCGAAAAATCAAAAGTAGCACCATGAAACGGTTTGGTAAACAAACTCAGCAAATCATGAAATAGTTGCGTAAAATAGGCTAATTCTTTCTCAGAATCATCGGCTCTCAAAATCTCGAGTTCATATAATTTTTCGACAAATAATTTCGGATTATCGATAACTTCAGGTCTTGCCAATTCAAAATAAGGAACATAAAATTCTTCCGGAACCTGCTTCATACAACCAAAATCAATGGCCACCAAAGTATTATTGGTATCAATCAAAAAATTTCCCGGATGCGGATCAGCATGCACTTGTTTTAAATGATGCATTTGATACATGTAAAAATCCCAAAGTGCCTGTCCAATTTTATCACTTTTGACTCTATCTTCATTGTGTGCCGTAAATTCGGAAAGATGCTCCCCATCAATCCATTCCATAGTTAAAATCTTTTCCGAGGATAATTCAGGATAGTATTTTGGGAAGCGCAAATTTTCAATCTTTTGACACCAAGCTGAAACCTCTAAACTTTGTTTCAACTCTAATACATAGTCGGTTTCTTCGAGTAATTTGTCTTCAACTTCTTTGAAATATTTCTCCGAATCTTTGCCTTTCAAATTAAACATTCGAGTAGCAAAAGGTTTTACCAAAGCCAAATCTGAACTAATACTATCCGACACTCCCGGATATTGGATTTTCACAGCAAAAATTTTCCCATCCTTAGTTGCCTTGTGTACCTGACCGATACTCGCCGCATTCATAGCTTCCGGGGTGAAAGTGTCGAATATAGCTTCGGGGTATTGCCCCAAATATTTTTTAAATGTTTTTCTAACCAAAGGCGCAGATAATGGCGGGACTGAGAACTGAGACAACGAAAATTTATCCACATACGCTTGTGGCATAATGCTTTTATCCATACTCAGCATTTGGGCTACTTTCAAAGCACTGCCTTTCAAGTTTTTCAAACCGTCGTAAATATCTTCGGCATTGTTTTCGTTTAGTTTATCTCTATTTAAAGAAGGATTCACCATTTTTTCGCCATAATAGGCAACATAATTTCCTCCTACTTTAATGCCGGTTTTAACTAATTGTCCGGCGCGTTCGAGTTTTCCTGTTGGAATTTTATCTAATGTTTTCATGATTGCATTTTTTCTTTCCAAAGGAATTTCCCCAAATCGAATAAACTTTCCAAGGGTTTTGTATCTAATAAATCTACTACGGTATTCACCGATTTCTCAATCAGTACATCTGTTTTTTCAAAACCTTTTGAGGTGTCTTCTATCCAAAACTTCAATAAAAATAAGAACTGAAGCCAAGCCCCTTCAGAGAAAACAGGTTCGGTTACTTTCGCCACTTTCCCGAATACCTCTGATGGTTTTGACTTTATTTTACTTACGATATAGGCTTTAAAATGGTTTCTGAAAAGGGTTAAATTTTTCAAATTCTTCAATCCTTCTTTATTTTCCTTTAAAGAAAACAGCACATAGCTTCTGTTCAGCGTCAGTATTTCAAACAAAGTAAAATACAACGTGAGTAACTTATTTTTATCTGAATAAGTTTCAAAAGCAGGCTCTTTTTCAATAGTAGCTACTGAATTTTCAAAAAACTTTACCCATATCTCTTGCCTTAAAGCATTTAGCGATCCAAAAAAACTGTAGAAGTCACTTTCATCAATAGCATGCTTTTTGCAAAAAATAAAAACATTCTTGGGCGCTTCATGCCTTTCTAAAACATCATTCATGTACAACGAGATAATCTCAAGATCATTCAGCAGTTTTTTCTTTGCTTTGGTAGTTTTTGTTGTTGCCATACTATTTTTTTTATTGGACGATAAAGTTACAAACTGTTTAATAATTACAATAAAAACATAAACAAAAAGTTTTGTTAAATGTTATTCAAAAAAAATGAAAACAAAAAAAAGCGCTCACTTTTGATGAACGCTTTTAAGTTATAATATGATAGAAGATTTATTTTCCGGCTTCTTTTTTAGCCTCTTGTACCATTTTCTCATTGGCTGTGATGGCAAACTCCACACGACGATTCTGACTTCTTCCTTCTGGAGTATCATTGGTTGCAATCGGATCGGCTATACCTAATCCTGTTGTAGTAAATCGACCTGATGACAACCCTTTTCCGGCTAAGTAAGCTTTTACCGAAGCAGCTCTTTGGTCTGATAATTTCAAATTATATTCGGCTGTTCCTGTACTGTCAGTATAACCATAAATTTGAATATTAGTATCAGGATATTGGTTAAACACCGGTACTAACTTATCTAAATTAGCTTTAGCCGCAGCTGTTAAGGTAGATTTATTAGTATCAAAACGAACAGCATTTTCCCCTAACACTAAACGAATCCCTTCGCCTACTCTTTCTACTTGAGCACCTGGTAAAGCCGTTTCAATTTCGCGGGCTTGTTTATCCATTTTATTTCCGATAACTCCACCGGCAACACCACCAATGACACCTCCAAGTACAGCACCTAAAGCACCATTACCGCCTTTACCGATATTGTTTCCTAAAATCCCGCCGATAACAGCACCCCCAACAGCACCAATAGCAGCACCACGTTGTGTTTTGTTAGTATTTTTTACCGCCTCACAACTGGTGAAAACCGTAGATAAAAGCAGAACGCTTCCTAATAAAATTGTACTTATCTTTTTCATTTTTTTTAGTTTAATTTTTCAAATTGATATACTACGTCGGTCATATTTCCGGCTACGTTAATTCGGTCAATCAGTTGAAATGATGACTCTGTTTGATTGGCTACTCGCAATACATAGCCGGCTTTTACCGTTTTAGCTTTGGCTTCATCCAAAATCTTCATAACAAATTGTCCTTCTTTATTAATAAACCAAGTAATTGGCGTAGTGTAAGCGGTACATTTCGGACTTTCTAAAGCCAATATTCCTTTGTTGTTGTTAGATACAAATTTCCATTTGCTGCCAATAAAACATTTCGAATCCGCTAAGTCAAAGGAGGTTACTTTTATAACATCCGAACCGGGATAAGTTACTGACGAAATCATCCAATTTCCTTTAATGGCTACTTCTGATTGAGTGTCCAGTTTAGTACTGGTAGCCGAGTTTTTTGATTTACAGGAAAAAATCAAGAGCGATAAGAAACTAATTAAAATAATTTTTTTCATGCTTGTTAGAATTATGTTTTTATAAACACAAATATACGCTCATTTTTAAAATGTCATTTACATTATCTCAAAGAATTATTATAGAATTATTACTACGCCAATTTGTCATAAGTTCTACAATTGGTATTAGTTTTGACTGATACATTTCCAAATCGTTTAACATAAAAAAAGAACCCTATGACAACAGGAAAAATTAATGTATCAGTAGAAAACATCTTTCCGCTAATCAAGAAGTTTTTATACAGCGACCACGAAATTTTCTTGCGTGAATTAGTATCCAACGCAACGGATGCCACTCTAAAATTAAAACACTTAACCAGTATTGGCGAAGCCAAAGTAGAATACGGCAATCCCATCATCGAAGTTAAAATTGACAAAGAAGGCAAAAAGCTTCACCTCATCGACCAAGGGTTAGGGATGACAGCCGAAGAAGTAGAAAAGTACATCAACCAAGTGGCCTTCTCAGGTGCCGAAGAGTTTTTGGAAAAATATAAAGACTCTGCCAAAGATTCAGGCATCATTGGTCATTTCGGTCTTGGTTTTTACTCTGCCTTTATGGTAGCCGAAAAAGTAGAAATCATCACGAAGTCCTATAAAGAAGAACCGGCAGCGCATTGGACTTGTGACGGTAGCCCTGAATTTACGTTAGAACCGCATGACAAAACCGATAGAGGAACCGAAATCATCCTGCACATTGCTGAAGATTCCTTAGAATTTTTAGAAGAATACAAAATCCGTGAACTGTTAACCAAATACAACAAGTTCATGCCGGTGCCCATTAAATTCGGTACCCGTAAAGAAAAAATCGAACAGAAAAAAGGAGAATCAGTTGACGAAGCTGACAAAGACAATATTTTTACCGAAGTAGAAGTTGACAACATCATCAACAATCCTAATCCGGCCTGGACGAAACAACCGGTAGATTTGACTGAGGAAGATTATAAAAATTTCTATCGCGAATTGTATCCAATGCAATTTGAAGAACCGCTATTCAACATTCATTTGAATGTAGATTATCCGTTCAACTTGACGGGGATTTTATATTTCCCGAAAATGTCAGCCGATTTACAATTGCAAAAAGACAAAATTCAATTGTACCAAAATCAAGTTTATGTAACTGACAACGTAGAAGGAATCGTACCTGAGTTTTTAGGTATGCTAAAAGGAGTGATTGATTCACCGGACATTCCATTGAATGTGTCGCGTTCATACTTACAAGCGGATGGCAATGTGAAGAAAATTTCCAACTACATCACGCGTAAAGTAGCCGACAAACTAAAATCGTTATTCAATGAAAACCGCGAAGACTTTGAAAAAAAATGGAACGACATCAAAATCGTTTTGGAATACGGAATGTTATCCGAACCTAAATTCTACGAAAAAGCCGGTGACTTTGTTTTATATCCAAATGTAGCCGACAAGTATTATACTTTGGCCGAATTAAAAGAAGCCATCACAGCGAACCAAACCGATAAAAACGGGAAATTAGTGGTATTGTATGCTTCCAATAAAGACGCGCAACACGGTTACATTGAAATTGCTAAAGACAAAGGCTACGAAGTGATTTTATTAGATTCTCCTATCGTTTCGCATTTGATTCAAAAATTAGAAAGCGATAACGAAAACATGACTTTTGTTCGTGTTGATTCGGATCATATCGATAAATTAATCCAAAAAGAAGACACTCAGATTTCAAAACTATCGGAAGAAGAAGCCACAAAACTGAAAACGGTTTTAGAAGAGATTGTTGCCAAAGCCAACTATTCGGTACAATTAGAACCGATGGACAGCACTGCGGCACCATTTATTATCACGCAACCTGAATTCATGCGAAGAATGAAAGAAATGAGTCAATCTGGTGGCGGAGGTATGTTCGGCATGGGCAATTTCCCCGAAATGTACAACCTGGTTGTGAACACCAACTCTGATTTGGCCACAACCATTTTAACCGCTTCGGATAAATCAGCTCAGGAAAGTTTGGTAAAACAAGCCTTAGATTTAGCCAAAATATCCCAAGGTTTATTAAAAGGCGAAGAACTAACCGCTTTTGTAAAAAGAAGTTTTGAACTCATAAAGTAAAGACGTCATTAATCGCGTCTCAACGATAAAAACCTGCAAATAAGACTTGCAGGTTTTTTTATGAAATTATTTTCCGAAATTCGTAATTCGTAATTCGTAATTCGTAATTCGTAATTCGTAATTAAAAATGACCCTCCACATCGAAACTCCCGCGCTCCTATTCTCTGCCACCTCATTAATATTGCTGGCCTACACGAACAGGTTTCTAACTATAGCCCAAATTGTCAGAAGTTTGAAAAAACATTACGACGAAAACCACACCAAAAGTATTTTACTTCAAATCAAAAACCTCAACCTCCGATTGTCATTAATACGGTACATGCAACTCTTCGGTGTACTGTGTTTGTTTCTTTCCGTCTTTGCCATGTTATCCTTATTTTTAGAACAACAAACCATGGGCATTTGGCTTTTTGGTGTCAGTCTACTTTCGCTTTTGATTTCGCTGGGAATTTCTTTCTGGGAAATCAGCATTTCAGTTACAGCCCTGCGTTTTCATTTAAGTGATTTGCTGGAAGAGGAAGAAAAAAAACCTAAAAAATAAAGAATAAAAAAACGCCCAAGCTTTACCTTGGGCGTTTTGGTTTGAAATAAACTCTATTTTAGTTATAAAAATACTGAACCGAATTAGAATGGCTTCCCTCATTCCAATCCTTAGTTGCCGGGAAATTCTGCCCATTGTAAGTATAGGCATAGGTAATGGTCGCCGATGGAAAACCTTCATGAGTTTCGGTTACTATGTTATGAAAAACGCCCAACGGGTCACCATCAACAAAATTGATTTTATCAACGCCGGTTACATTTTTAAACGGACTGTTTTTAGTATCATAACTATACATATACATCCCATCTGAACTCGAATCTATCATACTAACGTCACCATTTACAAAACTGATAGTCCCTGTACCTGAAAAAATACTTTGAACATCAGCATCTCCATATAACTTAGTTACCGAAATAGTACCGTTACTATTGTGAGTATACAACTCCCTGCTACCATAATCATTCGTGATTTCTATCCACGCATAATTGATTAATTGATTATTGCTATTATAGACATAGGTTTCCTCATAAATTTTCACATCCGAATCATCATAGTATTCTACTTTGGTCAACAAATCACCTGTATAATAAAACTTCTGATAATAACCGTTAGAAGCCATCCCTTCCTTTATCTTTTTTCCATCATAAGTAAAAGTGGTTGTAACCGGAGTACCGCTATCATAGGTAGCAATGGTCTTTGTCATCAACACATCATTTTCAGCCGCCGGAGAGGAATCACTCGAGGAGCAGGAAGCCAACAACAAAGACGATAAAGCTGTAAGCAAAAGTATTTTTTTCATAAGTAGCGTATTTTATAATTTAGTGGAGCAAGTATAAGAAAAATTAACAGTTAACGAATCATAAATCCGAACCAAATCAAAAAAACATCCATTTCTTTCCCGAAACGCTATAGTAAAAACACTGGTTATTAGGATAATCCCATATCCCTTTGGGGTAATACCATATCTCTTTGGGGAAATCCAATATCCTTTTGGGAGAATCCAACATCCCTTTGGGGTAATACCATATCTCTTTGGGGAAATCCAATATCCCTTTGGGAGAATCCAATATCCCTTTGGGAGAATCCAATATCCTTTTGGGAGAATCCAATATCCCTTTTGGAAAGTCCCAAACTTTCTTAGGCTTTTCTTAAATTTTCTTGGGTTTATACCAAATTCAGTCAAAATTGCACACTATTTGTTAGTATCCAATAAAAGAATAAGAAGGTCTAATCAAATAACAATCAATATGAAAACATACCAAAACACCACCGCCGAGCTACCACACATGGGTACTTTTATCAAAAATAAAATCGAAGAACACAACATAACCTATGCCCAACTATCCCGCAGGATGAATATCCATCAGTCCACCCTCTACGGCTATTTCGTTCAGGAAACACTGCAAACAAGAATCATCTGGAAAGTATCGCAAGCCATCGGATACAACCTCTTCACCGATTTAATTCAACTCCTTCCCGTAGAACTCCAAAACACCAATAAAACCGTCTTTCAACATACCATCGAAGCCCAACAACAGGAAATAAACGACCTGAAAAAAGAAATCTCCATCTATAAAGAAATCCTAATCAAAAAATCATAAAAAAACCGCCCCAATAAAGAGGGCGGTTACTATATAAAAAAGGAATAACTTGTAACTCGTAATTCGTAACTCGTAACTTAAAACTATTTGCTCAAGTACATTTTACGTCTCGAGTACAACTCATAAAACTGGTCATCCTTCAAATCATCAATAAACAAAATACTCTCTCCCGTCGATTTCATTTCAGGGCCCAAAGCCTTATTCACATTAGGAAACTTACTGAACGAAAACACCGGTTGCTTTATAGCATATCCTTTCAATTGAGGATTGAACGTGAAATCAGTTACTTTATTTTCACCCAACATGACTTTGGTAGCATAATTTACATAAGGCTCACCATAAGCTTTCGCAATAAAAGGCACCGTACGAGAAGCTCTCGGATTGGCCTCAATAATATAAACGATATCATCTTTAATGGCAAACTGTATATTGATTAACCCGACGGTTCGCAAGGCCAAAGCAATTTTCTTAGTATGATCTTTGATTTGTTGCATTACAAATTCGCCCAAGTTAAAAGGAGGCAAAGTCGCATTACTGTCTCCTGAGTGTACCCCACAAGGTTCAATGTGCTCCATGATTCCTATGATGTAAACGTTTTCGCCGTCACATATCGCATCGGCTTCCGCTTCAATCGCTCCGTCTAAATAATTATCCAAAAGCAATTTGTTACCGGGTATGTTTTTCAGCAAATCAATCACATGCTCTTCCAACTCCTGCTTGTTGATAACAATCTTCATCCCTTGACCACCCAATACATACGAAGGACGAACCAATAACGGGAAGTCGAGTACATCTGCCAAAGCCGAAGCTTGATCGGCATTCTCAGCTACACCAAACTTAGGAAATGGTATGTTTAATTCTTCTAATAGTTCAGAGAATCTTCCGCGGTCTTCGGCTAAATCCAAAGCGTCAAACGAAGTTCCTAATATCTTGATACCGTAACGGTCTAATTTTTCAGCCAGTTTTAAAGCGGTTTGTCCACCCAATTGCACAATAACACCTTCCGGTTTTTCATGTCGAATGATATCATAAATGTGTTCCCAAAATACCGGTTCGAAGTACAACTTATCAGCCGTATCAAAATCAGTAGAAACCGTTTCCGGGTTACAGTTAATCATGATGGTTTCGTAGCCACACTCTTTGGCTGCCAACACGCCATGTACACAAGAGTAATCAAACTCAATCCCCTGCCCGATTCTGTTTGGCCCTGAACCTAAAACGACTACTTTCTTTTTATCAGTAACAATACTTTCGTTATGAACGTATCGTTCGCCATGGGCCGTCTGAATCTCAGCTTCAAAAGTAGAATAATAGTACGGAGTCATAGCTTTAAACTCGGCCGCACAAGTGTCAACCAATTTATAAACCCGCCTAATGTTCATTTCGTCGCGCAACTTATACACCTGACTCTCCAAACATCCCATCATGTGGGCAATTTGACGGTCGCCGTAGCCTTTTTGTTTGGCTTCAAGCAAGAGCTCTCTTGGTAAAGTATCGACTTTATAATTGGAGATTTCTCTCTCTAATAAATATAATTCTTCATATTGTTTCAAGAACCACATATCTATCTTAGTGATTTCGTGTATTCTGCTCAATGGAATGCCCATCGCGATAGCATCATAAATCACAAAGACTCTGTCCCAACTCGCAAAAGTCAGTTTCTCGATAATTTGTTCGTAATTCTTATACCCTTTTCCATCCGCTCCGATTCCGTTTCGCTTAATCTCTAACGATTGAGTGGCTTTGTGCAACGCCTCCTGAAACGAACGACCAATTCCCATTACCTCACCTACTGATTTCATTTGCAAGCCTAAAGTTCTGTCCGAACCTTCAAATTTGTCGAAATTCCAGCGCGGTATTTTTACAATCACATAGTCCAACGTAGGTTCAAACAACGCCGAAGTGGATTTGGTAATCTGATTTTGTAATTCATTCAAATTATAGCCTAAAGCCAATTTGGTGGCAATCTTAGCAATAGGATATCCTGTAGCTTTAGAGGCCAAAGCCGAAGAACGAGACACACGCGGATTGATTTCAATGGCAACTATATCTTCTTTTTCATCGGGGGAAACAGCAAACTGCACATTACATCCTCCGGCAAAATTCCCGATAGAGCGCATCATCAAAATCGCCATATCACGCATCTTTTGGAATGTTGTATCGGATAACGTCATGGCAGGCGCCACGGTAATTGAGTCCCCGGTATGAATCCCCATCGGGTCCATATTTTCGATGGAACAGATAATGACTACGTTATCATTTTTATCGCGAAGTAATTCTAATTCGTATTCTTTCCATCCCAGTAAAGCCTTATCAATTAAGACTTCGTGAATGGGTGACGCTTCTAAACCACGGGTTAGCAACTCATCAAAATCTTCTTTCTTGTGTACAAAAGCCGCACCGGTACCGCCCAAAGTAAACGACGGACGAATCACCAACGGAAAACCAAACTCTTGCGCAATTTCTTTTCCTTTTAAGAAAGACGTAGCGGTTTTGGCCGGTGCCGTGGGAACATTTATTCTTTCTAATAGTTGTTTGAACTGTTCACGGTCTTCGGTAATGTTAATCGCATTAATATCAACACCAATTAATCGCACTCCGAAATCCTGCCAAATTCCTTTTTCATCAGCTTCCAGACAAAGATTCAAAGCCGTTTGTCCTCCCATGGTGGGCAACACCGCATCAATTTGCGGATGCTCTTTAAGGATTTGAATGATGGATTTAGTGGTTAACGGTAACAAATACACATGATCCGCCATAGAGGGGTCAGTCATGATGGTGGCCGGGTTGGAGTTGATTAAGATTACTTCGATTCCTTCTTCTCTTAAGGAGCGAGCGGATTGGGAACCGGCATAGTCAAATTCACAGGCTTGTCCGATAACAATAGGTCCGGAACCAATAATTAAAACCGATTTGATGGAGTTGTCTTTAGGCATTGTAGTTAGTTTGTTGTTGCTTGTTAGAGACAAGTCGCGACTTGTCTGTACGTTGTGTTGTTGTGTGTTGTATTTTATGCTTGGCCCTAGCCCCGATAGCAGTGGACCCAAGGCCCCTGGACGAACTGGCGCAGCAAATCCTTTTTGCTTTTTAAAAGTAAAAAGATTGCAACGAACAGCGGGAAATAGCTCCTAAAAATTATCATTAGTTATAAACAGGTTTAAAAAAAAGCCGCTACTAATAAAAGTAACGGCTTGATATTGATTAATTGCTAATCATTATTTTTTGTGTCTTGGTTCGCAAGATACGGTCAATTTATGTCTTCCTTTAGCTCTACGACGCGCAAGGACTTTTCTTCCATTTGCAGAAGCCATTCTGTCCATAAATCCGTGTTTATTTCTTCTTTTTCTTTTCGATGGTTGAAACGTTCTTTTGCTCATTGCTTTGTATCTTTAAAATCGTGTATTAATTTCTTTGGTAAACGGCTCCTTTAAAACCGAGTGCAAATATACAAACCTTTTTTTTTCTGGCAAGTAGTTTTATAAAAATATTTTCAATTCCTTTTATTACCTTTGCGACCATTAAAATATACAATTATGTTTCACAGATTTATTAAATTAATTATAGCGGCTCTTATGGTGGCAGCAAGCGTTTGGCAATTTTCGGAAGGAAATATCGGAAACGGGATTTTCCTTATTTTATTAACTGCCATTCCTATTTTTCTTTACTATAAAAACGAATTTATTCTTTTGGCCTTCTTGAAATTGAGAAAACAGGATTTCGCGGGAGCCAAAGTGTGGTTAGATAAAATCAAAAATCCGGAAACGGCTTTGGTTAGAAAACAACAAGGTTACTACAACTATTTACATGGTTTAATGTTATCTCAAACCAATTTACACCAATCAGAGAAATTCTTCAAGAAAGCCATCGAATTAGGGTTGAGTATGGATATGGATTTAGCTGTGGCCAAATTAAACTTAGCCGGAATCGCCATGTCAAGAAGACGTAAAATGGAAGCAACTGCTTTGTTGAACGAAGCTAAAAAGCTGGACAAACAAAACATGTTGAATGATCAGATTAAGATGATGAAAGAGCAGATGAAGAAAATCTAATCTTTTTTGCAATCATAAAAAAAGCCCCAACATCTTGGGGCTTTTTTATTTTAATATCCTGCTAACGGAATTTTGATTTCGTATTTTTTCTTGCTTTGATTGAGCAACTTTTTGTCGCGCAACCATGGATTGTGAATTTTCAGTAATTTATAGTTAATACCTTGTGATTGAGCAAAGGCGGTTAAATCGCTGATGGTGGTGTCAACTTCCACTTTTTTTGTTGGAATGGGCGCATACAAATCGGTTGGATAGATACTGAAACCGTATTTAGCAGGTTGCTTCATGATTTCTTTAAGAGCCAGAATCCTGAAAACATAGCGAGAGGTTTCTTCTGTTAAGCCCAAATCATAATAATTTGTAACTTTTTGCTCTTCTATTTTTTTACTCAAACCATTCATGCCACCATTATACGATGCTGCTGCCATAGTCCAGGAACCAAATTTTTCCTTAGCGACCAAGAAATATTTACAAGCCGCTTCGGTTGATTTCTCTAAATGATAGCGTTCGTCTACAATATCGTTTACTTCCATACCTCTTTCTTTAGCGGTATCGGGCATAAACTGCCAAACTCCTTTGGCTCCTGCAGGAGAAGATGCATTAACCAGACCGCTTTCTATTACGGCCAAATATTTAAAATCATCCGGCACTCCGTATTGTTGTAATATAGGTTCAATAATAGGAAAAACACGATTGGCGCGTTTAATAATCAAAGCGGTAGTAGCATCCAAATTAGCATTAATCAGCAACTCTCTGTCTAATCTTTCTTTCACATCAATGATTTGTAACGGAGCGTTCTCCCCAGCAAAATCAATAGCTTCCGGGAAATACATTGCAGTGCCTTCGTGCAGGAGTTTGTCTTTGTTATCTCCGGCTATGCCAAAAACCAACATTCCGGAAATCAGTACCACGGCTAGGGTTGATAAAAGGGCTTTATTCGTTTTCATAATGAAAGATTTTGTTTTTTTAGTGGTCATTATGGAATCACAAAAGTGATTTCATAATCATTTATTTTAACGTTGTAAAACTACAACTTTATATTGTAAAGCTACAAAAAATGAGTCGTTACGCCTTTTCTTCTAACATAATTTTAGGTAAATTATCATTCAACCAGCGGTATTTTGTCAGTATCATAATATGGGTACCACCTTTGACAATTATGCAGTTTTTAATGTGTTTTATCGGAAAAACTTCATCAGCATCACCGTGAATGTGAATGACGTCAGCATCTATTGCTGTTCGTTTCCAGTTAATGATATTTTCTATCGACCAGTCCAGATAATTTTTATCGCGAACCGACAGAAATTTTTCATACAGTTTGAATCGTTGTTTGGCATAATCTCCAAAAGCAAATTTGGCCAGTTTTTCGACGTTTTCAAACAACCTTGTCGGAATGAGTTTGTAGGCTTTGGTGGCTTTGGCGACTTTCATCCGTCTTGGTAATTCTGTATTTGACTTCACGCTGGAAATGATAATCACTTTTTTGGGATTTAAAAACGGTTTCATTTCCTGAACTAAAATACCACCAAAAGAAACTCCTACTAAAATAGCATTCTCGTGTTTGACTTTTTTAGCCATACGCTCTGCATACGCTTCTAACGTTTCGTGGTTCTCAGGAAGAAACCATTCCAGCAAATGCATTTCAAACGTATCAGTAGGCAATTGTATTCGCTCAAAAATGGTGGAACTGGCCGCCATTCCGGGCATAAAATAAACGTGAATTTTAGTCATTATATAGCTGGAAGCTCGTTATTTATTAGTAAATTTGCATAAAAATAATCCTTTTATTTTACTTGATTATGAACACAACTGTTTTTTCGGAAAAAATAGAAATCAAAGACAATACTTTTGCCCGCCAATTTGAAACTTTAGTAGATGGCAAATTGATTTCTGTAGAATATTCATTTCAAGAAAAGAAAATATTCCTAACAAGAATAAACACTTTCGATGGTTTTGAAGATGAAGAATTTATCACTGATTTGTTAAAAAACATTATGGAAATAGCGTATGAAAGGAAGTTGAAAGTCGTTCCTATTTTACCAAAAATTGCGCTTTTCTTCAGAAAAAATACGACTTACCGCGATTTACTTCCTCCGGGAATTAAAATCTAAGCAGTCCTACTGTATAAAAAATCGCCCCGAGCAATCAGGGCGTTTTTTTTTCTATATTTATAAAATGAATACAGACGCCTTTCGCCAAGACATTATTTCTTTTTTTGAACACATCGATAAATATTATGGTTCCAAAACCGAAATTACCGAAGGGTTGTGTACTGACATGGAAGCTCTTGATGCTAATCTGACTACATGGAATTTATCCGAATTTGAATTGATTCGTTCTGCTTATCGGAAAAACGGAGAAAAATTCATGATGGAAGGCTCCAATATGTATTATGAAATTTCAGCAGACAGAATTGCTAATTTCAAACAATTAGGACGAAATCAATTTGAATTTATCGAACAATATAGTGCAACCGTATTCCGAATCACCAAAATCCGATTTCATTACAAATATTAGGCTTCAACGTTCAAAAACTCTATACGAACAGCCCCATCTTCATCAATTTTAGTCAAGTGAATATCATGCAAGGTATTTACCAATTCCGGATTCCAAGGTGTTTTTACTTTAACGTAGTTTTCGGTAAATCCGTGAATATAGCCTTCTTTATTTTCTCCTTCAAAAAGCACGGTTCTGTTGGTTCCGATTTGACTTTCATAAAATGCACGACGTTTTTTTACCGATAAACCACGAAGCATTTTACTTCTTTTATTCCGCACATTCATTGGCACGACATCAGCCATTTCAGCCGCTTCGGTATTGTCTCTTTCAGAATAGGTAAAAACATGCAAATAGGAAATATCCAATTCGTTTAAGAAATTATACGTTTCTAAAAAATGCTCATCCGTTTCTCCCGGAAAACCAACAATCACATCCACACCAATACATGCATGCGGCATAACTTGACGAATGGTCGAAACCCTGTCGGTATAGACTTCACGCAAATAACGACGTTTCATTTTCTTTAAAACTTCGTTGCTTCCGCTTTGCAATGGAATATGAAAATGCGGTACAAATGTTCTACTTTGCGATACAAATTCAATGGTTTCATTTTTTAAAAGATTGGGCTCGATGGATGAAATACGTAATCTTTCGATGCCTTCAACTTCATCAAGAGCTTTGACCAAATCCAGAAAAGTGTGTTCGTGTTTTTTGTTTCCGAATTCACCTTTGCCATAATCACCAATATTGACACCGGTCAACACAATTTCCTTGATGCCTTGTTTGGAAATATCAGACGCATTTTTCAATACATTTTCTAAAGCATCACTTCTGGAAATGCCACGCGCTAACGGAATAGTACAATAAGTACATTTATAATCGCAGCCATCTTGCACTTTCAAAAAAGCTCGGGTTCTGTCGCCAATCGAATAACTGCCCACGTAGAAATCAGCCTCTTCAATTTCACAAGAATGCACTTCGCCCATATCGTTTTTGGACAAATCATTAATATAATCGGTGATTTTGAATTTTTCAGTAGCTCCTAAAACCAAATCAACTCCGTCAACCGCAGCCAGCTCTTCCGGTTTTAATTGTGCATAGCAACCCACGGCAGCAACGAATGCTTTATCGTTACTCTTCATGGCTTTTTTAACTATTTGCTTGAATTGTTTGTCGGCATTATCAGTTACCGAGCAAGTATTGATGACATAAATATCGGCGACTTCTTCAAAATCGACTCTGTCAAATCCTTCGTCCTGAAAATTTCGGGCGATGGTAGATGTTTCTGAAAAGTTCAGTTTACATCCCAGCGTGTAGAACGCTACTTTTTTTCTGTTTTCCATAAATAAACTCAATTAATGAAATCGTTGTCAAAAATTGAGGATGCAAATTTAACTACAAATTTTGTGATATTAAAAATAATAAACCGCAGATTCGCAGATTTCCAATTAATTAAAAAAATCTGCGAATTTGCGGTAAACTATGTAATTATTCTTTTCTATACTTCTTGGTAATTTCGAAAACGTGTTCCAAGATTTTGGCGTCTTGCTCTGAAAATTCCACCTGACGTCTTGCCATCACAATTTTGGCGGTTTGAAATGCTTTAGAAGTTAAATAAGTTGTGAAACCTGAAGCTCCACCCCAAGAGAAACTCGGTACAAAATTGCGTGGAAATCCGGCTCCGAAAATATTGGCGCTTACTCCTACTACCGTTCCCGTGTTGAACATGGTGTTGATACCACATTTACTGTGATCGCCCATCATCAGTCCGCAGAATTGCAAACCGGTTTTGGCAAAACCTTCTGTTTCATAGCTCCACAAACGCACTTCTTCATAATTGTTTTTTAAATTGGAATTATTACTATCGGCACCAATATTACACCATTCACCCAAAACAGAATTACCCAAAAAACCGTCATGTCCTTTATTGGAATACCCCATCAAAACAGAGTTACTCACCTCTCCGCCAATAACAGAGTGAGGTCCGACAGTGGTAGCTCCATAAACTTTAGTCGCCAATTTCACTCTCCCCGATTCACATAAAGCAAAGGGCCCGCGAATGACAGAACCTTCCATAATTTCGGCATTTTTCCCGATATAGATTGGCCCGTTAGAAGCGTTTAAAGTGACGAATTCCAACTTGGCGCCTTCTTCGATAAAAATGTTTTCAGGCGCAATGACATTAACACTTTTGGGAATTGGTTGCGAATGTCTGCCTTCAGTGATTAGTTCGAAATCTTCGCGAAGAGCTGCATCATTTTTAGCAAAAATGTCCCAAGTGTTTTGAATTGTTAGACAGTCTTCACTAAATTCAATTATATCATAACTATCGAAATCCACTTCTTCCTGAGTGTCATTGGTATAAAAAGCAATAACTTCATCACTTTGAAAAATAGCTTGGTTTTTTTCCAAGCTTTTTACCATTTCGACTAAAATATCATTGGGCAAAAACGAAGCATTAATCATCACATTGTCTTCCATTTCTACCATGGGAAATTTTTCGGAAAGGTATTCTTCTGTTAATGTTGTTGTGGTATATCCCAAATACTTTTCCCATTTTTCGCGAATAGTCAAAATTCCGACACGTATATCGGCCACCGGCCTTGTAAAAGTAAACGGAAGTAAGGCATTGCGAACCGTACCGTCAAATAATATGTAGTTCATTGTAGTGAGTTGTTATAAGATGTGGACCAAAGTTACAAAGTTTATTGTATAAAAAAACCACTCACTTTAGTGAATGGTCTTTCTAAAATTTGAACACTATAACTATTACTTAGCGTGTTTAGCGTATTTGGTTTTGAATTTATCAATACGTCCTGCAGTATCGATAAGTTTAGATTTACCTGTGTAAAAAGGGTGAGACGTTCTAGAAATCTCCATTTTGTAAACTGGATATTCAACACCTTCGTGTGTGATAGTTTCTTTAGTTTCTACTGTAGATTTAGTGATAAAAACATCTTCATTCGACATGTCTTTAAAAGCAACTAATCTGTAATTTTCCGGGTGGATTCCTTTTTTCATGATAATTCTTGTTATTGTTATGAAGTAGTTTGTTTTGAAGCTTCCACTCTGGAAGGTATAAACTGGCTACAACTTTTAATTAATTCTTTTTTAATTTGAGTGTGCAAAAATACAACTATTTTTCAAAAATCAAACCAATCTGTAACTTTTTTTAAATGTTTCGCACTTAATATTGAGTAATAACGGAATTACTTATATTTGTTAAATAATTAAAACCAAAAAATCATGAACGAAATTATTAAGAAAAATGCAGTTACCTATGGTCTGATTTTGGGCCTAATCTCAATTGTTTCCACAACTCTTCTTTATGTTATTGATATAAAGCTGTTTATGAATTGGTGGGTTGGCGGAATCAGTCTTCTGATTAATATTGTTATTGGTGTTATGTTAGTTACAAAAACTAAAAGTCAACTAAATAATGTTATCACTTTTAAAGAAGCCTTTTCGGTTTATTTTATTGCCGGAGTCTTAGGAAGTACTATTTCTGCACTGTATAACTATATCTTATTTAATTTCATCGACCCTCAGGCCAAAGAAACCCTGAAGGAAATGACCATCAAATATACCGTTGAAATGATGCAAAAGTTCGGAACACCGACTGATGTATTAAATCAAACGATAGCCGAAATGCAAAAAGCAGACAATTATTCCTTAGGAAATATTTTCATGGGACTTTTAACCGTATATGTTGTGGTTGCCATTTTTGGTTTAATTTTGGCCGCTATTTTGAAATCAAAATCGAATCAAGGATTATAAATGAATTTATCCATAATAATTCCGCTTCTAAACGAGCAGGAATCTTTACCCGAATTACACCAATGGATTGTCAAAGTAATGACAGCCAACCACTATACTTATGAAGTAATTTTCATAGATGACGGAAGTACGGATGATTCGTGGCAACTAATTGAAAATCTTTCCAAAGAAAACCCCAATGTAAAAGGGATTCGTTTTCTGAGAAACTTTGGGAAATCACAGGCTTTACATGCCGGATTTGCTAAGGCAAAAGGCGATGTAGTCATCACCATGGATGCTGATTTGCAGGACAGTCCGGATGAAATCCCTGAATTATACACTATGGTCATGAACCAAAATTACGATTTGGTTTCGGGTTGGAAAAAGAAACGGTACGATTCAGTGGTTTCAAAAAATCTGCCTTCAAAATTGTTTAATTGGGCTGCTCGAAAAACTTCCGGCGTTTATTTGAATGATTTTAATTGCGGATTAAAAGCTTATAAAAGTATTGTAATCAAAAACATCGAAGTTTCGGGAGAGATGCATCGCTACATACCGGTTCTGGCCAAAAATGCCGGTTTCGGAAAAATTGGCGAAAAAGTAGTCATCCACCAAGCCAGAAAATATGGCGAGTCCAAATTTGGCATGAGTCGCTTTATCAATGGTTTTCTCGATTTGATTACCATTTGGTTTTTATCCAAATACGGCAAACGTCCGATGCACCTTTTCGGAGCACTTGGCGTGGTAATGTTTATCATTGGATTTATTGCCACATTTTTAATCATTGCCATCAAACTTTTGAAACTATTTGCTTTACATGAGCCTACCATTTTGGTAGCGCAAAATCCATTATTCTACATAGCCCTAACCGCTATGATTATTGGTTCTCAATTATTCTTAGCCGGATTTTTGGGCGAAATTATTCTTCGTACCAAAAACAATGAAGAGCGCTATAAAATATCCAATGAAGTCAATTTGTAATCAAATTACTTCCAAGTTAAATTAAGTTAAAAATGCATATTGAACATAACATATTAGACAAAGTAAACGAATGGCTTACGCCAACTTTTGACGTTGAAACCCAAAACCAAATCAAAGAAATGATGACTACTTCTCAAAAGAATTTGGAGGAGAGTTTTTATAAAAATTTAGAATTCGGAACCGGTGGAATGCGTGGAATTATGGGTGTTGGAACGAACCGTATCAATAAATACACTCTGGGTAAAAATACTCAAGGTTTATCCGATTACCTTAAAAAATCATTCCCGGGTGAACAACTGAAAGTGGCTATTGCATACGATTGCCGTCATAATAGTGATACGTTAGCCAAAGTGGTTGCCAATGTTTTTTCGGCCAACGGAATAAAAGTATTTCTATTTTCGGAAATGCGTCCTACACCGGAATTATCTTTTGCCGTAAAGCATTTGAACTGTCATGCCGGAATTGTTTTAACCGCTTCGCACAACCCCCCGGAATACAATGGTTATAAAGTATATTGGCAGGATGGAGGACAGTTAGTACCGCCACAAGATGGTGAAATCATTCAAGTCATTGAGGATTTAAAATACAACGAAATTAAGTTTGAAGCTAACGAAAGTTTAATCGAATATGTAGATGTAGCTGTTGACAATGCTTTTATTGATTCTACAGTGGCTAATGCGAGTTTTAATACTTCGGCTGAGGCTCGAAAAAATTTAAAAATTGCTTACACCTCGCTTCACGGAACTTCTATCAAAATGGTTCCTAAAGTATTGGAAAAAGCAGGTTATACCGATGTCAACATCGTTCCTGAACAAGCTGAACCGAATGGTGATTTCCCAACCGTTATTTCTCCAAACCCCGAAGAGCCGGAAGCTTTGACTATGGCTTTAGCTTTGGCCGATAAGATTAATGCTGATATTGTTTTTGGAACCGACCCTGACAGTGACCGTTTAGGGGTTGCCGTGAGAGACAATAACGGCAAAATGATTTTGCTCAACGGAAATCAGACGATGACCGTGATGACACATTATTTGCTAGAGCAATGGCGTAAAGCCGGAAAACTTGATGGCAAACAATTTATCGGTTCCACTATAGTTTCTACACCTATGATGCTGGAGTTAGCTTCAGCTTACAACGTAGAATGCAAAGTGGGATTGACCGGATTCAAATGGATTGCCAAGTTCATTAAAGATTTCCCTGAACTGAAATTTATTGGCGGTGGTGAAGAAAGCTTTGGTTTTATGGTAGGTGATGCGGTTCGCGATAAAGATGCCGTAGGTGCTATTTTATTGATGTGCGAAATTGCCGCACAAGCCAAAGAAAAAGGCAGTTCGGTGTATAAAGAACTGCAACAAATGTTTGTTGACTTTGGTTTCTATAAAGAACATTTAATTTCTATTACTAAAAAAGGTATGGAAGGCGCCAGTCAAATCAAGCAAATGATGATTGACTTGCGCGAAAAACCGGTTTCCGAAATCAACGGACAACGTGTGATTATGGTAGAAGATTATCAAAATTCCACCGCACGAAATTTATTAACTAATGAATTGGAAACTTTATCGGTTCCTAAATCAGATGTGCTGATTTATTATTTGGAAGACGGTTCTAAAATTTGTGCTCGCCCAAGCGGTACTGAGCCTAAAATAAAATTTTATTTCAGTGTAAATACGGCTATCGAGAGTTTGGATGAAATCCCGGCAGCAGAGGCTCATTTGGATGCCAAAATCAAAACCATAATTTCTGAAATGCAGTTGAACTAATGAGTAGTTTTAAGAAAATAATTCCATTTATCAAGCCGTATAAAAAGTACGCTTACCTGAACATCTTTTTCAACATATTGTATGCTTTGTTCAGTACCCTGTCGTTTATGGCTTTGATTCCCATGATGCAGGTATTGTTTGACCAAACCAAAAAAAACACAATCAAACCCGAATTTCAGGACATTGCCCATTTCAAGCATTATCTGGAAGATTTCCTAAGCTATTACATTACTACAACAACCAATGAAAAAGGAGTTAGCTTCACATTAGCAATAATGGTAGCGATTATCATTTCAATCTTTTTACTGAAAAACTTAAGCGATTATTTTGCCATGTTTTTCATTAATTTCTTGCGAAACGGTATCATGCGTGATTTGCGAAATGCTATCTATAAAAAAACACTCGATTTACCACATTCGTTCTTTTCCGAAAAACGAAAAGGCGATTTGATTTCTCGTATATCGGGGGATGCTAATGAAGTACAGACTTCAATGCTATCTATGCTGGAATTGATTGTAAAGGAACCCTTGACGATTATTTTCACCATCATCATGATGTTTACCATTAGTGTAAAACTGACTATTTTTGTGTTTATCTTCATCCCGGTTTCTGGCTATATCATTTCCTTAATTGGAAAACAATTGAAGCGAAAATCAACCCGAATGCAGGAAGAACAAGGTACTTTTCTTTCTACTATTGAAGAAACTTTGGGTGGTTTGAAAGTCGTTAAAAGTTATAATGCTGAAAATTATTTTAACAAAGTATTTCAAGGCTCAACCAACCGTTTTTTTAACTTATCAGTCAACATCGGAAACCGTCAAAACTTAGCCTCTCCCGTGAGTGAGTTTATGGGCATTATGGTTATTGCTATTTTACTTTGGTATGGAGGAAATATGGTCTTAATCGAAAAAACCTTGAATGGAGCAGCTTTCATAGCCTACATGGGATTGGCCTATAATATTTTAACTCCGGCCAAATCCATCTCCAAAGCCTCTTACAGTGTGAAAAGAGGAAATGCAGCCGTAGAACGTATTTTTGAAATATTGGAACAAGAAAATCCAATCGTCAACAAAGAAAATGCCGTTAAGAAAGAAACCCTTGAAACCGGGATTTCCATCGAAAATATTAATTTCCGCTACGAGGAAGAAAATGTACTGAAACAATTCTCACTACAAATTCCAAAAGGAAAAACAGTGGCTTTAGTAGGACAATCCGGAAGTGGAAAAAGTACGATTGCCAATTTGTTGACTCGTTTTTACGATGTAAATGAAGGCAACATCAAAATTGACAACGTTGACATTAAAGATATTGATATCAAATCACTACGCACCATGATGGGATTAGTGACACAGGATTCTATTTTGTTTAACGACACCGTGAAAGCCAATATTGCTTTGGGAAAACAAGACGCAACAGACGAAGAAGTAATCGAAGCCTTGAAAATTGCCAATGCTTACGAATTCGTTAAAGACTTACCGGAAGGCATTTATACCAATGTAGGCGATAGCGGAAACAAGTTATCCGGGGGTCAAAAACAACGTTTGTCTATTGCTCGTGCAGTATTGAAAAATCCGCCGATTATGATTTTGGACGAAGCTACCTCTGCTTTAGATACAGAAAGCGAAAGATTGGTGCAGCAGGCGTTGGAAAATATGATGCAAAACCGAACTTCTGTCGTTATAGCACACCGTCTTTCAACGATTCAAAAAGCAGATATGATAGTTGTTATGCAAAAAGGAGAAATCGTTGAACAAGGCACTCACGAAGCACTTTTAGCCAAAAACGGCATGTATTCCAAATTAGTTTCGATGCAATCTTTTGAATAATGTATCTTCACAATCCAAATATCAAATTACCTGAAGATCCAGATACAGTGGTTTGGAAATATTTGGACTTATCAAAATTCTTGGATTTACTGCTTTCGCAAAAGTTATTCCTATCACGTTCCGATAAATTTGAAGACCAATACGAAGGTACTTTCAGCGAACCTACTTATGAGGAAATCAAAAAACTCTCGGAAAATAACCCTGAATTTTTAGCCTATTACAAAACCCACCGCGAGAAAGTTGTCGTGAGCAGTTGGCACATCAACGAATACGAATCGTTTGCGATGTGGCAGATTTTTACCCAAAACAGCGAAGGATTAGCGATTCAATCCACTATAGGTCGTTTGCAAAAAGCACTTGAGGCAGAGAAAGAGTTTAATCAATACATCGGTGAGGTGAATTACATTGATTATAAAAAAGAATACATTCCGTTTGACGATATGTTTTTCCCATTTTTATTCAAGCGAAAAAGTTTTCAGTACGAACGTGAAGTTCGTATCATTGCTGATATTTCTTCCGAAAACATTAAGATTAATGATGGTTTAAAAATAGATGTTGATATCAATCAATTAATTGAAAAAATCTACATTCATCCCAAATCCGAAAATTGGTACAAACGATTGGTAATCGAATTGGTTTCGAAACTAGGCTTTGATTTTGAAATCGAAAAATCAGATTTAGAAAGTGATATCCTGATTTAAATTGGCTTGTACTCTTGAACTTTCCAATCTTTGTCTAATAAATTTACAAAGTGGTATTGCAGTTTATCTTCGGCATCAAACTCCCCGTTTTTGTTGGTATCTTCAATAGCTCTGAAGTATAAAAGGTTTTTTGATTCAATAATTTTCCAATCTACCAATTCCTGAAAATCGGCAGAAAGTTTGGTGAATTTTTGGCCGGAAACCGTACTGATGTACAACGATTTGATATCGCTTGAATCTAATTTCCCGTCTTTATTGGTATCCATATCCGACAAGGAATACACCATCAATTGCTGTTTGGTTTTATCGGCAAAGATTTTTAAATAGGTAGCCGTTTCAATTAAAATTGGTTTATCGGTCAAGGCATATAGAGTGTCCTTTCCCATTTCTTGAAACATAAGATTCTTTAAATAACCGGTAATTTGGTATTCTCCGTAGTTAGAAACGGTAAAACCTTCTCCTGATTCTCCGGAAGACTTGAATCCTCTACCCTTTCCTGATACCACTCCTATCGGATGAATCAAGAAATTAGTGCCCTCCATATTGACGGGTAAATCGGCAATCAAAATTTGATTCGTATCAACCGGCACTTCGGTTTTTACTTTTGAAGTAGCATCATAAATTACTTTGGGCTTTTCTTCTTCCTGCTTTTTGCAACTAATAAAAAGCACGACAAGCATTGCGGATAGGTAAGGAAGATATTTTTTCATTGCTACTAAAATTAGACACTCAAAAATAGTGAAATATTTCTACAATTTCGCCGTCAGTTTCACATTGAAAACTCGAGTGGTCATGTAATTTGGAATTCCGTATTGGTTTTTGGTATACACGTCGCGCACCCATGTATTGGTAATGGCGTTTTGATTGTTGAATAAATTGAAAATCTCAAATCCAATTGACAAGTCTTGGAATTTTTTTAACCAATGTCCATCGCGTCTTTCGTTATTTTTTTCAGTAAACACATAGGAGAATCCCACATCGGCACGACGGTAATCGCGCAAACGGGTTTGGTAATCGTACGAATCAGCATAAGAAGGTGAACCTCCCGGCAAACCTGTGTTATAAACCAAATTCAAGTACAATTTCATATTCGGGATATTAGGCATATAATCCTGGAATAAGATTCCGAATTTCAATCGCTGATCTGTTGGACGCGCAATAAAACCTCTGCCGTTTTGATTTTCTTCGGTTTTCATATAACCAAAACTCAACCAAGATTCTGTTCCCGGAACGAATTCTCCGTTCAATCTCATATCTAAACCGTAAGCATAGGCGGTAGCATCATTATTGGCGCGATATCGGATTCTGACATTTTCTAATGTATATGTATTCACGTCAGTCATCGACTTGTAATACCCTTCGGTAACCAATTTAAACGGGCGATTATTCATTTTAAAATTGTAATCATTACTCAATACAAAATGAACCGATTGCTGTGCTTTTACATTTGGATTAACGACACCATCTTCATCTCGTAATTCACGGTAAAATGGTGGTTGATGGTAAAGTCCGACAGCAAATCGGAATACCATATCTTTTTCCCAATCAGGTTTTAAGGTCAATTGAGCTCTCGGACTGAAAACGGTTTGCATTTTCCCGCCGGAAATTCCTTCTGCTGAAACTTTCCAACTGTGAAAACGGGAACCGGCTGTAATCCACAATTGATTTTCGCCTAATTTGGTTTTAGTACTCCACTGAGCATAGCCGGAAAAACGATCAATATCAACAAAATTTGTCGCTCTCACATTTTTATAAGGCACTAAAGGTCCAATATAAGAATGGGCAGGTTGTTCATTTGGCACATGAAATTCAGGTGGATTGATGGAGAAACCTGCTGAGTCAATTACTTCCCACTCCACAATTCGGTCGCGGAAATTTTCACGAGTGTATTTAAATCCCCAATCGATTTGGTGTTTTTTATTGTTTATTTGGTGCGTTCCTTTGACTTCGGCATTAATAATCAGGGCATCTAAATCGTTACGCGCATGGTTTAACTGGCTTCCGATTCCTTGGTTGTACGTTACCTCTCCTAAAGTTTCTGAGCCAACATTGGTATCTACTGCTCCCAAATAATAGGCAGCAAGTATGTCGTAATACTCTTGTTCTTGTGTATGGTAAATCGAAGTGATTAGCTTATACGTATTATTTTCATTGGCGGCATAAGTGGTTTTAAAAGCGCCGAAAAGCGTTCGGTATTTATCATTTTCTTGTCCTTCATAAAAAACTTGTAAAGCTATAGGCTCATCAATCGTTCCGAAATTGGTTTGACGCGTCAAAGGTTGATAATTGTATTTGTTTTGAGAAGCATTGCCCAAGAAACTGAATTGCCATTTTTTATTGGGACTGAAATTCACATTGGTTTGCACATCAATAAATGTTGGTCTGAAGTTGGTCTGCGTTTCCTGACTGTTCACCAAAAGTGAATTATCGCGGTAACGTATTCCGGTGATGGCAGACCATTTTTTGTTTTTGGAAATCCCTTCTCCGGTTAAGCTTCCGCCTAGGAAACTGGCTTCGGCAGTGATACCGTATTTGGTTGGTTTTCTGTAGGTAATATCTAAAACAGATGATAATTTATCGCCGTATTTAGCCTGAAATCCACCGGCAGAAAAGTCTACATTCTGAACCATATCGGTATTGGTAAAACTCAACCCTTCCTGTTGCCCGGAACGAATTAAGAACGGACGATACACTTCAATTTCATTAACGTAAACTAAATTTTCATCATAATTTCCACCGCGAACGTTGTACCCTGAGCTCAATTCATTGTTAGCATTTACACCCGCAAAAGTTTTCAGCACACTTTCCACGCCGGGCATAGCACTGGTATTTCTGCGAATAGTTTCCGGAGAAAGAGTGGTAATTCCTTGAACTCTTTTTTTATTGTTGGTAATAATCACATCATTCAACTGCTCTGCTTTATCGCTCATGACCACATGAAATTCAAAATTTTCTCCCGCTTTCAATTGCAACGTTGCGGTTATATTTTTCAGAGAAGTATGGGTAAAGACCAACACTACTTTTTGATTCGCCGGAACCGTAATTTGGTAAAATCCGTTAGCGTCAGTTGTAGCCGATTTGGTTTGGTAACTAACATTTACATCAGCGACCGGTTTGTTATTTTCATCGAGTACCACACCAGCCACTTTAGCGGTCTGATTTTGAGCAAAAGCGATGACACTAACAGTTATGAAAAGGAGCGTAAAAAAGAATTTTGTTGTTCTCAAAGGGTATGATTAAGGTTTTTGACTTCTAAAAAATTGTGTTTCAAAGATAGTAGAATTTCCAACATTATCAGTAACTGTGATTTTTAAATCATTTTTGCCTTCAGCGACGATACCATCAGCAAAACGGTGAATGAGTTTTTTGGTTTTAGATTCATATTCCAGCAAAATCCATTTGCCGTTTAAAGACCCTTCGTAACTCTTAATCCCTGATAAATCATCGGAAACAGTGAATTGCAAAGTGTTTAAATTGCTAATCCATTTGCCACCAATTCGTTTATCGCTTTTAATTTTGGGCGGCATGCCATCTCTCAGTAATTTGTAATCTCCCAAATATTTGGTATAAATGGTAAACGAATTTTTATAGCGTTTAGTATTGTAGAAATACGTTTTTTTTCCGTCAACAAGTCCGATAAACATCTTTTCCTTCGCTTTTTCTGTTGAAACAGAATCTTCAAAAGTGACCGAAAAATTAGAAAAAGCCGGCACTACGTCATCGTGAATAACAGCTAAACCGTTTTTTACTGAGAAATTCATATAAAAATCGGCTAAGAATGTATTGGCCGGAAACGAAACCGTTACATTATCTAAAGTAAAAATATTGTCCTTTTTGGCTTTGACCAAATAATTTGAAATTATGGGTACTTCATTGACTTTGGCAGGCAAATTAGCATATTGAATTGGGATAAATATTTTAGTACTATTTCCGCTAAAATCGGCCACTTCTATGCGATATGATTGAGAAACATTTCCGGCAACACTGATAATTCCGTTAGCCATTCCGGGTTTTATAATACTTAACGGATACAAATTTTCCGTAAACAATCTTTGTACCCGTTGTCCCAGTTTTTTATAGCGACCATAATCGATTAAAGCATTGACATAGCGGGTTTCATCAAAAGCAAACGTATCAAATTGGTAACTGAAATCGGGTTTGCCGTTTAAGAAAGTCTGTACACTGAAAACCCCATTGGCATTCCAAGAAACATTATCATAATCAATAGTGGTAATTCCGAAACCTATTTTTCCTGTGGCGGCTATGGTTTCAGCGATATAACTGCCATCATCTTGCAATGACAAATTCACTGAAATCGGTCTTTTAGATTGGTTCACAACAGTATTCCCATCCAAAGGATACACCCATAAACTATTTACAATGGGGCGTTTATCATCGGGAATCAAAGCATCAAAACCAAAATACAACGGATTAATAATTTTCTCCGATTGCGTATCACGGATTTCAAAATGCAAATGCGGCCCGTCAGAACCGCCTGTATTCCCTGAGATTCCGACAATATCACCTTTTTTAATAATCAAATCATTTGGTGCAAACGCAACATCAATTTCATAAGATTTGGCTTTATATTGTTCTTTTTTGATTAGCTTTTCAACTTCGCCAAAACCCGATTGCAAATGGCCATAGACAGTAGTAAAGCCATTAGGATGTGTGATATAAATCGCTTTTCCGTAACCTATTTCAGAAATTTTTATTCGGGACACATACCCATCGGCAGCGGCATAAACATTCAATCCTTCTTTTTGCTGAGTTTTAAAATCGAAACCGGAATGAATATGATTGGAGCGCAATTCCCCAAAATTACCTGCCAATTGCAAAGGAATATCCAAAGGAGAACGAAAATACTCTTTCGGATATTGAGATTGTCCCAATGCCAAAGCCGTAATCAGTACTATAAACCAAAAATTCTTCATAAAATAAGTTGTCAGGCTAAGGTATAAAAAAGTGCGTAAAAATTTACAATCAAATTATTTTTTTTGTAACCCATTAAAAAACAAAATATTATAATTCTCTCGGAAAAAGAAATAAATAATTGACAAAACTATTGTGCAAACAAAATAGAATCCTAACTTTGTAGAGTAAGTAATGAATAAATCATTTCATGAGTGAAATTGCAGAAATAATTGATTCTCTTGAAAATAGAATTGAAAAACTCTTTATAAAAATAGAGCGTTTAGAGCAAGATTCTATTGGATTAAAAACAGAATTAGAAAATGCAATGGCTGTTATTCAAAAAAAATCTGATGAGATTGTAACCTTGAAATCAGAATGTGAATCACTCAAAATGGCTAATTCATTATTAGGCGGTGAAGAAAACAAAAGAGATACCAAGCTTAAAATAAATTCATTAATTCGGGAGATAGATTACTGTATAGCACAGTTATCAGACTAAAACCATGGAGGATAAGCTTAAAATAAAACTATCAATTGCCGACAGAGTTTATCCGTTAACGGTTGACATGTCACAGGAAGAAGGCCTTAGAAGCGCTTCCAAAAAAATTGATGCTATGATTAAGCAATTCGAAGAAAACTATGCCGTTCGCGACAAACAAGATGTATTAGCCATGTGTGCTTTACAGTTTGCTTCTCAAGTTGAACAAAAGCAAGTTGACAGTTCCATGGATAGTAAAGATTTGGAGCGATTGAAAAAAATTAATGATTTATTATTCGATTATCTCGAAAAAAAATAACGTTCTTACCTATAGATTACAATACCGCCTACATTAGATTTTAATTGGTAAACTCAACACTAACAAATTAGAATGAGCAAATCATCGTTACTAAAGCATGCCTTTCATTTGACTAGGAAGCTTGACCAACGAGTTAGCTCAAAACTTGTCCTTACGAGTTTATGCATTCACCTAATGTAGGCTTTTTTTATATATAAACACTAACAAAAACATGGGAACTATACTAATTATAATTGCTTTAATCGCAGGAGTCGGCGGAGGTTTTGGAATTGCAAAATACCTCGAAAAAAACAACGTCTCCAATATGATTAAGAATGCTAAAAAAGAAGCTGCTTCTATTTTAAGAGATGCTAACGTGGAAGCCGAAAACATTAAAAAAGACAAGCTACTTCAGGCCAAAGAAAAATTCTTGGAGCTGAAATCGGAACATGAAAAAGAGATCTTAAACAAAGACAAGAAAATTGCCGAAGTAGAAAAAAGAACCCGAGACAAAGAATCTCAAGTTTCAAGCGAATTGGCCAAAGCTAAAAAAGTAAACGATGATTTCGAAGCCAAAACCAATGAATACAACTCAAAAATTGAGCTGTTAGACAAGAAACAACAAGAACTTGAAAAACTGCATAAGAGTCAGGTGGAACAACTAGAGGTAATCTCTGGTCTTTCAGCTGAAGATGCTCGAGAGCAATTGGTAGAAAGCTTAAAAGCAGAAGCCAAAACCAAGGCAATGTCGCACATTCAAGACACCATTGAAGAAGCTAAATTGACGGCTCAACAAGAGGCTAAAAAAGTAATCATCAACACCATTCAACGCGTCGGAACAGAAGAAGCAGTAGAAAATTGTGTATCTGTTTTCAATATTGAATCAGATGATGTTAAAGGAAGAATCATTGGCCGTGAAGGAAGAAACATCCGTGCTTTGGAAGCGGCTACAGGAGTAGAAATTATTGTAGACGATACTCCGGAAGCTATCATCCTTTCCTGTTTTGACCCGGTTAGACGTGAAATCGCCCGTTTGTCTTTACACAAATTGGTAACTGACGGCAGAATTCACCCGGCCAGAATTGAAGAAGTAGTAGCCAAAACGACCAAACAAATCGATGACGAAATCATTGAAGTAGGTAAACGTACGGTAATCGATTTAGGAATACACGGTTTACATCCTGAATTAATCAAAGTAGTCGGAAGAATGAAATACCGTTCTTCTTATGGACAAAACCTATTGCAACACTCGCGCGAAGTTTCTAAGCTTTGTGGTATCATGGCTGCCGAATTAGGATTGAACGTGAAATTAGCGAAACGTGCCGGTTTACTTCACGATATCGGGAAAGTGCCGGATACGGAAAGTGATTTACCACACGCTTTATTGGGAATGCAATGGGCTGAGAAGTATGGCGAAAAAGAAGAAGTTTGTAACGCCATCGGAGCGCACCACGATGAGATCGAAATGAAATACTTAATCTCTCCAATCATTCAGGTGTGTGATGCTATTTCAGGAGCAAGACCGGGTGCAAGACGTCAAGTTTTAGATTCTTATATCCAACGTTTAAAAGACTTAGAAAACATTGCCTTTGGCTTTAACGGTGTTAAAAATGCTTATGCCATTCAAGCCGGACGCGAACTACGCGTTATAGTTGAAAGTGAAAAAGTAAGTGACGAAAATGCCGCTAATCTTTCCTTTGAAATTTCGCAAAAAATTCAAACTGAAATGACTTATCCGGGACAAGTTAAAATTACAGTAATTAGAGAAACAAGAGCAGTTAATATTGCTAAATAATAGCTATCTTAATAAATAAAAAAGGCGACCAAATGGTCGCCTTTTTATATGGAAAAAATTGATTTTATAGCTTCAATGGTTACCGGTTTCAAGTAGTAATCCTTTACCTCGTCTTGAAAATCTTTAGCTCTGTCTTTATCAACCGTATTGTCTGAGGAGCTAATAATATAAATGATGATATCCTTTTCAATTTTATCTTTAAGAAGCTTATACTCTTCCAAAAACTGCCATCCATCAAGAACCGGCATATTAATATCAAGCAAAATTAAATCCGGTGGTGTGTCACCCTTTTCAATTTTATCCTTTATACCCTCAATAGCCACCAACCCGTTTTCAAAAAAAGACAGATTTAAATTTATATTATTGCTGGTTAGTAATTTCTTGATAAGAAAATGATAAATCTTATCATCATCTACTACAAAAACGTCGTTAAACTTCATTATTTTAAAAGAGATTTGGGATTATTCTTTTGTTTAAAACCGATGCTAATGTAATTAAAAATACTTAAAATTACTTTTTTCGAGGATGAAATGTATGCATGATTTGTGTTAAATGTTTTCTATCCAAGTGAACATAAATCTCTGTAGTGGTAATCGATTCGTGACCCAACATCATTTGAATTGAACGCAAGTCCGCTCCGTTCTCCAACAAATGCGTAGCAAAAGAATGCCTTAGTGTATGAGGGCTAATATTTTTATTCAGATTTATTTTCACCGCTAATGTTTTGATTATAGTAAAAATCATAGCTCTGGTAAGCTGTTTCCCTCGTCGGTTTAAAAACAAAGTATCTTCAAAACCTTTGGCTATATCGAGATGAGACCGAATGCTGTTTTTATATACTTCAATGTACTTTTGTGTGGTAGTAGCAACCGGAACAAAGCGTTGCTTATTTCCTTTTCCGGTAATTTTTATAAAACCTTCCTCAAAAAACAAATCAGAAATCTTCAGGCTTACAATTTCAGAAACACGAAGACCGCAACTATAAAGCGTTTCAAGCATAGCCCTGTTACGTTCTCCCTCAGGAGTAGACAAATCGATAGCGCCAATAAGATTATCGATATCAGCAACCGATAAGGTATCCGGTAGTTTTCTTCCGATTTTGGGCGCCTCAATTAACTCCATTGGATTATCAACCCGATAATCTTCAAAAATCAAATAGGCAAAAAAGCTTTTTAATCCTGATATAATTCGGGCTTGCGAACGGGCATTAACTTCTTTGGAAACGGCATAAATAAACTGTTCAATAGTAGCTTCATTTATTTTTTCCGGAGCTACATTAATGTTATTCTGCACTAAGAAATCACACAATCGCTCTAAATCAAAGGTATAATTGGCAACTGTGTTCGTTGACAAACCACGTTCTAATTTTAAATAAGTTTGAAAGCTTTTTATATAGCCACTCCAGTTCATAGTGCAAAGTAACAAAATGATTTATAATAAAAAAACCACGTCAATGACGTGGTTTCTATAGCTATCTTAAACTGTATTATAATTTAAACACACAACCAACATCAAAACTGCCGTAAGCATTTTTTATATTAGTAGATGAATCTTTTGAAACATCGCTAAGTCCGGTCATTCCTTGATAATCAATTAAAATACTGATTTTATCAGATACTGCAATTTTATAACCAATTCCATAATTTAAACCTATTTGAGTAGTGTTTGCCAAATCTTTGATATCTTGACTATTATCTTTGGCTGACATAAGAAAACCAAAGCTTGGCCCAAAATTTAAATTCCATTTTTTAGTACTTCCAAAGTGCCAATTAGCATTAACCGGAATTGTCAAGTAATTTAATTTTTCTTTAAGTCCGGGCAATTCTGTTCCCATTGTCTGGAATAACAATCCGGAACGTAAACTCCATGTTTTGTTAAAAAAATAATCTCCCGCTAGTCCATAAGCGACTGCAGAAAGCGAAGAGTTAGCCGATCCTGTGTCAGCTCCATAATAATTGGATGTTGAAAAACCAAGATATGGGATAAGTTCAATCGTTCCTTTCTCTCTGGCTTGGGCATTGGCAAAAGTTGCAGTTAGAACAACTGCCATTGTTAAAATAATTTTTTTCATGATATATTCTTAAAATTAGTAGGACAAATGTAACAGAATATATCAAAAAAACAAGTAACAGAGTTTTATATAATAAAAAAACCACATCATTGACGTGGTTTCTATAATATATTTGGAGGATCTTAGAATTTATAACCTACTCCAACTAAGAAATGGTTAACTTTTGAATCGCCTGTTAATCCAATAGAGTATCTTGCCTCTACTAAGAAATTTTCAGTGATGTCATAAGAAGCACCTAAATCAAGATTAAACGTAGTTTTGTCCTGAGCTTCAGAATCAGTATTGTAATACAACGATGGACCGGCTAATAAATTGAATTGTTCTGCCACTTGGTATTTTACCAAAACGGGCACACTCAAGAAATTAGCTTTGATATCAAAACCATTTACGGTTTTAGAAGCAGAGTGATAACTAATACCTGGTTGCAGTACAAACTGGTCAGCAATAGCAAACTCGGCAAAACCTCCCAAATAAAATCCGGTCAATGATTCAGAACCACCACCGGCAATCTTTACCGATATCATATCTAAACCGCCTCTTACTCCAAATCTCATGTCATCAGAGCCACCCTTTTTTTGCGCAAATGCAAAAGTTACCGCTAAAGCAGCAACCATAGTCAAAATAATTTTTTTCATGTTTTGTTGATTTTAAAATTAGTACGACAAATATAAAATTATTAAGTAAAGAATAAATAAGGCAAATGACGTATATAAAAAAACCGCGCCATTGGCGCGGTTTAAATTTTGAAGTTCTACAAAAATTATAGTTTGTAGATTAAACCTAAAGTGATAGTTGATAAATCACCACCTAATTTAATAGTGTTTGTAGCTTCAGCACCTGTAGTATCAGCTTTCTCTGAAGTGTAGCTTAAACCAGCCCACTCAGTAGTGATAGCGAAACTATCAGATACGAAATAATGTAAACCTACAGGAACATTAAGTCCGATAGTGTTAGTTTTTACATCAAAAGCATCTTCTTTCTCAGTCATGTAAGATAATTGACCTCCTAAAGAAAGAGAAAATTTGCTAGCAGGAGTCCAGAAGTATTTAACACCAGCTGATAATCCAAAACCTGTAGTTTTAACTTCAGCAGTATTTTTAGATGAACTGTACTCTAAAGATCCAACAAGCGCTAAGTTTTCAGTTAAGAAATAACCGATACCTGGAGCAATTGTCAAACCGTCAGATTTTAAATCACCTTGTTTTTCATTCATAAAGTTAACAGTACCTGTAAGGTAGATGTCTCCTTTACCAAATCCTTCTCCTGAACCTTCTTTTTTGTCTTGTGCGTTAGCAAACGATAAAGCGAATACTGCAGCAACTGTTAAAATAATTTTTTTCATGTTTGTTTAATTTTAAAATTAATAAAGCAAAAGTATAAGTAATATAATACTAGCGCCAGTAAGGGTTGTTACAGTTATCAACAATTTTATTAACAAAATATTTCTGTAACTTATTTAAAAACAAACAAATAACCTGATATCAACAAAAAAACACGATTGTCGCATTTTTTGAAAACTGACAAAATTCAATCAATTTCAGGCTGTTTCTTACAAATAGTTCATTTTTTTGCCACTATTACTATTGTAAAAGATTATTTATACATTTACAGAAACATAGAATTGTATGAAAATTATAATAATAAACGGTCCAAACCTGAATTTATTAGGGCAAAGAGAACCCGAAATATATGGCAGTCTGTCGTTTGACACCTTTATCAAAGGCCTGAAAAGAAAATATACCTCAACCGATATACAGTATTTTCAAAGCAATATTGAGGGGGAACTTATTAATAAACTTCAGGAAGTAGGCTTTTCTTATGACGGTATTATCCTTAATGCTGCCGCTTATACACATACCTCTATAGGTATAGGCGATGCGGTAAAAGCCATCACCACCCCGGTTATCGAAGTACACATCTCTAACACTTTCTCACGAGAGTCTTTTCGTCACCAATCGTTTATTTCGCCTAATGCTAAAGGAGTCATTATTGGTTTCGGATTAAAAAGCTACGAACTGGCCCTACAGTCTTTTTTATAAAATTATATCACTCTCTATATGCTATCAAAAAAAACACTTGCGCTTTTATGTTTCTTAGTAACCTTTGGTGCTTTGGCCCAAATCAAAGGAACTGTTACTGACGCCAACGGAAAACCGCTGCCTTTTGTAAACATCTTTGAAGAGAACACCTATAACGGAACGACCACTAATGACCTAGGGAAATTTGAATTGAATGTCAAAACACCCGGAACCCATAAAATCATTTTTCAGTACCTGGGATTTAAAACCGCCAAGCAAGTAGTTGAAGTAGAAAAAGCACCGATAGTAGTTGATGTGGTAATGCAGGAAGAAAACATTACGCTAAGAGAAGTAGTAATCAATCCAAAAGACAATCCGGCAAATGAGATCATCAGAAATGCCATTAAGAACAAAAAGGAAAACTCCGAAAAAACAGCCCGCTATAAATCTGATTTTTATTCACGCGGCATTATCCGTTTAAAGGAGGCTCCCAAAACCATCATGGGTCAAAAGTTTGATTTTTTTGATGAAATATTAGACTCCACCCGAAGCGGTATCATTTACCTCTCGGAAACGGTTTCGCGAATCACGTTCCAAAAACCGGATAAGATGAAGGAAGTCATCGTGGCTTCTAAAGTAAGCGGCAAAGACAATGGCTTTAGCTTTAACAATGCCGCTTCGGTAAATTATGATTTTTATGAAAACTATCTGCCTTTTGAAGTGAATGTGGTCTCCCCTATTGCCGACAATGCTTTCAACTATTATAAGTACAAATTTGAAGGGTCGTTTTTTACCGAAAACCGCCAGCAAATTAACAAAATCAAAGTGATACCGCGACGCGAAAACGAACCGGTGATGGAAGGCTACATCTATATCGTAGATGATTCGTATGCCATTTATGCTACTGATTTGTCTATCAAAGGCAAGCAAATGCAAGTTCCCATTATTGATAATTTAACGCTCAAACAAAGCTTTAGTTATAATACCAATAGTAAGATTTGGGTAAAAAACACCCAGACGCTCGACTTTGTAGCCGGGATGCTCAGCATTAAAGTCAATGGTAGGTTTACTTATGTGTATTCTAATTTTGAATTTGAAACCACCTTTGCCAAGCGAACCTTTACCAATCAAATCTTATCGTTTGAAGAAAACGCCAATAAAAAGGAAGACTCATTTTGGAACACCATCCGTCCGGTGCCTTTAACAGAAGAAGAATCTACGGATTATCTCAAGAAGGATGTGCTGCAAACCAAAAAGAAATCGCAGAAATACCTGGACTCTATTGATGCCAAGCACAACAAATTTCGTCCGATGGATATCTTGAGTGGCTACAGCTATAAAAATTCGTTTAAAAAATGGTCTGTTAATTACGATGGCCCATTATTTTTCCCTTCGTTCAACACGGTGCAGGGTTGGCGCATTAATGCCGGGCTGTCTTACTTTAAACGCAATGAAGAAAAAAGAAGTTACACCAGCATCAGCACTCGTTTTGACTATGGCTTTTCGGAAGAAAAAATAAGAGGGACGTTCAACTTTGCTCACAAATTCAATAACATCAATAACAGTTTGTTATCGGTAAACGGAGGAAGCATGGTCAGTCAGTTTAACCGCAGCAATCCTATTTCTAACATCGTCAACTCGGTGAGCAGTTTATTTTTCAAAAACAATTTTATGAAGTTGTATGAAAATAATTTCGCCGCCCTTTGTTTCGAAAGAGAAGTGGTTAATGGGTTTCATTTGTATACCAATGTAGAATACAGCGAGCGCAAACCACTTTACAACACCACAGATTATTCGGTTGTAAAAAGCGATGATCTGTATAGTTCAAACAATCCGCTTTCGCCAAATGACGAGACAACCGCCGCTTTAACCAAACACAATTTAGTCAAAGCCAATGTAGCGATGCGATTTAATTTCGGGCAAAAATACTTATCCAGACCGGATGGCAAATACAACATTCCGAATGACGATTATCCGACCGTAACGTTAGGTTTCGAAAAAACGATGGCAGCTACGGACAAAGCCTATGAATACGATTTTGTTTCGGCCAAAGTAGGCTATGATGTAACTTTGGGCAATAAAGGATACTTGCAACTGAATTTAAAAGGAGGCAAGTTCTTTAATGCCGAAAACATTTCGTTTGTAGATTACCGTCATTTTAACGGCAACCAAACCCACATTGGGCAAGGCGATAGTTATACCAATGTGTTTAATCTTTTACCTTATTATGCTGCGAGCACCAACGACCGCTTTTTTGAAACCCATATGGAGCATAACGACAAAGGGTATATTATGAATAAACTGCCGTTGCTAAAATATTTGCAATCACAGTTAATATTGGGCTTTCACAACTTAGCCATCCCTGACCGGAAACCGTATCAGGAATTCTCAGTAGGTTTAGACAATTTAGGTTTTGGAAAATTAAAGGTACTACGAGTTGATTACGTTCGTTCGTATCAAAACGGTTATCAAGGGGATGGTGTAATTTTTGGCTTGAAATTTTTAAATGTATTGGAGTAAGTTTTCGGGAATGGTTCATTGCCCTTAAAAAACCAACTTTTGAGCATTTCCAAGCCTTCCCAGCCTAAGAACGGGCTTCTAAATGATAAAAACGAGTTTCTAAATGGTAAGATTGAGCTTCTGAATCTTAAAAACCGGTTTATAATTAGTTAAAACCGGTTGCTGATTTATAGGGATGTCCTTCAGAAGCCTAAAACCCGTTATCGATGACCTATTCACTTGCTTCGAAAGACTACAACCCTACTTCTTATTCCTTAGATTGGTTATTTGAAGCGGTTTGTCTTTTATTTAAAAAACACATCGTAGCCAAAACGAATTAGCGTACCAACAATCACTATCAAAAAGAAGATTCTAATGAATTCGTTTCCTTTTTTGATGGCCAGCTTGGCGCCTACCCAACCGCCAACGGCATTGCAAAGAGCCATAGGGAGCGCAATAGCCCAAATGATTTTGCCTTTCAATACAAAGAGGCAAATAGAACCGAAATTGGTCGCCAGATTTACCATTTTGGCATTGGCAGAAGCGTGTAGAAAATCGAAACCCAAAACCGTTACAAATCCTAAGACCAAAAAGCTACCGGTCCCGGGACCAATGAATCCGTCATAAAACCCGAGGCAAACGCTCATTAGGACAGCCAGCAACAGTTGAGTTCTTGGAGTATGTTCTTTGGCTTGATGCGCACCGAAATCTTTTTTGGTAAACGTATAAATGGCAATCAAACTCAATACAATGAGTAGTAAAGGCTTCATGAAATCGTTGTGCACCAACGTTAATAAATTAGACCCTAAGAAGGCCGCACTAAAAGCCACCACTGCCATTACCGCCAGCAATTTCCAGTTCATTTGTACCTTTTTCAAATACTGATAGGCCGCAAAACTGGTTCCGCTGAAAGCCGGAATTTTTAAAGAACCTATGATGGAAGCCACGGCATAATTGGGCAACAATATCAAAGCCACCGGGGTTTGTATCAAACCACCGCCGCCCACGATAGCATCTACAAACCCGGCAAAGAAAGCGGCTACACAAAGCAGTATGATGATGTAAGTTTCCATGCTTTTATTAAAAAAATCCCAACGGGTTGAAGTCCATTGGGATTTTGTTTATTTCTTTCTGTAAGGTTCGTATTTGTTCTGCCAAGTCTCGCAGATGATTCCCTGGAATTTCCCGTCAGTTCCCAGCCAAATCCTAATCTCCCTGACTATCTCATTGCGTTCAAAATTGGCCTTGTATCGGAATATTTTTGAATTACTCGTAGACGTATCATCAATAACTTCAATGAGTTTCATATCAATGAGGTTGCCGTTGGTTTTATCCAAAACATCACAAGCACTCAATACTTTATCAGACGTTAGTGCAACTAAACCATTCTTACCAACTTCTTTTTCACTAAGCGGAACAAACTGCCTTGTTTTGCAGCTTCCCATAACCCTCATGCCAAAATCATACACTTTTGCTTTCTCCTTTTCAGAAATGGAACTGATGTCGGTTCTGCGGTACGTCGTTTTACACGATACCAAAAGCAGTAACAAACAAAAGGATACGGCTCTCAAGATTATACTCTCACAATATTAGCCCCCAATGCGCGAAGTCTTTCGTCAATGCGCTCATACCCACGGTCAATTTGTTCAATGTTTTGAATGGTTGACGTTCCTTTGGCCGAAAGGGCTGCAATCAATAACGAGATTCCGGCACGAATATCAGGTGAAGACATGGTCGTAGCTTTCAACTGTGATTTGAAATCATGTCCCATAACTACCGCACGGTGCGGATCACACAACATAATCTTAGCTCCCATATCAATTAGTTTATCCACAAAGAACAAACGGCTTTCAAACATTTTTTGGTGGATGAGCACATCGCCATTGGCTTGGGTAGCTACTACCAACACTATACTCAACAAGTCAGGCGTAAACCCGGGCCATGGCGCATCGGCAATAGTTAAGATAGAACCGTCGATATCTGTTTTAACGGTGTACCCTTTGGTATGTGCCGGGATGTAAATGTCATCTCCTTTTTTCTCTAACGTAATTCCCAGTTTTCTGAATACATTCGGAATAACGCCAAGGTTTTCCCAGCTTACATTTTTGATGGTAATTTCGCTTCGGGTCATGGCGGCTAATCCAATCCATGAACCTATTTCAATCATATCCGGCAGGATGCGGTGTTCGCAACCTCCTAATTTGTCTACTCCTTCAATCGTTAATAAGTTTGAACCTACTCCGGTGATTTTGGCACCCATGGAGTTCAGCATTTTACACAATTGTTGCAAATACGGTTCGCAAGCGGCGTTATAAATAGTAGTGGTTCCTTCAGCTAAAACAGCGGCCATTACGATATTGGCTGTTCCGGTTACCGAAGCTTCATCCAACAACATGTGAGCGCCTTTCAAACGGGTTTTGGTTTCCACTCCATAAAAATGGTCTTCTCTTTCGTAACGGAATTTAGCACCCAAATTAATAAAGCCTTCAAAGTGGGTATCCAAACGACGACGACCAATTTTATCGCCTCCCGGTTTTGGAATATACCCGCAACCGAATCGGGCTAACAACGGCCCCACTATCATAATAGATCCTCTTAAACTTCCGCCTTCTTTTTTAAAAGCTTCGGTTTTTAAATAGTCAATATTTACCTCATCGGCTTGAAACGTGTAGTCTCCTACTCCGTTCTTTTGGATTTTAACGCCCAAATTACCTAATAAAACGATTAGTTTATTGACATCTATAATATCCGGAATATTGGTAATTCTAACTTTTTCTGAGGTTAATAATGCAGGACACAAAACTTGTAACGCTTCATTTTTTGCCCCTTGTGGTTGTACATCTCCTTTTAGTTGAATGCCACCTTCTATTTTAAAAGTTCCCATTTTTTATAATGTATGATTACAAATGAATTAGGAGTTTGAGCAGTTATGGCTTTGCACTCATAACTTATAACTCACAACTCATAACTATTTCTGATTGTTATTATTGTTTTTCTGAAAAGGTTTTTTACCGTTCTTATTGCTTTTTATTTTAGCATTTTGTGGCGGCATATTTTTGTTGGATATTTTTTTATTGGTCCGCATCAAATCGTTGGTGTTCAACAATTCTTCCGAGCTTTGCAACAGGTTTAGTTTGCCTGCTGACAATTCAAACAAATGCTCAAAAATCACGGTATCGGTTACCGTGTCTTTGTTCCAACTCAAATAGGATTTTTTCATATGGTTGGCAATGACTTTTACCAAAGCATTTTTCATTTCGCCGTCTTCCCAACTGTTGGCCACATCAATCATGTATTTGATATTGTTACCATAAAAGCGGTATTTCGGATTTTTTTGAGGGTAAGCCAAACGTTCCGGTTTCAGATGAATTACATCTTTGGTTGGAATCGGATAAGGAGAATCGACATCCAATTTGAAATCGGACATGATAAAAATCTGATCCCATAGTTTGTGCTGAAAATCGGGCACATCACGCAAATGCGGGTTTAAACTTCCCATGACCTGAATGATGTATTTGGCGGCTTTGTTGCGCTCTTCCTTACTCTCGATTAAAGTAGCTTGGTCAATCAATTTTTGTAAATGGCGACCATACTCCGGTATAATCAAATGGGTTCTTTCGGCATTGTATTCCAAATGATGCACTACATCATTGGCATTTTCTTTAATATATTTTTCCGCCATCATAATGATATAATCCCTTCAATATTTGAAACCTCGATGTATTTTTCAACCACTTGTTCCGGACTCTCCATCATTACATTGATAGAAAGACTGGTGTATTTTCCGGTTTTTGATTGTGTAGTTTGTATCACGGCACCCAGGTTGTCAAAAGCATTTTCTACTTCCTCAACTTTTTTAGGATCTGTGGGTACAATAAATTTATATAAGTATTCGCTGGGCCAGGTTGACGTATTGTTCAACTCTTCTCGCAAGCGGGTATAAAATTCTGTCGTTTTCTTGTCCATTCCTTCAAAAATAAAAGCAAATATACAGTAATGATTTTAAATTTTAGAGACAAAAGCAGACAGAAGTTTGTCAAGCGATTTTTAATAAATCGAATTCGTTTTTAAGGATGAACTGATTCAACACCACCGTCTGAATTATTAAACAGAAAAGGGAAATCCAAAATTTCAACAAATCCGTCTCCATTTAAATCAGTTGCCTGATATCCTTCAGCTCCGGCATCACTGCTATTGAATAATGGTGAAAAATCCTGAACTTCAATAAATCCATCTTGATTGAGATCTCCGGAATAAAAACCATAAACTCCGGTTTCCAACAATTTCATGTTACTTCCATAGGCTTTTGAAGCAGCATCACTAAAATTATAAGTTGCCGGTGTCGGACCAACCGTTATAGGATTGGCACTCCAAGTTTCTATTGCATTCCTGTGTTTAATCGCAACATAAAAGAACCCATTAGGTGCCGAATTGAAATTAGCAACGGCATTACCGTTTGTTTGTAACATAGCAGTAGTTGAAGTAACTAAGGCATGAGTAGTTGTATTATGTAATTCAACAGTAATATTATCCACATTGGTTGTACTTACCCCTACTCCTTCATTTAACAATACTGATCGCATAGCATGTGTTGCCGTATTATAATAACCTTCTATATCCATTTTAAGATTGACGACCGAACTGCAATTGTATACAAAAGTAGCACTGACAGTATGAGGCACAGAGACATTAGTAAAGGTAAAAGTTCCTGTACTTACAGCCGCTGGATTATTTACTCCGTCTATCAAAACAGTAGCAATTTGATAGCAGGCATTAGGTGTTATAGTATAGGATTGGTTGGCACCACAGCTTACAGCAGTAGAACCATTAGGAGAAATACTTCCATTGGTTCCTGCAGAAGCGGTAATGGTTTTAGCATCAAGAGCCGTGGTAACTGAAGCGCTGGCGGAACAGCCATTAGTTCCTGTAACAGTAACAGTATACAAACCTGCTGAACTTACTGATATACTTTGAGTAGTAGCTCCTGTTGACCAACTATAACTCGAAAAAGCTCCAACGGTAAGCGTAATAGCATTTATACAAATAGGGGCATTTCCTGTAATAACCGGATTGGGGGCGGGATTAACTATAACTGTTACGTTTTGAGTATTACTGCATCCATTTGAAGTGAGTGTAAAAACATAGACAACGTTTATTGGATTCGTGGTAGTATTAATTAGTATTTCATTAGGCGCCGAAATTTGTGGGGTAGTAACAGCAGCGTTACTTATCCCTACCACTGCTGCTCTTGTCCAAGTGTAAGTTGCTGTTGCCGGAGCAATAACCGGGGTATATGTGAAAGCAACATTGCTACAGCTAGCATTTGGTGTCAATGAACTGGTTAAATATGGTGTTGGTGTAAATGAAATCGGGTCGGAAGCTATACCATTGGCAGTAACTACAAGTGAATATGTTGCTATCGGTAATCCGGCAGGTAATGTAAATTGAGCACTATCGGCAAGATTTCCTCTTCTTACTCCGGTTGAGTTCCAATTGAAAGTACGACAATAATACACATTTGCCCCATTAGTCAATCTGATGACCGGGTAATTGGTTGACATTTGCCAATCGTCACCATAGTTAGCTCCTTGTGAAATACCATTGAATTTTGTCCCGGTTATTTGATAAGCATTACAAGACGTTTGATTAACAGCAGAAATAGTCGGTTTCCCGGCTACCGTTGAACTGCCTGTTGGCTTATAAATGTAGTAATTAGAAGAGTTGCTACTCTGATTTTGAGCATACATCACAGAACCATCAGGCAAGTCCAGAAAATTGGTTTGATAACAGGCAATATTCAAAGAATATCCACCACCCGGAGCATGAATCTGTGTAAATGCATTGGTCAAATAATCAAACTCATAAAAATAAGTTGGTGGGATAAACAATGTTGCAGAAGACGTTGGCGATGGCGAAACAGCACAAAGTACTTTCCCGTTTGCCATCATAGCCATTGGGGCATCCGGTGCTCCGGTAGCGTTAGGCAATGATGGTCCGACGGCCCAAGTTCCCGGGCTCGAAGTTCCTGAAGGTGTATAAAAAGCGGAAGTTCCCTGAGCACCAAGGAAGAAAGCTCTACCATCAGGCAACAAAATAGCACCACCCGTTTCATCTCCAAAAGAATCATAAAGAGATACCGGCACTGTAGCATCAGCCACCCAAGTATTGGTTGCAGGTATATATCTTTCAGAATTTGTACTCAAACGATCCACAAACAAAATACTGTTGTCGGGTAATTTAATCCATGCTGATTCATTATGTATCCCTATGCATGTTGGTCCTGCACTGAAGGTATTTGTGGTCGGATTGTATATTTGATTGCCTTTAAGCGTGCCGGCAACTAAGGCTTGCATTACTCTACCATCTTCCAAAATTTCAGAATTAGCATCACTAATATTAACTCCGGGTGATGGTGCGGCAGTCCAAGTATTAGCAACAGGATCATAAACTTCTGCCTTTTGCAAACCAGTTCCGTATTCTCCTCCTGCAACATAAACACGTCCGTCTTTTAAAACCTGAGAAGAAAAAAACAAACGGGTATCAGCCATAGCGGCAGTAGTAGTCCAAGTTCCGTTTATATAACTACCGTTAGCATCTGGTGTAAGTTTGTCCCACAAAGTTCCATTACCATCAGTACCTCCGGAATTAGTATGACAAATAACACTACCGTCCGAAAGTAATAACATAACCCCATGATTGGCATGAGGTGCTGTTGCAGTAACTTTTGTCCAAGTTCCTTCGTCAATAATAGTTTGAGAACCTGTAGGACAAGTAACAGTTGGTGTTCTAACGCCCATAGTCCCAGAACCGGTTATTTGAGTACAGCATCCTTTTAAAATATCTCCAAGTGTTGCGGTAGCTTTTGTATCATAAGTAATCCAAAAGTAATTTGTCCCTTCAATTAGAGTTGCTGAACCTGTGACTGAGAAAGCCCCATTCGGACTTGTTGTAGTGGTTCCGAACTGGGTAGAAGTTGAAAAAGTGCTACTACCTCCTGTAAAAAATACTTTAGCATTGGTTATATCATTAGTCGGGCTGGTACTCCCTGTTGTGGAAAGAGCAAGATTGCTTATCGAAAATGGTGTAGTAGTTCCTGCAACTACTACCTGAACCTGAATTACAGCGTTATTGGTAGCGCTTCGTACTACACCCCTTGCATTATTAACAAATGTAGTGGTACAAGAGGTAAAAGTCATAGGCGAAGCAACCGGAGGTGTCCAAGTATAAGTCAAACCTGATGCTGGAATATTAGTGGAAGACAAGTTGCCAACAGCACTAATAGTAGTTCCTGTTACCGAAGTAGCCCAAGTATTAGTTCCGTTTGTAATACTTCGAAGGTTAAAATCCTGAGTAGAATTACCCAACAAACCAATATTACCGGACTCAGTTGCGCTATCTGCACAAGCATTAGCTCCCATAGTGGTGGCTGCCGTAACCGTTCCCCAAACCACTTGAACCGTATTCGAAGTTTCATTTAAAATAATTTGAAAAGTATAACTATCTCCTGCAGCACCTCCATAATGTCTACATTCTGTCCATTGAATTATAAACTTTCGGTTAGGAGACGAACCCGTTACACCATACTTAATAGAAGAGGTAGCTGTGCCTCCAATTAAATCAGTCCCATAACCCGCAATAGAATTGGCCGCACTTGTCTGAAGTCCGCAATAAAAACCGGCTGTTGAAACTGCTCCCATGGTAATAAAACCATTAGCATTAATTCCCAAAGTTGTGTAGGCTACATTATTGTAAGTAAAACTAAACGGAATTGTTATTAAAGTAGATACCTCATCGTCCCATGTCGTTCCTGACACTAATGTGGTTCCTCCGGACAATGCCGTGTAAGTTCCTGAAGAAGAAGCAAAAGAATAATTGCCTACTGTCGCATTCGAATGATTGGAAAATAAAACAAACAGTATTAATATAAAACATGATTTATTTAGGGCTTGCCAGAGAGTTCCTAACTCCTCTTTAGGATAAAATTGCTTCATTTTGGTTGGGTTGGTTGGTTATATCTATTTCAAATGTAGTTATTTATGTTAAATTTTAACATTTTTTTATAAAAACTATTACTCCATTACAAAATTTTCTTTTACAACTCGTTTCCAGTCTGTTACATCTCTTTTAAAAACAATGTTGTTATACTGTATAATCTCATTACAATGGTTACTTTGGTGTAACAAAAAATTAATTGAAGATTGGGAAGAATAAAATCTCAAAACACTTTCGGTATTCTAATTTGTTTCAATAAATTTGCGCCTTATTTCAAAAAATCTTGAAAAAAGAACTCATAGTCATAACTGGTGGTCCCGGTACCGGTAAAACCACTATAATCGATGCACTCATCGAACAGGGCTATGCGTGTTTTCCCGAAATTTCGCGTCAAGTAACCATGGAAGCCAAAAAACAAGGCTTTGAACAACTGTTTTTGGAAAAGCCATTGCTATTCAGTGAATTATTATTGGAAGGCAGAAAAAAACAACACCAACAGGCTACTCAGGACCAAGCCGAAATTGTATTCTTAGACCGTGGCATTCCGGATATTTTAGCCTATATGCATTATATCGGCGATAGTTACCCTGCTTTTTTTGACCAAGCCAGTAAGGAACATAATTACTCCAAAGTATTTGTACTGCCGCCTTGGGAAGAAATCTACGAAAGTGACGAAGCCCGTTACGAAAACTTCGAGCAAGCCAAATTGATTTTTGATCATTTAAAAGAGACTTATCAAAAATACGGTTACGAACTAATTGAAGTGCCAAGAGGTACTGTAGAAGAACGTATTCAGTATATCTTAAACCAACTCGCATAATTACATTTTTTGTGTAAGAGCAGGACAATTCTTTTTTATACTTTTATAAAAAAATTGGAGCAGTTCATGATTCCTAATTGACCATTCATCCTTTGAATACAGCGATAGAAATTCTTCAAAAGTATTGGAAACACGATGCTTTCCGCGAGCCGCAAGCTGACATTATTGCTTCGGTGATTGACGGCAAAGACACTTTTGCTTTGATGCCCACGGGCGGCGGAAAATCAATTTGTTTTCAGGTACCGGCTATGATGCAGGAAGGAATGTGTTTTGTCATATCGCCACTGATTGCTTTGATGCGTGATCAAGTACAAAACCTGCAGAGTAAAGGCATAAAAGCTATTGCTTTGACCGGTGGCATCCATCAAGATGAGATTATCGATTTGCTGGACAATTGCCAGTTTGGAAATTACAAATTCCTTTATCTTTCTCCGGAGCGGTTACAAAACGATTGGATTTTGGAACGCATCAAAAACCTTCCGATTAACTTAATTACTATTGACGAAGCGCATTGTGTTTCCCAATGGGGACATGATTTCCGTCCTGCTTATTTAAAGATTGCACAGCTTAAGGAATTCTTTCCAAAAGTTCCTTTTTTAGCTTTGACCGCCTCGGCAACACTACGAGTTAAAGAAGATATTATCGCTCAATTAAAACTCGACAATCCGCAAATTTTCTCGAAATCATTTTACCGCGAAAATATTGCTTACATGGTTTTTGAAACCGAAGACAAGCTGCATCTTTTACAACAAATTCTGAAAAAAAATCCACAACCGTCTATTGTTTATGTAACCAATCGGAAGTCATGTTTAGAAACGGTTTACCAACTGGAGAATATGGGTTTTACCGCAACTTTTTATCATGGCGGTTTGACCAACAAAGACAAAGCCAACCACATGCAACTTTGGATGGAAGAAAAAGCGCAGGTCATGGTTGCCACCAACGCATTTGGAATGGGGATTGACAAAGCGAATGTCAAAACGATTATTCATTTGCATTTGCCACAAAATCTCGAAAATTATTACCAAGAATCCGGGCGAGCCGGGCGCAATGGAGAGAAAGCCTTTGCCGTTATGCTCAACAATCCGTCAGATGTGTTACATGCCGAAGCACAATTCATCAGCATTTTGCCCGATAAGACTTTTTTGAATTTGGTGTTTTCTAAATTGTGCAATTACTTCCAAATAGCCTATGGTGAAGGGATTGATGAGCAATTTGGTTTTAATCTGAATCAGTTTTGCACTAAATATAATTTCCCGATACTCAAGACCTATAATGGTTTACAGTTTTTAGACCGTCAAGGTATCATTACTTTGTCTCAGGAATTCTCCGAAAAAATCAGCATTCAATTTATAATTCCTTCCAAAGAAGTGATTCGATATATGAGTCTGAATCCGAATGACGAAGAAATCATGCTAACGATTTTGCGAACCTATCCCGGAATTTATGACATGCAAACGGCTTTCAATCCGCAGTTGATTGCCAAAAAATCAAATAACCTTGACACCGCAGTGCTTTCTCTTTTGCAAAAACTGAAAGAGAAAGGTATTATTGAAATGATTGCTAAAAACAATGATGCGACAATTACTTTTAATGAAGTCAGGGAAGACGAGCGCACTATCAACAGAGTTTCCAAACACCTGGAAGCTCAAAACAAATTAAAAATGGAGCAATTGCAGGCCGTACTTAATTATAGTAAAGACACCAAATCCTGCAAACAAAAACTCTTAATGCACTACTTCGGAGAAAAGCTGAAAGAAAACTGCGGTAGTTGCTCTTATTGTATTGCCAAAAACAAGAAACCTCAAAACCCGGAGTCGGTTACTGAGAAAATTATTGAATTATTAAAAATGCAAGACTTCAATTCGAGAGATATTCAAAAGTTGACTAAATTTCCGAAAGACGATGTTATCTTTGCGCTGCAAAAGCTATTGGAAGATGAAACCATCAGTATCAAATCAAATAATTTATATTCCTTAAAATAAGAATGGAAAAATTGCGCATTGTTTTCATGGGAACGCCTGAGTTTGCCGTGGGTATTTTAGACACAATTATCAAAAATAATTACGAAGTGGTTGGTGTTATTACGGCGGTAGATAAACCGGCCGGTCGTGGCCAAAAGATAAAATACTCTGCAGTAAAAGAATATGCTTTGGAGCACAACCTGAAATTACTGCAACCTTCCAACCTAAAAGAAGAAACTTTTTTAGAGGAATTAAAAAACCTGCAGGCCAATTTGCAAGTCGTTGTTGCTTTCAGAATGCTACCGGAAGTCGTTTGGCGTATGCCCAAATTAGGCACCTTTAATCTGCATGCCTCTTTGTTGCCTAACTATCGAGGAGCTGCTCCAATCAATTGGGCTATTATTAACGGAGAAAGAAAAACCGGCGTTACAACTTTTTTTATAGATGATAAGATTGATACCGGTGCGATGATATTAAGTAAAGAAATTGAAATCAGCGATAATGAAAATGCAGGACTACTTCATGACCGATTAATGGTTTTGGGAAGCGAGGCTGTTACGGAAACTTTGGACTTAATAGCAAAAGTAAATGTATCAACTACAATTCAAATAGATAATGCTGAAATAAAAACAGCCTACAAACTCAATCGTGACAACTGCAAAATAGATTGGACAAAATCGGCTGCAGAGATTCACAATCTAATTCGTGGCTTATCGCCTTATCCTTCTGCTTGGTGTTTCTTTAAAGACAATGGTGAAGAATGGAGTGTAAAAATATACGATGCCAAGATTATTTCGGAAAGTCATTCGTTTCAAACCGGTCAAATTATTACCTCAAAAAAAGAAATTAAAGTAGCCGTAAAAGATGGTTTTATTCAAATTATAAGTTTACAACTTCCCGGAAAGAAAAAAATGCAGGCAAATGAGTTGCTAAATGGTGTTACCTTTTCCGAAAAAGCGCAAGCAGAATAAGGTCTCAAGCGGTTTTTGAATAAAAAAATCGATGAAAAGCACGGGTTTATCAACAAATAAATCAAGTTATCAACAAAATTTTGAAAAAAACACCAAAACGCTTGTGTAGTAAGCAATTCCTATTAAATTTGTTATCATTAACAAAATGTTTAACCAACAATTAATAACTAACATTATGAACAAATCAGAATTAATCGATGCAATTGCAGCTGACGCTGGAATCACAAAAGCGGCTGCAAAATTAGCTTTAGAATCATTTTTAGGAAATGTAGGCGGTACCTTGAAAAAAGGCGGAAGAGTATCTTTGGTAGGATTCGGTTCTTGGTCAGTATCTAAAAGAGCTGCAAGAGACGGAAGAAATCCTCAAACTGGTAAAACTATCAAAATTGCTGCTAAAAATGTAGTTAAATTCAAAGCTGGTGCTGAATTAGACGGAGCAGTAAACTAAAAATTAGTTCATCTGATATACAAAATCCACATCGTTTGATGTGGATTTTTTGTTTTTAGACTAAAAAAAATTAGCATTTTTAAATACTTTTTCTTAGTTTTAATAAAAATTTTATTGCAATGATCTCAGAAAAATTAAAAAAAGGTCAATTATTAATAGCCGAACCGTCTATTATAGGTGATTTGTCTTTTAACAGATCTGTGATTTTATTGGCCGATCACAACAAAGAAGGTTCGGTGGGTTTTATCTTGAACAAACCTTTAAAATATGCCATCAGGGATTTACTTCCTGAAATTGATTCCAAATTCAAAATTTATAATGGTGGTCCTGTAGAACAAGACAATTTATATTTTATTCACAATGTACCACATTTGATTCCGAATAGCGTTGAGATTTCAAATGGGATTTTTTGGGGAGGCGATTTTGAATTAACCAAAGAATTAATCAACACCGGCATCATCAAGAAAAAAAACATTCGCTTTTTCTTAGGCTACACCGGCTGGGATGCAGAGCAGTTAGAAAATGAAATGCAAGCCAGCTCTTGGATTTTATCCAAAAATATTTATGAAAACAATATTTTAGGCAAAGCTTCAGTACATTTCTGGAAAGAAAAAATCATTGAATTAGGTGGTGAATATCTAATTTGGTCCAATGCACCAGAGAATCCTATCCTCAATTAAGCTTCAATAGAGCTCTTTAATCTGTCTGACAGCTGTTGAGACAACATAACTTCAAACTCTTTTTTACGGTATTTTGTTATAGGTTGAATACCCATAATAACATTTGTTATGAATAATTCGTCTGCCTTTTGCAAATCAAATGGTGAAATAGGCTCTTCGACTACGGTTATAGTATCCATTTTTTTGGCAAGGGCTAAAACTTGTTTTCTCATGATTCCGTTCAAACAACCTTCGGTAATTGGCGGTGTAATTAACTTATCCCCATCCGCATGAATAGATTCCCATTTGTAGCTTCAACAACATTTTTATCTTCATTGATAAGCAAACAAGAATCCAATTGATTTTCTTTGGCAAAAATACCGGCCGTAATCTGAATCATTTTATTGTTGGTTTTCAAGGTAGAAAGCAATTGCTTAGAAATACTAAAGTCTTTATACAAATCAACCTCGAAAGGGGCTTTTGAAAATGGATACTGTTTGTTGTCCAATTCAGAAGCTACAATAACAAAAGAAACCGTATTGTCTGTAGGCGTATAAAATCCACCTTCATTTCTGAAAACCGTAAACCGAACACGGGCAGCATCAAGTAAATTGGAAACAGCTGCCAGATTTAAAATTTGTTCTTCCAAATATTCCATAGTAAATGACATTGGAATTTCCATTCGAACAATACGCATGGAAGCCATCAGTCTGAAATAATGATCTTCAAAAAATAAAATTTTACTATTTACAATTTTCAATGTTTCAAAAACACCGTCGCCATAAAGAAACGAACGATTTGAAACACTCAATTGCAGCTCAGTATCCAGTATAGTTCCATTAAAATTTACCATAAAAAAAGTCCCGTTTTTAGCGGGACAAATATACTGTATTAAAAAATATTTATATAGAACCTATGACGTGTTTTAAATCGGAAATTTGATTTTCCCATAATAATTTCGCCTCATCAACTTCATCTTCTTCGGCAAAATCAACTACCATTAAAGACACATCTTTGGTGATCTCGTCTTCCAAAATTCGCAATTCAAAATAATAGTCGGTATCCTTTTTGGTATCATCAACCCATTTGAATTTTACCTTTTCTCCCGTTTTTTTTGAAGCTAAGCGTGCATTTTCCTCAATGTCATTCCAAATAAAAGTAAAAAATTCACCTCTTGAATTTACGTTATCAGCAAACCACTCCTGTAAGCCTGAAGGTGTTGAGATGTATTGGTAAAGTAACTGAGGTGACGAATTCAAAGGAAACTCAAGCTCATAACGAATTTTATTATCCATAATCAGAACAAATTTTTTGGAAATATATAGAATATAAAATCAATAAAAAAGTGTTTTTTAAAAATAAAAAAAATAAGTGTTTTAAGTTTGTAACCCTAAATTTTAATTTTATATTTGCACCCGCATTCAGAGGATGCCGACTATTGGCGAGGTAGCTCAGTCGGTTAGAGCGCAGGATTCATAACCCTGAGGTCGGGAGTTCAAATCTCCCTCTCGCTACAAAAATTGAAAGGTTTGGAAATTTCCAAGCCTTTTTTTATTTCCGTTTTTTTACACTCTCTTTCCATTTTTTCAATTTACTGATTTTCAACTACTGAAAAATACCATTCGTCGAAATATTCATTAATATTTTGTAAGTTTTTTATGTTTTAATATTGTATATAATTGCATTTCATCGATTTTTTTGTGCTTTTTATCGATTATTTGAAATGACTTTCTACTTTTGAAATGTCAAATAATCAAATGAAGCATAATGCTCTTCATTTAAATAATAAAATCATAAATCCCCGAGTTATGAAAAATTTATTAGTTAAATTAAAAAGAAACTATTCCCTGGCTATTGCAATCCTACTAAGTGCAATAGCAAACGGTCAAACCAGTCCGCAAACTTTTACAGCCACAGGAACCTTTACTATTCCATCTGGTGTTTTCCAAATTACTGTTGAAGCCATTGGCGGTGGTGGTAAAGGCGGAACCTGTTTATCTTCTGCTGGCTTTAATGTTGGTGGCGGTGGCGGTGGCGGTGCTTATGCAGCAAAAACAATTGCTGTTACTCCAGGCCAAATCTACACTGTTACTGTTGGTACTGGCGCTACAACCAATACAAGTGATGGCAAAGATTCATATTTTAAACTTCAAAGTGGCACCACTACTTTAGTATTAGCTAAAGGAGGTAAAACAGTACCTAACAATACCATCACCGGGGGCTTAGGTGGTAGTGCCAGTGCTTGCATTGGAGATGTTATTGCCAGTGGAGGCAATGGAAGCGACGGTCTTTCCAACTCATATGGAGGTGGCGGAGGGGCTAGTGCCGAATCAGGAAATAATGGCGTAAGTGCCACAAGCTATTTAGGAGCATTAGCCTCTTGTACCGGTGGTAAAGGAGGAGATGGATATAATAATCAAAATGGTAATGGTAATGCAGGAAGCACCTATGGAGGTGGCGGAGGCGGTGCCAGAAGAAACCAAAATGCAGGATCAGGAAATACCCGAAATGGTGGTAATGGGGCAAACGGAAAAATTGTTATCAGTTGGGAAACTATCCAACCCAACAACTTAACTAAAGGTCCGGGCGGGGTAACCGCTGATTTGCAATTATGGTTGCGTTCTGATTTATTAGACGGAACAACAACTGTTGCCGATAATACTAATGTGAATACTTGGTATACACAGGCCAGAGGATCAAATGCGGTAAAACCAGCTTCTGTTGGTGCGCCAATCTATAGAAATAATGCAGCCTATAACATCAATTATAATCCGGTAGTTGATTTTACCAACAATTATAATTCACCTTCTCAATCCTATAATGACAACGACCCAAACAGACAATATTTAAAAGGAACTTCCGGATATTATTCGCAGGAAACCTATGTAGTTATGATTCCGGATGTAACGCTGAACTCAAGCACAAACTCGATGGATATATTCACCGGTGAAAGTCTTCCATGTCAGGAAATTGACAGAACCGGATTGACTTTGGGCAACGTTGACACCCGCTTTTCTAATGAAATCATATCCAACAATGTTGGGGTAAGTACCAGCTATGGTACTGCTCACACTAGTACTACGGCGCAGTACAACAGTGCCTTTATCCTAAATGCGAGAAATAATTCTGATTCCAGTCCAACAGGAAATGAATTGAATTTTAACGGAAACAATCTTTCCACTACCGAAGCCAATAGCACTTCATTTAGAAATGTAAACAACAGTCCATTTTGGATTGGGAGAAGTGAAGGTTATGATGGTAGTTTAGACGGCAGAATTGCTGAAATAATTACCTTCAACAAAAGAAAAGACGATACTACCGAAAGAACTAAAATTGAAAGCTATTTAGCTTTGAAATACGGAATTACATTAGGCACTAACGGTACTTCTCAAAATTATGTAGATTCAAACGGAACTGTAGTTTGGAACACAACATCCAACTCAGGATACAACTATAATATTGCGGGAATCGGACGAGATGATACCTCCAATTTGAATCAAAAACAATCCACCAGTATCAATACCAATCCCATAGTAACTATCGGATTAGGCAGTATTGATTTAACCAATAGCGCCAACACCTATACTTTTGGCGGAGACAGAAGATACCTTGTTTGGGGTGACAACAATGGTAATATGAATGATTCAGGAAATGATTTGACAGTTACCTTTGGCGGAGCTACCAACGTTACAACTTCAACCGATTTGCCTAACAAAAAATGGAAAATAGTAGAAACAGGAGGTGATGTTGGAACTACAAAAATTGCTATAGCCACTTCAGATTTGGCCAACTTACCCGCATTAGCAGGCAATGACGCTTACGTTATGATTGTAGCCAGTGATGCGGCTTTCACTACCAATGTGGAAACTGTATTTTTAACTGCTAACGGCACTAAACAAGAAACCACCTATGACTTTGATGGCGTACAATATTTCACTTTTGGAGTGGCTCACGAAACGATACTGTCCAGAAGTTTAACTTTTGACGGAACGGATGACGTAATGAAAATAGGTAACACCTATGATTTACCATCTAATTTCTCCTTAATGGTTTGGGTTAAACCAAACGGACAAAACAATTCGTCAAACGACAGAACCATAGCGTCTAAATACGACGGAACCACAGGATTCAAAATTTATTTATCTGCTGACAACAAAATCAATGTTTATTGGTCAGGCGGAACAATAGTTACCTCTTCTGTAGCATTGCCTAACTCAGAGTGGCGTAATATTGCTGTAACCTATAATGGCACAAACACGAAGTTGTATATTGACGGAGTGTTGGATGCCAATATAGCCTCAGCTGGACCTACAACCAATACCTCAACTTTTTCTATCGGTGCTGAATACCGTGACAAATCAGATATTAGAAATTATTTCAAAGGGGATATAGATGAATTCCGACTTTGGAACAAAACCATTTCGCAAACGCAAATCAGATTCATGATGAATCAGGAAATCACGCTTGATGGTACAAAAACAGCAGGAAGCAGCCTTCCGAATACAATAACCCGAAACGATGTGAGCTCCTTAAATTGGTCTACTTTAGAAACGTATTATTCGATGAATTCTTTTATTGGAACCCACATCAATGACGACTCAAACAACTGTAACCGAGGAAATGTATTCACCCCTGGAAAAGTATCGGTGGTCTATCAAACCGCTCCAATGCCCTATCAAACAGCAGCTGACGGCTTGTGGTCTGACAGTACCAGTTGGGTAAATGGTGCTACTCAACCATTACCTTACAGTCTTTCAATTGTTGACGGAACGCCAATCGAATGGAATATCGTTAAAACTTCACACAATATTACAACCACCGGAAATAAAGTAGTAATGGGCTTATTTGTTGACAGTAATACTTTATCAGCCACTAATGATACTAAAATCCAAATATCTCATTATTTAAAATTGGATGGTAAAATTGACTTGGTAGGTAAATCGCAATTAGTTCAAATAAACAACAGTGACCTAGATGAAAACAGTTCAGGCTCTTTAGAGCGCGATCAGGAAGGGCAATCTAACAAATACAACTTCAATTATTGGTCTTCTCCTGTAAGTTCAATAAATAGCACTACAATTAATCACGGGTTTACTGTGTCTGGAGTTATGAAAGACGGAACCGATCCTGATAATATTCAAAACATCTATTGGTCAAGTGGTATTGACGGCTCTGCAACCAGTCCGATTACTTTGAGTAATTATTGGATATTCAAATTTCAAAACCAAAATAACAGCGGTGCCAACTGGGCCCAAGTAGGACAAAACGGAACTTTACTTCCCGGCCAAGGCTATACATTAAAAGGAAGCAATTCAAGTGCTGACCATCAAAATTACACCTTTGTTGGAAAACCAAATAACGGAACGATTACTTCTTATGTTGCAGCCAACAATTTAAATTTATGTGGGAATCCTTATCCTTCTGCTATTGATGCTGATGATTTTATTAATGACAACATTACCTCTATTACCGGCTCGCTATATTTTTGGGAACAATACAGTACAAACATTTCGCATGTAGCCATCCAGTACCAAGGAGGTTATGCCACTAGAACATTAGTTGGAGGTACACCACCTGTTTCCCCATCAGGCGTAAGTGGTTTAGGCACTAGCACTAAAACACCCGGAAGATATATCCCAGTAGGGCAAGGCTTTTTTGTCACTGGCTCTTCAACTGGAGGAAATATCGTTTTTGGCAACAATCAAAGATCATTTATAAAAGAAAGCAGCAGTAGTTCCTATACTTTATTTAAAGCTGCCAATCCTACTACCACTGACCCTTACAGTCATGAATTCAATAATCATAACGACAGTTTTTCTCAGGAATCGTTCATGAAACTACGTCTTGGTTTCAATTCGCCGGATAATTACCATCGTCAAATTTTGATTGGCTTTATGAACCAATATGCCACAGCAGGTTTCGACAAAGGGTATGACGCGGTTAGCATAGAAAACCAACCTATTGATATGTATTTTATAAACAACAACAGGAATTTGAATATTCAAGGCGATGGTTATTTTAATGATGCTAATATATACCCGTTAGGGATAAAAACAGCAACCGCTGGCGTTGTCAACTTTATTGTCGATGCTAAAGAAAATTTTAATCCGAATCAGGAAATCTTTATTTATGATAATGTAACCGGATTGTATAACAGCATCAAAAATCAAACTTTCCAAATTAATTTACCGGCCGGAACAGTGGAAAACCGATTTTCATTACGCTTCAAAAGAACTGATGCATTAGGTATTACTCAAAACGAAATCACAAACGGAATTTCGATTGCTCATTTACAAGCAACAAAAACGATTAGCATCCAAAACACTACTTTAGATTCCACAGTAAAATCAGTATTGCTTTTCAATCTTGTTGGGCAAAGTGTAATGACTTGGAAAATTGAGAGCCAAGACCAAACTGACATTCAATTACCGGTGGCCAACCTCAGCACCGGAGCTTATATAGTAAAGGTAATCACCGATAAAGGCGAAGTGACCAAAAAGATTTTGATAAAATAATTCACAATGCTTTTTTAATTATTTGACACGAAAAACTCTCCTCAAGGGGAGTTTTTTTATTTAGACAACTCATGTATCAAGAATTTAAAAATATGTAATCCTTTTATTGATATAAATTAAATTTAACTGTATTTAATCGATTATATAAATCTCTTTATCGATGATTAAAATGAAAAACTTTAGCTTTGAAATATTAAAAATTTGAAGGGAATTTTAAACTTCATTTAAATAATAAATCACAAACTAAAGCCCCAAGCTATGAAGAATTTATTACTTAAATTACAAACCTACTATGCCTTTTTTGGAGTAATCCTAGTGTCAAGTACGGGTTACAGTCAAAACAAATCGCAAACATTTACAAGCACAGGTACCTTTACGGTTCCCGCAGGAGTAACCCAACTCACTGTAGAAACTTGGGGCGGTGGCGGAAGAGGGAGTACGCTAACTACGAACATTGGCGGTGCTGGTGGCGGTGGCGGAGCCTATATGAAAGGGATCTTAACCGTAACTCCCGCAAACAATTATACCGTGACTGTTGGAGCAGGAAGCACTACAACAGCTGCCGGCGGTGACTCTTGGTTTAGTACTAATACAACGATTATAGCTAAAGGAGGCTCAAGCGCGGCCGATAACACTTCTGTTGGGGCTATTGGAGGTTTAGCAACTGTAGCTTGTATTCCGTGTACTTCTTTTGTTTCTTATAATGGTGGAAACGGAGCCAATGGTTCTAACGGAAGTTATGGTGGCGGTGGCGGTTCATCTGCTGGAACGGCTCAAGCAGGAAATACAGCTACCTCTTTTACCGGAGCAACAGCCCCAACAGGTGGCGGAAACGGTGGAAGCGGAAGAAACAGCTCACAAGGTAACGGAACTACAGCTACCGGTTTGGGCGGAGGCGGAGGCGGAGCATTACGAACTTCCAGCAGTACAAGAAATGGCGGAAGTGGTGCCAACGGACTAGTAATTATAAGTTGGGATGAACCGGAGATTAATATCACAGGCAATGCTATTTCAATTAACGATGGAGATATAACGCCTTCTACTACTGATGCAACTGATTTTGGTTCAATAGCAGTAGTAACGGGAACTATAACAAAAACATTTACCATTCAAAATACAGGAACCTTGCCTTTATCCATTGGTGCCATTACACTTAGTGGAGCCAATGCCTCAGATTTCAGTATCATAACAAATCCAAATGCTACTATTGTTGCCGGTGGAAATACTACTTTCACCATTTCATTTGATCCAAGTGCCGGCGGAACCCGGAGTGCTACTTTTTCAATTGTAAATGGTGACACGGATGAGAATCCTTATGATTTTTCTATACAAGGAACCGGACTGGAACAGGAGATTGATATCAAAGGAAATGCTGTTACTATTGTTGATGGCGACACAACAGCTTCCACTACAGATTGGACAGATTTCAGCTCTACCAATACCACCAGAACATTTACCATATACAACACCGGAACCACCGATTTAACACTTGGAACAATCTCGTTAAGCGGCACCAATCCCGGAGATTTTGCTGTAACTACTGCTCCGAGTGCAACGGTAACACCGGGAAATAGTACCACATTCACTGTAACTTTTACACCAAGTGCCGCCGGAACCAGAAGCGTTACCATTTCTATAATCAATAATGACAGTAATGAGAATCCATATGATTTCAAAATTCAAGGAACCGGTGTGGCGCCTTCAATGACTGTTAAAGGAAATAATGCTGCCATAAGTGATGGAGACACTACTCCAACCATTACGGACTGGACCGACTTCAATTCAACCAATATTTATTCGCCAATTACCCGAGTATACACCATTGAAAACAGTGGTAATATGAATTTAAATCTAACCGGAGCCCCTTTGGTAACAATTTCAGGAAGCAGTGATTTTACAATAAGTGTTCAACCCACTACTCCCGTCCAACAAAATAATGCTGTTAGTTTTACCGTTAGTTTTTCGCCAACCGTTACCGGTATAAAAACAGCCGATATCAGCATAGCCAATAATGACAGCGGAGCAGGAAAAAATCCATACACCTTCAGAGTAACGGCCACTGCTGTACAAACTTTCATTGACAGTGATGGTGACGGCGTTTTTAACAATATTGACAATGATGACGATAACGATGGAATTCCGGATAACATTGAGCAAAGCTACGCTTCAGGTTCGGTATTAAGTTCGCAGGTAAACATTACATTGCTCAATGAAACGTTTGGCGCTGGCGCAGGAAGAACCCGTATTTATTCTTTCGTTCCTACCGCTTCTACAACGTATTGTTATGAAGACGGAACAACGACTCAGAATTCAGATGAATGTGATACCGTTTTAGATTTAAATGACGGACAATATACCGTAAATAATATCGCCGGAACCACAGCTGTCGCCTCATGGGCACCAACCTATTGGTATCAAGGTCCTGACCATACCCCTTCTGACACTAATGGCCGAATGGCATTATTTAATGCAACCAATAACATTACGGATGAGTTTTACAGAACTACTATTCAAGGTGTAATTACCAATGCTCCGCTAACGTACAGTTTTTATGTTTTAAATTTAGACCGCACAGATGCTCCCGGAATTGCCACGCGAAACCGTCCAAATCTTACGGTAGAATTCCGTGATTTGAGCAACAATTTGATAAGCACGCTAAATACCGGAAATATAGCACCTACAGCTGTAGGCAATGCAACCGGTGATTGGTACCAATTTTCAGCCTCCTTTACTCCTACTACAACTGGTTTTTCCATTGTTTTCAAAAACAACCAGCCCGGAGGTTTGGGAAATGACTTAGCCTTAGACGATATTAAAATCATACAAACCATTACCGACACGGACCAAGATGGCATTGGTGATGCTTATGATTTAGATTCCGATAATGATGGAATTGGTGGCATTATTGAAGATGGTTGGGCCAGTTTAAGCAATGGCAAAGACCGAATGGATTTATCGCCTTCAGTATGGATAGATGCGGATGGTGATGGCTGGCACGATACCGTTCAGGCTTGGTACAACACTCACATGCCGGCTAATTTTGATGGCGATGCGGTTCCTAATTACATCGATTTGGATTCAGATAATGATGCTCGTTTTGATGTAGATGAAGCCGGTTTATACAACGGGGATGGCGATGTAAACGGCGATGGTGAAGGCGAAGGAAGCGACCCGGATGCCGATGGTATCGTTGGTATTTTTGATGTAGTAAATGGGTATGGAAATTCAGGAAAAACAACGCCTGTGAATTCCTATGGAGCTGAAAATCCTGATTATTTAAACACCATGTCAAAACCCGGAGTGAATGATATTTCCACCACATTATATGCCAGTTTAGACACTAATTATGATGGTATTATTGATGGCACAACAGATGCAGATCGAGACGGAATTTTAGACGCTTTTGATACCAGCATAACGATTTATGGTTCACCAAGAGATTTAAACAGAAAACTGCTTTTAGATTTTGACGGAAGAAATGATTATGCCGAAAAGACAGCCATTTTAGGTGGATTATCCACGGCTTCCCTGATGGCATGGATTGACCTAAACAGTGCTTTCAGCTCGGAAGGCGTGGTTGTAGGTCAAGATAAATTTCAACTAAAAATTAACAGCATTAAAAAGTTAACAGCTGTAGTAAACGGAACTACCCTTACATACGATACTGTTCTAAACACTTCGCAATGGTATCATGTGGCTGCTATTTATGGCGATGGTTCTTTAAAATTATACCTCAACGGAAATTTAGTGGCCACGCAATCGCTTTCCGGAAGTATTGCAGCTGATGCTACTAAACTGACTTTGGGCAGAAACCCTAACGGAACAGATAAATATTTCAAAGGAAAAATTGATGAAGTGAGAGTCTTTAATGTGGCCTTAACCGACACCCAATTGCAAAGAATGGTGTATCAGGAAATTCAGAATAACAGTTCTCAGGTAAGAGGTGCTATTATTCCGAAAGACGTAGGTTCCTTACCTTTTGCCAATTTGTTAGGGTATTTCAGAATGGATACTTATAAAGACGACATTGTTGACGATTTAACTACTCCAACCGTAGATATCGGCACCGGAATGAAAATGTACAATCACAAAAACATTTACGTACAGCAAGCACCCATGCCATTCCTGACCGAACGAACCGGAAACTTTGCTACTGCGGCCAACAGCCCAACCAAAGATATTCGCGGATTGGATATTATGGAACAAGATTGGTCTATCGTTCAAGTAAAACACGACATTGACGAAACTGCCAATAATGTTGATTTAGGCATGTTACTCGATTCGGGAGTAACGGTAAACATGAGCAATGATACCAAAATTCAGAATGATTGGTACTTATTACTAAATGGTAAAATCGATTTAAAAGGAAAATCACAATTGGTACAAACCACCGAAAGTGATTTGGATGTAACCAGTTCGGGCTCTATTGAACGCGACCAACAAGGACAATCCAACAAATTTAATTACAATTATTGGTCATCTCCGGTAAGCACCCTGAACAACTCCACTATCAATCACGGTTTTACAGTGGCCGATGTTATGAAAGACGGTACCGATGTAGACAATATTCAGAACTTGCTTTGGACTAGTGACCTTAACAGCACAGCCACCAACCCGATTATGTTGAGCAGCTATTGGATTTTTAAATTCCAAAACCTCAACAATAGTTATTCCAACTGGGCTTCTGTAGGACCAAATGGCACCCTGCTTGCCGGACAAGGCTATACTTTGAAAGGAAGCAATGCCTTATCATCTAATCAAAATTACACTTTTGTCGGCAAACCTAATAACGGAACAGTTACTTCGAGCGTTTCGGCCAATAATTTAATTCTGTGTGGTAATCCCTATGCTTCGGCGATTGACGCCAATGCTTTTATAACCGAGAACTCGACTGCTATTACCGGCACCCTTTATTTTTGGGAACATTACAGCACCAATAGTTCGCATGTTACCATTCAATACCAAGGGGGTTATGCCACTAGAAACTTAGTTGGCGGTACACCTCCGGTTGCTCCTGCGGGAGTCAGCGGATTGGGGTCGAGCAGCAAAACGCCGGGAAGATTTATCCCTGTTGGAGAAGGATTTTTTGTAACCGGCTCGGCCACGGGAGGAACCATAACCTTCAATAACAGCCAAAGAAGTTTTGTAAAAGAAGAAGACTCGCAATCCAATACTTTATTTAGAACGGCTAATCCAACGGTCAGCCGAAAAAACAAAAACCATAACAATGATGAAGATGATTATACCGAAGAAGAAGAGTTCATGAAATTGAGATTGGGCTTTACTTCGAGTGATAATTTTCACCGTCAAATTTTATTAGGTTTTATGAATGAACATGCCACATCCGGAATTGACGTTGGCTACGACGCGGTGAGTATTGAAAATTTAACTAATGATATGTATTTCGTTAATGGCACTGCCCAATTAAACATTCAGGGAGAAAGCTATTTTGATAACGATAATATTTATCCGTTAGGAATTAAAAATGCTTCTGCCGGCTGGGTATCTTTCACGCTTGATGCCAAAGAAAACTTTCAACCAAATCAAAAATTCTTTATCTATGACAATGTGACTAAAAAATACAACAATATCAAATCAGAGCCTTTCGTTATTGCTTTACCTGCAGGCACTATAGAAAACCGTTTCTCATTACGCTTCAAAAAAGAAAACGGTAATGGTAACCACAACCGTATGGATGATGCAATAACCGTGACCAATGCTACTGCTGCCAAAATGATTACCATCAATAACAACCTGAAGGAAACCGAAGTAAAATCGGTGCTGCTTTATAATTTATTAGGGCAAGAAATTGTAGCTTGGAGCGTAGCCGATCAGGACCAAACTCATATAGAACTCCCAACCAACAACTTGACCACCGGAGCCTATATTGTAAAAGTAATCACCGACAACGGTGACCTCAGCAAAAAAATTCTAGTTAATTAAATATTGTTTTGAAATGAAAAACTCCCACTGGTTTGGGAGTTTTTTTTATGGGTATCTTTTAAATCTTAAGCCAGTTTCTCAATCATTGCTTTTAAAGACAGTTGCTTTTGTTCACCTGTATTTAAGTCTTTCAGCGTGACTAAATCCCATCGATTTCTTTAACAACGAAGGGTATCATCCTGCGCTCAGCATGTTTAAACTGTTTGTCTATTTTAGCCGCATCCGGATAAAGTTCGGATTTGATATTGTGGTTGCGCAACTGAGTAATGACTTTCATCGCATCAAAAGCTTGGGATTCACCAAAATTCAAAAACAACACTTTGGTGGAAGTCGTAACGGTATCGGGGAAAAGATTCAGTTCTTCCAAGACCAAGTAAATTCGGTCTAAGCCAAAAGAAATCCCTACACCGCTCATATTTTTCAATCCAAAAATTCCGGTCAAATCATCGTATCTTCCACCGCCGCCAATAGAGCCCATGGCAACACCTTCAGGAGCCGTCACTTCAAAAATGGCTCCGGTATAGTAATTCAATCCGCGGGCTAAAGTCACATCTAAATCTAAATGCGCTTTTTGCAATCCAAGTTTGGTTACGTGGTCACAAATAAAACGCAGTTCCTCGATGCCTTTTTTTCCTTCTTCGGAAGCGGAAAGCAAGCTTGATAGTTGCTCTAGTTTCTCGTGTATCGTTCCGGAGAAGTGAAATAACGGTTGTACTTTTTGCAAAGCACTTTCGGAAATTCCTTTTTCCAACATTTCTTTCTTAACGCCGTCCTCTCCTATTTTGTCGAGTTTATCTAAAGCTACAGTAAAGTCAATCAGTTTATCCGAAGCGCCAATCACCTCAGCAATTCCGGATAATATTTTGCGGTTGTTGATTTTAATAGTAACCCCGTTCAACCCCAATGCAGCAAAAACCGAATCGTATAATTGAACCAACTCTACTTCCTGCCATAATGAAGTCGACCCAACAACATCAGCATCACATTGATAAAACTCACGGAAACGCCCTTTTTGCGGACGGTCAGCACGCCAAACCGGTTGTATTTGGTAGCGCTTAAACGGAAACTCAATCTCGCCTTGGTGTTGCACTACATAACGCGCAAACGGCACAGTTAAATCATAACGCAGAGCTTTTTCGGAAATCTTTCCGGTCAGTTTTTTGTAATTTATGGTCTGTAATTCCTCAGCCGGAACTTTATCTAAATAATCTCCCGAATTCAATATCTTAAAAATCAATCTGTCTCCTTCTTCGCCGTATTTCCCCATTAGGGTTTCGGAGTTTTCAAACGATGGCGTTTCTATGGGTTGGTAACCAAATTTCTCAAAATGCGATCGCATCACAGCCATAATGTAGTTACGTTTAGAAACCTCAGCGGGTGAAAAATCTCGAGTGCCTTTAGGGATACCTGGTTTTTGTGCCATTTTTGATTAAGGATTTAGGAATTAGGATTTAGGGATAGGCTTGATTTAGCAAATCCTGAATCACCCTGCAAATATCTATTTTTTTATGGATTTAAAATAACTATTCTTGTAACAAAAACCGTAATTTCGTGTCAAATTGCCGTCATGATTGGATTATTCAGAGAAAACATAAAAATTGCCACCGGTTCGATACGAACGCAATTGCTGCGTACCATTCTTACCATTTTAATTATTGCGTTGGGAATTTGGGCATTGGTCGGGATTCTGACTGTAGTTTCTGCTTTGCAAAACACACTCTCTTCCAATTTTGCTTCCATGGGTTCTAATACCTTTAACATCAATCAATATACAAACACCAATCGTCGTCATGGCGGTGGTGAAGTAGAAAAGATAAATCCAATCATCTCTTATCCTGAAGCCAAGGCTTTCAAGGAAATGTATGATTATCCGCTGACGCATACTTCTTTGTCATTTACCGCAACTTCAACGGCAGAAGTGAAATATGAAAATCAAAAAACAGATCCGGAAATTACGGTAATGGGAGTTGATGATTATTTTTTGGTCAACTCAGGTTTAGAAGTTACACAAGGCCGAAATCTCAACACTTTTGACATTCAAAACAACACTTATTCTTGTATCGTGGGCTCTGATTTTGCTACCAAAGGTTTACTGAAAGATGTCAACCCGATTGGTAAAACCATTTCAGTTCGAGGAGCTAAATTTAAAGTTATTGGAGTTTTAAAAGAAAAAGGCTCTTCGTTTGGCAATCGTCAAGATTTGCGTATGCTGATTCCGATTCAGGTAGCGCGTTCTATGTTTTCTATGCCCAACATCAATTACACCATCAGCACTATGGTTGACAAGACCGAATTGCTTGACGAATCAGTAGATCACGCCATTATCACAATGCGTAAAGTCAGAAAACTGAATCCGGTAGAAGAAAATAATTTCGGAATTTCCCGAAGTGATGATTTGATTAATAAAATTGCCGAAATCACAGGTGTTTTAAGTATATCCGCATGGATTATTGGTATCATTACCATTTTTGGTTCTTCAATTGCGCTGATGAATATTATGTTGGTTTCTGTAACAGAAAGAACACGCGAAATTGGGGTTCGAAAAGCATTGGGAGCCAAAAAAAGCACCATTGCTTTTCAATTTTTTGTAGAAACTTTAATCATAGGGCAGCTTGGCGGCTTAGTTGGAATCATACTCGGAATCATTACCGGTTATTTTATTGCCATTGCCATTGATTTTAGTTTTGTAATTCCGTGGCTGGCCATTATGGCGGCGGTGATTACTACTTTTATTGTAGCAGTGGTTTCCGGTTCGTACCCGGCCATAAAAGCGTCACAACTCGATCCTATTGAAGCTCTTCGCTACGAATAAGTACAACTTATCATTCGGTCATTCCCATAAATATCTTGGTGAAGTTCAACAGTTTTGAACCCTAAATCCTGAAGTAATTCGACGGTTTCTTTTCCCAGATACTGATTGATTTCAAAATACAATTGTCCGTTCGGATTTAAATTCTTCTTGGCTAATCGGGCAATTTTTCGGTAAAAAAGCAAGGCATCATCGTCTTCCACAAATAAGGCCAAATGCGGTTCATAATCCAAAACATTAGGATTAATTTCGGCTTTTTCCAAATTTCGAACATAGGGCGGATTGGAAACTATAATGTCAAATGACTGATCTAAGTCTTCGGTTTCCAAAATGTTTTGCAACATAAAAGTCACTTTCACATCATTGAGTTCTGCATTTTTTTGGGCTGTAGCCAAAGCCTTTTCCGAAACATCAATCGCATAAACTTCAGCATTCGGCAAATTCTTTTTTAAAGCAATGGGAATACAACCACTACCCGTTCCGATATCCAGAATTCGGAGTGGATTGACAGCGGCGCGGAGTTGGTTATCTGATAAAATCAATTCAACCAATTCTTCGGTTTCCGGTCTTGGAATAAGTACATTTTCATTGACTAAAAAGGGTAAGCCATAAAACTCGGTGGTTCCTAAAATATATTGAATGGGTTTGTATTTTTTCAATTCGGCTAAAACACTTTCCCAGCGCAATAACTGTGTGTCATCCATTTCCATCTGAGGATTGAGTGCTAAATCGATTCTTTTGATGTGATGAAAACTTTCCAACACCAGATAAAAAAAGCTATCTATTTCCTTTTCGTCATATAATGAAGAAAGTTCCTGAAGAAAAGTAGTTTTGTAATTTTTAAGTAGCATTTATAAATTCTTTAGCATCCAAACCGGGCAAGTGGTATGACCGGTTGCGCCCATCGGTTCGCAAAGGTATTCAAAACCAACTTTTTTGTATAAATTTTGTGCAGCTATCATTTCGGGCAAGGTTTCGAGATAGCATTTTTCATAGCCGAATTCCGTGGCTTTGGCCAAACATTTTTCTATCATTTGCAAGCCTAATCCTTTACCACGAGCTTCTTGTAAAAAATACATTTTTTGTAATTCGCATATATTTTCGGTAGAATTTTCTAATTGACTCACTCCGCCTCCACCTATAATTTTACCATTTTCTTCCACCACAAAATAAGCGGCCCGAGGTTGGTCGTAGGTTTCAAACATAAAATCCAATTGACTATCCGCAAAAGCAGTCCCGGTTTTGGGATAATTATCAACTATAAAAACTTCCCTTATTACCGTTGCAATTTGGGGATTATCAGTCTTTTGAATTTCTCTGATTTGTATGCTGCCCATTCTAAAAGTAATGTCTTATTTTTGTGAGGTGAAGATACATGAAACGCCAACGACTAACAAGATTTATAACAATAACTTCAAAAGCGTTCCTGACGACCTTAGACAAAAATGAAATCAACGGAAGAATTTTACATAAAGCGTTGCATTCAATTGGCCAAAAATGGCTTAGGTACTACCTATCCTAACCCTTTGGTAGGCAGTGTAATTGTGTATGACGGAAAAATTATTGGTGAAGGCTGGCATCGAAAAGCCGGCGAACCCCATGCGGAAGTCAAGGCCATAAATTCAGTAAAAGACAAGTCCATATTATCAAAAGCCACCATTTATGTTTCGTTGGAACCTTGCAGTCATTTTGGTAAAACACCTCCTTGCTGCGATTTGATTATTAAGCATAAAATTCCGAATGTTGTCGTAGGCACCGTTGACCCCAACAGCAAAGTAGCCGGCACCGGAATTAAGAGACTTTTGGAAAACGGCCACCATGTTACGGTTGGTATTTTAGAGAAGGAATGCAACGAACTGAACAAACGCTTTTTTACTTTTCACAACAAAAAACGCCCCTACATTATATTAAAATGGGCTGAAAGTCTTGACGGATTTATAGCGCCTTTGACAAAAGAGAAACAAGAACCGGTATGGATTTCCAATGTTTTTTCACGTCAATTGGTTCATAAATGGCGAAGTGAAGAACAAGCCATTTTGGTCGGAACACAAACGGTTTTAGATGACAATCCAAAATTAGATGTGCGCGATTGGAAGGGTGAAAATCCGATTCGAATAGTTTTAGACCGCAGCGGTAAAATCACAAATGACTTTCATGTGATGGACAAAAAAACCAAAACAATCGTCATTACCGAGCAAGAAAATTTAACATTTAGTGAAAATGGTATAGCTGAAAGTGTTATCTTTGATATCCAGCTAACCAAAAAAATTGCCGATATTTCATATAAATACGGTATACAATCTGTAATTATCGAAGGAGGCAGACAAACCTTACAAAGTTTTATAGAGGCAAATCTTTGGGATGAAGCTAGAGTTTTTATCGGGACTGTTTCATTTAATAACGGAGTAAAAGCTCCTGTAATAAATGGGATTCCGAAAATAAGGCAACTAAAAGAAGACCAACTTAAACTTTACACCAACCATGATTAATACGATAATTTTCGATTTTGGAGATGTTTTCATTGATCTTGAGAAGGAAGCCTCGATTGAAGCGTTTAAAAAATTAGGTTTGAATGGTCCTAACGAAGATTTGTTGGCAGTTAATGATTTATTTGAAAAAGGGAAGATTTCAGAAATGCAATTCATCGAAACTTTTTTTAAATACATTCCCAATGCCACAATTCACGATGTTCGCCATGCTTGGAATGCCTCTATTGGTGATTTCCCATTGCACCGATTAGAATTTCTACAATTGCTTTCTGCCAAATACCGATTATTCCTTTTAACGAATACCGACTCCATACACATCAGTCGATTTGAACATAAAGTCGGCATGAGCTTTTACAGTGATTTTTATCGTTGTTTTGAAAAAGTATACTACTCCTACGAAATGGGCATGCGTAAACCCGATCCCGAAATTTTTAATGCCCTAATCCGCAAACACGATTTATCACCCAAACGAACTTTGTTTGTAGATGATAAAAAATCCAACACTGATGTAGCAGAAAGTTTGGGTTTGCATGTATGGAATTTGCAGGTTGGCACTGATGATGTTATACATTTGTTTGACCAAAAGCAGCTGCCTTTTTAAGTTTTGAATTCAAACGACACCTATAAAACCTTAACGCAACCTTCACCTGAAATACTGTTTAAAGAAAAAAACAGTAAATTCTTTGGCTATGCCTTTCCGGTAACTTCTGAAGAAGAAATCAAATCACATTTAGAGAAATTAAGAAAACAGCATTTCGGCGCCGTTCATTTTTGCTACGCCTTTCAACTCGGGACCGACACTATTCAATACCGTACCAACGATGACGGCGAACCAAGCAATTCAGCCGGTATGCCGATTTACGGCCAAATTCAATCTTTTGCTCTGACCAATGTTTTAGTAGTGGTGGTTCGATTTTTTGGTGGTATAAAATTGGGTGTCGGCGGATTAATCTCAGCTTACAGGACTGCAGCACAATTGGCTTTGGAAGAAGCGGATATAATTGAAAAAACCATCGACATTCACTTTCAGCTTTTATTTGATTACAAAAACATGAATAAAGTGATGCGGGTAATCAAAGAAAAAAACCTGGAAATCATTTCCCAACAAATGAACGAAAGCTGTGAAATTGAAATTGCCACACGAAAAAAAAATGCCGATATGATATTCGACATTTTCACCAATTTGTTTGAAATTGAAATAAAAAAACTATAGCCGTTTTTAGTTTTCCATTATATCCAAAATGTATTTTGGCGGCGCAATAGGTTTACCCAAATTTATATCTACAAAAACCAACAAAAAATGTGCAGTTGTTAATAACTCATCGTTTTCGTTGCGAATTTCACAATCAAATTCTATCTTAACTGAGGACTGACTTTTAAACTTCGTTATGACTGTAAGTAAGTCATCATAACGTGCTGGTTTTTTGTAATTTATCGTCATGGACACAATTGGAAGCGCAATCCCGCTTTCTTCAAGTGATTTATACGAAATCCCTTTGTTTCTAAGCCATTCAACGCGTCCCATCTCAAAATAGGGCACATAATTTCCGTGGTAAACCACACTCATCTGGTCGGTTTCTGAGTACCGAACTCTAACTTGAATCTTGTGTTCTTTCATCTATCTTTTTAAGCAGTTAATCTAGTTTTTAAAATCTCTTTACGACAATATTTTTAAAAAATCAATACGATATAAATTTTTTTTAACGAATTTTATTCACATATTTGTTATCCCGAAAAACAGGACTGTTTTCACCAATTTTCCTGTCTAAAAAACCTATAAGTAATTACAATAATTTTAAACAAAATATGAGCAAAACTGCGCAATCGGTATGGGAAAACTGTCTTTTATTCATAAAAGACAATATTCAAGAGCAAGCTTTTAAAACTTGGTTTGAGCCGATTAAATCAGTCGAACTTACTGACAATGCACTTTACATTCAGGTTCCAAGCAAATTTTTTTACGAATGGTTGGAAGAACATTATGTTAAATTATTGAAAGTGGCGTTAACTAAAGAACTTGGTAAAAACGCAAAGTTACTCTATAAAATCAAAATGGAAAACACTTATGGCAATAAACAACCGTTTACGGAACAATTGCCAAGTGCACACCGCAGTCCGATAAAATCACAAGATGTTGATGCTCCGTTCAAAAACCTGAATCCGGAACTTAAGAATCCGTTTGTTATTCCGGGCATCAGAAACTTGAAAATTGAGTCCCAATTAAATCCGAATTACAGTTTTGACAATTTCCTTGAGGGTGATTCTAACCGTTTAGCGCGCTCAGCAGGTATGGCTGTGGCTAACAAACCGGGAGGAACATCATTCAACCCACTATTGATTTTTGGTGGTGTTGGTTTAGGAAAAACCCATTTGGCACATGCGATTGGTGTTGAAATTAAAGACAAATATCCTGAAAAAACCGTATTGTATATTTCCGCTGAAGTCTTCACGCAACAATATATTGACTCAGTTAAGAAAAATAACAGAAATGATTTTATTCACTTCTACCAACTGATTGATGTATTAATTATTGATGACGTTCAATTCCTTTCCGGAAAATCAGGAACGCAGGATGTTTTCTTCCATATCTTTAATTATTTACATCAAAATGGAAAACAAGTAATCCTTACTTCGGACAAAGCTCCTGTTGATATGCAAGATATCGAACAACGTTTGTTGTCTCGTTTCAAATGGGGATTATCCGCTGAGTTACACCAACCGGATTACGAAACCCGAATTTCAATCCTAAAAAACATTCTCTACAGAGACGGTGTCGAAATGCCGGAAGAAATTGTAGAATATGTGGCTCGAAACATTAAATCTAATGTTAGAGAATTGGAAGGTGCCATCATTTCATTGATTGCCCAGTCGTCTTTCAACAAAAAGGAAGTGACTTTAGATTTGGCTAAAAGTGTAGTAGAGAAATTTGTTAAAAATGTGAAACGAGAAATCTCCATTGACTACATTCAAAAAGTAGTTTCTGATTATTTCCAGTTAGATATTGACACTTTACAATCTAAAACCAGAAAACGTCACGTGGTACAAGCCCGTCAGTTGGCTATGTTTTTTGCTAAGAAATTTACCAAATCCTCTTTAGCCAACATTGGTTCCCAAATTGGCGACAGAGATCACGCCACCGTTTTACACGCCTGCAAAACAGTGGACAACTTGGTTTCAACTGACAAACAGTTCAAGAAATTTGTAGAAGATATTCACAAAAAACTATCGCTATAATTTGCTTTTTGACTAAGTTTGCAGCTTAGAAAAACACACTATGTCCGTTAAAATTTTAATGGTTTGCTTAGGAAATATTTGTCGATCTCCATTGGCAGAAGGCTTACTAGCGTCAAAACTTCCAAAAGATAAATTCTTTGTAGATTCAGCCGGAACCGGTGCTTATCATATTGGCAAACAGCCGGACCAACGTTCTATTCTGGTAGCAAAAAAACATGGTTTAGACATTACCTTTCAAAAAGCCAGACAGTTTTCCTCCAGAGATTTTGAAGATTTTGATTATATCTATGTGATGGACAGTTCCAACTACGATAATGTGATTGAACTAGCCAAAAATGAAGAACATAAAGCCAAAGTAGACATGATATTAAACCATCTTTTCCCCGGAGAAAATGTTGATGTCCCTGATCCTTATTTTGGATTACAAAATGGTTTTGACATGGTCTACGAAATGCTGAATGAAACCTGTGATATTTTGGCCAAAAAATTAATCGAAAAACATTCATGAAGCCGGTAACCCTCAAAGGAAAACTCTATTTGATTCCAACCACTTTGGGCGATATGAATCCTGATGATGTATTGCCTCAAACGGTAAAAAGAGCCATTGATTTCATTGACTATTACATTGTAGAAAACGAAAAAACAGCCCGAAAATTTATCAAGGCCATTTATCCTGAAAAAGTTCAGGCGAGTTTAAAAATCTCTACCCTTAATAAGCACACCGAAATAACCGAACACAATTCAATGATTACTCCTTGCTTAAACGGTGTAAACGTCGGATTGATGAGTGAAGCCGGGTGTCCGGGAGTAGCCGATCCGGGTGCGGCCATAGTGAAAATTGCGCATGAAAAAGGAATACAAGTAGTGCCTTTAGTTGGTCCATCTTCTATTTTATTAGCCCTGATGGGTTCAGGAATGAACGGACAAAGCTTTGCCTTTAACGGCTATCTTCCTATTGATAAAGGCGAAAAGAAATCGGCGTTAAAGAACTTTGAAAAACTATCACACGATAAGAATCAGTCACAAATTTTTATCGAAACCCCTTATCGGAACAATAAGTTGCTGGAAGATTTTTTACAAGCATTGCAACCGAACACTCACCTGTGCGTTGCGACTGACATTACATTACCTACGGAGTACATCAAAACACTACGTGTAGCAGATTGGAAAAAAACAAAGGTCGAACTGCATAACAGACCGACCATTTTTATAATTCATAAGTTTTAACAGAAAAGAATTCTTAATATTCTCCTGATATTCTCCTCTTTATTTATTTCACTTTAGCGTTCTTAATAGCTTTGATACCTTGTGTTTCAAAACCGCCAAAATCCCTAAGATAGGTACGTACCGAAGTCCCATAATCATCTTTACATTGCTTCTCGCCATTCGAATTCAGAAAACGTTTTACAGAGCCTGAACCTCCTAAATGTGCCGCTGCTAAAATTCCGGATTCAGTAATTTTAACCCCATCAACAACTTTACCTTCAAAATAATTGATGTAGTATCTCAACTCATACTTGTTTTTAGACAATAAAGCAACAAAAGCTTTTTCCTGAAGTTTTGGATTGTTTATAAAGCTAGTACTATCATTAATTCCGATAGACTTTAAAGTTTCCATACCAAATTGGTATTTCCCTAAATACCCTAACGTATTTATTTTTCTGTATTTACCTTGGGATTCTTTGTGTGCTATAGCTTCTTTGTAACCAATAAAATATTTGCCCATGTATGGGATTTTAAGGTTTACATAATCTATATTGTTTTGAGAAGGAAAGACATATAAAAGTCCTTCGGTTTCATCAAGACGAAAACCGTCATTGATTTGGGAATTATAAGGTTTAAAACCAGAGCTTATGAAAGCTACAGTGAGTAGGATTGCGATGTAAAAAATTACTTTTTTTATCATTAATTGTTATTTCTCAAGCGCTGTCACCGACATGAAATTTCCGAGTGCAAATATACAACTAAATTTATAAAATTGAATATCAAGTAGTTAAACTACATTAAAAGTAGATTAAATGCAATTTCGTCCCGCCGGAACCCTTGATTTCAAACGTGGGAGCAGGAATCTTAATAGTATTGAAAATTGTTAAAATTGTCTTAACAAAATGTGATTTAGTTTCAATTTTCGTCAAATCAACGTCGAGACTGAGGTAAAATTGACGGTATCTTTGACTCTCCGGAAGCGAAATTGTAGTGTCTGTTTCATCTTCATTTCCGGTAATCATTCCATCGGCTCCATAACCGATAGCTACATTTAGCCATTTCGGGATTTTAGTAGTTTTGGCAAACGAATGAAGATTGACCGACAACCAATACGTTTGCCCGTTATAATCTTTCAGAATCTGTTCTGATAATGAACTTCCTAAGACTTCAGGGCGAACTTTGGCATAAGAAGTAGTGTGAAAAGAAAATTTAGGAATAATTCGCTGCTCTTTCCAAAGTAATTCTTGTGAAACAAATAAGGCTGTTCCAGAAATATTTGCAGCAACATCGCCCATTGAGGCTCCCCATTTCTGTGAATAACCGTCAAATACCTCAACCGTTGTTAAAAAAGCTAACCCAAGTGTTGAACCATAAAGTAATTGATTTTTTCTATTAGCCCCTGACCATTTCAAAGCATTGGCACCATAACTCCCTAAATGGTAAGAAGAAAAAAGATGACCCATTTTATCCATTTGCATCCATTCATTATTATCATTTATGAAATGAAAATTCGAACGGGGATAATCGGCATACCATAATTGATTTAAACCAATCAAAGTAGCGCCACCAATCACTGTTTCAGTTATAACAAGAGTTTTAAGTCTGCTTTTATTTAAGGTATCAGCAGGCTTTAAAAAACGTTCAAGAGAATTTTGCCCCAAAACAAAACTCGAAAAAAAAAGCAATAGGATTATGTAGTTGCTGGTTCTCAAGAATTACCGTTTAGTTCCTTGAGCATTCAACCAATCAGCATATTTCTTGGCATTAACATCATGTTGTGCCATAGTGGCCGCAAATTCATGGTATCCGAATTTTTCAACACTGGCACAGAAGTACAAATAATTGTGTTTTTCCGGATTCAAAACGGCATCAATAGCATCTATATCAGGCATAGCAATTGGGCCCGGTGGCAAGCCTTCTTTTTGATAAGTATTATAGGGGGAATTAATAAACAAATCGTTATACAAAACTCTTTTAATGATTTGATCGAAATTATTATCTCTCAATTTCAGCGCATAAATTACCGTTGGGTCGGCCTGCAATTTCATTCCTTGTTTTAATCTGTTCAAATAAACGCCTGCTACGGTTGGTCTTTCGCTTTTTTTAACCGTTTCTTTATGAACAATGGAAGCTAAAGTTATCACTTGAACCGGCGTTAAATTTAAAGCTGAAGCTTTGGCAATTCTTTCTTTGGTCCAAAAACGATTGTATTCCTCCAACATTTTATCTCTGAATTTTTCCGCTGAAATATTCCAATAAAACTCATAAGTGTTAGGCAAAAACATAGCAAAAACATTTTCCTTAGTGAAGCCATTCTTTTGAAGAAAAACAGAATCGCGGAACGTTGCTAATAATTTTGTGGTATCCGGTTCAATTTGAGAACTAATGCGTTCACATAAGTTTTCTAGTCTTTCCTGATTGTTAAAGGCCAATTTCACAGGAACATTTCTTCGCATGGCGGACACCAATTGAAAAGCACTCATTCCTTTTTTCAATAAAAACCTACCGGGTTTTACATTATCTGGATAGGACCGGCGATTCGCAATAAATTCAAAACTACCCATGCTTTTCACATAAGGAGAAAGAATTTTTTCTACATCCTGATAGGTTGAACCAGTTGGAATTTGAACATAAACTTCCTCTTGTTCAAAACTAGTATCCGAAGTAAAAAATTTAACAAAAACTATAATAACAGCAAGCAAAAAAACTGCTGCCAGCACTTTAAAAATCGTATTTCTTTTTGTGTTCAAAACCGAAAATGTATTTAGTTTATTTTTTATTAACTGAAAAAGGGCTTCATCTTTGAAGGAATTATTAATGAAATTCCAATCTTTTTTAACCCCTGCTTTTTCAAATCCAAATGTAGTAAAAAGCGCTAAGCTTGCTGTGTTTTCTGTTCCGATATTGGCATACAACTGATGTAATTGTAATTGCTGAAAAGAATATTCGATAACCAATTTCAAAGCTTCTTTACCAAAACCGGAATTCCTATCTGTTTCATTTTGAATGATAATCCCAACCCCGGCACGCTTATTTCTAGGATCAAAATCAAACAAATCAATTAGTCCAATAGCTTCCGAAGATTCTTTTTTACAAATCGCTAAACGCAATTGCTTCGCTTCATAAATATCCTGATGCGCATTTTCAAGGTATTGTCGAATCAGGAATTTGCTGTAAGGCGTTTGAGTATTACTCACTTCCCAAATAGTTTCGTCATTTTCTATATGATAGATAAACTCCAAATCTTCCGGTTCGAGCGCACGCAAGTAAATCGTTGGTCCTTGTAGTGTTACCATGCTATCTCTCCTTCAAAAACAAAGGTTGCCGGTCCTTTCAGAAAAACGTTGGTATAAGTATCCCCTTCTTTAACGAAAGAAACTTCCAACTTACCGCCTTCTACGTCTAACATAATGTGGTGGGATTTCGTTTTACCAAGAGCATGCATAGCTATAGCGGTGGCTGTAGCACCGGTTCCGCAGGATAATGTTTCGTCTTCTACCCCACGTTCGTATGTTCGCAAAGCAAAATGATTATCGCCAAGTTGTTTGACAAAATTGACATTACTTCCTGCCTTTCCATACAAATCAGAATAGCGGATTCTGGCACCATTGGTTTTAACATCAAAAGTTTTTAAATCATCAATCATCATCACGTGGTGTGGTGAGCCGGTATTCAAAAAAACGTAATCGCTTTCTATTTTCACTTCCAAAACATCTTTCATTTGGAGCGAGATAGTTCCATCGCTAATAATGGAAGCATGATGTAAACCATCCGTGGCTATAAAATCAGTTTCATCTCCAATGGCATTCAAACTTTTGGCAAAAGCCACCAAACAACGTCCGCCGTTACCACACATTGAACTTTCTTTGCCGTCAGAGTTATAATACACCATTCGGAAATCAGTTTTGCTATCATTTTCGAGTAAAATCAAACCATCAGCGCCAATTCCAAAACGACGGTCGCACAGTTTTTCAATAAGTTGAGTATCCTTTTTCGGAAAAATGTTTTGACGATTGTCAATCATCACAAAGTCGTTTCCGGTGCCTTGGTATTTGGTGAAATTGATTTTCATAGTGGTGTTTACTGACACAAAGATAACAAATATTAAGATTAACTTAAAAATTGTTAAACGAGCGTTAAAGGGTGTTTGACAGAAAATTGAAAGTTTATAATTTTACTAAAACTAATTTAAAAATGTTAATGACTATGAAACGATTATCCGGTTTATTCTTGGTTTCTTTACTAAGTGGTGCCGTTACTCTTGGTGCCTACAAATTATTTATCGAAGGAAAAGACAGTCGCAATTCGATTGTCACTACAGCCTCAAACAATTATAACAGAACAGTCGGTTTTAATGGAGAAGCGGTTGACTTTACTGCTGCGGCCGAAAATGCGGTTCACACAGTTGTTCACGTTAAGAACGTTTCGGTAAGAACGGTTTCCAATCCTATCATGGAATTTTTCTACGGACAACGCGGCGGTCAGCAACAAGAACAAATTGGAACCGGTTCAGGCGTTATTATTTCAGAAGATGGCTATATCGTAACCAACAATCATGTGATTAAAGACGCTACAGAACTTGAAGTCACACTCAACAATAACAAATCATACAAAGCAAAACTCATTGGAACCGACTCTAAAATGGATATTGCTTTACTAAAAATCACTACCGATGAAAAATTACCTTACACCACTTTTGCCGATTCAGATCAGGTAAAAGTAGGCGAATGGGTTTTAGCCGTTGGTAATCCGTATAATTTAAATTCAACCGTTACAGCGGGAATTGTTTCGGCAAAAGCCAGAAATCTTGACACAAACGGGCTTCAGTCATTTATCCAAACTGATGCTGCTGTAAATCCGGGAAACAGTGGTGGTGCCTTGGTTAACACTCGTGGGGAATTGATTGGAATTAACACCATGATTTCTTCTCCAACCGGAAGTTACACCGGATATTCATTCGCCATCCCGTCAAATATTACTCGAAAAATCATTGAAGACATTATGGAATTTGGCGGAGTACAAAGAGGAATTTTGGGCATCGAAGGAAACGAATTAAACAGTAAAGCTTCAGAAGAATTGGGAATTAAAGACACTGAAGGTTTTTACATTAATAAAATAACTAAAAACTCCGGGGCTGAAAAAGCCGGTTTGAGAAAAGGTGATATTATCAAAAAATTAGATGCTCAAAAAATAAATTCATTTGCCGAATTAACCGGTTATATTAACACGAAAAGACCAAATGACAAAGTTCAGGTAACATTTATCAGAGACGGGGAAACCAAAACAGTTCCGGTTACTTTGATTAAAAACGATGTGTTCACTACGGAGTTTAAAGGGTTGGAATTAGAAAACATTGATGCTTCAGACAAAAAGAAATACCGAATAGATTATGGGGTCCGTATCAAAGACGTCAATAGCGAAAATCTCGCTCCTTATGCAGACCAACTTAAAGGAAGTATCATCTTATCCGTTGACAATGTAAAAGCTACTGACGTAGAAAGCATCTCCCGATTTTTAAACAAAAAAGATGAAAATCAAAGCGTTAACATACAAATGATTAACCGTATAGGGCAAATCATTCAGATCATATTATAATTCATTCTTACTTACTTTTTTTCAAAGCCAGTCCGTAATAGGATTGGCTTTTTATTTAACAAAAAATTTAGCGAAATCGTTTTCGTTAAACACTTCTATTTTATACTTTTGCGCCAAATTAATAAGCTTCTGAAATTAATTCAGAATTAACAACACAACTAAATCTTATTCCCATTTTTATGAACAGCAACACTTTATACGAAAAAGAATTGTCTTTTCAGGCCGACAGACGAAAGGCTGGCGTAGAATTCATCAAAATTATCAGTGATTTATGGTATGACAAATCCATCGAATTGGTTCTTTTCAGAAATCAGTTAATCGACAGAAATGTTAGTGACATTATCAACCTGCATGAATATGCCGGTGAATTTGTTCAAAAACCGATTAACATTTTTGACTCTGTAGAAATTGCCAGAGCTATCGAAAATTTAGACTTACCACCTTCCCGAATTGATATCGGAAAATTAACTTACGAATACCATTTAGAAGATAACAAATACCATGACTGCAAAGCCTTTGTTATTGATAAACTGAAAAATGCCAGAGACTTCAAAAACATCAAACCTAAAGATGTAGTATTATATGGTTTTGGCCGAATTGGTCGTTTATTGGCTCGTGAAATGATGAGCAAAATTGGAAAAGGTCAGCAATTACGCCTTCGCGCCATAGTAACTCGTGACCGAAATGATGCTTCTTCGTTAGAAAAAAGAGCTTCCTTATTGCGTTACGATTCTGTTCACGGTGATTTTGAAGGTTCGGTTCAAGCTGATATTGAAAATAATGCCTTAATCATTAACGGAACAACTGTTCATGTTATAACCGCCAACTCTCCGGAAGAAATTGATTATACCCAATTTGGTATCGAAGATGCTTTGGTTATTGATAACACAGGAGCCTTCACTACCGAAGAAGCATTGAAACGTCATTTGGTTTCTAAAGGAGTAGATAAAGTGCTACTAACCGCTCCCGGAAAAGGGGTTCCGAATATTGTGTATGGCGTAAATCACAACGATTACAATCCGGATGAAGTACATATTTTCTCCGCTGCCTCTTGTACAACCAATGCGATTACCCCAATTTTAAAAGCGATTGAAGATACACTAGGTGTTGTAAAAGGACACTTAGAAACCATTCATGCTTATACCAATGACCAAAACTTAGTAGATAACATGCACAAAAAATACCGTCGTGGTCGTGCCGCTGCTTTGAATATGGTAATTACTGAAACCGGCGCCGGAACTGCTGTTGCTAAAGCATTGCCAAGTTTAGCAGGTAAACTAACATCAAACGCGATTCGTGTACCTGTGCCAAATGGCTCTTTGGTCGTATTAAATCTTGAAGTTAGCAATGAAACTTCAGTTGAAGAAGTAAATGCTATCATGAAAAAATATGCGCTTGAAGGCGAATTGGTAGAGCAAATCAGATATTCATTAAATAACGAACTGGTTTCTTCTGATATTGTCGGAACAGCTCAACCATCTATTTACGACAGTAATGCTACGATTGTTTCCGGGGACGGAAAAAATATAGTGTTGTATGTTTGGTACGATAATGAGTATGGCTATAGCCACCAAGTGATTCGTTTGTCAAAATACATTGCTAAAGTAAGACGTTATACTTACTATTAATAGTTATATTACTTCAGAAAAATCCGTTTAATTCTTGCACTTAGACGGATTTTTTGTTGTTATTAACAATTTTTTGTTAATAAACATACGGCAGTAAATAATAAATCACTATTTTTCGCGTTCTAATTAAGTCCTCAAATCTTGATTTATGAAAAAAGTATTTTTTAGTTTACTACTAATGACTTCTTTTGCCTTCTCTCATGAAGAGCCGAAGACTCAGACCTACAATTATGGTCAGAGCGGAATGGAGCTGGTCGCCCGTTCCAAAAAAGGAACTGTAATCGTGAGCACATACAATTCAAAAATGACCATTCGCAAAGATATCGCGAGTAAAATTTATGACTTGTACTTGGCTAACAAATTAGAGACCAACAAGAAGATTACCATTAACGGCCATGAAGCAAATGTAACAGGTAAATGTGTAATTAGAAAAAAGAAGGATTTAACCGCTGTCGATTTCTACTATGAAACGGTAGATTGGAACAACGGACTTAAGGAAGTTTATAAAAGGGTTTAATTCAAAAAGAAAAACGCTCCGCAAAATAGGCGGAGCGTTTTTTTATGTAATAATTTAAATGATCGTTACGCCTTCCCGGCAGCAATCAAATTCAAAGCTGAACCGGCTACAAACCATCCGATTTGACTTTCATTATATGTATGGTTAGCCAAGATGATATCTTTTGAACCATCAGTATGAACAAACTCTAACGTCAATGGTTTGCCTGGAGCAAATTCCGTTAAATCTAAGAAGTTGATACTATCGTTCTCCTGAATTTTATCATAATCCGCTTCATTAGCAAAGGTTAAGGCTAACATTCCTTGCTTTTTCAAGTTAGTTTCATGAATACGAGCAAACGATTTTACCAATACGGCTATCACACCTAAGAAACGTGGTTCCATAGCGGCATGCTCACGAGAAGAACCTTCTCCGTAATTTTGGTCTCCCACTACTATAGAGGGAACACCGGCAGCTTTATAAGCTCTTTGTACAGCAGGAACAGCATCATAAGCACCGGTCAATTGGTTTTTAACTTTATTAGCTTCTTGATTAAAAGCGTTAATCGCTCCAATCAACATGTTGTTTGAAATGTTATCTAAATGACCACGGAAACGCAACCACGGGCCGGCCATAGAAATGTGATCGGTAGTACATTTTCCGTAGGCTTTGATTAACAATTTAGCACCGGTAATGTTTTTTCCGTCCCAAGCCTCAAAAGGAGCCAGTAATTGCAAACGGTCTGAAGTGGGTGAAACCGCAACTTGAACCGAAGAACCATCAGCAGCAGGAGCTTGGAAACCGGCATCTTCTACATCAAAACCTCTTTTCGGTAATTCATCACCAACTGGTGGTAATAATTTCACTTCTTCACCATTATCATTCAATAACGTATCAGTTAACGGATTGAAAGACAAATCACCTGAGATAGCTAAAGCAGCCACCATTTCAGGTGAGGTTACAAAAGCATGAGTATTCGGATTACCATCGGCACGTTTAGAGAAGTTTCTGTTGAACGAGTGAACAATAGTATTTTTTTCGCCTTTATCAGCTCCGGCTCTATCCCATTGCCCAATACAAGGTCCGCAAGCATTCGTAAATACTTTAGTTCCCATTTTTTCAAAAGTAGCAATGATACCATCTCTTTCGATAGTATAACGAATCTGCTCTGAACCCGGATTGATTCCAAATTCAGCTTTTGGAGTAATCCCATGAGCCACTGCTTGTTCTACAATAGAAGCTGCGCGAGCCATATCTTCATAAGAGGAATTGGTACACGAACCAATTAAACCCCATTCTACTTTTAACGGCCAACCGTTAGCAGCCGCTTCTTCTTTCATTTTAGAAACCGGAGTTCCTCTGTCCGGAGTGAAAGGGCCGTTAATGTGTGGCTCTAATTCCGAAAGGTTAATTTCGATTACTTGATCAAAATAATTAGACGGATTAGCATACACATCAGCATCAGCAGTCAAATAAGACGCGACTTTATCAGCCGCATTTACTACATCCTGACGACCTGTAGCCGCTAAGTATCTTCTCATTGAATCATCATAACCAAAAGTAGAAGTAGTGGCACCAATCTCAGCACCCATATTACAAATAGTACCTTTACCGGTACAAGACATCGAAGTAGCCCCTTCGCCAAAATATTCAACAATAGCACCCGTACCACCTTTTACGGTAAGGATATCGGCTACTTTTAGAATTACATCTTTGGGAGCGGTCCAACCGTTTAATTTTCCGGTCAACTTTACTCCGATTAATTTTGGAAATTTCAATTCCCATGACATGCCCGACATTACATCTACGGCATCAGCACCACCAACACCAATAGCCAACATTCCTAATCCACCGGCATTAACCGTGTGTGAATCGGTACCTATCATCATTCCGCCTGGGAAAGCATAATTTTCTAAAACGATTTGGTGAATAATTCCTGAACCCGGTTTCCAAAACCCGATTCCGTATTTATTAGAAACCGAAGAAAGGAAATCGAAAACTTCTTTTGACTGTGAATTGGCTACTGCCAAATCAGTAGTAGCGCCAACTTTTGCTTGAATTAAGTGGTCACAGTGCACCGTTGTCGGTACCGCTGCTTTGTTTTTTCCGGCGTGCATAAATTGCAATAACGCCATCTGAGCCGTAGCATCTTGACAAGCAACTCTATCAGGTGCAAAATCTACATAATCTTTTCCACGGGTGAACGATTGAGAAGGCATTCCTTCCCATAAATGTGCATATAAAATCTTTTCAGATAAAGTAAGCGGACGACCAACCAGCTCTCTAGCTTTGTCAACACGAGCAGCCATAGTGGCGTATACTTTTTCAATCATTTCAATATCAAAAGCCATATATATTGGGTTTAATTTGTTTGCAGAGCAAATTTACGAAAACGTTATACTTCTAAAAAGTTTTTAATAAAATAAGTTGTTTGATGAGAATGTTTTGTGAAAAGCGGATTTTTGGTACTCATTTTTTGCCAATTCCTTATTTATATCAATAAAAATTGAAAATTATTAACTTTTATCTCTTAAATTCATCATTGGTTTTTCATAAAAACGGTACAAGAGATAACTCAAAAGGAATGTGATGCCAACATACGCCGCCACAAAACCATACAATTCAAAAGGATTTTGTGAATCATATTGGATATAATGCTTCAAAAGTTGTAACACCACACTATAGTGCAAAAGGTAAACAGAATAAGAAATGAGGCTAATAAAAACAACCGGCTTACGAAGTACTGATTTTTCTTCTTTCCATTCAGATAAAAAAGGGAGAAAACAGGCAACAGCAACAGAAATCATTGGCAGGTAAAATACATTCCAAAGCACCGGATGACTTTCAATCAGCAACCCAAAATAACCAATAGCAACAAATTGAAATAAAAAAATCAGTGTGCCTAAAACAAAGAAAATGTATTTGTTCTTTTGCCAAAAAGAGGTGAAATTTAAATAAATCCAACTGCACAAAACACCGATAAAAATACTGTCCAAGCGATAAAGTACAACCGCTTTTAACGACATATTCCATTGGGTTAAAGTGGTGTTGGCTGTGGTATTTTGATAATAAATTTTGTTACAAAAGAAAATCAGTATCAGTGTCAAAACCGCTAACGCAAAGAATCGCGATTTGTTTTTCGGTTTAATGCAATAGGTGACAATCATTAGAAAAATCGGCAAAACTACATAAGCAAACTCTTCAACGGAAAGACTCCATGATTCAGGGAAAAACGACAGCATGGTGGTGTTCAGGTTTTGCAAAAAGAAAAAATACTTCCACAAAAAAAACAACGGATACCCAACAATCGTAGCTACGCCTATATTAATTAGCAATACCAGATAATAATTGGGCAGAGTTCGGAACCATCTTCTTTTCAAAAAATAAAAAACCGTTTGCATCGAAAAATCCTCTTTGAGATAGAGTTCGTAAAAAATTTTCCCGATAAGAAAACCACTCAACACAAAGAAAATTTCAACACCAAAAAAACCCGAAAGCACCAACAACTGATGAAAAAATCCATTCGTAACAGGGAAAATCCAAACACAATGTCCGAACACCACCATCGAAATGGCCATGGCTCTCATTAAGTCTAATCCAAATATCCTTGGCCCGCTTTGATTTCCAATCATAGAAAATGTACTTTTGTGGTATGTTGAAATCAAAGATATATAAAATTTCAGGAGTTCTAATCCTAATCGGACTATTGACAGGCGGAATTTGGTATTGGCAAATGCCGAACCGACACAAAGCCATTGTCAAATCATTTTTATTTGAAAAACTAGGCATCGTTGATAAAGAATGGAAAGTTGCTAACCGGTCGGAAACGTATAAAATGATTTCGCCCGAATTTTATATTGATGGAATCTACAAATCAATGGAAGGACCAAAATCGTCTAACTATGTGCAACTTTCTCAAGACTCTACTCTGCTTTGGTTAACCGGATTTCACGTAAAAGCATTAGCTGCGAAATCGCTGAAAACCGTTTCAAAGGATTTTATTTGTCATACTAATGTGGATTTTAACGATGTGAAATATTACAGTTCCTTTCATTTAGAAAAAAGAATTGGCACCCAATACCCTCGCTTGACTTCGCTTTCGCATGGCATGGAAAATTTCAGTTTTCCGAAAGGGTATGGCGTTCCGATGAAAGGAAATGAGTTGCTCTATGTTACCACTGAATCTTTAAACCACAATCTTCCGGAGGCTAATTTTTGGATTCGCCATGAAGTAGACATTGACTATTCTAAGGCTAAAAATTTAAAACCTTTGATGAGTCGCACCGCTTTTATCATGTTGCCTTACGACAAATCAAATCCTTATAAACAACCTACTGACCCAGGGACAAATCAATGCATTCCGGTGGAAACCAAAAATCACAGTTATGATGACGGGAAAGGAAATAAATTATCGGGGCATTGGGTAATTCCTGTTGGCAAAAACACGTATCGAAGTGATGTAAATGAGCAATTGCAACTTCAGGACAGCCTCCGATTGCATGCTGCCGCCATACACGTTCATCCTTTTGCGACACGTATTTCTTTATTTGATAAAACGACACACCAAGCCATTTTCAACAGCAAAATCACAAATCACATAGGAAAAACAGGAATAACCGGTATTGAGCCTTTTTCATCAGAAGTAGGCATTTGGTTATACAAAAATCACAAGTATGAAATTGTGTTGGAAGTCAACAATACAACCTCCGAAAATCAAGACATGATGGGAAGCATGTTTTTGTTTTTTTACGATAAAGAGCTGGATGAATTACTTCAAAAAAATTAAAGCAACTTAGCAATAATCATTTCTTCCGAAATACCTTCTGCGTCAGCTTTGTAGTTTTTGATGATTCTGTGGCGCAAAATACCAACGGCTACTGCTTTTACATCTTCAATATCGGGAGAAAATTTACCATTAAAAGCTGCATTGGCTTTGGCTGCTAAAATTAAGTTCTGTGAAGCTCTTGGTCCAGCACCCCAATCTAAATAGTTGTTGACATATTCTGAAGCCAAAGCGCTTTTTGGTCTGGTTTTACCCACTAAAGTCACCGCGTATTCTACTACGTTATCAGCTACCGGAATACGGCGGATTAAATGCTGGAAATCGATAATTTCCTGTGCTTGGAACAATGAATTTATAACCGGCTTTTCATCGGAAGTCGTGCTTTTTACTACTTGAACTTCTTCGGCAAACGAAGGATAATCCAATTTGATGGCAAACATAAAACGGTCTAACTGTGCTTCCGGCAAAGGATAAGTTCCTTCCTGCTCTATTGGGTTTTGAGTTGCTAAAACAAAATAAGGCAGCGCTAATTTATAATTTTGTCCGGCGATGGTTACCGCTCTTTCCTGCATGGCTTCTAATAAAGCTGCCTGCGTTTTTGGTGGTGTTCTGTTAATCTCATCGGCCAAAATGATATTGGCAAAAATAGGCCCTTTGATAAATTTAAATTGACGATTTTCGTCCAAAATTTCACTTCCCAAGATATCCGACGGCATTAAATCGGGTGTGAACTGAATACGCTTAAAATCCAAACCTAAAGCCTGAGAAATGGTGTTTACCATTAAGGTTTTGGCCAAACCGGGAACTCCGACCAGCAAAGCATGTCCGCCCGAAAAGATACTGAGTAAAATTTGATCAACAACATCGTCTTGACCCACAATAATTTTCGAAATTTCTTTCTTAAGTTCAACTCTTCTTTGAACTAAATTTTGAATGGCAACAACATCAGACATTTTAATTAGGATTTATTAGTAAGGGATTTAAATGCTCTAAACTACAATTATTTTTTCAACCAATTATTAGTAAACATACAATCTCTGTATTCACCGTTTATTTTGATATAGGTTTCTTTTATTTTCTCATCACTCCACTTGCCAATGGCTTTGATTTGTTTTTCTTTCAACGCTAAGTCCTTGATTTTGGTATAATCTTTAGCATAATCGGCAGTGTGTTCGTCAATTCTGTTGGTCACCGTTATGATTTTGTATTTCTTTCCGGTTCTTGGGTCGTCATCCAAAATTGGTGCTGTTACGGCTCCATTTTTCAAATTAGACACTTCACTGTATAAACTTGGATCCATTTTCGTCAATTCGAAGTGGGTATCCTGTGTTTTTGGATTGATTAAAGTTCCGCCATTGGCACGAGTTTCTTTTTCGTCTGACATGGTTCGGGCAGCATCAGCAAAAGTAATCTCGCCGTTTTCGATACGCTTTTTAATCAAGGTAATTTTCTCTTTAGCATCTTTCAAAGCTTGATCCGATACTTTTGGCATCATTAAAATATGACGCAACTCTACTTCCTGACCTAGTATCTTTTCAACCATAATAATGTGGTATCCGTATTCGGTTTCAAACGGCTCTGAAATTTCACCTTCGCTAAGGCTAAAGGCCACATCTTTAAATTCTTTTACGAACTGTGTCTTTCGGTTAATTTTATAAAAACCTCCATTGGCTGCTGAACCTCGGTCATCAGAATAAATAACCGCACGGGTTTTGAAACTGGAACCGGCCAATACTTCGGCTTTGATTTCTTTTAATCGGTTGATTACTCTTTGCTTTTCTTCATCACTTATTTTGGGACTGACCACAATTTGGGCTACCTCCATTTCGGCACCAAAAACCGGTAAGTCGTTTTGAGGAATAGATTTGAAAAAAGTACGAGTTTCTTCCGGTGTAATTTCTACGGCATCAATGATTTTCTTTTGCATTTCGGCACCCAGCTTATTCATTTTGATAATATCAAACAATTCACTTCTGAATTCTTCTTCGTTATTTTTCTTGAAATACTGCACCACTTTTTCCATAGAACCCAACTGCTCTACCATATAGTTCAACTGGTCGTTCATTTTTTCTTTAACCTCTTCATCTTTTACGATGATACTGTCTTGAACTGCTTGATGGGCGTACAATTTGTCTTCCAGCAATTTCCCAAGCATTTGACAACGGGTGATATCTTTTATTGAATTTCCTTGGCTGGATAATTCTAAAAACGTTTTATCAATATCAGAATCTAAAATTATATAATCACCGACAGTTGCTATAACGCCATCCACTTTTTGCTTGCGAAGTGAAGCAACCGGTGTTTTGGTTTTCACCGAATCTTTAATGATTTCCTGGGCATTGGCAAAAAACACAGTACAAATCGTGGTGATTATCGCGACTGTAAATTTGCTACTTGTATACTTCATAATCCTTGTTTTTAATGGCATCATTCGTGATTTCTTTTTCAAATTTCTTTATCAATTCTAATTTTCTCTTGTTCAATATAACTTCTTTCAGGGTGGGTTTAATGTATTCAAAAGGCGCCCTTTGGTTTTTGTCAATCACATTGGTGACTTTTATCAAATACACATCGTCTTTGTCCTGTATTTCAACTTTTTTGCCCGAACGGATAAGCTCATCTCTGTTGTCAGGATTGATGACCGGCAGCTTTACATACACTTGGCTCATATCAATCCAAACACTATCATTCAAAGCAAAACTCTTGAACTGCAAAGCATAAGTGTCCCAGAACTTTTTGTCTTTTTTATTGTAATCAAAAAACTTGCTTCTTATAGTGGCAAACTTCGGATTGTCTTTAGCCAAATTGACGAATCGCATTCGCACTAAAGTTCCGTTGGTTTTAAAATTATCTTTGTTTTCTTTATAATATTTTTTTAATTCTTCCTCACTTACCAGCGTATCCACTGTGCTTTTGACAACTTCGTCAATGTAAGCTTTAGTATATAAATCTATTTTATACTGCCGGATTAGGGCATTGAATTCTTTCTTTTTGTTTTCGCTCAGATTTCTTTCGGCGGCATCTATCAGTAATTTTTGGCTAGCCCAACGATCAATAAAATCTCTGACGATTAACAGGCTGTCTTCTTTTGAAGTTCCTACCGGAACCAGTGTAGCCAAATCACTTTTGTATAAATAATTTTTCCCGACTCTGGCAATTGATTCCGGTTTTTGCTCCGGTTTGAAATAGTTACAAGAACAAATCATCAAAAACAGTAGGAAAAAACTATTTCTGATCATGTTATGGATTTAATTGTTTTTTGACATGTTCAAAAACCTCCTTATTGGTTTTGACGGTGTACTCTTGTTTCAAGTCATCAACCCAACGTTGTTCTAAATATTGCTGGTAATCGTTTACTATTTTGCCTTTGCATTCGTCAAAGGTTTTAACCTCTGCCGGCAATACTTTATCCACTTTGGTTACAAAATAATATTCTCCTTCTTTGAAGATTTCCGAAATGCCTACTTCATATTTCATTCCCTTTGGCATAGCATCATTCCCTTCTTCAAAGGTACCGCTGTTGGTCATCACATTAACCACATTCCCAACATTCAGTTTGGTTTTGATATCCTGTGGCTCTGCTTTTTTCTTCAACATGGCCAATGCTTTTTTTATCTCTTCCATTTTGGTTGAAGATATAATAGTAGCTTGAACTCTTTTTTTCCACATGTGTTCCATTTTGTGGTCGTTGTAGAATTTCTGCAAGCCAATGGTATCTGTTTTTGAACGATCCCAAATTTCTTTTTCCATTAAATCAAAAAGCAATAACCCATCGCGATACTCTTCCATCACGTTAGCGAAATCAGGAAATTCATTTTCTAGATTGTCATCATAGTAGGCTTTCAATTGTTCGTCTAAGAACTTTTCGTATAAAGCGTCAACTAATTTTGAAATCGGCTTAACGTTTGGACTTGTTTTTTGTTGTTTCTCTACAAATTCTAAAAAAGTTTTACCGTCAATTTTCTTGTCATTGATGGTTAATAAAGGAGCGGTAAAGTCTTTGGCATTGGCAGGAATGGTCCATTTGGCGTCATAAAATGCGTCGGTAACCAATTTTGAGACCAAAGCATATTGTTTTGCATCCTTTTTATACGTGTATTTTTTTCTCAATTTTTCATTAAGCGAAGCCACAATTTTTTTGGAACGGTCGTCTTTACCAATTTTGCTTTCCAACTCACCTTTCATTTCATCCATTGTTTTTATTGGATTTTTTTCTATCAGCTTCACGATGTGCCAGCCGAATTGAGATTGGAATGGTTTGGAAACTTCATTAGGTTGTGTCAAAGCAAAAGCTACATTTTCAAATTCTTCAGAACTTAACTGACCCGAACCGAATTTATTCAGCACCCCGCCTTTGGAGGATGAAGATTTATCTTCTGAAAATTGCTTGGCTAAATCTTCAAATTTTTCGCCTTGCTGTATTTTTTTGTAAATATCGTTGATGGTGTTTTTAGCTTTGTCTTGGTCAGCATCCTCCGGTTTTGGATTCAAAATCATGATGTGTGCTACGGTAACTTCGCCTCTATTGTTTCTGATATCATCCACTTTTATGATGTGGTATCCGAAACGGGTTCTGATGATTTTAGAAATCTTTCCCTTTTGAGTATTGTAAGCAGCGCTTTCAAAAGGATATACCATTCGGAAAGCAGAGAAATAACCCAAGCTTCCTTTGTTTTCTTTGGCTGATGGATCTTCCGAATATTGAGTGGCTAAATTAGCAAAGTCTTCTCCGGCCAAAGCTCTTTTATAGATATCTTCAATTTTTTTGTAGGCTTTCAAAGTATCCGCCGGAGCGGCATTTTCATCCACTAAGATTAAGATGTGGGATGCTTTGATTTCTTTTTGCAGACGATTGTAGCCTTCTTCTATTAGCTCTTGTGTGATTTTAGTGTCGTTGAAATAGTTTTTGGCTAATTGAGTTCGATAGGATTTTAATTCGCTTTGGTATTGCGGATTGTTTTGTAACCCTAATTTATAGGCTTTATTTACTTTTAATTTATAACCAATAAACAGCTCTAAATATTGATTTAAATCTTTCTGCGATTCGTCTTTTACTAAGTCCAGGTTTTTTTTGTAAACTCTGGCAAACTCATCAGTATAATAGGATTTTTCGTTGATGGTGAATAAAACTTCTTTAGTATTGTTTTGAGCAAACCCGTTATAAGTTAGGGCTACTAATAATCCGAAAAACAAATGCTTTATATTCATTGCTTACAATTTTCTTCTTTAAAATGAAACGGTTAAAAATTTATTTAAATTAATGATAACTGATAAATAAAATGGGACGTTACAATCAACAAAAGTAACAATTCAATCACATTATACAAGTATCGGCGCTACTATTAACAAAATTTTATTAACACTTCATCCTGCATCAAAAAAGGATAAAAAATTAGTTGAATCATTCCTATCTGAATAATGAGTAAATAATAGTATTTTTGCAACCTATTTATTGAAAATCATGAGTTTTTTAAAAGAAATACAACGTCGCAGAACCTTTGGAATTATATCGCATCCTGATGCCGGGAAGACCACTTTAACCGAAAAATTATTGCTTTTTGGAGGGGCTATTCAGGAAGCCGGAGCGGTAAAGAACAACAAAATCAAAAAAGGAGCTACTTCCGATTTTATGGAGATTGAACGACAGAGAGGGATTTCGGTTGCTACCTCGGTGTTGGCTTTTAATTACAAAGACATCAAAATTAATATCCTCGATACTCCGGGTCACAAGGATTTTGCTGAAGACACTTTCCGAACGCTTACGGCTGTTGACAGTGTTATTGTGGTAATTGACGTAGCCAAAGGGGTTGAGGAACAAACGGAAAAGCTGGTTGAAGTGTGTCGCATGCGAAATATTCCGATGATTGTTTTCATCAACAAATTAGACCGTGAAGGAAAGGATGCGTTTGATTTGATGGATGAAGTAGAACAGAAACTGGGATTAAATGTTACGCCTTTAAGTTTTCCTATCGGAATGGGATATGATTTTCAGGGAATTTATAACATTTGGGAACAGAACATCAACCTTTTTAGTGGCGACAGCCGTAAAAACATTGAGGACACTATAGCTTTTTCAGACATTGACAGTCCGGAATTAGAGAAAATAATTGGCGAAAAACCAGCCGTGAAACTTAGAGAAGAACTGGAACTCATCAGTGAAGTGTATCCCAATTTTGATAGAGAAAAATACCTTAATGGTGATTTACAACCCGTGTTTTTTGGTTCGGCTTTGAATAACTTCGGCGTTAGGGAATTGTTAGATTGTTTCATTCAAATTGCCCCGGCTCCCCGACCGAAAGAATCGGAAACGCGATTGGTTAGACCCGAAGAGGAAAAGATGAGTGGTTTTGTATTTAAAATCCATGCCAATATGGATCCTAAGCACAGAGACCGATTAGCTTTTGTTAAAATTGTTTCCGGAACCTTTGAAAGAAACAAGCCTTACACGCATGTTCGATTGAATAAAAATCTGAAGTTCTCGAGTCCAAATGCTTTTTTTGCTGAGAAAAAGGAGATTGTAGATATTTCGTATCCCGGCGACATTGTTGGATTACACGATACCGGTAATTTTAAAATTGGCGATACGTTGACCGAAGGTGAAGTAATGAGCTTTAAAGGTATCCCGAGTTTTTCACCGGAACATTTCCGTTATATCAATAATGCTGACCCGTTGAAGGCAAAACAACTTGACAAAGGGGTGGATCAATTGATGGATGAGGGTGTTGCTCAATTATTTACTTTAGAAATGAACAACCGAAAAGTTATCGGGACGGTTGGTGCCTTACAGTATGAGGTTATTCAATACCGTTTGGAGCATGAGTACGGTGCTAAGTGCAGCTATGAGAACTTCCCGGTACATAAAGCCTGTTGGGTTAAACCGGATGATGCTAAAAGCGAAGAGTTCAAAGAATTCAAAAGAATAAAACAAAAATTCCTGGCTCATGACAAGTACGGACAGCTAGTATTTTTAGCCGATTCAGAGTTTACTATTCAGATGACACAGAGTAAATTTCCAACCGTTAAACTTTTCTTTACCTCTGAGTTTGATTAAATAACAGTAAAATAAGCATTACATTTCTTTTAAGTTAGAAAATGATTGCTATATTTGCAATACGAATAGAATCCCACTATGAAGAAATTTTTTAAATTTTACCTACTAGCATTTATCCTGATGACGGATTTCATGATGTATGCGCAACCAGGCGATGAGACCGGAGGCGGTGGACTTGAAGACAATGACCCACCACCTGCACCTATAAACAGTCAATTAATATTATTAGTCATTTTAGGTATACTATTTGTTTTTAACACTTACCGACTAAAAAACAAAGAAGCATAACAAAAAGCCTTTAACTCACGTTAAAGGCTTTTTTATTTGTCTTATCTTTTATCTTGTTTTAGTCTTTCCCCTTTCTTTACTAATTCCACGGAGCACGAGCCAATAGGATTTGCTGTGACTCTTCTTCTCATTGCAGATTTAGTATTTTATGTAGCAGGTTGGATTTCGGACGCGGCAGGTTGGATTTCGGACACGTCAGGTTGGATTTCGGGCATGGCAGGTCGGATTTCGGAGCGTGCAGGTTGAATTTCAGGCAGAGCAGGTTGAATTTCAGGCAGAGCAGGTTGGATTTCAGAAACGGCAGGTTCTATTTCGGAGTGTGCAGGTTCGATTTCAGGCAATGGAGGCCTCATATTGTTTGTGTGAGGGTTAAACAGTTTATTTAGTATCATAAAAAAAGCCTCTCTGTTTCCAGAGAGGCTTTCTATTTTTAGAATCTAATGTAATTATCTTTTAACTACACGAAGTGTTTTCACTTCACTTCCTTGTGTTACCACAACGTTGTAAACTCCTGACGCGAAACGGTCACCGATAGATAATTCTGAAGCTTCTGTAGCTCCAACTTCTCTCTTATCAAGTAATTTTCCTGTCATGTCATAGATAGATACTCCTACTCTTTCTTCACTTGATGTAGTCAAGTTTAAGTGGAAGTTATCACTGTATGGGTTTGGATAAGCTACTACTGCAAATGGTACTGCAGTTGAAACTTTAGCCGGAGTACAATCTTTGTAGTATACCGCAACGGCAACACCGTTAACTGTAACACCACAACTGTTAGTGAATGTAGCTCTGAAGTAGTTTACGCCTACTACAGGGTCAGTTACAGTATAACTTACTTGGTTAGCACCAGCGATATCTGTGAATCCAGTTGTAGCTGATGAAGTTGAAGTCTGCCATTGGATATTTCCAACATAACCTGAACCAATAGTTAATACTTTAATATCACTATCAACACAGATAGCTGTTAAAGCAGTTTTTCCTGTTGGAGAAGTAGTGTTAGGCACTACAGTTTTAGCCACTGGTTTAGCCACAACAAGCACGTACGCTAAATCGCTGTATACTGTAGAACAAGTTCCGATAGTTACTTTAGCTCTGTAAGCTGTAGAAAGTGTTAAGTTACCAGTTGGGTAAACTAAGCTATGGTTAGTAGTTGCTGTCCAAGTTGGAGCCGCAGTAGCATAGTTAGTTGATTTTTCCCAAGTGATAGTACCTGTAGCATTTGACAATGTTAAAGTAGTTCCGGTTGTAGGACAAACTGTTGTTCCTCCTGCAATAGTTCCAACAATAGCTTCAGTTCCGATTATGTATTGAACAGGCGCAGTATAAGCTGAAGAACAAGCTCCGCTGGTTACTTTTGCTCTGAAATATAAATCAACTGTCATGTTAGTTGGTACATAGCTAGTAGCTGTACTACTAGTAGAAGTAGTGCTGAAAGGTAATCCTACCGGAATTGCTGAAGCTTTTGGTGCAGCAAAATAGTTCACACCGTCTTCTGAATACTCCCATTGGATTTTTCCAACATAACCAGCAATTTTTAAACTTCCTGAACCACCTTCACAGATTGTTCCACCACCAACTGTAATAGTACCTGCTACTGATAGAGGATTTACAGTGATTGTTTTAGTAGCTGAAATAGCTGTAGTATTGTTACAAGCGTTATAAGCCACTACTCGGTAAGAACGGTTTGAGTTCAACTGAGCGTTAGTAAGCGTATAAGTTGTTCCTGTAGCTCCATCAATATCAGTAAACACACCTGGTGCTGTTCCGCTTGAGAATGGAGAAGACTGCCATTGGAATGAAGTAGCTGCATAGTTAGTCAAAGTGAAAGTAAGATCACTTCCGATACATACATTAGTAGAAGGAACTGTGATAGAACCTGCTTTGATTGTTGATAGGATAGTAACCACTACAGCATTTGACTCAGCAGTTCCACAAGCACCATTAACAATTACTCTGTACTGAGTTCCTTTAACCGGTAACGCAGAAGTTTTAGTTATTGTTAATGTATTGGTATCAACACCTGAGTAAGCAGCAGAGTTGGCAGTGATGCTAACCCAAGCCGGGTTAGGATTAGTAGCCGTTGGCACTCTGTACTGCCAAGTGTAACCTGATGCAGTAGCATTAGCAGCTACAGTTAAGCTAGCTGTTGAACCTACTGTACTACAGATATTAGTAGCAACCGGTTGAGTTGTAATACCAAAAGTAGTGATTGTTAAATTCAATACTTCTGTATGACATCCGCTAACTACTGAGTAACTTCCTGAAGCACTATAAGTTTGATCATTAACTGACCAAGTATAGCTACCACAAGCTGAAGCTGTAGTAGTGTTAGTAGTATTTGGCGTAATAGTCAAGACTAACTTCTCAGTAACACAATTGGTTGTAGTACCTGTGTACGTTCCAGAAGCTGAATATGATAGACCAGTGTTTGGCCAAGTATAGCTACCACATTGTGAAATAGTAGTAGTGTGCTCAGATGAAGGAGTAATAGTCAACACTAAAATTTCAGTATGACAATCACGCTCTTCAGTATAAGTACCTGATGCTGTATAGTCTACATCATTAACTCCCCAGTGGTAAGTACCACAAGCCGAAGCTGTAGTAGTATTACTTGTAGCCGGAGTAATAGTTAAATGAAGTGTTCTTTCCACAGGACAAGCACCTGAGTTATCAGTATACGTATAGTCACCTGATGCTGTATACGTAGCTCCGTTTCCGGCTGACCAAGTATACGTACCGCAAGCGGCAGCTGTAGTTGAACTAGTTTGTAATGCTGGCTCAGTAACGGTAACAGGAACTGTTATATTACCACAACCTTCATTAGACACTACTACTGAATAAGTACCTGCAGCTAAACCGGAGATAGTGAAAGCACCACCTGCTGTTAAAGTAGCTGACCCTGAACCCGCTCCTGTGTAAGTAACCGCAGTTACTGAAGGCGCCGGAGATAAAGTAATAGTAGCTGAACCTGTACCACCAAAACAAGCGGCATTAGTTACACTAGCAGAACCTGAAGTAGCACAAGTTTGTCCTACGGTTAAACTGTATGGAGCCGCTGAAGAGTGACTCAAAACAAGACCAGGTCCTGGGTTACCTGTTGTAGTAAGGTAAGTAAAAGTACTTCCTCCACCAAAAGGCTGAGCATTAACCCCTGAGTTTGTTTTACCAGTTGCTAAAACATTTTGCAACCATAAATTGGCATTACCGGCAGCCCAAGGCTGGGTATTGGTAATTCTCCAAGTACCAAGACTTACTACAGTACCCTGTGGCATATCTACAGGTGTAGGCATGTTGGCAGTAGTAAGACGAATACTTCCGGCTGTGGTTAAAATAAGCGGATTAGCTGGTAAAGACGACACTAACTCACTCTTAGTATTTGCCACATAAGCCGCACTTATGGTACCACCATTAATAATGGCAGTATTAAAGTTGATACTAGTGGAAAATGCCGAAAATCTCATTCCCGCAGTAGGACCAACAACAGTAAGTGTCAAATTCACATCCATGGTATTGGTCGTGGCCGAGGCCGTCGAAATACCCATAGCGAATTGTGCGCCTACAACAGCTTGAGCTTTCCCTGCGATGGAATACATCGCAAGGAAAAGCATCAATCCAAATTTGCAACACGTGCTTTTAATTGATTTTTTCATATTATTAATTGTTTTAAATTTATTTAGATTCATCGGTTCTTATGGACGTAATAATTCAACACCAGAGGCAGAGTTGTCATCCAAGAAAGGATAATCCTGAATTTCTACGAATCCATCTCCGTTCAAGTCAGTTACATTGTAACCTTCAGCTCCATTAGCACTATCAGTATCTAGTGGTGCATAGTCTTGAATTTCGATAAATCCATCCTGATTAACATCTCCTGAGAAGATTCCGTAAACTCCTGATTCTAACATTTTCATGTTGTTACCGTAAGCTTTAGAAGCTGCGTCAGTGAAATTGTAAGTAGCCGGTGTAGCACCAACAGTTACTGGGTTTGCACTCCATGTTTCCATTGAATTTCTATGTTTAACTACTACGTAGAATGAACCACTTGGTGAAGAGCTATAAGTAGCTACTGCCGTACCATTTGTTTGTAGCATAGCTGTAGCTGTAGCAACTAAATCATAAGTACTGGCATCGTGTAATTCTACTGTAATCTCATCCACATTAGTTGAACTAGAACCAACACCTTGGTTAGCTAATACCGGACGCATAGCATGAGTCGAAGCATCATAGTAACCTTCAATGTTAGCTGTAACTGTAACTACTGATTCACATGGGTTGATAGTTAATACTAATGTTTTCACATCAGGACAACCAGAAGCATTTGTTGAAGTGTAAGTATACGTTCCTGAAGAAGTATAAGTAACACCATTCACAGCCCAAGTGTAAGTACCACAAGTTGGAGAAGTTACTGTTTCAGTAGATGCTGTACTATTATTGATTGTTAATACTAATGTTTTAGTATCTGTACAACCACTAGCATTAGTACCTACAAAAGTGTAAGTTCCGCTTGTTGTATAAGTAGTACCGTTAACTGACCATAAGTAGCTGTCACAAGCTGTAACCGATTGTGAGCTGCTTGTAGTAGCGTTAACTGTAATTACCGCTGAACCTGTTTGTGCTTGAGAACAAGCTGTAGAGCTTGAATCTGTAACACTTACTAAAGCATAAGTAAATGCACCTGCAGCAGTTGTTGGAGCAGACAATGACACACTGTTACCTGATGTAGTTGTAATCGTTTGATTAGAACCACCGTTAAGTGTATAAGTGAATGTATAAGGTGCTGTTCCGTTAGCTCCTGTGAAGGTAACTGATGGTTGAGCATCTCCCTGACAAACTGTAGCAGTACCAGAGATACTAGCTGTTGGTAATGGATTAACTGTTAATGTAGTTGAACCAACATTAGTACATCCTGCAGCAGTTGTAGCTGTAGCAGTATATGTAGCTGATGAAGCTGTTTTTACATAAGTAGTTGCACCTGTAGCTGTATTAGCTGTAGTAGTACCGGCAGCATTAGTAAAGCTGTTAGGTTCTGATGAAGTCCAAGTTACAGTTTCAGTTCCAGGAACTGAAGCAACTTTAACATTATCAATCACCCAGTAGTAACCCCAAGTTGACACATAGTTATATCTAATTTTAACATTAGATTGACCAACATAAGCATTTAAGCTTACCGTTGCTGCAGCCGGAGCTGTAGAAGTACCTACTGTTGTTCCTTTGTAGTCTACTAATTGAGACCAAGTTGAACCACCGTTAGTAGAGATTTCTAATTTAACAGTAGTATCACCACTTGACCAGAATCTGTAATAATGCTCGAAAGTTAATGATGCATTAGGTAAACCAACTAAACTGAATGACGGTGAAGTCAATGTAGTAGTAGTAGTTGAACCAGAACCTCCGGTATCAGCATTAGCCATTGCAAATTTACCTCCATTAGCGGTAGAGTATACTGTACTGCTGTAAGTGTAAGGAGAAGTTTGATAAGCAAAGTTAGATGCTGAGTTTGTAGAAGTACCATTAATTGTCCATGTAGGAGCATTAGTATTGAAGTTCTCAGAAAGAACTGTAACATCAGTACCTTGAGTAGCAGTTAACAATACCGCAGCTGAATTAGCACAAACTGTACTGTTTGCAGGAGTAACAGTAACTGCTTGAGGCAGTGGGTTTACGGTTACTGAGAAAGCAGTAGTAGTAGAACATAAATCACCTGAACTTTGAGAAGCAGTTAAAGTATAAGCCGTAGATACTGAAGGGTTAAAGGTATAACCATCCGCAGCATTTCCGCTAACACCTGTAGCCGGGCTCCAAGTATAAGTATCATAAACTGTTGTTGGAACAGGAGAAGTAACAGTTACTAAACCTGAAGTCTGACCAGCACAAATAGAAGCAGTAGAGCTGCTTAATGTTAATGCAGGTGGTGCAGTTACTGTAGCAGTAACCATCGTTCTGGCTGAAGAACAACCAGCAGACACAGAGATGTTATGGAAATAACTATACGTAGTAGAGCTTACTCCACTATCATAACCACTTGTAATAGTACCTAATGGTGCCATATTGTTATAAGTAGATGATGCATAGTTAACACCTGTAGCAATTCTGTTTACAGATTGAGAGAAACCTGCCAATAAACGGTAAGTTGTACCGGCAGTAACCGGTAAGTTCAAGTCCATAGTGTACCAACCAGCGGTAGCACCTTGAACAATTGACAATACTAAATTAGAACCAATTTGGGTTCCAGTTGCATGATCAACTAATCTTACAGTTACAGTATTAGTCACGTTTGTAGTTGGTGAATAATATTGTGCAGAAACAACTGTTCCTGTATTAGTAGCTGTAAATACAATACCTCTTTCAGCAGAAGCACCTGTAGTTTCAGGGATAGCCGTAGCATCTTTTCCTAAACCAGATGCACTTCCTGCTCCAATAAGTGCTTCAACATAATAATCAGTTGTAGCCGTAATAGTTGGAGTGGTAAATGGAGAACCTGTACCAATAGCAGTACCGCCTGTTGGAGATGTAAACCATGCTAAAGAAGTACCAGCTGAACCAGTAGCAGTTAAATCAACTGTACCTGTACCACAACGTGAAGCTCCGTTTGAAGCTGTAACTGTTGGGTGGTTCACTGTAAATGTGATAACATTACTATCATCAAAAGATTCCGTAGTTGCACAATTCATTCTTAATTTGAAATAAGTTGTGGTCGTTAAGAAACCTGAAGTATAAGAAGATTCAGTAGCTCCATCAACAACAGTAAAGTCAATTCCGTTTAAGGATTGATACCATTGGAATGAAGTTCCTGTTACTGCTGTAGTATAACCTGCAGCTGTTAAAGAAACTGAACCAGTTTCACAAGCAGTAGTTGATGATGCTGTAATAGTACCTGCATCAACCACACTACATGTAGGAGCTGCTGTTACTGTAACTGCAAAATCTAAAGTAACTCCGAATGAACCAGAGAAACATGGATTTGGAGTTGCTTGACCAGAGTCAGCAGTACCAATTCTCATACGGTGTGTACCAATAGTAGCACCTAATGGCATTGTGAATGTCATGTCAAGAGTTGTTGGATTGGTTGACAATGATTCAGCTGACTTAAGTAATTCTGATGAATCAAATACTAAATCGTCATTAAAGTCAATCCAAATATTACTATTGTATGTAAATCCAGTTGCAAAAGTAAGACTAACCGGAACAGTAGCTAATTGTGTAAAGCTAAGTCCTGTAGTAGCTGTATTGTCTTGGAAAGTTACATCCGGAACAGTAAAGCTGGTAGTACCAACTACAGCAGTTGTAATACCTAAACCATCATTGCTGGTTGGTATAGAAGTACAGTAATTAGTAATAGTCAATTCAGCTGCAGTTGAAGTTACCGGACAACCACCAGAAGTTACTAACGCTCTGTAGAAACGATTGTTAGCACTTGCAGCAGTATTACCTGAAATAGCAACACCTAAAGAAGCTGAAGTAGCATTGGTATAAAGCACACCTGTTGGTGTATTATTAGCTACAGAAGTCCATCCAGTTGTACCATTGGTAGAATACTGCCATTGGTAAGTAGGACTTGAAACTGATGTAGCTACCGTAAATGTAGCAGTACTTCCGATAAGACCTGATACTGAAGCAGCAACCGGGTTAGTATCGATAGTTGGTACATTAAATAACAATTGAGCAGGGTCTGAATTTACAGCAAGACATGGAGAAACTCCATTTAATACTGCTCTATAGTAATAAGTACCTGTAGTAACTGTTGCAGAAGTAGTGGTTACACTTAAAGCACTTGTAGACGCATTTGCATACGTTACATTAGCCGGTGTATCATTAGCCACTGCAGACCAATCAGTACCGTTTGCTGAATACTGCCAAGAATAACCTGTAGTATTAGAACCGTTTGTAGAGAAGATTACAGTGCTACCAGTACCACAAGCCGTTTGGTTTGTTGGTTGTGTAGTTACAGCAGGAGCTGCAAAAACAGTTATAGTAGCCTGACCTGAAGTAACAAAAGTTTCAGGATCAGAGATAACAGCAACCGCTCTGAATTTCCAAGTGTTTTGTGCTGTTGTTAAACCTACTACTCCTAATGAAGTTGTATTTACATCGGTAAATGAAACCCCACTGATAACAGTAGATTCTTCAATAAATACTCCTTCTTGGAATCCAGAACCTGAATCTACTTGCCATAAAATTGCATCTGGCGTCGGACCGGTAGTTGTAACCGTGAAAGTAGCTGTACCAGGATTAGTACAAGCTGTTTGGTTCGCAGGATTCGATACAGACAATAATTGAACGCTTAATTGAGCGCTATCAGAATCTACAGAAGTTGTACATGGAGCGTATCCTGCCACAGTACATCTATAATAAAGACCATTCAACGCAGTTGTTGCAGCTGTAATATTTAAAGTAGCTGTAGTAACATTGGTGTATGGAGTTGGATCTTCAGTTGTAGAATTTACTAAAGCAGTAAAGTTCACATTATCAGCAGAAGAATACCATTGGTAGCTTCCGGTTGTGTTAATAGAACCTGATGCAATAATTGAGAATGAAGCATCTCCACCCGGCACAATACTTTGCGCAATTGGTTGAGATGTAACAGTAACTGTAGAATATACATTTAATGTAACTGTATTAGGAGCGTAAGAAGTACAACCTAACACTGTATCTACAATTCTGGCACCAATAACTGTTGAACCTGCTGTTAAAACAGTAACAACACCGTTGGCATCAATAGTAGCTACCGCTGGGTTAGATGAAGTCCATTCAACCCCTTCTGTAGCATTATCAAAATCAATAGTTGCTGGTGCAGTTAAACATGCACTAGTTGCACCACCTGTAATAGCAGCGATAGTGATTCCGTTTTGCGTAACTGTAAGGTTAGCCGAATCATTATAACAAGCACTATTAGCAGCAGCATAAGCTCTGGCTACATAAGTTCTGGTAGCTGTTGGTTTAGAATATACTTTAGCAGCTCCTCCTCCTGTATATGGAGTAGTAGCAGCAGCATCAGTATATAAATCCGTTGAAGGAGACCAAACACAAGTAGTACATGGGTTTGACACACCAAATGTAGCTAAAGGTCTATTAGCATAAGTAGTTCCACCAGTTGTTGCAGTACAAGCTCCTGAAGAACCTAATAAATTGGTATTTCTCAAAGCACTAGGAGTAGTAGCCGCCAATGTAGACGAACCTCCAGTTGAACTGATGTTATAACAAATATCCACTAATAAATCTGAAGTACCATTCCAAGTATATGGAGTAGTAAATGTATGAACATTATTTCCTGATACAGCTGTATAAGTTGAAGCTGTGTAAACAGTAGTTAATGTTGGTGATTGGAAACCAGTCGTAGCAGTAGAAGAAGTAGCGGCACCTAATTTAATAGTGTAATTATTAGCCGAACCACTTCCTACAGAAGTTACGTTAAAGGTAATAGAGGTTAAATTACCACCTGTTATTCCTGCAGCTTGTAATTCAGCAGCGGTATAAATTAACTGATGTCTAAAATCACCTGTTCCAAATCCATTTCTATAAACTCCTCCTCCAAACTCAGTTGTTGATTGAGTTCCGATAGTAACATTTCCTGAACCTGCTGATGCAGCAGTTAAAGTACTTATACCATCATTACAAAGAGTTGTCGGTGTTGCATTAACTGTCGGAACACCAGGGTAAGCAGTAACCACCACTGAAACTGTGCTTGAATTCACACAACCATTTCCTGAACCAGTAAGAGTGTACACATAGGTACCTGCAGCTGTTGGAGTAATAGTTTGAGAAGCACCGTTTAATGAAGTAGCGATGCCGCTTCCTGCAGCCGGACTAGCTGTCCAAGTATAAGTTGGATAGTTACCTGCCGTTTCTGACAAATCAACTGTACTTGATAAACAAATTGCATTTGTACTTGCTGTAGGAGCAATAGCAAAAGGAGCTGTTACATCAGCTTGAACCATTGTTCTGGCACTTTCACAACCTGTAGTTGGATTAACAACTGACACATAGAAAGTAGTTGAAGTACTAATACTAGAAGTATACGTAGTTGAAGTACTTGACTGTACTGCTGTACCATTAGTAGATACTGTATACCATTTGAATGTTGGAGTAGTAAATCCGTTAGGATCTGCAACAGCAACAGTAGGAACACCATTTCCACATTGAGTAGACGGTGAATTACTAGTAGTTGGCGCAGTTGGTAGTGGATTAACTGTTACTGTAACATCTTTAATTCCTGTACAAGCACTTGCTGAATCATATCCAGACGCTCTATATACAGTTGTAGTAGATGGAGAAACGGTCAATACATTTCCTGTAGCTCCTAAACTTGTTGAAGGAACAGTATCCCATGCATAAGTTAACGAACCTGCAGCTAAAGTTTGAGCCTGTCCACCAAATTTAACATTCAAACGTTGGTTAGAGAAACTAGCCGCGTTTGTTGAAGCAGTTGAAGTATAAGCTACGGTATTACCTGTTGTAGCAGTGTAATATGTTATTGAGTTATTAGTTGCATCTGCTCCATTGTGAATTACTTCTACAATAATGTTAGAAGTTCCATTCCAAGAATAAGGAGTAGAGAAATTAATAGTTTGTAATCCTGTAGCTGTATGAGTATACGTCTGTGATGGATAAACAGTTGTAAATCCGGTTGTAGACACAAAATCACCTGAAAGTGTAGATGAAGTTGTTGAACCAATTTTCACTGTGAAACCAGAGTTAGTTGCACCATCCCCTAAAGTAGTAATATCATACGCCATCGAAGTAATATTTCCGGCGGTTAAACCAGCAGCCGTTAATTCAGCAGCAGTATAAACCGTTTGCATACGGTATGATGGCCATCTGTTACAGAAAGCTGTTGGTTGCGCAGTAGCACTTGTTAGAGAAGTTCCAGTACCAATTGTTGCAAAACCTGCTCCAATTACTGACTGCAATGCAGTAAGTGTAGTAGAAGCACCACTACAAATAGCAGCTGGTGTAGCTACTGAAAGTACCGGAGCCGGAGTGATAGTTACAACAATAGTATTAGTATTGCTACATCCTAAGTCTGCATTTTGACCAACACCTGTTACAGTGTAAGTATATGGACCTGTTCCTGATGGAGTTACGTCAACTGAAGCACCATTTAATGAAGTAGCAATACCACTTCCTGTTGGTGTGTTAGCGGTCCATGAGTATAAATAATCTCCTGTACTAGAAGCACCTAGAGAGATAGTACCATTTTGACAAACTGTTCCGGTAGCTCCAGGAGAAACCGTAATAGTTGGTGCAGTATTTACAACAACCTGAACTTCTGTTCTGGCACTTTCACAACCTGTAGTTGGATTAACAACAGATACCCAGAAAGATCTTGAACTTGCTACTGTACTTGTGTAAGTAGTTGAAGTACTGGTTTGTAAAGCAGTAGTTGTAGTATTATCAGCATACCATTTGAATGTAGGTGTAGTAAACGCGTTAGGGTCAGAAACCTCAACCGTTGGCACTAAAGTACCACATTGTGTTGATGGGCTGTTACTTGAAGTAGGAGCTGTTGGTAGAGGATTAACCGATACGGAAACAGCATTTGTATTAATTGTACATCCACTAGAAGTTATAGTACCAGTGTAAGAAGTTGGATCTACAGTTGGAGAAACTGAAGCATTATTTCCACTGTAAGTATTGGTACCATCAGACCAAGATACCGAAGTAATTGGAGCTGCAACAACACCTGCAAAAGTGAATTTAGGGCGACTAGTACCTGTACCAGAAGTTCCGAAATCAGCAGCAGCAGAGAAAGGACACATAGTTGCAGCAACTGTACTGTCTTTTTGACCATAAGCTGTACATGTAAATCCTGGGCTATCAACTTTTACCGTTGTAGAAGTTGTAGATGTAGCCGTAGGATTCTTAGCCCAACAGAATGATAACACTATATTAGAAGTACCATTCCATGTAAATGAAGAGGAGAATGTTAGAGTATTAACCCCTACTGTTGTAGCATAAGCACCATTGGTACCTGAACCAGAATATACCTGAGTTAAGCCAGAAGTTATTAATGGTAATGCTGCTACAGTTGCGCTAGTATGCCCAATATTTAAAGCAAAACCTTCATAACCACTGAAAGCAGTGGTTGCTTCGAAAGCTAATGAAGTAATTGGTCCAGCTGATAATCCGGCTGCTGTTAATTCAGAAGCTTTAATTATGTATTGAGTTTTAGCACCACCCCAGTTTCCTGGGAACATACTTCCACCTGAAGTTGAGCTAGTTGAAGCGCCCGTTCCAAGACTTGTAGTCCCTGTTTTAGTTAATGTAGCCGTTAAAACAGTAGGAGTAGCCGAACAAACGGTGCTCAATGAAGCGGTTGCTGCAGCTGTGTAACCTAATAAAGGCTCATCAGCATAAGCTGTTCCTGTAGTAACTTGCGTAGTAATAGGATCAACAGCGGTTACATTCCAAGTAACATTGGCGTTAGTTGGAGAAGTAGCAGCTGGGATAGTTCCTGTAAAATCAGAAGTTGTTCCTGCCGTTAAGGTTCCTCCTGTCATAGTGATTGGCGTTTGAGCCACACCGTTGAAAGAGTAGTTTAAAGTAACTGAAGTGATATCATTTCCACCTGCAGTAATATTAGCAGTAATAGTTCTGCTTGAAGCAGTACATGCATTTCCAGTTGGAGAAGCAGCAACACTATTAATCACAACAACAGCAGCCGGTGTACCTGTAAACTCATCTGCTCCAATATCTGGAGTAGTAGCATTACGAGTATCTCCATCGTAGTCATCTGTAAAAGTTGCAATAGTAGCACCACCACTTTCAATTTGAGTAGCTACAGTAGTATCAACATGCAAGAAAGTAGCATCAGAACCTGTAGTACTTAAGAAAGGAGGAGTTGCGCTAACTGAAGCCGCGTCTCTAGGAGTAGCTCTTGTTTTGAAAGCTGCAATTGTAGCATCTGTATTTGTACCATCAGTAAAAATAGTTGAACCACTGAACAAGTTATTGTTAGAGGTAGATGCATAAGTAGTTAAAGTTGTAGATGATCTTCTGTAAGCAGCTGCTAAACCAGCACCTGTAGTTGAAGAAGCATTTGCAAAAATGTTATTACGTAAGTTTACGGTTGGCGTAGAAGAAGCATTAATAGCTGAAGAGCCAAATAATGCACCTGAACTTGAACCGGCAATTCTTACAGTATTGTAGTAAGCATTAACAGTAGTACCACCAGAAATGTTAATACCATTGATAGCATTAGCAAGGTTAGCAGTAGTTGATGTTAAATTACCAATAAGGTTGTTGTAAGCTGTAACAGTAGTACCACTAGTAATAGCTAAACCGGTAACTACAGATGCAGCACCAACAGCACTTAAGTCATAAATTTTATTTTTAAACACTGTTACTGTTCCACCTGCTCCAGATGACAAACCAATAAGGGTTGCTGATCCGGTAGATGTATTAGCAAATGAAAGTGAATAAATAGCGTTACCACTCATACTTCTTGTTGAAGAAGATGAAGTATTGGCAACGATACCTGTTATTGCATTTGAAGTCGAAGTGTTAGCACCGGCAATACTTAAATTATAAACTTGGTTATTAGTAACGGCTTCACCCACCGGAGAAGATGCATTACTAATACCAAATAAAGATGAAGTAAAAGTACTAGCGTTAGCCGAAACTGACATATCACGTATAACGTTTCCGCTATAAGTATAAGTAGAAGTTACCCCTCTTACACCATACATAGTTGTAGCAGCAGCAGTTCCAGTAGCAGTATTAGTATTAACAGTATTATTGTTAACATTAACCACTGTCGTTGAACTGAAAGCTCCATTGTTATCATAAACCCCTACAAACGTTCCCGCTTTTAAAGAGTTATTACGAACTGTGTTACTATTCATATTTACAGTAACCGCTGAAGTTGAACCTGTATAATAAATACCGTATAACAATGAACTTGAACCAGTACTATTATTAGTTACGTTATCAACTGTATTACTATTGATATTAATCGGAGTTCCTGTAGAAGCACTTTGTACACCAATAGCTGAAAGCGTTGCAGTAGTAGTACCTGAAGTACCTAAAGCAATAGCGTTAGCTGTTGAACCTCCAATAGTGTTGCTCGAAATAGTAAAGATACCTGAACCTGTAGCCTGAACACCAGCAAAAGTTGGCGCAACAGCTGCAGTAGTACCAGTAGCAGTAATAGACGAAACAACGTTATTTTGAATAGTACTTGTACCTCCTGAAGTTGTAGCGGTATAAATACCGGTTACAAAAAATCCGGTAGTTGAACCCGTTACAGTTACAGCACCAGTACCTGAAGCAGCACCAATAGTATTACCTGTTGTTGTTCCAACATTTACCGAACCTCCTAAAACCATAATACCACCAAATACTGGACCCGTTGCAGATCCACCACTTGAAGAAGTTATACTAAATCCTGAAATGGTGTTTCCTTGAATACTGGAAGCAGCAGTTGTATTAGCCGTAATCTCAATACCAACAAAACGGTTAGTGACTGCACCCGCATAAGTAGTAACTCCTGTTCCTGCAGCATTAGCAAAACCAATTGTATTATTACTTACGGTATAACCACCTCCACTAGAAGTTAAGATTTGAATAGCTCTATTCTGAGTACCTGTAGTAGCAGTTCTTGTAGCCGTTTGGAAAAATTTGTTACCTGTAATTGTCCAAGCTGAACTGTTACTGGCTACGAAAATTCCGTTTGAAGCTGTAGAAGCACCGAAATAGTTAGAAATAGTATTGTTTGTAATACTGTTACCGCTATTATCAATAGCTACAGAAGTACCTGCTGAATAAATTGCATTCAAAGCATTAGTTGCACCTGAAGTAATATCACAGTTAGTAATAGTATTGTTATCATTACCTGTTGTTCCTGTAGCAGCTGTTGAGAAAACAATTGTACCACTGGTTGTTGAAGTATTCACACTTCGAACGTTACAATATTGTAATGTATTATTTTTAGCATCATTAATAAATTGTACTGCATAACTAGTACCAGCATTGGTATTAGCAATAATTAAATCAGCAGTACTACCAGTTTGGTTAACACGTCCATCAAACGTTAAGTTACCAGCACCATTTAAATTTAAGGTACCGGTTGTGTTAGCACTTGTAATAGATAAACCTGAAACTGTTGGATATACTTTAATAGTATAAGCGCCGGCAGCAGACGCAGTTGAACTGGCAATAGGATATGTTTCAGCAGCTGCAGGATATCCTGTAATCAACTGTAATTCAACATCTCCGGCAAGACCATTAGCGTTGATAGCAGCAAAAGCTGTTGTTAAGTTGGTATAATCCCGCTAGTACCTACAGTTTTAACACCGCTTAAGGTACCGGCAACTGTTGCCTGAGAACCGTCAAGACCTGAACTTGCACCACCTTCGTTAACAGCAACTACTCTCCAATAGTAAGTAGTACCGAAACTAAGACCGGTTTGTGCAGAAGTTACAGTATTGGCAGCTAAAGTAGCTCCAACCTGAGTATAGCTTACACCATCTAATGAACGATAAATTTGATATCCGGTTTCACCCGTAGTATCCGTCCAGTTTAATGTAGTTGTTGAACCCGTTACAGCCGTAAAGTTTAAAGCTGTCGGTGCCGCTGGCGCTGCCGGAGGAGTAAATCTAAATACTCTTCTAGAGCCATCAGCAGTTGAATTTAAATTAGCCATATCTGAACTAGCAGCATATGTCGTAGTAGTGAAAGAAGTAGCTGCACTACCATAAGTAGGTGTTGTATTCAGTGTTGTATACTGACCAATTGTTCCGGCAGTATTTGACGAAGCAAAACCTATAGCCGTAGTTTGTGTCGATGAATTGTTATTAAACATTCTTCCATACACATACTCAAAAGTACCATTTTCATAAATTCTAGCCTGATATGTGGAGAATGTTGTGGTCGTGGTATTCCAGTAAATCCAAACATCTTTCCACTCAATAATCAAAACTCTGTTAGGAGCTGTCCCCTGAACTTTGTAATGAACTTTACCTGTCGTATCAGTCTTACCATCCGCATTGTTAGCAATAAGGAAAGCAGTAGAGGCAGCGGCAGTTTGAGTATGACTCGAAATAGCAGTGGCTCCTAGCCTGATTTGACCATCGGGATTACAACTAAACTGTGAGTACGTAGTACCCATCATAGTAAAGTTAAAACCAATGTTGGTTACTGTGGCTGTAAAAGTGTCAACGAGACCTCCATAGAGCTGGGTAGTACCCGTGCTCATGTCGATAGCATTACCATCTTTGTCCAATACCAATGAACCTGTAGTACTTGTAGAAGGTGTATAGTTGGCTGTACTCTGCGCCCACGTCTGCTGACTGACCGTCAACGACAAGAACATCAGAATCATAACCAACCATGACACTTTCGTGACCTTGGATGTGGAAATAGGCGGAGAACCGTCTGAATTTCCAATACCATTTTTGAATCGAGTTCTCGAACTGCAATTCAAAGAATTGTAAAAATTCATCATAATTAAAAAAATTGGGTTAAAAAATAAGGTGTTAATATATATAGAATGTTAATTATATTATAATTTAATAATAACTTAATCGACGAAATACCTTTATTATCGGCAAAAAGAAGTGTATAATGCTAAAATACCTATGTTTTAACAAACCTTCTTAAAATAAAAAACAGCTGTAAAACCAAAAAAACTAAAAACAAGCGTATGTTTTTAGTTTTTTTGGCATTCCTTTATGACTTTAGTAAACCACTTTTTTAGTCACTGTTTTACCGTCTTCTGCTTCTATTTTCACCAATAAAATTTGATTCGTATTTGGCAATGTTGTGAATACAGTTTCTGTAGAATTTATCTCTTTTTTGACTGCAATTTGTCGGCCTCTGATATCAAAAATAGTTACATTTTTCATCGCTTTAGCACCCGAATTTATGTGCAATCCTTTGTTGTTATGATATACAATCACAGAATTTTCATCAAAGTTCGGATTGTCAATTCCAAGTGATGCATCAGTATATCGTAAGACAAAACGGTCTTCGAATGTACCCATTTCAGTAGTGAAATTGTAACCGGATTGTTTTAAATTATGAACCACATTTAGTAATTTATCTTCTAAATAAATATCCTGATCCATAAACAATCCGTCAAAGTTCGTTAAGGTTATTGTATAACTACCATTTATAGTTGATTTATAACCAACCGGCACTGTATCATTAATATCAAATGGTAATGGTCTTCCTTGAATTCCTAATTTTTTAGGAGCTACCATAGTGTACATAGTTACTACCCCACCAATATCCAGCATTTCTCCATCAAATAAACGGTCTAAGCCCATAGTGGCGCCTTCCGCATATCCAACTAATATACCTTTATAAGCCCCTTCTGTATTGGTCATTTCCAACCAATAACGGTGTTTTTCAACTCCGGAAACATCCTGACTGGCAGGAGTACTAGTTTTAAAGAACTGAGTATTTGCTCCGGCTTTACGCATGTCATTATTAAAGGTAACTGTTCCGTCTGAAAGACCGTGAACAAAGAAAGCAACTCCTGAACCAATATCACCGGTTGGAGCCTGTCCGCCTGAAGCTGAAGGCAAGCCGCCCAAAGTGGTATAAGTAGAATAATCTGCTGGGGTATATTGACCATTTACATCAATATCTGTATTATGAGTCCAAAAATATAACGTACCATCTATACTGCCATTAGCCGGATCAGTCAAAAATTTGATACCATCAATAGCACTTGGGTATGGATTTCCGATTAAATTTAATTGATTAGTAGTTCCTTTGATTGGATAAGTTAATGTTCCGTTATTTGGTGTACCGAAAAAATTAGCGGTAAATTGTTGTGGTGTTGAAAAACTATTAGGTGATCTAATGATGTACCCTCTACATACTTCCATTGGATTAATTGGATCAATCCAAGCCCAATTTGGAGTTGCTACAGTTGCATCATATTGATAAAAACCTAAATAAGGTGTATTAGGAGATAAGACCACCAATCCTTGAGCATAAATTGGTGAGGACCAATAGGTATAGTCATACAATCGTAGAGTACCTGTTTTTCTGGTATAGGTAATCTGTCCTGTATTTTTTCCTGAATAAGGGGTATCTCCACTAGATGGATTGGTAATATTAGCCACCTGGTATAAACTGGCCGTATCAGCAAAATTCAAGGTTCCACCGGTTACTTTTACTTCATTTTGTACTGTTAATGTTTGACCGGCAGCAAATGACACTGTTCCACTGGTAACTAAAACACTACATGTAGAAAGACTTCCTCCTGACCAGTTGCCTTGGAATTCAGCCGCTTTTGTACTATCAGGGGTTCCATTAGTCCAAACAGCACCATTCCAGATTGTTTTATTGAAGGTAATCGTAATAATATTGGAATAAGTTGTACAAGTACCATTAGTAATCACCGCTCTGAAATAACGAGGACCTGTTGTTATAGTGGCCGCAATTTGTGCTGCGGTTAAAGTAGCCGAGGCACTCGAAGCAATATTATTAACTCCTGAAGAGAAAGTAGCATTGGTAGAATGTTGCCATCCGGTTATCGTTCCGGAATAACCTGTCAAGGTTAAGTCGGTTATCGAACCCAAGTTACAAATAGATTGATTACTTGAAGCCGTTCCTGCAACAATTGGCGTTACGGTAACGGTAACGGTAGTATCTCTGGAACAACCCACTAATGAGCTAGCCTCAGCGGTATAAGTCCTTGTTGTGGTCGGTTTAGCATAAACTGTTGAAACGGTTTGACCTGTATAAGGAGTTGTTCCAAGTGAATCCAAATACAAACCTGTAGTTGGTGTCCAAGTTATTAAAGAAGTATTACTTCCATATACTCTAACATTGTCTACTGCCCAATAATAACCATAATTGGCACTATAAATAAATCGGATTACCAGATTTGTTTGTCCTACATAAGCGGTAAGGTCAACCGTTACATTTTTAAAATTGGTTGCTGATCCTTGAGTGGTTGTTGTCCATGTACAATTTGGTAAAGTGGTATATGTGCTACCTCCATTGGTAGATATTTCAACTTTAGCACTTCCGTTATTCCATTGTCTGTAGTAATGCCAGAAATTTAAGGCCGCATCAGAATAACCTGCCAAACTAAATACAGGAGAAACTAATTCGGTTAATGTTGTTCCGGTACTTCCTTGATTATCACTATCAGAGAAGTAAAACTGTGAATTATCAAAGCTACTTATACCACGGAATGCATATGGACTAGGACGTAGCGTCCAAGCAGCATTGGCAGGCGTACCTGATGTTGAGCTGTTTATGGTAGTAAAAGTAGTACTGGAACTATTAAAATCTTCAAACAATACATCCGTTAATATTCCTTGTACAATACCTCCTGTAGCAACAAGCGGCTGATAAGTAGTATCACTTTGACAAATTGTTGGTGCCGAAGGAGTAATCGTTATAGGTGATGGTTTTGGATTTACATTAACAGTATAAGTTGCCGTATTGGAAGAAAAATTACCGCTGGTTTGTGTAGCTGTTAATATATAAGTAGTAGTAACTGTCGGATTAAACACTACTGTACCTGTAGCTATATCGCCTGTCACTCCGTTTGTTGGTGACCAAGTGTAAACTTGAAAATCCAATGGATTTGAAGAAAGGCTAACCGGTGCTCCCGAAGTATCTTCTCCTTCACAAATAGTATTGCTACTACTAGCCGGAATACCATCAGAAAGTGTTAATGCCGGCGGCGGTACAGTTACATAGATAGAGTAATCTTCAAAAGTACCGTAACTACCATTGTAACATGGTCCTTGGCCTGCACCTGAACCTGTCAGCGTATTTGAATCTGCACCACCAATTCTAACGCGGTGTGGTCCTAATGTACTATTTAAATTTGAATCTAAACTTGGCACAAAGAAACTTAACACTAATGTATTTGGACTAGTACTTGAAGACAAGCCATAAGCAGTCATTTCACTCTCACCCGGATCTAAAGTATCAGTATCAGCATTTAAATCTACGGCATCATAAAAATCGCCGTCATTATTCCAGTCAATCCAAATTCTGGTATTGTAATCAAAAATAGAAGTGTTTAAGGTAATAGATACATTAACCGTAGCTCCTTGTGCCACATTGGTAGACAAGTTGGTATAATTGCCATAACGTCCTGCTTCACTACCGGTGGTATTATTAATAGACCCAAATGATACATTGGTTATACCGGTGGCATCAACACTGGTAGGTGCCGGGGTACAATAAGTTATAATAGGAGTGGTTGTAAACATATTGGGTACAGACCACGGACTTACATCTCCTGCCCCACAACTGGAACGAGACCAAAAATAGTAACTGGTAGAAGAGGTCAAACTTGATAAATTAGCAATAATAACTCCGGCTGCGGTTGAACCTGATACGGTTTGTGTACTTAAAGGTTGGGTAATTAATCTAACCACACCCGTTCCTGCCCCTACTCCTGTTGCAGTAAAGAAAGACCCGACCGTGTTAGCCCCACCAATAGTTGTAAAATCAGTAGTTCCTATTGCTATCACCTGATACACATTACCGGAAACTGTGGCTGTTACCGCTGCTGTAGTAATTAGTTGGGCGGTTCCTGTTCCTGCTCCTGCTCCGGTAGCTTGGAATATAGTTCCTATTGTATTAGCACTAGCTCCTATTAAAGTATAGTTAGTAGTACCTATAGTTAATATAGTATAATAGCTACCAATAACAAAAGCACCCGCAGTGGCTGTTGTACCGGTAACCGGTGTATAATAATATTCATAACCACTGGCAGGCGCTGAAGCCGGAGGTGTCCAAGTGATCAGTGCTGACGATGGCGTTATTTGTCCTGACGTAAGAGCTGTAGGCGGGAAACAAGTACTGTAGCCTAAAGAAATGTCATCCAACTGTAAGTACCCTTGCGTAGCCGAAGCATAACCATTGAATCCTATATAATAGGTACCCGGCGCTGTGATACGGAAATTGATTACGTTAGTATTTGGTGATGTTTTAATTTGATCATGGTCGGCCAAAGTTGTGGTCATACCCGCTACCGAAGCTACCGTACCAAAAGCTACTTTCATTTTTTGAACAAAGAAAGCCTGCTCTCGTGTACTACCATATTTATAGGAAAGACGGAAATAACCTCCCGAAACCAATAAGTCACCAGCAGTTACCGTTATTCCTTGCGTAAAGTACCAAGTATTTTGTGCTAAGTTACCGCTGGTAATTAAGTTTTTACTATTAAACCCATAATAAGCAGTGGCTGTATTATTGACTGTCACCATATTTGCTCCCGAAACCATAACAATACTGTTACAGTTTGGAATAGCAGGAACATTCGAGGTTTCAAAATTTTGAGTATAAGGAATGCTAGCAAAATTACAAGGTATTGTAAGCGTGCCCGGCATGGCCACCCAAACATTTTTACAGTTAGCTTTTACCCATATATAATAAGGTACACCCGTAGCTAAACCGGTATAAGAAACTGTAGTCCCTACAACTCCTGTTCCTGTAGCAAGACCTGAGTTAGCAATAGTAGCTCCTCCCGCATCGGTAGTGATTTTCCAATCATACCCTGAACCCGGTACTACTGTAGGAGCAGTCCAACTGATATCTGCGGTGGTTAAGTCAGCCTGATAAGTGGCCGTGACTGAACTTGGAGAAAAACAAGGTGTCCAAACTAATCTGGAAAGTGCTTTGAAACCGGTAACTACTCCAGGCCCCGGACTTACTCCTTGAGTTAGCAATACAGAGTTATTAGCAATTCCTGGATCAGAATTTGGCCAAATATTAGTTGAAGGCGTTACTCTATTTAATATATCGGTAGCAAAAGTATTTGTCGTCCCCCTTAAACCAACTTGTCCCCCTATAGAAGTTGCTGAGGTTGATGAGAAAGCATCTCTAAATAAAACTTCAACCACCCCTGTAGTTTCATAAAAACGAATTTGCATATTTATCAAACCACTTAAATACAAACCATTATAACGTTGCATATTTTTATACTGCACCACAAAAACCCTATTAGGAGAAGACCCTAACAAATCATATCTTACTTCACCAGCACTAGCAACATTACTACCCAAGTTAGCTCCAAAGCCTGCAGCAGCTCCTATATAGTTTGCCGCTGAATAAACAGTTGCATCTGACAAAGGTGTAGTAGTATAAGTTGAAGCTGAAGAAGCTGCCGAACCAAAAGTAATAAAACCATTATCTGAAACATATATTTTAGATACGGCAATGTTATTAAAATAAAAATAGGAAGGGGTTGGCAAAGTATAGGATGCCAAAACACTACTTGGTAAGACATTAAAAGCAGTTACTGCTGATGTAGCGAGTTGAGTTCCCGTTGTTAAATCAGTATAGGTTGCCGAACCGGCAGATTCAGCATACGTATAGTTATTAGCCACGTTCTGACTGAGCGCTGAAAAACACGAGCCTATACTAAAGAGTATAATTAATAAAAATTTCGAAAATAAGGTACAACAATTACTCGGGGGTTAAGTAAAGTTTTTTTCATAGTTTGTTTTTTTGTGGTATTCTATTTTTATACATTATATAAGGAACAGCTCGCTATTCATATTCCCTAGGGTTAAGATGTTAAATTTACATCTTATAAACATTCAACTAACTTTAGCTTTACCAAAAAACATAGCTTTTCGATAAAACGTAAAAAGTGCCGACCAATAGTACTTTAACAAAGCTAATGCGTCGGTAGTGCTTGCCAATAAATAAGTATAGTATTACGATTTCAGGGGTTAGCTGACGAAAACTGTTCTAAAAATAACGTTTTCTTTTTATAATCGGCACGCTAAATTAACAATTTATCAAAGAGTTACAAGAAATGTTAATAAATTATTATTAAAAAGCAAACATTCCTTACGTAATCGCTAAGAAAGCGGTAAAATTCAAATCAATATTCTCTTATAAAATCAAAAACAGCACAAATAAAGTCAACTTTCAGTATTTCAATCAATTAGAAAAAATGAATTCTACATACAAAAGCTATTTAACAAGCAACTTAAAGTTGTTGAGATACCGACATAAAACAACAAAGCCCCTCCTATAAAGGAGAGGCTTGTTTATACTGGAGTAACCTTATTAGGCTTGTCCTGCAGGACCAAAGTTTAATGGCACCTGTGGTTGCTCGGTATCTTTGATTTCACCATTGGTCAACTCGTAACGATGAATGTTTTCACCCAATGCTTTCAAAAAACGTTTAGCATGTTGCGGTGTTAACACTATTCTCGATTTTACCTTGGCTTTGGGTACACCCGGCATAAGGGTTACAAAATCTACCACAAACTCAGAAGCTGAATGATTGATGATAGCTAAGTTGGAATAAATTCCTTCGGCTACTTTTTCATCAAGCTCTATGTTGATTTGTCCTTGTTGATTGTTATCACTCATGATTAATAGATGTATTCTTCTTTGTTAGCCATGATTTCGTTGTAGTCTTCTTTTGAACCTACAATAGTGTGATCGTAATCTCTCATACCAGTTCCGGCCGGAATTCTGTGACCCACGATAACATTTTCTTTCAATCCTTCTAAGGTATCAACTTTACCGGCTACTGCGGCTTCGTTTAATACTTTAGTAGTTTCCTGGAACGATGCTGCCGAGATGAATGATTTGGTTTGAAGCGACGCTCTGGTAATACCTTGTAGTATTGGCGTTGCAGTAGCAGTGATTACATCACGAGCCACAACCATATTTTTATCATTACGTTTCAATAAGGAGTTCTCATCTCTTAATTCACGTGGCGATACAATTTGACCCGGTCTCAACACTTCTGAATCACCGGCATCTTCTACCACTTTCATTCCGTATAGTTTATCGTTTTCTTCTAAGAAATCAGCCGTGTGGATTAATTGCTCTTCTAAGAACAACGTATCTCCCGGATCCTGAACTTGTACTTTACGCATCATTTGACGGATAACCACCTCAAAGTGTTTATCGTTAATTTTCACCCCTTGTAAACGGTATACCTCTTGGATTTCATTTACCAAATACTGTTGAACAGCAGAAGGTCCTTGAATTCTTAAGATATCATCCGGTGTAATAGCACCGTCAGACAATGGCACACCCGCTTTTACGAAGTCATTTTCTTGTACTAAGATTTGACTTGATAATTTTACCAGGTATTTTTTAACCTCACCAAATTTAGATTCGATAACAATTTCACGGTTACCTCTTTTGATTTTTCCAAAAGAAACAACTCCGTCAATTTCCGAAACTACGGCAGGGTTCGAAGGATTACGAGCTTCTAACAACTCGGTAATTCTTGGAAGACCTCCGGTGATATCGCCTGCTTTAGAAGAACGACGCGGAATTTTTACCAGGATTTTACCGGCTTTAATTTTCTCGCCATCTTCTACCATAAGGTGAGCTCCTACCGGTAAGTTATAAGAACGGATTAATTCACCGTCTTTACCATATACCAATAAGGTTGGGATTAATTTTTTATTTCTGCCTTCCGAAATTACTTTTTCTTGGAATCCAGTTTGCTCATCAATTTCAACTTGGTATGATTGACCTTGTTCTAAATCTTCGTAAGCAATTTTTCCGGTAAACTCAGAAACGATAACTCCGTTATATGGATCCCATTTACAGATGGTAGCACCTTTTTCAACTACATCACCATCTTTCACACTGATAACAGAACCGTAAGGAATGTTGTGAGTGCTTAATAAGATTCCGGTTTTAACATCAGTTAATTTCAACTCTGTTGAACGAGACACTACGATATCCACTTTGTTGCCATCGCCATCTTCTCCTACTACCGTTTTCAAATCTTCGATTTCCAGTTTTCCGCCAAATCTTGCAATGATGCTTGATTCTTCAGAAACACCTCCGGCAACCCCTCCAACGTGGAAGGTACGTAGGGTCAACTGTGTACCCGGCTCCCCAATAGACTGTGCTGCGATAACACCGACAGCTTCACCTTTTTGAGTCATTTTTCCGGTAGCTAAGTTTCTTCCGTAACATTTAGCACAGATTCCTTTTTTAGCTTCACAAGTTAATGGCGAACGAACTTCTACTTTTTCAACAGGAGATTCTTCAATCGCTTTAACAATAGCCTCAGTGATTTGTTCCCCTGAGTGAACTAAGATTTCATTATTCAATGGGTTGATTACATCTTGTAATGCCACACGTCCTAAGATTCTTTCACCTAAAGTTTCTACAATTTCCTCATTTTTCTTTAAAGCCGAAACTTCAATTCCTCTTAAGGTACCACAGTCAACCGAGTTTACAATTACGTCTTGAGAAACGTCATGTAAACGACGAGTTAAGTAACCGGCATCCGCCGTTTTCAAAGCGGTATCCGCAAGACCTTTACGCGCACCGTGCGTAGAGATAAAGTACTCTAAAATCGAAAGACCTTCTTTAAAGTTAGAAAGGATTGGGTTTTCAATAATTTCACCACCACCAGCGGTTGATTTTTTAGGCTTAGCCATCAAACCACGCATACCGGTTAACTGACGAATCTGTTCTTTAGAACCCCTCGCCCCTGAGTCAAGCATCATGTATACCGAGTTGAACCCTTGTTGGTCTTCTCTAATATTTTTCATGGCCAACTCTGTCAATTGCGCATTAGCAGAAGTCCAAATATCAATAACCTGGTTGTAACGTTCGTTATTGGTGATAAGACCCATGTTATAGTTCATCGAAATTACATCTACCTGTTCTCTGGCATCAGTAATCAATTGTCCTTTTTGATCCGGAATTTTAATATCACCTAAAGAGAAGGACAATCCACCTTTGAAGGCGAATTTATATCCCATATCTTTCATGTTATCAAGGAAACCAGCCGTAGTAGGAACATCAGTTACTGCCAAGATTTTTCCAATGATATCACGCAATGATTTCTTAGTTAATACCTCATTGATATAACCTGCTGCTTGTGGCACTACTTCGTTAAATAATACTCTACCGGCAGTAGTTTGAATAATTTTGTATACTAATTCACCGTTTTCGTTAAAATCTTTAGCTCTGATTTTAACACGGGCATTCAATTCTACTCTTCCTTCGTTTAAAGCAATGTTACATTCTTCAGCCGAATAGAAGGTTAATCCTTCTCCTAAAATTTTATGCTCAGGGGTAGACAATCTTTCTTTGGTCATGTAGTACAGACCCAATACCATGTCCTGTGAAGGTACAGTAATAGGAGCACCATTAGCAGGGTTCAAGATATTGTGTGAAGCCAACATCAATAATTGAGCTTCAAGGATTGCTTCTGGTCCTAATGGCAAGTGAACCGCCATCTGGTCACCATCAAAATCCGCGTTGAACGCCGTACATACTAACGGGTGTAACTGGATTGCTTTTCCTTCAATCAATTTTGGTTGGAATGCTTGAATACCAAGTCTGTGTAACGTAGGAGCACGGTTAAGCAATACCGGGTGACCTTTGATTACATTTTCAAGGATATCCCAAACTACAGGCTCTTTTTTGTCAATGATTTTCTTGGCCGACTTAACAGTCTTAACAATTCCTCTTTCGATTAATTTACGAATAACGAATGGTTTGTACAATTCAGCAGCCATATCTTTTGGCAAACCACATTCAAACAATTTCATTTCCGGTCCAACAACAATTACCGAACGAGCAGAATAATCTACACGTTTTCCTAATAAGTTTTGACGGAAACGACCTTGCTTACCTTTTAACGAATCTGATAAAGATTTAAGTGGTCTGTTTGATTCTGTTTTAACGGCAGAAGCTTTACGCGTGTTGTCAAATAATGAATCTACGGATTCTTGCAACATACGTTTTTCGTTTCTCAAGATTACTTCAGGAGCTTTAATCTCCATCAATCTTTTCAAACGGTTGTTACGGATGATTACTCTTCGGTACAAATCGTTCAAATCTGAAGTGGCAAAACGACCTCCATCAAGCGGCACCAACGGACGTAATTCTGGTGGGATAACCGGAACTACTTTCATAATCATCCACTCCGGACGATTTTCTCTGTTTAGGTTGGCTTCACGGAATGATTCAACAACTTGTAATCTTTTTAACGCTTCTGTTTTTCTTTGTTTAGAAGTTTCATTATTAGCACTGTGTCTTAAGTCATAAGACAAGGCATCCAAGTCAGTTCTAGCCAATAAATCCATAATACATTCCGCACCCATTTTGGCGATGAATTTATTTGGATCATTATCATCTAAATATTGATTTTCCATCGGAAGGGTATCTAAAATATTTAAATACTCTTCTTCAGTTAAAAAGTCTAAACGTTGCAAAGATTCTCCCTCTGCATTTTGAGCAATACCGGCTTGAATTACTACGTATCTTTCGTAGTAAATAATCATGTCTAATTTTTTAGACGGCAAACCAAGGATATACCCTATTTTGTTTGGCAAAGAACGGAAGTACCAAATGTGAGCGATAGGCACCACCAAGTTGATGTGTCCTACTCTGTCACGACGTACTTTTTTCTCCGTAACTTCAACCCCACAACGGTCACAAACGATTCCTTTATAACGGATTCTTTTGTATTTTCCACAAGCACATTCGAAGTCTTTTACCGGCCCGAATATACGCTCACAGAAAAGCCCGTCACGCTCTGGTTTGTGGGTTCTGTAGTTGATAGTTTCCGGCTTCAACACCTCACCTCTTGACTCAGCCAAGATAGATTCAGGTGATGCCAAACCGATAGAAATCCTATCAAATCTTTTGATAGTATTCTTATTGTCTTTGTTATTTCTATTCATCATAGTTTTTACTATTGATTTATTTGCAATTAAAATTAGATTTATGATTTTCATCTCAAAAAAGAAATTAAATCATTCAGCTACTACCTCGAATTACTTCTCTAAACTTCAGGCCTCTTTCATCCTGGAGTGCTAATTATAAAACCTAAAGGTTCAATAAAAAATCGGAACGGGTTACGGGCATAAATCTTTAAAAACTTATAATAAGTATTCAGTCTCAGTTAAACCGAGACTGAATACTGCATCCTCTTTATTCTTCTAATCTGATGTCTAATCCAAGACCTTTCAATTCATGCATTAATACATTGAATGATTCCGGCAATCCTGGTTCCGGCATAGTTTCACCCTTAACGATAGCTTCGTAAGTTTTAGCTCTACCAATAACGTCATCCGATTTAACAGTCAAAATTTCTCTAAGCGTACTTGAGGCCCCATAAGCTTCAAGTGCCCAAACCTCCATTTCTCCAAAACGCTGACCTCCAAATTGAGCTTTACCACCCAATGGTTGTTGTGTAATAAGAGAGTATGGACCAATAGAACGTGCGTGCATTTTATCATCAACCATGTGTCCTAATTTCAACATGTAGATAACCCCTACCGTTGCCGGTTGGTGGAAACGCTCTCCCGTTCCTCCGTCATACAAATACGTATGACCGAAACGTGGAATGCCTGCCTCATCAGTAAACTCATTGATTTGGTCTAAAGTAGCTCCGTCAAAAATTGGTGTAGCAAATTTTCTACCCAAGTTCATACCGGCCCAACCCAATACCGTTTCATAAATCTGTCCGATGTTCATACGAGATGGTACCCCAAGTGGATTCAATACGATATCTACCGGTGTTCCGTCTTCTAAGAACGGCATGTCTTCATGACGAACGATACGAGCCACAATACCTTTGTTTCCGTGACGTCCTGCCATCTTATCCCCTACTTTCAATTTACGTTTCTTAGCAATATATACTTTCGCTAATTTTAAAATTCCGGCAGGTAATTCATCTCCAACAGTAATGGTGAATTTCTCTCTTCTTAAAGCACCTTGCAAGTCGTTCAACTTGATTTTGTAGTTGTGAATTAAGTCGTTAACCAAGTGGTTCGTTTCTTCATCCGCAACCCATTGTCCTTTGGTTAAGTGAGCGAAATCTTCTACGGCATGTAACATTTTTTGAGTGTATTTTTTACCTTTTGGCAATACTTCTTCACCCAAATCATTCATTACACCTTGCGATGTTTTTCCGTTAACAATAGTGAATAATTTCTCTACTAATTTGTCTTTTAATTCAACAAATTTCGTTTCGAATTCCATTTCCAAAGACGTCAAATCGTCTTTATCTTTGGTACGTTTCTTTTTATCTTTTACCGCTCTTGCGAATAATTTTTTATCTAAAACTACACCGTGTAATGATGGAGAGGCTTTCAATGAAGCATCTTTCACATCACCGGCTTTATCCCCGAAGATTGCACGTAATAGTTTCTCTTCCGGAGTTGGATCTGATTCTCCTTTTGGTGTAATTTTTCCGATTAGAATGTCGCCGGGCTTAACCTCGGCACCAATTCTGATCATTCCGTTTTCATCTAAATCTTTAGTAGCTTCTTCAGAAACGTTAGGGATATCATTAGTCAACTCTTCGTTACCTAATTTAGTATCTCTAACTTCTAAAGAATAATCATCTACGTGAATAGAGGTGAAGATATCGTCACGAACTACTTTTTCAGAAATCACAATCGCATCCTCGAAGTTATACCCTTTCCAAGGCATAAAAGCTACTTTAAGGTTTCTACCTAAAGCTAACTCTCCGTTTTGCGTAGCGTATCCTTCACAAAGTACTTGGCCTAATTTCACTCTGTCCCCTTTTCTAACGATTGGTTTCAAGTTAATAGAAGTACTTTGGTTCGTTTTTCTGAATTTAATTAAGTTATACGATTTCTCATCCGGATCAAAACTTACCATTCTTTCCTCTTCCGTTCTGTCGTATTTAATAGTAATCATGTTGGCATCAACGTACTCTACAGTTCCGTTACCTTCCGCATTGATTAATACTCTTGAGTCAGAAGCTACTTGACGCTCTAAACCGGTTCCTACGATTGGTGCTTCAGGACGTAACAATGGTACAGCCTGACGCATCATGTTGGAGCCCATCAACGCACGGTTCGCATCATCATGCTCTAAGAACGGAATCAAGGATGCAGAAATCGAGGCGATTTGGTTAGGTGCTACGTCGGTATAGTGAACTTGTCCTGGATCAACTACCGGGAAGTCACCTTCCTCACGGGCAATAACTTTATCCGCCGTAATTTTTCCTTTGTTATCCATATCGATGTTTGCCTGTGCAATCATCTTGCCTTCTTCTTCTTCGGCGCTTAAGTAAATCGGTTCAGAAGTTAAGTCAACTGTTCCGTTAGTTACTTTACGGTAAGGTGTTTCAATGAATCCCATTCCGTTTACTTTGGCGTAAACTCCAAGCGAAGAAATCAAACCAATGTTTGGTCCCTCAGGCGTTTCAATCGGACAAAGTCTTCCGTAGTGGGTATAGTGAACGTCACGTACCTCGAATCCGGCTCTTTCTCTTGAAAGTCCACCTGGTCCAAGGGCTGATAATCTTCTTTTGTGTGTAATCTCAGCCAATGGATTCGTTTGGTCCATAAACTGTGATAACTGGTTCGTACCAAAGAAAGAGTTGATTACTGATGATAATGTTTTGGCATTAATCAAATCAATTGGTGTAAACACCTCGTTATCTCTAACGTTCATTCTCTCACGGATGGTTCTGGCCATACGAGCTAAACCTACACCAAATTGTTGAGACAATTGCTCACCAACGGTTCTTACACGACGGTTAGATAAGTGATCAATATCATCAATCTCAGCTTTAGAGTTGATTAATTCGATTAAATATTTTACGATAGTGATGATATCTTCTTTGGTCAAGACTTGCTTTTCCATTGGGATATCCAGGTTCAGTTTTTTGTTCATTCTGTAACGACCTACTTCACCTAAGTTGTAACGTTGGTCAGAGAAGAACAATTTATCTATAATACCACGAGCCGTTTCTTCATCAGGCGGTTCAGCATTACGCAACTGACGGTAAATGTGCTCTACGGCTTCTTTTTCTGAGTTGGTTGGATCTTTTTGAAGCGTGTTGTGGATAATCGCATAATCAGCTTGATTGTTATCCTCTTTGTGCAACAAAATAGATTTTACATTAGAATCGATGATTTCTTCTACATTGTCTTTGTCAATGATAGTGTCACGATCTAATATAATTTCATTACGCTCGATAGAAACTACTTCGCCGGTATCCTCATCCACGAAATCTTCGTGCCAAGTGTTCAATACTCTCGCGGCTAATTTTCTACCGATGTATTTTTTAAGTCCTGTTTTAGACACTTTAATTTCTTCTGCTAAGTCGAAAATCTCTAAGATATCTTTATCTCTTTCGAAACCGATAGCACGGAATAAAGTGGTTACAGGTAATTTTTTCTTTCTATCGATATAGGCATACATTACGCTGTTGATATCGGTAGCGAATTCAATCCATGATCCTTTGAAAGGAATAACTCTGGCAGAATATAACTTCGTACCGTTAGCATGGAAAGACTGTCCAAAGAATACCCCTGGTGAACGGTGTAATTGTGAAACTACTACACGCTCGGCACCATTGATAACAAAAGTACCACTTGGTGTCATGTAAGGAATAGTTCCAAGATAAACATCTTGTACAATCGTTTCAAAATCTTCGTGCTCCGGGTCGGTACAATATAGTTTTAGTCTGGCTTTTAAAGGCACACTATAGGTTAAACCTCTTTCGATACACTCTTGAATAGAGTAACGAGGTGGGTCAACAAAATAATCTAGGAATTCCAATACAAATTGGTTTCTTGTATCAGTAATTGGAAAGTTTTCCATGAAGGTGTTATATAAACCTTCGTTGCCTCTCTCGTCAGATTTCGTTTCCAATTGGAAGAAATCTTTAAAGGATTTTACCTGTACATCCAGAAAGTCGGGATATTGAGGTATATTTTTAGTAGAGGCAAAATTCAATCTTTCAGTCTGATTTGTTATCATCAATGGACAAAATTTTGATTTAAAAAAAGTAATTTTTGTGTGTAAGCACACGCGGCTTGATTCTACTTTTCCTTTATTTGATAACCAACACCTCTTAAAAACAGACCAGGAAAATTAGTTTGTTTTTTTCTTCGTATGGGTTAAAAGCTTCTCGTATTTAGTTTTATTTAAGACAATAATTTTATTATACGAAAAATGGTTTAGGCCCTTGGACGCGTTTGTCCAAGGCCTAAACCTAGTTCTAAAACCGGTGTTGGATTATTTTAACTCAACAACAGCTCCAGCTTCTTCTAAAGATTTTTTCAAACCTTCAGCTTCTGCTTTAGAAACTCCTTCTTTGATGTTTGCAGGTGCACCATCAACGATGTCTTTTGCTTCTTTAAGTCCTAAACCTGTTAATTCTTTAACAGCTTTAACTACTGCTAATTTAGAAGCACCAGCATCTTTCAATACTACAGTGAATTCTGTTTGCTCTTCTGCAGCACCACCGTCTCCAGCACCACCAGCAGCAACTACTACAGCTGCAGCAGCTGGCTCGATACCATACTCATCTTTTAATATTGTAGCTAAATCATTAACTTCTTTTACTGTTAAGTTAACTAATTGTTCTGCGAATTGTTTCAAATCTGCCATTTTTTCTATCGTTTAAAATGTTCTTTAATTATTATTTTTTTAGTCTGCTCTACTTATTCTGCGGCTTCGCCTTTTTGTTCAGCATTGTTTAATAACGCTGAAATAATACGTTGCGCAGGGGATTGAAGTAATCCGATGATTTCACCGATAACTTCTTCTTTAGATTTCAAGGATGCCAAGCTATCTAAAAGGTTATCTCCGATGTAAATTTCACCGTTGATGTAAGCCCCTTTGAAAGATGGTTTATCTGATTTTTTTCTGAAATCTTTAATGATTTTAGCTGGTGAATTTGCAATCTCAGCCATAAATACTGATGAGTTCCCTTTTAAAATAGTAGGTAAGTCACCATAATCATTAGATGAAGCTTCCATTGCTTTTCCAAGCAAAGTATTTTTAACTACTTCTAATTTGATTCCCGCTTTGAAACAAGCTCTTCTTAATGAAGAAGTAGTTTCTGCGTCTAATCCTGAAGTATCTGCAATGTAGATTACATTAGTTTCAGCCAACTTTGCAGTTAAATCTTCTATCGCGATTGATTTTTCTTCTCTTGTCATAATAAAATTTGTTTAACTACCAATTATACGGCTTTAGGATCTAAAGCGATAGCAGGGCTCATAGTAGAAGAGATGTGAATACTCTTGATGTATGTTCCTTTAGCTGCAGTTGGTTTTAATTTAAGTAATGTTTGAATGATCTCGTGAGCGTTATCTACAATCTTATCTGCTTCGAAAGAAATTCTTCCGATACCAGCGTGAACGATTCCAGTTTTATCCACTTTAAAGTCGATTTTACCCGCTTTTACTTCAGCAACAGCTTTTCCTATCTCCATAGTTACTGTTCCTGTTTTAGGGTTTGGCATTAAACCTCTTGGACCTAACACACGTCCTAACGGACCTAATTTACCCATGATAGCCGGCATAGTTATGATTACATCAACATCAGTCCAACCATCTTTAATTTTTTGAAGGTAATCGTCTAATCCTACGTAGTCAGCACCGGCAGCTTTTGCTTCTGCTTCTTTATCCGGAGTAACTAAAGCTAATACTTTAGTATCTTTACCGGTTCCGTGAGGAAGGGTTACAACACCTCTTACCATTTGATTTGCTTTTCTTGGATCAACTCCTAAACGAACAGCAATGTCTACAGACTCGTCAAATTTTGCAGAAGCAACAACTTTCAATAAAGACGAAGCGTCTTTTAAAGAATATAGTTTGTTTTTCTCAATTTTTGCAGCAGCCTCTTTTTGTTTCTTTGTCAATTTTGCCATGTCTTACGCTTGTTTTAACGGAGAATCTCCAGTTACAGTTAATCCCATTGATCTAGCTGTTCCAGCAACCATGCTCATAGCAGATTCGATAGTGAATGCATTTAAATCAGGCATCTTGTCTTCCGCAATCGTTTTGATTTGGTCCCAAGAAACGGTACCAACTTTACGACGATTAGGCTCTCCAGAACCGGATTTAATTTTAGCAGCATCCAATAATTGAATTGCAGCAGGTGGAGTTTTCACGACAAAATCAAACGATTTGTCTTTGTACACGGTAATTTGTACCGGTAACACTTTGCCAGGTTGATCTTGTGTTCTAGCATTAAATTGCTTACAGAACTCCATGATATTAACACCAGCAGCTCCCAGAGCAGGTCCAACCGGTGGCGATGGGTTCGCGGCACCTCCCTTAACTTGTAGTTTAACTACTTTACTAATCTCTTTAGCCATTGTTTAAAAAAAAATTGCAGCGGTCTGTGGAAGCAGACGTTTGCGGTTTATAATAGTGTAACGAATTATACTTTTTCAACTTGCATAAAGCCTAGTTCCAATGGTGTTTTTCTTCCGAAGATTTTCACCATTACTTCCAGCTTACGCTTTTCATCATTTATTTTTTCAATAGTTCCATTGAAACCGTTGAAAGGACCGTCAACCACTTTGATGGTTTCACCAATGTTGAACGGAATATTTTGAGTATCTGTATTGACAGCTAACTCATCTACTTTACCAAGCATTCTGTTAACTTCAGACATACGTAAAGGAACAGGATCACCACCTTTGACCTCACCCAAGAATCCGATTACTCCGGTAATTGATTTGATAATATGTGGTATCTCACCAACCAAATTAGCTTCAATCATTACATAGCCCGGAAAATAAACTTTATCCTTAGCTATCTTTTTACCATCTCTTACTTGAACCACTTTTTCAGTCGGAACCAAGACTTGAGAAATGTAATCCGCCATTCCCAATCGGTTAATTTCGGTTTCGATGTAAGCTTTGACTTTATTTTCTTGTCCGCTTACGGCTCTAACCACATACCATTTTTTCACATTATTATCAGCCATCCTTAGTGAAATTATGATTTTATTAAATTAAAAATCCCGGCAATTGCTTTAGCACAAAGCTCATCAACGCCCCATGTAGCTAAAGCAAAAATTACTGAAAATAAAGCCACAACAACTGTGAACTTTTGTACTTCAGCCCATTCTGGCCATGTTACATTTGTTTTTAATTCTTCAAATGCTTCTGATATATAAGTAACAATCTTTGCCATTGTAAATATTTTTATTTGCACGGGCGGAGGGATTCGAACCCCCATCAACGGTTTTGGAGACCGCTATTCTACCCTTGAACTACGCCCGTTTCATTATAAAAACCAGCAGAGCAACCAATAGGCTCTCTGCTGGAATTTTATTTAATTTAAATTTATTCTACGATTTCAGTTACCTGACCAGCACCAACTGTTCTACCACCTTCACGGATAGCGAAACGTAAACCTACGTTCATTGCAATTGGGCTTAATAAAGCTACATCAATAGTTAAGTTATCACCTGGCATTACCATCTCTACTCCTGCTGGTAAAGAAATAACTCCTGTTACGTCAGTTGTACGTACGTAGAACTGTGGACGGTAGTTATTGTGGAATGGTGTGTGACGACCACCTTCTTCTTTTTTCAAGATATAAACCTCAGCTTTAAATTTAGAGTGTGGTTTAACTGAACCTGGCTTAATGATAACCATACCTCTTTTGATATCCGCTTTATCGATACCTCTTAAAAGAAGACCTACGTTATCTCCAGCTTCTCCTCTGTCAAGGATTTTACGGAACATCTCAACTCCAGTGATAGTAGATGTCAATTTCTCAGCACCCATACCAATGATTTCAACTGGATCTCCAGTATTAGCAACTCCAGTTTCGATACGACCTGTAGCAACAGTTCCACGACCTGTAATAGTAAATACGTCTTCAACCGGCATCAAGAATGGTTTAGCTACGTCACGTACTGGCTCTTCGATCCAATTGTCAACAGCTTCCATTAATTCAATGATTTTTGGCACCCAAGCAGGATCATTATTCAATCCTCCTAAAGCTGAACCTTGAACTACAGGACCATTATCTCCATCATATTCGTAGAAAGACAATAAGTCTCTGATTTCCATTTCAACTAATTCTAATAATTCCGCATCATCAACCATATCCACTTTGTTCATGAATACAACGATTCTTGGAATACCTACCTGACGTCCTAAAAGGATGTGCTCACGTGTTTGTGGCATTGGTCCGTCAGTAGCAGCTACTACTAAGATAGCACCGTCCATTTGAGCAGCACCAGTAACCATGTTCTTTACGTAATCCGCGTGACCAGGACAGTCAACGTGTGCGTAGTGACGGTTAGCAGTTTCGTACTCAACGTGTGATGTATTGATAGTAATACCTCTTTCTTTTTCTTCTGGAGCATTATCAATTTGATCAAATGATTTTGCTTGACAGTAACCTGCATCAGATAATACTTTAGTGATTGCAGCAGTTAATGTAGTTTTTCCGTGATCCACGTGCCCAATTGTACCAATATTAAGGTGTGGCTTGTTACGATTAAAATTTTCTTTTGCCATTTTAATTAATTTTAAACTTAGTTATATATTTATTAGTGTTCAAATTTTACAATATTGAGCCAACTACGGGAATTGAACCCGTGACCTCTTCCTTACCAAGGAAGCACTCTACCCCTGAGCTAAGTCGGCAAGGAATGTTCTGAATCTATATCAATTCAAAACAAAAATGGATTACAAGCAAGCTTGTGATCCTGATAAGGCAATGCCTTATCCAAGCTTTTTGAATTTCATTTTCTCGAAAGCAAGCTTTCAGAAAATGCCCTTCAAAAATCTTGTGGGGAGAGCAGGATTCGAACCTGCGAAGACGTAGTCAGCGGATTTACAGTCCGCCCTCGTTGGCCGCTTGAGTATCTCCCCCACTTTTTTTATCTTAAAACCATTGCTTTTTGAGCCGGCGGAGGGACTCGAACCCACGACCTGCTGATTACAAATCAGCTGCTCTAGCCAACTGAGCTACGCTGGCATACACAATAAAAAAAGTCCGCTATTTCTAACGGACTGCAAATGTATGGATTTTATCTTTTAATCAAAACATTTTTAGAAAAATTTTTATCTTATATGTGGGTTCTGATTTTTTCCTTTCTTTTTACCAATAATCTTTCGAGAGATTCGGACGATAACTCCACTGCTTCCTCAAATGTTTTGCATTGTTTCTTTACCATAAAATCATCTCCCGGAACGTGAATTTTCACCTCTACAATTTTATTTTCTTTCTCACTTGTTTTTTCTACCTTCAAAAAAACATCTGACGAAACTACTTTGTCGTAATATTTTTCAAGTTTACCTAATCGTTCTTGGATGAAATCAACCAGCTTTTTGTCGACAGCGAAATTTACTGCATGAACATTTACCTTCATAATCATATTTTTATTGGTTAAACATTGTTGAATTATTTTTGGCTTCGGGGATGGGCACTACTGTATACTTTTTTAAGTTCCGCTAAGCTGCTATGCGTATAAACTTGGGTAGAGGCCAAACTGGAATGTCCTAATAATTCTTTAACTGAATTTATATCTGCCCCGTTGTTTAGTAGGTGAGTCGCAAATGTATGTCTTAATATATGCGGACTCTTTTTAACCTTCTCTGAGACATTACTAAAGTAATAATTTATTAAACGATACACAAACGAATTGTTCAATTTAACGCCTTTTAACAATAGAAAAAAATACGCCGCATCCGTAATGCTTTGTAATTGTGTTCTTTCGAACAAATACCTTTTTATCTGATCGACTACAATGGGCAAGATTGGAATTATTCTCTCTTTATTTCTTTTCCCTAAAACTTTAAGGGTACTGTTCGATAAATCAACGTTTTGGATTTTCAAATTAATTAATTCATCTCTACGAATGCCGGTAGTATAAAATAAGTCAACGATCAATTTATCGCGAATACCGTCAAAATCATCGGTATAATTAATTTGATTTAAAACCAAATCGAGTTCTTTTTCAGAAAAAGGAATCTGTAGTTTTTTAGGCGCCTTTAAGGCTTTGTGCTTTAACAAAGGACTGGAATCAATCTGCTTTGTTTTCAGCAAAAATTTATAAAACGATTTTAAGGAAGCTATTTTTCGATTAATCGATGAATTAGAGAGACCGTCATCCGAAAGCGAAACTATCCAAGCACGGATTTGATTGTAATTTACAGATATCAAATTAGCATCATCAAAGGCATTAGCTAAAAACGATTCAAAAAAACCAATATCATTAAGATAAGCAGAAACGGTATGCAAAGAATAATTTTTCTCTAGCAAAAGATACTCCTGAAACTTATTTTTAAAATTTTCCATAAAAAAACCGCTGACACCAAAGTTAGGAAACTTTAATTATCAGCGGCTCTATCTTATAAGGAATTTAACTATCCTTCTAATCCGTCTCTTAAGTTTTGAATATAAGCAGCTTTTTGAATTTGCGCTCTTCTTACTACAGATGGCTTAGTAAACGCTTGACGCGCTCTAAGTTGTCTTACAGTTCCGGTTTTATCGAATTTTCTCTTGTAGCGCTTTAATGCTCTATCAATGTTTTCTCCGTCTTTAATTGGTATAATCAACATAATTTAGACACCTCCTCTCATTTAGTGGGTGCAAAAGTAATATAATTTTTGAATTACGAATTACGAATTACGAATTATTTTTGGGCATTCCTCATTGGGTCGCGCTTTCCGCAGTACACGGTACTTGCTCCAATCGCTAATATTTGATATTAAGAGGAGAATGTCCAGTGGACATTAGGCTTTATTCCATTTATAAAATAAAAAACCAAGAAACAATCGCTCATCTCTTGGTCTATACTATTCTATCAAAAATAATCTTTCTATTTTTTTACCGCCGGCTGATAGTTTTGTTTGTCTATAATCATTTTCGACAAAATCTCTCTCAAGATCTCAGAAGTACCACCTCCTATTGGCCCTAATCGACTGTCTCTTAACAATCTTGCCAAAGGATATTCTTCCATATAACCATAACCGCCCAGCATTTGCAAACAACTGTAAATGGTTTCATCGGCTACTTTAGTCGATTTTAATTTAGCCATCGTTGCTTCTTTAACCACATATTCGCCTTGGTTTAATCGGGCAACAGCAGCGTAATTGAACACTTTACAATGCTCCACATCGGTGGCATGATCAACCATCGTATGTCTTAAAGCTTGAAACTTATTGATGGTAGTTCCAAAAGCTTCACGTTGCGTCATATAATCAATCGTATACTCTATAGCATATTCGGCTCTGGCATGGGCGTTAACCGCCATTATCAAACGTTCTAAAGCAAAATGCTGCATGATATATGGAAACCCTTTTCCTTCTTCTCCCATTAAATTGGCAGCAGGAATTTCAACATTATCAAAAGAAATCTCAGCAGTATCCGAAGCTCTCCAACCCAGTTTGTCCAATTTGGTTGCAGAAACACCCTTTAAATTGGTATCCATCAAAAAGATACTGATTCCTTTATTCCCAAGCTCCGGACTAGTTTTAGCAGCCACTACATAGTAATCGGCATAAACACCATTGGTGATGAATGTTTTAGAACCGTTGATGATATAACTATCTCCTTTTTTAACAGCGGTGGTTCGCATACCGGCCACATCGCTTCCGCCAAAAGGCTCCGTAATACACAAAGCACCTATTTTATCACCGGAAATACTTGGCGCTAAATAGTCTTGTTTTATGCGTTCATCTCCTTCGGCATTTAAATGTGTCATAGCCAAATAAGCGTGCGCCCACATGGCAGCGGCAAAACCCGAAGATTTGATTTTTTGCAGTTCTTCTAAAAAGATTACCGTATAGAACAAATCCAAATTTAATCCGCCGTAAGCTTCAGGATAGGCTAATCCGAAAAAGCCCATATCGCCAAACTTTTTCCAAATAAAACGTTCTATTGTCCCAGTCTTTTCCCATTTCTCAATGTGCGGTACCACTTCTATCTGCAAAAAATCTCGTAAACTCTGTCTGAATAATTGGTGTTCTTCTGTAAAGTATGTTGAATTCATATACTAGGGCTATTTTTTAGAAGTCCAAATATAAGGCAATTATTTGTATCTTATCAACAGGAAACCCTTTAATTTTCGACAGATTCTCCATTCGAATATCACCCTGCATGCTTCGGTAAGTGACAATTTCTTTTGCCAAAGCATACCTGAAAAAAGGAAACTGAGAAAGTTCCTTAACCGAAGCGTTATTGATATTAATCTTTTTGAGATTAGGTGTAGATTTTACGGCAAAGGAAGTCTTTAGTTTTTCAACTACTTCGGGCGACAGACCCCAAATATCCTGCATTTGTTCCATCGAGACAAAGCTTCCTAATTTTTCTCTTTGCTCTAAAATACGGTCCGAAATTTTATCCCCAATGCCATACACTTTCATCAAATCTTCTTTAGTCGCTTGATTAATATCGAGAATGGCGATTTTTTCTTTCTTTGGCAATTCAGTTTTGGAAAATGGTGATGCGTATTGTTTTTTATGCTGAACCCAATCCGGAAATTTGAAATAAGGCGCTATAGTTTTCAGCAAAGAATCAGAAACTTTAGTCACTGCCTGAAACTCAGCTGCCGAGTTGACAAACTTGTTTTGCTTTCTGCAGGCTAATAATCGGTCGATTTCTTCTACAGACATCCCCAACTTGTAGCCTTTAAAATCGGTGATAAAATTGGGATTGAAAGGATAAATGGTTGGCTTGAAATTTTTGTTTTGAAATTTTAAACTATCAATATCCTTTTGTTTAGACAACCAGACCGCTTCTTCTTTACTGGTTTTAGCTGTAGTTTTGAAATCAATAAAAAAATAAATTCCCTGCAGCACCAAAACTATCCCGAAAAGCAAAATGATTCCTATTCGCTGACTTTTCGAATAGACTAAAACCGATGATACTATGGATTTCTCTCTTTCCAAATGCTATAAATCAAATACAGAAGTTCGTTTGCCCCGAATTAAATCTTTTAATTTAATCCAAAAAGCCAAAGTAAGATAGACACCAAACCATAAGCCTGCGGTCACAAAAGTGATATAAATAAAAAACAAACGAACATTCGACGCCCTCATCCCAAGCTTATCTGCCAATCTTGAGGAAACATGAAATCCGTGTTTTTCGAAAAAATATTTTAACTGAATGACTGGTGACATAGCTTACGATTTTAAAAGTTGGATCCCAATAGCACATTGCAAACATTGCTTTGGGTTGCAATAATCGTTTTTTAATTGCAGCAACGATTGGGTTTCAAAAGCATTTTTGGCTTTGACACCAAAATTAGCAAACTTTTCAATGATACTATTCTTTTCGGGCACAATAGTTTGCAGGAGGGCTAATGTGGTTTCCGTGATTTCCTTCCCAAGACTTTTGGCATAGGCAAATTGAACCGGAACGATGGCATTAATAATCAACAAGTCAATAAACGACTTAGAAAACTGTTTTTTCTTCTTCGGGCTTTTCTTCTCAAATTGGTAATGAGTTTGCCAGTACTCCGAAACAGCAACATCAAATAAATGGTAAAATTCCTCGAGTGTCTTTGCCTCAATAATTTTGGAAAACAAATTTTGCTGTTTGTGATACAACATGGCCAGTTGAGCCAAACGAATCGTCGGGAAATTATCAGGGCGATGCTTAAAAAACTGAACCGGTTCAATGGCTGTTGCTTCTAACTGATGCTTTTGTGAAAGATAATCATATCGGCGGCTTAATTCTTTGGCATAAACATCTTCTGCTTTTAAAAACAACAAATCAGCTCTGCCAAAAAATAAGGCTTCTATATTTTCCACTTCAGTGCTTTCCTTTCGAATTATAGAAAATGGTATCGATTTAGCCAGTTTAAAAAAAGCTTCACCATTGGTATTTAAACCAAAATTTTTAGCCATCATACAAAACAGCACAGCCTCCCAATAATTTTCAGTTTCCAATAAAAGTCGCTCAATAGGAATTGATTTACGCTCCAATCGCTCAAAAAACAAGCGTTCCTTCCAATGCTGTAAAATAAATGCGTCTATGGTCTTTATTTCGTTTTCGCAGTAAATCCAGGTTTTCGTAACCATTAAGGCCCGATAACTTTCTAGGCTCTCTTTGGCGATATATTCTTTGAGTTCTAAAACCGGGATTTCCGAATTGTCTTTTCTGAAAACCGGTGTATCATGTTCCCAAACTACATGCAAAATGACGTTATCATAATGAGGGTCTTTTTCGTGCTGATGCAAATACCAATCAGAAGATTTTACATGTATCTCAACATTGCCAGCCCATTTCTGATGATTAATACTGATTTGAGCATTAAAAAAATCGGGACCGGATTGCTTCAAGTATTGCCCGCTGTTTGTAATAGTAAGCGGTTCTCCTGAAACCGTTGTTAGGTTGGAAAAGTCAAACTTCTTATATTGCCAAGCATAATGAAGGAAATCTTCTTTCACGGATCTTAATTTTACAACTAAAGTAAGAAAATTACTTTTATAATAAAAATTATTGTAATGAAAAAATTACTAGTTATTGGTTTGCTATTGCTTTTTGGGGTTTCTTATTCTCAAAAGTATAAAATCACTTACCTGAAAAGTTCAAATGGTACTTTGATAGAAAACCAAGATCCGGTTTGGGTTTTTACCAATGTCAATCACACCCTGCTGAGTTCGGAAAAGATTAGAAATCAAAAAACCGATTATCCTTATGAAGAAACGACTATTGACAGAAGTACCAATTCTTTTTATCAAACGGCCTTTTTGAATAGTTCGGAAATCATTGCTACCAAAGACAGTATTGCATTGGCAAAACAAACCTTTGAATACTTAAATGAAACCAAGAAAATCTTAGGCTATAATTGCAAAAAAGCCAAGACCGTTGTCAACTCCAATACTATTGAATTTTGGTTTACCGAAGATTTGAAAGTAAAAGGTTCGCCAAGCGTTTTGGGACAAAATTTAGGTTTGGTTTTAGAAATGGTACGCAACGGAAACTTTGTCATCAAAGCCACCCAAGTGGAAAAAATTGATGCCCTTCCCTATTTTCGAAAAGTAACTAGATTAGTTGACGGGCTAACATATAAAGATTTGTTGTGGAAAAGTCGGTTTACCACCATATCTGTTTTCAAAGACCAAATCATTAATTTTTCAGAGGAGTCAAAATCCAACGACAGTATTCTTCGTTTTGCTAATGGAACGATTGCCGTTCGAAAAATCAAAATTCCCGAAATCAAATCCGGCAGTCAAATTTTTGTTGATGTTACCGAGCAATCCAATGGCGATGCTTATGACCGCACCGGGTCGTTTTTTATTATCCCAACCAACAAATCAATTTCATTTTTGGACGGCTTGCAAAACGGCTTAAAATCGTTACCAATTTACAATAACGGAAATGGCAAAGAATATCAAGGGGTAACCGCAACCGAAAACTACAATCCCGTGGTGGAGTTGATGCGCTTTTACACCCCGTTTGGCGTAAAGCAATACAACACTCTCCAACTGAAAGATAAAACTTGGGCTGAAAATGTTTTGTACCGACAAGATGTTTCTAATTTGAGAACGCTGTTGAGCGGGAAAGAAGTTTGGGTTGGAATTTTCATCGGCAATTATGACAAAGGCGGTCATAAAGTTTCAGCCAACATTACCATTCATAACGAAGAAGAAACAAAAAAAGTTGCCACGCAAATTGTTCCGTTGTTTTGTACCAATAACATTATGGAAATGGCCGGTCAGGAATATGGCACGATGTTTAATAACGAGAAGGGCCTGCAAGTAACTTTCCGATTGGACAAACCCATAAAAAACTGTAAACTGAGATACATAACTACAGGCCACGGCGGTTGGGAAAACGGTGATGAATTTGTGCCAAAGAAAAATACGATTGTACTTGACGGAAAAGAAACCTTCAGCTTTACACCTTGGCGTCAGGATTGTGGCTCGTATCGATTGTCAAATCCGGCTTCAGGGAATTTCCCGAACGGCTTATCTTCTTCTGATTACAGCCGTGCGAATTGGTGTCCGGGTACGGTTACCAATCCAATCAATATTGATTTAGGCGACTTGGAAGCAGGAAATCATTCGATACAAATAAAAATTCCGCAAGGTGCTCCGGAAGGCACGAGTTTTAGTTCGTGGAATGTTTCGGGTGTTTTGATAGGAGAATAAAAAAAGGGATAAAACAACAACTTTTGCCTTATCCCTTTTCCCTAATTCCTTATCTCTTATTTTATAGAACTGATAATATCGTGTTTGGTAATAATATGATGTTTCCCGTTCCCCAAGTCAACCAAAACCGCTTGGTTGTCTTTGTTGAATAATTTTGATATTTCTTCTATCGGTGCGTTGGCATTTACAATAGGATACGGTTTGCCCATAATTTCACGAATTGGTTTGTCAGCAATGTTTTTATCTTCTACATAGCTTCGGAACAAATCGGTTTCGTCAATGCTGCCTACAAATCCTGTCGTATCAATCACCGGGATTTGTGAGATGTTGTATTTTTTCAAACGCTCGATAGCGTGTGATACCAATTCCTCTGTTCTAACAATCACCAAAGGTTTGTCTTTATGGTCTTTGATAACGTCTTCAGCTTTGGTGATTTCTTCGTCTAAGAAACCTCTTTCGCGCATCCAATCGTCGTTGAACATTTTACCTACATAACGGCTTCCGCTATCGTGGAATAAAACCACTACCACATCATCTTTAGTAAAGTGCTCTTTTAATTGGTGCAACCCTTTGACACAAGAACCGGCTGAGTTCCCAACGAATATACCTTCTTCCAAAGCAATTTTACGGGTGTACACTGCCGCATCTTTATCTGTTACTTTGGTGAAACCGTCAATCACTGAAAAATCAACGTTCTTAGGAAGGATGTCTTCTCCGATACCCTCAGTGATATAGGAATAGATTTCGTTTTCGTCAAAAATTCCGGTTTCATGGTATTTCTTGAAAACAGAACCATAAGTATCGATACCCCAAACTTTAATATTTGGATTTTTTTCTTTCAAATATTTTCCGATACCGGAAATCGTACCGCCTGTTCCTACACCAACTACGAAGTGGGTAATTTTTCCTTCGGTTTGTTCCCAAATTTCGGGACCGGTTTGTTCGTAGTGTGCCAAGGCATTGCTTGGATTATCATATTGGTTTACGTACCACGAATTTGGAATTTCGGTGCCTAATCTTTTAGAAACCGAATAATACGAACGCGGATCGGTTGGTTCTACATCGGTGGGACATACGATTACTTTGGCGCCCACAGCACGAAGAATATCCATCTTCTCTTTGGATTGTTTATCGGTAATTACAAAAATACATTTGTATCCTTTTACAATGGCGGCCAAGGCCAATCCCATTCCGGTGTTTCCTGAAGTTCCTTCGATGATGGTGCCGCCCGGTTTTAATCTTCCGTCAGCTTCGGCGTCTTCTACCATTTTAAGTGCCATACGGTCTTTGGTAGAGTTGCCCGGATTGAAGGTTTCTACTTTGGCCAATACCAAAGCGTCAATTCCTTCTACCACTTTGTTTAGCTTTACTAAAGGAGTGTTTCCGATAGTTTCTAATATGTTTTTTGCGTATTTCATTAGTCTATTCTCGAGATGAATTTTGAATTTATTTTTTACAAATGTATGCCTATTTCGGATGTTTCCAAAAAAACAAATGGTTTATTCCTTAACCCTGACAGGAGCTGGCTACCGTGTAGCGCGGATGGCAGGAACTGTGCCAACTGATAAGGCCCGAACCTTTCGTTCCTGAACTTCTATTGGAAGAAATTCCACACCAGCCCGAAGCGAATCATGAAATCGCGGTACGGGTAATTAGGAGCCGTGTAGAAATTGTTCCCGGTCATTTTGGAATTAAAGTGCTCGGCTTTCAGAAAGATTCTCGTTTGGCGGATGCGAGCGTTGACAAAGAAATCGACCATAGGGAAATCGCCAATCTTTCTTTCGTTTTGCACAAAAGACTCAGCTGTTACCGGATTGTAATCATTGATGTAGAACTTGGTGAAATAGTTGAGGGTAAAACCGGTTTGCAAGTACAATGCTTTTTTGAAAAAGTAGTTGGTAAAATACAACGAGTTTCGGGTGACAATTTTAGGCACGTTTAGAACGTCATCGTTTTGATCAACTTGTTGATAAAGCACGGTGTTGTCAAGAGCCAATTTCCACCATTTGAATTCGCGTCCGACTTTTACCGACAAATAGTTGATGGCTTTGTCGTATTGTTTGGGCGAAATGATTTGTTGCTGCGGATCGTTGGCTTCATTGCTGAAATAGAGATGATCGTTGAGCGACGTGATTTGCAGGGAAGCGTCCAGCCATTGGGTTTTAGCGGTGGCTTCGAGGTTATTGATTTTTTCGTTTTTGAAGTTGTGGTACCAATTGTAATCTACATAACTGCTTTGGTACAAGTTGTAAATATGGTCCGGAATTTTGTTCAGCATTTGGTACTGAAAGACAAATTCGTTTTTGTCATTCAACTTATATTTCAGTTTAGCATCAAAATTAGACAGCGATTGGTTGGAAACCGAATTGGAATATACGAAAGTCCCGTTCCATTTGTTTTTGCGGTAATCGTATTGCCCGCCAATGGTGTTGATGTTATCGTTGAGCGAACTGGGCACTATGCCACTAACTAAAATCAGCGTTTTGTTGTAGTAATAATTATAGCGGAAGTCTTCGGCAAAAAACTGAAACTTACCCAACAGTGCGTTCTCATAGATAGCGCCGACTTTGTTGTACATTCGGTTATAGTGCGTTTGGTCATTGATATTGGCGCTTACATACGATTCGCCGAATCGCTTTACCTTATCGTTGCCCACTGTTGACAATACTGTTTTTTGGTTGTATTCGAAAAATTTGTTTTCGTAATTGAATTGGTGCGTCAGGTAGAGATTATTGTTGCCTTTTGTGCCATTGATTCTGAAATTGTGGTCAAAGAAAACCCGTTTACCTTTCATGAACGTGCTGGCATCGGTTAGGTAAACCTGTAATCGAGCCCGGTTGTCATAGGCAGGATTTTCACTTTCAAAATCTTCGATGGTGGTGATTCCGCCGTTTTCGCCGTTTAGGAAATCTTGTCCGGTGAAATGGAAGTTGAGATAGTATCTTTTATTTAAAGTATTGTAACTTGAAGTAAAACGGAAGTTTCCTGTACTGGACAATTGGTTGATATATTTCCCCAAAGAGCGCAATCCTTTGAAAGCAATAGAGAAATTAAAGCGCTCAGAAGTGTTTAATGCAATTAAAGCATCCAAAGACTGCCCTTGCTCCATAACGGTCTTAAAATAAAGCTCTGTTAGCGGTGTGGCTACCGAATAGTACTTAATATCCTTAACGCCCATGTAATTGTATTGCTTTCCGGAGAAACCAATTTCGGGAAAAGCGGCGAAGTTTTTTAAACCGTAATCCAGCGTGGTGTAAGTTTGTCCTTCGTTGGCAAAAGGAAGAAGACCAAATATATCCTTACGCAGGTAGTTGTATTCGTATTCTTTTTTTATAGACAGTGAAGTGTCAACATATGTGGTATCACGCTGAAGTGTTATGATACGGTATTGATCAAAAGCGGCTTTTTGTCCTTTCTTTGGTGTTACTTTGGGAGGTTGTTTCCCATTGGGTTTCTCAACTGTTTTGTTTTGAGAAAAACCTAATGAAAAAGACAAGAGTAAGAAAACAATAATCAGGTTTCGCATTGGAATAAATTTCGAAGCAAAAATACACAAAACTATTTGTAATAAAATCATAAAAAAACCACCCTGAGGTGGTTTTAAAATTGTTGCTGAACGAATTATTCTTTAATGAATTTCTTCGTTGCGGTATTCTTATCGGAATTAAATGTTATAAAATAAACTCCGGCAGACAAGTTAGACACATCGATTTGTGTTGGATTGTTGCCAACATTATTCCTAAAAACTTCTTTTCCTGAAATATCATTGATGGTAATGGTAGAAATCACAAAATCATTTTTAATAATATAATTCAATACATTACTGGTTGGATTAGGATAAATATTTACTGAATTAGAAAAGTTTTGTTGGGTAACACTCAATGGTGCTTGGCAGGCATTAGAGGTTTTCAATTCTTTTCTTCTGATAGAGTTTGTCATTACGGCTACAATTCTCGCTTTTTGATCAAGGGTAAATGTATTCATACAAGCATCATCACTATAGTCCATATAATTTTCAACCATATCTTGTTGTCCTGCATCATCAAAACAACTATCGTCACCAACCTGACAACCCCAGTGCTGATAGCCGGCTACCGGAGTATCATTACAATAGTCGGTTGCTGAACAATCAGCTGTCTGTGTTTGAGGATCACCGTCTCCATCACCCCAAATATGTCTTAACCCAAGACAGTGGCCTATCTCGTGAGTGGTTGTTCTACCACCGTTATAAGTATCGTCATAAGGTCCTACATTGGAAATGAGTTTTGAACCGAAAGAAGTGTATTTAATAACAACACCATCAGTATTGGCGGCACCGCCATTTGAATTTAGCCCTGATAAGCCTGATGTACTAGGAAATTGAGCATAGCCTAATAAATTACCCAAGCCTCCGGAAAAATTAACTACCCATATATTAAAATACTTTGTTGGATCCCATTGCGTAGTTGTTTTCATAGTTTCAACATCTTCTCTGGCTGTAAATGCCGAGAAAGTGGTAGTTACTCTATCAATTCCGTTTGTAGCACTTCCATCAGGTTTTCTTTGTGCCATACAAAATTCAATTTCCACATCGGCTCCCACTTCATTTTCATTGTAACCCGGCGTATCTAACATTCTTCTGAAATCCTGATTTAAAGATTCGATTTGGGCAAAGGCTCTTACATCAGCTAAGTTTTCATTAACACCAATGGCGTCACCATTGCTAAGAATATGAACAACTACCGGTATAGTAATAATGGTGTTGACGTTTTGCGTAGTCTCCTTTTTAGATTCAGAAATTTTTTCGGACATCCATTTTTCAAATTCTGCTGTAGTCTCTCTATCCGGGTATTTACTTCTAAGAATTGATTCATTCTCAACAGTAGCACAACGAAAGACTCCTGTTGGTGAAGCTTTTAATTTTGAAAATTCCTGGCTATATACAGCGCTTCCTATCGTAAAAAAACAAATGGCTGCAAAACTAGAATTAAGTCTGATTTTCATTTTCATAATGGTATTACTGTTTTAAAGTGTTGTTGGTTTATGTTGCAAAAATAAAGTATTAACTAGTTAATAGTCAACAAAAGTAAAAAAATAAATCCCGATTTTTTCAAATCGGGATTTAGTATACTAAGTCGCTAGATATTAATATCCAGGATTTTGATTAGCTTTTACAGAAGCATTAACATTAGTTTCTGATTGAGGCATTGGTAATGCAAAACGATAGTCAGAAACCGGTAGTGTACAAGCTCCGTTAAATTCACAGTCTCTGGCATCTCTTGAAATACCTTCACCTGCTAAAGCACCTAATCGTTTTAAATCAACAAAACGGTATCCTTCAAAAGCGAATTCAATTCTTCTTTCTTTTAAAATATCTTTAAAAGCAGCAGTAGCATCTGCATAGATAGGAGCCGGCTGTTGTCTGTTAGGATTGCAACGAGCATCACGAACCGCTTTTATTGCATTAGCAGCACCCGCTAAGTCACCAGCACTAGCCAAAGCTTCAGCTTTGATAAAGTACATTTCAGATATTCTACAGATTTTGATATCATTAACAAAGTTACCAGAATCAGCTCTACCAGGATATTTTCTTGTAGTAATCTTATCTGTGTATAAAAAGTCAACAACAGTCTGATAATTAGGATTAATAATAGACGTTGGGTGAATATTTACAGAATAACGAATATCACCATAATTTGACTTAGCCGTTAATGGGAAAGGAGCAGAATTAGCTGCAGAGAATGAAGCAGTAGCCGGAGTAGCAATAGTAGGATCCGGTGTTAATGTAATAACTCCGGTGGCAGAGTTAGATGATTTCACATAGTACACTTTACCTGCTACTATAGCATTCGATGGACTTGTTGATGTTCCATTGCTATTCAAAACAGCTGTAAGCGGATAAGAAGTATTAAATACAAACATATCGCCAACCAATAAGCTGTTACCAGGAATGGTAATATTAGAACCAGAAATTGCAGTAATATTCCAATTACTTGCTGAAGCAAAACTTGTAGTATTCATTGAATTAAACAATGCTCTACCTACTTCATAAAAAGGAGAACCGGTTACTGATGTATTTACACTGGCCCATAAGCCACCTGTTCTTGCTTCACCATTATTTTGCTTTAATTTAAAAAGCACTTCTTCAGTGGCAAGGTTATCATCGGTATGGAAAACATTTTTATATTTTGCATATGACGCTAAGTTAACACCAGAGTTAGCAATAACATCATCAGCGTACGTTAAGGCATTAGCATAATCCCCACGTAGGGCATTAACTCTAGCCTGCATAGCAATGGCAAAATATTTATTAGCATAAACATTACTAGGTGAAGTGCTCAATGTATTAAACAAAGTTATAGCATTAACTAAATCAGCATCAATAAAATCATAAAGCACACCGTTAGTTTCTCTAGGTTTTAAAGCTGTACTTGGATAAACATCATTTGACAACATTACACCTAAAGCGTTTCTATCTTTAGGATTGGTAGAAAAATAGGCAATTAATTGGATATGACAATAAGCTCTGATAGCTAAGGCTTGCGCCAAAGCACTATTAATTACTTCTTGTTCATCAGCATTTTCAGCCACTATATTATTAGAAAACTTAATAACTCTGTTGGCATAAGACAAAACAGCATAGTGATTTGACCAAATTCCTTCTGGTGCACCTGATGAAGGATTCAATAGAAACGCTAAGTAACTATCTTTTCCTTGACCTCCTGTATTGTAACCTACCCCTACTTCATCGGTAAAAACGGAACTGAACCCAATTTCTGAACCTGGACCCATAACCCCATAAGCAGTATTCATCAATCTCATTAAATCATCCGGTGTTTTGATAGCTTGCTCTTCTGTCAGATTCCCCGGAGTGAATGGCTCTAATAAATTATCATCACATGAAGTGGTAAATAAGATACTGGCCAAAGACAATATTGAAAGTATTTTTTTCATATTTTCTGTTATTTTTTTTTAATTAGAATCTTAAATCTATACCAAAAGAAATAATCTTAGGCGTAGGATATTGGTTTTGGTCACCTGCACGTGGGCTTTCTGCATCAAAACCTTGCCATCTTGTCCATGTTTTTAAATTCTCACCTTGCGCATAAAGAGAGGCACTGCTTAAGAAGGTTTTTTCTAAAAACTTTTTAGGCACTCTGTATCCCACTTGCAAGTAGCGTAATCTAACATAAGAAGCGTCTCTTAAGAAACGATCTGATCTGGCATCTTCTCCTTTGTTTGTAGCGTTTAAACTAGGTATGTTTGTGTTAGTATTCGTTGGAGTCCATGCATCTAACAAATCACTTGACACATTGAAGTTACTGATACCGGTTGGATCGTATAGTCCATCCATATCAAAATCAAAACGCCATACTTTTTGAGCAAAAGTAAAATTAGAGGTTACAAAAAATCCTTTGTAATCAATATCAAATCCAAAACTACCTTGGTAAACCGGCTGCTCTGATTTGTGCGTTATTCTTCTGTCGCCTTCAACTGGTGATTCTGTCAACGAACCATCAGCAGCAGTAAATAACAAATTACCATTTACAGGGTTTACACCAGCGTAAGGAATAACATAGTATTCATAAACTTGATTCCCGTTGGCAGTAATATAATTACCATCTATTCTTTGACCGTTGTTAACATCGATATCATAAACTCGGTTGTCGTTGTATGCTCCTGTACCTTTAACCGTAATTTTTAAGTTTTGATTTCTTACGACATCATAAGCCAAAGACAATTCCACCCCTTGATTCACAACATCAATAATAGAATTTCCTTTAATATCTTGTTGACCTGTAATTGGTGAAATTGGTGTTCTATCAAAAATATCAAATGTTGTTCTAAGGTACCAGTCAAAAGTACCTCTTAATCGGTTCTTGAACATTTCAAAATCCAATCCTAAATCCAATTGTTTTGTAGTTTCCCAACGGGCATCTACATTTCCTAACTGAAAGGCATACCCATTAGTACCATTGTAAACATTTGGCACAGTACTGTAGGTATCTAGGAATAAACTAGGGTTTAATGATGCATATATGGTTCCATCATCTACTCTTTCATTTCCGGTCGCTCCGTAAGAAGCTCTAAGTTTTAAAACATCGAATAAATTGTATTTCTTGATAAATGATTCGTTACCTAAATTCCATCTTGTTCCGATAGACCAAAAATTACCCCATCTTCTCTCTTTACTGAATCGGCTTGAACCATCTCTTCTTGCAGTTACAACTACTCCAAATCGCTTGTCAAAATCATAATCTACAGTAGCAAAATAAGAAATCAAATTCTTTTTTAATTTTAACGCACTAACATCGGCCGTATAATAATCATGAGCCAAGATATCGCTTAAATAACCAGTTCCAGCCCCTGGAACAAACGTAGCAGGATCCAAACCATTTTGACGGAAATTATTAGTATTCAACTGATTAAAGTTGTATTCTGAATTCAACATAACGTTAAAAGTATGTTTTTCAGCAAAAGTTTTTTCCCAATCCATTTGCCACAATTGTGAAAAAGCAAAATCTCTTCTGTAATTGATATCTTCAAATCCACCAAACTCCTGTCCTGGGTTTAAGAAAACCAACGCATTGAAAGATATTGGATTCTCAGATTGATTGAAACGAGTTTCAACAACCTCAGAAGAAGTTCTTGAAGTGAACGTAGTATTCTTAAAAATCTCATAACTAGCTTCTATCGAACCTTGTAATCTCATTTCATCCGTATTGTTAACATACGTTTTTTGTTTGTCAATAAGGAAAATTGGCGTATATAATAACCCACCTGCACCATATTGATCTAAAGCCGTTACTGAATCAACATAATCATCAGGGCTTAAATATGGGGCCCCTTGATAAGCACCAAGCACATAGTTTCTGTTTACTGCAGCAGTTCCCAAACTACCGGCATCATTACTCTTTGAAAAACCTATAGCTACGTTAGTACTGTAATTAAATTTACCATCTGTAGATTTTCCGTCTATGTTATTTCTAAAAGCAAATCGTTTTAATCCGGTTCCTTTCAAAATACCATCTTGGTTCAAATAATTCACAGAAGTATATGAACTTATTTGTTTTCCTTGAGTTTCCACACTAAAACTATGTTCTGTTGAAGCGGCTGTTCTAAAGAAATATTTAGACCAATCGGTGTCTACATTGTAGGCTGCAATTTCAGCATCCGTCAATGTAGCTCCTAAACCTTGTCCGTAATTTTTCTCTAAGGTAAGTAACTGTCTGGTATTTGCTTTTCTGTAATGCGCAGTCTGCAATTCAGTAAACCCACTGCTGGTAGCATAACGGAATTTAGTTTTTCCTTCATCTTTACCACCTCGTCTGGTTTTAATTACAATTACCCCGTTAGTACCTCTGTTACCATAAATTGCTGTAGCCGACGCATCTTTCAATACCGTAGCCGATTCAATATCATTAGGGTTAATACTACGGAAGTTATCGGCATTGGTTGGTATCCCATCAATAACATACAATGGGTCAGAGTTAGCAGTTAAAGTCGCTAATCCTCTAAGCAATACTACACTTCTTGAACCTGGTTGACCAGAACCTGTTGCAATATTCAAACCGGCAACTTGACCTTGCAATGTTTGAATAAAGGAAGCATTAGGTCTGTTTTCAATTGTTTTGGCATTAACTGTTGATTGGGCAACCACTGTAGTTGATTTAGTAGTATTTCTATACCCCTCTACAACAACTTCTTCCAATTTCACGCTACCTTCTACAAGGGTAACATTATAAGTAGAAGCAGCTCCCACAGTTACGTTTGAATTCGTGTAACCAGTAAAAGAAAACACTAAAACCTCACCGGCTTTAGTTTTGATGCTGTATTTTCCATCAAAATCTGCTTGTGCACTGCGAGTTGTTCCTTTAACAACAACATTCGCGCCAGGAAGTGGTCCAGATTTATCTGAAACAACCCCAGTAACAGTTTTCTCTTGTGCAAACGAAAACTGCATTGTAAACGCTAATAAAAGCGTAAAAATCCATTTGAACTTCGATCTCATATTAATTTTATTTGAGTTAGTTATTTTGCAAACTTCTTAATTATTTATTAATTAACCAAATATTAACAGTTAATTATAAAACACAAAGAAGCGTACTATAAGTAAACTATTCAATGATGATGAATAGTTTAAATAGTTGCGCTGGTTTTTATATTTTTATCAAAAAAATTAAATGTTAGCTCTAAAATACTCTGATTTTTTATTCGAAGCCGGCACCGATGAAGCCGGAAGGGGTTGCTTGGCTGGTCCTGTAACAGCGGCAGCCGTTATATTACCCGAAGATTTCAAATTAGACTTACTCAATGATTCGAAACAACTTTCTGAAAAAACAAGAGAAAAATTAAAACCAACCATTGAAGCAATGGCAGTTTCTTTTGCAGTTACACATCTTGACCACCAAGTTATTGATGAAATTAATATTCTCAATGCTTCGATAAAAGCCATGCAAGAGTGTATTATTAAGCTAAACCCTACGCCAAATTACATCATTGTTGACGGAAATCGATTCAAAGCTATAAACGATATTCCTTTTTCAACTATTGTAAAAGGTGATGGCAAATATTTGAGCATTGCAGCGGCCTCGGTTTTAGCTAAAACGTATCGGGATGACTATATGAATAAAATCCATGAAGAATTCCCCATGTATAATTGGAAAAAAAACAAAGGGTATCCCACTATTGAGCATAGGGAAGCTATCAGAAAATATGGCGTGACTAAATACCACAGAATGTCATTCCGCTTGTTACCGGAACAACTAAAGTTAGAGCTTTAGAAATCTTAGTTATTTACACAAAAACAGAATCAAAAAGTGCAGTAAAGTGACGAATGATTTTGGCTTTTACTTCTTTCTCTTCTATTGCTCTGCCCAGTTCAACATGAAGTGAAGTTACCGCCTTCCCTTTGATACCACACGGAATGATGTTATCAAAATAACCTAAATCCGCACTGACATTGAGAGCGAAACCATGCATCGTTACCCAACGACTGGCACGCACTCCCATAGCACAAATTTTTCGAGCAAATGGCGTTCCAACATCCAACCACACCCCTGTTTCTCCTTCGCTTCGAGTTCCTTGTAAACCATATTCAGCAAGAGTCAAAATAATAACTTCTTCTAAAAACCGGAGGTATTTATGTATGTCGGTAAAGAAATTTTCCAAATCTAAAATTGGGTAACCAACAATTTGTCCGGGGCCGTGATAAGTAATATCGCCTCCTCTGTTGATTTTGTAAAAAGTAGCGCCTTTAGCTTCCAACTGTTTTTCAGAAAGCAGCAAATTAGATATATCACCGCTTTTCCCTAAAGTATAAACATGCGGATGTTCTACAAAAAGAAAATAATTCGGGGTTTCAATTTCGGGCTGGCTTCTTTTCTGAATTTTCAAATCAACAATTTCTTTAAAAAGTTCCTCTTGGTAATCCCAAGTTTCTTTATAGTCTTTGTTGTTTAAATCCTGAAGTTGTATTTGTTTGTTCATTTTCTGTATTGAAAAGGCAAAGTTACAAAGATTACCAGTTAACACAACGTTAATCTTTAACCCCGATTGCAATGGAAATCCTCGTAGAGATTGCAATGGAAAGCGGGAAAACGGACAACTGATAAAGCCCGAACCTTTCGTTCCTAAAACATTACAATATTTTCAAATTCTCAAATTAGTACATTTTCAAATTATACCTATCTTTGCACGCTAAAATACAATACGATATGCAACTTTCGGAACAAGAAATCATCAGAAGAGACAAACTAAACGCTTTGCGTGAATTGGGAATCAATCCTTATCCGGCTAATTTATTTCCGGTTAACCATACTTCAAAACAGGTTAAGGACAATTTCGAAGAAGGCAAGAAGGTGGTTTTAGCCGGTCGTGTGATGAGTGACAGAGACATGGGAAAAGCTTCTTTTGTAGAATTACAAGACAGCGAAGGCAGAATTCAATTGTATTTTAACCGTGACGTACTTTGTCCCGGCGAAGACAAAACATTGTACACACAGATTTTCAGAAAACTAACTGACCTAGGCGATTTTATTGGCATAGAAGGCGAAATGTTTTTGACCAAAGTAGGTGAAAAATCTATTCGCGTAGACAAGTTTACGTTTTTAAGCAAAACACTTCGTCCATTGCCACTACCAAAAGTAGACGACGATGGTAAAGTCCATGATGCCTTTAACGATGCAGAATTAAGATACCGAATGCGTTATGTGGATTTAGTAGTAAACCCACATGTAAAAGAGGTGTTCATCAAAAGAACCAAATTATTCACGGCCATGCGTAACTTTTTCAATGCTGCCGGATATATGGAAGTAGAAACTCCGGTACTTCAATCGATAGCCGGTGGTGCTGCAGCGCGACCTTTTATTACACACCACAACAGTCTAGATATTCCATTATACATGAGAATCGCCAATGAATTATATCTCAAAAGATTGATTGTAGGTGGTTTTGATGGCGTATATGAATTCTCTAAAAACTTCCGAAATGAAGGAATGGACCGAACCCATAATCCGGAATTTACCGCTATGGAAATTTATGTAGCTTACAAAGACTACAACTGGATGATGGAATTCACCGAAAATTTATTGGAACATTGTGCCAAAGAAGTTAACGGAACTACCGAAACCACTTTTGGCGAACACAAAGTAAATTTCAAAGCACCTTACGCTCGTGTTACTATGACCGACGCTATTAAAAACTTTACCGGATTTGACATTTCGGGCAAAAGTGAAGCTGAATTATTCACTGCCGCCAAAGGCATGGGTATCGAAGTAGATGAAACAATGGGGAAAGGCAAATTAATCGATGAGATTTTTGGAGCCAAATGTGAAGGCAATTTTATACAACCCACCTTCATTACAGATTATCCTAAAGAAATGTCGCCACTTTGTAAAGAACACCGTGACAATCCTGAGTTAACAGAGCGTTTTGAGTTGATGGTTTGCGGAAAAGAAGTAGCCAATGCCTATTCCGAACTAAACGACCCTATCGACCAACGTGAGCGTTTTGAAGCACAATTACAATTAGCAGAGCGTGGTGATGATGAAGCAACTCAATTTATAGATAACGACTTTTTAAGAGCTTTAGAATACGGTATGCCGCCAACATCCGGTTTAGGAATTGGAATGGATAGATTAATTATGTTTTTAACCAATAACGCCTCTATTCAGGAAGTACTTTTCTTCCCGCAAATGCGCCCGGAGAAAAAGCAATTGGAATTAACTGAAGACGAAAAGTTAATCATTGGCTTATTGAAAGCAGAAAACAATCAGGCATTAGGAGAACTCAAAGATAAATCAGCCTTAAGCGGCAAGAAATGGGACGCTGCCATCAAAGGGTTAGCCAAACACGGACTTACGAAAGTAGTCGTTGAAGGCGATAACAAGACAGTAGTTTTAAATTAAACTAAGGGAACTCAATCGAGTTCCTTTTTTTATAATTTTTTGTTAAAGATTAAACCTTTTAAACCCATCTTTGTCATATTGCGACATAAACTTAAAAAACAATAAAAAAATGAAAAAAGTATTTTTAGCCTTAGTAATGTTAGTTGGCTTAACTGCATTGGCACAAGAAAAAGAAACCAGAAAAGGAGACAGAAAAAATTTGACTACGGAGCAAAAAGTTAATTTACAAGTAGAAAAAATGACCAAGGATTTAGATTTGAATGAAAAGCAAGTTAAAGACATGAGAGCATTTGTTACTAAGGAGGTAGAGAAAAGAGAAGCCAAGAGAGAAGAAATGAAAAAACTCAGAGAACAAAAAGAATTAAAAAGAGATGAAATGAAAGCGGAGATGGAGAAAGAACAAGCCGCTACCGCTACTGAAATGAAAAAAATACTAACTCCGGAACAGTTTGCTAAATGGGAGAAAATCCGTGATGACAGAAAAGCCAAAGTCAGAGAAAAAATGATGGAAAGAAGAGATAAAAAATCAAATCCGGAGGAAAAACAAAAATAAATTTTGAAAAGAGATAAAAAGACCTTAGTTTTGAGGTTATTATTTCACTAAAACAACTTCAAAATGAAAAAATTAATTGCTGCTTTAACTTTATTGTTAGCATTTACAATAAATGCCAATGCACAAGACAAAAAGTAACCCAATATTCATCAAAAGAATTAGGACAAAAAGATGCTGATGATCTAACTGCTTTAGTTGGTTTAAGCGAAACGCAAAGTGCAGATTACGCAAGACTTTTTGAGCACAAATACAAAACTTTGGAAGATAAAAATCTTTCTCAAGAGCGTAAAGATGTTTTAGCCAAAGTTATAGAAGATAAAGTAAGAGCCGGTTTAAATGCTGAGCAAACTGCAAAACTTGAAAAAAATAAAGAGCTATTCAATAGATTAACTCATTAATCTTTTCCAATAAAAAGCATAAAAGAGCCTCGAAATTTCGAGGCTTTTTTGTTTATAGTGTTTTGGCAACTTTGTTTATGGCATTTATGGTAAAATCTAAATCCTCATATGTTAAAGCATCAGTAATAAACCAGGTTTCATAAGCTGAAGGGGCAATATATACTCCTTCATTCAGCAGTCCATGAAAGAACTTTTTAAACCTCTCATTATCGCCATGCTTAGCCGTTTGAAAATCAACAACGGGATTAGCATCAAAATGAACCGAAATCATTGACCCCACTCGATTAATAGTAAATACAATAGAATTGTCTGTTAAAACTTTTTGAATTCCTTTGTGCAAATACAATGTTTTTTCTTCCAATCGTTTGAAGATATCCGCATCGTTATTTAATGTCTCCAACATAGCCAATCCAGCTGCCATAGCTAAAGGATTTCCGGACAAGGTTCCCGCTTGATAAACAGGACCGAGTGGTGCTAAATAGTTCATGATTTCATTACGAGCTGCAAAAGCCCCTACCGGCAACCCTCCTCCTATTACTTTTCCGAAACAAACAATATCAGCCGTTACTCCGTACAATTGCTGCGCACCGCCTTTGGCTAAACGAAAACCTGTCATCACTTCGTCAAAAATTAACAAAGTGTTATTTTCATCACAAAGTTGGCGTAAAGCTTGTAAAAAGCCATCTTTCGGAGGCACGCAACCCATATTTCCTGCGACAGGTTCAATGATAATGGCTGCAATTTCATTTTTATTGGCTTCAAATAATGCGGCTACATTTTCAATATCATTATAATTAGCCAGCAGAGTATCCTTAGCCGTTCCTTGTGTCACGCCGGGACTATTTGGCGTTCCAAAAGTACTGGCGCCGCTCCCCGCTTGAATTAAGAACGAATCCGAATGACCATGATAACAACCTGCAAATTTTATAATCTTGTCTCTTTTGGTAAAGCCTCTTGCTAAACGAATAGCACTCATACAAGCTTCTGTTCCTGAATTCACAAAACGAATCTTGTCAATATTAGGCACCATTGAAATGGCCAATTCAGCAATCTTAGTTTCTAATTCGGTAGGCATTCCAAAAGAAGTTCCGCTTTTCGCTCTTTCGATTACAGCATCCACCACGGGTTGAAAAGCATGACCCAGTATCATGGGCCCCCAAGAGTTAATGTAATCAATTAGTCGATTATCATCTTCGTCATACAAATAGGCTCCTTTGGCACTTTTGGCAAAAATGGGCGTACCACCTACTCCTTTGAAAGCTCTAACCGGAGAGTTCACGCCACCTGGAATTACTTTTTCAGCTTCAGCAAACAACTGACTGCTTCTTTGATAAATCATGTAATGAGATTTTAATTTAGTATTCTTCAGAAACTTATTTGACAATGATGCTCTGTCCCAATGACAACGTATTATCGGCCAAATTATTTTTCTTTTTCAATTCTTCAATTGAAATGTTGAATTTTTTAGAAATAGAATAAAGTGTATCACCTTTGACAACAGTATATTTAGATGTATCATCATTAAATACTATTTCTTTATTGGTGATGGTTGTTGCAGAAACAAATGGCTTTCCTAATACTTCAGCATCAAATTTATTAAGCTGATAGCGCTCTATCAAAGCAATCAATTTATCAGGATATTTAGGATCTGTGGCATAACCTGCATTTTTCAATCCTTTAGCCCAAGCCACATAATCATCTTCCCCTAATTGGAAAAGCGGCACATATCGTGGTCGGCTAGTCAGGAAATAGGAATGATCGCGAAAAGACTCGCTGGGATCCTGATATTTTCGGAAACATTCATTTTCTTCATCATCAGTATAGCTAATGCTTGGTCCTGTCCATTCTTTATGACATTTGATACCAAAATGATTATTCGCTTGCACACTCAACGGTCCGGTTCCGGCACCCGATTCTAATATGGCTTGTCCCAAAGTCACACTGGCAGGAATCTTGGTTCTTACCATATTGTCTTTAGCCACTTCTTTGTATTTTTCGATATAAGCCAAAACCATTTGTGTAGTCACTTTAACTCGAGTAGTAGCCTCTAATACCACTGTAGCATTAGAATCATTTACATTCGTTGTTGTTGGTTTTTTTTGAGCCACCACTTCAGGTTGCTTTTTTGCAATTGGTCTGTATATTGGCTTTTTAACTCTTTGCGCTATTGGAGTGTTTGTTTTCCTTGGATCGGGTTTTGTAGTTCTAACTACTGACTTATTGCTGCTGCACGAAGCAACAACAAGCATAAGGAGCAACAAAAGGAGTTTCTTAATCATTGATAATTATTTCAGTTAGTTTTTTTTGTCGTAAGCTGTTATTCATTCCGGCTATGCCTTGTAGCCCTCCGGTGTGAATCATCAGTATTTTAGCGTTGTTTGAAAATTTCTTCTTTTTAATCAAATCTAAAACACCAAAAACCATTTTTCCTGTATAAATAGGATCTAAAGGGACTTTGTATTTTTGATAAAATTCATTTATAAAATGAATCAATTCCACGGAAACTTTGGCATAACCTCCAAAATGATAGTCTGAAATCAGCTCCCAATTTTTATTCTTAGCAAAGCTACAAATATCTTCCTTTAAAAAATCACCCTTTAACGCCGGAAAACCCAAAACTTGTTGACTACTTTTTGAACAATTAATAATCCCGGAGATAGTTCCTCCCGTTCCAACGGCACAGCAAACATAATCAAAAGCGGCATCATCCTCAGTCAGGATTTCTTCACAACCCTGCACCGCTAAATCATTAGTCCCGCCTTCGGGGAGCAGATAAAAGTCTCCGAATTTGTTGCTTAACAATTCTATAAAAGCTGAATCATTTTTGTTTCGGTAGGCTTCTCTGGTGACAAAATCAAAAACCATTCCAAGTTCGCTTGCCTTTTGAAGCGTTGGATTTTCGTTTATTTTATCTTTCAGCTCTTCACCGCGAATAATCCCTATGGTTTTAAAACCATGTTCTTTTCCTGCGGCAGCCACTGCCAAAATATGATTAGAAAAAGCACCGCCAAAAGTTAACAAGACTGACTTATTTTCTTTTTGAGCCTGATCTAAATTGTATTTTAATTTCCTGTATTTGTTGCCCGAAATAAGAGGATGCAGTAAATCTTCCCGCTTAATATAGAGCGTGACATTGGTGTTTTCTAAAGCTATTTTTTGATTAAAACTTTCCAAAAAAAGGTTTTTGCAAAGGTACGAAATGCGTGCTTTTTGAAGTTAAAAAAGCGATTTAAAAATCACTTTCAATTGGCTGATTATTTTGTAGAGACAATAATTTTTTGCACCGTTTTTCTATTATCATTGGTCAAAACTTCTGCTAAATAAACAGCTTCACTCAGCTCTTGTGTTGAAAACTGATAACTTTCCTGAATGGCTGGTTGTTGCTTATCAAACAGCAGTTTCCCATTTAAATCATATAGTTTTACTGATTTCAGTTGAATTAAATTGGGATTCGAAATGATTAACTGCTGTGCAGCATGATTGTGCAGTATCACTATTCCGTTAATTGCAGTATCATTTACCTCTAAATTCACTACACTATTTTTGAATGTTATTTCAAAACGGTTGTTATAAATCCCTGTTGGTAAAGTTACTTCATAAGTGCCGTTTTTTATATCATGATAACTCCCGTCTTGCGCATCATACATATAAACCGCCTGAGTGGAATCAAAATTAACTATGGTCGAGGCATCGAATTTAAACGTAGTGTTGTTGGTTGACTTAATACCTATCGAAATTCTTTTGTTGATATCAAATTTCACCCCCTGAATCACATATTTATCATTATCCAAAAAGAAATACACATCATTAGGCAAAGTATCCTCTTCCGGACTCATAGCATCAATTCCTCTGTCAACGCCATCAGTTGCATTCGATACAAACGCCAAAGCAATCTGTTTGGTAAATTGATTATTTAAGACCGTATTTAAACGCAATTGCGATACCGTTTCTATCACAAAATTGGGAGAAGCCGTTACATCAGCTTCACTGATCTGATTTGGATTGACCTGTCTCTCAAATTGAGAATAACTCCCCTCAATATTGTAGGCACGATGTGCATTTTTAAGGGTCAATGCACCACCAACGCCATTCCCTTTCACCATAAACCCCTGACCAATTGGCGCATATTTTCTTTCTATAACCAAACCGGAAGAAGGGCCTGTCGTATTAATAGTTCCGTCAAGGTTATATGTATTAAAAGTAGCCGGCACATAAACTCCGCTTGATGCTAAACCAACCGGAGAATAAACTCCATAACCTCCTTGATAATTCAACAAAAGATGTGAATTTACCGCTTTGTTTTGTTCCCAATAATAAGCAACTCCTGTACACGCTGAATTAGCCCCATCCAACAAAAAAGCGTTGACATGCAAAGCTGACGGATAAGGATTCCCTGTTAAAGTAAAACTATTGGCTCCAACACTAACGGTTATATCCCCATCGTTGGGCTTCCCTCTAAAATCATATCGCTGTGCACTTCCGGGATTATTTACTGCGGTTTCACCTACGTCGGTAGCATCTGAACCTATGGTTCCTTTCATAGTAAATCCTTGTCCGGCACTTATATCCGTATTCGAAGCGGATTGAATCCATTGAGCATAAGTTGTTGAGGACAAAAATTTCCAAATCCAATAAGAAGCGATACTGAGTGTGCCAGTGCTGGAAAAGCCATCGTAAGTAGTATTGGCAATTGTAGCCGGTATACTGGTCGAATTTGATGTAGGAAGGTGTAACATCGTAATTCCAAAATCTTCATTTCCTGAAGCTGTTGAGGCATTTCCAACTGGTGAACACCAATAATTGTAAGCATAATTATTTACGGTACCTTCCTGAAAAACAGAAAGTTTTCCGGTTCCTTTATTAGCAGACACACCTGAAGTTCCTTGTAAAAACTGTCCTTCGTTTCTTAAATAAAAATAGCTGTTCGCTCCGTTCAATTCTATATTCCCGGTTGAATAAACCACATTTCCCTTGTTGTAAACAAAACTGTTATTGCTCACAAATAATTGGGCATGTACATAGGCCGCATAGAGCATCAATAAAAGAAGTGCTAACCGCTTCATTTAGAAATAATTTTAATAAAAATAAGAAAAAGAATTGTGTGATACTTTATTTGTTGACAAAATTAAAAAAAGGTCTACCTTTTAAGTACTCAAAATTACTCTCATTATCATAAGCCTCTTTTTCAAACAAAATGGCTCTGTAAGCTGTATTCCGATTTCTGCATTTAAAATAACGAACTAAAAACTCAATACCATACCAAATAAAAAAAGGAACAATCAACAATTCTAATTGCTGTCGAAGGTGTATTCTTTCATGATTCAGCAAAACCCTATCCTGCTTAAGCCCTTTGTCATTTAAAATCACAAACGGAAAAACCGTAAAAGCTTTAAAGCCTTTCGGAATTAAATATTTAGAAACGATGAGTATCATTACTGATAAAGTCTTTAAATTTGTAGCTATGAATGACCAAAATAACGAAAATAAACTAATCGAAGGCGAAGATTATTATCTGACCCCCGAAGGTTACAAAGTTTTCACTGAAAAATACCATCTCAAAAGGGGCTATTGCTGCCGAAGCGGTTGTCGCCATTGCCCTTATGGGTTTGATAAAAAAACCGGTACCATAAGACCTAAAAAATAACAACAAACTAAAAAATATAATCTCCAAAAAATGACATTTCAAGAACAGATTTTAGCAGGAATTCCGAATGTATTACCACAGCCGAAACCCTACGAAACCGAAATAAATCATGCGCCAAAACGCAAAGAAATACTAACCGAAGAAGAGAAAAAATTAGCGCTGAAAAATGCCCTGCGGTACTTCGAACCGCAACATCATGCAACTTTGCTTCCTGAGTTTAAAGCCGAATTGGAAACTTACGGACGCATTTACATGTATCGTCTTCGTCCCGATTATAAAATGTATGCCCGTCCTATTTCGGAATATCCGGGAAAATGTGAACAAGCTAAAGCCATCATGCTGATGATTCAAAACAATCTGGATTATGCCGTGGCGCAACATCCACATGAATTAATTACTTATGGTGGAAACGGTGCCGTATTCCAAAACTGGGCTCAATACTTGTTAACCATGCAGTATCTGGCCGAAATGACTGAAGAACAAACGTTGGTCATGTACTCAGGACATCCTATGGGATTGTTCCCTTCCCACAAAGAAGCACCGAGAGTGGTAGTCACTAACGGAATGGTTATTCCAAACTATTCTAAACCGGATGATTGGGAAAAAATGAATGCACTCGGAGTATCTCAATACGGGCAAATGACCGCCGGAAGTTATATGTATATCGGTCCGCAAGGTATCGTTCACGGAACCACCATCACCGTTTTGAATGGCTTCCGAAAAATAAAAAAATCACCAAAAGGAGGGTTATTTGTTACTTCTGGATTAGGCGGTATGAGTGGGGCTCAACCCAAAGCCGGAAACATTGCCGGTTGTGTAACGGTATGTGCCGAGGTCAATCCAAAAATCACCCACATCCGCCACTCACAAGGCTGGATTAACGAAGTCATTGAAAACATTGACGATTTAGTTCCGAGAGTTAAAAAAGCGTTGGACAACCAAGAAACCGTTTCTATTGCTTACCTTGGAAACGTAGTAGATATCTGGGAGCGTTTTGACCAAGACGGGCTACATATCGATTTAGGCTCTGACCAAACTTCATTGCATAATCCATGGGCAGGCGGTTACTATCCTACCGGCTATACTTTCGAAGAGTCAAATGATTTAATGGCCAACCAACCTGAAAAATTTAAAGAGGAAGTTCAAAAAACATTGCGTCGTCATGCCGCAGCTATCAACAAACATACTGCCAAAGGGACTTATTTCTTTGATTACGGCAACGCCTTCCTATTAGAAGCTTCTCGTGCCGGTGCTGAAGTTATGAACGAGCACCCAACTTTAGGAAGAGAATTCAAATACCCAAGTTATGTACAAGATATTATGGGCCCAATGTGTTTCGATTACGGTTTTGGGCCTTTCCGTTGGGTATGTGCTTCGGGGAATCCTGAGGATTTAGCGAAAACCGACAAAATTGCTTGCGATGTTTTAGAAGCAATGATGCAAAATTCCCCGGAAGAAATTCAGCAACAAATGGCGGATAATATTCAGTGGATTAAAGGTGCTCAGGAAAACAAACTAGTGGTAGGTTCTCAAGCCCGAATTCTGTATGCCGATGCCGAAGGACGTATCAAAATTGCCGAAGCATTTAATCAAGCTATTGCTCGTGGCGAAATTGGCTATGTGATATTAGGTCGCGACCACCACGACGTTTCAGGAACCGATTCTCCTTATCGTGAGACTTCTAACATTTACGACGGTTCTCGTTTTACTGCCGACATGGCCATTCACAATGTTATTGGCGACAGTTTCCGTGGAGCCACTTGGGTTTCTATTCACAACGGAGGCGGTGTTGGCTGGGGCGAAGTAATCAACGGTGGTTTCGGCATGGTGCTTGACGGCAGCAAAGAGGCTTCAAGACGTTTAGAATCGATGTTGTTTTGGGATGTGAATAACGGAATCTCCCGAAGAAGTTGGGCTCGAAATGAAGGCGCTATTTTTGCGATAAAAAGAGCCATGGCCACGCAACCTTTATTGAAAGTGACCATCCCTACTATAGTTAATGACGATTTGTTATAACTTTAAATTGAATACCATGAAAAAATTAATTTTTATTCCGGTTTTATTTCTCATGTTAACCTCTTGCTGTGCTGTGAGAGTGAATTCAGATTATGACAAGAAAGTTGATTTTTCACCATACAAAACTTTTGCCTTTTACAAGACAGGTATCGATAAGGTGGAAATATCCGATTTAGACAAAAAAGAATTCTTCGCTCTATTGATGAAAGCCTGACAGCAAAAGGGATGACCAAAAGTGAAACGCCCGATTTGCTAATTAACTTTTTCACTAAAGAAAGAGAACAGGTGAATGTTAATCAATTCAATGCCGGTTGGGGTTATGGCTGGGGCTATGGTTGGAATCCTTATTTTTGGGGAGGCAACACCTCCGTTAATCGCTATACCGAAGGCACTTTGTATATTGATATAATCGATGCCAAGAAAAAAGAATTAATTTGGCAAGGCGAAGGCGAAGGTGCTTTAACCAAAGACACCAATAAAAAAGATGAAGTTATCAAAGAATTTGTCACCAAAATTCTGGAACAATATCCTCCGCAAAATAAGTAATCGACTATAGATAATTCACAAACCGTAGCAGAGATGTTACGGTTTTTTTTTATGCTTTTGAATAAGTCGTGGCATTTTTTATTGTGGCAAAAAAAATTGCCACAGCTTTTATTGCCACAAAATGATGAAAAAAATCCACAACTTTGATGTTGTGGATGCTATCATTTATGCTTGTTATTTAATATCGTAACAATTCTTCCATCTTTGCTTTCACTTTATCTGCATTCGGAATCATGGTAAACTCCAACGTACTGTTGAGTGGTATGGCCGGCATATTTTCCGACCCGATAACCATCACAGGAGCATCTAAATAGGTAAAACATTTTTCCTGAATCAATCCGGCCAAACTGCGAGCAAAGGAGTTGTTGGTTGGCTCTTCTGTTACTACTAAACATTTCTTGGCTTTTTTAACCGATTTCAAAATCGTTTCTTCATCCAACGGATATAAGGTTCTCAAATCCACAATTTCAACTTGATTTTTCATCTTCTCCGAAGCATTTAATGCCCAGTGCACTCCCATTCCATAAGTAATAACCGTAATCGTTTCCTCGGTTTCCTGTTCCCAAATTTCCTGAACCACATTGGCTTTGCCAAAAGGCAAAACGTAGTCTTCACTTGGTTCATTAACACGAGCCGCATCGGTTCCTTTTACTTTACTCCAGTATAAGCCTTTGTGCTCTAGAATCACCACCGGATTCGGGTCGTAATAAGCGGCTTTCATAAGTCCTTTCAAATCGGCACCGTTACTTGGATAGGCTATTTTAATCCCACGTATATTCGTCAGCACACTTTCTACCGAAGAGGAATGATAAGGGCCACCACTACCATAAGCGCCAATTGGCACACGCAATATCATGCTTACCGGCCATTTGCCATTCGACAAATAACTCGAACGGCTCACTTCGGTAAATAACTGATTCAGTCCCGGCCAAATGTAATCAGCAAACTGTACCTCCACTATCGGTTTCAACCCAACAGCAGACATTCCCACCGTAGAACCTACAATAAACGCTTCCTGTATCGGCGTATTGAATACACGTTCGTCACCAAACTTCTGTGCCAAGGTTGCAGCTTCTCTAAACACACCTCCTAAACGTCCGCCCACATCCTGACCGTACAACAAACATTCTTTGTGGTTGCGCATCAATTCTTCCACAGCAAACAACGCACAATCCACCATCACGACTTTGTCTTCGCGTTGCGGGTTTCTTTCTCCCGCTTCTTCCGTAATCGGAGTAGGAGCAAAATCATGGGTGAATAAATCTTCAGGCGAAGGATCTTCGGCAACCAAAGCTTTCTCGTAATCGGCTTTTACTTTAGCAACAGCCGTAGTTTCTATTTTATGAATTTCATCAGCCGTAAATCCGGCATCTACTAATTGTTGTTTCAATACCGGATAAGGATCTCTCGATTGCGCTTCATCCAAATCATCGCGGTACCATTCCATACGAACCCCCGAAGTGTGGTGATTCAGCAACGGTACTTTGGCATGCACCAAAAACGGACGACGTTCCTCACGCATGGTTTTCACCACTTGTTGAACTGCCAAATAGCTTTCGGAAAAGTTAGCTCCGTCAATCGAAATCGCTTCAATTCCGTGAAATCCTTTGGCATACTCAAACGCATTTTGGGCTCGGGTTTCAGCGGCATTCGCCGAAATATCCCAACCGTTATCTTGTACCAAATACAAAATCGGTAATTGTTTCAAGGCAGCCATTTGCAAAGCTTCGGCAATCTCTCCTTCCGTAACTGAGGCATCCCCCAGCGAACAAACCACAATTGGCTTTTCTTGATTGGTATCTTGAATTCCAACGTTTTCTTTGTACCAAAATCCCAACGCTGCTCCGGTAGCCGGAATCGCCTGCATCCCCGTAGCCGAAGACTGATGCGGAATTTTAGGCTTATCGGCATCCTTTAAACTCGGGTGACAGTAATAGGTTCGCCCGCCCGAAAACGGATCGTCCTTCTTAGCCATCAACTGCAACATCAAATCATATGGCTCCATCCCAATACCCAGCAACATCGCATCATCCCGATAATACGGAAATGCATAATCCTGAGGCAACAACTGCATCGCCATGGCAATCTGAATGGCTTCGTGCCCACGCGACGTAGCATGCACGTATTTGGAAACGGTTTTAAAATTATCTTCATACAAAGTCGCCATAGCCTTGGCGGTTGCCATGGTTAAAAACGCTTTTTCGAGTATCTTTTTATCTGGTAAATTCATTTTTAAATTTTAGGAGCGAGTGGCTCGGGCTTTATTTGGAATCCGTATTCCCGCTTTCCACACTACACGGTAGTTGTTGCAATCGGGGCTAAACGGCAAACCATTTGTATGCTTGTATTCTTTATTTGGCGGCAACTAACCAACCAAACTTATCTTCTATTTCTTGAGTTTTAATGCCGTTCAAGGTATCATTCACCATCACCGAAACCGGATTATCACTTGGTAATGTAATACTCAAATCATTGTTCCCGATTTCTTCAATCATGGCAATACCAACAGCGGTTCCGGCACCAAAAGCTTCCTCTAAAGTTCCATTCTTATCCGCTTCAATAATTTCAGAAATGGTAATCGGTCGTTCCGTCACTTCAAAACCTTTATCGCGTAACACATCAATAACACTCATACGCGTAATTCCGGCCAAAATAGAACCGCTCAAATTGGGTGTAATAAACTTGCCTCCTATTTTGAAGAAAATATTCATCGTACCCACTTCCTGAATTTCTTCAAAGTTTTGCGCATCCAACCATAATACTTGGTCGTATCCTTTAGCTTTGGCGTATTCCGTCGGACGAATGGCTCCGGCATAATTCCCGGCAGCTTTGGCTTCCCCTGTCCCTCCGTTTACGGCACGAACGTATTTTTTCTCGGCATACAATTTTATTTTTCGACTAAAGAACGGACCGGCCGGCGAACCCATAACAATAAATTTGAAACTCGTAGCCGCACGCATCCCAATGAAAGGCTCATCGGCATACATAAACGGACGCAAATACAAAGCGCTTCCTTCTTGCGTCGGAATCCAATCTTTTTCCAAAGCAGTGAATTGCTTTAAGGCTTCCACAAACAAATCTTCCGGAAACAAAGGCATTCCCATACGATCGGCACTGTGATTCATACGCTTGGCATTTTCATCGGGACGGAATAACAAAGGCGTTCCGTCTTTCCCTAAAGTAGCTTTCATCCCTTCAAAAATAGCTTGTCCATAGTGCAAAGCCATTGCCGCAGGGTGCGTCGGAATCAATGCCAACGGTTCAATTCGGGCGTTGCTCCATTCACCATTTTGGTAATCGCACACAAACATGTGATCGGTAAACTGGGTTCCCATCACGATGCTGTTGTTCAGTTCTACCTGACTGACTCTGGACTGTGCGACTTTGTTTATTTTAATTGAATGTGTTATTAAATCTTGCATGATATTATAAAGTTGTAGTTGTGTCAAATTGTTCTAAGTAATCGCCTACTTTTCGCAGGAACGAACCTCCTAAAAATCCGTCTACCACACGATGGTCAAACGAAAGAGAAAGGAACATCATGCTGCGAATGGCAATTTCATCACCCTTAGAAGTCGTAATAACTTCGGGGCGTTTTTTGATAATTCCGAGGGCCAAAATAGCCACCTCGGGTTGGTTAATAATAGGGGTTCCCATCAAACTGCCAAAGGTACCCACATTAGAAATGGTAAACGTACTGCCCTGAATTTGTTCGGGTTTTAATTTGTTATTTCGAGAAGCATCAGCCAAAGTATTTACGTCTTTTGCCAAAGCAACTAAATCTTTTTCATTGGCATTTTTTACCACAGGAACAATTAGATTCCCGGAAGGCAAAGCAGTTGCCATTCCGATATGGATATCTTTATGTACAATAATATTCTTTTCATCCACCGAAACATTTATCAGAGGAAAGTCGACAATGGCTTTGGCTACGGCCTGCACAAATACCGGGGTAAAGGTTAGTTTCTCGTTGTATTTTGCCTGGAACTTGTCTTTATTTTCATTGCGCCAATTCACCAAATTCGTCACATCCACTTCAATGTAAGAAGTCACGTGAGGCGAAGTTTGTTTCGAATACACCATGTGGTCCGCAATCATTTTACGCATGCGATCCATCTCCACGATATGGTCTTTGCCCTCCACAAAATTGATTTTGGGTTTTGGATAGGTTGAAGTGGTTGGTTGTTGGTTATTGGTTGTTGGAATGCTTTTAAGAGGGTATTTACGGTTTTTCAAATAATGAAACACGTCACTCTTTTGCAGACGGCCATCAGTTCCCGAACCCGGAATGCTTTGCAATTCTTCTATCGACAGGTTTTCTTTTTGTGCAATGGAAATAATCAACGGGGAAATAAAAGCATCTGGATTGGCTTTATGGGTTATGCTTTGTATTACGGGTTTAGAAGGCATTTCAACTCTACTCGTCTCTACAAGCTCTGGCTTCTTGGTTAGCTCCGCTCCTTTCGCCTTAGGCTCAGATCCAGCTTCTTGAACTCCTTTAGAATTAATCAAAGCTAAAACAGTACCTACCTCCACTACGGCATCTTTGTGAAAACGAATTTCAGTAATGGTTCCCGATACCGGAGACGGCACATCGCTGTCTACTTTGTCGGTAGCCACTTCTAAGATAGTTTCTTCTGCTTCCACAAAATCACCTACGTTTTTCAACCAAGTAATGATGGTTGCTTCGGATATACTTTCGCCCATCTTGGGCATTTTGAACTCGATTATCGGCATTTTATTTCTTTCTAAATTCTTCTAATGTTTTATAAAACGCTTCCTGCGTTGGTCGGTCTTTCGGAATTTCCCGTAACGGTTCTACGGCTCTCAAAGTTTCATAGCATTCCTTGGGCAATTGTTGGTATAAGGCTGTTCCTTTGGTCTTCCAATCCAACATCTCATCCGAAACCTCTTTGACAACCACAGCCGGATTTCCGACTACAATTTTACGATTCGGAATCACGGTTCCGGCTTTGACAAAACTCAAAGCTCCGATAATGCACTCATCGCCTACGGTAACATCATCCATGATTACGGCATTCATACCAACCAAACAATTGGCACCAATGTTGGCTCCGTGAATAATCGCACCATGACCGATGTGCGCTCCGGCTTTCAACACCATCGTCTTTCCTGGAAACATATGAATAGTACAATTTTCCTGTACGTTACAACCGTCTTCAATAATGATTTCACCCCAATCGCCACGAATAGCAGCCCCGGGACCTACATAGACGTCTTTCCCAATAATGACATTACCCGTAACCGCAGCCTGCGGATGGATAAAACTACTTTCGTGTATGACCGGAATAAATCCTTTGAATTCGTATACCATTTTTATGAATTATGAGTTATGAATTATGAATTATGAGTTACCCATTCATAACTCATAATTCATAACTTATAACTTTACTTAAACTTCTTCAATGTTTCTTTTGTAAAATCAGACAGCACCAATCTTCCGCTGATGGCGGCTCTTTCGGCTAATAGATTGTCCCAATCATCAGTCCCTCTCCAGAAAACCTTTTTCATTTCAGTCATCGCTTCCGGATTGTAGGTGCATAGATGCTTAGCAAAGGCCAGCACGGCAGCATCCATTTCCTCAATACTTTCATATACATGGGCAAACAACCCTTTTTCTTTGGCCCAAGAGGCTTCATAAAAGGTATTGGCATCAATGGCTATTTGTGACATGGCCGAAACGCCCATTTTACGTTCAATTGCCGGTGATACCACAAAAGGTCCGATGCCGACATTCAATTCGCTTAACTTAATCGCGGCAAATTTGGTGGCCATACAATAATCGGTTGAAGCGGCAATTCCGACCCCACCACCAACTGTTTTCCCTTGAATACGCCCGATGATGAATTTCGGACATTTTCGCATCGCATTGATTACGTTGGCAAATCCTGAAAAGAATACTTTTCCGGTAGCGGCATCATCAATGGCGATTAATTCTTTAAAACTGGCGCCGGCACAAAAAGTACGGTCGCCTCCGCTTTGCAAGATGATTACTTTGACATCGTTGTTGTTCCCAACTTCGGTTATCGTGTTGGCCAATTGCGCCAAAATGTTGCCAGGCAATGAATTTTGTTCCGGATGGAAAAACTCGATGGTGGCGATGTTGTTTTCTATCTTATGTTTTACGTATGCTTCTGACATAATTCTTTTTTTTAGCCACGGATGACACAGATTTAACTGATTTACGCGGATTTTCTTTTTATTTTGTCTAGCCCCGATAGTAGTGGAAATCCTTTTATTTTTTTCTTTAAAAAATAAAAGATTGCAACGGATAGCGGGAAATAGCTCCTAATTATTATAAAATTCCGAATTGCTCGAAATGATGATTCAAATGTTTTCGTTCTAATAAATACGATTCGTAACGGTTCAATTCCCCGAAAACCATGTTTTTCATAACCGCTTCCGGATTCTCCTTGAAGAAGACTGTATAGCTTTCTCTGACTTCGAAAAATTTCACTTTGGCTGTTTCAAAATCAGGATGAACTAAATCTTCCAGTTCATCTTTCTTCATCGTTGGAAACTTGGTACCTCGTGGGAACTTTTCGTAATTGTATAATGAATTATGCACCTTGTCTAAAATCTTCTCCGGGGTGGCAATGTCAAAATCTTGAATTTCACCCGACATGATGCGATAGCCTTGCTCCAAATGTTCCAACAAATGTTGTGGGGTTAAAATGCCCCATTGCGGTTTAGCATCAGCGGTTAATTTGTTGATACATTCTGCTATTTTTTCATCGGTCATTTCTACTAAAACTTCTTGCTTTTTCTGAACCATGGTCAAAATAGTTGCTACTGCTACTAATTCGTCATTGGTATCAAAAACTTCTACGAACCATTTTACAATGCCGCTCGGATGCTCGGCTGAAGCGACATCTCTATCGACTTTTTGTTTGCACGTTAAGCGAACATACACCGTGTCATTATGGTAAATCGGGCGTAAGAATCGACATTCTTCCAAACCGTAATTAGCAGCCACCGGACCTTTATTTGGGTATACAAACAACCCCGCCGCAGCGGCTAAAATAAAATACCCGTGTGCCGTCCGTTTTTTGAAAATACTACCATCCAATGAAGTGATATCGGTATGGGCGTAGAAATGATCCCAAGTGATATTGGCAAAATTGATGATATCGGTATCCGTCACGGTACGGTTATGAGTGCGTAAAGACATACCCGGTTGAATATCCTCCCAATGGTATTGGAACGGATGCTGAGTGATTTCTTTATAGGCTGAATTTGGTTGGTAAATACCTGTGATTTCAGTTAGTGTCGTTGGTGAACCTTGGATTGCACAACGTTGCATATAATGTTTAATACCTCGAACACCACCCATTTCTTCTCCGCCTCCGGCACGACCCGGACCACCGTGAACTAACAATGGTAGTGGCGAACCGTGACCCGTACTTTGTTTGGCATTTTCACGATTCAATACCAAAATTCTTCCGTGATGGGTGGCCGCATTGACCACATATTCTTTTGCTGTTTCATCTGAATTGGTAACAATAGAAGACACTAGCGATCCTTTCCCCATTTGGGCCAGTTCGATGGCTTCGTCTAAGTTTTTATAAGGCATCAGGGTGGAAACCGGACCGAAAGCTTCGGTTTCGTGCACAGCTATATTTTTGAACGGATGATCTTCACGCAACAACATCGGGCTGATAAAAGCCCCTTTGTCATCGGCTCCGATTAGATTTAATCGGTCAAAATCACCGTAAACAATCGAAGCTGTTTTGGCAATTTCCGAAACCCTGCTTTTAACTTCGGTTACTTGGTCTTTAGAAACCAAAGCACCCATGCGGACTTCTTTTTGTCTTGGGTCACCAATGGTTACTTTGTCTAACGCTTTTCCGAGTGCCATTTGCACCTCATCCATTAAGTTTTCGGGAACAATCATTCGGCGGATAGCGGTACATTTTTGACCGCATTTTACCGTGATTTCACTTCGAGCCTGACTGATGAACAAATCAAACTCGGGTGTTCCCGGCACGGCATCTTCTCCTAAAATTGAGGCATTTAATGAATCCGCTTCCATATTGAATGGTACCGCTTCGTTGATGATTCTTGGATGCGCTTTTAACATGCGTCCGGTTGATGCTGAACCCGTAAACGTAACTACATCCTGGCTCTCCACAGTATCAATCAACGTATTGGCTGAGCCGCAGATTAATTGCAAGGCGCCTTCGGGTAAAATATTCGAAGCTATGATTTCTCGAACGACAGCTTCAGTTAAATAGGATGTCGATGTTGCCGGTTTCACTACGGCCGGCATCCCGGCCATCCAGTTCACCGCACATTTTTCCAACATGCCCCAAATCGGAAAGTTGAAGGCGTTGATGTGCACCGCTACTCCTCTTTTGGGAACCAAAATATGATGCGCCATAAAACGACCGCCTCGAGACAAATCGATAGGGTCGCCTTCTACGTGATAGGATTGGTTGGGGAATAATTTTCGCAACGAAGCGTTGGCAAACAAGTTTCCGAAACCGCCTTCAATATCAATCCAACTGTCTACTCGTGTCGCTCCGGTTCTATAACTAATTTCGTAGAATTGTTCTTTGCGTTTGGTCAAATACATGGCCAAACTTTTGAGCATGTTACCGCGCTCCTGAAAGGTCATTTTACGGAGTTTCTCACCGCCTTTGGTTCTTCCGTAATGCAGAATTTCGGCGAAGTCCAAGCCTTGCGTAGAAGCATGTCCTACGATTTCACCCGTTACCGAATCAAACAACGGCACTCCTTCTCCGGCTCCTGAAGTCCAATTTCCTAAAACGTAATTTTGTATTTTATTCATTGTGCTGAATTTAGTTCAGTAATCTTTATACTCTTTCAATAATAGCTGCATAGCCTTGTCCCACTCCGATACACATCGTAATTAAGGCATATCGTTTTCCTGTCAACTGTAATTCCAACGCAGCAGAATAGGCTATTCTGGCACCAGTTACTCCAAGTGGATGTCCAATAGCAATTGAACCTCCGTTTGGATTCAGTCTTGGGTCGTTATCGGCAATTCCCCATGCTCTTGTACATGCCAAAGCCTGTGCGGCAAAGGCTTCATTTAATTCGATAATATCAATTTGGTCTAAGGTTAAACCGGCTTTGGCTAAAGCTTTACTTGTGGCTTCAACAGGACCGATACCCATGATTCTGGGCTCTACTCCTACCACAGCCGAACTTACAATTCGGGCCAATGGTTTTAGATTATATTTTTTTACAGCTTCTTCGGATGCGATGATGGTAGCTGCTGCTCCGTCGTTTAATCCGGAGGCATTTCCGGCAGTTACGCTTCCTTCTTTTTTGAAGGCGGGACGCAGTTTAGCCAAACCTTCCATTGAAGTGATTGGTTTGATAAATTCATCTTTGGAAAACTGAATCGCATCTCCTTTGCGTTGCGGAATTTCAACTGTAACTATTTCTTTGGCTAATCTTCCTGAGGCCTGAGCTGCGGCAGCTTTTTGTTGGCTGTTTAATGCAAAAACATCTTGATCCTCTCGGGTGATGTTATATTTTTCAACTAAGTTTTCGGCGGTTTCACCCATAGCATCGGTGCCGTACATCTCATGCATTTTTGGATTGATGAAACGCCAGCCGAAACTACTGTCGTACATTTTACTGTCGGTTCCATAAGCAGCAGATGGTTTTGAAACAACCAATGGGCCACGCGTCATGTTTTCGATACCACCGGCGATGAACACATGCCCGTCTCCGGCTTTGATGGCTCTGCTTGCATTGATTATAGCTGATAAACCCGAACTGCACAAACGGTTTACGGTTTCTCCGGGAACGGTATACGGTAATCCTGCTAAAAGTAGCGACATACGGGCTACGTTGCGGTTATCTTCACCGGCTTGATTGGCACAACCCATGATGACATCGTCATAAGCATCTTTTGGGATGTTTGGATTGTTATCGGTTACGGTTTTAATAACCAAAGCTCCTAAATCATCGGGGCGAACCGATGCCAGTGTGCCTTGATAACTTCCGATGGGAGTTCGAACTCCGTCTATGATGTATGCTTCCATTTGTATTTTTATTGTGACTGAATCACTTTGTTTATTATTTCAATTCGTTGGCTTTTTAGCCCCGATGGGAGCGAGCTACCGTGTAGCGAGGACAGCGGGAATTACCATTACTGAAACTGCCCAAGCCTTCCGCTCCTATTCTTCCCATTCTTTTTGAGTGCGATACACCACGCCTTTGAACAAGGCCACCATTTCGTTACCGCGTTTAACTTCGATGATATTGAATCCTAATTTGTTGTTTACTTTTTCTATGACGGATTCAGCTGTTAAATAATCGCCTTCACTAACCGCTTCGATATGGTTGATGGAGGTTTCGATGGAAACCGCAAACCTGCCGTGCGTGTTGGCCGCAAACCCGAATGCCGTGTCGGCTAACGAATAAGTAATTCCGCCGTGGGCTTTATACATGCTGTTGAGCATTTCTTTTCGTACGGTCATGCCTACTTTGCAACGCCCGATTTCACACTCGAGAATTTCGATACCCAGCCATTGGCTGTAGGCATCTTGGCTTAACATTTTGTATGGGATTTTGGTTCCTTCCATCTTAGAAAAAGGTTTTATTGGAGGCGCTCATTCTTCTTAACAACGCACTGCAACGGTACCGGTCTTCGTGGTATTCGTTATACAATTCGTCTAATTTTTCTACACACCACTTGATTCCGAGTTCGTCAGCCCAAGCGAGTAATCCTTTTGGGTAATTTACTCCTTTGGTCATGGCATTGTCGATATCTCTGGCTGAGGCGATGTTTAAAAATAAAGCTTCGGCCGCTTCGTTGACCAGCATAACAATAACTCTGTCGAATATGCTTTTGGCCAAAGTCAAATCTTGGGTAGGTTTTGGCAATTCGGTATTGTAATTATAAAATCCTCTTCCTGATTTTCTTCCGAAGAAACCAGCTTCTGCTAAACGTTTTTGGGTGAAAGAGGGTTTGTATCTCGGGTCGAAATAGAATGACGTAAACACACTTTCGGTTACGGTATAATTGACATCGTTTCCAATAAAATCCATAAGTTCGAAAGGTCCCATGCGGAAAGCACCGATGGTTTTCAAAGCCCAATCGATAGTGGCAAAATCAGCTACGCCTTCTTCGTATATTCGCAAACTTTCGCTGTAAAACGGGCGTGCCAAACGATTTACGATAAAGCCCGGCGTGTCTTTTACTACGGCTACTACTTTCTTCCAATCAGTTATTGTTTTTACTGTAGACTCTAATACGGCTTCGCTGGTTTGCACGGCCGGAATTACTTCGACCAATTGCATTAAGGGAGCCGGATTAAAAAAGTGAATTCCGATAACGCGTTCCGGTTTTTGACAGGAAGCCGCTATGAAAGCTATTGATAATGAGGAGGTATTTGAGGCTAATATCGTTTCTGGTGAAACGTAGTTTTCTAATTCTGAGAATAATTTTCTTTTGATTTCGGCATTTTCCACAATGGCTTCAATAACCAAATCCGAATGCGACAAATCGCCCAAGGCATGAGCATAGGAAATATTACTGATGATTCGGAATTTTTCGCTGTCGGTGATTTTTTCTTTTTCCACCAATTTGGACAGCGTGTTTTCTAAAGCAGTTTTGCTTTTGGCCAATGCTTCCTGATTGGTATCGTAAATTTTCACATCGCAACCGGCTGTGGCCGCTACTTGCGCAATGCCACTTCCCATAGTTCCCGAACCTATTACTGCTACTTTCATACTATTCGCCTTTAAATTCGGGTTTTCTCTTTTCTACAAAAGCAGTAACGCCCTCGTTATAATCGTAGGATGAACTGGCTTCAATTTGTAAATCGCTTTCTAGTGTCAACTGTTGTTCCAACGAATTGTTAATGGACTGATTCAATAATCGTTTGGTCAAACCAATTGCTTTGGTTGGCATGGCAGCTAAAGTTTCGGCTAAAGCTTGTACTTCTTCTTCAAAGGTGGCCGTTGGATATTCTTTGTAAATCATTCCCATGACCAAGGCTTGAGCAGCACTTACTTTATCGCCCAACATCATCAAAGCTGAGGCTCTTTGGAAACCGATTAATCTTGGCAGAAAAAATGTTCCGCCACTATCCGGCACCAAACCAATTTTGCTGAACGCCTGAATAAAACTGGCATGTTCTGTAGCTACTACGATATCACAGGCCAAAGCGATATTGGCTCCTGCTCCTGCAGCTACTCCATTGACAGCAGCAATGATTGGCTTTTCAATGGTTCTAATTTTTTGAATGATGGGATTATAATGTTCTTCCAAGATTTTTCGGAAGCCCGGGTTTAATTCCGGTGTGGTGACTTCTTTTAAGTCTTGCCCGGCACAAAATGCTTTTCCGTTTCCGGTGATTACTATGGCGCGAACATTACGATCAACAGCACAGTCGTCTAACTTAGCTTGTAACGACAAAGCCATTTCACGATTGAAACTGTTAAACACATCGGGGCGGTTAAGATAAATCCACGCGATATTGTTATCAATTTTTATTTCAATTGAATTGTTGCTCATACCTTATTTTAATTGAAACCTACAAGTCCCGAATGTTCAGGATTGAATACTTTATAGGTTATTTATTTTAAACATTTGAAGTAGTCAAATGGTTCCTGACAGTCTTCACATTGAAACAAAGCTTTGCAGGCGGTTGACCCAAACTGGCTTATTACTTTTGTATTCAATGATCCACACTGCGGGCACTTTACTACTTTTTTATTTCCCAATAATGCTTCTTTGTCTGCTTCAGCAGTTAACGGGGAAGCAATCCCGTATTTTTCTAAGGCCGCTCTGCCTTTAGGTGTAATCCAATCGGTGGTCCAAGCCGGTGAAAGGACTAAATCTACTTTGGCTTCGTAACCTTTTGCTTTGAAGGCGCTTTTGATATCATCTCCAATCACGTCCATGGCTGGGCAACCGCTGTAGGTTGGTGTAATTTCCACCTCAACTAGGCCATTTGCTATTTTTGCTGAACGCACTACGCCCATTTCCATAATCGACAGAACCGGAATTTCCGGATCGGAAACCGTTTCCAAAATTTCGAACAATGATTGGTCAATATGAAGTTCGGCTGTTGTCATTTTACCAAGTCATGTTGGGATAGGTGCGTTGCATGTATTGTAAATCAGCTAACAAATACCCCATGTGTTCACTGTGTATTCCTTCTTTTCCTCCTTTTTGAAAATATTCAATCGCCGGCACTTGTAAAGTTGACTCTTCTAAAACAGCATTTACTTTTTGATAATAATTGGCTTTTAAAAGGGTCACATCAACGCCTATTTCTTCAGCAACCATGGCTTTATCGACCTCAGTTTGGTGGAATAGCTCATCGGTAAAAATCCATAAATCGTTGATAGCGGTCTGGATTCGGTTGTGACTTTCTTCTGTACCGTCGCCTAATCTTCTGATCCAATCGGAAGAGAAACGGGTGTGGTACAAAACTTCTTTGATGCTTTTTTTGGCAATAGCTGAAAGTGTTTCGTCTTTACTGTTTTGCAATTCTTCTAATAAGGCCAAATGGAAGACATCAAACAAAAACTGTTTGGCAATGGAGTAGCCAAAATCAATATTAGGTTGTTCGACTAAAAGTACATTTTTATACTCTCTTTCAATGCGCAGAAAAGCTACAGTATCTTCGGTAGCTTCGCCGCCTTGCAATTTGGCTACATACTGGTAATAACTTCTGACTTGTCCCAATAAATCGAGAGAAATATTAGTCAAAGCAATATCGGTTTCCAAGCTGGGACCATGGCCGCACAACTCCCCCAAACGCTGCCCTAAAATCAGGGAGTTATCTGCAATTCCGTAAATGTATTGAATCAGTTTTTCTTTCATCTTACATGTGTTTTAGTTCGTCAGGCAGTTCGTAAAAAGTTGGATGACGATAGGCTTTGTCCATGGCCGGTTCAAATGTTTCTCCGTTGTTTTCCGGATTGGAAGCGGTGATTTGATTGGATGGTACCACCCAAATACTTACCCCTTCCATGCGACGGGTATATACATCACGGGCATTTTCCAGTGCCATAGTGGCATCGCTGGCGTGAAGCGAACCGCAGTGACGGTGCTCTAATCCGTTTTTACTTCTTATAAATACTTCCCAAAGTGGCCAGTTTTTCATAATTATGAATTTTAAATTAAGAATTATGAATTAAAACAGTTCATAATTCGTAACTGATTATATTGCTTTCTTTTCTTCTTGATTTGCTTGTTTTTCGGCGTAAGCCATAGCGGCATCTCTAACCCAAGCCCCATTATCCCAAGCGTCTTTCCTTGCAGCTAAACGCTGTTTGTTGCAGGGTCCGTGTCCTTTTACCACCTGCCAAAACTCTTTCCAATCGATATCGCCCCAATCGTAACGTTTCTTTTCCTCATTCCATTTTAGTTTATCATCGGGTATGGTTAGTCCTAAGATATTGGCTTGCGGTACGGTTTGGTCAATGAATTGTTGACGCAACTCATCGTTCGTTTTACGTTTTAATTTCCATTTTACCGATTGCTCGGTGTTTGGAGATTCGGCATCAATAGGACCAAACATCATTAAAGACGGCCACCACCAGCGGTTTAAAGCATCCTGAGCCATGGCTTTTTGTTCGGGAGTTCCGTTGCAAAGCGTTAACAGAATTTCGTAGCCTTGACGTTGGTGAAAACTTTCTTCTTTACAGATGCGAACCATAGCGCGAGAATAAGGTCCGTAAGAGGTTCCCATTAACGCTACCTGATTGATAATCGCGGCGCCATCAACCAACCAACCTACAGCACCCATATCGGCCCAAGTTACCGTTGGGTAATTGAAAATACTGGAATATTTTGCCACCCCGGTGTGTAGTTGTTCGTATAATTGTTCTCTTGAGATTCCGAGGGTTTCGGCGGCGCTGTAAAGGTACAAACCGTGTCCGCCTTCGTCTTGAATTTTGGCTAAGAGGGCTACTTTTCTTCTCAAGGAAGGAGCTCTGGTTATCCAATTGGCTTCAGGCAGCATGCCGACAATTTCGGAATGAGCATGTTGTGAAATTTGACGGATGTGTGTCAATCGGTATTTTTCCGGCATCCAGTCTTTGGGTTCGATTTTTTCATCGCGGGCGATGCGGGCTTCGAAAATTTCTTCCAGGTTTTTAATTTCTTTCTCTGACATAATTTTAGTAATTAGTCGTTAGTAATTCGCTTTTACTTTACAGTTATTTTGATTCCTTTTGTTTCTTTTTTAGCCCCAATGGGAGCGAGCTACCGTGTAGCGCGGACAGCGGGAAAATGGATTCCTAAAAGGCCCAAGCTCTTCGCTCCTGCTTACAATCCGAAATCGACTACCACTTTTTTGGAGGTAGGTACGGCTTGACAGCTCAGGACATAATTCTTGGCCAATTCGTCTTCTTCGAGCGAATAGTTGAGTTTCATTTCTACCGTTCCGTCTACCACTTTGCAACGGCAGGTACTGCATACGCCCCCTTTGCAGGCAAACGGCAAATCGGCTCCGGCGGCTAAAGCGCCATCGAGAATGTTGTCAAAATCTTCACCCATAGTGAAATGAAATTCTTTTCCGCCATCGATAATAGTGACTTCGGTTCCTTCGACTTTTTTCTCTACTATTTTGTTTATTCGTTGTTTGTCTTCTTCGGATATACCGGTGTTGAACAACTCGAAATGTATTTTTTCTTTGGGCAAACCGGCGGCGGTTAATTCGTCGCGCAGTAGATAAATCATTTCTTCCGGACCACAGATGAAACATTCGTCGGTTGAAGGAATATCGATGATTTTATCGGTTAGCAGTTGTATTTTTTCTTTGGTAAAACGACCGTTCAACAGCTCAATGTTTCTGTGCTCTTTGGTTAAGAAATGAAAGATTTCGAAACGTCCGAAATACTTATTTTTTAACTGTTCAATTTCTTCTTTAAAGATAATGGATTTTACGGTTCGATTTAAATAAAACAGCTTAAAAGTGCTGTTGGGCTCGGCCGCTAAATGGGTTTTGATGATAGACAAAATGGGTGTGATTCCGCTACCGGCCGCAAAGGCGATATAGTTTTTGGCCTGACTTGAGGTTTCGGTAAAGAAGGTTCCGTGAGGCGGAATTATATCTAACGAATCCCCTTTTTTCAAAGTGTCATTAACAAAAGTGGAGAATAACCCTCCGTTGATTTTTTTTACCGCTACTTGCCATTTATTGTCCATTGAACACGAGCATAACGAATAATTTCTTCTGACTTCGTTACCGTCAATGGTGGCTCTCATCGTTAAATGTTGGCCTTGTTTGTATTGAAATTCGGCTTGCAATTCCTTTGGAATATCGAAAGTAATTACCGAACAGTCTTTGGTTTCTTTATAAATATCAGCGACTTTGATGCTATGAAATTTTGCCATAAATCTTATTTAAAATAAAACTAACAACTGTTAGTTTACTAGGCAAATTTAAGTATTATTTATTAAAATGGTACTACAACGTTTGAAAATTTAACACCGATTGATTATCAATAATTTAACCCGTTACAATTCCGTACAACAGTACCTGAATCATATTGGATTTCAGCACAGCCGGGTCGGGGCTTTTTTTCTTGCCATACCACAGATACAGCGTACGTAAAGTGGAAAGTGTGGAAAAAATAATCACCTCCAAATTGAGGTTTTTGATTTCGCCGTCGGCAATTCCTTTTTTGATAATGGTTTGAAATTTTTCTTCGTAATCTTCTCGCATTTTGATGAAGTACGCCAATTCGGCATCAGACAAATGCATCCAATCGTTGTTCAGGCAAGCCAAGGCGTTGGCATCCCGCAAGGTAATGTCAATATGCAACTGAATGATTCTTTCTATTTTTTGGATGGTGGATTCTTCGGAACGCACCACATCGTTCATTGTTGTGGTAAATTCTTCGGCAATTTCGATAATGATTAAGACCAGAATTTCCTGTTTGGATTTGATGTGATTGTATAAGCTCGCGGCTTTGATATCCATGGCTTGGGCAATATCGCGCATGGTTACGGCGCTATAGCCTTTCTCTTTGAAAAGTTGGGCAGCCACGGTAATGATTTCGGTTTTTCTATCGGTAATCTTCATAGGATTTCAAATATACAGTAATTTTTGAATTCGTGACTTTTGTCATGCCAATTGTCTGTGGGTATCTTTACCTTTGGCCAAAAATAACATCATGGGATTATTCAGTTTTTTAGGATTGGGAAATAAGGGCAAGGATATTAAAGAATTTGTATCCAGAAATGCCGTCATCATTGACGTGAGAACCATCGGAGAATTTCAAAGCGGACATATTAAAGATTCGAAGAATATTCCTTTGGATACGGTTTCGAGAAAAATAACCGAAATCAAAAATTGGAACAAACCGGTAATTGTTTGTTGTCGTTCAGGAATGCGCAGTGCTCAGGCAGCTTCTTTACTGAAAAGCAATGGAATTGAAGTATTGAACGGCGGGGGTTGGCAAAGTTTGGAAAGTAAGCTTTAAATCAAATTGTTGTTTTTGGCTTTTTGAATGGCTTCCAGTTTGTTGTGCACTTGCAGTTTGGTATAAATATTTTCGATATGTTTTCTAACCGTAGAAGGCGACAGGAAAAGATTATCGGCAATGATGTTGTAATTTAACCCTTTGCTGAGTTGCTCTAAAACTTCTACTTCTCTGGTGGTCAATTTAATTTCATCATCGCATTTTTGTTCAAAATCAACCGGATTTCTGAGTAGTTTCAATGTTTTTAACGCTATCGAAGGATTCATAGCCGCACCGCCATTTAACGTTTCTAGAATGCCTTGATGCAACTCTTTCGGGTTGACTTCTTTTAGCAAATAACCGTCCGCTCCGGCTTTGATAGCATTGAAAATATTTTCATCGTTATCAAAAACGGTCAGCATGATGATTTTGATTTGCGGGTATTTGGTTTTGATGATTTTGGTGGCTTCGATGCCGTTGCATTCGGGCATTTCGATATCCATTAAGATCAAATCGATATTTTTATTTTTCTCTAATTTTTGCTGTAAATCATTGCCGTCAACGGCGGTAAATTTCAACACTAAATCCTCAAAAAAGGACAATTTTTCGGCAACCGCTTTTTGCAAAAAAATATTATCATCTACTATGGCTATTCTTACTGACATTTTTATGGCTTTTTAAAACACAAAATAACTGTAGTTCCAGATTGTTCTTGTGACGTTATGGTAATTTCTCCGTTTAATTCTTTAGCGCGTTTTTTTAAATTGTTCATTCCGTTACCGGATAATATTTCAGCTTCATCAAATCCTTTTCCGTTGTCATTAATCGTGATTTGGAAAGTATCTTTTTCTTTAAAAATCGTTACCGTTATCTTGCTGGCACGAGCGTGTTTCAGGCTATTATTTATGGCTTCTTGTATGATTCTGTATACGTTCATTCCTTCTACCGAACTGAAGACATTGGCTTTGAGTTGGTCGTCACAGTTAAATTCAAATTCGATGTCTTGGGAAGCCAATTTGGCTTTTCCGATAAAATTAGAAATACGGGATTTTAGGTCTTCAAAAGTGATTTCATCTTTGTTCATCGCCCAAATGGTATCGCGCAATTCATAAATGGTTTCCTTAGTAAATCCGCTGATTGAGGATAATTTTTCTTCCAACCTTTCATCGGTTATATGGAAACCATATTTCAAATTATCTAAAGAAGAAATGATAAACGTGAGTTGTGCCCCGATATTGTCGTGCAAATCTCTGGAGATTCGGAGTCGTTGTTCCTGTAATTTAGTTTGGGTTTCAATTTTCAGCAACGCATCTTTTAATTCGTTGTCTTTTTGCAATTGAATCGTTTTTAGCTTTTGACGATTGAAAAAGATAAAGCCTATCAAAATCGCAAAAAGTGCTAAAGAGAAAGCCCCCAAAATCCAGATGTTTTTTTCCGCAATTTGGGCCCTTTGCAGCAGGATTTCCTTTTCTTTTTGTTCGGTTTGGTATTGTGTATCTAACTCGGCTTGTTTGGTTCTGATATCGGTATTCATGATGCTGTCTTTGCTCAGTACATGATTTTTGTAATTGACTAAAGCATTTTTAAAGTCGTTATTGTTTTCATAAACTTCAGACAATCCTCTATAATTATCTTCTAACAAGGATGGATAATGATTTTTTTGGCTCCACAGTATGGCTTTTTTAAAATAAACAATGGCTTCTTTATCTTTTCCTATTTCTTTGAAATAATAGCCATAAAAATTTAGGTTTTCAGCAATACCGAAAATGTCATTTATCTTGAGCCGAATTTGGTAGGCATAATCAAAAAGCCGCTTGGCGTCTTCCGGTTTCTTTTGCATTAACTTTACAAAAGCAATTTTGTTAGCACTATACGGAATGCCGATTTCATCCTTCCTTTTTTCTTTTAAAACCATAGCTCTTTGGTAGAAAAACAAGGCGCTATCCAGTTCATCTTTCATTTCTTTCAAAACACCATAGTTGTCATAAATAGCCATCAGCGCGCCTTCATCACCATTGGCTTCAGCCATTTTCATGCCTTTTTGCATATTATACAACGCCATTTTCATGTCGCGTTTTTTGAGCTGATAGCCATATTCCGCATAAGCTCCCGCTAATTTTTTTGTTAGCTTCAACTTGTCGTACCAACGAATCGCATGGAGCATGCAATTTGTATTCTTATCATACTTCCCTTGAAAGTAATAAACCAAACCTAAGTTAGCGTAAGAGTCGGCAATGCCTTGATGGTATTTTAGTTTTTGAGCATTGATTAAATTTTGTGTAAACCAGTTAACGGATTGGGTGGTGTTAGCAATTTTAACATCGTACTGCATGTTGTTGATAGAATCAATTTGGTCTCGAGTTATCTTTTTTGAGCACAGACTGAAAGCCCCGTCAGGAGCAGAAAGAGGAAAACGAAAGTTATTTTTGCTTTATTAAAATGCACTTAAAACCAAATTATTTAATAAATTTAAGTAATTCAGATGAAAAAAAGTCCTTTCCAAACAAATTGATTTTGCTTGACGAAATCAAAGTTTGAAAAGGACAACAATAAAAACAACCTGTTTTTAAATTTTAAAATCGATCATGGATTGCTTTTACAAATGTGATGTCTTACACTCAAAAAAAAAATACGACAGATGCCGTATTTAATTCTTTTCTACTTCCCAAACTTTATCCCTTTCGATTAGGTAATGTAATGGCAATACTGGTACCGGCATCCATTGCAGCATGTATTTCGAAAGTGCCGCCAACATCAGCAATTCTTTTTTTCATATTGGCGATTCCGTTACCCAATTCAATGTTTTCTATATTAAATCCTTTGCCGTTATCTTCAACGAGAATCTTAATCGCATGGGCATCCGGAACAATTTTAATTAGGATTTGAGAAGCTTCGGCATATTTTATACTGTTGTTGATTCCTTCCTGAATTGTACGGTAAATATTCATGCCTTCCAGGGAAGTGAAGGTTATATTTTTCAAATCGGGATCAATTTCAAAACGAAACTGAATTTCTTCTTTGGCTTCTTTTGCTTTATCGATAAAATTATGAATTCGGGTTTGTAAATCTTCAAACGAAATTTCGCTTTTGTTCATTGCCCAAATAGTGTCTCGAAGCTCTATAATCGTGGATTTGGCAAAGGTACTGATGGTACTCAATTTGGTATCGAGCTTGGCATTTTGCAAATCAAAAGCATATTTGATGTTATCAACAGAGGATATAATGAACGTCAATTGCGAGCCGATATTATCGTGTAAATCTCTTGAAATTTGCAATCGTTGTTCCTGCAATTTATTTTGCGTTTCGATTTTGGTAATCGCCGATTTGAGTTCAAATTCCTGTTGCTGCTGTTTGTTTTTGAGTTTTTGGCGGTAATAAACCAAATAGGACACAATCAGAATACCCAAGATTATGCCGGTCAGAATAATGAACTGAATATTTTTCTTGCGGATTTCGTTTTCCTTCTCCAGAATTTTTGTTTTTGATTTCAGGAGTAGTTTTTCTTTCTTTTCGTTTTGGTATTTGGCTTCGAGTTCGGAGAAGCGTTGTTCGCGTTCTACATCAAAAACAGAGTCTCTGAGCTTGATATAATTTTCCTGTTCTTCAACCGTTTTTTCTAAATTATTGCGTTTCTTTTCAAATTCGGCTTTCTGAAAATAATAATCTCGTAATTTTTCGGCACTGTTGCTTTTTTTGGCATATTCATAAGCCGTTTTAAATAGTTTCTCTGCCTTGGTAAAGTCATCCAATTGGTAAGCAATGGTAGCCAAATTAGTGTAGCACGTAGCTCTTTCGTAGTAATAATTAAAATCTTTGGTTTCGTTACCATTAACAAAATTGACATCACATATTTTAAGCGAAGTGGCAATCCATTTTTGAGCTTCTTTGTATTTTTTTTGTTTTAATAAAGTGTTCCCAATATTGTTGTAAGTATCCGAAATATTGAGTGTATCTTTGCCTTTGATGTATTTAAAAACTTTTTTGTGATAATACAAAGCGCTGTCCGGTTTTTTCCAGTCATCATAATTTATAGCTATGGCATTGAGTGTATTGCTGATATATTGAGGGCTGGTTTTTTTATTTGCTAACCAAATATTCAATGCCTTCTTACCATAATAAACGCCTTTCTTATAGCTCTCAAAATCGTGATAGGTGAGTGATAAATTGGTATTAAAGAAAGCAATCCAATTGTCTTTTTTGTTGGCTTCGGCTAATTTTAATCCATCAAGAGAATAGCTGATAGCTTTATCGTATTGGCCATTTTTACGATACACTTTGGACATGTTATTATAGAGCGTCAGTAAGGCATCTTTGCCTTCTGTTTTTTGGAACATTCCGATGGCTTTTTCTCCATAATAAATAGCACTATCGGGCTGACTGTAATCTCCGCAACGGGCATTTTTGCAGAAATAATATTCGGCTTCATCGGCGGTGGATTTAATGTTCTTTTTGGCTATTTTAAAATAGTAATCAGAAGAATCCTGTGAAGTATAGGCCTTGATTAGTATTTTTTTTATTTCTTGTGCTTTGGTAAATGAAATACAACAAAACAAGAAATAGCCACAAAGTAAAATTCTGTTCATTTGAAGATTTTATAGTATAAATATAGCATAAATGTTAAAATTTTCAACATTGCTCTTTTATTTTCTTGAGGCTAACTCTTCAAACAATTGGTAATTCAAATCAAATAGTTCTTTATTGAGTGTGGTATTAATCACTTTCATTTTTTGTTTTAATTCTTCGGTAACTTGTAATTGATTGTTTTGAACCCGATGTTCTTTACTGATATGCACAATAAACTCTTCCAAAACTTGAAGCTTCGCCTGATATTTCAATCGGTCTGTTTGAATTTTATCTAACAGATAGACTATCAATACCAAGAAGAAAATGGCTAAAAGAGTAATTATATAAATCATTAAAAAAAGTTCAAAACAATCAATTAGAAATAAATTTTTATTGGTGCGTAATTCCGCTGATATTCAGACTACCTTCAGTAATCGTTTTATTTACAGTTGAATTGTTTCCGACAAAATTAAAGGTGGCTACTATTTTATTATTAATCGTATCGCAAGTCGTAACATTAATAGTTCCTGAAGTGGAATTAAAATAATCTCCCGGAAAATTAGCCCCATCATTCGTTAAATAAGTCAGCCAAGAAGTAGTCATATCAAACGATTGTTGCGCGGCAAAATTCCCGATTTTAGCCGGAAAGTGGAACTCTAAGATTTGGTCCTCTCCTTGAAATCCGTAAATGTCAATATATCTTCCTCCGGCTACAACATTGGTATAAAGTGTTGCCTGTACAGTTTCTGCAGTTGTTGCGGTTCCGTCAACTTTAAAGGTTACTCCTGCCGATGAACTGGAACTACTGCTACTGTCACTGCTACACGATGACACCATTACCATAGTTGCCATAACAAATAAAACTACTCCTATTTTTTTATTGTTTTCATTTTGTTTAGTGATAAAAGTTAAACAAGGTTAGATTATAATTCTAAGCGAAATGATCCTTCGGTAACACTTTTGGTGCCTCCGGAACAGTCGTCATTTTCTTTAACCTCTTTTCCGTTAAAACTAAAGGTTCCTTCGATTTTGGTATCATCTACAAAAGTAATTTGCACCGAACCGGTTGAAGAGGAACAAAAATTGGAACTATAAGTAGTAGAGGACATTGTACTGGTATTAACATCAATGAGCGACAAGCCTCCTACTACAACATCTTCTGAATTGGCTTCGCTCAAATCATAAGTTCCCACGTCCAATGTTCCGTCAAGGGCATAAATTTGAATGTTAACCGATTTCCCTTCTAAGGAGAACCCTTGTAAAACTAAATTACCGCTATTGTATCCTCCGTTGGCAAATTGACCTTCGGCTAAAACGGCTGACCCATCTACTTTGGCTTTTACAAAAGTTCCTGTAGCCGGACCACTAAAACCCCCACCTCCTGAACTATCGCTGCTGGAGCATGATGTCACTAAAGCGGTTAAAGAAAGTAAAAGGGCTAATCCAAATTGTTTACTTGTTTTCATAATTATTTAAGTTTAAGTTATGGGACAAATTTGTCTCTTAAACTTCTTGTAATCAATACGGCACATGTCGTATTTAACCGTTATTGCTTGTAGAGAAGCTTTTCTTTTGAAATAGCAATGGCCTTAATTACTTGTTTCCCTTCTATTAATGAAGTAAAATAGAGCACTTCGGCTTTTTCATCATAAAATGGATTGCCATCGTAATCATTAGAATTCACTTTACTCCCGAGATTTATTGGTGCTGACCATTTTTTCCAGGTATCATCCAAGCGGTAAGAAACATAAATATCATTATCCCCTATAGAACTGAATCCGTCACTACTAAAAAGCAAAGTGCGTTGGTCGGACAGTAAACAAGGCGAAGCTTCTTCTCCGGCTGAATTAACTTGTTTTCCCAGATTTTGCAAATATGTATAAGTTCCGTCTTCCTTTTTTGTCGCAAAATACAAATCGTGTCCGCCTTGAGTCATATCCGTTTCAATTCCCATCACAAGGGTTTTGGCATCTGCTGTCATAGAAACAGAAGAGGTTTCATCGTAATTGGCATAGGCAGCAATTTTCAGCAAGCCTATGGGTTGGTAGTTTTTATCCAAAAATTCATAGCCGGTTTCTCCGGTTCCTTTGGCAAAACTTTTACCGCTTTTTAAGAAAAAATCCGTTTGGCAGGCTGCTAAAAAATTATAGCTGTTATTGGTATTCAATAAATCGCTTTCTGCTACCGGAGCGGACCATTGCCCATTTTGTTTGCTACAGGAATAGATAATTTCTTTGTCATTTGTTTCATCGGTGAAAAAGAGTTTTTGTCCATTGGGTGAAACCACAACGCAGGACGGAATTAAATTACCGACTGAAACTACTTCGGCTGAGGCTAACGTTTCAAAAGCCGGTATTGTATTGATTTTGGCCTCCAATGGAATTTCGGAATCAGAAATACCTATAGCGTCTATTTGCTTTTGGCCCGGCAGGAGCGCAAAATTAAATTCAACCCGAACCGCCACAACGCCTGAAACAGCTTCCTCCAATATTGCATTTTCAATACCGGGATTGAGTACTTCGGGAGCTTCTTGTATTTTTCTTCTTTTGCGTTTGAAATAATATTTTCTGTCCGCCGGAATAGCGGCTTTAAATGTGGGCGTTTTGTAATTAACTTTACGTGACCAAACGGTTTGGTATTTTCCGGAACCGTTATCTACAGCTATTCTGACTACACAGCCTGCATTCAAGTTTTCAAAAACAGCAACTTGTTTTACCGTTTGTGGATTCTCAAAACCCACTTCTACCCATTCATAGCCTTTCAGAGCATCTTTCGGCATCCAGGCATTGGGACTTAGACCGCCTTGCGGAAAAGCATCGGGTCTTCCTAAAATTCTTTTAACACCGTTTTGTTTTCCACCCAAATCAGAAGAAAATTTAATGGCTTTACTGGCCCATTGTACTTGCTGAGCATTCAAAGAGAAAAGAACTAAAAGCAAGGAACTAAGAAATAGTATTTTTTTCATAATTATACTGATTAAAAAAGGGCTACAAATACAATTCATAGCCCCAATCCAAAAAATCCACAATTATTTAGTTATTCACTTTAATCTTTTCTACTTTTTTGCCTTTGAACGCAAAAATGTATTCTCCATCTGAAGTGATATCAATACCGGCACCGTATTTTGGGCTACCACCTTTTCCTTTTGACTGTACAGATCCTTTAGTTTCTCCGTTAGTCATATCAATACCATAGATGATGTTTTTGCTGTTTCTTTGATCTCTTAAGAAATAATTATCCCCGATGTGGTAGAAATAATCAACTCCTTTTATTTTCTCAGAAGCATAAGCGCGGGAACCGTCTTTTTTGTTGTAGGCCGCTAATCCTTTTTCGGAAAGCACTACCACTTTATCATCAAAATCAATAACATCAGTAGCTTTACCTACTCTGGCATCGTTGTGTTTTACATCGTACAATTGTTTTCCGCTGGCAATATCATAGCTGTAAAATTCGTCGCCATCCCCAACGAAAACCGTTTTGTTATCATCTAAAATCAAATCCGTAATTCTTTTATCAAACTTCTCTGAACGCCAAGCGGTAGTTCCGGTTTTATCATCTAAACACAATACAGAGTTCTTTTGAGCTTTGTAATCCCAGTAGATGTAAGGCACCCATTGTTTAGCAGTACCGCCGCCAAAACCACCAAGTGCTAATCCTGCTGATAGTCCGCTGGAAGTTTCTTCTAATCTATACTCTTGCACTTGCACTTTACCTCCAACTTGCACCAAAACTTTATCACCGGCCAAGTAGATATTTGGCATACAAAATGCGCCTGTTATTTTTTCTGAAGCCCAAATTAGTTTTCCGGAATTTAAGTCATGTTTCTCTACATATTTGGTTCTGTCTCTTGTTCCCAAGATTACAATGTAAACAGCATCATTAGTAAACAAAGGATCGGCAATAGTTCTGTAAATTTTAGAACGTTTTCCTCCACTGAACAAACCGCCATTGGCACCGGCCATATCGTTTTCGTAGTTCACATTCCAAATTTTTTGACCCGTGTTGTAGTCGTAAACATTCATACCGTCTAAGTACATGAATATTTTATCGCCTTTTATCCATAAATCAATAATGGCACGACGGGTTACCAACTCTTTCTCAATAGTACCAAGGAAAGTAGCGTCCCAAAGCACATCTCCGTTAGCCGCATTGATTCTTACCAATTGGTTTTTAAATCCGGAGAACAAAGCGCCCAGAGCCGTTGGTTTGAAATTGACCATGATGATTTCATTGCGTTTGGCATCGTATACATATTTACCCACGCCACCTTTGAAACGGTTGGTTTCCCAAATTTTCTCTCCGGTATTGGCTTTTACCAAAATCACAGAATTTCTTTGTGAGATTAAAAACGAGTCTAATTCATCAATGTATTTTACTGTTTCTAATTCGCCTTGATCGGTTCCTTCTTCCGTTTTAGTACCGCCTTTCGGAATTAAATCCTGGTACAATTCGGAGTTCCATAATTCTTTACCGGTAGCTAAATCAAGTACTGCAACTCTATCGGTTCCTAAACTTCTTTTGTCAAACAGAAATAAATAACCGCCTTTTTCTTTCCAAATGGTGTATTGGTATTCTGAATTGTTGGTTTTGTTGGTCGTTAATTTTTTATAATCACCGTTCCAAATGGCTTTACCGTTGGCATCAATCACTGAAGCCGAATTGTCATCGGTTCCGATTATGTATTGACCATCGCCATCACACAAAGCCAAACGAGTTGCTTTGTTATCAAACTCAGATTCCCAAACGGTAGCAAAACTTCCTGATTTTTTTCCGGCTGATTTGCCTTTGCCTAATAGTTTCCCAAATTGGGCATTTGCCGGTAATGTGACCGCTAAAACCAGTGTCATCATTACTAAAGTACTTTTTTTCATGTTCTTATTGTTTTTATTGTTAGGTTGTTAAAAAGTAGCGGTATAGCGTATTTTATACCGTTGTTGTTTTTGTAATTTGAATTGAAATTTGTGTTGCAGAATGTAATCCGACATGAAATTGATGAAGTCAATGTTCTTGATGTCGCTGTCAACTTTAAAGAAAGAAGAGACCTTTCCGTTTTGTACTATGCCAATGTCAATGACCATGGTGCCTTTGACATCGGGAAATTTTTTGTTTTTCCTTTTGGTAAAATCTTCGGCATGAAATACCTCATCGATTTCTTTGATTACGGTGTTTGAAACTTCTTCTTCATCCGTAAGTACCGGCCTTTGAGCTAAGGCTGGAGTAGCGCACATCACCAGAAAAGTGATTACTACAATGGTTTTTAAAATTTTCATGATACAGGTTGTTAATTACTTAGCAAACCTATATTTAAAACCTACAGTAAGAAATACGGCAAATGACGTATATTGTTAAAATTGAAGCTGTGGAAACTGCTCTTGAAGCTTGATAATCTTTTGGTTAAGATTAGTCAAAAACTTTTGATGGCTTTCGGTATTGGGATTGAAAGGACGATGTGCTAAAGCTTTTTGAATAGTGTCCACTTCAGCCATAACCGGAATACAAGTATCAGCGATATGAGTTGAGGCGAAGCGCTCCCATATGTAATCAATAGCAGTTGGATTAGGATGCAACATGTCTTCGGTATAAAAACGGTAATCCCGAAGTTCGTCCATTAGAATTTCGTAGCTGGGAAAATAATTCAGGAATGAGGAGTTAGGATTTAGGATTTGTTGAATTGCCGTAATCAAGTGGGCTTTACTGCGTTGGTTTTCGACAAAACCGTCTTTGAGATGACGCACCGGTGAAACAGTAAAAATGATTTGACAGTCTGGGTTTATTTTTTGAATTAAACCTACAGTATTTTGTATCGAATTTTCAATAGTGGTTACTGAAAGGATTTCTTTATCGAATTGGTTCTGCGCCACTTTATGACAATTAGCCACAACTTCGTTGGATGTTTTTAGTTTATAAACCCACGAGGTGCCATAGGTAATTAGACAATGAGTTGCTTTGGAAATTTGAAGCTGAAAATCAGAAACTTTTTGATTCAAATTTTTTAAAAAAACTTCTTTATCCGGGTGACTTAATGCTGAATGAACTTCGTAGCAATGCCACAAATCGTTGTGAAAAAAAACATCCTCGTTAGTGAATGGCTGTTGGTTAACATCCCGGGACAGCAGTTTTTCGATAGAAACCGGATTGAAGATAATACCAAAAGGATTAACCGAATTTTGAAATTTAAAGTGGTGGAATTTGGCTCCGATATTTTCGGCAAAGCAAGAACCTAAAGACACTAATCTTGATTGATAATCAATAGGATGATGGCTTTTAGAAATAGGAACTTTGGTAGAAAACTGCATACTAATTCAGATACTTTACTACAAAGCTAACTGAAATTAATTATAAAAAAACTGTGTTTTTAAATGATTTGAATTTTCAGTGCCAAAAAGCGGTTTTTCTGAAACTATTTCTGAAGGATAGTTGTCCGCATCGTATTTAAAAGCACTTTCGTAAAGATCATTGGATGAAATAATTTGATCGGTATCTGTATAAATAACCGTTGAAGCTTTGTTAATAGCAGCAATATTGTTGGCTGACATTGTAGCAGACTGATCTAACAATTTATTAAATCCCAAGATGTTAACTAACGGATTGCTTTTTGAATCATATTGATACGTTACTTTTTGTGTCGAATTTACGTTAGCTGCAGTATCATCAAACGTTCTTTCGTCTTTTGTAAGATTTCCGTTTTGAAAATATAAAACGCCGTGATAAAGTTTTACTTCATTGTTAGCTGAATCTTTGGTAGTTTTTTCATAAGTCACCGTACCGTTAGCATTGTGACTGTAATGCATTTCATAATTGGTTGAAGAAACCACTTTTACCAATTGATTATTATCGTACGTATAGTCTAATTTGTTTTGAACTAGTGTAGCATTGTCAACCTCAACAATCGTTGTAATCAAATTATTGGTATAAGTAAACTCGGTTGTTTTGGCATCACTGTTACTGCTTATGATTTTGTTTCCGTCATAAGTAAATACCGTTTCCGTAGAAGAACCATCATTGGAAACCTCCACTAGTCTTTTAAGTAATTTTGATTGATTACCATCACTATCGGTTGAACAAGAAGCAAAAGTTAAGCTTACGATAGCAACAATACAAAGTAATTTTATAGCATTTCTCATAGTAGGTCTATTTGTGGCACAGATAAATTTGGGATTTCTCTAATACAATCCAAATGTATAGAACCACTACAGAAACAAAAAAGTATTTCGATATACGGCAAATATTTCTGTTCTATAGCACTTTACGAACGTATATACTACAACAAAACCCTTTCAATTAATGCTTGAAAGGGTTTTTTATATTACAGTTTACTAAATATTATTTAACGAAATCTAGTGCTTTTTCAAGGGCCTCTTTGATTCCGGCTACATGCTTTCCACCAGCTGTAGCAAAATACGGTTGTCCGCCTCCGCCACCTTGAATGTATTTGCCCAATTCGCGAACTACTTGTCCGGCATTTAAGCCTTTGTTTTCAACCAATTCTTTTGAAATATAGCAGGTCAACATAGGTTTATCGTCTTCGGCGGTGGCCAAAAGAAGAAATAAATTAGTGCCTAAGGTTCCCAGTTCATACGCCAAGTCTTTAGCACCTTCCGGATTCAAATCAACTTGAGTCGCTAAGAATTTTACCTCATTGATTTCTTGTAGTTGAGCTGCCAATTCTCCTTTAAGTCCTTTAGCTTTTTCTTTTAGCAATTGCTCAATTTGTTTTCTCAACTTAGCATTATCATCCTGTAACGACACTACTGCTTTCAAAGCATCCTGAGGGTTTTTCAGGGTTTCTTTGATTTCCGATAAAATGGTTTCATGTTGCGTAAAGTATGCTTTCACAGCATCACCGGTAATCGCTTCTATACGACGGATTCCTGCCGCAACCGCTCCTTCCGAGATGATTTTGAAATGCCAAATCTCACCCGTATTTTTCACATGAATTCCACCGCAAAGTTCCTTGCTGTCGCCAAACTCAATCATACGAACTGTATCACCATATTTTTCACCAAATAATGCCATAGCGCCTTGCTCCATAGCTTGCTGAATCGGGATATTTCTGTATTCAACTAATTGCAATTGCTCTTCGATTCTGGCATTTACAAAAGCTTCCACTTGCTGAATTTCTTCCTCAGTCACTTTGGCAAAATGAGAAAAGTCAAAACGTAAATAGTTTGGATTTACTAACGATCCTTTTTGCTCCACGTGCGTTCCTAAAATGTTTCTCAAGGCCAAATGCATCAAGTGCGTTGCGGAGTGGTTTTTAGATGTAGAGGTTCTCAAATCGGTATTCACTTTGGCAACGAATGTAGCATTTACATTTTCCGGCAATTGTTTGGCAAAATGCAAAATCAAGTTGTTTTCTTTTTTAGTGTCGATGATGTCAATGATTTCATTGGCCGATACTAATGTTCCTTTATCGCCCACTTGTCCTCCTCCTTCCGGATAGAAAGGGGTGTTATTTAAAACGATTTGGTATAAAACACCGTCTTTTTTACTATCTACTTTACGGATACGAGTAATTTTTACTTCGTTTTCAGTTTGATCATAGCCCACAAAAGTTTCTACATTGCCCGGAATCAGTACTGACCAATCTTCCGTAGAAACTTCAGAAGCAGCCCGAGAACGATTCTTTTGTTCTTGCATAGAAGCATCAAATTCGCTTTCGTTGAACGACATGCCTTTTTCTTTTAAAATCAGAGCTGTCAAATCTTTCGGGAAACCGTAAGTATCGTACAATTCGAATGCTTTGGCACCGGAAACTTCATTGCCTTTGGTTTGAGCCACTACATTTTCCAGCAATTGCAATCCTTGGTCTAAGGTTCTCAAGAAAGAAGCTTCTTCCTCACGGATTACATTAGTAACCAACTGCTGTTGCGATTTGATTTCGGGGAAGAATTCGCCCATTTGATTAGCTAAAACTTCCACCAACTTGTTAATGAAAGGCTCTTTGGTATTCAAAAAAGTAAAACCATAACGAATCGCACGACGCAAAATTCTACGAATAACATAACCGGCTCCGGTATTGGAAGGCAACTGCCCGTCAGCAATAGCAAAGGCTACCGCTCGAACGTGATCCACAATTACGCGAATGGCAATGTTGGTTTTGTTTTGTTCTTCTGATATATTTTTTTCTTCGTTAGAAGTGTATTTTAATCCTGTGATTTGCTCAATTTTGGCAATCAGTGGCGTAAACACATCGGTATCGTAATTAGAGGTTACGTTTTGCATGGCCATACACAAACGCTCAAATCCCATTCCGGTATCTACGTGTTGGGCCGGTAATTTTTCTAAAGAACCATCGGCTTTACGGTTGAATTCCATGAATACGTTGTTCCAAATTTCCACTACTTGCGGATGGTCGGCATTCACTAAGCTTCTTCCTGAAACAGCTGCTCTTTCAGCATCAGTTCTTAAATCGATATGGATTTCGGAACACGGACCACAAGGACCTTGATCGCCCATTTCCCAGAAGTTATCTTTTTTGTTCCCCAAGATAATTCGGTCTTCGGGAACATATTGTTTCCAAATATCCCAAGCTTCCTGATCAAACGGAACATTCTCATCGGGGTTGCCTTCGAAAACAGAAACATACAAACGGTCTTTGTCTAACTTTAATACTTCGGTCAAAAATTCCCAAGCCCAAGCCAGCGCTTCTTTCTTGAAATAATCACCAAACGACCAGTTACCCAGCATTTCAAACATGGTGTGGTGGTAAGTATCAAAACCTACATCTTCTAAATCGTTGTGTTTTCCTGACACTCGAAGACATTTTTGCGTATCAGCTATTCGTTTGCTTTTGGGAGTGCCATTGCCTAAAAAGTATTCTTTGAATTGCGCCATACCCGAGTTGTTGAACATTAGGGTTGGGTCGTCTTTTAAAACGATGGGAGCCGAAGGAACAATTAAGTGTCCTTTGCTTTCAAAGAAATTGAGATATGCTTTACGAATGTCTTGTGATTTCATTTTAGATTGTTAGATTGTAAGCACTTAAGACTGCTTAGATTTTAAAAAATGGTTTACTAACTAGCCCTGATCGCAGCGACACCTTGTATAGCGGAGAGCAGGAAAATGGTCTACTGAAACCGCCCGAACATTTCGCTCCAAAAATAAAATTAGATTCGGAATGAAACATTTGTTAAATTTGTTCGTATAACCATTGTTTGTTAAAAACCAGCACAAAAATAGTATAAAATAAAAAATGGCGAAGAAAGTAAAGTATTATTTCGACCCCGAAAGTTTGGCTTACCGGAAAATTAAACCAAAACTATCAAAAAAATTGGGGTATGCCGCATTGTTTATAGTAGCTTCTGCTTTATTTGGCTTTTTGTGTTTTGTGGTTTTACTGAATTCATCCTTTTTAGAAACTCCGAAAGATCGTTTACAGGCTCGTGAAATTGAAACCATGAAATTGAAATACGCCCTTTTGAATAAAAAGATGGATCAGATTGACGAAGTTTTGGCGGATGTAGAAGACCGGGACAACAACATTTACCGAGCTTATTTCAACACCTCTCCTATTCCAACTGAGCAAAGAAAAGCTGGTTTTGGGGGAGTGAATCGATACAAAGAACTGGAGGGTTTTGACAATTCGGAGTTAGTGGTCAATACTTCCAAACGCGTTGATGTCATTTCGAAAGAATTAGCTATTCAGTCTAAATCGTTGGATGAAATTTTGAAACTGGCTAAAGAAAAAAACAAATTATTGGCTGCGATTCCGGCGATTCAACCGGTAAAAAACGAGCAGTTAAAAAGAATTGCTTCGGGGTTTGGTTATAGAAGTGACCCTTTTACCAAGGTTCGTAAAATGCACGAAGGCATGGATTTCACAGCCTCAACCGGAACACCCATTTTTGCTACCGGTGATGGTATCGTAAAAAGTGCAGACAACTCGAAATCGGGTTACGGTAACCACATTGAAATCAGTCATGGTTATGGGTATCTGACTTTATACGGTCATTTGAGCAAATACAAATGCCGCGCCGGACAAAGAGTAAAACGCGGTGATGTTATTGGTTATGTAGGCAGCACCGGAAGAAGTGAAGCCCCCCATTTGCATTACGAAGTACATAAAGACGGGAAAGTAGTAAACCCGTTGAATTTTTATTACGGCAACATATCGGCTGCTGAATATACAGCCATATCTAAAGTAGCTAATCAGGAAAATCAATCGCTGGATTAATCGTCGGTTGATTTACCATAAAACGCAAACACTATGCAGGTAGAGTTAAAAGAAGGAAAAAGATATTACAGTATTGGGGAGGTCGCCAAAGCTTTTGGTGTAAACGCTTCATTAATTCGTTTTTGGGACAAAGAATTTGACATTCTAAAACCCAAGAAAAACGCCAAAGGCAACCGAATGTTCACTCCCGAAGATGTAAAAAACCTGCAACTTATTTATCATTTGGTAAAAGAGCGCGGCTTTACTTTAGATGGCGCCCGAATTCATTTGAAAGAAGGCCAAAAGAAAACCCTTGACAAGTTTGAAATCATCAGCAAACTGGAAGGCGTAAAAATGCAATTAATGCAAATCAAGAATCAACTTTAGTTTGATTTTTTGTAACATTCAAAACAATTCAAAAACAAATAACAAATCTTAAATTAAAACAAAATGAACTTTAAAAAATTTTTACCTTGGATTATTGCCGTAGTTGTGATTTTTGGAATTTACAGCTGGGTGAAAGGAATTAATAATACGGCTGTAGAATTAGGCCAAACAGTAGAACAATCTTGGGGAGATGTGCAAACGTCTTACCAAAGAAGAAACGATTTAATCGGTAATTTAGTGAACACTGTAAAAGGAGCAGCAGACTTTGAAAAAAGCACTTTAACAGCCGTAATTGAAGCTCGTGCCAAAGCCACCTCAGTAACCGTTGACCCAACTAACATTACTCCGGAACAACTGGCTGCTTTTAATTCCGCACAATCCGGAGTTTCATCGTCATTATCAAGATTATTGGTTTCAGTAGAGCGTTATCCTGAATTGAAAGCCAATCAAAACTTCTTGAAATTACAAGACGAATTGGCTAGCACTGAAAACCAAATTTTAACCGCCAGAACTCGTTTTAACGAAGCAGTTAAACCATACAACACACACATCAAAACATTCCCAAACAACTTATTTGCGGGCATGTTTGGTTTCAAAGAGAAAGCTTATTTCCAATCAGTGGAAGGAGCAGAGAAACCGGTAGAAGTAAAATTCTAATTGACTACCATGTCTAAAGTAGAAGATTTTTTGACTACGGCAGAAGAGCAGGAAATTGTGGCTGCCATTGGTATGGCCGAGAAAAATACTTCCGGAGAAATCAGAGTACATATAGAAAAAGAAACTTCCATGGCTCCTATTGAAAGAGCTGTGGAGGTTTTTAATCAACTCCAAATGCAGCAAACGCAGGAGCGCAATGGCGTATTGATTTACCTTGCTGTTAAAAGCAAACAATTTGCCATTTGTGGTGATGAAGGGATTGATCAAAAAGTACCGACTGATTTTTGGGATACTACTAAAGACATCATGGTATCCCATTTCAAAAACGGAAATTTCAAACATGGTTTAATTGATGGCATTTTAAAAGCCGGTGAACAGTTAAAAACCCATTTCCCTTATCAAAGTGATGACACCAACGAACTTTCCAACGAAATATCAAAAGGATAATGAAACAGTTATTTACTATACCCAAAATACTGACGCTTTTCGTTTGCCTTTTAGTGTCGCACATCAGCTTTGCACAATTTACAATTCCTGAAAAACCGGATTTTCAAACTGCTGTTTACGATTACGCCAATCTGTTAAAACCGGAAGAAAAAACACAACTGGAAGAAAAACTGATACGCTATTCCGATTCGACTTCCACTCAAATTGTAATTGCTACTATAGTTGATTTAAAAGGCGAAAGTATTGATGTGGTTTCAACCAATTGGGCCCAAAAATGGGTGTGGGTCAAGCCAAAGAAGACAACGGTGTTTTTATTTTAGTCTCTAAAAATGACCGAAAAATCAGCATCCGCCCGGGTTATGGTTTAGAAGACCGACTCGTAGCTGGGATTTGTGGTGAAATTATTCGAAATGTAATTGTACCCGAATTCAAAGCCGGCAGCTATTATAATGGTTTAGACAAAGGTGTCGATACTATTATTGAAGTAGTCAAAGGAAAATACAAAGGCGAAAGAAAACAAACCAAGAAAAAAGATAGTTTTCCTATCATTCCCCTTATTGTCATTTTTATCGTCATCATTATTATCATTGCTAAAAATAAAAATAACGGAGGCGGCAACAATTCAGGCGGACGAAGTGGCGGTCTTGACTTAGCCGATATTATTCTGTTAAGCAGCCTAGGCCGTGGTGGTGGCTTTGGCTCATCAGGCGGTTTTGGCGGTGGCTCATCCGGTGGTGGTGGCTTTGGCGGTGGCTTTGGCGGTGGCGGATTCTCCGGTGGTGGTGCCAGCGGTGGTTGGTAAAATAAGTACTATAAAAGATGTTATCACAAAAAGCAAAATATGCTCTCAAGGCTCTACTCTATTTAGCCGAACAGGAAGAAAATACCATTTCCAGAACGGTTGAAATTGCAGAAGGCGCTAATATTCCAAAGAAGTTTTTGGAACAAATTCTGCTTGATTTGAAACGAAAACACATAGTTAGTAGCAAACAAGGAAAATTTGGCGGCTACTATCTTTTAAAATCTAAAAACGACATCACTTTAGCCGAAATTCACCGCATGTTTGACGGAGCCATTGCATTACTGCCCTGTGCTTCTCCTAATTTTTATGAGCCTTGTTCGGATTGTAAGACAGAAGTCAGCTGCCAGTTACGACACGGATTGGTCATAGTCAGAAATGAAACTTTAAAGGCAATGGAAGCTATTTCCATTGCCTCTTTATTAAAAAAATAGTTTTTGTTTAAATTCTACTTATTTTATAGAATTTATATACATTTGATCTGAAGTAAAACAAACTATTCTGACCAAATACCTATGAATTCAAAAAAAATACTCTTTATTATTACTTCCTTTTTTGCCTTTAGCCTCGCCTCAGCCCAATCGAGTGATGACATTTTAAATTTATTAATCCAGAAAGGAGTAGTAAAACAAGCCGATGCTGATTCCATTAGAGCTGATTATGCCATCAAACAACAAGAAAAACCAAAAGACAAATCACTGACCATAGACTTGATGTTGAAAAACCGGTTTGAAGTCAGAAACGGTTATGCCTCAATTCCGAGTGAAAATTCAGCAGCAGCCTTATTTGTCAATCAGAGAACCCGCCTAAGTTTAAATTATCAGCATAATAACCTATTCAATTCCGTGGTCTCTTTTCAGGATGTCAGAGTCTGGGGAATGCATGACCCGAGGGGTTTAAACGGAACCGTTCAATTATTTGAAGGCTATGTAGAACCTTTTTTATCCTCTTCATTTTCAATTCGAATAGGTCGTCAACGCATTATTTATGACAACCAACGTTTATTTGCTGAAAATGAATGGCAAGTAAACGCCAGAGCGCACGATGCGATAACTTTCAAATATCATAACAATAAACTTTCCGTTGAATTGGCCAGTGCCTTTAATCAAGCGAACGAGAGAGTTTTTGGGACCGATTTTACGCCTTCAGAACCAAGTATTACTCCGGCAAATGCGTCCCCATCATCATGGACAAACTACAAGGCACTTGGTGTAAATTACATCAAATACGATCTTACCCCAACTATTACAGCGACCAGCATTGTGGTAAGTGATGGCTATCAGGACACCGCAAACACTGAAAAAATATTCTGGCGATTTACCTATGGTGGCCGATTAGAATACACCAAAAAGAATTGGTATGTAACCGCTAGTGGCTATATACAATCGGGCAGAAATGCCACCGGAAAAACCATTGAGGCATGGTATCTTCAACCGGAAGTAAAATACTCGCAGCCTGATAATTTCATGTTTCGATTAGGTGCTGAAATTTTTAGTGGCGATAAAGGAACCATTGGAGAGAAGGACCACAACTTTGTACCTCTTTATGGAGTAGCTCACCGTTTCAATGGCTTTATGGATTTGTTCACCAAATTTCCTGGTGATTTGAATAACGCCGGTTTGGTAAATCCTTATTTGTTTATTATCAAAAACATAACTTCAAAATTAGAAATTGGCTCTTATAATCACTTATTTTTTACACAGCGTAATTTCGTGGATACCAATGAAAACCAATTGACAAAATACATGGGGTACGAGCATGATTTATTGCTAACCTACAAACCGAACAGTTATTTCAATTTGGAAGGCGGCTTTTGTTTTGCCTTACCAACGGAGACAATGACCACCATCAAAAAATCGGGAGAAGCAGCTCGTGTACCCACTTGGTTTTACCTGCAATGCAAGTTTACTCCTCGCTTGTTGAAAAACGTTTTTAATTAATAACAATCACTACATAAAAAATCCCGATCAAATTGACCGGGATTTTTTATTAATCCTCTATAAAAATACCGCCTTCTTCTTTCTTTTTTCCAGCAAATTTTTCCAATTTATACGTTAGCGAAAACATTACATAGCGTTTCAACACCGTGTTTTCGGAATCAATAATCGCGGTAGACGTAACATTTCGTGTAGTGTTTTGATTTTGATTGAGCATGTCATACACTTTGACTTTGGCCAACAACTGATCCTTGAAAAAATTGTATCCCAAGCTCACATTCCACAGATAAAAATCCTTTTTAAACCCTTCGGCTATACCTGAATTATAGGTATATCTGAAATCACTTCCAATTACAAAATTCTTGGGAAAATATGAGGTAATTTCAATTTTACCGTTATGTTTAAACGTATTGGCATTGTCTATAATATAATTTTTATAATCGGTAGTAGTGTAAACATAAGTGTAGCTTGGCGCAATGGTAATGAGCTTATCAATACTCCAACTCAGACTTAGTTTGGGGCTGATTTCCAAGTTTCGTGATTCATACAAAACAGCATTGGTCAAACCTTGATCTAAATTATAATTAAAGTTGATGCCTGAACCAAAACGCAACGTACGTTTTTCTTTCTTAAATGATTTGCTCCAGTTGGCGCCCATATAACCCATAATCCCTTTGTCAACGTTTTCGTAGGTGGTAACCGATTTAAAATTCGCATCAAACACTGTGGAAGACACCACCGCATTTTTTGTCCAATAAAACCCAGAATACAGGTAATAGCCTGACCGGCTTGAATAATCATAATTATTAAAATTGAAATACACAATGTGGCGTTGCAAAGGTTTCAAATTTTCATTTCCAATAATAGTATTTAACGGATTGGCCAGATTTTCAAATGGTAAAACCTGATTGGCTTCGGGAACTTCCATTTTATATTCGTAATTGGCGTAAATTGATTTTGATTTTCCGATAGTATGACTGATATACCCTTTCACCCTCGGAAACACATAGTTTCGATTTCGGATGGTGTTAATACCGGTATAATTGGATTGCGCTTCAAAATTGACAAATTCAGGTCCGAAATTAATGCGCCCGTTAGTCTTTGCTTTACTAAGAATAATACCGGTAGATGGAAAATAGCTGTTCACCTTTCCTTCTGTTGAACTGGATTGCTGCGCATTAAAATTGGTATAATCATTGCTTCCTGAATCAAAATCGAATGTATTGACATTATTCCTATCTCTCTTTGCCGAAACTTCTGAAGTCAGACTCAAACGCAAGGAATCAGTTAATGGTTCTCCGTAGCGAACCTCAAGACTTACATCATCTATTTTATCTTTTCGAAAGCGGTTTTGCTTACGAATATCATCCGGAGTCGAATCGGCAAAAAGCGTAGCCGAGTTAGTATTGGTGAAATTGTCTATTCTGTTGATTTCTGTATTAAGGTTGACAACTATCGCCCGGTTTTTTTTATTGAATTTCTTAGTGTAACTGGCTTCTAACTCAAAATTGCGGTTTTCGTTTTCGCTATAGTCGTCATTTGAACTACTGTTCAATTCGGCTGCCGCTTCGTTAGTAGTGATTTGTGTTTTATGGTATCTGCTTTTAGCAAGACTTCTGGAAAACTTAGGACTAACGTATACGGAGGAAGTTGAATCAATTTTGACTTCAAAATCCAGATTCATCGTATGTCCGTTACTGTCTCTTTTCGTAAACGAATCTGAATTGGTAAAGGTACTTCCTGTGGGCAATAAGTTGATACGGTTGGTTCGATTGGTATTCTCGTTAACCGCATTTGAAAAATAGTAACTACCACTTTGATCAACTTTTTTAAACCATTTATCCTGATAATTGATGCCGATCAAATTGGATTTTGTAATCCCTTCTCCGCCACCAAAGCGCATATTATTAACCCCAAAACTTCCATCATCATTATAATAAACAGAGCTGTTGCGACCACCGCCCATGTTATCAAAAATCTCATCCATTGAAAACCCAATAGAATTGATATTATTGGCTGATGCCAAAACACTGACTTTGCGTTCTCCTTTGAAATAATTGAGCAGCAAGCTCGATTCATACCGTTTATCAGAGCCTCGGCCGGCAACCACTTTGCCAAAGAACCCTTTGTTTTTATCTTCCTGAATGGTGAGATTGATGGTTTTATCTTCTGAGCTTGATGCTTCTCCGGTTAGCGCTTCGGCTTTGGTTTTAGTATCAGTTACCTGTACCTTATCGATGATTTCGGCAGGAAGATTTTGAGTAGCAATTTTACCGTCTTTGCCAAAAAAGGGCTTACCATTTACCAAAATATTGCTAACTTCTTTTCCGTTAACGGTAATCTTACCTTCGGGGGAAATTTCAACACCGGGCAATTGTTTTAACAGAGCTTCTACATTGGCATCGGCGCCTACTTTGAACGAGGAAGCATTAAATTCTAAAGTATCTTTTTTAATTCTAATCGGAGGGATTTCAGATTTTATTACTACTTCGTTTAAAGCATTGACTGCTTCTTTCATTTCGATAGTGCCAAAATCTTTATCCGAAGTTAATGAGGAAATATCTTCTTTAAAATCCTGATAACTGATAAAAGAAACTTTAAGAAAAACCTCTTTTTCCAGTTTTTTAATTTTGAAGGTAAAGGCGCCCAACTTGTTAGTAATCGTATAATCAACTACTGAAGAATCTCTGACTGAAGTGAGGTAAACCGTTGCCGATTCAATGGGCAGTTTAGTTGTTCCATCAATTACTTTCCCTTTGAGCGTGATGGTATTTTGAGCCAAGGAAATTGAAGTAACAAAAAGAGTGAGGAATAGGTAGAATGATTTTGGCATAAAAAAATTAGCAGTTACTATTTGGTTAAAAAAAATAATAACGGCTAATTTCTGATTTTAGTATGTAATGCTAAAATTTTCTTACTTAATTTAACATTTTGATTACTTCTCTCTGATGTAAATATCAATCGGAACTCCTGAAAAATCCCAGTGTTCACGGATTTTATTTTCTAAGAAACGTTTGTACGGTTCCTTAACATATTGTGGCAAATTGGCAAAAAACACAAACTGTGGTGTTGGTGTTGGCAACTGCATACAGTATTTGATTTTCACGTACTTTCCTTTCAGTGCCGGTGGTGGATAGGCTTCAATCAATTTCAACATATAGTCATTGAATTTTGAAGTTGGGATACGTTGTTTTCTGTTTTCGAAAACTTTTACGGTTTCTTCTAAGGCTTTCAGCAAACGTTGTTTGGTTAAGGCAGAAGTAAAGATAATCGGCACATCGGTAAACGGTTGCAACTCTTCACGGATTTTGGCTTCGTAATCTCGGGTGGACATGGTATCTTTTTCGACCAAATCCCATTTGTTCACTAAGATGATTACGCCTTTACGGTTCTTTTCAGCCAGCCAAAAAATACTCTGATCCTGTCCTTCAAAACCGCGAGTAGCATCAATTAAAAGGATACAAACATCTGAATGTTCAATAGCTCGCACGGAACGCATAACAGAATAGAATTCTAAATCTTCTTTAACTTTAGCTTTTCTACGGATTCCGGCAGTATCTACCAAGTTGAATTCAAACCCAAAACGGTTGTAGCGAGTATCGATAGAATCTCTTGTAGTACCGGCTATGTCGGTCACAACAAAACGATCTTCTCCAATTAAAGCATTGATAAACGAAGATTTTCCGGCATTGGGCCTTCCTACTACGCAAAATCTAGGCAAAACTTCTTCTTCCGTTGTTTCCGGCAATTCGGGCAACACTTCAACCAATTTATCTAATAAATCTCCTGTTCCGCTTCCGCTGATGCTGGCAATGGTGAAATATTCACCTAATCCTAAATTATAAAATTCGACCGCGTCTTTTTCACGCATCGCATTATCTACTTTGTTTACGGCTAAAAGTATCGGCTTAGTCACTTTTCTTAGAAGTTTGGCCACTTCAGCATCCATTGGCGTAATGCCTTCTTCCACATCTACCACAAAAATAATGGCATCGGCTTCGTCTATCGCCAATTCTACCTGACGACGGATTTCCGCTTCAAATATATCATCCGAACCTTTGATGTAACCTCCTGTATCAATTACGGAAAACTCTTTTCCGTTCCACTCACTTTTTCCATAATTTCTGTCACGCGTAACACCACTTACCGAGTCGACTATGGCTTCTCTTCTTTGGATTAAACGGTTAAAAAAAGTAGATTTCCCTACGTTGGGTCTTCCTACTATGGCTACAATATTGTTCATAATCATTTTAAATATGGTGCAAAGGTAGTATTAAAGAGCACAAATTCAATTATTTTATTATTTTAGTGTATAATTCCAACCCATTCTTCTATTATGGAGACACACAATGAGATACGACTGAGACCTCGATTTTATATGGACATTGAGGAAAATATTGATTTGGTCAGACAAAAATTTGTGGATTATGCCAAGCATGTTCCTCCCGGATTTTTAATAAAAATAAGACCTAATCATATACAGTTTAGTATCCAGGGTGAAAAACAAAAATATTGGTCACCCCATTTGTCAATTGAGTTTGAGGAAAAAGAAATCAATAACAAGACCGTTACACATATCAGGGGATTATTCGGACCGGCGCAGACTTTGTGGACTTTCTTCGTTTTTCTACACTTTATTATTGCCGGAATATTGTTGGTGTTTTTAATGTTTGCTTATTCCAATTGGATGTTGCACCAATCCTTAAAAGGTGATCTTATGGTAATTCTGCTAATGGTTATCAGTTGGGGGCTGTTGTATTTTATTGGCAGACAAACCCGAGCCAATGGTTATGGTCAAATGGAGGAATTGGAAAGGGAATTTTATAAAATAATGAAATAATTATTTTTGATTGTATCCAAATCTTCTTAACTGATAGGCGTTACTTCTCCAATCTTTGTTAACTTTTACATACAATTCGATGTGAATTTGTTTGCCAAAAAATTTCTCTAATTCTTCCCGCGATTGCATTCCGACTTTCTTTAACGCTGCTCCTTTGTGACCAATGATGATGCCTTTCTGGGTATCGCGTTCTACCATGATTACCGAACGTATTCTGATAATCTTTTCGTCTTCCAAGAATTCTTCGGTTTCTATTTCAACCGCATACGGAATTTCTTTGTCGTAGTTCAATAAGATTTTTTCGCGGATGGTTTCGTTTACAAAGAAACGTTCCGGTTTATCGGTCAAAGCATCTTTTGGATAATATGGTGGCGAGGCCGGAAGCAATTCCAAAACCCTTGCAAAAACTTCTTTTACATTGAAATTCTCTAAAGCTGAAATCGGATAAATCTCAGCATTCGGTACTTTGTCTTTCCACAAAGCTATTTGTTCTTCTAATTGTTCTTGGTCAGACTTATCGATTTTATTCAACAGCAGCAGCACAGGGATTTTAGAATGAATGATTTTATTGAAAAAGGCTTCATCTTTTAATTCCTTCTCTCCTATTTCGACCATATATATCAACACATCTGCATCTTCAAAAGCCGACTTGACAAAGTCCATCATCGATTTTTGCATTTCATAGGCCGGTTTGATAATTCCAGGTGTATCCGAAAGAATCACCTGAAAATCCTCGCCGTTCACTATTCCTAAAATTCGATGACGGGTAGTTTGTGCTTTGGATGTAATGATTGATAATCTTTCTCCAACAAATGCATTCATCAAAGTCGATTTCCCGACGTTTGGATTACCAATAATATTTACAAAACCTGCTTTGTGTGACATGTAATCTGATTTAATTTTTGCAAAGGTAGTCATATCAGTCCAATAGAAGAAAAAAGATTTTTTACGTTTTTTGTTGCATTTATTGATTATCGTTGTATATTTGCACTCGAAACATCGCGGGATAGAGCAGTAGGCAGCTCGTCGGGCTCATAACCCGAAGGTCACAGGTTCGAGTCCTGTTCCCGCTACTAAGCGAAGCCATTCTGAAAAGAGTGGCTTTCTTTTTTAGCAAAAGTATTTTTATGAACATGAAAAAAATTGTCGAGTACAGAGCGTTACTCGGCGTTACTAAGACGGCCACTTTAAAAGAGCTGAAAACCATTTACCGCAACAGCATGAAAGACATCCATCCGGATACCATTGCGGATGATGTAGAGCGTCATTTGGCGGAAGAAAGAAGTAAAGAGATTATTGCGGCCTACCATTTCTTGGTAAGCATTGCTCCGGAAACCATAGAAAAAGACAAAGCGGAATACACAAGAATTACAACCAGTACCAACATAGCTGATTTTTATTATGAAAACAGTGTATTGTATATCACGTTTTTGGATGGTAATTCTTTTGAATACTTTGGTGTACTAAGACCCATTTATATTAAAATGGTAAATGCCGAATCACCAAGTCGTTTTGCCCGAAGACATATTTATAATGAGTTTATTTACCGAAGTACTTCTAAGTTAGTGGCGGCTGAATAATACTAAAACATAATAAAAGAAAAAAGGCTTGAGAATATCTCAAGCCTTTTTTTAACCCAACAAAATTAATAAACATATATTATTCGTCTGCAGCAAAAGCTGAGTTTTTATCTATATTTACTTTTAATGTAGTAGCAACTCCTTGCTCATTAACCATAGTCATATTTAGGGTATCCAACTTGGACAAGTTTTTTGAAACAAATCCGTTGAACATATTATATGAAATGTTCATTTCTTTTAGGTTGTGTAATTTTTCTAAATCGAATGGCACTGTACCTTCCATTTTATTCTCAAACAAACTCAAGGTTTCCAATGAAGATAAATTAGCCACTTCTTTATCCAATTTACCGGTAAGCTTGTTACTGTTTAACAACAACTCTTTTAATGATTTTAATTGGTAGTATGAAGTTGGGATTGATCCTTCAATTTCGTTATTAAATAATGAAAGCACTTCCAGACTGGCTAAGTTTCCGATGCTAACCGGTAGTACGCCTGTTAGTCTGTTCATGTGCATTTCAATTGATTTTAATTGTGTGGCATTACCCAATGTTTCCGGCAGAGCACCTGACACTTGATTAAACGCTATGTTTAAAGTGGTAAGGTTTTTCAAATTACCAATCGTGGCCGGTAAAGAACCCGTAATGCTATTTCTGAAAAGATTTAATACTTTTAACGATGTCAAGTCACCCAATTCAGCAGGCAATTGTCCGACAAGGTTGTTATTAATCAATTTAATGGACACCACTTTGTCATCTTGGATGCCAACACCGTACCAACTAGTAACCGGTGCTTTTAAATCCCATTTGTTGGTCCACTGCGATCCTTTGGTAGCTTTGTATAACTTTACCAGAGCATTTTTTTCGGTGTTTGATATTTCAGCTAAGGCCGAAACCGAAACTAAAAGTAATAAGGTGTAGGTAAAAATAGTTTTCATAATGATTCTGATTTGAGGTTTATGACGGAGTAAAACTATAAGAATGTCCGTTTAAAAACAAATATAATCGACAAAATGCATTTTATTATGATTTTTTTACATTTTTATCTTACAAAAAGATGAAATTCTTGTTAAAATGGTCAAGAAAAAAGGAATTAAATATTTTTTTTTACATTTGGTAAACTAATCAATAAACGTATTATTATGGAAATCAACTGGATTGCTCTTTTACTTGCTGCTGTATCAACATTAGTTGTTGGATTTATTTGGTATAACCCAAAAGTTTTTGGAACTATTTGGATGAAAGAAGCCGGCATTTCACACGAAGATGGCAAAGATTTTAACATGATTAAGATTTTTGGGCTTTCCATCGTGTATGCCTTTCTGATTTCATTTGTATTGCAAATGTGTGTCATTCATCAATTTGGTGCTTTGGGCATGGTAGGTGGTGACCCTTCTATTGCCAAACCCTCCTATGCTGCTTTTATGGCAGATTACGGAACGGCATTCAGATCTTTCAAACACGGAGCTTTGCATGGTTTCATGATGGGATTATTTATGATATTTCCTGTTATTGGAACCGGAGCCTTGTATGAAAGAAGAAGTTTCAAATATGTCATGGTAACCAGTGGTTTCTGGATGGTTTGCTTTATGATCATGGGCGGAATCATCTGTATGATGCAATAATTAACATTTTATTATAACCCAATCGCTCTACATTTGTAGGGCGATTTTTTTATTTTGACACATTCCTTTATCATTTATTCTTCTATTGCACAACTTCCCACTTCTTGGGATACAGTTGCCACTGATAATGCGTTTTTGCAAACTCCTTATTTAAAAGTTTTAGAAGAGTCGGCTCCCACCAATATGCAATGTTTTTATATTGGTATATTCGAAAAAGAGGCTTTGATTGGTGTGGCTTTAGCACAATATCTTGATTTGAACAAACTGGAATCATTTGGCGAAAGGGATAAATGTCTGAAAACATATATTCGAAATTTTGTTTTCAAGAACTTTGCTTCCCATGTATTGTTTTTAGGCAACAACATGATTACGGGACAAAATGGTTATGAATTCAATAAAAACATAGACCATAAAAGCATCAGTGAATTGCTATTAGAGTGTGCCAATGCAATAACTCGTTATTTCAAAGAGCAAAAAATTACAATCCATATTGTTTCGTTTAAAGACTTTTATCAACATTGTGCCGATGAGCTTAAATTGTATGCGTTTGCTGACATGTATGATTTCAATACACAACCCAATATGATTTTTGATTTATGCGAAAGTTGGAAAACCAATGACGATTATATTGCCGCATTTTCCAAAAAATACCGTGACCAATACAAACGATCACATAAAAAAATGGAAGGCATAACAACCCGAGAATTATCTTTAGCCGAAATACTCTCAAATGAAAATCGCATTTATGAGTTGTACTATCACGTGGCCAAAAACGCACCATTCAACACCTTCTTCTTAGCCAAAAATCACTTTTCTACTTTTAAAAAACAATGTGGTGACCGATTTGTGTTGTGTGGTTATTTTTTAAATGAAAAGTTGGTAGGCTTTCACACTCTGCTTTTAAACGGTGAAGTTTTGGAAACTTACTTTCTGGGGTATGATGAACAAGTACAGAAAGAAAAAATGCTGTACTTGAATATGCTATACAACATGACTAAGTTTGGTATTGAAAATAAATTTAAGAAAATCATCTTTGGCCGAACGGCATTGGAAATCAAAAGTTCTATTGGTGCGAAACCTATTTTCATGACCGGTTTTATTTACCACACTAATAAATGGATAAACCAATTGATGCCGAAAATTTTTCCGAAATTAGAACCAACCTTAGTTTGGCAACAAAGACATCCTTTTAAAGAAAGCTAAACTTTTATATCTTTAAACAAATTTGATGTATGCTTTTCCAGTTTGGCTTTTACAGTTCACTCCTACTAATTACTTTTTCCCAAGGCATTATCTACAGTGTTTTGCTTTTGTTAAAAGCCATTTGTACAGCAAACAAATCTAATTATTGGCTTAGTGTATTTATTTTTCTGTGCAGTTTATTTATAGCACCCTGGATGCTGGGGTTTGCCGGTTGGTATGACAATCAACCTTATCGAGACATTCTTTTCTATGTACCGTTTCAGCATTTGTTTTTTATTGGTCCTGTAATATATTTCTACACTCAAAGCTTACTCAATCCGTCATTTCTTTTAACAAAGAAGAACTTTTGGCATTTGATTCCGGGTATCTTTTATGTGCTCTATATAGTAGCAATATGGATTTACGATAAGTATATTTTTCATGGTTATTACTTCTATAAAGACGGAATGGATAAGGATTTTGAGAATTGGTATCATAACTGCGGAATGATTTCTATGGTAGTCTACTTTATAGCTTCTATCCGCTATTATAACTTATACAGAAAATTAATAGTTCAAGTCGTAAGTTATGCTGATCGTGTTTTATTTAAATGGATTAAAACCTACTTGTACAGTTTTTTAATCATGCTTTTGCTGCCATTGGTTTTTGATGCTATCTCCATTTTTTATACTGAACTGAATTCCTATACCGGAAGCTGGTGGTTTTTTCTGTTCTTTTCAATTATTATGTATTACATAGCTATTATAGGATATGCTAATCCAATCATAACCAAAATACCCTTTGAAATATCTGTTTTCGATAAAAAACCTGCCTTACTATTATCGGGTTCGATGAATACTGAAGCGACTGTAATTGATATTGAACACGAAGTTTTCGAAGAACAACCATCACCGGAAATTGACCTATGGAAAACAAAAATAGAAATGATAATTTCAGATCAAAATCTGTATCAAAATCCGGAATTAACTTTAACAGATTTGGCCAAAAAACTAGAAACCAATGCTTCCGTCATATCAAAATCAATCAACCAAGGCTTCGGATTAAACTTCAACGACTTCATTAACAACTTCCGAATTGAAGCCGTAAAAACAAGTTTCCAAAAAGGCGAATACAAAAAATCTACCTTACTCGGAATCGCTTTTGACTGCGGTTTTAACTCGAAAGCCACTTTTAATAGAGCATTCAAAAAAAGCACAGGACTTTCTCCAAAAGAATACATCGAAAAGCTATAATCTCAAGAATAACAATACTTCCCGTTTAATTAACACTTGGTCTCAAATCATGATTTGAAGCGATTGATTATGCTGTATGTTGCAATTTTGCCTCAGTAATAATCACTAAAATTTCATCTCATGAAAACAATCGTATTTACAATCTCAATGGCAATTACAAGCCTTTTGGCTTCAGCCCAATTAAAAGGTTCCGGAAACATCAGTACTAAAACCTATGACTACAAAAACTTTGACAAAGTCTATTTCGAAAATCTAGACGGAAAATTGGAAGTCGAAATAGGAAAACCATTCAGCATCAATGTTACCATCGATGAAAATTTGGAAAACATTTTTACTATTAAAGAAAATGCAACAGCACAAGAATTAACCGTAAGCTTTATAGACAATTGGAATAATAATAAATACATTGAAGACACTAATTTTAAAATCAAAATCACTATGCCCGAAGCCTCTGTAATTAAAAATATCGGGAATAGTGATTTGATGGTCAAAAATGTTTTAGGACGCTACTTCAGAATAGAAAATACCGGAAACGGTAATACCAAAATAACCGGAATGACCGATGGCTTTGAGGTTGTTAAAAGTGGTAACGGCAACATAGACGCAGCTAAACTTTCTGTCAAAAAAGCTAAAGTAAAAAATACCGGAAACGGTGATGTAATCGTAAACACATCTAAAGAACTCAATGCTTCCCTCAATGGTAACGGCGATATCAAAAACATCGGAAAAGCCAAGTTTGACAACAATTCAAAAAAAACAGGTAACGGCGATTTCATCAATCTATAGTTTCAACCATCATTCAAAAACTCACAATAAATCACCAATCTAATCATTATGAAAAATATTTTTAAAATTACCTTTGCACTTGCCTTAATCTTGCTTCAACTTTCTTGTAAAACCGTAGACATCTCTCCAAAACAAGGTACTATAACGGTTCCCGCAAATAACGAAATAAGAGCTTGGAAGAACCTTGAGCACAGTTCCTTTTCGCTTCATTTAGAAAATAAAAACGCTACAAATTCTTGCGAAGCATACACCATTAAAAACAATACCGAAAATTGGATATCTCCTTCCCTTTTAGCCAATTCATCTATCGACTTTATTGTACCAAGGGACGGAGAAGTTGTATTGAAAAATTTCAGCAACGAAAATCTAATTATCAACTACACAATCAACTAATTATGAAAATCCTAAAACAAATAACAAAACCCACATTATCACTACATTGGTCGCAAGATTTACTGTTAGCCATCCCTCGAATTATATGTGGCTTTCTTTTAACCGCTAACTTTGGCGCAGCGAAATTTGGCTTGCCTTGGTCACCAGCGGATAATAACCTTGGCTATTTTGAAGTTGCCTTTTGGTTTCCCAATGATGTAGCGGCATATGGCGGGATATTTGCTCTTGCTCCGGCTTTCTTTGCATGGATGGGTGCCTTTAGTGAAGCTGTCGGCGGTATCTTTTTATTGCTAGGGTTTCAAACTCGAATTGCTTCTTTTTTAATAATGGGAACCATGTTAGTAGCCATCTTTATGCAACAAATTCAAAACGGATTATGGAATTGTTTGCCTGCAATGGGATTCCTCTGGATAGGTATATTCTATATGATTTTAGGTTCGGGCAGATTTGGAATTGATTATGTCGTAACTCGTAAAAAAACATCTCTATGAAAACTATCTTAAAAACAACAGCAATTCTGATATTGATGGTCAGTTGTGTTCAAAAATCATATAAACGAGTAGTTGTGGTAACACTCAACGTTTCTAAAGTTAAAAATATTCAATCTGTAGGCATTCGAGGAGAAGGCAAACCTTTGAGTTGGGAAACCGATTATCCTATGCAAGAAGTGGTAAAAGACAGTTTATACAAAGCAGTAATCACAACAAATACCGGCTATCTTTTTATGGAAGGCAAATGTACCGTCAACAGTAACTTCGAATTGCAAAACAAACCCAATAGACGTATCATTTTTGATACTAAAAAAGACACTACTTTTATCAATTTAGTTTTTGATAAAGAATAAAAAAGAGTTCCTAAAAGGAACTCTTTTCAATTAAAAATTATCTATCTCTTCCTGAACTTTTTCCCAATCCTCGAGTAGTTTATCCAGTTCTGATTTTTTTCTGTTGTACGCCATAAAGAAATTGGCATTTTCTATATGTTTATCATAATTGGAAGCCAGCTCTTTGTCATCGTTTTGAATATCGATTTCCAGTTGTTTGATTTGACTTTCTATTTTGCTTAAGCGATTTTGCAACGATTTGCTCTTCTTCTGATCTTCATAAGAAACATTTTTGTTTTCTTTAGCAGCATTAGAATTAACTACTGTATCCTTCTTCTCAATTTCACGCATATTTGCTGCGTTTCGTTGCTCTAAGAAGTAATTGATATCGCCCAAATATTCTTTGATTTTTTGGTCTTTGAATTCATAAACCAGATTAGACATTCCTTGTAGAAAATCCCTGTCGTGCGATACCAAAAGTAAGGTGCCTTCATACTTCTGCAAAGCGGCTTTCAATACGTTCTTTGATTTTATATCTAAGTGGTTCGTTGGCTCATCCATTACCAAAACGTTAATGGGTTGCAATAATAATTTACAAAGTGCCAAACGGTTTCTTTCTCCTCCTGAAAGTACTTTTACTTTCTTTTCTACATCATCCCCCTGAATAAAAACGAACCTAGCATATCGCGAACTTTAGAACGATTACTATCCGTTGCGGCATCAGTCATCGTTTGTAAAAGTGTAATTTCGCCATCCAGATATTCTGCTTGGTTTTGGGCAAAATAACCCACCTGCACGTTATGCCCTAATTTTATAGAACCCTCATATTCAAATTCGTTGACAATAGCTTTGATAAAAGTGGATTTTCCCTGACCATTTTGTCCCACAAAAGCAATCTTGCTGCCGCGTTCTACCAATAATGAAATGTCTTTTAAAATGGTTTTATCGCCATAGGATTTGGTCACATGTTCAGCTTCAATAACAACTTTACCGGGAGTCATTGAAACCGGAAAAGATATATTCATTACCGAATTATCGTCTTCATCTACTTCAATGCGTTCAACTTTATCCAGCTTTTTGATAAGCGATTGCGCCATGGAGGCTTTGGAAGCTTTGGCACGGAACTTTTCGATTAGCTTCTCGGTTTCTTCTATTTTTTTGGCTTGATTTTTTTGCGTGGCCAATTGCTTTTCACGGATTTCTTCGCGCAACACTAAATATTGTGTATATGGCTTGTTAAAATCATAGGCTTTCCCCAATGAAATTTCGATAGTCCTGTTGGTTACATTATCCAAAAACATTTTATCGTGCGATACTATCACGACAACGCCCGGAAAGTTTCTTAAAAATCCTTCTAACCAAATGATACTTTCAATATCTAAGTGGTTGGTTGGCTCATCCAGCAAAAGGATATCATTAGATTGCAGTAATAACTTAGCCAATTCGATACGCATACGCCATCCACCCGAAAAAGTATCCGTTTGATTTCCGAAATCTTCTCTTTTGAAACCAAGTCCTAAAAGGATTTTCTCCGTATCGCCAACATAATTATAACCGCCAAGAATTTCATAATGATGGGTTACATCGCTCAATTGCTCAATTAAATCGGAATAACTTTGGCTTTCATAATCGGTTCTAGTGGCTAACTGGTGATTGATTTCGTCAATCTTAGTTTCGGCGTACTTGATTTCTTCAAAAGCCTGATAGGCTTCGTCAAGAACCGTTCTCCCTTTTACAAAATCGATATCCTGACGAAGAAATCCTATTTTCACTTCTTTCTCAGTAGCAATACTACCGCTATCGGGTTTAAAATCTCCGGCCAAAATTTTCAGCATCGTGGATTTACCGGCACCGTTTTTCCCCACCAGTCCTACTCTATCTCCTGAACCCAATCGAAAAGTCACCTCTTCAAAAAGATAAGTACCCCCAAACGAAACCGATAAATTGTGTATGTTTAACATAATGAATGTTGCAAAAGTTATAGTAAAAACATTCTATCAAGTATCTTTGTAGAAAATTTTTGCAAATGTTAAAAAAAGGATCCAAACTAAATAGTATTTTAACAGGAACTTGTCCTCGATGCCAAGAAGAAAGCATGTATGTGGACCAAAACCCATACCATCTTAAAAACATTTACACTATGCATGAAAATTGCAGTCAGTGTGGCTTGCATTATCAGATAGAACCTTCCTTTTTTTATGGCGCGATGTATGTCAGTTATGGTTTGACTGTTGCCATTGGTGTTGCCACATTTATTATAGCAAAAGTTATTATAGGTTTGAGTTTATTATACTCTTTCATTGCCATTATTTTGGCGCTAATTGCTCTAATGCCAATAACAGCGAGACTCTCGCGTAACATTTACATCAATATGTTTGTGCATTTTGATAAAAAGGCTGTTAAGAAGTAGTATATCTTTTTATATTGACAGATTTCTCCAAAGGTTTTTCCTTTTCGATATAATCATATAAATCAATGGCCATGGCAGGGGCTAACATGACACCCCGTGTTCCAAGTCCGTTAAGGATATGGATGTTTTTATGTAAATGATGTGTTCCTAAAAGTGGTCTTCGGTCTTTAACCGTTGGTCGTACTCCGGCAAGGTGTTCAATAATTTCGAAGTCGCAAGTCAAGATTTCTTTTATACGGTCAATAAGTTCTTGTTTCCCTTCTTCAGTAGGTGAAGCCGTTTTGTCATCCCAATTATAAGTTGCCCCTACTTTGAAAAGATTGTGTCCGAGTGGCAAAATAAAAATACTGGTATTTACAATAACGTCTAAATCTAAATCAGCCGCTTTAATGATGAATAACTCCCCTTTAGTACCATCTAACGGTAAATAATTAAAAAACGGATTAGCGTGTATTCCAAAGCCTTCTGCAAAGACAATATGTTTTGCTATAAGGTTTTGATAGGCTAAATGAGTTTCAAAAACCTGCAATTGATTATAATCAAAAGCTTCCTCAAGCAGTAACTTTTTATTCTTAAGATACGCTTGATAAGCATTCAACATAACATTTGTATCGACATAACCGGTATGCAATACTTCACCATACCCAAAAGGAGAATCTATAGCGGAATATTTATTATGGATGATGGTACTGGAAAGAAACGGAGACAAATTAGGCTTATCTGAAGCGGCAAACCAATTATTTTGCTCCTCAACAGAAAAAAATTTCCTGTAAATAGGCACTTTAAAATCAACCTGAACAGAAAGTTTTGCTTCAATCTTTTTATAAAAATCTTCGGCAAGTTGCAATTGCTCGTTAGCATTCCAAACTTGGCTAAATCTTTTTAATATAACCGGATTGTATAAACCGCCGGCAATTTTAGAAGAGTTTTGTGAATGATTATCAAAAACCACGAATGATTTATTATGTTGCAAAAGTGTTTCTGCAAAAGCAATACCTGCCAAACCTGAACCTACAATGATATAATCGACCATATTTTAAACTAAAAAAACTCCCACCAAAGGTGAGAGTTTTTTATTATTTATAATACTATATTTTAGTAATTCCACATATCAGACTCAAAGTTTCGGATTTTTTCTTTGATTCTTTCCGATTCTAACAGTTGATTTTGGGCATTATCTTTCATATAATCTGCAACTTGTCTGTCGCCATAAACATTTTCTTCTTTGTAAATCTCACCATTAAATCTGCGAGAGTTTAACAAATGGTCAAATGTAATTGGCATTGCTGAGTTTTTATCATTAAAGGCTTTGGCTTCGTGTAGAATGTCTCTAATGGCCGGGAAATACACCCAAAACAATTCGATAACATCACCATTTTCTTTACCAATGTCACGGGCTTCAGGAGCTACCGGACAAATAGCCAATAATCTGTATTTTAACTCACCTTGACGTTTGTCAAAGTACCAATACCCTTTAATTTTATATCCTGAAATATCCTGAGCTGACAACTCTCTTTTGTCAATATATTGAGGATCTAATACTGCACCTCCTGTAGCAGGAACAGTTTCAGTAACCCATTTACCATTAACTTTCGTTTTTTTGGTAGTAGCTTTTGGATAAAACTCATCATAATGATCATTGATATAATCTTTACCAGCAGGAATAGTATCCACGAAAGTAAAAGAAGAACTCATATCAGTGAAGGTCTTTTTAGTATTAAAATAATCATCGGTATACACCTCAGTTATTTTTCCACTTTTAATATTTTTTAATAAAACATCAAACAAAGATCTTCTGTCTTTACCAACAAAAGCCGTGTCAATAGGATAATATAGCGGAAAATTAATTCTTTCATCTATATCAATCATCTCCCAAATTGCTTTACCCATCAATACATCTCTGTCGTGAACATAACCGTATGGTAATGGCTTATCATTATCAGAAATTAATTGCGCAGGTGTCTTTTTACCAATCTCGTCAGGAGTTTTGGCATTAAGCAAATTAGACTGAGCCATAGAACTAAAGCTCATCACTAATGAAGCAGCCGCGAATAAAAGATTTTTAATTTTCATAATTTTCAAAATAAGTTATAGTAGGTATTAATAACTCAAAATATTATTGGATTTCGTAAGCTACCGGTGCTGCATCTTTTGTTACAACATTAGCACCACCTACAATTTTAGTTTTGATTTCAGAAATAATAATTTGATCTCCTCTTGTAGCTCTGGCTAATGCCGCTTTACATTGAGCGTTAACTCTGTCTCCATTTACAATGATAGCAGGTTGTCCTGGTACTTTGAAAGTAAAACGAGTTACTTGGAAATTTAAATCATACAAGAAATCTTGTAATTCTGCAGTAACCTGAGAAACTTCTAAACGTGATTTAGCGCCTTTGATAACACCAACTTGTTTTCCGATAGCTCCGGCTGGGGCAGGAATATTTTTAATTCTAAATACTTTTTTGTCTGATACTGGTTTGCCATCAGGTAAAGTAGCAGTAACGCTTACCGTAACCTCTGTTCCAGACCCAGGACTCATGTTGTATTTTCCAGGTCCGCCGGCAGATCTTAATCCAGGTGCAGAAGCTTTCACTTTATCATCTGAAATACCTGCAAATGAAATAGTCATTGGATTATCTAAACCTCTGTATACTACGTTCATTTTGTCAGCAGAAATGTTAGCTGATTTTGGTTGAGGAACTACAACGTATTTATCACTTATGTCGATTGGCACTTGTTTACCATCTTCCATGAAAGTAAATTTACCTTTGATATCATGTTCTCCAACAGCACCGGCACTTAATTTGAATATAGCCTGACCGTTTTCCATAGAAACACTTCCGCCACCAACACTTACGCTAGTTGGAACTGTTGATTCATCATATCTTCCTAAAACTACTCTACCAGTAACAGTTTCTCCTTGGAAGAAAGCTGATTTATCCATGATAACCATAGCTTTGTAGTTTTTCATCGAAGCAGCTTGTGCTGTAGTATTTCCAATTAAAGCATTGTAAATATCTTGCTCAGTAGCTTCAACATCATTTTGCATACTTGTTAATTTAGCTACTGATGCAATAGCCGGGAAACCTTCAAAGTGGTAAGATAAGTATTTTTTAGAAACACCTTCTTTGTCTTTCACATTGCTTAAATCAAATTTTTCTTTGATTTTATTAACGATAATTTGATATTTAACATCATTACCGAAAACTGCAATTAAATCACTTTTGTATTTTTCAATCTTCTCGATTATTTCTTTACCTTTTGGAGAATATCCATCTCCTTTGAACCAATGCTCATCGATATAACCACCTTTGTCCATGGCTTCGTAAGGAAGTTTTCCATTTTTTTCTCTTTCAAATTCTTTAGAAACATCATCTTTTAAACTACCTAAGTAAGTGTAAAGTTGTTTTGATATTACTTGAACTTGTTTCGCTTTTTGAAAAGGAGCACCAAATTGTGCGGCATTATCACTTGCCTTTGATTCTAATGAAGTGAACAAACTTTTGTTGTAGTCTTCAGAAAATTTATTGACACCTTCAAATTTTTCATTCATTAAACCAAAAGCGGTCAATACTTCTTTTGACATGTTTAATGCCAACATTGCGATGAAAACCAGGTACATCAGGTTAATCATCTTCTGTCTAGGGGTTAGTTTTCCTCCTGCCATTTTTTCTAATTAGTTTATATTATTATTTTGTTTGTAAAATATAGTTGAAAAACTAATTATCCTTTGTTACTCATTGCAGAAAGCATTCCACCATATACATTGTTTAATGTAGACAAGTTAGATGTTAAAGACTGCATTTGATCTTTTAATTTTAAGTTGTTTTCAGCAACCTCGTTGTTAATTTGAGCATTTCTCTCAGCACTTTGTAATTGAACTTGGTATAAACCGTTCAACGTTTCTAATTGAGAGGCTGCTTTAGTCATTTCTTCAGCATATTTCTTTTGTCCGGCAATTGAATCTACAGTTGGAGAAATTGCTTTTGCTGCTCCTTCAAAGTTTTTAATGCTATTTCCTAAGCTTTCCATCAATTGACCATCGATTTTAGCTTCTTTTAACATATTATCTAATTTCTGAGACAATAAACCTTGTGCATCTTTTGGATCTTCTTTTTTATCTCTTGGTTTGCTTTCGCCTCCTGCTAATTCTGGGTATACTAATGACCAGTCCAATTCTTTATCTACTGGATCAAATGCTGATAATCCAAAAATCAAAGCTTCAACCGAAAGACCAACAATAAGCATTAAACTAGCTCCTGTCCAGTGTTGTATTTTAAATAATGCTCCAACGATTACAACAGCCGCTCCCATACCGTAAGCGAAATTCATTGTTTTTTTGCTTAATAATGCCATAATAATAAAAATTTTTAGTTAGTTAAGTTAATATAATTTAAGTTGGTTTTGAAATTACTTTCTAGGTGCTTTACCGTTTTTGGTTACTTGTGTTCCCATGTAATCCTGAACTGTACGGAAGCCAATATAACTTCTTGCTGTATCAGCATATTCAAAATCTCTGGTTCCCACTTGTAAGAAGTAAGCAACGTCTTTCCATGATCCGCCACGAACTACCTTTCTCATGTTTTTCAAGTCAGGTACGTTTGGATTCATTGAAGAAACGTATTCGTAAGCAGCTGCATCGTATGATGAATCTGTCCACTCGGCTACGTTACCGGCCATATTATACAAGTTGTATCCGTTTGGCTCATATGATTTTGCTTCTACAGTATACAAAGCCTGATCCGCAGCATAATCTCCTCTATTTGGTTTGAAGTTAGCCAAGAAACAACCTCTATCGTTTTTAGCATAAGGACCTCCCCATGGGAATGTTCCAGACTCTAGACCACCTCTTGCAGCGTATTCCCACTCTGCCTCCGTTGGCAATCTGAAAGCATTAATTAAATCATGATGCTTTTTCTTAGATTTTATATAAGTATTTTTATTCAAAGTTCTCCAAGCACAAAATGCTTTAGCTTGTTTCCAGTTAACCCCAACAACCGGATATTCTCCATAAGCTTGGTGCCAGAAATAATCATTGTGCATTGGCTCATTGTATGAATAAGCAAAATCTTTAATCCAAACCGTAGTATCAGGATAAACCTCTTGTTGTTCCGTTCTGATGAATGAACTTCTTTTTCCAACTTTAGCTTTCGCTGCAGCTTGAATATCCATCCAAGAATATCTGAATTTTAATTTTTTAACATCAATAGTTCTCAAACCGTTAAAAGATTCAGCTACCGGCAAATACATAGTATCCATTACTTCTGTATAATATTCATCCGGATATTTACTGGTTTCTTTAATAAGCTTAACTTTTCTGTTTAATCTTCTTCCGGCGTAAGGATCATCATCTGTTCCAACACTATAGTAATTCTCATACATATACTTGTCATACGGAGTCATTTTAGCAGGATCAGTATCGTTGAAAGCAAAATCTCCAATGCTTCCACCTTTTCCGCCTCCTTTTCCACCTTTACCAGTAGCGGTTTGACCTACTTCATCTGCAAGAATAGCCAAACGTACTCTAATAGTAGAGTCTTTTACCCATTCCACAAATTGACGGTATTCACTATTTGTGATTTCAGTTTCATCCATATAGAATGATCTTACAGTAACCGTTTTGGTTGGTGCATCTTGAATATTGGCAGGATCATCATCTGATTTACCCATAATGTAAGCACCACCAGGTATTAACGCCATACCGAAAGGTTTTTCCGGATGCCATTTTTTTCCTTTAACTCCTACTAACTCACCTTTGTCGCTTGATCCTCCACAGCTCGTTAATAAAGCTAAAAATGATGCAAATGCAATGAACTTCTTCATATAAATTGGGGTTATTTGAATATTCTATTTTTTAAGGGCGTAAACCTATTTATTATTTTTCAAAAAAACAATTATAAAATCAAAAATTAATTAACAAGCCAAAGCTAAAATTAATTCTTCTAAAAAAAAATAATTTACCGATAAAATACATTAAAACATCGATAAAGTGCGCTTTTTTATTTTTTTTGTAAGTTTTTTACAAATATTTAAATTGTTTTTACGCTTGTTTTCTTATTGTTTTTTATTTTTAAAGGCTATTCTTTCGTTGTGCTTTCCACCATCTTTCCGGTATTTCCTGATTGCATGCGATTAAATATTCTTCGTGCGAACAAGGTAATAACGTGTTTTTTTTCAATTTATTGTGTTGGCCTGAAAAAATATTAATTTCTATCCACCATCGGTCTGTTTTGTTGCTCTTGTAAAACACCAACTCTTCACTTTCAAGGGGCACTATGTATTTTAAATAATTCTCTCTGGTACCAAATGGATACTCATTGGAACGATAATTAACACCTTCTATAAAATACCATATGATTTGTGATATAAGAACGGATTCCTCGCTCTTGTTGTTGTGATTGAAAATCCCAAAAGAACTAACCTTATCACTGATTCCGGCATATCGGGACAAACTGCAAATCTCTTTTCCGTCAAAACCGTTAGGCGTAAAAGTAATAAAATTTCCTGAATATGAAGACTTTACCGCATTTAAATCAATACTAACGATATCGGCATCACGAAAAACCGGTTCAGCTAATTCAATGTTGTTGGAAATTTCTCCTAATCTGTAGGCATCGAAATATAATTTCTCAATTAAATCAATTTCTTCCTGAGAATTATAATAGGTTTGATAACCAATATTACAATAATTAAAAAGATTGTTGGGTTCATCTAAAATGATTTTTGACAAATAGGAATTGGCGGTAATCCCTTCTTCCTGCTTACCAAAATCAAACTTACTGTCAATGGAAACCAAGTTGACCATTTGCTCTGAATTATCATATCCTCTATATAATGGATAAGTCAAATCTTGAGTCCCTCCTATTATTATAGGTATAATTCCTTTTCGGATTAATTTGGCGGTAACTTTTTGCAAGGCAAAATAAGTATCTTCCAAAGAATTTCCCGGAAGAATATCGCCTAAATCAGCAATGGAACTTTGCCAATTGCCCGGAAACAAGGTGTACAACTCTTTACGAATTGGATTCAAATCTACATCTTCGAAAGTTTTAGCATCACCGCGATTTTCTAAAACACCAACGATAGCTATCTTAATCATATCGGTATCCGGAAAATCTTTATCAGTGTGGAAAGCGACTTTACTTCCTAAATGTTGCGAAGAAAGTCCTTTTATATATTGAATAATTTCGTCGTCAACCGGGGACAAAAAATCAAATTCCATAGTTTATTTCTTTTTAGCAGGTGCTTTTTTGGTGGTGGCTTTTTTAGCTGCGGTTTTTTTCTCAGGCGTCTTTTTGGCAATCATTTCTTTGACTTCCTCCAATGTTAATTTGGCAGCATCAACATCTTTATTTAATTCGATTTTGATTTTACCTTTGGTGATAACTGATTTTCCCCAGCGGGCTTTTTCTACCAGAATTCCTTCTTCTGACCAATTGTGAATTACCTTATCAATATCCTTTTGTAATTTCTCTTCTATTAGTTCGGCTACATCGGATTGTGACAGATTATCGAAATTGTATTTTTTGTTTACATTAATAAAAATGCCATTCCATTTTAGGAAAGGACCAAAACGCCCCACTCCTTTTTGCACATCCATATTTTTATAAACTGCTATCGGAGCATCTGCTTTAGCTTTCTCGTTAATCAGTTCCTGAGCACGTTCCATAGTTACATCTAAAGGATCCTCTCCTCTTGGCAACGAAATGAATTGTTTACCGAAACGAACATACGGACCGAAACGACCGTTGCTTACTTCAACTTCTTCTCCTTTATATTCTCCTAATGTTTTTGGCAACAAGAATAAATTCAATGCTTCTTCTAAAGTGATGTTCCCAATATTTTGTTCCTGACGCAAACTGGCGAATTGTTTCTCTTCATCATCAGCTTCACCAATTTGAGCCATAGGACCAAATTTACCTAAACGAACGGAAACCGGTTTGCCTGTTTTAGGGTCGGTTCCTAATATTCTTTCACCACTTTCACGATCGGCATTCTTCTCTACTTCTACTACATTCGGATGAAACTTATTGTAGAAATCCTGCATCATTTTGGCCCAATCAATATTTCCCTCGGCTATTTCGTCAAAGTCTTGTTCTACTTTGGCCGTGAAATTATAATCAAGGATAGCAGCGAAATTTTTCACCAAGAAATCGTTCACAATCGTTCCAATATCAGTGGGTACTAATTTCCCTTTATCGGAACCGGTGTTTTCTTTTAATATTTTTCATCAACTTTATTAGAAGCCAATGTTAACTGCACATATTTTCTTTCTACACCGTCTAAGTTTCCTTTTTCGACATAATTTCTATTAATAATGGTAGAAATCGTTGGTGCATAAGTGGATGGACGACCAATTCCCAGCTCTTCTAATTTCTTTACTAAAGAAGCTTCGGTATATCTTGAAGCCGGACGGGTGTATCTTTCCGTAGCGACAATAGTGTTGTTCAACAATTTTTCGTTGACTTTTAAAACCGGCAACATACCTTCTTGTTCTTCATCGTCATCGTCATTGCCTTCTAAATATACTTTTAAGAATCCTTCAAATTTGATAACCTCTCCAGTGGCTTGAAAAACTTCACTGTGATTGTTGGCTTCAATCTTGACGTTGGTTCTTTCTAATTCCGCATCGCTCATTTGTGACGCCAAAGTTCTTTTCCAAATCAATTCGTATAAACGGGATTGGTCTCTTTCAACATTGACTGTGTGGCGCGACATATCCGTTGGGCGAATCGCTTCGTGCGCTTCCTGTGCTCCTTTTGATTTGGTATTGAAATTTCTTGGTTTGCTGAATTCGGCTCCGTAGTAACTGGTAATTTCTGCTTGTGCTGCACCCATGGCTTCCTGCGAAAGGTTCACACTATCTGTTCTCATATATGTGATGAGTCCGGCCTCATATAAACGCTGGGCGATTTGCATGGTGATACCCACGGGTAAGTATAATTTACGGGCGGCTTCCTGTTGCAACGTGGAAGTTGTAAAAGGTGCGGCCGGTGATTTTTTGGTAGGTTTGGTTTCTAAATCGGCTACTTTATAGGTAGACCCGATGTTTTTATTTAAGAAGTCTTCGGCTTCTTTTTTGGTGGCGAAGTTTTTCGGCAATTTGGCTTTCACCGTTTTCCCGGCTTCGTTGGTAAATTCGGCAGTAACAGAATACGATGCCACAGGAGTAAACTCTTGTATTTCTCTTTCGCGTTCTACAATTAATCGAACCGATACGGATTGTACACGACCGGCCGACAAACCGCCTTTAACTTTTTTCCAAAGCACCGGTGACAATTCATAACCTACTAAACGGTCCAAAACTCTTCGGGCCTGTTGCGCATTGACTAAGTTATAATCAATACCGCGTGGGTTCTCGATGGCTTTTTGAATGGCTGTTTTGGTGATTTCATGAAAAACAATGCGTTTGGTTTTGTTTTTATCGAGTTTTAATTCTTCCGCTAAGTGCCAAGAAATGGCTTCTCCCTCGCGGTCCTCATCGGAAGCCAACCAAACCATTTCGGCATTTTTAGCTAATCCTTTTAGTTTGGTGACCAAAGCTTTTTTATCGGAGGAGACTTCGTATTTAGGCTTGAAACCATTATCAACATCTACTCCAATTTCTTTAGACGGTAAGTCGGCAATGTGTCCGTAGCTGGACTCCACCTGATACTCACTCCCCAGAAATTTTTCGATTGTTTTGGCCTTTGCCGGTGACTCCACGATAACTAAATTCTTTGCCATATGCCTTTTTGATTGTTAGTTTGAAACAACTATTATGATAACTCAGACAGCTAAAAACGAACTAAAGTTCGTGTCCTGATTGCCACTGGCAATCCTCTTCTTACTATCAAATATGCGGACAAAAGTAAACGTTTTTTTTAAAATACCGATTTAGTGTTACTTTTTAACGGTAAAATGCCATTGAATGCTAGATCGAATGGTTATGCTATACTTTGAAAATTTTGAAATACTGAAGCAAAAGCAAGATAAGGTAAGGCTGTTGTAAAATGAGGGGCGCCAATCGTAAAATGAGGAATGTCAATCGTAAAATGAGGAACGGCAATTGTAAAATGAGGAACGGCAATTGTAAAATGAGGAGACGCGTGAAGAAAATTAGCCTCTGCTCAATAAACATGGAGCTTTGCAGTGATTATTTGAGTTAAAAAGTGTTTCTTTTTTGATGTGAAACAGGGATACAAAAGACGATCACTCTTTAGCCCCGATGGGAGCAACTACCTTGTAGTGCGGACAGCGGGAATAGGGATTCCAAGTACGCCCGACCCATTCGCTCCAAAACTTTTGTTAAACCCGCTCTGCCATCTTGTCAGATATTCATTTTTAGTATTATCTTTGCTGTCCCGAAAGCGATATATTATTATGGAAAAGGAAATCGACGAAAAAAAACAAGGTACCTCAATGGTACTGGAACACAAAGAAGGCAATCAAAAAAAACTATTTATAGAGAGCTACGGCTGTGCGATGAATTTTTCGGACAGTGAGATTGTAGCGTCTATCCTAACGGAGCAAGGGTATAATACAACCCAAAAATTAGAGGAAGCCGACTTGGTTTTGGTGAACACCTGTTCGATCAGAGACAAGGCAGAACAAACCGTTAGAAAACGTTTGGAGAAATACAATGCGGTGAAACGCAGTATTAATCCGGGTATGAAGGTGGGCGTTTTGGGCTGTATGGCGGAGCGTTTGAAAACACAATTTTTGGAAGAAGAAAAAATTGTTGACATGGTGGTGGGACCTGATGCTTATAAAGATTTGCCCAATCTATTGAAAGAAGTAGAGGAAGGAAGAGATGCTATCAATGTGATTTTATCGAAAGAAGAAACCTATGGCGATATTGCACCGGTTCGTTTGAACAGTAACGGCGTGAATGCATTTGTTTCTATCACTCGTGGTTGCGATAATATGTGTACGTTTTGTGTGGTGCCATTCACCCGTGGACGTGAGCGTAGCCGTGAGCCGCAAAGCATCTTAGAAGAAATTCAGGATTTATGGAACAGAGGCTTTAAGGAAGTTTGTCTTTTGGGCCAAAATGTAGACAGTTACCTTTGGTATGGCGGTGGTTTGAAAAAAGACTTTGACAAAGCTACCGAAATGCAAAAAGCTACTTCGACTGATTTTGCGATGTTATTAGAACAATGCGCGGTGGCGTTCCCAAAAATGCGTTTCCGTTTTTCGACTTCAAATCCGCAGGATATGCACGAAGAAGTGTTGCATGTGATTGCGAAGTATGACAACGTTTGCAACTACATTCACTTACCGGTACAAAGCGGCAGCACAAGGATTTTGAAAGAAATGAATCGCCAGCATACCCGTGAAGAATATATGGCGTTGGTGGATAAAATCAAGAAAATTATTCCGGATTGTTCAATTTCTCAGGATATGATATCAGGTTTCCCAACAGAAACCGAAGAAGACCACAAAGACACTCTGACGTTGATGGAATATGTGGAATATGACTTTGGGTATATGTTTGCCTACTCCGAAAGACCGGGTACATTGGCCGCCAGAAAAATGGAAGATGATGTGCCGGAAGAAGTGAAGAAAAGACGTTTACAAGAAATTGTAGACTTACAACAAATACTAAGCGAAAAAAGAACCAAGCGTTTCTTGGGCCAAACGGTTGAAATTTTGATTGAAAAAGAATCAAAAAAATCAGACAAACACTGGAGCGGCAGAAACTCAGAAAATGTAGTGGCTGTTTTTCCGAAAGGAGATTATCAAGTGGGCGATTTCGTTATGGTAAAAGTGACCGATTGTACGACTGCCACTTTAATTGGAGACGCGGTTGGTTATAGCAGCATGCAATAAGTAAAAAAATATGGAAACCGTTCAAAGCATCAAACAGCGATTTGAAATTATCGGGAACGACCCGAAACTGAATCGTGCCATAGAAAAAGCAATTCAAGTAGCTCCTACTGACATATCCGTATTGGTGGTTGGTGAAAGTGGTGTGGGAAAAGAGAGCATTCCGAGAATTATTCATTCGCTTTCGCATAGAAAACACGGGAAATACATTGCGGTAAACTGTGGTGCCATCCCGGAAGGAACGATTGACAGTGAATTATTTGGACACGAAAAGGGCGCTTTTACCGGTGCTACCAATACTCGTGAAGGGTATTTTGAAGTAGCGGATGGCGGAACCATTTTTTTAGATGAAGTGGGTGAATTGCCCTTAACGACACAAGTCCGTTTGCTGCGTGTTTTGGAAAACGGGGAATTTATCAAAGTAGGTTCGTCACAAGTACAAAAAACCAATGTCCGAATCGTAGCGGCTACCAATATCAACATGTTTGACGCCATTGAAAAAGGAAAATTCCGTGAAGATTTGTATTACCGTTTAAGCACGGTTGATATTCCGTTGCCTCCCTTACGCGAACGAAAAGACGATATTCATTTATTATTCAGGAAATTTGCAGCTGATTTTGCCCATAAATATAAAATGCCTCCTATCAAACTAAGTGAAGAGGCTATACAGTTTTTACAAAAATACCGTTGGAGCGGTAACATCCGTCAGTTGCGAAACGTGGCCGAGCAGATTTCGGTTTTAGAAACCAACCGCGATATTTCATTGACTACTTTACAATCTTATCTTCCGGTAGAGGGTAGTACTTTGCCTTCTGTTATTGGAGGCAAGAAATCGGATAGTGATTTTTCTACAGAGAGAGATATTTTATACAAAGTGCTATTCGACATGAAAAGCGACTTAAATGATTTAAAAAAATTGACTTTGGAGCTGATGAAAAACGGGTCCAAAGTACAAGATATTAATCCGAGTTTGATTCAAAAAGTTTATGGAGCTACTCCAACCGAAAGTGAAATAGCTTATGAAGAAACGCCAAGAGTTAATGTGATGCCAACCCAAAGCCAAGTACATCAGGAGGAATTTGAAGATGAGGATGACCACAATTACCTGATGGCTGAAACTGTAGAAGAGGAAGAGGTATTGAAATTGGAGCAAAAAGAAATAGAACTCATCAAAAAATCGCTGGAGCGTCATAAAGGCAAACGAAAAGCGGCCGCAGATGAACTTGGTATTTCCGAAAGAACACTTTACCGAAAAATAAAGCAATTCGATTTGTAAAACTATTTTTATTTACTTTTACGTTGCTAAACCATTCATTATGAAAAAGTTTCTGTTTCTTTTATTTACAACCCTTGTCATAACATCTTGCAGTAACGATACTTCAAACGAGGTTATCCCAACGCCAACACCGAGCAATGGTAAATTACAAAGAGTTGATTTTCTGCCCGGGAATCCTAATGAAAGACGTTGGCTTTTTAACACGGAGGGTTTATTGTCGGCGATAACTAAAGCGGATGGCACCTTGCTTGAAACCTTTGCTTATGACTTAAACAATGAATTGATTCAAAATGTAAAGTACAACGGCACAAACGCTACTACATATAACATTAGCTATGAGTCGGGATTCATTGCCGAGATAAATGGTGAAAACTACAATTACAGCTATGTTGACCACAAATATTCCTTCTCGAGTGGCTTTACCAGTTTGGAATGCAAGCTCGGTTCGAACGATTTTTTAAAAGAAGCACACAGTATTTATGATGACGATGTCGATTTTTATGAAGACCAATATTTTTGCGGATATGATGCTAACGGCAATTTAATCCATTTGTTTTTTCATGGGCCGTTTATCGGAGACCCTGAAAACACTTATAGCTATGACGAAAACCACATCAATCCTATAAGAGAAGGCATTTCATCTATAGCTAAGGCAAAGTCTATTTATGACCCGTGGTTTTTAAAAGATGGTAATTCATCTGTAAACATTATGACTACTATGCATTATGCTGCAGAAGATCCGGAAAGTGCTGTTTACACCTATGAATTCAACTCCGATAATTTACCGATTAGTCAAACTAAAAACAATTATTATTCGGGCGTTTTTGAAAACAGCTATGTTGCTGTCAAATACTACTACCAAGGCGATGTCATTCCATAATTCAAAATAAAGAAGTACTTTAGCGCCTTTAATCAGCAGCATGAAATTTTTAAGATTCCTTTTTCTTATCCTACTTGGGTTCAGTATCAACAGCTGTTCGGTATACAACTTTACCGGAACAGGAAAAATTGATGCCAAAACATTTCAAGTAAACTATTTTCAGAACAATGCCGACATCATAGAACCGGGTATTGACAGGACTTTCACCATCAAATTACAGGAACTTATTCAAAATCAAACCAATTTGAATTTGACCAATTCCAACGGTGACTTGCTGTATGAAGGTGAAATTGTTAGTTATAATGCAACGCCCATGACGGCTACAGCCGATCAAAAAGCAGCACAAACCCGATTGACGATTGCCGTAAACGTTCGTTTTGTGAATAAAAATAAAGAAAGTGATAACTTTGAAAAACGCTTCTCTTTTTACCGAGATTATGATGGAACTGAACTACCTACAGGAGCAACACTCAAAGGTTATATTGATGAAATTTTTGAACGAATAACGCAAGATATTTTTAACGAGTCACTAGCCAAATGGTAGTATAAATGAACCTAACTGATTTTACATTTTTACTCAACAAACCCGATGCCATCAACGATCGGTATGCGGATACATTAGATAATGTATTGACGGCATTTCCGTACTTTCAAAGTGCTCGTGTCTTGCGATTAAAACATTTGTACAATCAGGACAGTTTCAATTACAACTATGCTTTAAAAGTTGCTGCCGCTTATACTACAGACCGTAGTGTTTTGTTCGACTTCATTACTTCAGATTCGTTTGTTGCCGTACAAAAAGGGCTATACGAAAAGAAACTGGAAGAGTTGATGAACATGAGCGTTGTGGGAAGCGAAATCCTGGTGGTCGAAGCAAAACAAACTACAGTTGATCCTTTAGAACAATCAATACTGACTTCCATCAAAGAAGCTACAACGACTGAAGAACAAAAAGCGGAAGAAAAATTAGCTTTGGGTAAACCATTAGAATTTTCTAAAAATGAAAAACATTCTTTCCAAGAATGGCTTCAATTATCAAGATTAAAACCTATCGATAGAGAAGAAACGACAAAAGCGGTTGCTCCTATCGCAGAAGATAAAAAGAAAAAACTCGACTTAATTGATAAATTTATCGAGAACAATCCGAAGATTTCTCCCATTGCCAAAGACGCCACAGTGCCCGTTATTGAGCCAATTGCCGACGACACTACCTATCTGATGACCGAGACCTTAGCCCGAGTTTATTTGGAACAAAAAAAATATTCCAAAGCAATTCAGGCATATGAAATATTAATTTTGAAATATCCGGAAAAAAGTAGTTTCTTTGCAGACCGAATTTCGGATATTAAAATAGTACAACAAAATAATAATTAAATAATGAGCACATTTTCAATCTTTTTAGTATTAATCACAATAGTTTGTTTTCTATTGATTATTGTAATCATGGTTCAAAACCCTAAAGGTGGCGGTTTATCATCTTCATTAGGTGGATCAACACAAATGGGAGGCGTTCAAAAAACAACTGACTTTTTAGATAAAAGTACTTGGACACTAGCCACTATCCTAATCGTTTTGATTTTATTATCAAGTTTAAGTTTCTCCGGAAGTTTGAGCGATGCTAATTCAAAAATCATCGACGAAAAAGAAACAGTAGCACCGGCTAAACCAACCACTACTACTCCGGCAAAACCAATTACAGAGCCGGTAAAAAAATAAATAAAACATACCAAAAATATAATGCCAGCGCTGACATGCTGGCATTTTTTTTAGGAAAAAATGTCAGTTTACAAGGCTTGGCACAATTTCTGAAAAACCGAAACCAAACATTCTAATAACATAAATACATATAATTATGGCATTAAACATCAAACCGCTTTCAGACAGAGTTATTGTGGAACCTGCAGCAGCAGAAACCCAAACAGCATCTGGAATTATCATACCGGATACCGCAAAAGAAAAACCACAAAAAGGAACCGTTGTTGCCGTAGGAAACGGTAAAAAAGACGAACCATTAACGGTAAAAGTTGGTGATACCGTGCTGTACGGAAAATATGCAGGAACCGATTTAAAATTCAACGGTAAAGATTATCTGATTATGCGTGAGGACGACATCCTGGCGATTATCTAATTCAAATAACCGAAGTAAACAATTATCAAAATACACAATTAAAAATTATGGCAAAAGATATAAAATTCGACATTGAAGCACGCGACGGTTTAAAACGCGGAGTTGATGCGTTGGCCAATGCAGTAAAAGTAACTTTAGGACCAAAAGGTCGTAACGTAATTATCGGAAAATCATTTGGCGGACCTAATGTAACCAAAGACGGTGTTACCGTAGCCAAAGAAATTGAATTAAAAGACCCATTAGAAAACATGGGGGCTCAAATGGTAAAAGAAGTCGCTTCTAAAACCAATGATTTAGCGGGAGACGGAACTACAACTGCAACTGTTTTAGCACAAGCCATCGTTAAAGAAGGTTTGAAAAACGTAGCGGCCGGTGCCAATCCAATGGATTTGAAAAGAGGGATAGACAAAGCGGTGGAATCTATCGTAGCTGACCTTGGAAAACAAGCTCAAGTTGTTGGAAGTGATTCAGAAAAAATCAAACAAATTGCCTCTATTTCGGCCAATAACGACGAAGTAATTGGAGAACTAATTGCTACTGCTTTTGGCAAAGTAGGCAAAGAAGGGGTAATCACCGTTGAAGAAGCCAAAGGAACCGATACTTATGTTGATGTGGTAGAAGGAATGCAGTTTGACAGAGGATATTTATCACCTTACTTCGTGACTAATCCTGAGAAGATGGAAGTTGAATTAGAAAGACCATACATTCTTTTATATGACAAAAAAGTTTCCTCTTTAAAAGAATTATTACCCATCTTAGAACCGGTAGCACAATCAGGAAAACCATTATTAATTATTGCTGAAGATGTAGATGGCGAAGCGTTATCCACTTTAGTTGTAAACAAATTGCGTGGTGCCTTAAAAATTGCAGCAGTAAAAGCTCCTGGTTTTGGTGACCGAAGAAAAGCGATGTTAGAAGACATTGCCATCTTAACCGGAGGAACTGTAATTGCTGAAGAAAGCGGTTATACTTTGGAAAATACTACATTAGAAATGTTAGGAACAGCCGAAAAAGTGACTATTGATAAAGACAACACTACTATTGTAAACGGTGCCGGAGATGCGGACATGATTAAGAATCGTGTGAACCAAATTAAAGCCCAAATGGATACAACCACTTCGGATTACGACAAAGAAAAATTACAGGAACGTTTGGCTAAATTGGCTGGAGGTGTAGCTGTACTTTATGTTGGTGCTGCTTCTGAAGTAGAAATGAAAGAGAAAAAAGACCGTGTTGATGATGCATTACACGCCACAAGAGCTGCTGTTGAAGAAGGAATTGTTGCCGGCGGTGGAGTAGCTTTATTAAGAGCCAAATCGGTTTTAGACAAACTTAAAGCAGACAACGCTGACGAAGCAACCGGAATTCAAATTGTATCCCGCGCTGTAGAAGCTCCTTTAAGAACTATTGTTGAAAATGCCGGTTTAGAAGGTTCAGTAGTAGTCGCTAAAGTAGCCGAAGGAAAAGCTAATTTTGGTTACAATGCCAAAACCGATCAATATGTTGACATGCTAAAAGCCGGAATTATTGATCCTAAAAAAGTAACGCGTGTAGCCTTGGAAAATGCGGCTTCAGTAGCCGGAATGATTTTAACTACCGAATGTGCTTTGGTGGAAATCAAAGAAGAAAACGCAGGTGGAGGAATGCCAATGGGTGGCGGAATGCCAGGTATGATGTAATGCAAAATAGAGAATCTTGCGTAGCAATGTTTCTATAAAAACAAAAAACGCCTCAAGAAATTGGGGCGTTTTTTTTATTTGTTTTGTAAATAAATATCTATACTTTTAAAATCGATTTAAAACCTTATCGGATGCGAAAGTGTAACCTTCTTTTTTATTTATTGCGTTTTTGCTTATACAAAATTTATACTCTCAAAATGCAATTGATGAAAACAAAGACAAAATATCAGCGGTACTTGAGAATTATTTTGATTTGGAACGTGAAGCCATACATCTTCATTTAGACAAAACAACTTTTATTACCAATGAGGCCATTTGGTATCAGGGCTACATTATCAACCGAAAAACCAGTAAGCCTTATTTCACCACCAATGTTTACATTGTTTTATATGATGAAAAAGGAACTCAACTTTCAGAAAAATTAGTTTTTGCCAGCAATGGGACATTTTCAGGAAAGATTGACCTTAAGCCAGCGATGCATTCCGGGAACTATTACATTCAAGTTTATACCAACTGGATGAATAATTTTAGCGAAGACGAATCAACCATTACCAAAATCAATATCATTAATCCGGAAGAAGGCATAAAAAACTCCAAAAAAGCAAACTCGGAAACACTCGAAATTCATCTCAAACCCGAAGGAGGTAATCTTATCAGCGGCATTTCCAACTCGGTTGGTGTTCAAGTAAAAGACTGCAGAGGCAATAGCCCTGAGAATTTGGAAGTTTCAATAGAAAATGGCAGTGGTACCGTTTTAAAAACAGCTAAACTAAATCGATTTGGTTTAGGAAAATTCGAAATCACACCAACAGAAGAACCGCTAAAAGTAATGTTGCGCTACAGTAACAAAACCTATGAAAAGCAGTTGCCAAGTCCGGAAAAAATGGGATTTGCATTAGCCGTAAACAACTTCTCGATTGAAGGGAAAACCATTATTAAAATCAAAACTAACAGTACTACTTCCAATTTGTTAAATTCAAAAAAGTTTTATTTGTTGGTACATCAAGACCAAAAATCTATCTTATATGATATACAGTTCAATGCCGAATTGGAGCAAGTTATCGCGATAAACAATACCGAACTCTTTGAAGGCATCAATACATTACGAATTATAGACAGCGATTTGCAACAGTGGAGCGAACGCTTGATTTATACCCATCCGAATTTTAAGGACACCGCAACAACCTTAGTAAATAAGAACAAAAACAATGGCAAAATAATATTAACCGGCAATAGTCCTTTTCAAAACACCAGCATGAGCATTACTATTTTACCCGAGAACACTAAAAGTTATGACAAGGACAACACTATTTTTTCCGGATTAACCATTAATCCCTATTTAAATGAACCATTACAAAATACCGGTTATTATTTCAACTCGCCGGGAAGAGCCCAATATTATGAACTTGATTTAGCTTTATTAAATCAGGAAAAGTCAAAATATATCTGGAATTACCTAAAAACAACTACGCCATCAGCCAATTACAGTTTCGATATTGGTGTAAATTTAAAAGGCACTATCGACCCCAAGATCATTAACAAACCATACCACAAAGTAAAGTTGGTCTCTTATAAAGATTTCATTATGATGTCAGCCGATGTTACTGAAAAAGGAGATTATCTTTTTGAGCACATCCTTATTGCTGATTCAACTTTTGTTACAATGTCTTTACAAAAGCTTCCCAATTTTGATATCATTAAAACCAAACTAAATCCACAAGTACTCAATAGGAAAAAACCATTTTATAAACCCTTCAAAATAAACATTCCCGAAGGCTGTACAGAAACTGAAAGTGACATTTTGGTTATGAACGACTTTGACATTCCTAAGTTTGCCGCAAATGTTATCCAACTGAAAGAGGTTAAAATTAAAGCTCCTGCTAAAAAAAGTTTAACCTATGAAAACAAGTTAGGAAACGGAAGTCTCAGAGCTTTTAAAGTAGATGAAACTATGGAACGTCAGGATTTATTGGTTTTTATACAATCTAATGGTTTTGATGTAGCCAGAAGCGGTCTGCATATAACGGTTTACAGCAGAAACCGCAATTCTTTACACGCAGCACAACCAACACCTGAAATCACTATAAATGGCAGAGTACTGATGTCTCACGACGAATTAGGTATAATGGACATGAGTGAAATTGACGAAATATACCTTAGCCCGTATGCTATTGTGCCGAGCATAAAAAACAACATGGGCGTTATTAAAATTTATACTAAAAAAAATATCCCTAATGCTGTTGTCAAACAGGACATCAACTCCTTTTATTTTAAAGAAGGTTTTGCTCGATATTTTGGTTTTAAAAATGCCGATTATGAAAACAGTCAAAGCAGTGGCTTTAACAACTATGGATTATTGCATTGGGCTTCAAGCATAGTTACTGATGAAAACGGTCAATTTACTTTTGAAATCACCAATTACAATAAGCCAAAAGCTAAAGTTATCATTGAAGGAATAACTAATGACGGACAATTATTTCAGGAAGAAAAAACAATTGATTTACAATAAAAAAGCGCCTCAAGATTTGAGGCGCTTTTTTTGTGCTCTATTCTGCTTGTTTCGGGGTTTTCTTTATCATTTTAAGAAATACCGGAAAAGTTGAAATCAATATGATTGCGATAACAATTTTCTCTATATGGTGCTTTAAATCGATATCAAATTTCTCTAAAAACATTCCGTATAAATAATGTCCTGAAAAAATCAAAACAAACGACCAAAGGAAAGAACTCACAATATTATAGAACATAAATTTCTTTTTATCCATTGTCACAATTCCGGCAACAATTGGCGCAAAAGTTCTTACAATTGGTAAAAAACGAGCGAATATGATAGCTTTTCCGCCATATCTTTCAAAGAAATCTTTGGACTGAATTAGGTATTTTTTCTTAAACCAAAAACTATCTTCTTTTTTGTATAAATAATAACCACTTTTAGAACCAAACCAATAACCCATCATATTGCCAAATATTCCTGCCACAGCCACTAATACTGACAACAAGGTCACGTTTACCAAATCACTTGGTATAAACGTAAAATTCTCTACTAAATCACGGCTGTAAATTCCGGCTAAGAAAAGTAAACTGTCTCCCGGCAAAAAGAAACCGGCAAAAAGACCTGTTTCGGCAAACACTATAAACAACACAATCCAAAGACCCACTTGTACACCGCCAATAGACATGGTAATGTAAAATTCAGGATTTAGCAATTGCATCCAATTAAAGTCATTCATGGATTATAAAATTAAAATAGATAAAATTCGAGCGTGAAATTAAGCTTTTTTTGGGATAACCGCATTTTAAAAAGTTAAACTCTGCTATTGTTTTTGCAAATTTAGGTTCTGAATTAACGAAATAGAAATCGTGTGATTCATCACGTCAGCTTTGGCATTAGAATTCACAAAGTGATTCATATAGCCTACCTCCAAACGGATGTGATTATTATAATTCAGTCCCAAACCAATCAAAAAACGGTTTTGGTCAACTATATTGGAATTGACTTTATTATCACCCAAAGTGACAAAGAACTCATTTTGCAACACGGCATAAATTTCTTCATCGGTAGCTTTCAAATTGGTGATGTGAAATAAATTCCGATTCAGATAACGCAATCGGTTTTGGCAATTACTCCCTGTTGAAACCGGATTTCCGTCAACCATTCCAATCGAGCCTACCCAGCGCTGTTCCAACCGCAATCGATGTGTCATGACATTTTTGTTTTCGTGCCATTTTTTATTGTATTGAAACTGTTCCCAAAGCCTATTTTCTTTAAAGAAACGTTCAGTCGCTGCGTCAAACGTATTAACTAAAGCATATCCGGAGGTTAGATTTTTAGAAGGTGAAATAAAATAAACCGCTCCGATTCGGTAGATGTTTTGTACATTCTGTTCCAATTGATTGTCCATTCTGAATTGCGCTTCAATATGATAGCCCCAGTTTTTGGAAACCTTATATTGTCCGGAATAAGCAAACCAAACCCGCTGATTTTGGGTCATGCCCTGAGCATTCAAATACTGATTTGAAATAAAAAGAAAGCTGATTAGTAGTAGAACTTTGCGCATTAAAATTCTAATTGATAAACATCGTCTAAGTCTTTATTACTGCTGAAATTTACATTCAAATCCGTCACAAAGCCCGAATTTAAACCATAAACCCAACCGTGAAGCGTTAATTCTTGACCATTCATCCATGCAGATTGTACGATAGAAGTTTTGGCCAAATCAAAAACTTGCTCAATAACGTTCACTTCTACAAAACGATTAAAACGATCGGTTTCATTTTCAATAGCATTCAATTCCTGATGATGCAAACGATAAACATCTTTAATATGACGAATCCAATTATCAATAATACCGATAGAAGTGTTGCCCATAGCTGCTTTAATCCCTCCGCAACCATAATGACCACAAACAATAACATGTTTAATTTTCAAAGCATTCACAGCATAATCCAAAACGCTCAGCATATTCATATCCGAATGCACCACCATATTGGCAATGTTACGGTGCACGAAAACTTCTCCCGGTTTGGCCCCTATAATTTCATTGGCCGGAACGCGACTATCAGAACAACCAATCCACAACAAAGGCGGATTTTGACCTTGTGATAAATCTTTGAAATAATTAGGATCAATCTTCAATTGGTTCTCGACCCATTGTTTATTATTGTCCAATATCTTTTTATAAAAATCGCTCATAGCAAAGACGGTAATTCGTTAGTTGGTGTAAAGATAAAATTATTAGTCGAAAGTATTTCAAATAAAAAAAGCCCCTCAAAAAGAGGAGCTTTCAACATTATTTTCTTTCGTATTTGCAGCACGAATGCAGTTTTTCATAAACAGTATCTTCTGCTTTTGTATCATCGGTATCGTGACCCACTTTGGCAATGGCTTTTTTTACATCTGAAACCGAACATTTTTCTTCGTTCAAAAATACCGTCAAATTGTGGCTTTCAATATCCCAAGTCGCCGATTTAACCCCGGGAACTGAATAGGCTGCTTTTTGAATTCGTTTTTGGCATTGTTCACAATTACCATTGACTTCAAATTGGTATTTGGCATTTTTATTTTTCTTTTCTTGAGCTTGTGTAGAAAGTGCTACAAACAGCAACATCATTCCTAAAATTATATTCTTCATCGTATTTATTTTTAACATTATTTTATTTTAAATCGCAATCCGGCGTAATACATTTGGCCAAAAATAGGCGCATACACAATTGAGGTATCAAAAGTTGGTCCGAATGGATTTTCGCTACCCAAAACGGCTTTGTGCTGACTGTAATTTCCAATATTTTCGCCTCCGATATACATTTCAAAAGTACTCGAAAAAGTTCGGGTAATTTGAGCGTTCATCACACTAAATGACGGAGAAAACTCGGGCAACTGGTCATGATGCGGATTACTTGCCGTGTTGGGTAATTGCTGTTTCCCTAACCAATTGAATGTATAATCAAATTTCCATTGTTTTCCTTTTTCGGCTATGTGCGTTTCATATTCTAAGTTCGCAAAGAAACGGTGCTTTGCCTGTAACTGGCGCTGATAACTCCCCGAAAGATAATCGGTCGAAATATCATAATACTTATAAGCCGTTCTCAGATTGAGGTGTTCGATAATTTCTAAATTGAAATCCAATTGCAAACTATTAGCATACGATTTCCCTTTTAAGTTATAAAACAAGACTTGTTGCGGCGAATTCATCACATCCACCACGGCTTGATTTTGAAAATCAGTGCGATAAAAATCAACCGTTGTATCGGCATTCATGCCAAATAATTTAAAGTTCTGAGTAAAACTGATTCCGTAATTCCAAGCAATCTCCGGATTCAATCCATAAATTTTCCCATTAGTATCTAAAACCGAAAAGGTTCGGGAGCTGGCAAATAGGTTTTGGTTTTCGGCAAAAATATTGGCGGCGCGCTTGCCTCTTCCGGCTGAAAATCGGAGTACGGCTTTTTCCCAAGGATTGTATTTTACGTGCAATCTCGGGGTGAAGAACCCTCCTAACCTATTGTGATAATCGAATCTTCCACCCAAAATATAACTGAACTTGTCGCTATCATCATAAGTATATTCAAAAAAAGCACCTACTGAATTATCTATTCGACTAACATTGGCAAGGTTTACAAACTCGGCATATTTATCATACGTGAAGTTCAACCCTGTTGCAAATTTGTGCATTGTATTGCTGATAATCGAATTGAAAATCAGGTTGGAGTAATAGCTTTGTTGCTTGATGTCGTATTGATTCAAACCAAAATAGGATCCTTGATTGTGACTGCTGAAAGCATTTTGAAAGCCAATGCTTTGATACGGCATATCCTTGAAAACATAACCCACTTTAGAAGTAAAATCCAATCGTTCCGTATTGATTTCAGAACCCCAATAATTGGTTGTTCCTTTATCTCTGTTAGGATCAAAATTAAGCTGACCGGTTTGCTTTTCATCTTTCATAAAACGAAGATTTAAAAACGCCACCCAACCTGTTTCCGGATTGGCAAATTGCCAACGGTTGGCTACATTAAACTGTCTTCCCAACGGATTGTCAAGAAAGCCATCATCATTCATATCGTTTTTTGACACTCGGGCATTGCCGTGTACAAACAAACTGGTAGCCCAATAATCTGAAACTTTCTTATTGAAATGGGTATTTAATTCAAAACGGGAATCGGTCGAGCCGTAAGCATTCAGAAAAAAGGGAATGTCTTTCATGGGTTTGATTAACTCGGTGTTAATTTGACCCGAAATACTCTCATAGCCATTTACAACGCTGCCGGCTCCTTTGGTAATTTGGATACTTTCTACCCAAGTTCCCGGAGTAAAAGACAACCCATAAGCTTGAGAAGCGCCGCGCACTGAAGGAATATTTTCTTCGGTAATCATGATGTAGGGACTGGTTAACCCGAGCATCTTTATTTGTTTGGTTCCTGTCAAGGCATCCGAAAAATTCACATCGATAGACGGATTGGTTTCGAAGCTTTCGGCCAAATTACAACAAGCCGCTTTTAGTAATTCTTTGCTGGTAACTACAGTTGTATTGGCGGTTCCTGAAAGTGATTTTTTTAACCCTTTGCGTTTGGCTTCCACTGTCACTGTTTTTAAGGAATCTTGTTGAATCGTTTCCTGTGAAAAAGTGATGACTGAAAACAATAGCGCTAAGAGTAGCAGTATTTTTTTCATTATAATAGATTTTAATATTCGTATAAATTAACTTTTATCGAATATTAAATCAGGAGTAGAAAGTATATTGGCTGTACAAGAGATAAAACGGCGGCGCATTGGCATCGCAATAGTATGGCGTAATCTCTGTTTTTTTGAAAGTAAAATTAGATGTAAAAACGATAGGTTTCCAATCGTTATAAACCGGAATGTAATCAGCCGCGAACGTTAAACTTTTGACGATAAGCTGCTCTGATTTAATTTCAGATTTTATGATTTTGTTTTTGCAACATTTGGATTCTTGCTCAACAGCACCGCAACAATTCTTTTCTGAACCTTCAGCAGTGGGCACATGCAAAGTAACCGAAGCTACTTTACCTCCGCAATAATGCACATTAAACGCCAACCCCAAGTTGGAAACCAACAGGAAAAAAGTCAGCAAAATACTTATGTGCTTTTTCAAATTCATGATGCAAAGCTAGTAAAATCGAATTAGGAAAAACTTAAAATCGTATTAAAACTTTACAGTTCAAACTCTTGCCCCATCATAGGAACAGAACAAATAAACCCATAACGCTCCTGAATCTTGATGCGCAACTCATCCGCCGGTTGGTTTTCGCCATGGACTAAAAAAACTTTTTGGGGTTTAGACTGCAGTGCTGAAAGCCAATTGAGCAAATCGTTTTGATCGCCATGTGCTGACAAACCTTCTATTTCCAGAATTTTGGCTAAAACAGGATAATATTTTCCGTAGATTTTTAATTCAGTGGCTCCTTCGAGTAATTTTCTTCCACGAGTTCCCTCGGCTTGATAGCCCACAATGATAATGGTGGTTTCGGGCAAACTGATGTAGCGTTCTAAATAACTTAAGACTCTTCCGCCGGTAATCATTCCGCTGGCAGCTATAACTACTTTAGGTTGCGTATCATAAATTGTATCAACTGTTTCCTGATAATCAGTGTTCATCGTAAACATTTTACACATTGCTATGCAATCACTTTCGGAAAGTTTGTGCCAATTTTTATTTTTCGTAAAAACCTCCAAAACACTTATGCCCATGGGCGTATCAATAACATAAGGGATATCAGGGAGTTTGTCTTCTTCCTTTAGTTGCCATAGCAAATACATAATGCTTTGTGCTCTTTCAACAGCAAAACTCGGAATGATCACGGTACCACCTGCTTGAAATGCATTGTTGATATAGGTTTCTAAAGAAAGTTTGACGTCTTCTTCCTGATGAATTCGGTTACCGTATGTACTTTCCAGAAAAATATAATCGGCGATTTTGGGTTTGGTTGGAGGATACATCAGCACATCGTCATCTCGGCCAATATCTCCGGAAAAAACCAACGTTTTGTTCTCCAGTTTCAATTCGATAGAACAGGCCCCGATAATGTGTCCGGCATTACTAAAAGTGGCTGTTATTTCGGCATCCAGTTGCACTTCTTCATTCGGTTTGATTACTCGAAATAAGGGAAATACCTGCTCGGCTTGTGTTAAATCATACAGTGGCTCAGCTTTTTCATGTTTGGAAAACTTTTCTTTATTGGCGCGTTCGGCTTCTTCTTCCTGAATTTTAGCACTGTCTAACAAAATCAATTTAGCTATGTCTTTGGTTGGAGAAGTACAATAAATTTTACCTTCAAAACCTTGATTGACTAACCTTGGCAGCCAACCGCAATGGTCTAAATGGCCGTGCGTCAACAAAACAAAATCAATGGTGTTGGGCAAAATCGGAAGAGGCTCCCAGTTAAGTTCTCTTAGTGGCTTGATTCCCTGAAATTGTCCGCAATCAATCAAAATTCGAACTCCATTGCTTTCAACTAATGTTTTGGAACCTGTCACGGTACCTGCTCCTCCCAAAAATTTAATTTTCATTACTACATATATTTACAAAGTTCAGCAACTTCTTTTAGTACATTTTTTATTCGGATAGTGCTAAGTCCAATTTTTACTAAGACTTCAGCATTATCGCTTACTTCTTTGGCCAAAATAATATCGAGCACCAACAGTTTATCTTTTTCAACAGCCGTTAAAGTAGTCAAACACGTTACCGGATATAATCTATCTTCATCTATTCGTTGTCGCAGACTGCCTTTTTGAGGATAATCCCAACTGAGTAATTTCAAACCGGAACAAGTGGCAAAAGTCATGGCATCAGAAGTAAAACGATTATTAGTGACAATCCAACAAGCTGATATTTTATCTTTTTTAGTAAAAATGGTATGGTTTCGGTCTTTAACATCATTGAAGCGTGAGAGGATGTATAACGGCACTTTCACATCCGAGTTGGTTTCGCTACCGGCGTGAAACTTACATTCAATCATTTCGATGTAATTATTTTTCATAACAGCTACATCTATTTCATGACCGACACATCGGCCCGATAGGAAGAGGTTGGTTTGAGCCAAATAACCTTCGGAAATAAAAAGACGGGCAATGTATTTTTCGAAAAAGAAACCCGCCGGCCCCAACATTTGAATGGCAGCGCGAAGATTGTAACGGGCGGCATGCGAGTTGGATGATTTTTTGAGTAAGCTGAAGGCTAATTTGTATATTTTTTTGGTTGTAATGCCTTCGTAGATTTGGCTGTCAATGACATTTAAAACCTCTTCAACCACTTGAGTACCGGCTCCCGACTTGAGCAAAGAACTCTTCAGTTTGTCACGATTAAACTCAACTATACTTCCCGAATGCTTTACTATTTTCATTTTTTTATCAGCTTATAAAACACTAGTAAAGTTACGGAAAAAGTCGGTTACTTTTTGAGTTGTTTCTGATAATAAAAAGCAGGAATAAAGAGCAAGATAAATATTGGCTGAATCAAAAATCTTCGGATATAAAAAAGTGTCATTTTACTTTCTTCGCCAAAAAAATTGAGTGTAAAGATAAAGCTAATCATCAGCACCGAGCCCAAAATCATATAAAGCAACATCGAAAATTTGACAATTTTAGTATCCTTAAAAAGGACATACAATAAGAACAACGAAATCACCGAGTTGATATAAAACCGAATCCCCAAGCTAAAAAATAATTTAAAAATATTGATTTTCGGAAACGGCGAATGGGCATATTCGGTTTTGTAATAGGCTAAGAAAGGATCATAAAACAGTTGGTTTTCAAAAAGCCGGATGCAGATTAGCAATCCGATTAAAACCAATGACCAAAACAATTTTTCTTTATTTTTTTGTAGTAACTGTAGCATGTAATGAAAATTTATTAACCCAAATTACCCATAATAAAAATACTATCCCATAAATAACCAGCGGAAAAATAACCCCGTGAAGCAATTGTTCATATAGCGGAAAATGGTATAAGGCAATACTTAATAGCACTATTCGGCCTACATTCAGCACATGGATTAAAACACTTCCGGACAAAATAAATAAAACCGTAGGCTTAAATTTACCGGTGAAAGCAATGATAAAAGCAACGAATAGTATAATTACACTCAACGCATTGCAGCCTTCAATAATTCGGGAAACGTATTTATGGTGGTAAAATATCTTTATGCTGGGTTCTTTAAGATGTGGCATGGTGTAAGATTGGGAATCAATCCATGATAAAACAGTTCCGGTTTGCTGGGCTACCATTTGGGTAAATGAATCCACTTCTGATTTAGAAGCATCAAACCTATTTAAATAAGATTGGTATAAAATGGTCAGGAGCAGGTATGTCAATAAAAATTTCCCCAGAAATAGTAAAAACGGTTTGTATTGCAGGAGCAGATTTTTCAAAGTGGAATTTTTAACAAATTTATATAAAATAAAAAAAGTGCAGTCGTTACTTTTGCATAAAAAAATTGAAAATGAATTTCGAGAACTTAAAACCACAAGTGACGGCTATCCTTTCGGAAGCCAATATTGAGCGCGAGGTAAAACTGAAAGCCTTATGTCAATTCCTTTTTGACCATGTAGATTATTACAATTGGGTTGGTTTTTATTTTGCTGATCACGAAAACAAAACATTACATCTTGGTCCATATGTTGGAGCCGAAACAGACCATACTGTGATTCCGTTTGGAAAAGGTATTTGCGGGCAAGTGGCTGAATCAAATGCTAACTTTGTCGTGCCCGATGTTGCCGCCCAAGACAATTATATTGCTTGTAGTTTTACGGTAAAATCAGAAATTGTGGTGCCACTTTTTGTAAATGGTAAAAACATTGGTCAAATTGATATTGACAGTCATGTGCTAAATCCGTTTAGTACTGCGGACGAACGTTTTTTAGAGTTTGTAAATGAGGAAGTTGCCAAACTATTTTAAGTTCGTAACAGATTTTTATTTGCCTAATCAAAAAATAAAATTACCTTTGCACACGAATTAGGAAAACCTTAATTCATACATAATAATCATTTAAAATAATATTAGCATGTACTTAACTAATGAAGTTAAAGCAGAAATCTTCGCTAAACACGGAGGAAAAGCAGAAAACACAGGATCTGCAGAAGGACAAATCGCTTTGTTCACATTTAGAATCTCTCACTTAACTGAGCACTTGAAAAAAAATCGTCATGATTACAACACTGAGCGTTCGTTAGTACTTTTGGTAGGTAAAAGAAGAAGTCTTCTTGACTATTTAAAGAAAAAAGATATCAACAGATATCGTGAGATAATCAAAGAATTAGGTATTAGAAAATAATACATATCTAAAGAGGTGCTTGCGCGCCTCTTTTTGTTTTATAAATAAAGAAGAAAAGTTTCGGTTTTTCATTGGGTTACAAACAACTACTACAACAACTACAACACAACTAACCTAATAGTTTAAACGAATTAATTTTTATGATTCCAAAAGTAACCCAAGAAACAATCGATTTAGGTGATGGAAGAAACATCACAATCGAAACCGGTAAATTAGCCAAACAAGCAGATGGTTCTGTTGTTGTTAGATTAGGCGACTGTATGCTTTTAGCGACAGCAGTATCTGCAAGAACGGCCAATCCAAATGTTGACTTCTTACCATTAACGGTAGATTACCGTGAAAAATTTGCTGCTGCAGGACGTTTCCCTGGTGGCTTTTTCAAAAGAGAAGCGCGTCCAAGCGACAGCGAAGTATTAACCATGCGTTTGGTGGATCGTGTTTTACGTCCATTATTCCCGGATGATTATCATGCAGAAACACAAGTTATGATTCAATTAATGAGTCATGACGAAAACGTGATGCCGGATGCATTAGCCGGATTAGCTGCCTCAGCTGCTTTGGCAGTTTCAGACATTCCTTTCTACAATTTAATTTCGGAAGTACGTGTAGCACGTATCGACGGTAAATTTGTAATCAATCCAAGCAGAGCACAATTAGAATTATCAGACATCGATATGATGATTGGAGCTTCTTTGGATTCAGTGGCGATGGTTGAAGGTGAAATGAAAGAGATTTCAGAAGCCGAAATGGTAGAAGCTATCAAATTTGCACACGACGCAATTAAAGTACAAATCCACGCTCAATTAAGATTGCAAGAAGCTTTTGGTAAAAAAGAAATCCGTACTTACGAAGGTGAAGTAGAGGACGAAGAAGTTTACAAAAAAGTAAAAGCAGCCGGTTATGACAAATGTTATGCGATTGCACAGGAAGCTTCAGGAAAAAGCGAAAGAGGTGAAAAATTTGCCGCAGTAAAAGAAGAATGTAAAGCTTTGTTTACTGAAGAAGAATACGCTGAAAACGCTGACCTAGCCGGATTGGTTGGAAAATATTTCTATAAAACCAACAAAGAAGCAGTTCGTAATGTAATCCTTGAAAAAGGAATTCGTTTGGATGGAAGAAAAACAACTGAAATCAGACCTATCTGGTGTGAAACGGATTATTTACCTTCTGTTCACGGTTCGTCTTTATTTACCCGTGGAGAAACACAAGCTTTGGCTACAGTAACTTTAGGAACATCTAGAGAAGCTAACCAGATCGATTCTCCATCAGAACAAGGTGAAGAAAAATTCTATTTACACTACAATTTCCCACCATTCTCAACCGGTGAAGCCAAACCTTTAAGAGGAACTTCGCGCAGAGAAGTTGGTCATGGAAACTTAGCACAACGTGCTTTGAAAAATATGATTCCTGCTGATTGTCCTTATACTATCCGTATTGTATCTGAAGTTTTAGAATCTAACGGTTCTTCTTCTATGGCTACAGTATGTGCCGGTACTATGGCTTTGATGGATGCCGGAGTTCAAATGGTAAAACCGGTTTCTGGTATTGCTATGGGATTGATTACTGATGGTCAAAAATTTGCCGTATTGTCAGATATCTTAGGAGATGAAGATCACTTAGGCGACATGGACTTTAAAGTAACCGGAACCAAAGACGGAATCACAGCTTGTCAGATGGACATCAAAATCGACGGATTGCGTTATGACATTATGGAGCAAGCTTTGAACCAAGCTCGTGACGGTCGTATGCATATTTTAGGCAAATTAGTGGAAACTATTGCAACACCAAGAGCTGATGTTAAGAAACATGCTCCAAAAATCATTATGCGTACCATTCCTGGAAACTTTATTGGTGCTTTGATTGGTCCTGGTGGAAAAGTGATTCAAGAATTACAAAAAGCAACCGGAACTACTATCGTTATCAACGAAGTGGATGAACAAGGTGTTGTTGAAATCTTAGGAACCGATCCAGATGGAATTGCAGCTGTATTGGCGAAAATTGATTCTATCATTTTCAAACCAACTGTTGGTGAATCTTACGAAGTGAAAGTAATCAAAATGCTTGACTTTGGTGCTGTTGTTGAATACACAGCCGCTCCAGGAAACGAAGTATTACTTCACGTTTCTGAATTGGCTTGGGAAAGAACTGAAAACGTTGCCGATGTTGTAAAAATGGGCGATGTGTTTATGGTGAAATACTTAGGTATTGATCCAAAAACCAGAAAAGAAAAAGTGTCGAAAAAAGCACTTTTACCTAGACCTCCTAGAGACGAAAACCGCCCTCCTAGAGAAGATAAGAAAGACGCTCCACAAGGTTAATTCAGTTTTATATTAATTCATAAAAAATCCCAACTCGAGAAATTGAGTTGGGATTTTTAAATTAAAATTAAAAAATTGTAACTTTTTTGATTTACTTTACGTATAACCACCTGAACACTTTAAAGTAAAGGAGACAAATTAAATGAGACAGCTCAAAATCACCAAGCAGGTAACAAATCGTGAAACTGCATCCCTAGACAAATACCTACAAGAGATTGGAAAAGTTGATTTGATTACTGCCGACGAAGAGGTAGAATTGGCACAACGTATCAAAGCCGGAGACCAAAGAGCTCTGGAGAAGTTGACAAAAGCCAATTTACGTTTCGTGGTTTCGGTAGCAAAACAATACCAAAATCAAGGTTTGACACTTCCCGATTTGATTAACGAAGGTAATTTAGGATTGATTAAAGCTGCACAACGTTTTGATGAAACACGTGGTTTTAAATTCATTTCCTATGCTGTTTGGTGGATTCGTCAATCCATACTACAAGCTTTAGCAGAACAATCCCGTATTGTGCGTTTGCCTTTGAATAAAATCGGTTCTATCAATAAAATCAATAAAATGTACGCCTTGTTAGAACAATCTAACGAGCGAGCTCCTTCAGCCGAAGAAATTGCAAAAGAACTTGATATGACTGTAAATGACGTAAAAGAGAGTATGAAAAACTCCGGGCGTCATTTATCAATGGATGCTCCACTTGTAGAAGGAGAAGATTCAAACCTTTATGACGTTTTACGTTCAGGAGAATCACCAAATCCGGACAGAGAGTTAATCCATGAGTCTTTAAGAACCGAAATTGAACGTTCTTTAGAAACTTTAACACCAAGAGAAGCCGATGTAGTTCGTTTGTATTTTGGTTTAGGCGACCAACATCCAATGACTCTAGAAGAAATTGGAGAAACTTTCGATTTAACTCGTGAACGTGTTCGTCAGATTAAAGAAAAAGCCATTCGCAGATTAAAACACACTTCAAGAAGTAAAATATTAAAAACATATTTAGGATAATCCTAATGAACGATAACAACAGTCTGATTAACTGTTCGTTTTTTGATTGATGATTGAAACTCCGGCTGATTACCGGAGTTTTATTTTTTATAATTATCTTTGTCGAAACAACACTACCCCATGAAAAACACACTTATTGCCCCCTCTGTCCTTGCTGCTGATTTCGCGAATCTGCAACGTGATATTGAAATGATTAACAACAGCGAAGCTGACTGGTTTCATATTGATATTATGGATGGTGTTTTCGTTCCAAACATTTCTTTCGGAATGCCTGTTTTAGAAGCTATTTCCAAACACGCTAAAAAAACAATTGATGTGCACCTGATGATTGTTGACCCAGACCGCTACATCAAAACTTTTGCCGATTTAGGGGCTAATATTTTGACTGTTCACTATGAAGCTTGTACTCATTTACACAGAACGCTGCAAGCTATCAAAGCAGAAGGCATGAAAGCCGGTGTAGCTTTAAACCCTCATACGAATGTAGCCCTCTTGGAAGATGTAATCAATGATATTGATTTGGTTTGTATGATGAGTGTCAATCCCGGATTTGGCGGACAGTCTTTCATTCAAAACACTTATGAAAAAGTAGAAAAACTAAAAGAATTAATTATCCGAAAAAAGGCAAGAACACATATTGAAATTGACGGCGGGGTAACCGATAAAAATGCAAAAGCATTAGTTCAATCCGGAGCAGATGTTTTAGTAGCCGGGAGCTTTGTTTTCAAGTCAGATGATTCAATGAAAACTATTTCTGATTTAAAAAAATTAGTTACTTCTTAATTTACAATACTAAATAAAAAAGCCTGAAGATAAACTTCAGGCTTTTTTTGTTACCGAGAAGGGATTGACTTGGTCTTTCCCTCAAAGCTCGGCTTTGAAAGAAGAGAAGGAGAAAAAAATGCTCAAGCAAGCTTGGACATTTTTTCTCCTTCTCTTCTTATTCGTGACCGCGAAGGGATTCGAACCCCCAACCCTCAGAGCCGAAATCTGATATTCTATCCAGTTGAACTACGCAGCCTTATTTATTGATTTAAACTAATAATTTTTTAACTATAGCCGAAATGGTTTTCCCTTCAGCAGTTCCTCCTATTTGGGCCGTAGCTAATCCCATAACTTTACCCATAGAAGCTATTCCTGAGGCTCCGGTTTCGGCAATAATTTTGGCAATGATGGCTTCTACTTCAGCTTCTGAAAGTTGGGCCGGAAGGAATTTTTCAATTACTCCAATCTGAGCCAATTCTGGTTCTGCTAAATCGGGACGGTTTTGAGTTGTAAAAATCGCAGCACTGTCTTTACGCATTTTTACCAATTTTTGCAAAATCTTGATTTCATCAGCTTCGGAGATTTCTTCTTTAGATCCTGAAGAAGTTTGTGCTAATAAAAGTTCTGATTTGATGGCACGAAGCGCTTCCAAGGCAATGGTGTTTTTTTCACGCATGGCATTTTTCATTTCGTCCATTATTTGGGCAGATAAACTCATATGTTGTATTTTATTTTGTTAGACAAAGCTATGATTTGCTTTTTAGCCCCGATGGGAGTGGCTACCTTGTAGCGCGGACAGCGGGAAAATGGATGACTGAAACAGCCCGAACCTTTCGCTCCTAAAAAGCACTGCGAAGGTAAAAAAATAACCCGAAAATCGCAATGCAATTTTCGGGTCATTAGATTAGAAAAATGGCAGACTAATCTACATTATCGTGCAGAAATGAATTGTTGGTACGAATTTGCAAATCATCGTTACTATCAGTACCCAAAGACATTCTGGAATTTGTATTAGTGTCGGCGTTGTTTGACAGATCAAGGCCTAAGCGTTTGTATGCCGGTTCTTTTTCTAATTCCTCAATTCGTGACGGATTGTTGTGGAACTTGTAATTGAACTCTTTTAATTTTTTTCTGCGTTCGTCAGCTCTGTGTTTCAAAGTCTCTTCAATGGTCATTTCTACCGGAGAAACGTCTTCAAAATGCATTACCGGTTGTGGCTTTTCGATTTCTGCTTGTGGTTTCATCGTAATGTTTAACTCTTCAGCAATTGGCTCTTCCACAACTGCAACAGCGGCTGGTTTAGAGTTTAATAAGTCGTTTTCCAACTCCATGTACTCTTCCAACGAATATTTGATAACGCCTTCTTCGTTTAGTTCAGTCACCGGAACAAATTGTACCGGTTCGTTTACTACGATATCATTGGCATTCGACAAGTCGAAAACGATTTTGCTTTCTTCAACAGCCTCTACCGTTTCTATTTTCTCAAAGATTGGCGTTGCAGCAGGCATATCGAAGGTGAACGTGATTTGTTCCTCTTCTATGATGCTTTGCGGCTCAACCACTTTCATTTCGCGTACCTCAGGCGTAGTTACTTTGTAATCGATGTCCATGATTGGCGATACGATTTCGAAAGTCACATCCAAGTTGCGGATGAATTGGTTCATCGCGATTAATTCGTTATCATCAATAGCTGCTGTAGCTACAGCTACTGCTGGTGTTTCAATTGGAGTTTCAATCTCGTCTTCTATTAATTCGAATACGATTTCTCTTCTTTGGTTTCTGTTTTTGGTGTATCAATGGCTTGGAAAACCTCTACCGGTTTTTGGGTTAAATCGCGCACCAATTTTTGTTCGTCACCCAAAGTGTGAATAATTTTTTTTACTTCGGTATTTACGATGCCGTTTTGTTGTTCTACATTAAACCCTGTAGCAATAATAGTAACTGCAATAGCTTCACCTAACGTTTCATCTTCACCAACTCCCATAATGATGTTGGCATTGTAACCGGCTTCCGATTGAATGTGGTCATTAATTTCTCCGATTTCATCAATAGTAATTTCGTTAGAACCCGAAACGATAAGCAACAATACGTTTTTGGCTCCTGAAATTTTATTATCATTTAATAACGGAGAATCTAAAGCGGTAACGATAGCCTCTTTAGCACGGTTATCACCTGTAGCAACAGACGAACCCATGATGGCCGTTCCACTGTTAGACAATACCGTTTTAGCATCTTTCAAGTCGATATTTTGCGTGTAGTGGTGTGTAATTACCTCGGCAATCCCACGAGAAGCCGTAGCTAACACTTCATCTGCTTTGGAGAATCCGGCTTTGAAACCGAGATTTCCGTATACTTCTCTCAATTTATTGTTATTGATAACAATTAAAGAGTCAACTTGTTTTCTTAATTTTTCAACCCCTAACAAGGCTTGTTCCGAACGCACTTTACCTTCGAATTGGAAAGGAATTGTTACGATTCCAACCGTAAGAATATCACGTTCTTTGGCCAATTGTGCGATTACCGGAGCAGCACCTGTTCCTGTTCCTCCACCCATACCGGCTGTGATAAAAACCATTTTAGTATTGGTATCTAACATTTTTTCAATGTCGCCCACACTTTCTAAAGCAGATTGTTGTCCTACGTCAGGATTTGCTCCCGCGCCAAGTCCTTCGGTTAAGTTTACCCCTAACTGAATCTTATTAGGCACAGGACTGTTTTGAAGTGCTTGTGAGTCTGTGTTACAAACTATAAAATCAACTCCTTTAATGCCCTGTTTGAACATGTGATTGATAGCGTTGCTTCCGCCGCCACCAACTCCGATTACTTTTATCACATTTGATTGATTCTTTGGTAAATCAAATGAGATGCTTCCAAATTCTGAGTTGCTTATCATACTATTTTGGTTTTGTTAGGTTTTATTCTGTTTATGCTTATTCTGCGTTATCTAAAAAATCTTTAATCTTGTCTACATAGCGGTCAAAAAACGATCTTCTGATTTTGCTTTCTGTAGTTTCGTTTTCAATTTTGCTTACCGGCAATTCAATTTCATTCAACACTTCCTCTTCTACTTTTTCTTCGGCTACCGGTTGGAAGACTACTTGTTTTGGCGCTTCGGCAACTACTTCTTTCAGTTCAATTTTGTAGGCACTGTTCGAATTGTTTTCGATACTGTTCATTACCAATCCTACTGCTGTAGCAAATAATGGACTGGAAATTTCTTCACTCGAATTGCCTGCCAAATGTTCGTTTGGATAGCCAATTCGGGTATCCATGCCAGTAATGTATTCCACCAATTGCTTGATGTGTTTCAATTGTGAGCCACCACCGGTTAAAACGATTCCGGCAATTAATTTTTTGCGCGGGTCTTCGTGTCCGTAGGCTTTGATTTCGGTGAAAACTTGCTCAATGATTTCAACTACTCTTGCGTGAATTATTTTCGACAAGTTCTTTAACGAAATTTCTTTTGGATCTCTCCCTCTTAATCCCGGAATGGATACAATTTCATTGTCTTTATTTTCGCCCGGCCAAGCTGAACCAAATTTTGTTTTTAATAATTCTGCTTGCTTTTCAATAATCGAACATCCTTCTTTGATGTCATCTGTAATTACATTTCCTCCGAAAGGCACCACTGCTGTGTGACGAATAATACCATCTTTGAAAATGGCTAAATCCGTAGTTCCACCGCCTATATCAATTAAAGCTACACCGGCTTCTTTTTCTTCCTGACTCAGAACCGCATCGGCTGAAGCCAATGGCTCCAAGGTTAATCCTGACAATTCAATGCCGGAACTTTGGATACATCTTCCAACATTACGAATAGAAGACGCTTGTCCTACCACTACGTGAAAACTGGCTTCTAAACGAGCCCCGTACATTCCAATAGGCTCTTTGATTTCGGTTTGTCCGTCAATCTTGAATTCTTGTGGCAATACGTGAATAATTTCTTCTCCGGGAAGCATGGCCAATTTGTTTACTTGGTCAATCAACAACTGAATATCTCTGCCGCTGATTACTTCTTCCGGATTGGTTCTGATTACGTAATCCGTATGTTGAATGCTGCGAATGTGTTGCCCGGCAATACCTACCACCACATCGTTAATTTTATAACCTGAATTATTTTCTGCTTCGATTACTGCTTGTTGAATAGACTGAATAGTTTGCGTAATGTTGTTTACCACACCACGAGCCACGCCAAGACTTTTGGATTTACCTACCCCCAAAATCTCTAATTTTCCATACTCATTTTTCTTGCCAATCATGGCAACAATCTTGGTTGTTCCAATGTCTAATCCGACTGCAATATTCTCTTTTTCCATAATCTTCTATTTTATGCACACCACTTGCTTGGTAAACTTCAGGTTGATTCTTTTGTATTTGTTCAATGTACTGTCTGAAACAGCCTTCTGAAAAAATGCTTTATAGTTCTTAAATTTGGTCTCGATGTTAATAGTTCTACCGAAATCGATTTGGTAATCGTAATTTCGGTTCGCCATAATCAGGCTTCCGTTAGGCAAAACTTGTACACCAATGATATTTTTTTTCAAAAAATCATCTTCAGCAATCATCCTTAAAACTTCAGATAATTTTTCTTTTTTTACTACTGTAATCTCCCCCGATAGTAGCGGCACTCTGGCTGTATAATTATCCGATAACGGCATACTATTCCCTTCATTATCAATATAGAAAGAACCCGTTTCATCAAACACTCGTCCGAGAGGTGTTTTTTGTTTCACCACCGCTTTTAAAACCCCATCAACACTGACAAACACATCAGCTTTCTCAATCAATTTTTGTTGGTTGATGGACTTTTCCAATTTATTCAAATCTAACCCATCTTTTTTTAATGTTTTTAGGTCCTGATTTTTTTCTATTAACAATTTATTAACCGTTTCCGGCTTCAAAAAAAGGTTCTTTTCTCCAACAAAAACCACCTCCGTTTTCTTGATTTTTCGCATGGCATTTCGCTGCGAAGTGAACGAATACAGGAAGATTACGACCGCAATCATCAAGACCAATCTTATATTTGTCCAAGTGAAAATTTTCATAGCAACGCCTTCTTAATGTTAGGAACTAATTCACCAATATCTCCCGCACCGATAGTTACAATTATTTTAGCGTCGTTAGCCAAAATTGTCGGAATTAAATCGGCTTTGGAAATCAACTTTTTATTTGGATTTTCCATTTTGGAAAGCAGCCAACTTGAGGTAATTCCTTCCATTGGTAATTCTCTGGCCGGATAGATATCTAACAACAAAATTTCGTCAAACTGTGATAACCTTTTAGCAAAATCATCGGCAAAATCTTTGGTTCTGCTGAATAAATGCGGTTGAAAAATGGCCAGTACTTTTTCGTTTGGATACAATTCGCGAACCGCTTGGTGCACGGCATTAATTTCGGTGGGATGATGCGCATAATCATCGATATACACTAAGTCATCCGACTTAATTTGATAAGAAAATCTGCGTTGAATTCCTTTAAATGATGCCAAGGCTCTAGTAATGGACTCGGTTGGGGTACCATAAGTTTTAGCCATCGCTAAAGCCATCAAGGCATTCATTAAATTGTGTCTTCCGGGCAAACCGAATTGCAGATTTTGTATTGTTTCCGAAGGCGTTTGCACATCAAAAACATAAAACCCGTTTTCAATTCGTATGTTGAAAGCTTTATAAGTTGCTTCTTCTTCAATTCCGGTGGTCATTCCTTCTAACGGTAGACCTTTAGGAACGAATAAATTATTTTTATTGGTTACTTTGGCTGCAAATTCACGGAATGAATCTTCTATGGCATTTTTATCACCATAAATATCCAAATGATCGGCATCCATCGAAGTTACACAGGCAATATCCGGATGCAAATGCAGGAACGAGCGGTCAAACTCATCCGCTTCAACAACCGTAACTGTTTTTCCGTTTCCGATTAGATTGGAGTGGTAATTTTCTACAATTCCGCCAAGAAATGCAGTCACATCGGCACCACTTTCATAAAGAATATGACCCAATATACTGGAAGTTGTTGTCTTACCGTGTGTACCGGCAACGGCGAAACAAAAGGTATCTTTGGTAATAATACCCAATACTTCGGCGCGTTTTTTTACCGTGTAATTTCTTTCTAAAAAATAATTCCATTCCGAATGCGTAACCGGTACTGCCGGCGTGATAATAACCAAAGTATTTTCAGTATAATAATCGGTGGGAATTAAGTTAATATTATCTTCAAAGTGAATGGACATACCTCCGGCTATCAGTTCGTCCGTCAACATGGTTGGTGTTTTGTCGTAACCCGAAACATTCTTTCCTATGTTTTGGAAATACCGAGCCAAAGCACTCATTCCGATGCCTCCGATGCCGATGAAATAGACGTTATGGATTTGGTTTAAATTCACTTTATTGTAGCAATTTTATTATTTCTTCTACGATGTCTTTAGTGGCATTGGGTTTGGCCAATTTTTTTATGTTTTGGCTCAAGATTAACTGCAAATCATCATTGGAAATTAAATCTGAAAAAACAGTTTCAAACTGTTCATCCAATTCACTTTCTTTTAAAAGAATAGCCCCTTTTTTATCTACAATGGCCTTTGCATTTTTTGTTTGATGGTCTTCGGCTACATTGGGTGACGGAATAAAAAGGGTTGGTTTTCCCACCAAACACAATTCCGAAACCGAAGAAGCTCCGGCACGGGAAATCACAAAATCGGCAGCGGCGTATATTAAATCCATTCGATCAATAAACGCTACGACCTGTACATTTTCTTTTTCGTTGAAATGTTGGTATTCATCGAAATACAATTTACCGCATTGCCAAAAAACCTGCACTCCACTAACTAAAAGAAAATCAAGTTCTTTAGCTATTAATTGGTTTACCCTTCTGGCTCCTAAGCTTCCGCCTAAGATTAAAAGTGTTTTTTTATTGGCATCCAATTTGAAATAAGCAGTCCCTTCTGCTCTTTTAGAATCTACATCCAGCAAATCCTGACGAACGGGATTACCCGTAAAAACGATTTTATCTTTTGGAAAAAAGCGCTCTAAATTTTCATAAGCCACACATATAGCATTAGCTTTTTTGCTCAAAAGTTTGTTGGTAATACCCGGATACGAATTTTGTTCCTGAATCACCGTTGGAATATTAAAACTATTAGCCATTTGCAGTAACGGTCCGCTGGCAAAACCACCGGTTCCTATTACAACATCGGGCTTGAAACTTTTTATTATTTGGCGTGATGTCCATAAACTGCTTATCAGTTTGAATGGAAACATGGCGTTTTGGAAAGTCAGTTTTCGTTGTAAACCGGCAATCCATAACCCTTTAATTTGATAACCGGCTTGCGGTACTTTTTGCATTTCCATTTTGTCTTTGGCTCCTACAAAAAGAAACTCAGCATCCGGAAACCGTAGCTTTAATTCATTGGCAATCGCCACCGCCGGATAGATATGTCCGCCTGTGCCACCACCGCTTAATATGAATTTTAGTTTGTTCATGCTAACTTCTTTTTAAAATAGGCTCCATTGGATTGGCTTTGTCTTCAATTGAAAAATCTTCTTGTTCAGCTTCTTCGTCCTCTTTCAATTGTTTATCAATAAGCTTTTGCAAAGCATCTTCACGTTTTTGTTTTTCGGCTTGCTCTTCGGCAATTTCTTCATCTTTTTTGGTTACACTCAAAATGATTCCAAGCGCAATACAAGTCATCCAAATCGAACTTCCTCCCGAGCTAATTAACGGCAAGGTTTGTCCTGTTACCGGCAATAATTCCACCGCTACCGCCATGTTGGTCATCGCCTGAAAAATGATGGGAAATCCTAAGCCAATGACGACTAGTTTTCCGAAAAGCGAATTGGCTTTGTGTGCCGCTACGACAAATCGGAACAACAACAATAAATACAATCCTAAGACTAATAATCCCCCGAAAAGACCGTATTCTTCTACGATAATGGCATAAATAAAATCGGAAGACGATTGTGGCAAGAAGTTTTTCTGCACACTTTTCCCTGGACCTAAACCATAGACTCCGCCTGAAGCAATAGCAATTTTTGCTTTCTCTATTTGATAATCATCTTCATCGGGTTTATCGCTGGTGAAATTATCAATACGTGCAATCCAAGTATCTACACGATTAGGGAAAGCATCAGGAAAGGCTTTAGCGACTAAGATGAAAAATGTCAATCCAATAATCCCGGCACCAATGATGATTCCGATATATTTCAAAGGGTATTTACCAATAAAGGCCAACATCATGACCATAGCAAATATTAAGGCTGCGGTAGATAAATTGGCAGGAAGTATTAATACTAATGTAATAAAAACCGGCGTCCATAATTCCCATAGCGAAGATTGGAAGGTGATTGGTGTTTCTCTGGTTTTAGATAAATACCTGGCCACAAAAACATACAGCACTATCGAAGCTAATGTTGACGTTTGGAACGTAATCCCGATAAACGGAATCTGGATCCATCGGCTGGCATTGGCGCCTTCGATTACGGTTCCTTTTAGCAACGTATAAATCAACAACAACCAAACAACCGGTAATAAAAACCTTGATATGGTTCTGAAATAATGATAGGGAATTTTGTGGACTTTATATAAAATAAAAAAACCAACAAATACTTGTGCTCCATGTTTCAGCAAATAGGTTAATGCATTTCCTGAGCCGTGGCGCATGTAGGCCAAATTACTACTCGCACTAAACACCGGCATAAATGAAAATAATGCCAAAAGGGCCACGAATGCCCAGATGACTTTATCTCCTTTTAAACTGTGAATTAGTTCTTTCATATTCTGATTTAGGATTTGAGATTTAGGATTTGGGATTTAGATAAATCCTTATTCCTCAATCCAAATTTTTTATAAATTTTGTACGGCTACTTTAAACTGTCTTCCTCTGTCTTCGTAGTTTTGGAACAAATCGAAACTGGCACAAGCCGGTGATAACAACACTGCATCTCCTTTTTCGGCAATATGGCTGGCAGTGTTTACTGCATCACGCATGTTATCTACTTCAACCATCATATCAACAACATTTCCGAAAGCATCAACGATTTTTTTATTGTCGACACCCAAACAAATAATCGCTTTTACTTTTTCGCGTACTAATGGCATTAGTTCATTGTAATCATTCCCTTTATCAACTCCACCAACAATCCAAACCGTTGGCACTGTCATACTGTCTAAAGCAAAGAAAGTTGCATTCACGTTGGTCGCTTTACTGTCGTTGATATACTGAACATTTTGAATTTTGAGTACTTTTTCCAAACGATGCTCCACTCCTTGGAAATTGGATAAACTCTCACGGATGGTTTCCTTTCTGATTTTCATTAATTGAGCCACCGATGTAGCTGCCATAGCGTTTTTCAGGTTGTGTTTTCCTTCCAATGAAACCTCTCCGGTTTTCATTTCAAATTCTTCGTTGTTAATGATGATGTCCATAGTTTCGTTTTTTATAAAGGCTCCGTTTTCAAAGGTTTGGGTTAGTGAAAAAGGAATTAATTTTGCGTTTGTTTTGTTTTGTTGTAACCAGGCTGAAATCGCTTCATCATCAGCATCGTAGATGAGATAATCGCTCTCGGTTTGGTTCATGGTTATTCTGAATTTTGATGCTATATAGTTTTCATATTTGTATTCGTATCGGTCTAAATGATCCGGGCTGATGTTGGTAATAATGGCAATTTCCGGTTTGTACTTTATAATCCCGTCTAGTTGAAAACTGCTCAACTCTAACACATAATAATCGTAATTTTCTTCGGCCACTTGCCAGGCAAAACTTTTTCCGATATTGCCTCCTAATCCCACATTCAACCCTCCTTCTTTCAGCAAATGGTAGGTCAACATGGTTGTCGTTGTTTTTCCGTTGCTTCCTGTTATTCCAATTGTTTTTGCTTTGGTAAACGGGTAAGCAAATTCGATTTCGGAAATAACCGGTATGCCTTTCTCCAACAGTTTTTTTACTATGGTAGATTTCTCCGGAATTCCTGGGCTTTTCATTACAACATCCGCATTCAGAATCAACTCTTCCGTATGCTGATTATCTTCCCATTTAATTTCATATTGTTTAAGAACTTCTCTATACTTATCTTTTATTTGCCCGTAATCGGAAACGAAGACATCAAATCCTTCTTTCTTTCCTAAAATGGCCGTTCCCACGCCACTTTCTCCTCCGCCAAGAACTACTAACCGCTTCATTATCTTAATTTCAAAGTCACTATAGATACGATGGCCAATAGTATAGCTACAATCCAAAAACGAGTTACGATTTTACTTTCGTGATAGCCTTTCTTTTGGTAATGGTGGTGCAATGGCGACATCAGGAAAATGCGTCTTCCTTCGCCAAAGCGTTTTTTGGTGTATTTGAAATAGGAAACTTGGAGAATTACAGATAAGTTTTCGGCAAAGAAAATGGCGCACAATACCGGCAACAACATTTCTTTTCTAACAGAAATGGCCAATACGGCTATGATTCCTCCGATAGTCAAACTACCTGTATCCCCATGAATACAGAAGCCGGATAGGAATTGTACCAAAGAAATCCGATTAATGCTCCTACGAAGGCCGAGATGAAAACCGTCATTTCTCCCGAATTGGGGATGTACATAATGTTGAGATAACTCGACAAAATAAGGTTACCCGAAACGAATGTAAAAATACCAAGTGCCAGTACTGAAATAGCGGAAGTTCCTGCGGCTAAGCCATCAATTCCGTCCGTTAAATTGGCACCGTTAGAAACTGCAGTGATAATGAAAATTACTATCGGAATGAATACCAACCATGCCCATTTTTCGTAACCATCGCCCGTCCATTCAATGATTTTGGCATAATCCAATTCATTGTTTTTCATAAACGGAATGGTTGTAACGGTTGATTTACTTTCTACCGGTGATTCATAAATTACGTTTTGTGTTTGGTTAAAAGTTATTGGTGTAGTAGCTCTTTCTCTAACGGTAACTCCCGGATGAAAATATAAAACCGAGCCTACAATAAGTCCTAAACCAACCTGACCGATTACTTTGAAAATCCCTTTTAATCCTTGTTTGTCTTTTTTGAAGATTTTGATATAATCGTCAATAAACCCTATGGTTCCCATCCAAAGTGTGGTTACTATCAGAAGGATGATGTAGATATTATTCAGTTTGGTTAACAACAAAACCGGAATCAACGTGGCGGTAATGATAATTAATCCTCCCATAGTTGGCGTTCCTGCTTTTTCATTTTGTCCTTGCAAGCCAAGCTCTCTTACGGTTTCTCCCACTTGCTGATTTCTTAGAAAGTTGATGATTTTTTTACCGTAAATGGTGGAAATCATCAGCGACAGAATTAACGCTAAAGCCGAACGAAATGTGATGTACTGGAAAACTCCCGTTCCCGGAACATCCATGGTTTTGTCGAGGTATTCAAATAAATAATATAGCATAGGTTTATTTATTTAGTTGTTCTAAAAGTTCTTTTACAATGGCCATATCGTCAAAATCGTGGCGTACGCCATTAATTTCCTGATACGTTTCATGCCCTTTTCCGGCAATCAAGATGATATCATTTGGACCGGCCAACTGACAAGCCGTTTTGATAGCTTGTTTTCTGTCGACAATGGACAATGTTTTTCTTTGATTTTGCGGCTCTACTCCTTTTTCCATATCGGCGATAATATCAATTGGGTCTTCCGTTCTTGGATTGTCCGAAGTGATAATTACTTTGTTACTCATAGAAGTAGCAATGTGAGCCATGATTGGTCTTTTGGTTTTATCTCTGTCGCCTCCGCATCCTACAACAGTAATGAGTTGCTCATTTTTGGTACGAATGTCATTGATGGTGTTCAAAACATTTTCTAAAGCGTCCGGAGTGTGGGCATAATCGACAATAGCAGTGATTTTGTCATTGGAAACTATAAATTGGAAACGTCCGGAAACGCTTTCCAGTTCCGACAACAATCGTAACACTTCTAATTTATCTAAGCCTAATTCAACCGCTGTTCCGTAAATCGCCAATAAATTGTAGGCATTGAAAGTCCCAATCAATCTTACCCAAACTTCATTTTCATTGATTTTCAACAATAAGCCTGACAATTGATTTTCGAGAATCTGTGCTTTGTATTCAGCGTAAGTTTTTAAAGCATAAGTCAGTTTTCGTGCCGATGTATTTTGCAACATTACCAAACCGTTTTTGTCATCAATATTGGTTAGGGCAAAAGCTGTTTTTGGCAAATGGTCGAAAAATGATTTTTTTACATCACGGTATTCTGCGAAAGTCGGATGGTAATCTAAATGGTCGTGGGACAGATTGGTGAAAACACCTCCGGCAAACTGTAAGCCTTCGGTACGTTTTTGATGAATCCCGTGTGAGCTCACTTCCATAAAGCAATATTCGACACCCACAGCGCTCATTTCAGCTAAATAATAATTAATCGTCAACGAATCGGGTGTAGTGTGTGTAGCTTTATATTCAACATCATCCACCAAAATTTTCACGGTGGAAAGCAATCCAACTTTGAAACCAGCTTTTTTGAACAATTGGTATAAAAGCGAGGCAATTGTGGTTTTACCATTCGTTCCTGTAATGCCAACTAACTGTAAATTTTGTGACGGATTGCCATAAAAATTGGTGGCCATAATAGCCAAAGCCGAATTGGTATCTTTTACCTGAATATAAGTAATACCGGTCACGATAATTTCCGGCAAAGTATCGCAAACAATAGCAACAGCTCCAAGGTTAATCGCTTTTTCTATAAAGTCATGTCCGTTTGAAACTGTACCGCGAATCGCCACAAAAACATCATTCTCCTGAACTTTTCGCGAGTCGAATTCAATTTTTTGTATAGTCATTTCTGTCGAACCCTTTACGACTTCGATAGCGACTTTGTATAATATATCTTTTAAAATAATCACGATAATTCGAGTATGATGATTTTGTTTTTATCTATAGCTTCTCCGGGTTGTACCGATTGTTTTTTTACTTTTCCGACACCGATAACTTTCACTTTCAGTTTTAAATTTTCCAAAAGTGCTACCGCATCCATCCCGCTCATTCCTTTAACATTTGGAACTCCTTTGGTTTCTTCTTGCGATTTGATGGCATATTCGTTATACGCTTTCTCTTGTTTACCAACTTTTCGGTTCAGATTTTTAATTTCATTGGTGGATGGTGCGTCAGTGAAAATCTTTTGCGCAATGCGTTTGAAAACCGGTCCGGCCACATCGGCTCCGTAATAATTATTGCCAGAAGTATTGGGTTTATGCACTACAACTATGCAAGAATATTTTGGATTCTCTGCCGGAAAAAAACCAACGAAAGAAGAGATATAATGTTTTTCAGAACCCCCATTTTTAGCATAATTGGCTTGTGCTGTTCCTGTTTTCCCTGCCATGGAAAAATCTTTAGAATACAGTTTTGAGCCCGTTCCTCTTTTCACCACATTTTGCATTACGGCTTTTAGTTTCTTGATGGTTTCCTCGGAACAAATTTTTGGATTGATGACTTGCTTATCATATTTTTTGATGGTTTTGTTCCATTCTTTGATTTCAGAAACGAATTGTGGCTTTACCATTTCGCCATTATTGGCCACCGCATTATACAACGTCAAAGTTTGCAAAGGCGTCACGGCAACACCATATCCAAAAGCCATCCACGGCAATGAAATAGCGCTCCAATGCTTATCGTTTGGTTGTGGTATATATGGTTTTCCTTCTCCTTGAAATGGCAATCCCAGTGGTTTGTTTAAACCCATTCGGTCAATTCGGTCTACAAATTCTTGTGGATTGTTTTTATAATTTTCATATACCGCCTGTACCATTATAGTATTAGAAGATACTTCAAAACCTCGGGCTAAAGAAATTCTTCCGTAACCACCTTCGTGCGAATCGCGGACTTTTTTTCCACGGTAATCAATAATACCTCCTTTGCTATCATATACTTTATTGGTGTCAATTTTATTATCATCCAACAAAGCAATCATGTCGATTAGCTTGAACGTTGAACCCGGTTCATGAGCTTCGGCTATAGCGTAATTAGTAGTTTCAAAATAAGTAGAATCGCTTTCTTTTAGTTTTCCTAAATTGGAAATCGCTTTGATTTTCCCGGTTTTGGTTTCCATCACCACTACACAACCGTGTTCGGCTTTGTAATCTTTTAATTGTTTTAACAACGCGTGGTGCGCAATATCCTGAATGTAAACATCAATAGTAGAAATCACATCGTAACCATCTTGAGGATCAACTTCGTTCACATCGCGAATAGGTTTCCATTGGCCTTTGGCTATTTTTTGTTTTAATACTTTACCGTCTTTTCCGTTCAAATATTTTCGAAATGACCACTCAATTCCTTTCCCGTCAGGTTTTCCTTCCGGTGTAATTCTTTCGTAGCCGATGGTTCTTTCGGCAATTTTACCAATAGGGTGTTCACGAACCGTTTCTTGTTCGGTAATCATACCCCCTTTATTGGCTCCCAAATTGAATAGCGGAAAACTTTTGATTTTCATGTATTGGGTATAACTCAAATCACGCGCAATTAATAAATACCTGTTTTTATTGGCTCTTGCCATGCGTAATTGCGTATGGTAAAAGCTACTTGGTTTACCCAACATCAAAGACAGGGAATCCGACAAAGGCTTAACATTTTTTTCAAACGAATCCCCTTTGGGCGCTACGGCATCAAATCGGATGTTGTAATTTGGAATAGAAGTTGCCAACAAACTGCCGTCAGCGGAATAGATATTTCCTTTATTAGCAGGAATCACGAAGTTCTTTACCGTTCTTTCTTTAGCTAATTTTCTATAGTGATCACCTTCCACCCACTGAATTTTAGAGAGTTTGAAGGTAATCGCCATAGCCATCAGGAAGATACTGAAAGCCACTAGGTAAATGCGGTAAGAGATATGTTTATCTTCTATTGCCATAGTTTTTGAAAGAAACTTTTTTCTGCCGGTTTTTTAACTTTTATCTTTTGCGGAGGTACCGAAGAAGGGAAAATTTTTCGTTCTTCCATTTTTTCGGAAACCGTTGATTCCATTTTTAATTTCATTAATTCAGAGCGCTTGTCTACAAATTCAGAGCGCAATTCTTTTACTTCATTGGTCAATTCGCTTATTCGGTAAACCTTTTCATCATAATTATGACCGTAGGCAATCATCAGAATGGCTAAAAAAATGCAAAACACTATGAATCGCCAGTTCTTGGTAGCATCTTCATTGACTAAAAATCGAGCTTTTAATATGCCGTAAACTCCTTTTTTCATCGCTTCTCTGCTATTCTTAATTTGGCACTTCTTGCTCTGTTATTGCTTTTAATTTCAGCATCGTCCGGAACAATTAGTTTACCGATCAATTTGAATGGCACCGAAAAGTTTCCGAAAAAATCGCGTTCCGGCTCACCTTCAAACATGCCGTTTTTCATGAATCGTTTTACCAAACGGTCTTCAAGTGAGTGATACGAAATCACGCTTAATCTACCTTCGGGCTTCAATATTTCAAGAGACTGTTCTAAAAACTCTTTTAAAACATCCATTTCTTGATTCACTTCTATTCGGATAGCCTGATAAATTTGGGCCAATATTTTATTCTTGAATTGTTCCGGTAAGAACTTCGCCAAAATCAATTTTAGTTCATCGGTGGTGCTGATGGCTTTTCTTTCTCTGGCTTCGATTATAGTTCTTGCCAAGGCAGGTGCTGCTTTCAATTCGCCATAATCCAAAAACACTCTTTTTAGATTAGCTTCATCGTATTCATTAATCACTTTGTAAGCATCCAAATCATTTTTCTTGCTCATTCTCATATCCAAATCGGCATCAAAACGAGTAGAAAACCCTCTTTCAGGAACGTCAAACTGATGAGACGAAACACCTAAATCGGCTAAAATACCGTCTACACTTTTTACCCCGTGAAATCTTAAAAAGCGTTTGATATATCTGAAATTTTCCTGAATTAAAGTAAATCGTTCATCAGGCAAAGCATTCGCCCAAGCGTCTTCGTCTTGATCGAAACCAAATAACTTTCCGTTAGGACCTAATCGATTCAAAATCTCTTTGGAATGCCCTCCTCCTCCGAAAGTCACATCCACGTAAATTCCATCGGGCTTAATATTCAAACCATCAACTGTTTCTTTCAACAAGACAGGATTATGATATTCCATTGTCATCATCATTTATATTTCCCATTACATCTTCGGCCAAATCAGCAAAATCAATATCCTCTCCGGCAATTGATTTTTCATATAAGTCTTTATCCCAAATTTCTACGATGTTCACAGCAGATGAAAGCACGATGTCTTTAGAAATCTTACCGAAAGCCACTAAATCTTTTGGAATTAACAAACGACCTAAATCATCTACTTCTACCACTTTCACACCAGCCGTAAAACGACGAATGAAGTCGTTATTTTTCTTAACAAATCGGTTGAGTTTGTTGATTTTTTGCATCATCAAATTCCATTCAGTCATCGGATATAATTCGAGACACGGTTGAAAAACAGAACGCTTCAAGACGAAGCCATCTTGAAGAGAATTAGCCAGTTGCTTCTTTAAAGCCGAAGGAATCATGAGTCTTCCTTTGGCGTCAACTTTGCATTCATATGTTCCGATTATGGAGTTCAATTGTCGTTTGTTTTGATTAACAGCAAAAATATAAAAATAATTACCACATTTTACCACTAATTACCACTTTGTTAATAAGTTTTACCACTTTATTTCCATTTTGGTCGAAAACACAACAACAACACACCACTGCTTTTTTTAACAAATCATTAAGTAAAACGGGAAGACTATAAGAAAAAAGCACAAAAACCTGATTTCAAATACTTTTGTTACGAAATATTGATTGTTGAGCAATTAAGAAAGAAAGTGTAATTTTCTAAAACTATTCACCCTGATTTTGAAAAATTGTTGATGAAATTCTTGCTTTTTAGTAGTAAATATTCCTGATAGAAAAGTGTTTTTAGCTATAAAATCATATATTTGTTGCCGATGTAAAAGTCGAAAAATTATATGGACGGAAATTTAAAAAAAGAAGGTAGGTATTCTTATTATGAAGTGGGCGAAGGCACGCCAATTGTCGTTTTACACGGTTTGATGGGGGGCTTGAGCAACTTCAGCGGAGTGGCTGATTATTTTTCAACAAAAGGATATAAAGTGGTTGTTCCCGAATTACCGATTTATACCCAAAACATACTAAAAACCAACGTCAAGGCTTTCGCTAAATACGTAAAAGACTTTATCACTTTCAAAGGATATGACCGTGTGATTTTACTTGGCAATTCGCTTGGAGGGCATATCGCTCTGTATCATTCTAAAATGTATCCCGAAAAAGTGGCCGGACTTGTAATTACTGGAAGTTCAGGTCTTTACGAAAGCGCGATGGGTGACAGTTATCCAAAACGTGGCGATTATGAGTACATTAAGAAAAAAGCAGAAGCTGTTTTTTACGACCCAAAAGTAGCCAGTAAAGAAATTGTTGATGAAGTTTTTTCGGTAGTAAACGACAGAATTAAAGTGATTAAAACTTTAACGATTGCAAAAAGCGCAATTCGTCATAACATGGCCAAAGATTTGCCAAAAATGCATGTAAAAACCTGTATTATTTGGGGTAAAAACGACCAGGTTACGCCTCCGGAAGTAGCTGAAGAATTTCACAAATTGATGCCTAATTCTGAATTATACTGGATAGACAAATGTGGACATGCAGCCATGATGGAGCATCCTGACGAGTTTAACCGCTTGTTACACGAATGGCTAAAAGAAGTACACTTATAGACTAAAAGTCCTGTTTGGGGACTTTTTTATTTTAAATAAAAACCAATGAAAATCAATTCAGCCGAATTTATCATCAGCAATTCCGATGTGAGTAAATGTCCGAAAGACCCCTTGCCGGAATATGCATTTATTGGTCGTTCCAACGTGGGAAAATCTTCTTTGATTAACATGTTGACAAACCATAAAAATTTGGCCAAAACTTCGGGAAAACCCGGAAAAACACAATTAATAAATCACTTCAAAATAAACTTAAATTGGTTTTTGGTTGATTTACCAGGTTATGGTTATGCCCGTGTTTCTAAGAAAACAAAAGAAGTTTTCCAACAATTCATTACCGATTATTTTGAAAAAAGAGAGCAATTGGTTTGTGCTTTTGTCTTAATTGACATCCGTTTGGAAGCGCAGAAAATTGATTTGGAATTCATTAATTATTTGGGAGAAATAGAAGTGCCTTTTTGCATTATTTTTACCAAAGCAGATAAAATCAGTAAAACTAAAATTGATTCACATATAGCCGCTTACCGCAAAGCCCTTTTGGCAAACAACTGGGAAGAAATGCCCCAACACTTTGTAACTTCGGCACTGGAAGCCACAGGAAGAGACCAAGTGCTCTCCTTCATTGATGGCGTAAATAATGAAATGTTCAAGAGTAATTCATTATAAAAAAGGTGGTCAATTGACCTCCTTTTTTATTTCTTTAATTCTAACTTTTCTGCAAAATAATCGCAGAAATCCTTCATAGTGTCAGCCATTTTTTCATCTTGGGTAGCGCGCTGAAATGTATCTGTCATCGCGACCAATGTTTGATGGAAGAATTTTTTCATCTCATCAACCGGCATATCTTTCGTCCACAAATCAATGCGAAGCGTTTCTTGCACTTTACTGTCCCAAATGGAAAGCATTATTGCTTTAGCTTCTTCTTTTTCAACACCGCCGTCTTGCGCTGTCCAGGAAAGTTTTTCGGGTATGCGGTTTTCATCTAATTCAACAAGGAATTTTATTTCGGATTTTGTGGTTTTACTCATTCTTTTTGGGTTTGTATTTTGATTTTTCAAATAATTGTTTGGCGTCCATTTTCAACATATCCTGCAAACTGACCTCGTTGTTTTCCATAAACGAACGAACTATTTGCCAGCCGACCCATTGCCCGACTCTACCCGGAGATTCGTTATCAATTTCGAGATAGAATTTAGAAAAGGGTGCTACATTTATAAAGCGATTCGGCAATCTGGAATCGGAATCAAACAGCAGGTTTTCGTCTATAAAAAAGCGCCACATGTAGCTTTCGTTTTCCTTACACCAAGTGATTTGTTCGGGTTTATACCCAATTTTTTCGGCATCGGTATAGTCAGGCAACATTATATCTTTTAAATAAAGTTCTTTTCCATAATAAACCATACTTGACAACAAGGTTTTATCACTTGGAGGCGGCACTTTTCGCATAGCAAAACTCGACACAATATCAGGCATCATTTGACGCTCTTCAAAGTTTTGTCTGAGATATTCCGGGAAAGTATAAAACTTTACATCTTTTCCTAAATACAATTCCAAGGCAATGATTAATTTATCGTTAGCATATATCGCTTTAGTATTATAATCCATTTCACCTATAACTGTATAAATTTTAGGCATAATTGTTTCGGGGAAATAGTATTTGAAATGTTTGAACAAGTCTTCAATTTCATTGGTTTGCTTGCCAAAATCAGGGTATTTCTTTTCTACTTCAGCGTACAAATCTCGCCAGTCTTTGTTTTGCATTTTTTCTATCCAAAGCTTATCCTCAACTCCTTGAGGGAAGAAAAAAGGATACTCGGCTTTCAGATTAGGCAAATCTTTTGGTGTAGCTTCAAAAAAAGCTTTGTCAAATCGATCCACTTTTAGTTGTACGGGAATTTGTTCTACGGCTTTTTCCACTTTAGATTTCTTATCGCAGGAAGCAAAAGCTAAAACTAAAAAAAGGGCCAAAATTTGTTTCTTCATTGTTAAGAAATTTATACGGTGAAAATCAGCTTAAAAGGCACCTGATTTTTTTACTTTTGCAAATATACATTGCAGTTTTCAAAAAATTTCATAACAAATGACTAAAAAAAGTAAAATCAAGGTAGGGGAAGTGAACACCTATATTGTTACATGGTTGAAAGATTATTCAGCCAAATCTAAAACAAATGGATTTGTAATTGGAATATCAGGAGGTGTAGATTCGGCCGTAACCTCCACCCTATGTGCTCAAACGGGTTTAACAACTTTATGTGTTGAAATGCCAATTCATCAAGACATTACCCAAGTGAGCCGTGCCAGAGAACACATTGAGCAATTGAAAAAGCGTTTCCCTAATGTACAGCATGCAGAAGCTGATTTGACAGCCGTTTTTGAAACATTTAAAAGCAAGGTACCCGGGAGCAATGACAACACTAGATTGGATTTAGCGTTGGCAAATACAAGAGCCCGATTGCGAATGACAACTTTGTATTATTTTGCCGGAATCGAAGGTTTATTAGTTGCAGGAACAGGAAATAAAGTTGAGGATTTCGGGGTTGGATTTTATACCAAATATGGTGATGGCGGTGTTGATTTAAGTCCGATTGCCGATTTAATGAAAAGTGACGTGTATGCCTTGGGTGAATATTTGGAAATTCCTCAATCAATTCAAAATGCTGCGCCCACGGATGGTTTATTTGGCGATTCGAGAACAGATGAAGAGCAAATTGGCGCGAGTTATGACGAATTAGAATGGGCTATGTTGGAAACGGAAAACAACAAAAAAAGTGAGGATTTTTCAGGAAGAGACAAAGAAGTGTTTGGTATTTACAAAAAATTAAATACTATAAACCAACATAAAATGAATCCAATTCCTGTATGTTTAATCCCAAAAAAATTGAAATAATTAACCTTTTTTACAATATAATTATTTAACTTTACAGTAAATTTCTATTAATTTTTTATCAAATACCACAATTATGATAAATGTATGTATTGCTGATAACTTTCCAGTTGTACACTTTGGAATGAAGGCTTACTTCAAGGATCACCCTGAAATAAGTATTGTATCCAACGTAGGAAATTTTTTTATGGTTCCAGATGCTTTAAGAAACAAAGAAATTGACGTCTTAATCATCGATTTAGAACTTGAAGGACTAAAAAGTATTTACGAAGTCAAGTCAATCATCAGAAATTTTCCAAAAACTAAAGTTATCGTTTTTAGTAGCTTGTCTGAACACATTTACGCCCCTAATGCTATTAAAGCAGGATGTGCAGGATATGTTCATAAGACATCAAAACTTGAGAATTTAGGTATAACCATTGTCAAAGTAAGTCAAGGGCAAATTATCCTGAATGAAGAAATCAAGAGAAACTTAGCACTTATTGCCAAACAAAACAAATCGGAGCGTTTGTACCGAAAACTTTCTAACCGAGAGATTGAAGTTTTGCGTTTCTTGAGTGATGGCAAGAAGAACAACGAAATTGCTAAAATTTTAGCCCTTAACGAAAAAACCATTAGTACCTACAAACTTCGTCTGTTGACCAAGTTAAATGTAACCAACTTGGTTGATCTCGTTAACAAAGCTAAAACTTTGGAAATCGTTTAAAAAGTAAAAACCCGCTTGATGCGGGTTTTTTTATAAGTAAGTAGAACGTATTCTCCCAATTTTATTCGTCAGACTGACTTTAAGCTTATTATAATCATTGATTGTAGCTTTTACTTCTTCCAAATCATTCTCTGCTTCACTGTTGTAATTTTGCATTAAATCAACTATCAACTTATTGATTAGGTATTCACGTAATGAAATCAACGTTTCGGTCACTAAATTAGTAAGCACTTCTTCGGACTCTTTTTCTTTAACAAAAACCTGCTTTTTTTCTAACCAGCCCGCAAGTGTATAACGCTCATTTTCCATTATTAAATTTGAAATAAAACTTGAATGAGCCTCTTCTAGAGTATTCATATAAGTTACGATATCAAAACCGGAATTATTGACATAATTATGAATCAAATCGTTGTAAATTTCCTGAAATAATGGATTGGTAAAGCTTATTTCATCTTCTTGAAGGCTCAAAAAAATTCGTTCCGAAATTTTACATTTTATTTTTTCTTTAACCTCAACTTCATTGCCTTCTTCATCAAAATTGATATAGATATTTTCAAAATCAGTTTCCAAATTTCCATACAAAACCAACATGCTTATGATGCTGATTTCCAGACTGGAAAGTATGTCCAATTTTTTTCTTGAAACCTCAACATCATGTTTAACCACCTCAAAAGCTTTTTGTTCGGTCTTGAGTTTTTTACCGGCCTCTGAAATATCTTTCTGAACCAACTGCGCCAATGTATTTAGCAGCACTTGCTCAGAAATATCCATGATGCGGGCCGTTTCCTGAATGTAGATTTCTCTTTTGATTCGGTCCGGAATCTTCGAAATACTAACTACCATATCGCGAATCAACTCCGCTTTCTTGATGGGATCATCATTGGCTTCATTCATCAAGAGAGAGGCCTTAAACTGAATGAAATCTTTAGCATTGTTTTCTAAATAAAATACTAAATCTTCATAAGATTTCTTTCGAGCAAAACTATCGGGATCATCACCATCAGGGAAAGTACAGACTTTTACATTCATTCCTTCTTCCAAAATCAAATCGATTCCGCGAATGGAAGCTCGCAATCCGGCGGCATCACCGTCAAACAAAACGGTAATATTTTTGGTCAATCGGTTAATTAATCGAATTTGATCCGGTGTCAGAGCGGTTCCCGAAGACGCTACCACGTTTTCTATACCCGCCTGATGCATTTGAATCACATCAGTATAACCTTCTACTAAATAACAATTATTAAGCTTAGCAATGGCTTGTTTAGCATGAAAAATTCCGTAAAGAACTTTGCTTTTATGGTAAATGTCGCTTTCCGGTGAATTTAAATATTTAGCCGCTTTCTTTTCATTAGTCAAAATTCTTCCGCCGAAACCTAAATTCCGACCCGATAAACTTTGAATAGGAAACATTACTCTACCTTTGAAACGGTCAAAATGCTTACCATCTTCTCTGGTAATTGTCAAGCCAACTTTTTCTAAAAATTCTAGTTGATATCCTTTTGCTAAAGCTTCTTTGGTAAAAGCATCCCAGGTTTCGGGCGAATAGCCTAATCCAAATTTAGTAATCGTTTCATTGGTAAATCCTCTTTCTTTAAAATAAGACAAGCCAATCGCTTTGCCTTCTTCTGAGTTTAAAAGTGTTTCGTGAAAATACGTTTTGGCAAATTCAGAAACCAAATACATACTTTCCTTTTCATTGGCCTCGATTTTATCTTCTTGGGAAACTTCGGTTTCTTCAATTTCGATATTGTATTTGTTGGCCAAAAACCGAATGGCTTCAGGGTACGTGAAATGTTCATGCTCCATCAAAAAAGTCACAACACTACCGCCTTTTCCCGAACTGAAATCTTTCCAAATTTGTTTTACAGGCGATACCATAAACGAGGGAGAGCGCTCATCCGAAAATGGGCTCAATCCTTTGTAATTGCTTCCGGCACGTTTAAGCTGAACAAAGTCGCCAATGACTTCTTCCACTCTGGCGGTTTCAAAAACTTTATCGATGGTTTCGCGGGTAATCAAGTTTTGATTTTTAAAATTTGAAAGAGGGTAAAAATACACAAAAATAAAAAAAGATGCTCCATTACTGAAGCATCTTTTTGAAGTATAAAATTAACTCAAACAAACTTAGTTTAAATCAAAACGCACTCCCAACGAGATGTTGTTTTGTTTGATTGCATTGTCTTTGAACATTGGGTTTAAATCATATTTCAAATACAAACTGGTTTCTTTGTAACCTATGTATGCACTCACCCCGTAAATAAAATCATTTACATTGAAATTCCCTTTGGTTTTTTGTGTCACATCTCGGCCACCATCTTCGTATTTTAAAATTTGTTTTGATTTAACTCGCACACCGGCATACCCTCCTATTCCGAAGCGTACACTTTCATGAGTTCTGAAGATTTTTTTCCCATCTTTATCTTTGGCTTTGGTAAAATCAAACTCTAAATGCACCGGCACAGAAAGAAACACATTTCTAAAACGAGAATCTTCTAAATGAACTGGGCTGTTTACCAAATCGGTTTGATCACCATTTACCACAAAATAACGATTGTCTGTAGCACGAAGATTATTGTACATTAAAGAAAGACCATATTTCAAGTGTAGAAAATTATCATTTTTTAAAAGACGAGTGTTTGCGGTAATTCCCCATTCGTAGAAATGAGAACCCCAATATCTGAAGTCAGAATTAGCAACACTTCCGTCAGTCACCACGTTATTTACTCCGGCAGCAAAAACAAACTGAGAGGTAGTTCTTAATTCACCTCTATGTCTTCTCAAGGAATCTTTCTTGATAGAAAAGGAAAAATATTCACTTTTCCAATCCTTGATTTTCCCGTCAACTTTTTGTTTTACTAAATCTTTTAATTCTTCTTGTGCCTGTCCGATGCGGGTTTCAATGTTGCTGGAGCGGGTTTCAGCTAACAGCATTTTTTTGGCATCAGCCTGCTCTTTAGTGATGGTTCCGGCTTCCAATTCTTTGTTTACCGTTTCTAATTCGATCTTCAAAGCCGCTTTTTCTTCTTTGGTAATATTTTCTATTTTATCGGCTATGGCTCTGGCCTTTCCTTCAAAGGTTTCCTGTGCTGTTGCTTTGCTTAGAATTAGACTCAACAATAGCGCTGCATAAATGGTAAAATTCTTCATGATTTTTGATTTATTGATTAATGATTATTCTTTGTTTCGGTTGGCTAATGCCACTTTTACTTCTTGGTAATTTTTATTCACTTTATTGATCATTTTTTCTCTGAATGTAAGCTCCAGCTCACCATCTACTTGGGAAAGAAGATTTTTGGCATCCACTTTCATCGTTGTTTTTTTTCCGATAAATTGTTTCGCTGTTTTATCTAAATCGGCCAATAAAGCATCGTCTGATTTGATTTCCTTTTTACTTTCAATAACGATTTCTTTTCTGGTTTCTATCCTTGGCAAATCTTTCAGTGCAACATCTGATGAATTTTGATATTCGATAGCTTTGTCTTTAATAATTTGATTTTGATTGTCATTCTCTTTTTGATTTACTGTTGTTTTTTGATTGATGATTGATTTTTTAGTTATTGGTTGTCGGTTGTTGGTTGCTGGTTGATTATCGACTACAACTTCATTTTGCTTTTGGCTTCCAATGATAGGGTTCTGAATTGTCTTTGATGGATTTTGAACTGTGTCGTTTTTAGTTTCAGTACCAACTACATTATTTATTGGTTTAATCGCTGTACCGTTTTGTGTGAAAAAAAATAGACCAAGCGTTACTAAAACCAAAATGCTGGCAGCAATAAACAAAAAGCCAAAAGGTCGTTTTGTTTTTTTTTCTTCGGCTACCGAAAGCATCGCATCCAATCGGTCCCACGCCTGAGCTGAAGGCTGAATCACTCTGGCATTCAACTTTGCTCTGAACTGTTTTTCTATTTTATTCGGTTCCATTATTATAGTTTTTTAATTTACTGCGTCAGTTCGCTGCGCTCGTGTGGTAATATGCTCCTGCAACATCTTTCTGGCATGAGATAGTTGTGATTTTGAAGTGCCTTCGCTTATCCCAAGCATAGATGCAATTTCCTGATGTTTAAATCCTTCAATAGCATATAAATTGAAAATCATTTTATAGCCTTCAGGTAAACTGTCAATCAGAAATTGAATTTCTTCCACCGAAAACTGACTTTCTATATTATTGTGTCTTTCTTCGAAGAAATTTTCATCTTCGATAAACTTTACTTTTTTATCTACTCTGATAAACGAAATGCATTCGTTAACCATAATTCGGCGAATCCAACCTTCAAAGCTTCCTTTGTGTTCAAAATTTTTCAATCCTGTAAACACCTTCATAAAAGCTGTAATCATTATGTCTTCGGCTTGATGCACATCTTTAATATATTGGCGGCAAACACTCAACATTTTAGGTGCGAATTTGGAATAAATCTGATGTTGTGCATGGCGATTGTTTTCGACAGCCAGTTCGATTAATTCCTTTTCATCTTTATGTAAATTGATAACTTTCAAAACCTATTGTTAGAGTTCTATGAGCATAGACGAGTGTCGTTGGAAAATGGTTGCATGACATTTTAAAAAAATCATGTTTAGAGACATAAAAACAAACAACCTTAACAAAATCAAGGCTTTGAATCTGAAAAAATAGTTGAAAAAAATTATTTTTTTCTTTCAATTACATAATTCACCATGAGCGAAAGAGCCTCTCTGTATTCTGATTGGGGGAAATTTTCTAAGATCTGAATAGCTTCTTGTTGGAACTGCACCATTTTTTGTTCGGCATAACGCAAACCGTTTTTGTCTTTTACAAATTGAATAACTTCTTTGACCCTTTTTTTGTCTTTGTTGTGGTTTTTAATTGAATTAATACACCAACTTTTTTCGTGAGTACTACAATTATTAAGGGCGTAAATCAAAGGCAGTGTCATTTTTTGCTCTTTGATATCAATTCCGGTTGGTTTACCTATAGCATCATCGGTATAATCAAACAAATCGTCTTTGATTTGAAATGCCATTCCGATGAGTTCACCAAATTTACGCATAGCTTCAACTTGAACTTCATCTTTAGAAACCGACTTAGCACCAAGTGCACAACAAGAAGCAATTAAAGTTGCTGTCTTTTTCCGAATGATTTCATAATAAACCTCTTCTACTATATCTAACCGACGGGCTTTTTCGATTTGCAATAATTCGCCTTCACTCATTTCACGAACAGCAACCGATATGATTCGAAGTAAATCAAAATCGCCATTATCAATAGAAAGCAACAAGCCTTTTGACAATAAATAATCGCCAACCAAAACGGCAATTTTGTTTTTCCACAAAGCATTGATAGAGAAAAATCCTCGGCGACGGTTGCTATCATCCACCACATCATCGTGAACTAGAGTGGCTGTATGAATAAGTTCAATAACACTGGCACCACGATAAGTTCTTTCATTGACATGGCCATCAGACAGCATTTTAGCCGTCAGAAAAACAAACATTGGTCGCATTTGTTTTCCTTTTCGATTGACAATATAATAGGTAATTCGATTGAGGAGAGCTACCTTTGATGTCATGGATTCGTAGAACTTTTTTTCAAAAAGTTCCATTTCCTGCTGAATGGGTTTTTTTATTTGTGAAGTGATATTCATCGCTTTCAAATATACAACAAAGCCATCGTTTGCAAAAAAAAATTACAGCTCATTAAACCATTTCGTTTTAACAAGGTCTTAACCAAAAACTAAAAATACTATACATTATGAAAACAAGAAATTTAATACTGGGATTGGCCCTTTCATTAAGCATTTTAAGCTGTAGTAAAGATGACAGCAATGACAACGGCACCGTGAGTGCTGATGATGCAAAAGCAAGCGCCAAAATTGACGCTATGAATGATGATGTTACCAATATAGTGGAAGAACAAGAATCTAATACTTATTTGAGCAACGGAAATGGAAAAACAACTCAATTTGGAAATTCAATGTTTTCCGATTGTGCAACCATCACGTTAAGCACTCCGCCTCCATATGCATCCGGGGATACAGTTACCAAAACTATTGATTTCGGAACCACCGGCTGTACTTTAAACAATGGGAACGTTCTAAAAGGAAAAATCATAATATCATTTGTATACCAACCGACTGCAACATCACATACCATCACTTATACTTTTGAGAATTTCTACCACAACGCAATTAAATTTGACGGGACCAAAACATTCACTCGTGTGATAATAGCAGCCAACGGAAATGTTCCTGCGCATCCAAAAGTTACTATGAATATGGATATGACAGCTACTTTTCCAAATGGTGATGTATACCACAGAACCGGCGAAAGAGTAAGAGAAATTATTGAAGGAATCGGCAATGACGATTTTTCAGATAATGTATATAGAATTACAGGAAACTGGTTAACTACTGGTCCAAACGGCGGAACACAAACCAGTACTATCACAACTGAGCTACATGTAAAAATGAGTTGTATTGCAGTACACAAACCGCTTATTGTTTCAGGAGTAATTACTATTGTGAGAGGAAACAACACAGCCACTTTAGATTATGGCAATGGAGCTTGTGATAATTTAGCGGTGCTGACGGTGAACGGAAATAACAGCTTCGATATCGTTATTGGAAATTAAAAATTGTTAATTATAAAAAGGAAAAAGTCCCGGTACTGAATGTAGTATCGGGACTTTTTTTATGATTTATTAGCCAATTGGCCGCAGGCAGCATCTATGTCTTTTCCGCGACTTCGCCTTACTTTAGCCACTATATCGTTTCGTTCTAAAGCTTTGATGTAATTATCAATAGCTTCATCAGCAGCTTGTTGGAATTCGCCGTCATCAATCGGATTGTATTCAATTAAATTAACTTTACAAGGCACGTATTTACAGAATTTCACCAAAGCGTCAATCGAAGCTTTATCATCATTGATGCCTTTCCAAACCACATATTCATAGGTTACTTTACTTTTGGTTTTTTGATACCAATATTGCAATGCTTCTTTCAATTCGGGCAATTGAAAATTTTTGGTGAATGGCATAATTCGGTTTCTGGTTTCTTCCACAGCGGAATGTAATGAAACAGCTAATTTGAATTTCACCTCATCATCGGCCATTTTTTTAATCATTTTGGGAACACCTGAAGTGGAAACCGTAATGCGTTTTGGCGACATCCCCAACCCTTCTTCTGACGTAATCATAGCAATGGCTTTCATCACATTGTTATAGTTCATCAACGGTTCGCCCATACCCATAAAAACAATATTAGAAAGCGGACGGTTATAATACAACCGACTTTCTCTGTCGATAGCCACCACTTGGTCGTAGATTTCACCGGGCTCCAAATTGCGCATTCTTTTTAATCGGGCAGTAGCACAAAAATTACAATCCAAACTACAACCTACCTGACTCGAAACACAAGCTGTAGTTCTGGTTTCGGTTGGAATCAAAACACTTTCCACTATCAAACCATCGTGCAAACGAACTGCATTTTTCACTGTCCCGTCCTCGCTGCGTTGCATGGTATCGACTTTGATATGATTAATCACAAAGTTATTTTCGAGCATGGCACGGGTTTCTTTAGACACATTGGTCATGTCTTCAAAACTGTGCGAGGCTTTGCTCCACAACCACTCATAGACTTGATTGCCCCGGAAGGCTTTATCGCCATTGGCCACAAAAAAATCGCGCAATTGTGCTTTGGTTAAACTTCGAATGTCTTTTTTCTCAATTTCCATGGCGCAAATTTAGGGTATTTTGGTTAGTTCGTAATTTGTATTTTTGTAAAAAATAAAACTATGCATTTCCTTTCTGAAGAATTAGACCAATATGTTACCAACCATTCCGAAAACGAACCGGATTTATTGGTACAACTGAATAGAGAAACTCATCAAAAAATACTGCAACCTCGCATGCTGAGTGGTCATTTTCAAGGTAGAGTATTGAGTATGCTTTCTAAAATAATCCATCCAACCAACATATTGGAAATTGGGACTTATACAGGTTATGCAACACTATGTTTGGCCGAGGGTTTAGCCGAAAACGGAACGATTGACACTTTGGATATTGAAGAAGAGTTAGTAGATTTTCAGCGAAAATATTTTGATAAAAGTCAGTGGGGAGCCCAAATAACACAACATCTTGGTGATGCTTTGGAGATTATTCCAACCTTGACTAAAAAATACGACTTGGTTTTTATTGATGCGGATAAAGAAAACTACATTAATTATTTTCATTTAATACTCCCTATTATGAACAAAGGAGGCATTATTCTTTCAGATAATGTTTTGTGGAGCGGCAAAGTTTTAGAAGAAGTAAAACCCAGCGACATTACCACCAAAATTATTTTAGAATACAACGAACTATTAAAAAACGACGAAAGAGTAGAAACAGTTTTATTACCAATACGAGATGGTTTGACCTTTTCTAGAGTGAGATAAAAGTGTGACTTACGAAGTACGAAGTATGAATTTTTTATACAACTTATAACAAGCAAATCCAAAAACGGCACCAAAAGCATAACCAGTCAATATATCACCCGGAAAATGCATGCCCAGATAAATTCGGCTATAAGCAAATATCAGCGGAAACAAGAATAATAAGTAAATGTGCTTGTAGTGTTTCCTCAAAATTAAAAATGTGAAAACCGTTGTTGCCATCGAGTTGGTAGCATGCCCCGAAAAGAAACTGAACGTGTCACTCGATTTTATAATTCGGATGACATGCTTAATCTCTTCGTCATTACAAGGGCGTAATCTTTGAAAATAATCCTTAAAAAGATTGGCCGTTTGATCACAAACAAAAATTAAAACAGCCGTAAAGAGAATATAAATACCAAAGTTTTTCCAGCCCAATTTTTTTTGGAGCAAATAGAAAATAGCTAAAAAAAGAGGAGCCCAATAAAACTGTTTTGTAATGGTTAACCAAAAACCATCAAACGTTTCAGAGCCTAATCCGTTTAAGAAAACAAAGAGTTCTTTATCTAAATGGATGATTTTTTCAAGCATTACATTTGGCGTTTAATAGGCCCTGATAAATCGTCGATATCTTCGCTAATTTTTTGAACAGGTGCCGATAAATTGCTATCCAAACCTTCTTTTACCTTATCAACTTCGGTACTGAAAGTAGAGGTCAATTCTTTTACAGAAGTATCAATACCATGCGTTTTTACTTCTTTCTGGATTTCAGATTTTATTTCGTTTGTAGCATTTTTCACTTGTGCCATTCCTTTCCCAACCGCTCTGGCTATATCCGGAATTTTATCAGAACCGAAAAGCATCAAGGCAATGAAAAGGATAAAGATTAATTCGCCACCACCAATTCCAAACATAGTTTTAATTTTTCTAAATGAGTTGCAAAGTTACAAAGTTCTCTTAATCAAATTTTGATTTTTCTTCGGTTTTTGGCCAAGAATTATTCGTCATATCAATATCGGCCGTTTCCAGTTTTGGATCGACCACAATTTTGGAAATTACTTTTTTGGTAGCAAAGGTTCGGCTAACTTCTTCATCATTCATTCGCCAAATCTGCGCCGGAAAATGATGATTTTCTTTGGTTCCGTCTTCAAAAGTGATTTCAACCAAAATTGGCATTACCAATCCACCCGGTTTGTTAAACGTTACTTGATAAAAATATTTAGGTGTGTCCAACTTTGCTTGCTCTTCTTTGGTAAAGTGCGATTGAATATAATCGTTCAATGTTTTAACTTCTTTACTGTCGAAGGGTTTATTCATTTCGGGTGTAAAATCATCACTTCCATCGGCAATCATGTAAACCATCGGTCCCGGATTGGCATTTCTGCGTTTTCTTCCGGTAGTTGAAATTCTTTTCGGAGGATCATTACTCACAAAATATTTTTTTACTTCTTTTATACCGATATCATTATAGTCAGTGGTATAAAACCAGCCTCTCCAAAACCAATCTAAATCAAAAGCAGAAGCATCCTCCATCGTTCGGAAAAAGTCTTCAGGAGTAGGATGTTTAAACTTCCATCGATTGGCATAAGTTCTGAAAGCATAGTCAAATAAATCTCTTCCCATAACCGTTTCGCGTAAAATATTCAAAGCAGCAGCCGGTTTGCCGTAAGCATTATTTCCAAATTGACGAATGCTTTCTGAATTGGTCATAATGGGTTCTAAGCCTTTTTGGTCACCACTCATATAAGGAACAATTGATTTTGCCGGACCTCGGTCTGCCGGGAAATTCGGATCCCATTCCATCAATGCTACATATTCTAAAAACGAATTCAATCCTTCGTCCATCCAAGTCCATTGACGCTCATCTGAGTTGACAATCATCGGAAAGAAATTATGTCCAACCTCATGTACAATAACACTAATCATTCCGTTTTTGGTTCGCTCTGTATATTTTCCATCTTCATCAGGTCTTCCCCAATTCCAGCAAATCATCGGATATTCCATTCCCTGATCCTGAGCATGTACTGAGACAGCTTTTGGATAAGGATAATCAAAAGTATGACTCGAATAACTTTTTAAAGTATGCGCCACCACTCGAGTTGAATATTGTTCCCAAAGCGGATTTCCTTCTTTCGGATATACTGAAATCGCCATCACATTTTTACCTCCCAACTTCACCGCCATCGCGTCGTAAATAAATTTTCGGGAGGTAGCAATTCCAAAATCACGTACATTTTCGGCTTTGAATTTCCATGTTTTTTTGGCTGTTGAAAATACTTTTTCTCTGGCTTCCGCCTCAGCTTGTGTTACTACTATTACCGGTTTGTCAAAAGATTTTTCTGCTTGAGCATATCGAGCTAATTGTTCCGGGGTGAAAACGTCGGCTCGGTTCAATAAGGTTCCGGTAGCTTCCATAATATGGTCAGCAGGAACCGTAATATTTACTTCGAAATTACCAAAAGGCAAGGCAAATTCTCCTGAACCCCAAAACTGTTGGTTTTGCCAACCTTCCACATCATTATAAACCGCCATTCTCGGATAAAACTGAGCAATGATATAAAGATTATTACCATCTTTATCAAAATGCTCGTAGCCCGAACGACCTCCATCTAATAAAAAATCATTGATATTGTACCACCATTTAATCGAGATAGCAATCTTTTCGCCATGCTGTAAAACTTTGGGCAATTCTACACGCATCATCGTTTGGTTGATGGTATAGGACATTGGATTTCCTTTGGCGTCTTTTACATAATCAATCTTAAATCCGCCGTCAAAATGTTCTTCTAAATATTTTCTTGAAAAGGTTTGTGCCGGTATAGCCGGATTGGCCTTGTCGCTGTCAATCAGCTGAGATTTAGCATTTTTAGCTTTCTCATTTTGGTCGAGTTGCAACCACAAATAATCTAAAGATTCTTTCGCGTTATTGGTATAGGTTATGGTTTCGGTACCATACATTTTTTGGTTTTTATCATCCAATTCCACATCAATCTTATAATCGGCTTGTTGCTGATAATACTCGGGACCCGGAGCGCCGGAGGCTGTACGATACATATTGGGTGTTGCCAACAAATCATACATTTGTTTGAATTTATCGGTATTTCTCTCGTCAGATTTAGGTGGTTTCGGAGTTTCCTGAGCTTGTAAAAAACTCGTCATCAACAACAAAAAACCAATAGTTATTCCTCTCATGCACTTTATTTTAAGGCTATAAAAGTAAAATAATTTTACAGAAAGAAAGGGTTTGGGAATTATTTTAACGTTCCTTTAGTGGTTTCATTGGTCAGCAACAGACTTTGCTTTTTACCATTATTGTTAAACTGAATGATATTCTGCTGTTCTGAATAGACTTCTGTAAGGATGGAATTCTCAACTTCTAACGAGGTAACTTTACTTATATCCCTAACGTTCAAATAACAAATAACAACATTGTTCTCCAACTCATTGCTTAGATAATTCATAGCTTTAGGCTGACCGTTGATGGTTACTTTAAACTTTTCAGACATATATTTTTTCATTAAAACCACGTCTTCAGGAGTTTCTCTTTCAGTACCGATAAAGGTTTTTTTATGGTATTTGTTTCTTAATGCTTCGTTCAAATCATCAATAAAAATTCGGGTAGTGATTTGCACCATTTTTTCTGTGGCACAAAATTGATTTGATAAATAGCCGCATAAAAACGATGCACGCTCATAGCCGTTAGTCCAGTAAACAACACTATCAAAAAAGCAACTTGCCACAATCTTTTCATACTTCAAAAATACTAAACTATTTAGTTTCGGGCTTTTGGATTTCTAAAAATTTTGTAGCTAATTCAGCAAAAACAAAGGTAGCCATCGTTTTATTTTTGGCATTCAAAGCGGCTACCAAGCGGTCATCTTCAACAGCATAATACCAAAACCCTCTTACCTGATTTTCGGGAATTTTTAATTTTTGAGTAAAATAAGCAGCATCAAATTGGTTTTCAATTTTAAGCAACAGTTTTTCCTTTTTCTCTATTTCAAGCTCCTTCTTCAACATGGCGGTTCTTCTGCTAATGGAGTTTAATATTCCGTCAACACTCATTCCGCCTAACGGAATCAACAATGGACTATACCAATGAAATTCTTCAGCTGTTCTTAATTTTCTTTCGGCTGGTGTATATTTTTGGCCGGTTTGTCAAGAATTCCGAGAGACACCGCGTTAATATTTTTATATTCTTTGATTGTTACTTCGTCTAAGGCAATGACTTTTGGGGTCAGTGAGGTTACAAAAAGAGATTTTTTTACATCTTCCTGCTCAATAATTTGTGTTTTGGTTTCAATTTGCAGTCCGGTAAATTTCAGTGTGTCACCAACTTTAGCAAAAAGAGTATACTCGCCATTTTGATTCGTCACTGTTGAAGATTCAGAACGAAGATTAAACACATTCACTTCCGGAAACTCTTTGGCAGGACAAACTATTCTTCCCTTCAAGAAAAACAATTCCTGCGATTGACCCAAACCGGAATTTTGAATTAAGATAAATAGTAAGAGCATGAAATACTTCACAGAAATGATATGGATTGGTTTTAACTCTAAAGTACTAAAACTATTTCTTTTCAGGCTTTTGGATTTCTAAATATTTTGTGGCTAGTTCAGTCAAGACAAAGGTAGCCATGGTTTTATTTTTGGCATTCAAGGCCGTAACAAAACGGTTTTCTTCAACTACATAATACCAAAATCCCCTAACATATTCTTTTGGAATCTTTAATTTTTCGATAAAATAATCCACTCCAAACTGATTTTCAATTTTTTGAAGTAAGGTCTCTTTTTTCTCCACTTCCAGTTCTTTTTCTAACATCGCTGTTCGTCCTGACATCCAATTGAATAAAGGATCTAAACTGGCTGAGGCACCCAAACTACCATCTACATTTCCTTTCAAATCAGCTCCTGCTGCTGCCTTAAGTTTCCGCTCAGCCGGTGTATAATGTTTAGTGTCCGCCGGAATTATCCCCAAAGAAACCGCATTTATATTTTTGTATTGTTTGACAATTACCTCATCTAAGCGATTAATCATGGGGTCCAATTTTACCATCATCAGTTCTTTGTCAAAATCTTTATCAGTAATAGCTATTTTTCTGCCTTTGATTTGAATAGCCGAAAACATTAAGGTGTCGCCAACCGCTGCTGCAATAGTAAAATAACCTCCTTTTTCGGTTGAAGTTGTCGCTTCCGATTTTAAATTGATTACATAAATTTCATCTAAATCAATTGCTTCCGAAATCACCTTTCCTTTAATGGTTTTCACCAATCCGGTTTGTGCCGAAAGTACATTCGTAACCAGCAATAGTATCATTATGTTGAAAATATATCTCATTCAGCAGCTTTACAGTTGGTAAAAATATCTTACCCCTTTCCTAAATAAATGCCAAAGGCTTGGTAATTTTTTGTTAAATAAAAGGAGCAAAAACAGTACATTTGGTCAAAGATTTATTGAAATGAAAAAACTGATTATTGCCAGTACCTCAACGATTCACGGTGGCAACTATTTAGAATACTTATTGCCCACATTAGAAATACACTTCAAAGACTGTCGCGAGCTATTGTTCATTCCTTATGCGCGTCCGGGCGGGATTTCGCATGAAGGTTACACTGAAACTGTGCGTGCGGCTTTCGCCAAAATAAATAAAACAGTCAAAGGGTTACACGAATTTGCCAATCCGACTGAAGCTATACAAAAAGCGGAGGGTATTTTTACCGGAGGGGGAATACCTTTTTATTGGTTACCCAATTGTATCAAAACAACGTAATGGCTGTTTTAGCCCAAACGATTGAAAACGGAACCCCTTATTTGGGCTCGAGTGCCGGCAGTAATATTACCGGATTAACGATGCAAACCACCAATGATATGCCTATTATATATCCGCCGAGTTTTACCACTTTGGGCTTGATTCCGTTTAATTTGAATCCGCATTACTTAGATCCTGATTTGCAAAGCAAGCACATGGGCGAAACCCGTGAAACCCGTATTAAAGAATTTCATGCGTTCAACATCACTCCTGTTTTAGGATTGCGAGAAGGCAGTTGGTTAGAAGTTAACGGGGAACAAATAATATTGAAAGGAAATTTAAGCGCTCGTTTGTTCAGACAAAACCAAACTCCGGAAGAATTAGGACCTGAAACCGATTTGGCTTTTTTAGGAAAATAAAAACTATCGTTTGTGACTTTAGTGCGGAAGATGAACTTCTCACTTTATTACATAAAAAAAACCTCTAATATTACTTAGAGGTTTTTTTGCAGAGCGGAAGACGAGGCTCGAACTCGCGACAACCAGCTTGGAAGGCTGGAGCTCTACCAACTGAGCTACTTCCGCATTTGTGAGTGCAAATATATAGAATAAGTTTCCTTTGATGCAAATTTTTTTAAAAAATTTTTCGTTTCTTTTTTATCACAAAAGAATCGACTCACAATCGTTTTATAATGAAAATGTTATACATTTAACTGCCTTAATTTTTTGACTAAATCAAATGTTTACCATTAAAGAAATAACCGCTAACGACACTTTTTCTGTTCGTCATCCGGTGCTTAGAAACGAAAAACCTATTGAAAGTTGTCATTTTGAAGACGACACTCTTCCCACTACACATCATTATGGGATTTTTGACAACAAAGAACTCTTGGGAGTGGTTTCGCTGTATAAAAAACAACATTCGCTTTTTCAGGATGAAATTCAGGTACAGCTTCGCGGCATGGCCGTTTTACAAGAATTCCAAAGAAAAGGATTGGGCGAAAGGCTAGTCAGTCATTGCGAACAGCAATTAAAAAACGAAACGAATGTTTTGCTTTGGTTCAATGCTCGTGAAACGGCAGTTTCTTTTTATGAAAAAATGGGTTATAAAACTATTGGCACTGCTTTTGAGATAAAGGATGTCGGTATTCACTTTATAATGTATAAATATGTATAGACTTTTATCTTTCTTTCTTGTTTTATCGCTAATCAGTTGTAAGGACGAAGTGCCCAAGACCAAAGTAGTACCCAAGATTAAAATCATCAAAAGAGCTCCCATTACCGAAGGCAAAATCCTGAAAATTGACACTACATTATATGCCGGTTTTGAAAGCCAAGATTTGACAACTTTTTATAAAAGTTATGCTAATGAAACCGTTTGGCAATCTTCAAAAACGAGAAAAATTATTTTAGCCGAATTGACACAGGCAACACAAGAAGGCCTAAATCCTGAGGACTATCAGATAAAAAAACTGACTGTGTTTGAAAAAAAATTCAGCTTACTTTCGGATAAAGAAATGGTGACTTATGATTTGCTGTTAACATATAATCTGCAAAAATACATTGAGCATATCAGCCAAGGAAAATTGAATCCTAAAGCATTGTATGAGGATTGGGAATTGAGTCCAAAACAAACCGATGTAAATAAAATTCTGTTTAACACTTATAAATCGACTGACTTTGCCGCTTCAATTGACAGTTGTAAACCGCAGCATATAGTATACAAAAAATTAAAAAAAGCATTAGCTCTTATCAACTCCTATCCGGACGATACTTTGAAAAAAATTGCTTTTGACACTAAAATTATTCCCAATGACACCAATTCAGCACTGGTAAAAATAAAACAAAGATTGCTGTATTGGAAAGATTTAAAAGCACGGGACAGTTTAACCAATATTTACGATGCTAAAACCGTTGTAGCGGTAAAAAAATTCCAAACCCGTCATGGGCTGGCAGCTGATGGCGTTATTGGTAAAGGAACCGTTGCCGCCTTGAACTTTACCAAAAAACAAAGAAAGCAGCAAATTATAGCCAACCTCGAACGCTGGAAATGGTTTCAGCAAGATTTAGGCAAACAATATATCATCGTTAACATTCCTGATTACACTTTACATGTAGTCAAAGAAAATGACACCGTTCGCACGCACAAAGTCATTGTAGGTTCGGCCAAAAGAAAAACACCGATTCTGACTTCTAAATTGAGTTATGCGGTTTTTAATCCCACCTGGACAGTTCCGCCCACCATTATTAAAGAAGATGTTATTCCGGCAACGATTAAGAATAAAAATTATTTAGCTGAAAAAAACATAACGGTTTACGATGCTAATGGAAATGTAGTTACAGCTGCCGACTGGAAAGCATCAAGAGCTAAAGGCTATCGTTATGTTCAAAGTCCGGGCACTTATAATTCGCTAGGCATGGTGAAGATCATTTTCCCTAATCGGTTTTCGGTTTATCTGCATGATACCAATCACAGGGATTACTTTGACAAAACTTTTCGTTCGCTTAGTTCGGGTTGTGTACGTGTAGAAAATCCGTTGGAGTTAACCGCTTATCTTTTAAATGATACCATTCAATATTCGAAAGACAAAATTGCGGAGATTTTAAAAAGTGAGAAAACCCAAAGCGTAAAAATAACTACGCCAACTTACCTGTATTTGTGGTATTGGACCGCTTGGAGCGATAATGACAAATTGATTTTCAGAGATGACATTTACCAGCTCGATGAAGACTTGTACAAAAAATTACGATAGTATCTTTTGGAAAGAATTTATATTTCTGGAAGGATGAAAAATGAAAAGACAGGATTTATCTTTAATCACATTGATGATTTTTTCATTCATTTCAACCGGAATGGCCGGACAACCCTGACTTCTTCCTAATCGTTTGTTCCCTTTGATAAACGATTCCGAAACATAATCAGCCCCATGAACCACAACGGCTCTTTCACGGGCATTGTCGTTGATTCCTTTTTCTAATCCGTCTAATTTTAAAGACAAACCGTGCTTGCCATTGTAAATCTCTCCGGTGGCATAAAATCCTAAACTGCTTTTGAAAGATTCAGCAGCATTCGAAAAAGCTTGGGCATATTCTTCACCGGTATTTCTGCCGTGTGCTACCAAAGTATTAAACAAGATGGTATTCGTTTTTAAATCAATCACCCATAGACGTTTAGTATTGGCGGATTTCGAAAAATCGATTAATGTAAGGATGTCTTTTTGAATTATTCCTTTATTTTTCAAGGCATAAAATCCTTCCAACGCTTCTGAAAAACTTTCCAGATTTGGCATCGCAAACGAATTCGCATTCAACCTATCGTAAACAGCTGCTGCACCGGCGACAGATTTTGTTGCTGTAATCAAGGGTAAAGCTTTTGATGTATTAGGAATTGAAATAGTACTGAAAGAGCTCAGCAATACAAAAGCGAAAAGAAATAAAAATCTGTAATTCATTGAATTTTAAAAGTTTGAATGTTAGACTCGGGACGGCAAATCTATGCAAATTTTATTCTGAACAAAATTTTTGAAGCAATCTTAACCAATTCTTAACCATAAATAATAACGAAAAGATTGTTTTTTTATTGTGTGCTTCCTTGTGACAATCAATTAAATAATTATTTTTGTTCGACCAAGCATATCATTTATGTCTAAAAAATCTTATTGTTTTTTATATACTTTTCTTTTTGTTACAGTTTTGTCTTTTGGTCAGAAGAAAACGTTGCAGACAAACTCTACCGAAGAGAAAATTATTATTGACGGTAAGTTTAATGAAGACGCTTGGAAAAATGCCTCAATTGCCAGTGATTTCATCATGATTGCTCCTGATAACGGCAAACCCATTCCTGAAGGAAAAAGAACCGAAGTCAAAGTGGTTTACAATAATGAAGGCATTTATGTTGCTGCCACACTTTATGATGACGAACCCAATAAAGTTTTAAAAGAATTAACCTCAAGAGATAATTTCGGAATAGCGGACCACTTTGGCGTTTTCTTTAATGGCTATAATGATGGTCAACAGGAGTTTCGCTTTTTTGTGAGTGCTGCCGGAGTTCAACAAGATGGGGTGTATACCGAAGCCGCCGGTGAAGATTTTTCGTGGGATGCCATTTGGGATAGCCATGTAGAACTGACCGATTTTGGCTGGGTAGTGGAAATGAAAATTCCTTATGCCGCGCTGCGATTTCCCTCTAACAAACAACAAACTTGGGGATTGAATTTTTATCGTGAAATCAGACGGTTCCGTCATCAGTATTCCTGGAATTTCTTGGATAATAAAATAGTAAACGAAAGTACACAAGCCGGTATTTTGGAAGGCATTGAAAATGTAAAAACGCCTACCCGTCTCTTTTTAATTCCTTATGCATCGCAATACTTTTATGCTAGTAAAGAACAGAAAACCTATGGCGAATTTAAAGGCGGTTTAGACATCAAATACGGAATTAATGATGCCTTTACACTTGATGCTATATTGATTCCCGACTTTGGCCAAACCAAATTTGACAATGTGGAACTCAATCTTAGTGCTTTTGAACAACAATTCAGTGAAAACAGACCCTTTTTTACCGAAGGTACTGACTTGTTTAACAAAGGTGGTTTGCTTTACACCCGAAGAATTGGTGAGACACCCAACATTGCCACAGCAAGTAGTGAAGAGGTTATCGACCAGCCCGGGAATATAAAACTGATTAATGCATTAAAAATTTCGGGAAGAACCAAAGGAGGTTTGGGCATTGGTGTTCTGAATGCTGTTTCTGAAAAGACCAGTGTGGAAATCAAAAATACTGATACGGGTGCTACCCGAGCGGAAATCCTTTCGCCCTTGACCAATTATAATGTGCTTGTGCTGGACCAACGTTTTAATAAAAACTCCTCTGTTTCGTTTATCAATACTAATGTGACCCGTAATGGTGAATTTAAAGATGCTAATGTTTCGGCTATGGTTTTTGATTTAAACACCAGAAAAAACAGTTACAACACGAATGGGAGCATCAAGTACAGCTACATCAATGAGTTGCCTGATTTGAAGGACAGAAAAGGATTTGCTGCTGAACTTTATCTTGCAAAAACCAGTGGCAAATACCGTTTTGGTTTAGGTGGTGAATATTATTCAAGGGAATATGACATTAACGATTTGGGTATTAATTTTCAAACCCATTATCATACGGCATATGGTAATGTGAGCTATCGAATTTTAAATCCTACTAAAACCTTTAATACCTTTCAGGCTAATTTGAATTTTTATTCTGAGTTTGACAACCTAACCGGACGAATCCAAGCCGGGCAGCTTAACCTTAATATTAACTCGAATGATACTCAAAATGATTATTATGGTGGTGGCTTTAACATAAGACCTTTGAAGATTTATGATTTTTACGAGCCTCGCTCCTTTAATGAAATTCAATATGTAACCTTGCCGGAGAGTCTTAACCTTTGGTTTTATTATTCTTCTAATTACAATCGGAAATTTGCTTGGGACCTTAATCCTTCTTATAACTTTTTAAATGAAAAAGGAAGAGTGAATTATGGTTTCGTATTTAGTCCGAGGTATCGTTTTGACGATCATTTTTCATTGACCTATAATTTTAATTTTTACCGACAAAACAAAAATATCGGCTGGGTTGATTTTGACAGCAACGACAACACCATTTTTGGAAGAAGAGACCGAATTACTTACACCAATACGTTGCAGGGGAAATATTCATTAAACAATAAAATGAACTTAACCCTTTCGGTTCGTCATTATTGGTCTTATGTAACGAATCATAACTTTTTAACCCTTCAGGATGACGGCAGTTTGCTGGAAAATACCAGTTACACTGAAAACAAAAACTTTAATTTGAATCTTTGGAACTTCGATTTATCTTATTCTTGGTGGTTTGCGCCGGGCAGTCAGGTTTCTGTTTTATACCGAAACAATGCAGCGCTGTTTAGTCAGGATTTCAGTCGACAGTTTGAGCGTAATTTTAGGGATGCTATTGACAATCAAAACCTCAATCATATTTTCTCTATTAGTGTTCGGTATTTTATTGATTACAATTCAATCAAAGGGGGTAATTTATCTAAGACATTTACCAAACCAACCGAAAGAATCCGTTTCTAAAATTAATTTTTGGGTTATCTTTGTTTAAAATAATTCCCGATGAACAAGAAAGTAATCCTCATGATTTTGGACGGTTGGGGCAAATCGCCTGACCCGAAAGTCTCTGCCATTGACAATGCCAACGTACCCTTTATCAACAGCCTTTATACTAAATATCCTAACGCACAATTGCGAACGGATGGTTTGAATGTGGGCTTACCGGAGGGGCAAATGGGAAACTCAGAAGTGGGTCACATGAACTTGGGCGCCGGCAGAATTGTGTATCAGGATTTGGCCAAAATTAATCTGGCGGTGGCACATAAAACGATGCGTAATGAGCAGCCACTGATTGACGCCTTTACTTATGCAAAAGAAAATAACAAAGCCGTTCACTTTCTTGGTTTGGTTTCGGATGGCGGGGTGCATTCGCATACTTCGCACTTGCGCGGTTTGATTGATGCTTCACAGGATTTTGGTTTGCAAAACGTCTTTGTTCATGCTTTTACGGATGGTCGGGATGTGGATCCTAAGTCGGGGAAAGGCTATATTGAGGAATTGGCACTTTATCTTCAAAATACTACCGCTAAAATTGCTTCGGTCGTAGGTCGTTATTATGCTATGGATCGTGATAAACGTTGGGAGCGCGTAAAACTAGCTTATGATTTAGTGGTTAACGGCACCGGAAAGTACAGTACCGATTTGGTTCAAAGCATAGCTGAGAGTTATGCTGAAAATGTGACCGATGAGTTCATCCTTCCTATTGTTTCGGTGGGTGCTGACGGGCAACCTTTGGCTACCATTCAAAATGATGATGTGGTTATCTTCTTTAACTTTAGGACAGACCGCGGGCGGGAATTGACTGAGGCGCTTTCGCAAAAAGATTTTCATGAGCAGAACATGCACAAGCTTAGTTTGTATTATGTCACCATGACCAATTATGACGATACCTATGAGAATGTTCACGTAATTTATGATAAGGACAACATCACTGAGACATTGGGTGAAGTTTTGGAAAAACACCATAAGACCCAGATTCGTATTGCGGAGACCGAGAAGTATCCGCATGTTACTTTTTTCTTTTCGGGGGTCGTGAGATTCCGTTTAGAGGAGAAACCCGCATTTTGAGAAACTCACCCAAGGTAGCTACTTATGATTTGCAACCTGAGATGAGTGCTTATGAGTTGAAGGATGCTTTGGTTCCTGAGTTGCAAAAAGGAGACGTTGATTTTGTGTGTCTTAATTTTGCCAATGGCGACATGGTGGGACATACGGGCGTTATGGCTGCTGCTATTAAAGCTTGTGAGGCTGTTGATGTGTGTGTAAAGGAAGTGGTGGAAACTGCTTTGACTAATCATTATACTACTATTATTATTGCGGACCATGGCAATTGTGAAACGATGATTAATCCGGATGGTACGCCTAACACGGCGCATACTACTAACCCGGTTCCTATTATTTTGGTGGACCCTGAACTGAAGCATATCAGCAATGGGGTTTTGGGTGACCTTGCTCCTACTATACTGGAGCTTATGGGTATTGAAAAGCCCGAGGTAATGACCGGAAAGTCATTGTTGTAAAACCGTATTATCGCTATTACTATAAGAAAGCTGCTCATTTGGGGAGCTTTTTTTGATTGTGCCAACGAGCATGGTTACAAAAGGTGGGCTTAGTGACTCTTTACCATTGATAAGGAGTGCTTTGCCTTTGAACAGTAGCCTTGTGGACAAAGCATTATCCCTTAAAGTATCGGAACGTTTGATAAAAGTAAAGGCAAGAAAGGCTGAACCAATGGCAAGGGAGGCTATACCATTGGCAAGATTGACTAAATCAACGGCAAGGAAGGCTATACCATTGGCAAGATTGACTAAACCAACGGCAAGAGAGGCTATACCATTGACAAGATTGACTAAACCAATGGCAAGAGAGGCTATACCATTGACAAGATTACCTAAACCAATGGCAAGGGAGGCTATACCATTGGCAAGATTGACTAAACCAATGGCAAGATAGGCTATACCATTGACAAGATTGACTAAACCAATGGCAAGAGAGACTATACCATTGACAAGAGAGGCTATACTATTGGCAAGATTGACTAAACCGATAGCAAGGGAGGCTATACCAATAAAGATAGCCCCTTAATACTGCTTTTTGTTTGGTTTATTTACCTCAGCATTTCATAATACCCTCTTTCGATGCTTTCCTGATGGGAAGGATGGGCAATTTTGACCATTTCGTTGAGACGTTGCTTCAGGGTTTTGCCATAGAGATTGGCTATACCGTTTTCGGTAATAATGTATTGCACGTGAGAGCGGGTAGAGACCACGCCGGCTCCTTGTTTCAAGTAAGGCACGATTCTGCTTTCGCCTCTTTTGGTGATTGAGGGTAGCGCTATGATGGCTTTTCCGCCTTCGCTTAGGGATGCTCCTCGTATGAAATCCATTTGACCTCCTACGCCGGAGTACATTTGGGCACCAATAGAATCGGCACAAACCTGCCCGGTCACATCTACTTCTATGGCAGAATTGATAGCCACCATTTTAGGGTTTTTACGAATACGAGCGGTATCGTTAACCATTGAGGATTCTTTCATTTCTATGAACGGATTGTCGTTGACAAAGTCATACAAACGCTTGGAACCGATTAAAAAGGTGGCTAAAACTCTGCCGCGCAAGGTGCCTTTATAATTACAATTAATTACGTCACTTTCAATTAAATCAATCACGCCATCGGAGAACATTTCGGTGTGCAAGCCTAAATCTTTGTGGTTTTTGAGTTTGCTCAGGGCGGCATTGGGGATGGAACCGATACCCATTTGGAGGGTGCTTCGGTCATCGATTAAAGAAGCTACATACTCGCCTATTTTTTCTTCCTCTTTAGAGAAAGGCGTTGGTTCATGACCATAAATCGGCACATCGACTTCGACTAGATAATCAATTTCATCCACGTGTAAAATACCGTCACCAAAGGTTCGCGGCATTTGTGGATTGACTTGGGCGATTACTATTTTCGCATTTTCTATAGCGGCTATTGTGGCTTCTACCGAAACCCCGAGAGAGCAATACCCATGCCTGTCGGGTGGCGAAACATGAATAAAGCACACATCAATAGGCAATACATTTTTTCTGAATAAATGCGGTAATTCACTTAAAAAAACCGGGGTATACGAACCATTACCGGCGGATAAAGTATGACGCACATTGGCACCAATAAAAAAAGAATTCACATGAAAACTCTCTGCCAGGGCAGGATTAGCATAGGGTGCTTCCCCTTCGGTATGCAAATGACAGATTTCTACATTGTTTAACTCAGCAGCTCTATCGGTGAGGGCTTTGGTTAAAATAGTGGGGGCTGCAGCGGCGGCTTGAACATAAACCCTATCGTTCGATTTCACCACTTTTACAGCTTCGGCTGCGGTAACATATTTGCTCATAACTAAAATTTTGGACAAAATTAGAATAGAACCTTTTATAAAAACATGACATTGCTCATAGTCCGGAAGTATAACATTTTATAAATAAAAGTTAAAATTTCATATTTGATAGTATTACTATTATATTTGCGGAAAATAATATCATTATGGATACTATACTGTCGCATTTAAAAATACAGGTTAACGAAAAGATTTATGTAAAAGACCCTGAGAGTTCCGTACTTGGCAAAAAAATCATTCAGGAAAGCATCGTGTTGATTGATGAAATCGGCTTTGAAGATTTTACGTTTAAGAAGTTAGGCGAACGTATCGGTTCTAATGAAAGTTCGATTTATCGTTATTTTGAGAGTAAGCACAAACTTTTGTTGTATTTGTGTTCGTGGTATTGGGGATGGATGGAATACCGTTTGGTTTTTTCGACTTCCAACATGAGTGATCCTATGGAGAAGTTGAAAAAGGCCATCACTATTGTCACTGAAAAAATTGTAGATGACAGCACTACACTTCACATCAATGAATCGATTTTAAACCGAATTATCATTATTCAATTCACCAAAACCTTGTTGACGAAAGAAGTTGATGAAGAAAACAAAGAAGGCTTCTTCTTAGTATACAAAAGAGTCATCAATCGAATAATTGACATTATACACGAGGTTAATCCGGAGTATTTATTTGCTAAAAGTTTGGCCTCCTCGGTGGTAGAGGGTTCGTTGCATCAACATTTCTTAAAGGATCATTTAACAACCATCACCAATTGTAATGAGAGTAATTCACCCACCGATTTTTATCTTGATTTGGTACAAAAAACAATAAGCAAATAAGTATGGCACTCACTACCTCACAAAGACTGATTAATTTACTTAAGTTAGACAAAAAAGACATTTCACAAATCTTTTTCTATGCCATCTTTGCCGGTTTGATCAGCTTGTCGCTCCCTTTGGGCATCCAGGCTATTATCAACTTAATTCAATCGGGCAGAGTGAGTGTTTCGTGGATTGTTTTGGTATTTATAGTTATAGCCGGCGTGGCATTGGTAGGTATATTATCGTTGATGCAATTGAGAATAACTGAAAACTTACAGCAAAAAATCTTCATCCGGTCCTCTTTTGAATTTGGCTTTCGATTACCTAAAATCAAAACAGAAGAATTGTACAATCAGTATCCTCCTGAGTTAGCCAATCGTTTTTTTGACACCCTCACTATTCAAAAAGGAGCGACAAAGCTGTTGCTTGATTTTTCTTCGGCTTTGCTGCAAATAACATTGGGAATAGTACTGCTCTCGTTGTACCATCCGTTTTTTATTTTCTTTGGTATTTTGTTGTTGATACTACTGTATATTATTTTGAAGTTTTCGTATCACTCCGGGCTTTCGACCAGTCTTAAAGAATCAAAATACAAATATAAAGTAGTCAGCTGGCTTCAGGAAATGGCTCGTAACAATTTCAGTTTTAAGAAAGCTTCGAATTTTGATTTTGCTTTAAGCAAAAACGACCGGTTGGTTTCAGAATACCTTTCGTATAGAGAAAAACATTTCAGCATCATCAAAAGACAATTCACCCAACTGATTGTTTTCAAGATTATCATTACAGCCGGATTGTTGTTTATTGGTGGGTATTTGGTATTGAATCAAAAGATGAATATCGGTCAATTTGTGGCTGCCGAAATCATTATACTGCTTGTGATTAATTCAGTCGAAAAAATTGTAATCGGTTTAGAAACACTGTATGATGTTTTAACTGCAGTAGAAAAAATAGGCCAGATAACTGATTTAGAAATTGAAGAAACCGCAGCAAAACCGACCGATTATTGCTATACCAATATTCAGTTAGCTGCCGAAAATATGAGCTATAAATTTCCGGATGCCACCGATCATGTTTTGGAGAAAATCAATTTGACCATCAATCAATCAGACAAAATCTATTTAGAAGGCACCAACGGTTCGGGGAAGACCACACTTATTCGAATTTTATCAGGTTTACTCCAACCTACTTCGGGTTCGCTTTATATTAATGATGACACGTATCGCAAGATTGATTTGGAGCAATTCCGTTCGCAAATCAGCACTATTATAACCGGTGAAACGCCATTTGAGGGAACCATTTTAGAAAACATTACCTTCAACAATCCGATGGTCACGCAAGAAGACATTAAGTGGGCTATTGACAGTGTCAAATTGGGAGAATTCATCAAATCGTTGCCAAAAGGTTTGGACACCAAAATATTTCCTGAAGGAAAACAACTTTCTTCTTCCAATGCTCAAAAAATTCTTTTGGCCCGAAGTATCATCAATAAACCTAAAATCCTTTTCTATGAAGATGCTTTGGATAAAATGGATGACGATGCTGCTAATGAGATTATTGATTTTATCACCTCTGATGAAAACAAATGGACCGTAATCGTATCCTCAAAAAAGGAGTATTGGAGACAAAAATGTACTCGAATCATAACCATGCAAGAAGGGAAAATCAGTAATGAAATCAAACACCAATAACCATGCTTAACATTTCAAATAAAAACAGCATCGGCGAAAGCATTCAGCACTATACCACATTCAAAACCTTGAGTGAGCGACCACACTATCGTATCCTGAATAAAATTATAGTTATTGTGTCTTTGTTGGGGATCGTAATTCTTTTTTTGCCCTGGACACAAAACATCTCAGGAAGCGGAGCCGTTACCACCTTAAAACCCGATCAAAGACCGCAAACGGTTCACTCTGCCATAGCCGGAAGGATTGAAAAATGGTATGTTAAAGAAGGTGACTTCGTAAAGAAAGGCGACACCATACTATACATTTCTGAAACCAAAGAAGACTACCTTGATCCCAACTTAGTTACCAACACAGAAAGTCAACTAAAAGCCAAAGAGATGGCCGGTAAATCCTATGGCGGAAAAGTAAATTCGCTTGCAGCACAAATTGCAGCCATTCAAAATGAACGGCAATTAAAACTACAACAAGCCCAAAACAAAATTCGTCAATCGTTGCTCAAAATCAAAAGCGACAGTATGGATTTGGTGGCGGTGCGCACTCAGATTAAGATTGCCAACACTCAGTTTAATCGTTCTTTAGCCTTAAATAAAGAAGGATTAAAGCCAATGACCGATGTGGAAGAAAAACGACTGAAACTTCAAGAAGTAGAGGCTAAAATTATCACTCAGGAAAACAAATTATTGGCCAGTGAAAACGAATTGATTAATGCCAAAGTTGAAGTCAATAGGATTGTTGCCGAATACAACGAAAAAGAACAGAAAGCACGAAGCGATCAATACACCGCACTCAGCAGCCAATACGATACGGAAGCACAAGTAAACAAACTCAAAAATCAATACACTAATTACCAAATCCGCAACGGTATGTACTATATCAAGGCTCCGCAAAGTGGCTATGTCAATCGTGCTTTGCAGTCCGGGATTGGAGAAACCATCAAAGAAGGAACACAAATTGTAAGCATCATGCCTTCAAAATATGACATAGCTGTGGAAACTTTTGTAACACCTACCGACTTGCCCTTACTACACAAAGGGGAAAAAGTAAGAGTTTGGTTTGATGGTTGGCCTACAATCGTCTTTTCGGGTTGGCCCGGCATGTCTTATGGAACCTATGGTGGGAAGATTGTTGCCATTGAGAACTTTATCAGCGATAACGGAAAATTCAGAGTTTTAATTGCTCCGGATGAAAGTGAAGCCGCTTGGCCGAAACAAATCAGTATCGGTTCGGGAGCTCAGACATTGGCTTTGCTGGACAATGTACCGGTTTGGTTTGAACTTTGGCGAACGTTAAATGGGTTTCCGCCTAACTATTACCAGCCCAAAACTAACCTTCAAAAAGACAAAAAGTAATGAAGTCGATAATGCTATGCTTACTGTTTTTAGGCTTTTCGGGTTGGAGTCAAAATACTGTTCCCAACGAACTTACCTATAATGAGTATTTAGGTTATGTCAAAAAATACCATCCCTTGGTGAAAAGTGCCAATTTACAACTAAGCGCAGCTCAAGCCAATTTGATGATGGCCCGAGGGGGCTTTGACCCAAAAATTGAAGTCGATTTTGAACAGAAGCAATTCAAAGACAAAACCTATTATTCCATCCTAAACAGTAGTTTCAAAATACCAACTTGGTATGGCATCGAAATCAAAGCCGGATTTGACAACAATGAAGGAATTTATCTGAATCCTGAAAACACCATTCCGAATCAAGGCTTAACCTCGTTGGGAATTTCAGTTCCATTAGGACAAGGCATGCTGATTAATCAAAGAATGGCCGATGTGCGGAAAGCCAAAATCCAAATCAAATTAAGTCAAGCCGAACGAAATCTGGAAGCCGTAACCGTACTCTACGATGCGTCAAAAGCTTATTTTAAATGGAAAAGAAACTTTAGCGAAGTGCAGTTGTATCAAAAGTATTTAGCCAATGCTAAAATTCGTTATCAAGGTATTTCAAAATTAATTGAACAAGGTGATAAGCCCGCTATAGATAGTGTGGAAGCCGGAATCATTTTAAGGAACAGAATGTTGAGCTTGGAAGAATCTAAATTGAAATTGGCTAAAGCTAAATTAGAATTATCCAATTTCCTGTGGTTGGAAAACAATGTCCCGCTTGAATTACAAGACAATATCATCCCGGAAGAAAAAGTAACCGCAACGATTAAAGAAACATTGCGCACCAACGATTTGATGATAGTTAATCCTTCTCTGGAAAAGCACCCTAAAATTAATGCCTTAGAAAGTAAAATGGAGCTGCTTGAAGTTGAGCGCAAACTAAAAGCCAATCTATTGTTACCCAAAATTGATTTAGGCTACTCCTATTTGTCCGAACCGAGTTACATAGATAATTACCGACTTCAAGATTATAAAATTGGAGTTAACTTTTACTTTCCGCTCTTTTTGCGAAAAGAACGAGGGGCTTTACAATTGAGCAAGTACAAACTTCAAGAGGTTAAGTTTGATTTAGATTTGGAACGCGTGCAATTGAAAAATAAAATCAAAGCCCAACAAACTGAAATCAGTTCCTTAGAAAAACAAAAGGAACTGATAGCAAGACTGGTCAAAGACAATGAAACCATGCTTAGCTCAGAAGACCGTTTGTTTTCGTTTGGAGAAAGTTCTGTTTTTTTGATTAATTCCAGAGAAAACAATTTGGTTGCCGTACAATTATCCCAACTGAATATTGAAAATCAATATTTGGAATCAAATGCTGAATTATTTAAAATCATGGCTAATCCTTAGCAAATATTACTAAAATAACTACTTTTGCCAATTGAAATTTACAGCAGATGATTATCCAAAAAACGAGAGAAGAGATTGAATTGATGCGTGAAAGCGCGTTAATCGTTTCGAAAACCTTAGGCATGATAGCCTCCGAAATCAAACCGGGCGTTACCACTTTATATTTAGACAAACTGGCGGAAGCCTTCATCAGAGACCATGGTGCTCAGCCGGGATTCTTAGGAATGTATGGTTTTCCCAACTCACTTTGTATGAGTCCGAATGCGCAAGTGGTACACGGTATTCCGAACAATGTTCCGTTGCAGGAAGGCGATGTGATTTCGGTAGATTGCGGTGCGTTGAAGAACGGTTTTTATGGTGACCACGCCTACTCTTTTGAAATTGGTGAGGTAGCTCCCGAAGTGAAAAAATTACTTCAGGTTACCAAGGAAAGTCTGTATGTTGGGATTCGTGAATTTAAAATCGGGAATCGTGTGGAAGATGTAGGGAATGCTATTCAAAAATATACCGAAGCCCATGGTTATGGTGTCGTTCGCGAATTGGTAGGTCATGGCTTGGGTCGTGTTATGCACGAAGAACCTGAAATGCCGAACTACGGTAAACGCGGTCGTGGGAAACTGTTTGTAGAAGGTATGGTGGTAGCCATTGAACCGATGATTAACATGGGAACCAAAAACATCAAGCAACTTAAAGACGGCTGGACCATCCTAACCGCTGACGGCAAACCAAGCGCTCACTTTGAACATGACGTTGCCTTGATTGACGGGAAACCGGAATTGCTTTCCACTTTTGCCTATATCTATAAAGCCTTAGGGATTGAGAGTAATGAGGAAGATGAGTTCAGAAAACAACCTTTGGAACTGTAATGAAAAAACTATTCAAATTCATCTTAAATACTATCCCAAGACCCATCCTTATTCGGTTGAGTATTGTAGTGCGTCCCATATTGGCTTTGTTGTTGCGAGGTAATCGCTTTACCGATCCTATTGATGGGAAAAGTTTCCGTATGTTTTTGCCTTATGGCTACGGAAATCAAAGAAACAACGTATTATCACCGAGTACCCTTTCGTTAGAAAGACACCGTTTGTTGTGGTTGTATTTACAAAAGGAAACCGATTTTTTTACGGCAACCACCAAGAAAAAAGTATTGCATTTTGCTCCTGAGCAAGAGTTTTACAAACGCTTTAAAAAGCAAACCAATATTGAATATACCACTACCGATTTGCTGTCTCCCTTAGCCGATGTGAAAGCTGACATTTGCAACTTACCTTTTGAAGACAACACTTATGATGTTATATTTTGCAATCATGTCTTAGAGCACATTCCGGATGACACCAAAGCCATGCAGGAACTATATCGTGTGCTGAAACCTGGTGGTATGGGGATTTTTCAAATTCCGCAAGACTTGTCAAGAGCCACCACTTTTTCGGATGACAGCATAGTAGACCAAAAAGAGCGTGCTAAAATCTTTGGGCAATACGACCACGTAAGAGTATATGGCCGTGATTATTTTGACAAGCTGAGAAGCATTGGTTTCAAAGTAACGGAAGAAGATTACACCCACAAGATTGCTCCTGAATTGGTCACCCAATATTGTTTGGCTCCGGGAGAGATTATTCCGGTTTGCTTTAAATAAAAAAGCCACCCTACTTGGAGCAGGATGGCTATTCTTTAAGCAGGCATAAACCTATTCCGGCATTAAAATTCCGATAACTTTATCTTTGGTTAAGTATTTTGCAGCCACATCCTGAATGTCTTTGGCCGTAACTTCTTTAACTTTTTCAGAAGCTACTAGAATGTCTTCAGGGCTTGTTCCTTTCACGAAAGAACTAGTAAAATTGGTCATCCAATAACGGTTTTCTTTCATTTTCTTTTTGTACTCTAAAGCCTCAGCTTCTTTGTATTTATTAACATCTTTTTCCTGAGGTCCGTCTTTGATGATTTTATCCAACTCTGCCAAGGCCGAAGCAGTTAATTTCTCAGCATTTTCAGGTCCGCAAGGGAAACCGATATTGAAATTATAGTATCCATAAGGTACTTTGCTTATGCTTCCGCGGGCACTTACGCCATAAACACCACTTTCATTTTCTCTTAATTCCTCAATTAGTTTTATGGTTAAGACTTCACCCAAAGCAGTTAAAGCAACAGCTTCTTTGGCAGAATAAGTGGTATCTCCGTAAAACATAATGGTAACATTACTTTTAGGATCTTTTCCTTTGTTGACTACTTTTTTAAGATCCCCTTTTAAAAGTCGGTAGCCTAAATCTTTAGCCGTTTCCTTTGTAGTATTAGAAGGCAATGAGGCGATGTATTTTTTGGAAAAATCTTCCATTGCGGCATCATCTACATTTCCAACGAAGAAAAATTCGAAATCAGCGGCATTGGCAAAACGCTCTTTGTATTTCTTATAAGCCAACTCATAGCTGGTTTCTTTCCATTTTTCGGCTGTAGGTACTATCCCATTCCATCTTGGGTTTTCTTTGTTCAAATAGGTATAAAACTCTTGTTGGAAATAGAAATTCGGTTGCGAAATCATATTATCAAAAAAGTTAGCCTGTTTTTGTTTGTAGCCTTCAAAAGCGGCGTTATCAAAGTTTAAATCGGTAAAATAAGCATGTAGCATTTGAAACGCATACTCTAAATCTTTTGGCGTAGTACTGCCTCTGAAACCTTCGGTAACATTTGAGATGTAAGGAGACACATTCGCAATTTTCCCGGCCATGAACTTGTCAATGTCATTTTGATTTAATGCTGAAAAACCGGCTTCCGCTAAACCACTGTTGGCGAATTGTGTTTTCTTGATTTCTTCATTAGTGTACATATTGGTTCCGCCAAAACTAACGGCTTCTAATAGAATTTCATCGTTTTTGAAATCGGTTTTCTTGTAGGTTACTTTGGCTCCGTTAGATAATGTTAGCGTTGTAGTCCCTATTTTACTATTGGTATCTTTTTTAACAATGGTTCCTGCTTTCACCGGATTACGCAACAAACTGGAAGCAACCGCTTTGTCTTCATAAGGTTTTAAGTCATTAACGTTTACCGCTATGGCATCCAGTACTTCTTTTTCGGTTACTTTTTTCAATCCGTCTTTTTCCGGCGAAGTGATTACTACCACTCGGTTGTCATCTTTCAGATAGTCTTTAATCAAACCATTCACATCGGCTAAGTCAATTTTAGGCAATATCTTTTTGGTTGTATTAAAAGACCATTCTGTATCAGGAGTCGGCGCTTGTTCTAAGAAATTTGACTGATAACGCCATACATAATCTTCTGATTCTTTTTTGTCTCTGTCTTTATAACTACTTTCGCTTCGGGCCAAAATTTCGGCTTTAGCTCTTTCTAATTCACCTTCGGTAAAACCGAATTTTTTAACTCTTTCGTTTTCCGAAACTAACACTCTTAAAGCTTCCAACTGTTTGGTTTCATCAATCATGGCAAAAGACTGAAAAGCTTCTTTATTACGGGCAAAAGTTCCCCCATGATAAGTAAACCCGTAAGTAAACGGTGGGGTTGGTGAGTTGGTTAATTCATTCAATCGGTTGTTTAACATGGTCGAAAACAAACCTTCAATCAAATTCTCACGGTAATCGGTAACGGTTTTTACTTTTTTTGGTAACCCATAGTCTTTATACAACAATTGCACTTGGGTTTGCGAAGCTTCTTTATCGCTCTCAATGGCTACAAAAGTTTCTTTGTGATTCGGAACATCAAAAGTTTTTCTTGGCTTTTCGTTTTTAGGGTTTTGATAACTGCCGAAATGATCTTTGATTTTTTGCTCCATCGCCGCAACATCAATATCGCCCACTACAATCACGCTCATTAAATCCGGACGGTACCAGTCTTTGTAAAAGCTAACCAATCGGTCGTATTTAAAATTCTCCAGAATTTCTTTTTTACCAATCGGCAAACGCTCTGCATACTGTGAGTTATACATCATTTTCGGAATGTAACGGTCTTCCATCCTCTTGTCAGCTCCAAGTCCGAGACGGTACTCCTCAAGAACCACGCCTCTTTCTTTGTCAATTTCTTCCGGAGTCAGGTTGGCATTAAAAGCCCAATCTTCAATAATCTGAAATCCTTTCTCCAATTTTTCTGGATTGTCTGAAGGAATAGGTAAAAAATAAACGGTCTCATCAAAACTGGTGTAAGCATTTAAATGCTGTCCAAATTTTACGCCGATACTTTGCAGGTAATCTACCAATTGATTTTTAGGAAATCGTTTGGTGCCATTAAAACACATGTGCTCCATAAAGTGGGCTAACCCTCGCTGGTCATTTTCTTCAAGAATTGAACCGGCATTGATAATCAGCCTTAAATCAACCTTGTTTTCGGGTTTCGCATTTTTTCTGATGTAATAAGTTAATCCATTTTTCAGGACTCCTTTTTTTACATTAGCATCAAACGGAATTAAATCTGATACTTTGGATTCCTGCGAAAAAACAGAAACCGGAAGTAAAAAGAGCAGCAGTACCGACCTTAAAATTTGTTTCATAAAATTTAGTTTTGATTGTTTATAATAATTATTAACGGACTTTTATTACAATTATTGTGAAAGTACTAAAAAAAAGCTTTACGAAATTGCAGTAAACAATTTTTTAACACAATTTACGTTATTAAAAAAACGGCATAATTAATGTGGCAATAATTGCTATCTTTACTTTTCGAAATTTATAAACCATGCTCAAAAACAGTCTTTTTGCATTTGTACTGCTCCTATCGGGAACGCTTTTTTCACAAATTGAAACAGAAGTCCCTCCTCCATACAACATCAAAACAGTAACGTTTGTTCAAAACGGACAAAACACTATTCCGGTATTTGGTTTGGGCGATAGTTTTCAGCTGCAGTTTGATGATTTGTTTGGCAACGAAGCCAACTACTATTACACTATCACCCATTGTGATTACGACTGGAAACCATCGCAATTATCCCGAAACGAATACCTGACCGGCTTTGACGACCAACGAATTCAGGACTACACTAATTCCTTTAATTCGCTTCAGGTGTATTCCCATTATCGGGTGTCGTTCCCCAACAGATTAACCCAGCTGAGAGTCAGCGGCAATTATGTGCTGAAAATTTTAAACGATGATAAAGAAGTCGTTTTTTCTCGAAAGTTTATACTCTATGAAGATTTGGTTTCAGTACCGGTTCAGGTAAAAAGAGCCCGAAACCTAACCTACTACAACCAAAAACATAATATCGAATTCGCTATAAAATCGCCAACACTTAATTTTCAAAGCCCGTTGACCAATGTAAAAGTGCTGCTAATGCAAAACGGCAAATTTGACAACGCCATAACCAATGTAAAACCACAGTATACCATTGGCAATGATTTGATTTATAAATACGATGGGGAAACTCAGTTTTGGGCCGGCAATGAATTTTTATTTTTTGAAAACAAAGACATCCGTGCTGCCAACAACAGCATAGCCAGTATTGACTCTAAAGGCGGTTTGTACAATGCCCATTTGTATCCTCATGAAGCTCGAGCCAATAATCCTTATACTTACTATCCTGACATCAACGGAAATTTCATCATCAAAAAAATTGATGCCGAAAACAACGATATCGAAGCCGATTATGCTTGGGTTTTCTTCACCCTGTCAGCTCCGAATTACTATGGCTCAAAATCCATTTATGTCAACGGAATGTTTAACAACTATGCCATCAATACTGAAAACAAGATGGATTACAATGCCGAAAAAGGAATCTATGAAAAAGCCATAATGATCAAGCAAGGCTTTACCAATTTTCAATATGTAATTGCCGATGCTAAAGGTAAGGTTGACGAAGAAAATGCCATTGACGGCAATTTCCATCAAACGGAAAACAATTATTTCGTCTTGGTGTACTACCGAGAAAACAACCAACGCTACGACAGAGTTATCGGAAAAGGAATAGCTACTTCGGTTGATATTACCAATTGATAAAAATTAACATCAAAAACATACATCAAATTGTATTTTTCGTAAATTTGACAACGTAATACAATCGATTCCAAATGGTTTCACAAATAACAAGAGGTATAAAAATTTCGGTTCTCACTAGTTTTGAAGGCACTTACTTCAAAAACTATAAGATTCACTTTGCCTTCAGTTATGAGATTACCATTGAAAACCACAGTAAAGATTCCGTACAGTTAAACTCACGCCATTGGGAAATTCTCGATTCCCTCAATGATGTCGAAATTGTAGACGGCGAAGGTGTAATCGGCAAAAAGCCGGTATTGAAACCCGGTGAAAAACACACTTACAATTCAGGCTGCCTGCTTTCCTCTCCCTTCGGAGCCATGAGCGGTTATTTCAATATGATTAATTTTACGACCACCAAAACATTCAAAGTCATAGTGCCGGCATTCAAGCTAAGCGCTCCTTTTGCTTTGAATTAAAAGTCTTGTTAAGAGCAAACTAATCTTTTCCTTCCCACATTAAAAATTCAAAAATTCCTTTGTACTTTTGTGCAGCATTTTGAAATTCTTTAAAAGAATTTTCAAATTTTCAAATTGTTTAATTCTCAAATTAAAAAATATGCCAAAAGGATTCTTTCATGTCCCAAAAGCGGTCAATGAACCCGTAAAATCATACGCTCCTAATTCGCCTGAAAAAGTAGCCGTATTAGCAGCCTACAAAAAAATGTGGAACGAAACTATTGATGTTCCTAACTATATCGGAAGCGAAGAAATCCGCACCGGAAACACCCGCAACATGACGGCGCCTCACGACCACCAACATGTAGTAGGAAAATACCATTTAGCCGAAAAAGCACATATCGAAAAAGCTATCGCAGCAGCTTTAGAAGCCAGAAAGAAATGGGCCAACATGGCGTGGGAGCAACGTGCCACTATCTTTTTAAAAGCAGCCGAATTAATCGCCGGGCCTTACCGCGCCAAGATTAATGCCGCCACTATGATTGCGCAATCCAAAACTATTTTCCAAGCCGAGATTGATGCGTCTTGTGAGTTAATCGACTTCTTGCGCTACAACGTAGAATTCATGACTCAAATTTACAACGACCAACCGAAATCAATTTCCGATGTTTGGAACCGAGTAGAATACCGTCCGTTGGAAGGTTTTGTGTATGCTATAACTCCTTTCAACTTTACCGCAATCGCTGCCAACCTTCCGGCCAGTGCTGCCCTAATGGGGAACACTGTAGTTTGGAAACCAAGCGACAGCCAAGTGTTTTCTGCCAAAGTAATTATCGATGTTTTCAAAGAAGCCGGCGTTCCCGATGGCGTAATCAACGTCGTTTTTGGCGACCCGGTAATGATTACCGATACCGTTTTGGCCAGTCCTGATTTTGCCGGAGTCCATTACACCGGTTCTACTTTCGTATTCAAAGAAATCTGGAAGAAAATAGGAACCAACATCCACACGTATAAAACATACCCAAGAATCGTTGGAGAAACCGGAGGTAAAGATTTTGTCTTAGCACACCCAAGTGCCAATATAAAACAAGTCGTAACCGGAATTACCCGTGGGGCTTTTGAATTTCAAGGACAAAAATGTTCTGCAGCTTCAAGAGGCTATATTCCTCAAAGCTTGTGGCCTGCCGTAAAAGAACAACTAATCACCGATGTGAAATCCATGAAAATGGGCTCTCCGGAAGATTTCGGTAATTTCATTACAGCCGTAATCCACGAAGGTTCATTTGATAAATTAGCCGGTTTTATCGACCAAGCTAAAAAAGACAACGATGCTGAAATCATCGTGGGAGGAAACTACGACAAATCAAAAGGATACTTCATCGAACCTACCGTTATCGTAACGACCAATCCAAAATACGCCACGATGGAAACCGAACTTTTCGGACCGGTGATGACTATCTATGTATACGAAGATGCGAAATGGGCCGAAACACTACAGTTGGTTGACCAAACCTCTGAATACGCCTTGACAGGAGCTATTTTCAGTCAAGACCGTTATGCTATTCAAGAAGCTACATTGGCATTACAAAACAGTGCCGGTAACTTCTACATCAACGACAAACCAACCGGAGCGGTAGTAGGAATGCAACCTTTTGGTGGTGCCAGAGCCTCAGGAACCAATGACAAAGCAGGTTCTATGCAAAACTTATTGCGTTGGGTTTCACCAAGAACCATCAAAGAAACCATGGTAACTCCGGAAGATTATCGCTATCCGTTTTTGGGAGAATAAAACAAAATACAACTACAATTATAAAAAGTTCAATCGGTACCGGTTGAACTTTTTTATTTAGAAAAAGACCGAAGAAAGTATTTATAAAAAAATAACTTACTTTTATTGACCGCCAACCACTTAATGATGTCAATATGAAAAAAATTATACTCACTATTCTTCTTTTAAGTACTATCCCATTTTACGCTCAGTGGTGGACACCACAAACATCAGGGGTAACGCAAAATTTAAATGATGTATACGGTATTACAGGAACCACGGTGGTTATCGTGGGGAACGGAGGCACAATCCTCAAAACTATTGATGGCGGTGACCATTGGATGCCAAAAACATCGGGTACGACAGCCAATTTAACCAAAGTACAATTCGTAAATCCTACTGTTGGGTATACCGTTGGCGAAAGCGGAACACTGCTCAAAACTACTGACAGTGGCGAAAACTGGTCTCCTATTTCCTCCGGCACTACTACCAATCTTTATGGCCTATCGTGTTTAAGTGAAAGCGTATTCTTTATCTCAGGCAATGATGGCTTAATTAAAAAAACAAGTGATGGAGGTGCTACTTTTGACACCATAAACTACGCCGGAAATTATTCTTTCTCCACCCTTCAGTTTCTGAATGACCAAGTTGGATATGCCTGTAGCTATCAATACTTCGGATCGGATAGTAACGCTTTTATCAAAACCATTGATGGCGGTGCGACATGGACCTTACTTTCAACTGAAATAGCCTCCTGCTTCTTTCTGAACGAAACAGTTGGTTTTACCAAATCGATAAGCGGGCCAGTATCCAAAACCATAGATGGGGGTGTGAATCTGACTTATATGGGCGATTCCTATGCCCCTTCTGCCGATTTATTTGCTTGGAATGAAAATGTGGTTTGGAGTGTTGAAAACAACTTTACCCTTTGCAACTGTTCCTACTTTTGTATTAAAAAAAGAGAAATCACAAACACTGAACTTCTTGACCCTATAGAAAACTGCTACGCAGAAACCCTTGGCAATCCCCCTTTTGAAGCCATTACTTTTGCCGACCCAACAAACGGGTATGTCGTAGGCGATTACGGGATTATCTATAAAAACGGCACCGGCAATATGGAAAACTTAGACCGCAATGACTTAAATAAAAAAGAAAACGTTGTCATCTATCCCAATCCGGCCTCAAACTTGATAACTATAGAAAACAACAGCAATACTCCCTTAAGTGCGGTCACCATTACCGACCTCAACGGAAGAAAAATCATGACAAGCACCAACGGCAACTCCGGTATTGATATAAGTTCATGGGCAAAAGGAGTCTATCTAGTACAGTTAGCAACCGATAACGGAATCATAACTAAAAAAATAGTAAAAAAGTAACGCTATTACCCCTGCTCAAAAACCCATGTTTGCTGTTACTACAGTCCGAGTTACAACTTGGCCTTTTTTATTATGCTGAAAATGAAATTTTTGTATCTTCGAAGCTCTATTTAACTGTCAAACTATGAAAACAAAACTACTTTTACTTTTATTGTTCTCTACCATCATCTCTCGGGCACAAAGCATCCCGGTTTTTCACGGGGATAACAATTCGACTTTTGCTGTATTAACTTCAGCAAGTCCTTTAGACCATAGCCCTACCGGCGCTAATCAAACTTGGACGTTCAGCAACCTTTCTTTGTTAGGGAATGTCGTATATACTTATGTGGCGCCCACAACTCAAGAAACTACCACTTACCCAAACTCGACTGAAGTTATTATTGGAACCAATGCTAACGGGGCTACAAAAATGTACACCAAAACAGCGGCCAATGTTTTATCTATTACCGGATTAACAGGTACCGATTTAAATATCAATTTTTCAACCAATAATGCTACTCTTGGCGCTTTCCCGATGGCTTATGGGTTCTCCAATACAGATACCGTAGCCGGAAATTATACCTACACCACTTATTCGGGTACTTTTAGCGGAACATTAGTAACCACCGTAGATGCCAGTGGCACCCTAAACTTGGCCGACCCCACTTTCTCCTTTTCAGGCAATGTAGTTCGTTTGAAAACAGTACTGAATATTAACTTGAATTACAGCTTTCTTACCAATGTCGGAACCGTTACCCAAACATCCTATATTTATTACGTAACAGACAACAGTATTTTTTATAATCCTATTTTCAGAAGCATCACCACTGCGGCGTTAGTCCCTTTAATGTCAATTGATCAAACCGACACTACGCTAGAAAAATTTCAAGCGATACTGGATACTCCCGACAAGGCATTGGATAAACTATGGGTAAAAAATCCGGTAGCCAATACCATAGAAATTAATGCCCCGACACCTATTGACAGAGCCACCATCTCTGTTACCGACTTGTTAGGGAAAACCATCTATCAATCCGAAAACAACACCATTGACGGCACGCTCGAAATCCCGGTTTCCTTGCCCAAAGGAATTTATCTGATTACCATTGGCAACGACAAAGGCAGTACTACCAAGAAAATTAGTAAGAGTTAATAAAAAAGTCCCTGTTTCGGGACTTTTTTTTATGCTTTAAACTTCAAAGGCAAATGAACTACTTTCTTGGTCTCAAAGAACTCGTCTGTAAAAAATGCAGCAATCGGATATTCGGTGGCTTTCGGAAAATCTTTTAACTCTTCCGTCAAATCACCTCCCTTTAAGTAAAGGATACCATTTTGCAATTCGTGCTTGTTTTGCTTTTTGATTTTATCTTTAATCCAAGAAACAAAATCAGGCATATTGGTCACGGCTCTGCTGACAATAAAATCAAAATCGCCCTTGACATTTTCGGCTCTCATTTGCTCGGCTTTTACATTCTTCAGTTCCAAAGCATCAACCACAGCTTGCACCACTTTTATTTTTTGGCAATCACATCAATCAGATAAAAACGCGTTTCCGGAAACAATATCGCCAACGGGATACCCGGAAATCCGCCACCGGTTCCCACATCTAAAACAAAGGTTCCCGGTACAAACGGCTGAATCTTGGCAATCGCCAACGAATGCAACACATGTTTAGTATACAATTCGTCAATATCTTTACGAGAAATCACGTTAATTTTGGCATTCCAATCCTGGTATAAAGCTTCCAGCTTTTGGAATTGGAGTATTTGATTATCAGTAAGATTAGGAAATTGTTTGATAATTTCTTCCATGAATAGAATTTTCAACAAAAATAATGTTTTAGTTGATAATTATGATGGGTTTATAATCTTTAAAAAATTATAATAATTATCTTTGAGCAAAATTTTGAATTACAATTAATGGATACTACAACCCCAATATTTTCTAAAAACGATAGTCTGAAATTCTTCCGAACCTTAAATTCAAGAGTCAACAACTATTTCAAAGAAAACAACCTCAACCGAACCGGAAACTGGAAACTGCATTTAAAAACAGTGGTCATGTTTTCTATTTTCTTAACCCCCTATTTCATTTTATTAGCCATGCACATGCCTATCTGGGCCTACCTTTTACTGAACGTAGTAATCGGTATCGGAATGGCCGGCGTTGGAATGAACGTAATGCACGATGGTAATCATGGTGCTTACTCTTCTAAATCATGGGTCAATAAAATGATGGGCGGCAGCATCTACATCCTCGCCGGAAATGTATACAATTGGCAAGTACAACACAATGTGTTACACCATACCTATACCAATATTCTCGGACACGACGAAGACTTAGAAGCCGGCAGAATCATGCGTTTTACCAAAGAAGCCAAATGGTACCGCTTCCACAAATTCCAACAATACTATTCTATTTTCCTATACGGATTATTAACGTTCAACTGGGCCATCACTACCGATTTCCTTCAAATGAAACGCTATTTAAAAAGAAACTTATCGTATGGCGAATTCAAAAAACCGGTCGTACGCTGGACCACCCTAATCATCACAAAAATTATTTATTTCTCTATTTGGATAGTAATCCCAATCGTGTTTAATGTCGTTTGGTGGAAAGTGGTTTTAGGCTTTTTAGTAATGCATTACACCGCCGGAGTGATTCTAAGCGTAGTGTTCCAGTTAGCGCACGTAGTAGAAGAAACCGAAAATCCAATCCCGGATGACAATGGTGAAATTGAAAACACTTGGGCCATTCACCAATTGTTTACCACGGCCAACTTCGCTCCGAAAAACTGGTTGGTAAACTACTACACCGGTGGCTTAAACCATCAGGTAGAACACCATTTATTCCCAAACATCAGCCACATTCACTACGATAAAATTGCTGAAATCGTTAAGCAAACGGCCAAAGAATGTGAATTACCGTACTACGAATTCAAAACTACAAGAGAAGCCATAGCCTCGCATTTCCGTCATTTAAGGGAATTGGGAAGACAGCCTCAATTAGCCTAATCATTTGTAAAGACGCGATTCATCGCGTCTCTTCATTTAATAAATCTACACAACATAATGAACAACGTTTTATCAAACCGAATCAACAATTTATCTACTTCTCAAACTTTAGCCATGGCGGCCTTAGCCAGAGAATTAAAAGCTCAGGGGAAAGACATCATCAGTTTAAGTTTAGGCGAACCCGATTTCAATACGCCTGATTTTGTCAAAGAAGCAGCCAAGAAAGCGATAGACGAAAACTACAGCACCTATACCCCGGTTGATGGATATGTAGAACTGAAAGAAGCTATCTGCCGCAAATTCAAAAGAGACAACAATCTGGACTATAAACCGGCCAATGTGGTAGTCTCTACCGGAGCCAAACAATCGCTATACAATGTAGCACAGGTCATGTTAAATGAAGGCGATGAAGTGATTTTGCCGGCACCTTACTGGGTTTCTTATTACGAAATCATCAAATTATCAGGAGGGGTTCCTGTAGAAGTACCTACTTCGGTGGAAACCGATTTCAAAATGACAGCCGAGCAATTGGAAAAAGCCATCACACCGAAAACCAAAATGATGTGGTTCAGCTCCCCTTGCAACCCTAGTGGTTCAGTGTACAATCGCGAAGAACTAACTGCCATTGGTAAAGTATTAGACAAATACCCTAACATTTATATCGTTTCTGACGAAATCTACGAACACATCAATTTCTCAGGCACGTTTTGCAGCATCGCATCCATCCCTGGCTTGTTCGACAGAACCATTACCGTAAACGGAGTAGCCAAAGCCTTTGCCATGACCGGTTGGAGAATTGGATACATCGGTGCTCCTGAGTTTATTGCCAAAGCTTGTACCAAAATGCAAGGCCAAGTAACTTCAGGTGCCAACTCAATTGCGCAAAGAGCCACAATCACTGCCGTTGACGCTGACCCAAGTGTATTAAACGACATGGTAGCTGCTTTCAAGAACCGCAGGGATTTGGTCGTAGGTTTAGCCAAAGCCATTCCCGGTATCAAACTCAATGTGCCGGAAGGCGCTTTCTATGTGTTCCCGGATGTGTCCTCTTATTTCGGCAAAACGTTACGCGGAAAAACCATTAATAATGCTGACGATTTCTCGATGTATTTATTATCCGAAGCCAATGTAGCAACAGTAACCGGCGACGCTTTCGGAAACCCTGACTGTATCAGAATTTCCTACGCTACCAGCGAAGATTTATTAACCGAAGCGTTCAAAAGAATTAAAGACGCTTTATCATAAACAACACTATCATGAAAAAACTAGCATCATTTATCTTGCTTTTGGTTTGCGTTTCAATAAACGCCCAAGACAAACCTAAAACCCAAACGGTAGAAGCAGCCTGTGGTCAATGTCAATTCGGAATGAAAGGAAAAGGCGGTTGTGACTTAGCCGTGCGCATCGACGGGAAAACCTATTTTGTTGACGGTACTAAAATCGACCAACATGGTGACGCGCATGCTGAAGACGGGTTCTGTAACGCCGTTCGCAAAGCCGAGGTGGTAGGCGAAGTAAAAAACGGACGCTTCGTAGCAAGCTCTTTCAAACTACTTCCTTCCAAAGCGCACGACGAACACGAAGGACATCATCATTAAAAAGTAAAGCGGAAATAATTTCCGCTTTTTTTATGCATTGGAAATCGTACTTTTGACTATGACTTCAATTATTCAAAACATAAGCAAGCACATTGCCTTAACCAACGAAGAAACAGCGCTCTTCCTGTCTAAAACCGAAACTAGGCACTACAAAGCCAAGACCCTTATACTCCAAGCCGGCGAGGTTTGCAAACATTCGTATTTTGTCAACTCAGGGCTCCTCCGAAGCTTTTCCGTCAATGATAACATCGTTGAACACATCTTGAGCTTTGCCTGCGAAGGCTGGTGGATTGGCGATATGTACAGCCTGCTTTCCCAAAAACCGGGCAACCTTTTTATAGAAGTGTTGGAAGATGCCGAAGTGGTTTTATTATCCAAAGAAAATCAGGAGCAACTCTATATTGAAATCCCAAAACTGGAACGCTTCTTCCGCATCCTAACCGAAAACTCGCTCGTAGCCAACCAAGAACGCCTGATGGACAACCTAAGTTTATCCGCCGAAGAACGCTTCGACAAGTTCTGCAAACGCTATCCTACCCTCATTCAAAAGGTGCCTCAAAAACAAATTGCGTCCTACATTGGCGTTACTCCCGAGTTCTTTAGCAAAATGAAAAGCCGTTGGTTACATAAGTAATTCGTAATTCTTCAGTAGTGTCTCTATAACATACTCGCCTCTTTATTGCCATACCCTAGTAAACTGCCTGCTGTTTGCCCGGGTTTTCATTGCCCTTGTGTTCGGACTAAGAGCTATTTACTTCCGATGTGTGTCCGATGAAAATACCTAAAACATCGGACACACATCGCACACACATCGGACACACCCCCTCCAAAAACAGTACAAACTACCTTCCTAAAAACACCAATAAACGCCATTTTAATAAAACAAATTCATTTCTTAACCTACATTAAGTGCGCTTCACCTTTCATGATGGTAAATTTGTATCATAATAATTAGTAAATTTATACATCATGAAAAATACAATCTTACACAAAGCTAATACTAGAGGACACGCTGACCATGGTTGGCTAAACGCACACCATACTTTCAGTTTCGCCAGTTACTACGACCCAAACCGCGTACAGTTTGGCGTACTTAGAGTCTTAAACGATGATATTGTAGCTTCAGGCATGGGGTTCGGAACGCATCCGCACGACAATATGGAAATCATCACCATTCCGCTTGAAGGCGATTTGGCACACAAAGACAGCATGGGCAATACCGAAGTAATCAAATTTGGTGATGTGCAGGTCATGAGTGCCGGTACCGGAATCCAGCATTCGGAGTTCAACCCGAATCACGATAAACGAACCAATCTCTTGCAGATATGGGTTTTCCCGAAATACCGCAATGTGGAACCACGCTACCAACAAATTACATTAGACACCACCGACCGTCATAACCAATTGCAACAAATCCTTTCACCCAACGCAGATGATGCCGGGGTTTGGATTCACCAAGACGCATGGTTCCACATGGGTAATTTAGACAAAGGGGTAACCTTAGACTACAATCGTAAAAAAGAAGGCAACGGCTTATACGTTTTTGTAATCAAAGGAAGCGTAAAAGTAGACGGTCAGGAATTAGAACAACGCGATGGTTTAGGCATCACCGATTTTGATACCGTAACCTTTGAAGCTACTACTGAAGCCGAAATCCTTTTGATGGAAGTACCAATGATACAATAATTTAAAACCTGCAAGGGCATAAACACTTGCAGGTTTTTTTAAACCCAACAACATGAACAACGAAGTACAACTAAAAATCGACGGCAATAAAGGCGTTTTCTATATTGATGTCGATGGCAAACACGAAGCCATGATGACCTTTGTCTTTGCCGGAGAAAAACAAATCATTATCGACCACACCGAAGTAAATCCAGGCAACGAAGGCAAGGGTTTCGGCAAAAAAATGGTCACCAAAGCTGTAGAATACGCCCGCGAAAACGGCATCAAAATCATTCCGCTTTGTCCCTTCGCCAAAAGTGTACTCGATAAAGTTCCCGAATTTAGAGATGTTTTATAATCAACCCGGGAAAGATTAATTTATTAAAAATAACTATGGCTAATCTTTTAGAAAACAATGTGGAAGGAAAAATAGGCATGCAAAAATACTTGTGTACCATTTCCTGGCGTAACGGCACTCTGCTGATGGATGAACCGGAAAGTGTGGGTGGGCAAAATATAGGCCCCGACCCCTTTTCGACATTCTTGGCTTCTTTGGCGGGCTGCACTTTATCAACCTTGCGGATGTATATTGACCGCAAAGGATGGGACATACCCGAAATCAACATCTCACTCAATTTGGCTCAGGAAATGAATCCCGAATTACTAACGAGCATTTCCAGAACCATCACGTTTTCGACCAATATCAGCGACGAGCAAAGAGAACGCTTGCTCCTGATTGCCGAGAAATGCCCTATTTCAAAGATTCTGAAAAACAATATAACTATTAACACCACCATTTAACATGAATCCAAACGACCTTACCAAAGAATACACCAATGGCGAAGTAACCATAGTGTGGCAATCGGGCAAATGCATCCATTCGGCCAATTGCGTAAAGAACAATCCCGATGTGTTCAAACCCAAAGAGAAACCTTGGATTACCCCGAAGGTTCGACCACCGAAAAGATCATCGAAACGATTAACAAATGTCCGTCCGGGGCTTTGACCTATTATTTAAACGGGGAAAAATAAAAACCCGCTTTCACAAACGCATAAAACACGACACTATGAGTAAAAAGATACTGGCTTTTGGGGCTTCCAACAGCAGCGACTCCATCAATAAACAACTGGCTTCCTATGCTTCTAAGCAGTTTGAAAATACTACTGTAGAACTGTTGGATTTGAATGATTACGAAATGCCCATCTATTCCAAAGACAGAGAAAGAGACAATGGGATTCCACAGCCGGCAAATGATTTTTACGATAAGATTGGCGGTGCCGACTTAATTCTGATTTCTTTTGCCGAAAACAACGGCGCCTATACGACCGCTTTCAAGAACATACTCGATTGGATGTCGCGCATCAACGGCAAAACCTTTCAGGAAAAACCCATGCTCTTGTTGGCCACTTCTCCCGGAGCCCGAGGAGGTAGTGCTGTTTTGGATATAGCGGTAAAGCGAATGCCCTTTCAAGGGGGAGTCGTAAAGGGTAGTTTTTCGTTGCCAAGCTTCAACGAAAACTTTGAAAGTGGCAAAGGCATCACCAACCCCGAACTCAACAATCAGTTGTTGGCGATTATCCGTGCTATTGAAATTTAATTCCTATTTTTGTCGTTCAAAATAATAAAACCAGTACAATGAAAGCATACGTTTTCCCTGGACAAGGGGCACAATTTACCGGAATGGGTAAAGACTTATATGAAAACTCGCCTCTGGCCAAAGAACTTTTTGAGCAAGCCAATGAAATATTAGGTTTCCGCATCACCGACATCATGTTTGAAGGCACTGCAGAAGAATTGAAAGAAACCAAAGTAACCCAACCGGCCGTATTTTTACACTCGGTAATCTTAGCCAAAACGTTAAACATACAACCCGATATGGTAGCCGGTCATTCACTGGGCGAGTTTTCCGCTTTAGTTGCCAATGGCACACTATCCTTTGAAGACGGATTAAAACTGGTATCCCAACGTGCCTTGGCCATGCAAAAAGCCTGTGAAATCACTCCCTCAACCATGGCAGCCGTTTTAGGACTAGACGATACAATAGTGGAAGAAGTTTGTGCTGCAGTTGACGGCGTAGTGGTGGCAGCCAACTACAACTGTCCCGGTCAATTAGTAATCTCAGGAGAATTCAAAGCTGTTGAAGCAGCCTGCGAAAAAATGAAAGAAGCCGGCGCCAAAAGAGCCTTATTATTACCTGTAGGTGGTGCTTTTCACTCTCCTATGATGGAACCGGCTCGGGAAGAATTAGCCGCCGCTATCGAAGCGACTACGTTCAACACCCCAAGCTGCCCGGTATATCAAAACGTAACCGCCAGTGCCGTGGCTGACGCCAACGAAATCAAAAAGAACTTAATCATCCAATTGACCGCTCCGGTACGATGGACACAATCGGTACAACAAATGATTAAAGACGGCGCCACTAGCTTCACTGAAGTAGGCCCGGGAAAAGTATTAGTAGGCTTAGTCAATAAAATTGACCGTGAAGTAGAAACTATTTCAGCTTAATAACTTCCAATAAAAATTTAAATCCTCATGACGAAAGTTGTGGGGATTTTTTAATTACATTTACTTGACAATTAAACAGATAAACTATGAAAAATATACCCAAAATATTCAAAGTAGTAGGTTTTAATTTCATGTTGATGGCTTCCTTCCTACTCCAAGCCCAAAACAACACTACCGATTTTCAAGTGGATGGTGGCTATGCTTTTCCGAAAAATGACGCGCAGCACCCCTGTATCAGCGCTCAAGACTATGCGGTTTTAAACCAAGAAGTGAGTAATAACCTGAAGAGATTCTCCTTTGATAACAAAGCCAACAGAAACACACTAACCACATCATTAAGTTGGCCCCTGAAACCCGCCAGTGGATTCACCCAATGTGCTTACCACTTTATCGGGGCTTATGTTGACCAAAATACCGCTACCACTTCCATTCAAGATTTTGATTGTGGCACCAATACCTACGACGGACATCACGGCACTGATATTGCCATTTGGCCCTATGCTTTTTATAAAATGGACAACAGTCAAATTGAGGTCATTGCTGCAGCACCCGGCACCATCATTCAAAAAGCCGATGGGAACTTCGACCGTAATTGCTCCAGCAATACGCTGACAGCCAATTCAATTATCATCCAACATGCCGATGGAAGTTATGCACTTTATTGGCACATGAAGAAAGATTCGGTCACCGGTAAAGCAGTAGGACAAACCGTCGTTGCCGGCGAATACTTGGGTGTAGTGGGCAGTTCAGGCAGTGCTTCGGGACCACATCTTCATTTTGAAATTTGGTCAGGCAGTTCCAATACCACTTACAAAGATCCTTTTGCCGGGGCTTGCAATACCTTAAACGCTACTTCTTGGTGGGCGGCTCAAAAACCACATACCGACCCGACCATTATGAAAGTATCAGTCAATACCACCGACAATGTAATGCCGGGTTGCCCAACTACTGAAACACCTAACGAAAGTGACACCTATGTAATTCCGTTTCAAGGTGATGGTTTGCCGGCCGGTTATGCTAAGTTTTATGTTTTTCTAAGAGAAATTCCGGTCAGCTCAGTACTAACCATGCGAATTGTCAATCCTAACAACACCACTTTCAACACCTGGACCTATACCGTACCCACTTTAAACAAAATAAGCTATTTGGGCTTTTCAAAACTATTACCCACCACCGACGGCAACTATACTTTTGAAGCAACATACAATGGAGTTACTTGTTCCAAAGGGTTTACCATTACCCATTCGTTAGGAACGAATGATGTTTCTTATACCCGAACACTCAAGGTATTTCCCAATCCAACCTCTAATGAATTTATGTTAATTGGAAACGATTTAGAAAACGGAAAGTACACCTATCGTTTGAGTACCGTTACCGGGCAAGTTATCGGGACAGAAAATATCAGTATTGAAAACAACAAACTTGAAAAGTCTTTTTCAGTAGCAGGGCTTTCAAATGGCATTTATTTTTTAACTTTGGATAATGCTATAGCACGAATTACCGAAAAGATTATTAAAAATTAAATCAATCATACTATGAAAAAAACAATCTTAACAGCGGCCTTTATCGCCGTTGCCTTAGTTTCCTGTCAGGATAAAACCAAAGAAAAAATAGAGGATGCCAAAGACGCTATCGGTACCGAAGTAGAACAAAAAATTGATACCGTAACCGAAAAAGCAGAAACTGCTATTGACACCGCAAAAGCCAAAGTCAAAGATGCCGTGGCCAAAGGCGCTGAAAAAGTAGAAGAAGGAGCCAAAAAGGTTCAGGAATCCGTTAAGAAATAAACAAAAAAGCCCTCAATGATTGAGGGCTTTTTTTATGGTAAGTCTGAAGGTTAACTTCTTATTTTTTGTTCCCATTGCCAGGCAGAAGCTAAAGCCTCTTCTAACGAAGTTTCCGCTTTCCAACCCAAAACTTGGTTAGCTTTATCCGTATTGGCATAAGCCGCAGTAATATCGCCTTCTCTACGGGCCACTATTTGATAGTTTAATTTTTGTCCGGATACTTTTTCAAACGCCTGAATCACTTCCAAAACAGAGCTACCGGTGCCGGTACCCAAGTTAAAGGTTTCTACTTTTGCTGCGTTTTGTTTAGTAAGCAATCGCTGTAAAGCCACTACATGCGCTTTGGCTAAATCCACGACATGAATATAGTCTCGAATACAAGTTCCGTCCGGCGTTGGATAATCATTACCGAAAACTGACAGCTTTTCGCGTAACCCCATAGCCGTTTGCGTAATAAAAGGCACTAAGTTTTGCGGAACTCCAATAGGCAATTCGCCAATAATGGCACTCGAATGGGCGCCAATCGGGTTGAAATAACGCAACAATATAGAGTTTAAATGAGTGGCTTTGGCAGTATCTGTAATGATTTCTTCCCCTATTTGTTTGGTATTCCCATAAGGAGAAATGGCCGGTTGTATGGAGGCATCCTCGGTAATCGGCATGGTTTCGGCTTGACCGTAAACCGTACACGACGAACTGAAAATGAAGTTGGCTTGTGGCAAAGCTGTTAACTCCTGCAACACATACACCAAAGCATTGATGTTGTTTTCGTAGTACAACAATGGGTTTTCGACACTCTCTCCCACCGCTTTAGAAGCAGCAAAGTGAATAACTCCCACCGTATCATTGTGTCTTTTGAAAAAATCATGAACGACTGCTTTATCTCTTAAATCAATATTTTCGAAGAGCGGTTTGGTTCCTGTGATCTTTGCTATTCCGTCTAAAACCGTTATAGACGAATTAGAAAGATTGTCGACAGCCACTACATCAAATCCTTGATTTTGTAATTCTACTACCGTATGCGACCCAATAAAGCCCAGGCCTCCGGTTACTACTATTTTCATTTCTATTTTTTTGGTTCGTTTGTTTCTACACCGGCTTTTGCCTTAAACTGTTTCATAACATATTGCGTTCCTAAAAAAGCAACGGCAAAAACTACAATAAAAATCACTATCTGGGTATATAACTTTTTGTTTCCTTGTTCCATTTTTTAGTTGAAAAACGCTAAAACGCTATCGGTAATAAATTTAATTTGCTCGTCGTCTAATTCGGTGTGCATTGGCAACGAGATAACTTCTTTTACCAATTGGTTCGTTACAGGAAAATCTTCTTCCTTATACCTTGTATCAGCATACGCTTTTTGGGAATGCAACGGAATCGGATAATAAATAGCACACGGAATACCTTGAGCTAATAAATGTTCCATCAAGCCGTTTCTGTCAGCATCAATAATTCTTAAAGTATACTGATGGAATACATGGCAATCACAGTTGGCGCAAATGGTTGGCGCTATGATGTTTTTATGTCCTTCAAACGCTGCCGAATATTTACGAGCAGCATCCTGACGGGCTTTTCCATAGGCATCCAACAATGGTAATTTGGCATTCAAAACACCGGCTTGTATACTATCCAAACGGGAGTTCACACCTACTACATCATGGTGGTAACGCACATACATACCGTGATTTACAATCCCTCTGATTTTGTGTGCTAAAGCATCGTCATTGGTAAAAATAGCCCCACCATCACCATAACATCCTAAGTTTTTAGAAGGGAAAAACGATGTTGAAGCCACATGACCGATGGTTCCGGCTTTCTTTTTCGTACCGTCTGAGAATTTACAATTGGCGCCAATCGCTTGGGCATTATCTTCAATTACGTATAAATTATGCTCTTTAGCAATGGCCATAATTGCTTCCATATTGGCCGCTCTTCCGAATAAATGCACCGGAACAATGGCTTTGGTTTTTGGCGTAATTGCTTTCTTAATAGCTTCTATAGAAATGTTCATATTCACCACATCCACATCCACTAAAACCGGCGTTAACTGCAATAAAGCAATCACTTCTACCGTAGCCGCAAAGGTAAAATCAGCAGTAATCACCTCATCGCCCGGTTTTAAGTCCAAGCCCATCATGGCAATTTGAAGTGCATCGGTTCCGTTAGCACAAGGAATAACGTGTTTTACGTCTAAATAGTCCTCTAAATTCTTTTGAAATTCGTGCACTAATGGCCCGTTAATATAAGTGGTGGTGTCTAAAACTTCCTGAATCGAAGCGTTAACAGTGTCTTTTATTTTATCGTATTGACTTTTTAAGTCAACCATTTGAATCTTTCTCATGTTTTTAAAAATTATGAGTAGCAAAAGTAACAAATTCTAAAGTAGAATATCCTATTCCATAAAAGAAACGTATTTTAGCGCATCAAAATTTTGTGGATGTTTTTACTATACAATCTATTGCTGGTTTTGGCTTCGCAGCTTGTGAAATTGTTGGCGCTTTTCAGTCCCAAAATCAAGCTGTTTGTTGACGGTCGAAAAAACGTTTTTGAAACATTGGCCAACCAAATCAACCCGGGAGACCAAACCATATGGTTTCATGCGGCTTCTCTGGGCGAATTTGAACAAGGCTTACCCGTAATGGAAGGCATCAAACAAGCATTCCCCACTCATAAAATTATACTGACTTTCTTTTCGCCTTCCGGATATGAAGTCCGAAAAAACAATACTATTGCTGATGTCACGGTGTATTTGCCTTTAGATACTAAAAGTAATGCGACACTATTTCTAAAACTCGTTCACCCTGAGTTGGTGTTTTTCATCAAATACGAATATTGGCCTAATTATTTGAACGAATTGAAAAAAGCTGCCGTCAAAACCTATTTGATTTCTGGGATTTTCAGAGAGAACCAGGCCTTTTTTAAATGGTATGGTGGTTTTTACCGTAACGCTTTGAAAACCTTCGACTACTTCTTTGTACAAAACGAAAGTTCCAAAAAACGACTGCAATCTTTAGGCTATCAAAATATAAAAATCTCCGGAGATACGCGTTTTGACCGGGTTGTTTCCATCTTAGAAAGAGACAATTCCTTGGATTTCATCCAACAATTCAAAGCGGATTCGACTACTATTGTTATAGGAAGTTCATGGCCCAAAGACGAATCGTTGTTGGTGAATTTCATCAACCAAACGAATAAAGAGGTTAAATTCATCATAGCGCCGCACAACATCAAAGCAGAACAAATTCAGGAATTGAAAAATTCGATTACCAAGAAAACCATACTGTTTTCGGAAAAAGAAAATCAAAGCCTGGCCGATTTCCAAGTTTTTATCATCGACACCATTGGTATTTTGACCAAGATTTACAGTTATGCCGACATTGCGTATGTGGGTGGCGGATTCGGAAATCCCGGAGTGCACAATATTTTAGAACCGGCTACTTTCGGTATTCCGATTGTGGTAGGACCCAATTATTCCCATTTTGCTGAAGCCACTGCTTTGGTAAATATGGAAGGCTGTATTTCCATTAGCCGACAAACCGAATTAGACGATGCGTTTAACAACTTGATTTCCAACACAGACATTCGACATGAAAAAGGACACATTTGTGAAACTTTTGTACAAATGAACAAAGGTGCCACGGATATAATTCTGAATCATATTCGTAACAATTAAACCAAAACAAATACCTACATCCATAAACATTTTGCATATGAAATTTTTAAAACTATTAGTCTTATTCGTTTTTGTTCAAGTCAATGCCCAACAAGGCGGCATGTGGATTCCTTCACTTTTAAAAGGAATGAACGAAAGCGAGATGAAAACCTTGGGGATGAAAATCACCGCCGAACAGATTTATTCCGTTAACAAATCCAGTTTAAAAGATGCCGTTCCTCAATTTGACGGGGGCTGTACGGCTGAAGTGATTTCAGACAAAGGGTTGATTTTAACCAATCACCACTGTGGATTTGATGCCATTCAAAATCATTCTTCTGTTGATCATGATTATTTGACCAATGGCTTTTGGGCTTATAAAACGGAGGACGAATTGCCTAATAAAGGAATGGTCGTAACCTTCATCGCCAGAATTGAAGACGTTACCACCAAAGTTTTAGACGGAGTTGCTGCTATCACCAATGAAGCTGATAAACAAAAGAAGATTCAAGAGAACATCAGTAACCTGAACAAATCTTTACCCAAAGAAGCTTGGCAAGAAAACAGCATCCGAACCTTTTATGACGGAAACCAATACATTCTTTTTGTAACTGAAACGTATAAAGACATTCGTTTGGTAGGAGCACCACCAAGTTCTATTGGAAAATTTGGTTCCGATACCGACAACTGGGTTTGGCCTCGTCACACCGGAGATTTTTCTATGTTCCGAATTTATGCGGATAAAAACAATCGTCCTGCCGAATATTCAGTTGACAATGTTCCGTACAAACCCAAGTACTTCTTTCCAATCTCCATCAAAGGCGTAAAAGAAAATGACTTTACGATGGTCATGGGCTATCCGGGAAGAACGCAGGAGTACTTACCTTCTTATGCAGTTGACCAAATTGTAAATACTTTAAATCCGGCAAAAATTGAAATTCGTGACGCCGCTTTAAAGGTTCAAGATGGTTTTATGCGTAAAGACAATGCTATTAAAATTCAGTATGCTTCCAAATACGCCAGCGTGGCCAATTATTGGAAAAAATGGATTGGAGAAACCAAAGGATTGAAGAAATCAAATGCTATCGGTATTAAACAAGCATTCGAGAAGGATTTTCTTGAAAAAGTGGTTAAAGCCGGCAAGCAAGCGGAATACGGTAGCTTACTAAGTGATTTCGAAAAAAATTACGGGGAAATAAAAGATTATGCTTTGGCTAGAGATTTATTTACAGAAATTGCCTTGCGTAACACCGAAATACTGACCTTGGGCTACAAATTGTACCAATTAGAGCAAATATACAACAACAAAGGAGAACAAGCTTTTAATGACCGAAGAAATGCATTGATTACCGGTTTGGGTGATTTTTATAAAGATTTCAATCCGAATGTCGATCAGAAAGTCTTTGAACAATTAATTGGCATTTATGCTAAAAAGTACCCTAAACAATTTCTTCCTACTGCTTTTGAAAATGTTAATACCGAAACTTTAGCTGCTGATGTTTTTACTAAATCACAATTGGTTACTTATGAAAAAATAAAAGTATTGTTGACCGGTGATTCTAAAACAGTATTAGAAAACATTAATAAAGACAATGGTTTTCAAGTTATCAAGGCCATGGCGGATGGTTATCTGAAAAATGTAGCCCCAAAATACGATGAGCTTAATTTAAAAAACTTTGCTACACAACGCACCTACATGAAAGCCATATTAGAATTGAGTCCGAAATCAGCACGTATTTTCCCTGACGCCAACAGTACTTTACGGGTAACCTATGGAAAAGTAAAAGGCTACAAACCTAATGATGGAGTAATATACGAGCCGTTTACTTACCTTGATGGTGTAATAGAAAAATACATACCGGGTGATTATGAGTTTGATGTTCCTAAAAAACTAATCGACTTATATAACACTAAAAACTATGGTGCTTATGGCTCAAAAGGTAAAATGCCGGTAGCTTTTATTGCAACCAATCACACTACAGGAGGAAACTCGGGAAGTCCGACTTTAGATGCCAATGGGAATTTAATTGGATTAAATTTTGATAGGGTTTGGGAAGGAACCATGAGTGATATCTATTATTCTCCTGATATTTGCAGAAACATAATGGCAGACATTCGTTATGTCCTATTTATTGTAGATAAATTTGCCGGTGCTGAAAACCTAATCAAAGAGATGAAAATAATAGCTCCGGAGAAGAAGAAATAATTTTTAACGCTATTTCTTTGTTTTGGCACGATTATTGCTAAGTAAAAACAGAAGCGAAATATGGTTTTTTAAAAAAAGTTAAATAAAAGTTTTTCCGAATAAAAAAATTTATATCTTTGCCTCGAATTAATAATTAACCTTTTATAATTAAGTAAGATGAAAAAAGTATTTTTAAGTTTAGCTGTTGTTGCTGCATTAACTGTAGTATCTTGTAAACAAGCTGATGCTAATGCAGAAGCTACTACTGATTCAACAACTGTTGAAGCTGTTGACACTGCTGCTGCTGCTCCAGTTGCTGACACTACTGCTGTTGATACTGCTGCTGCTAAAACAGAAGCTGCTCCAGCCGCTGCTGCTCCAGCTGAAAAAAAATAATTAGAAACTAATTATTTTTAAAAAGATTTAAAGCCACGCTATGCGTGGCTTTCTTTTTTAATATACTTATATATCTGAAAAAATTGAATCTCCTGCTGAGAAATCCAAGACTTCAGCCTTTGATGCGTATTTGATTATTTCCTCAATTCCCTTACGCATCATCAATTCGGTTGAATATCTTCTACTGGTTGCAATTATCCTTTCCCCCAGCATCATTTTAAAAAAGCACTTCCCTTTGCTTGTTTTAAACCTAAGATAATTACAACCCCCTAAAGAAAGTCTCAACACCTCAATATCTTCTTCGCACTCAAACCGCAACTCATAACCGGAACTAACCAGAATCGTTTTTCCCTTGCGAGAAACGAATTCAAATTTATATTCATCATTATTTTTTCGGCTTATAACGAAAGTCCCCATAGCATTTTAGAAAAGAATTAAAACAAAAAAGCCTCTAACATATGTTAGAGGCCTTTGTACTCAGAGCGGGACTTGAACCCGCACGAACATTGCTGTTCACTGGATTTTAAGTCCAGCGTGTCTACCAATTTCACCATCCGAGCGTATGATGTTGAGCGAAAAACGGGGCTCGAACCCGCGACCTCGACCTTGGCAAGGTCGCGCTCTACCAACTGAGCTATTTTCGCATTTCAAATTTTATAAGAGCAACAATACTTGTACCGTATTGCGGATGCAAATGTAATACTTAAATTGAATTATACAAACCTTTTTTTGAAAAAAACTTTTTGAAAATCTAATTCCCTGATTAGCAAAATCAACCGATAAGCGTTATTTTTTCAAAAGCATCCTTTTCAACTCATTTAGCTTCATTAAGGCTTCAACCGGCGTCAAAGTATTAATGTCTAAATTCAATATATCTTCTCTGATTTCCTCTAATAACGGATCGTCCATACTGAAAATATTGAGTTGCATTTCATCTTTAGAAGACTTGATGGTGTTTAGCGCATCACTAGAGTGATTTTTCTCGAGTTTCTTCAAGAGCTTTTGTGCTTTCTGAATCACCATTTGAGGCATTCCGGCCATTTTTGCGACATGTATACCAAAACTATGGGCACTTCCGCCTTTCACCAGCTTTCTGATAAACAAAACAGTATCCTTAAGCTCTTTTACCGAAACATTATAATTCTGTATTCTCGGCAGCAATTCGCTCATCTCGTTTAACTCATGGTAATGCGTTGCAAAAAGTGTTTTAGGTCGGGCCGGATTTTCATGCAAAAATTCTGCAATCGCCCATGCGATAGAAATTCCGTCATAGGTACTTGTTCCGCGTCCGATTTCATCCAACAGCACCAAACTTCTATCCGAAATATTATTCAAAATAGAAGCCGTTTCATTCATCTCCACCATAAAAGTAGATTCACCCATCGATATATTGTCACTGGCTCCAACACGGGTGAATATTTTATCGACTACTCCCATCCTCACCTTTTCTGCCGGAACAAAACTTCCCATTTGAGCGAGCAGTACAATCAAAGCGGTTTGTCTTAATATGGCTGATTTACCGGACATATTCGGCCCGGTAATCATAATCAACTGTTGGGTTTCTCTATCCAACCAAACATCATTGGCTACATAAGGAACACCAACCGGTAATTGCTTTTCTATAACCGGATGACGGCCATTAGTAATTTCCAATTCAAAAGTATCATCTAAAATCGGACAAACGTAATCGTTCTCAATGGCCAATTGTGCAAAAGAAGTCAAACAATCCAATTGAGCTACCAAATTGGCATTCAACTGCACTTGTTTAATATAAGTACCAATCCAAATTACCAATTGTTCAAACAAATGACTTTCGATTTGATGGATTTTTTCTTCGGCACCAAGGATTTTGGTTTCGTATTCTTTCAGCTCTTCGGTAATATAACGCTCCGCATTAACCAAGGTTTGTTTCCTTATCCATTCCTGCGGTACTTTATCTTTATGCGTATTTCTTACTTCGATGTAATACCCAAAAACATTATTAAACGAAATCTTCAACGAGGTGATTCCGGTACGTTCGGATTCTCTTGCTTCTATCCCTTCCAAATATTCCTTCCCGGAAAATGCAATGTTTCGCAATTCATCCAACTCGGCGTGAACCCCTATTGCAATGGCATTTCCTTTGGCAATAGCCACCGGAGCTTCCTGATTCAGTGTTGTTTTTATCTTTTCGCGAAGCAAATCACAAGCATGCAAACTGTCCCCAATTACACGAACCGCCTCCTGTTTGCTCTCTAAGGCTATACTTTTAATTGGAATGATGGCATCCAACGATTCCTTTAAATAAATCACCTCACGAGGAGATATTTTACCCGTAGCCACTTTGGAGATCAAACGCTCCAAGTCGGAAATTTGTTTGATTTGGTATTGTATCTTTTGAAGTATTTCTTGATTTTCTTTTAAATAAGTAACCACTTCATGACGTCTTCTAATCTTATTTATATCTTTCAAAGGCAAAGCCAACCAGCGTTTCAACAATCTTGCTCCCATTGGCGAAAGCGTTCTGTCAATTACATCCAGCAGCGTTACGGCATTTTGCGAATGACTATGATACAATTCCAAATTGCGAATCGTGAAACGATCCATCCACACATAAGCATCTTCAGCAATACGATTGATACTGGTGATGTGCTGTACTTTATTATGTTGTGTTTCCGACAAATAATACAATATAGCTCCTGAGGCGATAATGCCATCCGGCAATTCTTCTACACCAAAACCTTTTAAAGAATTGGTTTGAAAATGATTCATCAACGTTTCTAACGCATAGTCTTCTTTATATACCCAATCCTCAAGATAAAACACATTAAAATCTTCGCCGAAAGCTTCTTTAAATTGTGCTTTATTGTTCTTTTGAATTAAAATCTCACTCGGGATGAAATTTTGAAACAACTTATCAATATATTCTTCATTGCCTTGTGCCGTTAAAAATTCGCCGGTAGAAACATCTAAAAAAGCTACGCCTAATTGTTTTTTACCAAAATAAATAGAAGCCAAAAAATTATTCGACTTGGAGTGCAAAACCTCATCATTCATAGACACCCCGGGCGTCACCAATTCGGTCACACCACGCTTCACGATGGTCTTGGTCATTTTAGGATCTTCGAGCTGGTCGCAAATCGCCACTCTTAACCCTGCCTTTACCAATTTGGGCAAATAGGTATTTAAAGAATGGTGTGGAAATCCGGCCAAAGCGGTTTCGGTTTCTGAACCGGCGCCTCGTTTTGTCAAAACAATGCCAAGAATTTTAGACGCTCTGATAGCATCTTCGCCAAAAGTTTCATAAAAATCACCCACTCTGAACAACAAACAAGCATCGGGATATTTTCGTTTTATCTCGTTGTACTGTTTCATTAAAGGGGTTTCCTTGGCTTGACTTTCTTTGGCTGACAATGGATTTCGTATTAAATTTATAAGAAAGCGAATTTAAAATATTTTAAGTGGAATAGGATACTGAAAAAAAATTAATTTAATATTAAGATAAAAAAAATAGGACCGTTTTAATTTTTAGATAGATTTGTCACAGAAACTTAAAAACTTTTAAAAATGAAAAAAATAATTTTATTAGCTGCAATTACTGTTTTCGGTGTTACAGCAAATGCTCAAACAACAAAAAAAGCGGTAAAAAAAGAGCCTGCTAAAGTAGAAACTCCAAAAGTTGACGGAGCCGGAATGGTTTTCGAAAACGAAACTATCGATTACGGTACAATTCCTCACAACGCTGACGGAAAAAGAGAATTTGTTTTCACTAATAACGGAAACAAACCTTTAGTTATCGAAAGTACTCAAGGTTCTTGTGGTTGTACTGTTCCGTCAAAACCGGAAAAACCAATCCAACCAGGAGAAAAAGGAGTAATTGGTGTTAAATATGCAACTGATAGAGTTGGTCAATTTACCAAAACAGTTACTGTAAAATCTAACGCTGTTGGTCAAGAAACTAAAGTAATCACCATCAAAGGAAACGTTTTGCCAGATGCCCCTGCTGAAGGAGCTACACCAACTAAAAGTTAATTAGACTTAGTTATAAATTCTGAAAAGTCCCGATTCGTTCGGGATTTTTTTTTGAATATATTTGCCAAAAAATAAACCATGCGCAAGCTCGAAAACAAAGAACTGGAAAGAAAATCAGTAGCCGATTTTAAAGAAGCTGAAAAAACACCTTTAATCATAATGTTGGATGATATCCGGAGTTTGCACAACATAGGTTCGGTTTTTCGCACAGCAGATGCATTTTTGATTGAAAAAATTTATCTGTGTGGAATAACAGCCATTCCGCCAAATAAAGAAATACACAAAACCGCTTTGGGCGCTACCGAAACCGTAACATGGGAATACCAAAAAGATGTTTTGAGTGTTATCGAAAAATTAAAACAGGAACAAACCGCCGTTTATGCTGTTGAACAAGTAGAAAAAGCTGTTTTTCTTCAAGATTTTAAAGTGGAAAGCAATCGAAAATATGCTTTGGTTTTTGGCAACGAAGTATATGGGGTTTCACAAAAAGCTATTGAATTGTGTGATGGCGCTATCGAAATTCAGCAACTGGGAACAAAACATTCCTTAAATATTTCGGTAAGTGCCGGAATTGTAGTTTGGGATTTGTTTCAAAAAATGAAGTACTAATTCGAGATTTTTTTGCGAATTTCTTCTAAAACAAAAATGTAATCATCCTGTTGGTTTAAAAAATCTCGGTTGGTCACATCTATAATCAGCACATTCAAATTTTGTTGTGATTTGATATAATCCAAATACCCATTATTGATTTTCTCCAAATATTCCGCCGGGATTTCCTGTTCGTAGCTACGTCCTCTTTCTTTGATGTTTTTCAAAAGACGCTCCGTACTTTGGTACAAATAAATATACAAATCAGGCTTTGGCATTTCTTTATAGATGATGTCAAACATCGTTTTATACAAACGGTATTCGTCTTCGGCCAGAGTCACTTTAGCAAAAATCAACGATTTGAAAATATGATAATCGGCAACGATAAAGTCTTTAAACAAGTCGAATTGCGCCAAATCATCCGAAATTTGCTGGTACCTGTCGGCCAAAAATGACATCTCCAACGGAAACGCATAACGGGCTTGATCATCATAAAACTTCGGCAAAAACGGATTATCTGCAAAACGTTCCAATACCGTTTTGGCATTAAAATCTTCTGCTAATTTGTTAGTCAAGGTGGTTTTCCCAGCACCAATATTTCCTTCTATGGCAATGTAATTGAAATGATCTAATTTGATTTTCGAAATCGGAACTTCCAAATTTTGAATCACCTTGCAATTGCTCTTGTCTTCGGAAAGCACCAGCAATTCGTGTAAATACTTTTGCAAAATAGGATGACGCCAATCCAAATTCAAATCGCGCATCGGCAACAACACAAACAAGCGATTCTGCATTTCCGGATGAGGCACTTGCAACTTTTCGGAAGCTATGATTTCTTCATCAAAAGTAATCACATCAACATCAATAATACGCGCTTGATAACCCTCCAAATTCTCGCGAACTCTACCCAAGGCTTCTTCCAACAGCAAGACTTCCTCTAAAACTTGATGCGCTGATTTATGGGTATTCATAATCACCGCACAGTTGTAAAAAGGAGCGCTCTCAAAACCCCAAGATGGTGTTTCATAAAGCTTAGAAACACGGATAATGGTACCTATTTCTTTGTGCAAACTGTCAATGCAACGCTCTATATTCTCGAGTCGGTTGCCCTGATTGGTGCCTATTGATAAAATGACTTGATGCTGCTTATTCATGGAAGCACAAATTAACTAAAACTATTTCAGAATAAAGACAAAAAGAAACAGACTGTTAATAACAATTTCTCAACAATTGCCTTTTGATAAAATCATAAAATTGCTATAAATAGTAACTGCTTTGTAACGAAAAGGCATTATTTTTGTTCAGTCGAAGCGTAACTAAATCTATCATACCATGTTGAAGAAAATTTTAAAAATAGTTGGAATCGTTTTATTGTTGTTAGTGATTTCAGCTTTCGCCATTCCGTATTTCTTTAAGGATCAAATCAAAGCCAAAATTTTAACTGCTATCAATGAAAAAGTAGACGCGAAAGTGGCTTTTGCCGATGCTGATTTGAGCTTATTCCGAAACTTTCCTAATGCGAGCGTAACGGTGGAAAAGCTATCCATCATCAACAAAGCACCATTTGAAGGCGACACCTTAGTAGCTTTTGACGAATTAAATCTGAAAATGTCTATCAAAGAACTGTTCAAAGGCGATAACGAACCGATGAACATTGATGGGGTTTCTTCTAAAAACGGTTTGATTAATATCATTTTCAACAAGGACGGCGTGGGCAATTACGACATCGCCCTGAAAGACAAAGGCAAAGAAGACGACAGCAAAAGCAAACCGCTATCCTTAAAAATAAAAGAATATTCGGTTGAGAATTTCAAGTTCAAGTACTACGATGAAAAATCCAAAATAAAGATGGTGGTCGACAGCATTAACCATGAAGGAACCGGCGACTTTGCGGCTTCCAAATTGGATTTGACAACAAAAACAACGGCAAAGGTTTCCCTCGACATGGACAAAGTAAACTACATGAATCACGTAGCCATTGCGTTGGATGCTGTTTTGGGGATTGACTTAAACAAAAGTCAATACACTTTCAAACAAAACAAAGCCAAAATCAATGAATTGCCTCTGGAGTTTGATGGTTACATCCAAATGGTCGAGGCCGGACAGCAATATGATTTGACCTTTAAAACACCGACCTCTTCTTTCAAAAACTTCTTAGGATTGATTCCCGCAAAATACTCGAGTAATTTAAAAGACGTAAAAACCAGTGGTGACTTCACTGTCGGCGGTTTTGCTAAAGGCTTGTATTCAAGCACTTCGGTACCGAAATTCAATATCGAAATTGCTTCCAATAATGCCTCGTTCCAATACCCGAACTTGCCGAAATCCGTTCAAAAGATTATCATCGATACCAAGATCATCAACGAAACCGGCGTGATGAACGATACTTACGTCAACTTAGACAAGCTTTCGTTCCAAATTGACCAAGACGTTTTTAACGCCAAAGCCAATATTAAAAACATCTCCGAAAATGCGTTAGTCAATGCAGCACTGAAAGGCACTATCAACTTGGCTAACCTTACCAAAGCTTATCCGGTAAAGTTAGACAAACCCTTAACCGGCGTTATGGTAGCGGATGTGACTACCGAATTTGACATGCAATCAGTAGAAAAAAGTGACTACGCCCGTATTAAAAATGCCGGAACCATCGACTTAACCGGTTTCAACTATACCGATGAAAATGGCAAAACCATGAAAATCAGTAAAGCTTCGGTAGCGTTTGACCCTAGCCGAGTGAACTTAAAACAATTCAATGCCACCACAGGAAAAAGTGATTTGGCGGTAACGGGTGTCTTAGAAAATTTCTACGGCTTTGTATTTAAAAACCAAGAGTTGAAAGGAAACTTTACGCTGAATTCAAATCAATTGGCGGTAAACGACTTCATGACTACCGAAACAGCAGCCAAGAAAGAAACCAAAGCCAGCGAGCCTATGAAGATACCGGCGTTCCTAAATTGCTCGTTAACCGCAAAAGCCAATACGGTTTTGTATGATAATTTAACCTTGAAAGACGTTTCCGGAAAAGTCATCATCAAAGACCAAAAAGTAACCATTGAAAATGGAAAAACCAACATCTTCGGTGGCTCTATTGCTTTCAACGGTGATGTTTCGACCAAAGAAAAAATCTCAAAATTCAATATGGATTTAGGGCTAAACGGGGTTGACATTGCCCAAACGTTTACGCAATTAGAGATGATGAAAAAAATCGCTCCTATTGCCGGAGTGATAAACGGAAAACTGAATTCCAAGATTAAACTATCGGGGAATCTGAAAGACAAGGAAATGACACCCGACCTAAACAGCCTGTCCGGTGATTTATTGGGTCAGTTACTTTCTACCACCGTAAACGCGAGCAACTCTACCATGTTAAACGCCTTGGATGACAAACTGAGCTTTATCGATTTGAAAAAACTAAACCTCAACGATTTAAAAGCAGCCTTAACGTTTAAAGACGGAAAAGTGAACTTAAAACCGCTTGATTTAAAATACCAAGACATCAAAGTAAGCTTGGGCGGAACACACGGCTTTGACCAAAGCATGAATTACAACATGAAGCTGGACGTGCCGGCCAAATACTTAGGCACCGAAGCGAATGCTTTGTTGGCCAAACTGTCGCCGGCAGATGCTAAAAAAATAGAGAACGTTCCAATCAATGCTATCCTTACCGGTAATTTTAAAAGCCCTAAAATCACTACCGATGTCAAACAAGCTACTACAAGTTTGGTCACTTCTTTAGTGAAACAACAAAAAGACAAACTGATTCAGCAAGGAACTTCGGCTTTGGGCAACATCATCAAGAACAATACTAAACCAAAGGACTCTACAAAAACAGAAACCCCAAAAACAGATGTAAAAACACAAGCTAAAGACTTACTCAACGGCTTGTTCAACAAACCGAAACCGGCCTCCACCACAAAATAAAAAGAAACCCTTTCTGAAGAGAAAGGGTTTTTGTTTAAATATTGATTTTGACTACATAACCTTCAAAAGTGCGGACATTGAAAACCGTTCCGTCTTCAAATAGGAGGTATTGCCCTTTGACTCCCGTAAGTTTTCCGGAGTAATTAGGTGATTTGTCTAAGTTTAAACTGTTCACTTTACTCGGATACTGCAACACCGGATAGTGCAACTCGTATAAATCTTCCTTAGTAGTATAATAAAACTCCTGAACTTCATTCGGGAGTAACCCTTCCAGTTTCAATCGTTCCGCCAATAAATCAACTTGAGGCACTTCATTCTTCAGCATTTTTTGCCAATTGGTTTTATCGGCATAATGGTTTTTCAAAGCCACCTCGGTAATGCCCGCCAAATACCTATTCGGAACTTCTACAATCGGAATGGCCTGCACAGCCCCTTGGTCTATCCATCTTGTGGGCACTTGGGTTTTGCGGGTTACGCCCACTTTCACCTCACTCGACAAAGCCAAATACACTATATGCGGTTGCAATTGTACTTTTTTCTCATAGTCCAAATCACGGTCTTCAATATCAAGGTGTGCCGTACTCAATTCGGGTTTCATAATCCAGTCGCCGGCGGCCGCACTGCTCATAAAACAATCGTAACAAAACCCCTGGCGGAATATCTTTTTCTTTTTGCCGCAATTCAAACATTGGTACCCGGTGAAATTAATTTCCAATGATTTGTCCAACAACTGATTTAAGCTCAAAAAACTATTTTCAAACACCAAATAATACTGAATAGGATTCGAAAATTCGGTTTGCATTTTGGTTAAAACACCTTCGTATGTCATTATTATTTGGGAATTAGGATTCAGGAATTAGGAATAATTGCTATTTTAGCGTAAAGTTATAAATCCTAAATCGTAATTCCTAAAACCTAAATCAAAATGCCTTTTCCAATCATCAATTCTATTGCTTCTTGGGTTTTGAAACAACGCATTCATCAGATTGAGTTGTTTTTAAAATACCCGCATGAAGTACAAGAAGAACTGATGATGAACCTGATTCGCTCAGCCGAAGACACGGTAATTGGACAGAAATACGACTTCAAAAGCATTAAATCCTATCAAACGTTTTCAGAAAGAATTCCGGTTTCTTCTTATGAAGATTTGGAACCTATGATTGAACTGACACGAAAAGGAGCGCAAAATGTCTTTTGGAACACGCCCATCAAATGGTTTGCCAAATCAAGCGGCACCACCAATGCCAAAAGCAAATTCATTCCGGTAAGCAATGAAGCCCTTGAAGATTGTCATTACAAAGGCAGCAAGGATTTATTGTGCATGTACCTGAACAACAATGAAAACTCCGAAATGTTTTTGGGGAAAAGTTTACGTCTCGGCGGCAGCTCGCAGATCTACGAAAACAACAACACTTACTTTGGCGACTTATCGGCTATACTGATTGAAAACATGCCTATTTGGGCCGAGTTCAGCAGCACCCCGAGCAATAAAATTTCGTTGATGAGCGAATGGGAAACCAAATTAACTGCCATTATTAACGAAACCAAAACCGAAAATGTAACCAGTTTTGCCGGCGTTCCCTCGTGGATGCTTGTTTTGCTGAACCGCATTTTAACCGAAACCGGAAAAGATAATCTATCCGAATTGTGGCCCAACTTAGAAGTGTACTTTCACGGGGGTGTAAGTTTTGAACCCTATCGCGAGCAATACCAAAAGATTTTACCGCAAAATCATTTCAAATATTACGAGATTTACAATGCTTCAGAAGGTTTCTTTGCCATACAAGACTTGAATTATTCCAACGATTTGCTGTTAATGTTAGACTATGGCATCTTCTACGAATTCATACCGATGGATACTTTTGGCACGCCGAATCAAAAGGTAATTCGCCTGGCCGACGTGGAATTGTTTAAAAACTATGCCGTAGTCATCTCTACCAATGCCGGTTTGTGGCGCTATTTGATTGGCGACACGGTTCGGTTTACTTCATTGAATCCGTACCGAATCCGCGTTTCCGGAAGAACCAAACATTACATCAATGTTTTTGGAGAAGAGCTGATGGTTGAAAACACTGATATGGCTTTGGCCAAAACCTGCTCGGCCTTGCATTGTGAAGTGACCGATTATACCGTGGCACCCATATTCATGAAAGACAAAGAAAAAGGGGCACATGAATGGATGATTGAGTTCAAAAAACAACCGGAAGACCTGCTATTGTTTCAAAAGACACTCGACGAAAACCTGCAAACGGTCAACTCCGACTACGAAGCCAAACGCTACAATAACATGACGCTCAATCCGCTTAAAGTTAATGTGGCCCGAGAAAATTTATTTTACGACTGGCTCAAAGAAAACAACAAACTGGGCGGTCAGCATAAAATTCCGAGACTCTCCAACGAAAGAGATTACTTAGAACAGTTATTGAATATGCAAATCCAAGTAAACCGATAACACTATGAAACGACGAGGCATCCTACTGTTGTTATTGATTGGCTTGCTAACTTCCTGCGGACCACACCGGATGAAATGCGGACCGGGCAGACGCTGCTTGGTGGAAACCGCAATAAAAGAACCCCTTATTCCTAAACACAACACCTAATTATTTCCAGCTTTTTTGAAAACTAAACTGTACCTCGCCCTATTTTGTGTAGCTTTCTTTTGGGGAACTACCTTTTTAGGCATCCGCATCGGCGTAGAAACAATTCCACCTTTTATCTTAGCCGGCATCCGAAACTTTATCTCCGGGTTTATCATATTGGGCTACTTAATTTATCAAAAGCAAGTAGAACAAGTGAATGCCCGACAGTTTGCCCGAGCCCTTATCCTTTCGATTATGATGATTGTTTTGGCGAACGGACTGACCACTTATGCCGAAATGTACATCAGTAGTGGCTTGGCCTCGCTAATCTCTACGCTAAATCCTTTCTTTGTGTTGTTGCTGAATCTGTTTTTGGGCTACGAAAAGCTATCGTTCAAAACCATAATTGGTATCGTACTGGGCATGATGGGCATCTTCCTCATTTATCAAAGCAGCCTTGCCGACTTGGTAAATCCTGAGTATCGGGGCGGCATTTTGGCCATACTTATAGCGGTTTTGATGTGGGCCGTTGGTACTATCATTACCAAAAAAGGAAGTGCCAACTCGCTGACCATGCTGATGAATGTGAGTTTACAAATGATACTAGCCGGTGTGATTTTAACACTGATTCAGTGGTATTTAACACCCGATTTCAACACGGAAAACTGGAGTCTCCGCAGTATACTGGCTATGATTTACCTGGCGCTGTTTGGTTCGGTAGTGGGTTATGTGGCTTTCAGTTACCTGATTACACAATTGCCCTCAACCAAAGTAACGGTCTTGTCTTATGTGAATGTAGTCGTAGCGTTGTTCTTGGGCTGGCTCATACTGGATGAAGTCATTACCGCCCGAATACTATTGGCCGCAACACTGATTATTAGTGGCGTCATTATCGTAAATTATAAAAGAATCAAATAATTTTCTTTTGGGTTGTAACAATTGATGGTGAGGGAAGTCTTATGGGCAATCATCAATCCATTGGGCTTCGGGCAACCGAAGCTCACTAAATCAATCACAAATGAAATCAGTATGCATTACCTTATGCTTGCTTGTCACGAGCGTAATCTTCGCCCAGGAAACTCCTAAAAATCAGGACAACTCTTCCACTACCACCGACAAAACCAACGAGCTTTCCGAAGTTACTGTTTATGGCAACAAAAAGCAGTATCTCAAAGTAGAATCAGACAAAACCACTATCAACGTTAGAGATAACGCCATGTTAAACAGTGGCAGCAGCTTGGAAGCTGTGAAAAAAATTCCGGGGGTTATCACTTCGCCTTCAGGAAGCATTACTTTAAACAGCAAAGGCGTTACCATTTATATTGACGGCGCACCGAGCTCCTTAAGCGGTACCGACTTACAAAATTACTTGGCCACTTTACCCGCCAATGCCATTGAAAAAGTAGAGCTGATATACAATCCGGGGGCTTCTTATGATGCTAACTCGAGTGGTTCTATCATTAACATAGTGACCACTACCAAAAGGAAAAAGGGTATTAACGCCAGTTTCAACATCAATTACAATTTTAACAAATACCAAAAACCAAGTCCGCAGATTTTGCTGAACGGCAAGGTAAAAGACCTGAGCTGGCAAACCATGATTGGCTACAATTATATTGACGGCGAAAACAAAACCCAAAACGACCAAATCTTTACTTCCTTCACTCCGAATGAGCGGCTGGTACAAAAGAATTTATCGGTTACTACCAATCGTAATTTTTACTTCAGAACGGGTACTAATTATAAGCTGAGCGAAAAATCGAATTTGCTGTTCAACTACAATCTGAATGTAGCCAATGATCGTTTTGTGAACGAGTCAAGCACCGTGGGAAGCAGTATTGACTACACCAACAACAGCTTAGCCAAAAACAAAAACAACAATCACGAACTGAGTTTGCAGTATAAAACCAAGTTAGACACGATTGGAAGAACCCTTGACATCACGGCGTTCAGCAACTTTTTTGATAAAAGACCAACGACGACCTCTTCGGGACAAAATAATGGTGATGCCACGTTTTATAACGGAAAAACAGACTTCAAATTGGCCAATCATTATTTGAAATACGACTTTGCTATTCCGTTCAATAAAATTGATTTCTCTTTGAATACCGGTGGAAAATTCAACTCCATTGATGTGACTGACAACGGGATTTACAATTTAAACACGGCAACCAATTCGGTGACCGATTTTGATTATAAAGAAACTAACCTGGCGTTTTATGTGGAAGCCCGAAAGAAAATCAAGAAGTTCAACTTCACGGCGGGCGTTCGTTTTGAGGATTATAAAGTAAACCGAACTGCGGTTCAGGATGGCGATGAAACTAAAATAAATTTCAAAAACACCAACTTTTTCCCGAATGTGAGTGCTTTGTATGAAGTAAATGAAAACATCAATATCGCGGCTTCGTACTCCAAAAAAATCAGACAGGCCGATTACAATTTATTAGACCCTAATAACTTTGCCAACTTCGACCAATACAACACTTCTAACGGAAACCCCTTTTTAGACCCCACCTTTTTTGACAATTTTGAGCTGAAAATGACGGCTTTTCAGTTTGTCCAACTGGGCGGTAATTATACCATAGCCAAAGACGCCAGCTATTTTATCTTTAATGCCAAAAGCGGCGAAACGGTGAGCAACCAAACCTTCCAGCAGTTTGACCAAATGAAAACGTTGAGTTTGTTTGCTTCCTTCCCGGTTCCGTTGGATTATTTCTTCAAAGGCAAAGAAGAGTTCCAAAAAAGAATGAACAACATGGACAAAATGAATTATATTTTCTTCAATGTGAATTATATCAAATATACTGCAGAAGGGTATGATTTTTCGTTTAACACCAAGCCTATACTGAATTATTCGGCACAGGCCCAGTTTATTTTGCCTTGGGAAATCAAGAATACGATGTCCTATTTTATTCTACCCAAAGGGACTTGGGAAATCTATCAAATCACCAAGCCGATTCAGCAATTTGATATTTCATTTAGCCGAGACTTCCTGAACAAAAACTTGAAAATCGGGGTGCATTGTTTTGATGTTTTCAATACGAATGAAGTGAATGCTTTGGTTTCTTCGCCTAATTTGGAAACCAAATTCTACCAAAAACAAGACACGAGAACCTTCCGTCTTTCGTTGACGTATAACTTTGGTAACTTAAGTTTGAAAAAGGAAAACACCGAAATCAACATCGAGAAGAACCAATCCGGTGGTGGTTTTGTGAAATAAGATGTAAACCAAAAAACCCTCAGCTGAGGGTTTTTTTTATGCTTAGTCCGTAAGTTAATTCGAAATGTTGCTGACCATAAAATCAATTGGTAAGGAACAACCACTTAAAAGATGTACATGTTTCGGGCAAATGATGTACATGTTTTAGGCAAAAGATGTACATCATTTTGAAAACTCCTGCTGAGGAATTACTTTTTTCATCAGGAGCTATTAAAAAAAGGGAGCGCTTCTTTACAGAAACACTCCCTTTTATGGGTTACAACCGGTTGGGCTTAAGAAGCGATTTCCAGTCGTTTTAATAAATTTTTGGTTAACGCATCGTGCGTATAATCCAAGTCGATGTGCAGTTCTTTTTCTTCTGAGCTTGGCAAATCGTACATGGCATCGGTTAGTATGGCTTCGCAAAGCGAGCGTAAACCACGGGCACCGAGTTTGTACTCTAACGCTTTGTCAACAATATAATCTAAGGCCTCGTCGGTGATGGTAAACTTCACGCCATCCATCCCGAACAGCTTTTCATATTGTTTGATTAAGGCGTTTTTCGGCTCCGTCAAGATAGCTCTTAGCGTGGCTTTGTCTAACGGGTCCATGTGAGTTAGTACCGGTAAACGACCGATGATTTCCGGAATCAACCCAAAGTCTTTAATGTCTTTCGGGATGATGTATTGCAACAAATTGTCTTTGTCAATTCCTTCTGTATTTTTAGAAGTGCTGTATCCTACGGCCTGACGGTTCAGTCTTTTGGAAATGATTCTTTCGACACCGTCAAAAGCTCCACCGGCAATAAACAGGATGTCTTTGGTATTGACTTCTACAAACTTTTGGTCCGGATGTTTTCTTCCTCCTTTTGGCGGAACATTGACCATCGTACCTTCCAATAATTTCAACAAGGCCTGTTGTACCCCTTCACCTGAAACATCACGCGTGATGGACGGATTGTCGCTTTTACGGGCAATTTTGTCAATTTCGTCAATAAAGACGATGCCTCTTTCCGCTTTGGGCACATCATAATCGGCGGCTTGCAGCAAACGGGTCAAAATGCTTTCCACATCTTCTCCCACGTAACCGGCTTCTGTTAGTACTGTAGCATCCACAATAGCCAACGGAACGTCTAACATACGGGCTATGGTTTTAGCCACCAATGTTTTTCCGGTACCGGTTTGACCCACCATAATGATGTTGGATTTTTCTATCTCTACGTCTTCTTCATGTTGCAACTGCATCAATCGTTTGTAGTGATTGTATACGGCTACCGACATTACTTTCTTGGTTTGCTCTTGCCCGATAACGTATTGGTCAAGGAAAGCTCTGATTTCTTTTGGCTTTTTCAATACCAAATCTGCTGAAGGCTTCATCCCGCCTGAGCTTTTTAATTCTTCTAAGACTATTCCGTGTGCCTGCTCAATACATCGATCACAAACATGCGCATTTATTCCGGCTATCAATAAATTGGTTTCCGGCTTTTTTCTCCCACAAAAGGAACATTCTAAAACTTGTTTTGCCATTTTATTTGGTTGATGGTAACGGTTGGTAGTTATTGGTTAGTGACCTATTTGCCAACACCCATTAACTAACAACCAACACCTAAATTTATCTTCTTAATACTTCATCAATCATTCCGTACTCTTTAGCTTCGTCGGCTATCATCCAGTAATCGCGTTCTGAGTCTTTGTGTACTTTTTCAAACGTTTGTCCTGAGTGGTGGGAAATGATTTGGTACAATTCGTCTTTCAGTTTCAACATTTCTTTTAAGTTGATTTCCATATCCGTGGCAACGCCTTGTGCGCCTCCTGAAGGTTGGTGAATCATTACTCTCGAATGCGGTAATGCCGAACGTTTCCCGGCGGCTCCGGCACAAAGTAAAACGGCTCCCATAGAAGCGGCCATTCCGGTACAGATAGTGGCTACATCCGGTCGAATATACTGCATCGTATCATAAATTCCTAAACCGGCATACACGCTACCGCCCGGAGAGTTGATGTAGATTTGGATGTCTTTCGAAGCGTCAACACTTTCCAAAAACAACAATTGTGCTTGGATGATGTTCGCCATATAATCGTCAACGCCGGTTCCCATAAAGATGATTCTGTCCATCATCAAACGCGAAAACACATCTAATTGCGAGATATTCAATTGACGTTCTTCAATAATATAAGGTGTCATGCTACTCACGATTTTGTCGTAATACATGCTGTTTACGCCGTGTTTTTTGGTAGCAAATTTTTTAAATTCTTTTCCGTAGTCCATTTTACTAGTTATAAGTTAAAAGTTATGCGTTTATAATACTGTTTTGGTTAAGTCAAAGTTCGTGCCTTATTATTATGCCTGACATAGTGGCAAAAAATAAAAAAGCGCCAAAATCATTTTTGACTTTGACGCTCAAATATACTAATTTTCTAATTAAATCTCACCGTACATTGCTTTGATGAAATCGTCATAAGAAACTTCTTTTGACTTCGCTTTTACTTTGTCTTTAAACAAGTTTAACATCTTTTCGTTCATTACCTGCTCTGACAAACGACGTACTTCGTCTTGGTTTGACATTACACGAGCAACGATTCCCTGAACATCTTCGTCAGAAGGATCCATTTGCCCGAATTGTGCCATTTGTTTTTTGATTAGCTCGGTAGTGTAAGCTTTCAAGTCATCAAAGGTGATTTGCAATCCGTTTTCCGTAATGATTTTTCCTTCGATTAATTGGTAACGCAATCCATTTTCCGATTTGGTGTATTCTGCTTCAGCTTCTTCAGCGGTTAATGGGTTTTCCCCTGCTGACTGAATCCATTTTTTAAGGAATGCTGCCGGCAAATCAAATTTGGTGTTAGCGATTAAGAACTCGGTCACATCGTTTAAGAATTTTTGATCCGCTTGTTGTGCAAATTGTTTCTCCGCGTCTTCTTTGATTTTGGCTTTCAACTCGGCTACCGAAGTGATTACTTTTGGCCCGAATAATTTATCGAATAATTCTTGGTCTAAAGTCGCCAATTCATGACCTACTACTTCGTCAATAGTAAAGGTTACTTCAATATCCAACCCATGTACGTCATCGTGACCAACGGCAAGGAAGTCCATCAACTTGTGATCATCATCAAACAAGCCTTTGGTTTTTAACGTAACTACATCACCTACTTTTTTACCGATGAAAGCTTTCGCCGTTTTTTTGTCTTTGAATACGTCTAACGATAAAGTGGTTCTGTTGTTGATGCCTTTTTCTTCGTTGGCAAAAATTCCTGACACATCGTTTCCTTCTTCAACCGTATCTTTAGCGATTAACTTTCCGTATTGTTTTTGGATACGCGCCACTTGATCGTCTAACATTTTATCATCGGCAACGATTTTGTATTGTACCAAACTGTTTTTAGCCGCAAGGTCAATGCTGAAATCAGGCGCCAAACCTAATTCGAACTCGAATTTATAATCTTCTACATCCCAGTTGAAATCTTCGGTTACTTTTGGTAGCGGGTTTCCAAGGATATCTAATTTTTCTTCTACTAAATAGTTGTTTAAATTGTCTTGTAACAATTTGTTTACTTCATCCAACAAAACGGCTTTACCATATTGTTTGTGGATTAAACTCATCGGCACGGCTCCTTTTCTGAATCCCGGTATTGCAGCATTTTTACGGTAATCTGCTAAAACTTTCTCTACTTTTTCTGCGTAATCCGATTTTGACACTTCTACAGTAACTACTGCATTTAAGGCGTCTACATTATTTCTTGTGATGTTCATTTCTTGTGTTTTTTACATACTAAAATTGGGTTGCAAAATTATAACATTTCTACAACCCAAGCAATTTTATTTTATTGATTTCTAAAGTTTTATTTTGCCTCGCCGGTGATTTGGTAAACCAATGATTGTGAAAGCGATAAAATGATACTGAAGAGCATTGCTGTCCAGAACGAATTGACACTGAATTCAACAATAAAATAGTCGCAAAGCATGATGATAATGGCGTTAATCACCAATAAAAACAAGCCCAGCGTAAAGAAGGTTACCGGCAGCGTGAACAACACCAAAACGGGTTTTACAAAAAAGTTAAGCAACCCTAAAACGATAGCTACCGTTAAAGCGGTGGTGAATTCTTTGACATATACCCCTTTCATAAGGTAAGCAATAGCCATGACCAAAAGTGCGGTAATTAATATTCTAATGAGTAGTTTCATAGTTCTTATTTTAAAAATTGAATGGTTGCTTCAAAAAAAGCTTTCGGATTCTCGGCATGCAACCAATGGCCCACATTGGGAATCGTTGCTAATTCAAAGTTAGGAAAATGCGTTTTGATTTCGGGCACATCGGTATCTAAAATATAGCGCGAATTACCGCCTCGAATGAACATTGTTGGTTTAGTAAAAGTATTTCCTTGGGGCAGCACCTCACCGATGGTTTCAATTTTAGCATTGAAAACCGGAAGGTTGAATCGGAAGGCCAATTGCCCGGGCTCAACCCAATAGAGATTTTTCATTAAAAACTGTCGGGTACCGAAGTCGGGAATAAACGGATAGAGTGTTTCTTCTACTTGTGCTCTGTCGGGTTTAGTCGAAAAGTCAACGGCATTCAACCCAGCTAAAATGTCCTGATGGTGCGGGGCATAATATTTCGGGCCAATATCGGCAACGATTAATTTTTCTACTAATTCGGGATAAGTTGTAGCAAAAAGCATAGCTACTTTACCACCCATTGAATGACCGATTAGGGCTATATCCTTTAAATTATGATGCTGGCAATACTCCAACAAATCATTAGCCATCACTGAATAACTAAAATCTTCCGAGTGAAAACTGCGTCCGTGATTGCGCAAGTCGAGCAGGTGCACCTGAAACCCTTCAGCAGCGTAGAGCGAACCAAACGATTTCCAGTTGTCACTCATACCGAGAAACCCGTGGATGATGATCAGTGGTTTGCCTTCGCCTTCTATTCTGGAGTACAACATGTTGATTTAGGATTTAGGAATTAGGATTAAGGATTTGGGATTTATTTTAATCGTTGTAGATACATGTTTACTACATTGTCTAAACCTAGGTATAAGGCTTCGGAAATTAGGGCGTGTCCTATGGAAACTTCTAACAATCCGGGGATGTTTTCTTTGAAGAACTTGATGTTATCCAAACTCAAATCGTGTCCGGCGTTGATGCCTAACTCCAATTCATTGGCCAGCACGGCGGCTTTTACATAGGGCTCGATTCCGGCTTTGTTTCCCAAACCGTATTGATGGGCAAATTCTTCGGTGTATAATTCAATTCGGTCGGTACCGGTTTTCTTGGCTCCTTCAATCATAGTCAAAATCGGGTCAACAAAGATGGAAGTGCGAATGCCGTTGCGTTTAAACTCGGCAATCACATCGGTTAAATAGTCTTGGAACTTAATGGTGTCCCATCCTGCAGAGGAAGTGATGGCTCCAATCGCATCGGGAACCAAAGTCACTTGTTCGGGTTTGCATTCCAAAACCAAATCGATAAAGTTATGCTGCGGATTGCCTTCGATATTAAACTCGGTGTAGACAATGGGTTTTAAATCGCGCGCATCTTGGTAACGAATGTGTCTTTCATCCGGTCTGGGGTGAATGGTAATGCCTTGGGCTCCGAAGCGCTGTATGTCTTTGGCTACCTGTAATAAATCAGGCACATTACCGCCGCGGGCATTCCGTAAAGTGGCTATTTTATTGATGTTTACACTTAATTTTGTCATGACGGTCTCGAATTGGGATTCCTTTTAAAAAATTTGATTACAAAAATACAAAGTAAAACTAAGTCGGCATGTCCCAAAATTTGATTATTTTGCAGTCGCTAAAAGAAAAGAATAAATGAGATTACTTTCCGATTATATCAACAACGATTTTAAACCCTTTTCAGCTACAGAATCAGTGGCTGACATTCAGGATTTTTTTGCAGAGAGCACCTTTTCGCACTTCCCTATTTTAGACAATGAGGTCTTTATGGGTTGTGTTTCGGCTGTGGATGCGGAGACTTTTGAATTTCAGAAAACCATGACCGATTACCGTTATGCTATGGAAGGTTTTTTTGTTAGAAACACCATGACTTGGCTGGATGTGCTGGAAGTTTTTGCTCGAAACAATGCCAATTTGGTTCCGATTTTAGACGAGACCAACAAGTACATCGGTTATTATGAGATTACGGATATCATTAAATTTTTAAACGAGACCCCTTTCTTAAAAGAAACCGGAGGCATCATTGTGGTCGAGAAACCCACCGCTGATTATTCGATGAGTCAGATTACGCAAATTGTAGAAAGCAACAACGGCAAATTGCTGGGTGTTTTTGTTTCGGAGGCGGATGCGGAAAAAGTACAAGTAACCATCAAAGTAACCTTGGGTTCACTAAATGAAATTATTCAAACGTTCCGTCGATACAACTACGAAATTATTTCGGAACACCACGAAGACAATTATTTAAACACGCTGAAAGAACGTTCGGAATATTTGGATAAATACCTTAATATGTAACATATGAAAATTGCCATCTTCGGACAATATTACCAAAACGACACCCGACCGATTATCAAGGATATTTTTGTTTTTTTCAACAGGAATAATGTCGAATTGGTTATTGAAGAAAAGTTTTTGGAGATATTGTATGAAGAAAAAATAATCGAAAAAAAATACAACACTTTTGCTTCTTATGCCGATTTGAACAACAGTTTTGACCTTCTTATTAGTATTGGTGGTGACGGAACCATTTTGCGAGCTACTACTTTTGTTCGCGATTCGGGCATTCCGATCTTGGGCGTTAATGCCGGACGATTAGGATTTTTGGCCAAAGTGCAAAAAGAAAACATCGAATCGTTTTTACAGCTCGTCTTAGAAAAAAAATACACCATTTCCGAAAGAACCCTGTTGACAATGGACTGTTCGCCGGCAGAATCTAAAATCGAGATTAACTTTGCCATGAATGAAATATCCATCAATCGAAAAGACACTACCTCGATGATTACTATCGAAACCTATTTGAATGATGAATACCTGAATTCCTACTGGGCGGATGGTTTGATTATTTCTACGCCAACCGGCTCAACCGGTTATTCTATGAGTTGTGGCGGCCCTATCTTAACTCCCGACGTAAAAGCCCTGATAGTAACCCCTATTGCACCGCATAATCTTACGGCACGACCGCTGGTAATTCCTGACAATACCGAAATACGCCTCAAGGTTTCGGGCAGAGAAGAGCAATACTTGGTTTCTTTAGACTCGAGAATTACCTACATTAGCAATCATTCGGAATTAAAAATCAAAAAGACCCCTTTCAATATTAACATGGTGGAAATTCCCGAAGAAACTTTCCTGAAAACCCTTCGCAACAAACTGCTGTGGGGAGAAGACAAGAGAAATTAGAAAAAAATCATTTCAAATTATACTACAATTCTAAAAAAATCGTTTTAGAATATAATCCGTGCCAAGAGCTGTAATTGTCAGTACGTTATTTTATTTAGCAGAAATCCTGATTTCATGTTATATAAGTACTGAGAATTATTATATTTGCACGCTATTTTCAATTTGATGAAAAAGGTTTTAGTTTTATTTTTTTGTTTGATTTTCCATACTATTTCGAATGCCCAAATTCATGAAATCGGGGTATTCTTGGGTGGCAGTAATTATATTGGAGACGTGGGTAAAACCAATTATGTTTCTCCCAACGAATTGGCCTTTGGTATTTTATACAAATGGAACAGAAGCCCGAGGCATTCTTGGAGATTTTCCTATACGCAGTCTACTATATCAGGCAACGATTTAGATTCTGAAATTCCGGGAAGGTATTTAAGAGGCTACAAATTTAAAAATAGCATAAAAGAACTTTCGGCCGGATTAGAATTTGATTTTTTCGATTTTAACCTGCACGAAGTATTAAAAAGAAAGATAACGCCTTATGTTTATTCGGGGCTTGCCTATTTTATTTATGATGAGTTGTATGTCATTGGCGGCAACACCAAAAAAGACTACACTTCAAGCAAAATAGCCATTCCAATGACGGTGGGTGTTAAAACGAATATTTTAGAAAACTTTATTCTCGGACTTGAAGTGGGGGCTCGATATACTTTCACGGATAATCTGGATGGCAGTTTGCCTAAAAACGAAAATTTAGCGCCATTGAAATTTGGCAATGTAAACAGCAAAGACTGGTATGTATTCACAGGGTTTACCCTAACGTATACTTTTGGAGACAAGCCATGTTATTGCGCAGATTAAAAAATGAATTTACTCGATACTATAAATAAAGACAATTTACCCAAACACCTAGCCATTATCATGGATGGCAACGGAAGATGGGCCAAACAAAAAGGTCTCTTAAGAGCCTTTGGTCACGAAAACGGCACCAAATCGGTTAGAATTACGGTTGAAGCCTGTGCCAAATTGGGCATCGAGAACCTCACGCTTTATGCTTTTTCTACTGAAAATTGGAACCGTCCTAAATTAGAAGTCGATACCTTGATGCGCCTTTTAATTTCATCTTTAAAAAATGAGCTGGAGACTTTAGCCAAAAACAACATCCGACTGAACTGCATCGGCAATATAGATTTGCTTCCTGCAAAAGCCAAAAAAGAACTTTTGGCCGTGATGGAAAAGACAAAAAACAACAGCAGAATGACTCTTACTTTGGCGTTGAGCTATGGCTCCAGAGAGGAATTGTTAAATGCTGTTAAAATTATAAGTGATAAAGTTAAAAATAATATAATTTCGATAGACACGCTTGATGAATCAATTATTAATCAGCATCTTTACACGCACAATTTACCCGATGTAGATTTAGTGATTAGAACCAGTGGCGAGCACCGAATCAGTAATTTTTTGTTATGGCAGATAGCCTATGCAGAATTTTATTTTACCGATGTATTGTGGCCCGATTTTAAAGAAGACGATTTATATGAAGCCATTATCAGCTATCAAAAAAGAGAACGAAGATTTGGAAAGACAAGTGAACAAATTAAATAAACCTTCAGTGCAGTTAAACCCCATAAAAATACTTCTGAGTATTGTATTATTTGGAAGTATTTTTCAATTACAAGCCCAAGACAGAATCCCGTTTGAACAAGGAAAAAAGTACATTTTAGCCGAAGTTAAAGTGAATGGCAAAATCAGCTACAACCAACAAACCGTGGTTACTTTTGCCGGTTTGGAAAAAGGACAGCAAATCACGGTTCCTGGAGAAGAAATCAGCAATGCCATCAAAAAATTAGGAAAGCTGGGATTATTCAGTGATATTGATTTTTTTGTAAACAAAGCCGAGGGCGACAGCATTTGGCTTGACCTTAACATTGCCGAATTGCCAAAGCTAAAAGAGGTAAAATTCAAAGGTGTTAAAAAGTCGAAAACAGAAGCCTTAATCAAGGACAACAGTTTAACCAAAGGAAAAATTGTTAACGAAAACCTGATTACCACCACCCGAAATTATATCGAAAACAAATACAAGAAAGACGGTTATTTTAAGACCAAAGTGTATATCACTACCGTTGCTGATACCACCGAAGGAAATCAGGTAAACATGTTAGTGAATATTGACAAAGGAGACAAACTGAAAATTTCCAAAATCACCTTTGAAGGCAATGAAAAATTCTCGGATGTCAAGCTGAGAAAGACCATGAAAAACACGAAAAAAATCAATCCGATTCGAATTTTCAAAGCTTCCAAATTCATCAAAGAAAAATACAAGGAAGACTTAACGAGCATCATCGACAAATACAAAGAAAAAGGATACCGTGATGCCAGAATTCTTGATGATTCAGTAACTTTAAATGCTAAAAAAAATAAATTAGCCATTAATGTAAAAATTGAAGAAGGTCATAAATACTATTTCGGAAACATCAAATTCTTAGGGAATTCTGTTTATTCCGATCAGTTGCTTGGCAGAATTTTGGGCATTAAAAAAGGAGATACCTACAACGGTGTCTTGCTAGAAAAAAGAATTGCCGATAAGTCAAAACCCGATGCTGATGACTTAACCAATCTATACCAAAACAGTGGTTATTTATTCTCTAACATCAATGCGGTAGAAGTGAAAACAGCCAATGACACTATCGATTTCGAGATTAGAGTTACCGAAGGTCCTATAGCTTATTTCAATAACATTACCGTAGTAGGGAACGACAAAACGAACGACCGAGTAATCTACCGTGAGTTAAGAACCCAGCCGGGACAAAAATACAGTAAAGAAGATTTGGTAAGAACCATTCGTGAAATTGGGCAATTAGGTTTCTTTGATCCGGAAGCTATTGACCCAAAATTCAAAAACGTTGACCCTGCTGCCGGTACCGTTGACATTGAATACCATGTAGTCGAAAAAGGCTCCAGTCAAATTGAATTACAAGGAGGTTACGGCGGTGGCGGATTTATCGGAACGCTTGGTTTGTCTTTCAATAACTTCTCGGCACGAAACATGTTCAAAAAAGAAGCCTACAAACCGCTTCCAATGGGGGATGGTCAAAAAGTAGCCTTGCGTTTACAAGCCAGCTCGTATTTCCAAACTTATAGTTTATCGTTTTCTGAACCTTGGTTTGGCGGTAAAAAACCTATTAGTTTTTCTTCTTCGATATCACACAGTAAACAATTCTTATACTCCGGAAGCTCGAGCAATGTAGACCGAAGCAAAAGCTTTAACATTACCTCTCTTTCGGTTGGAATTGCCAAAAGATTAACTATACCGGATGACTATTTTGTTTTCTCCAGTTCGGTTTCTTTTCAATACTACGACCTGCACAACTACAACACCGGATTATTTACTTTTGGTAACGGGGCTTCGAGAAACTTAGCCTATACCCTTGGTATCAGTAGAAACAACAAAGGGGTCAACCCAATATTCCCAACCTATGGTTCCGAATTCAGTCTTTCCGCTAAATTCACCTTGCCTTATTCCATGTTTAACGGAATTGATTATGGCAACTTAAAAAACCTACGCGAATACAAACAGACCTATACTGCTTCAACCACAGGTCAGAATTTCGGAATTGACAATGTGGCTATTAATGATGGTGATTTTATTAAAACCACTACTATTACTGATGCCAGTGGTAATGCTGTTACAGGAATCGTACACGTTGACGATGCTGATTATTTGCAAGCCGACACCAACCGTGGTAAAGTGGATCAGGAAAAATTTAAATGGTTAGAATACTATAAGATAAAATTCAAAGCCGATTGGTATACCAAAATTGCCGGACCTCCTTCAAAAGCCTTAGTATTGCGATCATTAGCTGAGTTTGGTTATTTGGGTGCATACAACTCATCCCGAGGAACGAGTGTTGCTGACCCGGATAAAGGAGTAGTGCCGTTTGAACGTTTCTTTTTAGGTGGAGATGGTTTAGCCAACTTCTCACTTGACGGCCGTGAAGTAATTCAGTTGAGAGGGTATCCAAATCAGTCTTTATCGAATCAGGATGGAGATCCGATTTACAATAAATTCTCTTTAGAATTAAGATATCCGTTAACTTTGAAAGCCGCGGCATCTATTTATGCCCTGACCTTTTTGGAAGCCGGTGGATCATATGACAGTTTTAAAAATTATAACCCATTTGTGTTGCAACGTTCAGCCGGATTTGGTATAAGAATCTTTATGCCGGCATTCGGATTACTCGGAATTGACTTTGCTCACGGATTTGACGCCGTTCCTGGTTTAACACAAAAGAATGGTTGGGAAACACATTTTATAATTGGTCAACAATTTTAATTATATTTGGTACCATATTTCTAAATCATAATCGTATGAAAAAATATTTTGCAATATCACTTCTTCTTTTATCCCTAGGATTTAAAGCCAATGCCCAATCAAGAGGGATAAAAATAGGTTACATTGACATGGAATATATTCTACAAAATGTGCCGGATTATGCCGAAGCTAAAAATCAATTAGAACAAAAAGCTCAAAAGTGGAAGCAGGATATTGAAGCTAAAAAAGTAGAAATTGCAAAATTAAAAGATGCGTTAAAAACAGAAAGAGCCTTACTTACTAAGGAACTTATTGACGAACGTGAAGAAGAAATTAAATTTCAGGAAGACGAACTTTTAGATTTTCAGCAGCGAAAATTTGGCCCTGATGGTGATTTAATTACCCAAAAAGCCGTATTGGTAAAGCCAATTCAAGATCAGGTTTTTACAGCAGTGCAAGATATTGCCGAAGTAAAAAAATACGATTATGTATTTGACAAGTCTTCGGATTTGACCATGTTGTTTGCAGCCAAAAGACACGACATCAGTGATCAAGTGGTAAGAGCGATAACAAGAGCTGAGAAGAGAGAGCAGTTAAGCAAAAACAATTAAAAGAGCAAGAGAAAAAAGAATATCAGGAAGATGTAGAAGACGAAAATCCAACCTTGGTGGCTCGTAAAAAAGCATTAGACGAAAAGAAAGCAGCTCGTGAAAAACTAATTGCTGATAAAAAAGCGGCAGCCGAACAAAAGAAAGCTGATCAAGAAGCAAAAAGACAAGCGTTGTTAGATGCTAAGGCTGCGAAAAAAAATGGCACGGTTCCTGCTAGTGATAAAACAACGGAAGACAAAACACCTTCTGAAAATAAAAAAACAGCCGACACCACCAGTGCCGAAAACACTAAAGAAGCTAAAGCAGCCGCAAGAGCAAAATTGCTTGAAGACAGAAAAAAAGCGGCCGAAGAAAAAAGAAAAAAAGTCCTAGAAGACAGAGAAGCTGCTAAAAAAGCCAAAGAAGAAAAAAGCAGCACACCAAAAACAGAATAAAATAATAATTAATTAATACTTTTAAAACAATGAAACGATTGAAATCATTACTAATAGCTACTGTATTGTTTTTAGGAACATGTCATACTATCAATGCGCAAGCTAAAACGGCACACGTAGATGTAAATGAGTTAATTTCTAAAATGCCAGCGATGTTGGATGCTCAAAAACAATTGGAAAAATTAAGCGCTACTTATGATGCCGAATACAAAACCATGGCAGAAGAATATCAAAATAAAATTAAAAAATACGACCAAGAAGCTTCAACTGTAACTGACGCCGTTAACCAAACCCGTCAAACAGAAGTTCAGGATTTGGTAAAGCGTATTACCGATTACAGAGATAATGCTCAAAAAGAATTGCAAAAGAAAGAAGCTGATTTAGTAAAACCTTTAATGGATAAAATCAAAGCTTCTATCACTAAAGTAGGTAAAGCGAAAGGATACCAGTACGTATTAAACGTTGCCGATTTACTTTTAGCTGACGGTCCGGACTTAACCGCTGATGTAAAGAAAGATTTAGGATTCTAATTTGAATTGAAATACTATATAAAACTGCTCAACGACTTGAGCAGTTTTTTTTTACTTTTGTTTTATGACAAACAATAATCCCATTGGCCTTTTTGATTCGGGCATCGGCGGCACTTCCATCTGGTCTGCCATCCATGAATTACTTCCCCACGAAGACACTATTTATTTAGCCGACAGCAAAAATGCTCCCTATGGTCAAAAATCAAAAGAAGAAATCATTGCACTCAGCATAAAAAATACTGAGTTCCTTTTGCACCAAAATTGTAAAATCATAGTCGTAGCCTGCAACACGGCCACCACCAATGCCATCAAAGAATTACGCGCCAAATATGACATCCCCTTCATTGGCATCGAACCAGCCATAAAACCCGCCGCCATTAATTCACAAAAACATGTCATCGGAATTTTAGCCACGCAAGGCACTTTAAACAGTGAACTATTCCACCAAACTGCCGAAAAATTTCAAGACACCAAAATCATTGAACAAATTGGTCACGGTCTTGTCCCTCTGATCGAAAACGGAGGCATCAATTCGCCCGAAATGAATGAACTGCTCCACTTGTACCTCCAACCGATGATAGCCGCTAATATCGACTATTTGGTGCTGGGCTGCAGCCATTACCCTTATTTGATTCCGCAGATACAAAAAATCCTGCCCAAAGACATCAAAATTATCGATTCAGGCGAAGCCGTAGCCCGACAAACCAAAAATATATTACTGGAAAAAGCTGGTCTGCATGCTGAAAATCATTTGGCAAAAACAACATTTTATACCAATGCAGATCCAAAAGTATTGAGTGAAATATTGGAAAATAAATATCCCGTTATAGTAAACGATTTTTAAGAGCCAATCGTTGAGGCATTCTTTAAACCATTTTCCCGCTGTCCGCGTTACACGGTAACTGCTCCCATCGGGGCTAGAATCAAACTGAAGGCATTCTTTATTCGTCTTTAAACCAACCGGAATACATCACATAATTATTGGAAATACGGGCAATCTCTCCGGCAAAATCTGATTGGTCAATAGTTTTAACCTTCTTAGCCGGAATCCCCGCATAAATACTCCCCGATTCAACCACTGTATTCTGCGTAACCACAGAACCCGCAGCCACAATCGAGTTGCTCTCAATTACACAATTATCCATCACTATGGCTCCCATTCCAATTAATACGTTGTCATGCACTTTACAACCGTGAACTATCGCATTATGTCCAATAGAAACATTGTTCCCAATCTCTGTCGGATGTTTTTGATACGTACAATGTATAATGGCACCATCCTGAATATTGACTTTATCGCCAATTTTAATGTAATGAACATCACCTCTAATTACAGCATTAAACCATACACTGCAAAGCGACCCTAAAACGACATCGCCAACAATGGTAGCATTTTCAGCCACAAAACAATCTTCCGGGATTTGCGGAGTTTTTCCGTTAACAGATTTTATTACCATAAAAAATTGTCCCGATAAATCGGGACAAGTATTTGAATTAATTAATAGCAGGACAATTACAGTGGTATTTCTCCTGTTTACAGAATAAATTAATACCTAATGTTATTTGATGAAAACCTCCCTTATCAAAGTTTACATTACCTAGTAAATATGAGTAAGTATAGGCAAACATATAATTTTTAAAATTAACCCCAAGAATCGGAGTAACATACTGTAGTTTTTGATCGGCAACTGAATTTCCTTCTACATATTGAGCTCCGTCTAAACTTCTACGGTAGGATATTCCACCCATAGTCTCCCAAAATCCAATTCCTTGTATGCTTTCAAATTCAAATCAATCGTTTTCTCTTGCGTTTGTGTAACCAATTGGAACATCATAGAAGGCTCCCAAAGTATAGCATCCGGGTCACCAAATGTATATCCGGCATTAAGGATAGCTCTTCTTAAATTAACCGGTTCTTTATCGGTATATAATTTTCTGTCACTCGCCAAAGCATTCTTAACTGTGAAATGAACATAAAAATCAAGGAAATTATAAGAAGCACCTATATCAACATTGAAATAAGAAGCCTTTTGAATTGAGCCAAAAACATTTGGGTCATACGTTGGATTATTTTGATAAAATGTACTTTCATCTAAATTACTTTGTACAAAACCGGCACTCATACCAAATGACAATTGATTTAAGTCAACATTATCACGAGAAAACATAATATGATGGGCATAAGTCAATTTTAGTCCTGTTTGCGAATGGTAACCGTTTTTATCATTAAAAACAATAATTCCAGCTCCGGAACGTTCCCCTACTGAACCGTTCATACTAATGGTTTGTAGCGCAGGAGCATCCTCCTGTCCAAACCATTGTTGTCTGGCGGTAAGTCTTAGCTTTGCACAATTGGCTGCTCCTGCCATAGAAGGATGAAGTAAGTAATAATTATCAGACAGATAATCGGAATAGACAGGCAATCCTTCCTGTGAATATGAAAATTGTGCTACTATTAGAACTGCGAATAAATAAAATTTTTTAAAATTCATTTTAACTATCTTTTTAATGAGAAATGGGCTTTAAATTGTTTGGCTGATACTTGTTCAAAATAATCTACCGTAAACCAGTAATCGTCTGCCGGCATAAGATGACCGTTGAGCGTTCCGTCCCAACCAGTACCTTTAGAACTGATTTGTTTCAACAGTTTACCATAGCGGTCAAATATATAAATTTTTGCGTTACCTTGAAAACCTAATCCAGTTATATTCCAAGTATCATGATACCCATCGCCATTCGGGGTAAAATAATGTGGGTAATCTATCGTTTGTACGTCTTTGATAAACTCTACTCCACAAGAATAGCCATTCGGGTCTCTTACATCCCAAACATACACTGTATGGTTCCCTAAGGAAACATTCTCAAAGATTGGGCTGGTTTGTCTCGGGCCGTCATCCAAACTGTATTCATACACTCCATAACCGTCATTGGTGATGGTTATGATTTGATTCTCCGCAAAGGCATTGGTTACCGTAGCGGTGATATTATCCGCAGGGCCCGACTTAATAACATCAAAGGTAGAAAGCGCCGTAATGTCCGAAGTACAACCCAACATTGGAGATAAACTAACCGCCTCAACCGTATACACCACATGGGTATCGGTAAGGGCTATATTGTTTATATTTAGTGTACTGGCGTGCTCTCCAACCACCGGTTGATTATTGGCATACCAGTTAAAGGTATAGCCCGGTGCCGTGATGCCACTGTTCAAGATTAAATTGTTGTTCACTGTCGTCTGGTTCCATCGTACACAAGCAATATTGCTGCCCGTGTTGCTGGTAATCACCGGCTCGGCCAGTTTCTCTATAACTACATCAAATGAATCCAGTTCATAACAACCCGTTAGAGTATTCTCAACACGTACCCAATAGGTACCTGTTTGTACTTCATACGTATCTAAATTAGTCAAAGCACTACCCGAGTTCCCTGCCTCAGCATCTGCCTGACTGTTGTAATAGAACTCTACGATATACGTCGGCGCTGTTTGTGTTGCCCCTAAGATGTCGGCTTCATAACCCGCTAAACTAGCTAGTGGGCTTGTTGGGTTCTGTGTATACAGCATCGTGCCGTTGTTATTCCCGTCATAATCACACTCTTTCATGTCGGCCATGGTGTAGTTAATCGTTGGTTTTGGATTAACCAAAATATTGAAACTGCCCATACCGCTCTTACAACCTGTGGTGGTATTGGTAATCTCCACATAAATCGTCTGAGGGTTAGTCAGGTTAGTATACGCATTTGGCGTTGTTATCGGTATTGTTAAGGCGGCATCTTCATAAAACGCAACACTGTAAGCGGATACCGGTGTGGTTTGATTCCCTTGCAGTAAAGCAGCACTTTGAGTCGTTAAATCAAAAACCTCTATACCGTCATTCACTCCCGATGGGTCGGCCTCACAGATTTGATAATCCGCTATGGCACTGATACTCGGTAATGGGTTAACTATAAAGCCTTGTTGTACTTCTTTGTAACATTTTCTACCGGTGTAATCCGTAGAGACATCACTGGTCACTGCTACATAGACATACTGCACCTGATTGATGGTCGTTCCGGCTATACTTGGGTCGCCCACTATGGCCGTAGTCGGATTTAAAATCTCACTAGTATTGGCTTCCAAATCAGCATGACTTGGGAAGTAATGGAAATCAACATGGGTATCGCCATTGGCTATATAAGCCTCATTCAGGGTTAAATCAAACTGAGCCACACCACTACCCGGAGCATCCTCACACTGCGCGGCCAATACCGGAATATTGTTGCTCTGTGGCGTAGGTACCGGAAGTACTCTGATGTCTAAGGTGGTGATGCTTTTACATCCTGCTGTGGTGGTGACCAAAACGCCAAGGGTTTGTACTGCCGCAGAGGTATTGGTATACGCACTCGGGGTAGTAATCACATTGGTATTGTTCTGAGCATCCACAAGGCTTGGGTAATACGTAACCGTATAGCCTGTATTTTGATTAATCTCGGTGTTTTTTACCGTTAAATCAAAAGTGTAATACAAATTGTTCGATGCCGTATCATTATCACATTTGCTCAGTGGTTGCGGTGTGATTAACAATAATGGTTTGTTGATAACCAATTGGAAGGAACCTAAAGCGTAACAACCCGTTGCATTATCCTCTATTCTAACCCAAATAACTTGGGTGTCACTACCAAAATACGTAGCGGCATTAATAATCGGGGAAGTGCCGGCATCGGCCAAGCCTTGGCTGAGATAATACGTAACGGTGTAATTGCTTGCCGGGTTTGGTGCCTGAAGCAGCAGGATAGCGGCCGTTTTGCTGGTTAAATCAACAATAGTACTGCCGCTCTGTGGGTTGTTGTCTTGGTCGCAAGTCACCAAATCCGGGATAGTAACCGGTTTAACAGGGCTTGGATTTACGTTAAGCTCTATTGGAATAACACTGTAACAGCCTGTGATTGGGTCTTCTGCACGCACATAAATAATCTGCACAAAGTTAGTGATGTTGCAGTAACTTGACGGATTAGGAATGGTAGTACCTCCAATCTCGGCATCAGTCTGGGTCTCATGGTAGGTTATATCATAATCCGCTCCTTGTAAGATATCCGGAGTTAGGCTTGTTAAATCGATATCACAGGTTATACCATTTTGGTTATCGTCACAAACCGTTAACGGCTCTGTTGGTGGAACCGGTGTCGGTAGTGGGTTCACGCGGATATCCATCGTGGAGATAACATAACAAGTGGTGGCTTGGTTGGTAATGCGAATACCTAAGGTCTGAACACAAGGCAATACATTCTCATACAACAAAGTGCTGATGGCATTGGTATTGTTCTGAGCATCGGTTAAACTCGGGTAGAACGTAACGCTCATTCCCGTTTGTCCGTTCAAGATATCGGCTACCTTAGAGCCTAAATCAAATACCTCTTTACAATTGCCCGAATTGTTATCATCACAAAGCGAATACTGAGGATAACTAATCGGAGGAACAATCGGTAGCGGATCAACCACTAAAGTTAAGGTTACAATATCAAAACAACCCGTAGCAATAGTCTCTACTCGAACATACAACATTTGGGTATCTATCGTACCATTGATGTAATTGGTCACATTCGAGATAGCACCCGTAGCGGTTTCAGCAGCCGTTTGTGAGGTATAAAAAGTTACCGAAGTCAAAGCAGGGTTAATACTGCCCAAAATCTCAGGTACTTTGGTCGTTAAATCAAAGGCCTCATACCCTACGGCACCTGTGTAATCACACAAATGGTAATCCGTTGGACTTACGGCCTCAGGTGTTGGATTGACAATTAGTTGGAGTTGAACATAATTCGCACAGCCTGTTAAGGTGTAAAATACTCTAACATAAATGGTTTGTGTCCAGTTAAAGATATTACTGTAAGGAATCAATATCGGGTTGGCGCCTGTTATGGCATCCGTTGGGGTTTCGTGATACGTTACCGTCACTCCTAAGCTCGAAGGATTTGGTGTACCGGCAATAAAAGCAGTAGCATCTTCTAAATTGAAAACTACAATACCGTCATTGTTCGGATCACACAGCTGTAATGCCGGTGGTGTATTGGCCACAGGACCCTGGGTAACTCGTAACAATTGAGTTGTGGTAACATAACAACCAGTGGCTGTATTTTCTACTCTAATGTAAATCGTTTGGTTGTCGGTTCCTAAATAATTGGCCGGCGAACCAATAGGGCTCACTTCGCTTTGAGCATTGGCCAAAGTAGTATAATAAGTAAAGGTCACTAAGCCTGAAGCATTAACATTACCTTCATTTAGTGTTAAATCAAATAACGCCTGATTGGTAGCGCCATTGCTACACTCATAAAGCGTTGGTGGTGTCGCAGCAATCGGCAGTGGATTCACAATCAGGTTAAACGAACTAACCGCATTACAGCCCGTAGCCGTATAACGGATGTTAATCCATATTTGTTGTGTACCGGAAGTATATAAATTAGGCAGTGGACTCGTTTGACTTAACGCATCGGCCTGAGTAAGATAATAACTTACCACTACCCCGCTCTGTCCATTGGCTATCTCTAAATCTTTACTGTTAAGCACAAACTGCTCTACATTATCGCCCGAAGTAGTGTAATCACACAATACATAATCCGCAATAACAGGATTTGGAATTGGATGAGGATTCACAATCAACTGCAATGTGGTGGTCGCATAACAAGATGGAGAACTGACATCATAAACTTTAACATATAAGGTTTGAGCATCCGGCACAATATTACAATAAGTCCCTAATGGCAATACAATACCACTAGTCGGGGTTTCATAAAAGTCAGCTACAAGATTAGGATTTCCTCCGGTAATTTCATTTACTTTAGTGCTTAAATCAAATGCACAAGAAATACCATCTTCATTATCATCACAAACTATATAAGGAGTTGGATTAGTAATAACAGGTGGCGTTGTAATAGTTATTGCAGCTGAACCGGCTTGTGGCTGTGAACATGATGGTGTTCCAGTTGTTGTTGCACTAACTAATGTATAAGTACTCGGAGTAGTTAATACCGGAGTGATAATGGTAGCAGCACCGGCACCATCCAAACTTATAACTTGATTTGGTCCACCGTCAACCGTATAAGTAACATCGGCATTTGGTGTTCCGGTAAAAGTAATTGTTGTTGTAGTTCCTGAACAAATAGAAGTTGTTCCTGAAATACTTACCGTAGGCAGTTGAATAACTGTAACAACAGCAGAACCTAAAGCAGATTGTGTGGTAGGACCGGCAGCAGTTGTTTGGGAAACACTAACTAAGTCATAAGTACTAGTAGCAGTTAACACAGGGTAGGAAGAGTTGCCGTCCCTGCACCATTCAAAGTTATGGTTTGATTTGGGCCGCCATCAACCGTGTAAGTAACATCAGCATTTGGTGTCCCGTTAAAAGTAATAGTGGTTGTAGTTCCTGAACAAATAGAAATCGTTCCGGAAATCGAAACCGTTGGCAATGCAACTACTATTAAGCTAAAACTTGTTGTAGCATAATAGCCCGCTGGCGCGGCATTTTCTTCTAATCTGATAAAAATAGTTTGAGGGTTAGATCCGTTTATGTAATCCACACTAAGATCAATGGGATTCGTTCCGGCATCAGCATCAGCTTGTGTAAGATAATAAGTAACTGTATAATCCGCTGGGTTATAAGATCCTAAAACAGCTGCGGTTTGCGAATTTAAATTAAAAGCTGAAACACCTGAATTTAACGTTGTTTCATACTGAATCATATTGGGTGGTGTCCCTGCGGTTGGATTAGTGAAACAATTTTGTAGGTGTAATGTAAATTGTGTTGTTGTAATACATGGGGTGGAAGGATCTTCAACAGCAACATAAATTACTTCACCATCATATCCAATATAATTTGCGGGATTTGAAATCGATCCTGACAAATTTTGAGCGTCAACTAACGAATGGTGATACGAGAGATTGGTACTCAATCCATTTAAAACAGGAACTGTGTTTTGTGTTAAATTAAAAGTAGGTGATGAAGGACAAGCATATAAATCATCCGCACTACCAATTGCAAGACTAGGAATATGCTCTACCAGCGTACAATCGGTTTGAAAACAACCTGATGGATACGTTAAGGTAACACAATAATTCCCAGCATCTGTCATAGTATAACTATAGGTAGTAGCTCCAACAATTGGGTCACCGTCTAATGTCCAACTGTAAGTTACACCGGAAATTGGCACAGCACCGGCTTGCACCGTAACTGCTGCAGAACCACAAACCGCATCAGGACCTGAAAAACTATTTAAACCTGCATAATCTCCAACCCCATCAATAGTAGGTGAACCAATATTAAAACTTCCTCCTCCTAAAAATACCGCAGAGTCATAATTGTTATCATTTCTGTCTGCAATAACCAATTTAATATGATAAACATTATTTGGTATTACTGTTGAACTAGCTGTCATCAAAACCGTTTCTCCATTAAAATTGGTCGCTGCAGAAGCAGCATTGGCTCCTCCATTATAGTTACCAAAATATAAAGGATTTACTGAACTACAACTATTATTATAGGCATTATCTCTTATGGTAACTACCGAAATAGGTGTAGTACTACTAGGGATTAAAGCTAAATTTGTTGGCGGTGTCGCTGCCGTTACATTAGTTAAAAAGAAAGCAAAAGCATCCGAATAGGAACATTGAAACGTACCATACTCTTCTGAAGCAAACAAAAAGTCAAAACTCATTGTATTAGTGAGTGGCGTAAAGTCAAACTCTAGAACAGTCGCATCATTATAATCGGTCAATCCGGTATCTATGTTCAACCCATCAATATAATTAAACAAGTCATTATCTGTCCCCCATATTCCATTGCCTTGAGTTGTTGTATTGGGTCCTGGAGCATTAGCAACAAATCCGGTACTCATGATAATCCCTTTACTTAAAGGGAAATTGGGATTCGTATTTTGAAAATAACCAATACTCTTGTTATTATTTGGCAAGTTGGTTCCCGCATCTGTTCTCCAGGTTATATTACTAACCGTTCCCACACAAGCTGAGCCTCCATCATCCGGCGGAGCGGCAAACAAAACATCTTGAACAAGCTGAGGAATAGTATAGGTCGTTGTATTAGTAGTAATAGGTTGAGCGAAGGAATTATATCCTATCAAGAATAAAAAAAGGGGAAGTAGTATTCGCTTCATGTGTGCAATTTTGTTAGGACGTTTTCTGTTAGTAAAACGCTTCAATATGTTAATTTGTTGTTTAAATGTCCAAATATAAGTATTCATAGAAAATAAGTTTGTTAAATTTGCAAAAAAATATACTATCGCTATGAAAATCACTATAAAAGAAACTCAAAATCCAACTATTCTTAAATTTGAATTCCCCGATTTTATAACGCAGAACGAAAGCTTTGAATATAAGAACATTGACGAAGCTAAAAACTCTCCTTTGGCTCAGCAACTATTCTATCTTCCTTTCGTAAAAACCGTATACATTTCAAGTAATTTTATCGCCATCGAGCGCTTTAGTATAGTGGAATGGTCTGATGTTCAGGAAGCTGTTGCCGAACAAATTGAAAACTATGTAAACAACGGTGGTGTAATTGTGTTGCCAAATGAAAATCCAATTAAAAAACAACCGATAACCGTATACGGCGAAACCACACCCAACCCGGCTTCATTGAAATTTGTAATCAACAAAGCATTAACCAAAACTGCGGCCGAATTCAAAAACATTGACGAAGCCAAAGCCTCCCCGTTAGCACAAGAATTATTTAAATTTCACTTTGTTAAAGAGATTTTTATTGCCGAAAATTACATCTCAGTCACTAAATACGACAGCACTTCGTGGGATGAAATTACGCTTGAGCTAAGAACCTTTATCAAACAATTTATTGAAAACGGCGGTACTGTTTTAGATGACACCCTGATTGAAAACGACAGCAAACAGGAAAAACAACAAATTAAAAACTTTGACCATCTCGACACCACTTCCCAACAAATCATCAATATTTTAGAAGAATATGTAAAACCAGCCGTAGCTGCCGATGGCGGGAACATCCTTTTTGATTCCTATAACGATGCCGACAAAAGAGTAAAAGTAGTATTGCAAGGAGCTTGTAACGGTTGTCCTTCCTCAACATTCACCCTGAAAAGCGGTATTGAAAACATGTTGAAAGATATGTTAAATGATAAAGACATCATAGTAGAAGCCTTGAACGGATAATCCACATTCAAAATAAAAAAGTATCTTTAAGCGCCCTATTTCGGGCGCTTTTTTAATCAATTTTAGGAGCTATTCCCGCTTTTCGTTGCAATCTTTTTGTCCAAAAACAAAAAGGATTTCCACTACAATCGGGGCTAAAAAAACAATCATGAACGAACTACATCTTGAAACCAGTCCATACCTGTTACAACACGCCAAAAATCCGGTGCATTGGAAAGCCTGGAACACAAATGCCTTGGCACAAGCCCAAAAAGAAAACAAGCTCATCATTATTAGCATTGGATACTCAGCCTGCCATTGGTGCCACGTTATGGAACACGAAAGTTTCGAAAACGACGAAGTAGCTCAAGTGATGAATGCACATTTTATTAACATCAAAATTGATCGCGAAGAACGTCCTGACATTGATGCCGTTTATATGAAAGCCGTACAAGTCATGACCGGTCAAGGCGGTTGGCCTATGAATGTAGTGGCGCTTCCGGATGGCAGACCCATCTGGGGAGGTACTTATTTCCGAAAAAACGATTGGATTAATGCCCTCGAAAAACTTCAGGAGCTATACCAACATGACTTGCAAACCATTTTAGACTACACCGAAAAGCTGCACGACGGCTTACAATCCTTGAGCATAATTCCAACACACAAGGCTACCCCATTTAACTTTGAAATTTTAGAAAGACTCATAGAAAAATGGCAAAAAAGTTTTGATTGGGCATTCGGCGGCATGGCTCGTGCTCCCAAGTTTATGATGCCCAACAATTACGAATTTTTGCTTCGTTACGGTCATCAAACCAACAATCAGTCGCTATTGGATTTTGTTGATTTGACACTTAGCAAAATGGCTCATGGCGGATTATTTGACACGCTTGACGGCGGATTTTCGAGGTATGCTGTTGATATGAAATGGCATGTACCACACTTTGAAAAAATGGGCTATGACAATGGCCAACTGCTATCACTTTATGCCAATGCTTACAAATTAACTCGTAACCCATTGTACCAAGAAGTCATTGAAAAAACCTTGTCTTTCATCGAAAAAGAATGGCTCACTAAAGAGGGAAGTTTTTATTCCGCGCTTGATGCCGACAGTTTGAATGCCGAAAACCATCTGGAAGAAGGCGCTTTTTATGTATGGACAAAAGAGGAATTGCAAGCTATTCTTTCGGAAGATTATGATTTGTTTGCTATCGTTTTTAATATTAATCCTTTCGGGCATTGGGAACACGGGAATTATGTATTAATTCAAAATCAATCTTTAGCAATAATTGCTCAACAGCAAAATATTTCTTTGGAAACCCTTGAACAAAAGAAAAAATCCTGGGAACAAAAACTGTATAAAGAAAGAGAAAAACGCAGCAAGCCGAGATTAGATGACAAATGTCTGACGTCATGGAATGCCATTATTCTCAAAGGTTTTACTGAAGCCTATAAAGCGTTGAACGAAAAAAATATTTAGACATCGCCTTGCAAAATGCTGACTTTATCATAAAAAAAGTATGGAGCGAAGAAGGCCATTTATTCCGAACATATAAAAACGGCACTCCTACCATCCAAGGATATTTAGAGGATTATGCTCATGTGATTCAAGGATTCATCACATTATACGAAGCTACTTTGGATGAGAGTTGGCTGCAACATGCCAAACAGTTGACGGATTATTGCTTTGATAATTTTTATGATGCAAAGGCTCAATTTTTTTCCTTTACTTCCCAAAAGGAGGAGAACTTAATTACGGCTCATTTTGAAGTGGAAGATAATGTGATTCCGTCAGCCAATTCGGTTATGGCCAGCAATTTGTTTCATTTGAGTATTTATTTTAATAATGCTTATTATGAAACCATCTGCCAACAAATGACACAAAACATAATCCCGACGATTGATTATCCTTCCGCTTATTCGAATTGGCTAAATGTGTATTTAAATTTTTCGGAACAAAATAAAGAACTGGCGGTTTGTGGCGATACTGCTTTCGATTATTTGGTAAAACTCAACCAAACCTATTTACCTAATCTCATCGTTGCCGGCTCAACAAAGCAATCAAAACTTCCGTTTTTGGAAAATCGCTTTTCGGAAACTGAAACTTTATTTTACTTGTGTCAAAACAGAACCTGCAACCTTCCAACGACTGATTTTGAAGAAATTATAACTAAAATCCAAGCGAAATCTTAGAAAAAATTTGTACTATTGTTATTATTAATCCATAAAACTAACAATCATGGGATTTGGAGATTTTTTTAAAAATTTATTCGGCGGCGCCAAAGGAAAAGCTGCTGATACTGCTGAAAATTTTGCAGAAGAAGCCATAGAAAAAGTAAAAGAAATGGCAGAACCAATGATGGACAAAGTAGAAGAATTTGTAGAAACGGCCAAAGAAAAAGTAAGCGAGTACGTTCCTCAAGCTGCTGATACCATAGACAACGTGGTAGAGAGCGCTAAAGAAAAATAAGCGAACTAACCGATAACGCTGAAGAAACTGTAAAAGAAAAAGTAAGTGCCTTTGCTGACGATGCTTCTGAGAATGCTGAAGAAGCTGTTAAAACTGTCACAAATCGCGTTGAAGAAGACGCTGATTAATTACTTAAATCATTATTTTTGCACCCTAATTATCCCGATTCGTCGGGATTTTTTTAGTAGTATATGGAAAAGAAAGAACTGCATTATATTCATTCGTTCGGAGAATATATAGATCGATTTATCAGAGCGTTAATTGATTATTCCCCCAAATTGATTTCGGCATTTATCATCCTTTTTGTTGGGTTGTATGCTATCAGAATCATCAATCGTTTGGCCAAAAAGATTATGCTGAAAAGAGAACTCGACCCTACTTTATCTAAGTTCTTAGCCGATAGTTTACTTTGGGCGCTGCGAGTTCTGTTGTTTGTAACTTTCATTTCAAAATTAGGCATCGAAACTTCTTCATTTGTTGCCATACTAGGGGCGGCCGGTTTAGCGGTAGGCTTATCATTACAAGGTTCGTTATCTAATTTCGCCGGTGGCATGCTTATTATTTTGTTCAAACCCTTTCGTGTAGGTGATACTATTGAAGCGCAGGGAGTTGTTGGAGTAGTCAGCGAAATTCAAATTTTTGTAACCAAATTAATTAACGGAAACAACCAAACCATTTTTGTTCCGAATGGCAATTTATCCAACGGAACGATTATCAACTACTCGATGGCAGGAATGAGACGAGCCGATTTGCTATTTTCGCTTTCTTATGAAACCAATATAAAAACGGCCAAAGAAATTGTTTTACAAGTGATGGAAGCCCATCCAAAAGTTTTAAAAACGCCGGCACCAACAGTATCGGTAAGAGATTTGAGTGATTCTGCTATACATTTATCTATTAAACCTTGGTCAAAAAACGCCGACTTTGGCGATATGTGCTCGGATATTTTAGAAAACTGTAAAGAAGCTTTTGATTCGGCCGGAATTGTGATTCAGCCTTATGTTAGAGAAGTAACCAAAGAATAAATTAAAAAAGCTCATTATTTAAATGAGCTTTTTTTAGTTGTGGTTTTACATAACACTTTACTCGTCTTTTTTGATGGTAATTGTTATGTCTTCATCGAACTTATACTCGCCTTTTTTAAAAGTATCTTTATTTGCCAGTATTACTTCGTAAGTGTATACCCCTTTTGGTATTTCGAAGAGGCATTCTTTGCCGTTGTTTTGTATGACCATATCTTTTTTAACATCATTATCTTCTTTGTCCTTTCCGGTTATTTTAAATGTAATCTTATCGGACAATTTGTTTTTAATACACAGCATCAAAACGGTTTTATTGTCTGAAGATTTATTCCCTTTTAAAAAACTCAGTCCATTAACTAAGACACTTCCGGCCTGAATGGTTTTCTCGAAATCAGACTGTGAAAATGACACCAATGGCAATACTATAAGTAATAAAAAATATTTTTTCATGTTTTTTCTGCATTAAAATTAGCTTCAAATATTTTTGAAAAAAGTTTACCTTCCTGAAAAAAATCAACCGGATAATAGAGTAATTCATCTCTGCTCAATACGGCTCTGTAAAATGATTCCAGCTTCATTTTTTTGGGATGGAAGTTGAATTTAGTTGAATTGATAACCTTAAGTACTCTTGAGCAAAATTCCGAACAGTATAAAATGTTGTCTTTTTCATTAAGTTTAAACGAATAATCGAAATACACTTTCCTACTGCTGTACTCATGACATATTTTCTTTAATTTCAAAAACTCTTGTTTGTTGCTTTTGCATTTCCAAATACTCAGATAATATGCTTTTTCACAAACAAATGACTTCAAATTATCAATTACCAATGCGGTCTTGGTCGTATCACAATCAATCACGTTGTAGATTCTCATCTTATTGTTTTCGACAAACCCTATGCCTACGTGAGTTATGTAACGATCATTTGAATTGAATTTTTTAGCAATCAAACCCGACTTTGTCTTGGTGCCTCTGCTGAAAAGATAAACAGTATTGTCTTCAAATTTTAAATTATCAATACTGTTTTGAGAAATGGCGTCGAAAGTAAAAAGCAATAAAAGTGTCAGCAAACAACAGCAAGACTGTTTTGCATTTATAAAATCCGGTTTCATGATTTTTATTTTATGGAAAAATTTAATGTGAATTTGAAAACAAGATTGTCTTTAAATTCCGGATTAGCATAATAACCATACCTGTAATAAGTTCCGGCGCCAAAGCCTATATTGGCTATGTTAAGACAATTTATCTTAATCAAATTATCCACCTGAAGTCCGGTTTCCAAAAAGAGTTTGGTTTTGGTTTTAAATGCGACAAATTTGTGATGCGTTAAATCAGAAAGTGCTCCCCAACCCAAATTGTTATGCCAGGATAAAATTGGTTGAAATTTATTTTTCTTAAAAAGCAATCCGCCAAAATTATGTGAGAGAAACAAATTAACGTATTTGTCAGATAAAAACTCATACGGTGTCATCGTTTGGAAAGTATTTTTCATTATCAGCACAACACTTTTATCATAACTCCCTTCTCCTGTAAACAACAATCCATAAGGTAGTGATTGATCAACATATCCTGCTTCAGCCCTGTAAGTTGTTGTTCCCAAATTTTTAGTAAATACCGACTGTTCTATAGCCAACTCTATTTTATTGTAATTAAGATTGCCCTCGAAAAGATTTTTGAAGCCTCTAGAGTAAGAAATAAAAACCACTGGGTATTGGGTTCCGATGCTAATATTTTGATTTAAAGAACTAATAAATTTTTCTTTATAAGCAAATCTTAGATTTAAATCTAAAGTGCTGTTTTTGTATCCGGTATAACTTTGACTGCCATTGTTGAATTCATAATTATATTTCGGATTCGTTTTGGTTTGATTCAACCTTAAATCCCAAAGAAAATAATTAAAACTTCTGAAATGAATGGAAACTCCAATCTGATTAAATTGATCGTATTGATAGCCAATAAACTTTCTGAAATTAAAGAAATCGTTCAGGGATGATTGAATCCCCAGATACCCGGTTTCAATTAAATTATTTTGATATTGAAGCCCAAGATTGAATTCATTTTTTTTGGAAACTTTGACAATAACTTCGCCTCCGTATTTTACTTGTTCATCCTTTATCCCATACCCCAAAAAACCACCTATACTGATTTTTTTAGCAAAACGATCATTGGTATAAAAACCTGTTCCAATTCTTAAATTTTCATATTTATTGACCATCAAAGTTTTTGATAAATCAATATCTACATATTTCAGAGGAAATCTATTCTGCATCAGCTTTTCCATAATAGACAAATAGGAGTCAAAATTCATTTTCGCACCTATACTGTCAATGACGCGGTAAGTCTTCTTGTCAATACTGCTCAAACTTTCAACACGATGTTTGTCCCAAAACACTGAATCTCTGGCAGCAGCATGCTCGTCTAACACCACAACTTGATTGGAGAATTGCTTTTTATCCAGAGGCAAATTCAGTTTAACATTGGTTATATAAGTTTTCCCGTCAAGTGTTAAGGGTCTTTTTGGATTTGGATAATCGTTGAGTTGTATAGCAAAATTTAATTGTTCCGGAAACCAATATTCCTCATCGTTTAAAGCATATTTCTGTTGAATCTTAATATCAATCCTCCCTTTTTCAGCAGGCGATGCTATGACATTTTGAACAGCATATTTTTTGGTATTTATGTATAACAACCCTTTTAAACCATCAAAATTCTTGTGAGCCCTTGGTTTATAAGAAATGATATAAATGGTGTCTTTTTCATTAGTTAAAGTATCTTCAATATGAAATTTATACTTCTTTATACTGCCTTTACTGATGGGATTAAGATAATTCACATTGAAAAATTTAATATTATCATTATAAAAGGAGAACGGCTGAAAATCGGTAGCAATAGAAGCAAAGGTAGGATCTTTAAATCCTGACACTCTTGTAGCTATTACTACTTCATTACTCAAATCAGGGCTCATGAACTTCCGCTCCGTTACTGATTCCATCATAAAAAAATGACTTTCTTTTATTTTTTTCCTGAATTTTATACTGTCATTTTTATTCTCCGATAACGATTTATAATCACAAATGATTTTGTTATAGCTTGAATATTGGAATGATTTTAAATGCTCGGGATTATTTTTTTCTTTATTGGCAATAACCTTAGTTATAATTTGATTGGCAAGATAATCCGTAGCATTTACAACAACTACAGGCAATTCATTATGAGATAATGTTAATTCAAAAACCACCTTTTTACTGTTTTCTTCATTAACTTGAAATTCGCCTATTTCGTATCCGACATAGCTACAAACTATGACTTCATTTTTTGAAACATTGGTAAAAGTAAACTTACCATTAACATCAGACATCACATAGATGTTGGTGTTTTTTATACTTAAGTTAGCAAAAGCTAAAGGCTGTTTTGTTTCTTTGTCTACAACAGTACCTTGAAGCAAAGCTTGACCATAAGATATATTCAAAAATAAATAAACGAAAAAGGCGAATTTATACTTCATAAAAACTAAAGAATTAATCTTTAAAAGAGCCAAAAACAGCTCCTATTATTGATCCTGCAATGCCACAAAGTGGACCACATATAGCATGTCCTACTATTAACCCGGTGATGGCTCCTGCTGCTTCACAAGGATTTGGCCCTGTTCCACCATTCACCGTACATCTACTCAAGGCAGATGTTTGGTTTAAGTTTTCGGTTATTGCCAATGAAGTTAAAACCAATTGACTTTCCGTTTCGGGTAATTTAGTATTCTTAACTTTTTGAACTAAACCTGAAAAATCAGGAGAGTTGGTTTGGGATGCTAATAAAATCTCTTTTGAAAATTCGCTTAGCTTTGAGTTCATCACCACTTCTTTAAAATTAGATGTCTTGATTGCATTAACTGTTGCAGCTGTAACTTCCTCATTAATTTCAGCTTTCAGAGGTAAGACCCCAAGATAATAATCAGTAGTCTCTTTATCAATTGATTTAATCTTACCTTCATTATAATCTTTTTTCAAAATCTTAACAGAGGCAACAAAATCAACTCCCACTTTATTATATGGATTACTCTTATCGGATTGTGTATCCTTTTCATGACCTCCAATAATGGCTCCAATACCTCCTCCAATTATTGCACACGGAATTCCACAAATCACATTTCCGATAACGGCACCAACAGTAACCCAACACACCCAACATCTATTAGCGTCGTTTGAAAATACTTGTGGATTTGTGTGTACAGCATTCAAGATTGCTAAAGTGGATAAAACCGTTTCTTTTTCAGCTTTTGAGATATCACTTTTGTTTACATCCTCAACAAGATCTTTAACGTCAGCTGTCTTTAAAGATTTCAGTAAAATCTCTTTTGAATAGTCTGATAAGTTTGCTTTTTTTATAACCTCTTCACTATCAGAATTAGTAACATTTCGGACAATTTCTGAAAAGTTATCCAACGAAACTGAATAACCTAACGATAACTTTTCAGAATAATTATCTAACAATTGCTGGTTAATGTCTGTAATTTTTCCATTATTGTAATCTGTTGATACAACTTTATAGGCTCCTAAAAAGTCATCTCCCACTTTATTATATGGGTTATTTTCTTGGGCTAATGCACTAAAGGCAAAAGAAACTGTGGCCATTATGCCGAGTATTGATTTTTTCATACTTTTGTTTATAATTTTTTAATTATTTGCAGTCTTATCTTTTGTCTTCCAAAACATGTTAAGGTAAGGCTGCTTTTTTTGTTTGTTTGATTCCACTGAAGCTTACCAACAAACTCTCTAAATAAACTTCAGAATCTGAAAATGTCACAACAAAAGAGATTACTTTTTGTTGCGTGTCACATTGTGGAGGTAAACCACAGCAATACCAATTATCTTTCTTTTGGGATTTGTATTGTAAATTTAATAAGTTACGATTGAATTTTACTACACAAAAAGTGTACATTTTGTTAAAATTTCAAAAAAAAACAAAAAAAACAGCTAAATAAGTAAACTATTTAACTGTTAGAATAATTTCAGCAAAGATCTGATATAGAAGAGAATTAAAATAGGTTGATTAAAATATAATCATTCAATCCCATGTTTAAGTGAGGGAAATAATGATTATTATTTCTTAGTCGGGAGCATAAAATCTTTCAGATAAAAGGGTTCAAAGTAGGCCACATCTTCAAATTCATTTTGGAGGAATTTGGCAAAACTCAAAGCGCTCATTTCTTTGGCGGAAGGAAAGATAACTTCAGGAAGGAAGTTGAAATTAGCCGCTGTCAAGACTGTTTGGCATTTCTCCTGACAATCGCCAACAATATATATAGTTTCAGTGATGTCGGCATAGCTTTTATCGGTTAAGACTTCGGCCTGGACTTCCATTATTTTATGATGATTACTGTCAAAAACAGCACTGTAGACTTCCATTCTTCTTGCATCCAGCATGGGAACAATTAAACCGTTTTCAACCGAAACCTGTTGGGCTAGAACCTGCAACGTATCTACCGAAATCAACGGAATTCCCAAAGCATAACACAAGCCTTTAGCTGTAGAAACACCAATACGCAAACCAGTATAAGAACCGGGCCCTTTACTGACGGCAATGGCTTTAATCTCCTGAAAATTGACTTGTGATTTTTTTAAAATATCTTCAATAAACACATGCAATTTTTCGGCATGCGAATACCCTTGTTCGGCAATTTCCTGATACAAAACCGTTATTCCGTCTTTAGCCAAAGACACCGAGCAATTTTTAGTTGCCGTTTCTATATTAAGAATGTAACTCAACTTGCGATTAAATTAATTTGTTGAAACGGTAATCGAACTGTCGCCTTTTTTATCTTTTTTCTCCGATCCCTTTTTTGAGGTTACCTTGTCGCCCGAATTTAAATCTTTGGTAACCGTGGTATAAGGCCCTGTAATAACAACATCGCCTTTCTTTAATCCGGAGATGACTTCAATATTCGTATCGTCCTGAATACCGGTTTTAATCACTCTGATTTTAGCTTTGTTGCCCACTTTTACAAAAACACATTCGTATTTTTTATCACTTTTGGCTTTGACTTTTTCGCCTTCGTTTACCTCTTTTACTTCAAATTTCTTCGTAGCAGCAGTGTCTGATTTTACAACAACCGAGCTGATTGGCACACCAATAACTTTTTCTTTTCTTTTGGTAATGATATCCACCGTAGCAGTCATTCCGGGACGGAACGGCGAATAACTGGCCGGTTTACCTTCCACTAAGTCCTGATACGATTCTTTTAATATTCTGACTTTCACTTTAAAGTTAGTTACCTGATCTGCACTAGTAGCGGTACTGGCTGAATTGGAAATACTGGTTACAATTCCTTTAAATTCTTTTTTCAAATAAGCATCTACCTGAATTTTAGTACTGTCGCCCACGCTGATTTTTACAATGTCATTTTCATTCACATCCACTTCTACTTCCATATTGTTCAAATTGGCTACACGTAATAATTCGGTTCCCGTCATTTGTTGGGTTCCTAAAACACGCTCTCCCAATTCAACTCCTAAAGAAGAAATTGTACCGTCTGCCGGTGAATAAATAGTGGTTCTGCCTAAATTATCTTTAGACTCTTTTACCGTTGCGGAGGCGCTTTGCACATTAAAATAAGCTGATTCTTTACTGGCTTTAGCTACTTCAAAAGAGGCAATAGCTTTGTCCCAATCCGATTTTGAAATGATGCCTTTGTCGTATAATGTTTTGTTTCTTTCGTAGTTGGCTTTGGCTTCTTTGAAATTGGCATCGGCCTGACTCAAACCGGCTTTACTTCCTGAAAATTCAGAAACCGAACGATTCAATCCTGAAGTATAAAGCATCGGATTGATTTTTACCAGCAAGTCTCCTTTTTTAACTACTTGACCTTCTTTTACCGGCAAGGCAATAATTTCACCGGAAACTTCAGAAGATATTTTTATTTCTATTTCGGGTTGTATTTTTCCGGTAGCCGAAACCGTTTCCACTATTGTAATTTCATCTGCCGCAGCAGTTTCAACAGCTACGCCTTCATCGTTATTACCGATAGTTCCATTTTTTTTCAGCACGATTAAAACTGTAATGGCTACAACCAGGATACCTACTAACCAGTATATTTTCTTTTTTGACATGATTTATTGTTTTTGAATGATTGGGATTCCAAAATAAAGTTCGACTACTTTCATTTTAAAGATGTAGTCGTATTTGGCACGAATAACATCCGATTGTGCTGTGGTGTAAAGTGTTTGCGATTGATTAAAATCAAAAGCATTCATCATGCCCACAGCGTATTTTTCTTTGGCATAATTAAAAGCCTCTTGTCTGGCTTCTGCCGTAGTGAGAGAGGCTTCATAAGTATTCAAAGCGCCTTTAGCATCAGTGATAGCTTTGTAAACATTGGTTTCTAAATCCAGTTTAGCTTGGGTAAAGGCATTTTTAGTTTTTTCATAATTGACTTTGCTTTTCTCCACATTGCCTCGGGCTGAAAAACCATTGAAAATTGGAACATTCAACTGTAGTCCGAAATTATGCCCTTTGTTGTCACTGAATTGTTCAAAGACCGGAGCGGCTTTACTGAAAACCGGTAAATAATTAGGTTGCAATACATTTTGTCCCGTACCTTCCACTTGTCCGATTATAGAAGTTGGCGAAGCAGCATCGATTGTTGCCCCGGTAACTCTGTCCGAATAACTGGCTCTGGTACTAAAACTGTAGAAACCGGTTAAAGTAGGTTGCATTGCCCCTCTGGCAATTTTGATATCTTTTTCGGCTATATCTAAATTACTTTGTGCAATTTTGATTTCCACACGAACCTGATTTGCTTTTTCTACAATAGCTTCCGGAGTTTCAGCCATTACAGCACTGGGCTTGGCTTCCATATCTACATCGGCTATGTCAAAATTTTGAAAGTCTTCTAAATTCAGCAATTGCGCCAAACTTAATCTTGAAATCAGCAAACTGTTTTCTGCCGCTACTGTTTTTTGCTTATCAGCAGCCACGGTTGCTTTCATATCTAACAAATCTCCGCGAGGCACCACACCGGCATCTACTAATTCCTGTGAACGAACTAATTGTTTTTCGTCGTTAGTTAATTGTGCCTGCTGAACTTTTAAATTCTCTCGATTGAAAAGGATATCCAAATAAGCATTGGCTACATACAAAGAGATGTCATCCTGCATTTTGGTCAATTGGTATTGAGCCGCCAATTGTGATAATTTGGCTCTTCGTAAACGGTTTTGATTTTGCAAACCGTTATAGATAGTAATGTCCGAATTCAGACTGGCTGAAGTATATTGAATCGTTTGATTCTCTAATAAACCGGTAGTGATGTTTTGATTTAAACCGATATTCCAAGAGTGAGAAGCACCGGCATTTAAACTCGGTAAAAAATTTCCAATGGCTAGTTTTTTATCAATATCGGTAGTTCTGGCATCCAGTTCCGATTGTTTGATGGAGATATTATTTTTGAGGGCATATTCCACACATTCCTGTATGGTCCATTTCTTGACTTGAGCTGAAACAGTGGCTCCAAAGAGCAAAACAAAAAAGAGTAAAAAGGAGTTTATTTTTATTTTTTTCATAGTAATTCTGTTAGAAATGGGCTCTTTCTCTACTAAACAAAGATATAATTTTTGTCTTTTAATTATTACTTAAAGAAGCACAAATCTTAGACTTTACTTTTTTAATTATGTTACACCATTATTGTTATTTTACGTTTATTTTTGTCACCCGAAACCTTTAGGTTGAATTGTACAAGTAAAAATTTCAGTACCAATTTATGTCATTCTTAAAAACAACGTTATCTATTGCATTACTGGCTGTGCTTTTGAACAGCTGCTCTACCACTCAAAAAATCGAAGCTTTAAAACCTCTGCCCACAGATGATGCCCCAATGGTGTACAAAACCAAAACTTCGTTTGTGAATATGCCTTTGGAAATTACGCTGAAAGAAATTGAAAACCAATTAAACAAAACGCTGACCGGACAGATTTATGACGATTCCAATTTGGAAGATGATAAAACTGAAATGAAAATTTGGAAAACTGCGCCAATTAAATTGGTTGAAAAAAACGGCAAAATCCAGACGATAATTGCTTTAAAAATTTGGGCAAAATTCAAATACGGAACTGATTTCATGGGACTGAATGACACTCGAGAAATCAATTTGAACGGTGTTTTTACTGTCTTAAGCGATGTAAAATTATCAAACTGGAAACTCTCAACCCTTTCCAAAATTGAAGATTTCAACTGGTCGGAAAGCCCATCAATAGTTGTTGCCGGAAGAAACGTCCCGATTACTTATATCATCAATCCGACACTCTCTATTTTTAAATCCAAAATGTCTAAGAAAATTGACGATGCTATAGAAGATTCCTGCGATTTCAAGCCTTATGTATTAGATGTTTTAGAAAAAATGAGTACTCCGTTTTTAACCAGCGAACAATACCAAACCTGGTTCAAACTGATTCCGGTAGAAGTATATGTTACCGATGCTGTTTTAGAAAAAAATGAGATTAAAATGGATTTGGGACTCAAATGCAATATGCAAACGATGGTGGGTTTAAAACCTAAAAACACCTTTGAGAGAAGCGCCATCGAATTCAAAGCAGTAACCAAAGTTCCGGATAAAGTGACGGCAAATGTGGCGGCTATATCCACTTATGAAAGTGCGGCGCAACTAATCACTTCCAACTTCAAAGGCAAAGAATTTGCAGCGGGCAGCCGAAAAATTGTAGTGCAAAATGTAGGTTTATGGCAGCGAGACGGCAAAATTATCATAGCGCTCGACATGACCGGAAGCATTAACGGCACCATTTATCTTTCGGGGATTCCGAATTACAATACCATTACCAAAGAAATCTATTTTGACCAAATGGATTATGTTTTAAACACCAAAGGTCTATTGACTCGAACGGCCAATTGGTTGTTGCAAGGTGTGATTTTGAAAAAAATTCAGGAGAATTGTCGCTACTCTATCAAAACTAATTTGGAAGAAGGGAAGAAGAGCTTAACACCTTACTTAAATAATTTTTCACCTATGAAAGGGGTCTTTGTAAACGGAACGATGAATGATTTTGAATTCGAAAAAGTAGAAATCACCAATAAAGCCATCATTGCTTTTATAACCACTACCGGAAAAATGAGTGTGAAAATTGACGGAATGGAGTAAAAAGCCTTTCGTTAAACCGCTTTCTTTTTAACATACATTTTATAGACTACCAATCCGATAACAGCCACCAAGATATAAGGAATGGCCATCAGGAAAACGATACCGTCATTCACGGCTTCTACTTTGGTTTTATTTCCTGAACTTTCTAAAGCGGCACGGCACATAGCACATTGCGCCGAAGAGACAATAGGCGTTAAACAATAGGCAATAAGCAATAATATTATTCTACTTATCCCTTTTCCCTTTTCTCTTTTTCCTTTAGTTAGCATAATAAGGTGAAATCATTAAATAGACGATTACTCCGGTGACAGCCACATAAAGCCATATAGGAAAGGTTATTTTGGCCAACTTCTTATGTCTGTCAAATTGTTCCGCCATGGCTCTCACGTAAGTAAACAGTACCATCGGAATGATAATAATTGACAACAGTATATGGGTAAGCAAAATGAAATAATACACAAACCGAATCGAACCTACTTGGATCTTTTCGGCAGCATCTAAAATTCCGTCACCATTGGCATCACCGAATTTGGTGTCACTGGCCGTCATATGATAAGCCACATACATCACCAAAAAAATCACCGAACAACCTATAGCCATCGTCATTAGTTTCTCGTGACGAACTCTGTTCCCTTTCTTAATCGACATTACGGCCAAAATCAAAAGAATAGCTGTAATTCCATTAATCGTAGCATAGATTGGCGGTAAGAAAGACAGTGGCTCTACCTGAAACCCAAAATCCTTTAGCTTTACTGAAAACAAAACAGCAACTGCAATCGGAATTATTATGGATACGGCAATAATGGCTCCTCTGAATTTTTTCTCTAAGGTTGGGGTTGATTGTGCGTCTGAATTACTCATTTAATAGTTTTTTAATATCTTCTGTAATGGCTTTCACTCCTTTTTTTTCCAATCCGTCGTAATATAAAATTGGATTGCCGAAATCATCTTTTCTACAACGAATGTTTCCTTTTTGTCAATAAGTGCAAAAAGACCTGAATGTTCAAATCCTCCGCTTATGTTTTTATTTTCGCCGGCATACAAATTGAATCCTTTATTGGCTATATCAAAAATGTATTTTTTATCTCCTGTTAATAAATGCCAATTCGATGATTTTACTCCAATTTTCTTAGCATGTTCTTTTAGGATATCGGAGGTGTCGTGTTCAGGATTAATAGATATCGAAGCAATTCCGAAATTTGGATTTCCGAAGAATTCATTTTGAATATCGACCATGTTTTTATTCATAATCGGGCAAATAGAGGGACAGGTTGTGAAGAAAAACTCCACCACATACACTTTACCCATATAACTTTTATTGGAAATTTTAGCCCCATTTTGATCGGTTAAAACAAATTTGGGCGCCGGACCAATTTTCATCAAACCGGTTTCAGGATTTTTGTGATTGGAAACAGCATCCAAACGGTCGCCTTGTACCACAGTATTATTGGTGATTCTATCAACTATTCTCGGTATGAAAATGATTCCGAAAACTAAAACTATAAAAGCTAATCCGATATAGGAGTATGATTTTTTCATCTTTGTTAAACTCTAAATTTTTCTATCAGCGTTATTTCTTTTCAAAGCCAAACGGTATTCAGCCAATATAATTTTGACGTCATCCATCATGTCGTTGTGCAATTCGGCTGCCGAGGTGGTATTGTATCCTTCTTTGTATTCCGGTGCTCCTTGAACGCTTTTACCCTTTCGACCGCGCAGGTTTCTTTTCTTATCAATAATGTAAACCATGGGTGTTCCTGAGTTGGAATCTAACTTGCCTAACAGTTTCAAATTGGCAAAATAAGATTGAATGTCAGAAGTTGGTGCAAATACAAAATGATAGCCCGAAACATTGGTCAGACCGCTTAGTTCTTTCAGCAGTCTTTTGGCTTGTTCCTGAGTACCATCAGGAGCAATAAACACAAACTGGAAGTCTTTAAATTCTCTGTATTTGTTATAAATCTTTTGATTCAGCGTAAAAAAGTTACCGCTGTTTTCCATCAAATTTTGACCGGCAAAACCTAATATGGTTATTTTTTTATTGAGTGTTACCGTTTCCCCGTTCAGCGATTTCCATTGGGGATTAACATCCGGAATTGTTTTGGTAATGGTAGGCAGTGTGATAAAACTGTTGACGCCTGATGCAAAGAAAAGATACGCTACAATTGGCAAAATAAACAGTACAAAAAGGACAATATTTTTTTTCATTTTAATTACGAAAAACAGATGTACAAAAATAAAAAAATCCCGATGGAATCGGGACTTTTTGTTGAATTAATATAGTGTTAAAAATTCCATTTAATGGTAGAGTTTTTAAAAACCTCATAAATGTAATCGGCTTCAACCAATAATATAAAAAGTAAATATAATACAAGGAAAATTACGGTGGCTACTACAGCCCAACGCAAACTGCTTTTCTCACCTTCCATGTGCATAAACGCCCAAACAATGTAGTACGCTTTATACAAGGTTAATATGATGAAAACCCAGTTTAATAAGTTCATGCTAATGAAATTGTGCATGAATAAAAAATCTGGTCTTACGATCCCTAAAAATACCTCAACTGTAGTTACAACAGACAGCAAGGCAAAAACCATCCAGATTCTTTTTGTATTTGATACGTGTTCGTGTGCGTGTGACATAATGTAAGCTTTCTAAAAAATTAAACTAAGTAGAAGAATGTAAATACGAATACCCAAACTAAATCAACAAAGTGCCAATAAAGTCCAACTTTTTCTACCATTTCATAAGTTCTTCTTTTCTCATAAGTTCCTAAAAGAACGTTCAAGAAAATGATAAAATTGATAACCACTCCCGAGAATACGTGGAATCCGTGGAAACCTGTAATGAAGAAGAAGAAATCAGCAAACAATTTACTTCCGTATTCGTTTCTTTTTAAGTTAGCTCCTTCTACTACTATATGAGCGTTTCCAACTAACACTTCCGATTCGGCTCTGTTAACAATCTCTCTGTGTTTGTTTTTGTTTAAGCCCGGTTGTAATTTAGTATTAGCTTGGTCTTCTTTAGTGTCTCTGTAGATTTTCTCTGTTCTTACTAATAATTCAGGATGTGCTTTGAATCCTGCTTGTACTTCAGCCACTGAATAACTGGCTAAAGACTCTTCGCTTTGCATAAACCATTTACCATGGCTTCTGGTTAACTCTTCTCTTTGTTCCGGTAAGTGAACAGCAAAATCTTCTAATTTTACTCTTTCACCTTCTTTGTTTACGAATTGAATGATACTTCCGCCTTTCGTTTCAACAGCACCAAACTCTCCTTTGATGAAGTTTTTCCACTCCCAAGCTTGTGAACCAACGAAGATTAAACCTCCAACAATCGTCAGCAACATATAAAATGCCACTTTCTTTTGTTTCATCTGATGTCCGGCATCAACGGCTAATACCATCGTTACCGAAGAGAAGATTAAGATAAAGGTCATTAATGCCACGTAATACATTGGTGCTTCCACCCCATGCATAAACGGGAAGTGTGTAAACACCTCATCGGCGATTGGCCAATTGTCTATAAATTTGAATCTTGAAAATCCGTAAGCAGCAAGGAAACCGGAGAAGGTTAAAGCATCCGATACGATGAAAAACCACATCATCAATTTGCCATAACTGGCACCCATTGGTTCATTTCCGCCGCCCCAAGTATTTTCAGTTTTATTTGCAGTAGTAACTGTCGCTCCCATAAAAGTTATTAGTTAAAAAGTTCCCAAATTTAGATTTTTTTTCTTATTTAAAGAAATATAAAAACAAAAACAAACAAATCCACAAGAAATCAAGAAAGTGCCAGTACATTGCACCTAGTTCAATTCCAAGCAATTGACTTGAATTGTATTTTTGTTTAAAATGATTATAAATTATGATTAAAAGTGAAATCAGCCCTCCGGCAAGGTGAGCCAAGTGCAACACAGCGATTACATATAAAAACGTAGTGGCAATGTTACTCTCCGGTCCGGTGAAATAATAACCGGCTTCAACGATTTGTCCGAAGCCTTTAAATTGCAATACTACAAATGAAATTCCGAGGGCTAACGTTAGTAAAAGGAAATTGGTGGTTGCTTTTCGGTTGTCTTTCTGAATGGCTTTTTTGGCCAAATGAAACGTAACACTACACAAAATTATCGCTAACGAACTAAGGTAAAAAGCGGATGGCAATTGAAAATCTTTCATCCAGTCCTCTCTTGATTTGCTAACTACAAAAGCACTGGTAACTCCTGCAAACATCATTGTCATACTCATCATAGCGAACCATAACAGCAATTTGTATGAACGTGCGGTTCTTGCTTTATGTTCTTCGGCGGTCATGGGTGTTGTGGCCATATTATCTTAAAAATTTATCTATTATGTAAACCAATTGTAACAAACTGATATAAGAAACACTTACCAGCATCAGCGTGCGAGCTGCTTTGGCGGTTCTCAATTGGTATAGTTTTATTGCGTAAAAAATCATCCAAAGTCCCAGTAAAAAAACCAATCCTGCCGCTACAGGCGAAAGAAATAATCTTCCGGTATAGCCCAAGCAAGGTAGTAAAGAAGCCACCAACAACCAAACAGAATATAGTATGGTTTGCAAAGCGGTCGAGGTATCTTTTTTGCCAGTAGGCAACATAAAGAAACCGGCTTTTTCATAGTCTTCGTAAAGAAACCAACCGATGGCCCAAAAATGAGGAAACTGCCAAAAAAACTGTATCAAAAACAAGGTGCCAGCTTCGATACCAAAATCATTGGTAGCCGCAACCCAGCCCAACATAAAAGGAATAGCACCGGGAAAAGCTCCGACAAATACCGAAAGTGGGGTGACTGTTTTTAAAGGAGTATAAATACTGGTATATAAAAAGATAGAAATCGCACCAAACATGGCTGATTTCGGGTTTATCAAATACAATAAAATTAAACCGATGATGGTTAGCAAGCTTGCCACAAACAAGGCATGATTGGGCGACATTCTGCCCGAAGCCACCGGACGGTTTTTTGTTCTGTCCATCAATGCATCCAGATCCTTTTCGATAACTTGGTTAAAAGCGTTGGAAGCGCCCACCATACAGTATCCGCCCACGGCTAACATCAATAAAGTGGTTACTTTTAAATCGTGAAAATCGAGAACGCCGAGCAGGTACCCGGCTATAGAAGAAAACACCACGCTAATTGCCAAACCTGCTTTGGTGATTTCTTTAAAATCAATCGCAATTTGTTTGATAGAAAATGTAGATGCGGTGGCGTCCATTAGTGGTTTTTAAAACTGGCGCAAAGGTACTTTATAGAAAATGATTTGACAAAAAAAGAATTGATAAAAAATGCAAATAAAAAAAGGGCTCCATAACGGAGCCCTCTTCTATTGAAAATTGGGTTAAATTATTTTTTTACAGAAACAATTTTCTTCACTTCGCTACCTTGGTTAGTAGTTACTCTCATTAAGTAAACTTGTCCTGATTCGTTTAAGAAATTAACATTCATCTTAATTTCTTTTTCGTTATAACCATTGTCATCCGTTAATGTTTGAACTAAAACACCTCTGATGTCAAAGATTTCAATAGTAACCGGTGACTGCTGTTCGAATTTACATTTCACTGTCAATTCATCTCTGAACGGAACCGGGTACGCATCAAATGTTGATGCCATTCTAGCGGTAGTAGTTGTAGTAGCAACCGGATCGGTTACCGAACAACCTGAAACTAAATCAATACTAGTTTGCGAATTAGGAACTAAAGTAAAGTTATTAGTAATACCGTCGTTTAGATTATCAATGCTAGTTGAGAAATTGTAAGTCACTGTTGGAGCTACACTTCCTGAATAGGTGTTTCCTTGTATTGATTTAGGATTATATTTCACTGACAATACATAAGTAGCACCAGGTATAGCATTGGTAATGGTCAAAGTTCCTTGTGAGTTATTTGTACCACTCAATACACCAGCATCCGATTTTTTACCACAATTAGGATCCCATAAGGTAATTTGGTTTGAACCGTGAATCGCCATCAATCCATACTGATTAGCTGATGATGAACTGCCTTTGCTTTCCGTTACTTTAATGGTAAAGTTAGCACTTGGTGCTACGATAGCAGTAAAGTAGAAGAATACTCCCGGAGTTACTACTCCAATTTTACCTCCATTTGCTTTATAACAAAGGTTATCTAATTCTCTTCCGTTTCCACCTTGTTTGAAATCACTACAAGTGGTTCCTGTGTGGTACGTATCTGCTACCAAACATGTTTTAACAACATTTATTGTAGCCGCTTTACTGTCACATCCGTTGATGAATTGTTTCACAGTATAAACACCAGTAGCATTTACAGTTATTGACGCTGTAGTTGTACCTGTACTCCACAACAAGCTTCCGGTATAATTACTAGCTGTAATAGTCCATGTTCCGTTACAGTTATCTACAAAATTAACTGTTGGAGCAGCAGCTTGTGTTCCTGTTACATCCCACTGACATGAAGTTGTGTTGAATGTTGCAGTCTCATAACAAGCTGTGGTTGGTTTAACCGGTTGTGTACCTATTACATCCCACTGACATGAAGTAGTGTTGAATGTAGCTGTCTCATAACATGCTGTTGTTGGTTTCACTGGTTGTGTTCCTGTTACATCCCACTGACATGATGTAGTGTTGAATGTAGCTGTCTCATAACATGCAGTTGTTGGTTTAACCGGCTGTGTTCCCGTTACATCCCACTGACATGAAGTAGTGTTGAATGTAGCTGTCTCATAACATGCTGTTGTTGGTTTAACCGGTTGTGTTCCTGTTACATCCCACTGACATGAAGTAGTGTTGAATGTAGCTGTCTCATAACATGCTGTTGTTGGTTTAACCGGTTGTGTTCCTGTTACATCCCACTGACATGAAGTAGTATTGAAGGTAGCTGTCTCATAACAAGCTGTTGTTGGTTTCACTGGTTGAGTTCCTGTTACATCCCACTGACATGAAGTAGTGTTGAATGTAGCTGTCTCATAACAAGCCGTTGTTGGTTTCACTGGCTGTGTTCCCGTTACATCCCACTGACATGAAGTAGTGTTGAATGTAGCTGTCTCATAACAAGCTGTTGTTGGTTTCACTGGTTGAGTTCCCGTTACATCCCACTGACATGAAGTAGTGTTGAATGTCGCAGTCTCATAACATGCAGTTGTTGGTTTCACTGGTTGTGTTCCCGTTACATCCCACTGACATGAAGTAGTGTTGAACGTAGCTGTCTCATAACAAGCTGTTGTTGGTTTCACTGGTTGTGTTCCCGTTACATCCCACTGACATGAAGTAGTGTTGAAAGTTGCAGTCTCATAACAAGCTGTTGTTGGTTTCACTGGTTGAGTTCCTGTTACATCCCACTGACATGAAGTAGTGTTGAATGTTGCAGTCTCATAACATGCTGTTGTTGGTTTCACTGGTTGTGTTCCCGTTACATCCCACTGACATGATGTAGTGTTGAATGTTGCAGTTTGGTAACAAGCAGTTTCTGGTTTTACTGGCTGAGTACCTGTTACATCCCACTGACATGAAGTAGTATTGAAGGTAGCTGTCTCATAACAAGCTGTTGTTGGTTTCACTGGCTGAGTACCTGTTACATCCCACTGACATGAAGTAGTGTTGAATGTAGCTGTCTCATAACAAGCTGTTGTTGGTTTAACCGGTTGAGTTCCTGTTACATCCCACTGACATGAAGTAGTGTTGAATGTTGCAGTCTCATAACAAGCCGTTGTTGGTTTAACCGGTTGCGTACCTGTTACATCCCACTGACATGAAGTAGTATTGAAGGTAGCTGTCTCATAACAAGCTGTGGTTGGTTTAACCGGTTGCGTACCTGTTACATCCCACTGACATGAAGTAGTGTTGAACGTAGCTGTCTCATAACAAGCTGTTGTTGGTTTCACTGGTTGTGTTCCCGTTACATCCCACTGACATGATGTAGTGTTGAACGTAGCTGTCTCATAACAAGCTGTTGTTGGTTTCACTGGTTGTGTTCCCGTTACATCCCACTGACATGAAGTAGTATTGAAGGTAGCTGTCTCATAACAAGCTGTGGTTGGTTTAACCGGTTGTGTACCTGTTACATCCCACTGACATGATGTAGTGTTGAATGTTGCTGTCTCATAACAAGCCGTTGTTGGTTTAACCGGTTGCGTACCTGTTACATCCCACTGACATGAAGTAGTATTGAAGGTAGCTGTCTCATAACAAGCTGTGGTTGGTTTAACCGGTTGCGTACCTGTTACATCCCACTGACATGAAGTAGTGTTGAACGTAGCTGTCTCATAACAAGCTGTTGTTGGTTTCACTGGCTGTGTTCCCGTTACATCCCACTGACATGAAGTAGTGTTGAATGTAGCTGTCTCATAACAAGCTGTTGTTGGTTTAACCGGTTGTGTTCCCGTTACATCCCACTGACATGAAGTAGTGTTGAACGTAGCTGTTTGGTAACAAGCCGTTTGTGGTTTAACCGGTTGTGTTCCTGTTACATCCCACTGACATGAAGTAGTGTTGAATGTAGCTGTCTCATAACAAGCTGTTGTTGGTTTAACCGGTTGAGTTCCTGTTACATCCCACTGACATGAAGTAGTGTTGAATGTTGCAGTCTCATAACATGCTGTTGTTGGTTTCACCGGCTGTGTTCCTGTTACATCCCACTGACATGAAGTAGTGTTGAATGTAGCTGTCTCATAACATGCTGTTGTTGGTTTAACCGGCTGTGTTCCTGTTACATCCCACTGACATGAAGTAGTGTTGAAGGTAGCTGTCTCATAACATGCTGTTGTTGGTTTAACTGGCTGTGTTCCCGTTACATCCCACTGACATGATGTAGTGTTGAATGTAGCTGTCTCATAACATGCTGTTGTTGGTTTCACTGGTTGTGTTCCTGTTACATCCCACTGACATGATGTAGTGTTGAATGTTGCTGTCTCATAACAAGCCGTTGTTGGTTTAACCGGTTGCGTACCTGTTACATCCCACTGACATGAAGTAGTATTGAAGGTAGCTGTCTCATAACAAGCTGTGGTTGGTTTAACCGGTTGCGTACCTGTTACATCCCACTGACATGAAGTAGTGTTGAACGTAGCTGTCTCATAACAAGCTGTTGTTGGTTTCACTGGTTGTGTTCCCGTTACATCCCACTGACATGATGTAGTGTTGAACGTAGCTGTCTCATAACAAGCTGTTGTTGGTTTCACTGGTTGTGTTCCCGTTACATCCCACTGACATGAAGTAGTATTGAAGGTAGCTGTCTCATAACAAGCTGTGGTTGGTTTAACCGGTTGTGTACCTGTTACATCCCACTGACATGATGTAGTGTTGAATGTTGCTGTCTCATAACAAGCCGTTGTTGGTTTAACCGGTTGCGTACCTGTTACATCCCACTGACATGAAGTAGTATTGAAGGTAGCTGTCTCATAACAAGCTGTGGTTGGTTTAACCGGTTGCGTACCTGTTACATCCCACTGACATGAAGTAGTGTTGAACGTAGCTGTCTCATAACAAGCTGTTGTTGGTTTCACTGGCTGTGTTCCCGTTACATCCCACTGACATGAAGTAGTGTTGAATGTAGCTGTCTCATAACAAGCTGTTGTTGGTTTAACCGGTTGTGTTCCCGTTACATCCCACTGACATGAAGTAGTGTTGAACGTAGCTGTTTGGTAACAAGCCGTTTGTGGTTTAACCGGTTGTGTTCCTGTTACATCCCACTGACATGAAGTAGTGTTGAATGTAGCTGTCTCATAACAAGCTGTTGTTGGTTTAACCGGTTGAGTTCCTGTTACATCCCACTGACATGAAGTAGTGTTGAATGTTGCAGTCTCATAACATGCTGTTGTTGGTTTCACCGGCTGTGTTCCTGTTATAACCCAAGCACAAGTATTAGTGTTGAATGTTGCCGTTTGGTAACATGCAATTGTTGGTTTTAGAGGCAAATAATATCCAGCATCAACATAACTAATATTTTGTCCAATGGCTAAATTAATATTAGCCACTACTCCACCTACAGCATCACTATTGGTTGCATTAGAAATAGGAGTTGAAGCAGGAGAACTCAAATAACAAGCTGGCGCTCCAAAAGTAACCATGTAAGTTCCTTGTGGTAAATTAGAAAATAAATATTGTCCACCTGAATTCGTTGTAGTGGTCATAGTAATAGCATTACCAAGACTGTCAGATCCTGTAAGTGTAACTGTTACACCCGCGATTCCTGTCTCTCCACCGTCCTGAACACCATTAGCATTGGTATCATTCCAAACGAAATCACCAATTGAACCCAAACCGGTTAAGGCAAAGTCAACGGTTACCGTACTGTTTGTTAATGAAAATACCGAAGTTCTTATCTCTCCTCCGTTAACCGCAGTACCATCGTTTTGATTATCAGTGATTATACTTGTTCCTGAGGTAAAACTATTGGTATACCCTGCAGGAATTACAATTCCAACACTATAATTTCCAGCCGGAAGATTGGTAAACAAATAATATCCGTTGGCATCAGTCACTAATGATGATCCTGTATAAACACCGGCACCATCATATAATTTTACAACAACCCCACCTAAAGCAGGCTCATTGGTATCCTTGATTCCGTTATTGTTGTAATCAAACCAAACTTGGTTTCCAAGCGTGAAAACCGTAATCTGTTTAAAACATAAATCGTCTAAAGCCAAAAAGTGGCTTTTCCCAAGCGCACCATCATTTCCGGCATTCGGATCGGTAATAGCAACTTCCATGCTCGTTACTCCGGCAGGAACTGTGTATTGTCCGCATACCTGAGTGTAAGCTGCGTTAGTTTGTGATGTTGTAATCACTTGCGAAGTTACGACCACGCCGTTCATTATAATGTTCAATGGTAAACTTGTTGGGTTTGCTTTAATATTAGCAGCATAAAAACAAAATTCATAAGTAGCTCCCGGAGTTACTGAAATTGTTTTATACCATAATCTGTCGTTGTTTGCTTTCGGGTGAGCGAGTAGCAAATAACTTCCGGAGTTAGGGCCAATACTGGCTCCTCCGCTGACATTGTTTCCATTGGTTCCGACTTTTCCTTGTCCGGAACTTAGATTACCACTGGCAATAATGACCAAATCTGTTGAAGCATTGGTTCCAAAATTACCTGTGCCGTTTTCAAAACCGCCATAATAACCGGTCTGACTTGAAGAACTTCCTCCAAGATTACATCCATTGTACTGCGTTTGCGCCTGTACCATGGTTGTCAATAAAAACAGCTGAAAAACAAAAAATAGCAAAACCGATTTTGGCTTAAACTGTTTTAAAGTGCATGTAAATTTTTCCATAATAGTTAATTAAATTAAATAACAATTTCAATTAAAATAAAAGGCAGCTTGGGGCTACTTATTTTCAAAAATCAAAAAATCAAACGAGTCTTAAATTTTTGAGAGGGCAAACTAAACACAGAAAAATATGTTAAAAAAAAAATTTTTTTCATTTTAGTTAAGACGCAAATAAAATCCGTTGAACAGCATAAGCACTAATAATGAATGATTTATTATTCACGAAAAAAACTACAAAAAAAATGCCGACCTAAAAAAAAACGCTGTTATTTGGGCGATTCTTTTGGCATTACATCGATAGTGCAAAAAAATAGTGGCGTTTAGTGTTTCCGAATTTCTCTTCTAACAATCAATTAAAAAACATCGTATTCCTACAGAAAATAAATTACTTGCCTTACCTACTAAAATAGTTATCAAAAAAAGGATGCAACAAAAAACAATGAGAGTCTCTATTTTGTCCTTTCCTGTAACTTCTGCTTTTGGCGCAATTTTTTTTCTGTTTAAAATTTCGAACCAACTTTTGGCGCAATTTTTTAAAATGGATTTTTTTTGGGACAGATTTTCGTCTGTAAATATGGTCACAAGTATTGATTTACCACACGAGAGGATTTGTGTGATAGCAAAGAAATCAGTAAAAAGTCATGGGATGCGCTTGGAAACCATTTTCTGTACAGTAGGTCGATGTCGGAACTAAAAAGCGTAGGCTAAAAATGCCATTGAAACCCTAATCCATTAGTGCTGATTAGCATTTTAAGCTCCGATTTTTCAAAAAAAGCAACTTGTTTTTTAGGCAGATTATTATAATCTTTTACGGCTTCTTTTATTTTTTTAACACCACCAAGCCTAACAGGAATACCCACCACACTAGTGACAATCCCCACTATAAGCAACGCTGGTCCACCTCCGTTAGTTTGAGATAAATTACTTAAGCCGCCGCCAATAAAGAGTCCTATTCCGCCGCCAATTAAAATACTCCCCAGCGACGCTCCACTTTTACCTCTTTTGTAATCATCATATAGGTTAGGCGATGGTTTTAACAGTCCTTCTACCTGCTCACCGGTAAGTAATTGCCCATTTTTGTATATTTTGGAAGCCGACTTGTACTCTAACAACTCTTCTTTTGATTTATTAAGTATTACTGTTTTCTCTTCATCCTTTGCCGTAAGCTTTTTGATTGCGGCTTTGTTTTCCGATTCGTAGACTGTTACTCCACTACCGTCAACAATTTTCTTTATACCACCTAAGGCAAACTTCATTTGAGATTTGGTTACATCATTTTCATAAGACACACTGTCTTTGGCAATTTCCAGATTTTTAAATTCCAGAATAGAGTTACTATTAAACGTTATGTAGCCACTTTTGACGCTCTTTTTTTCTTGTGAAAAAGCAAATACACTACAACAAAGGAATAGAAGCCAAATAGAATTTTTCATTTAAAAAAAATTAAGAAGGGTTATAAAAAATTTTAATAATCAAAATACCAATTAAAGATATCACAACGCAATCCTATAGAGAACCAAGTAGTGCTTTCTTTGATAGCTGTGGCCGTTTCGGTAGTTGGATTAAAATCGCGGTAAATAAAACTACCAAACAATTTCATGTTGGTAGCCGGATTAATCAAATAACCGGCCTGAATATCAGCAATAAATACTTTGGTTTTATTTCCTTGTCCGATAGCTACCCCTTCGTCGTACGGGCGATTTAAATCATAATCTTTGTAGATATCGCTACCATAATTAAACGTATCGGTAGCATTGTTAAAATCTAATCCGCGCTCGCCAATGGTAAGTTTGGCATCCGCAAAATAGCGTCCTTGATGGTAACGGGCTATGGCAATGAATTCTTTGAAGTTTCCGCCCCATTGGTGTCCTAAACTTTGATTGTTGTGTCCGTAATTGGTAATCGGTTCGCTGTGTGCATAAACATAAGGACGTACATGATTGTATTCAGCCTGTAACAATAGATTTTTGATATGAAAAGCGTTATAGTATTTAACTCCCAATTGGTAGCCGTATTTGTTTTTCCAGCTTTTTTTACCGGCTTTCATATCGCTTAACGAAAACTCATCGAGCAGGAACTGTCCGTAAAAATTCACCTGATTGCTGAACTTGAATTTGGTAGTTAATCCCAACATAGCATTTCCGGTTCGGGCCGAAGATTCAAACTCTACCGAACGATAGAAAATAATGGGATTGACAAAACTCATGTCAAAGCCACGATTGTTTTTGTTGGTCCAAATCACAGACTCAAAGAAACCTAAGTTCCAACGATTGGTTACATTCAAACTCAAATAATGACTTGCCGCAAACTTGGTAGCATAAGTTCGGTCCACCGTCACATCGGGGCGAACATCTTTAAGCCAAGTATAAATATTGGTGTATTTTATCTTCCAAAAAGTGGTGTTCAATTTAAAATAAGGATACGGGCTGGCCCCATCTCCAAGTAGTAAAGAACGATAACCGTCACCAATAAAGTTCTTGCCATATCCCAAATTCATATTGATGAATTTACTTGGTGTATAAGCTAAATTGGCTTCAGCCATTGGAAAATCATAGGCGTCTGATTTGAAATCTTTAGCAATTCCAATCCCGGGAATAATCGCCGGATTACCTCCATCGGGTGCTATAGATTCGGCATAGCGATTAAAGTAATCGGCAAAACGTCCTTGACTTTCATAAATGGTTGTGGTGAAGTTCAATTCTTTTCCTAAACCTCCGTTAAACTGAATTCCACGGGTATTGATGTAGGTATATTTGGCTTCGCTGGGATCGCTTTTCCCAAATTGCAAATCAACAATCGGATTTAGTGTAAACCAATAATCGTCGCCTTGAATTTCGACTAAATTTTCATTCCAAAGTTTTCTGCCCCACCAGCCTTGTTTGTTTTTGGCCAGTTTTTGATTTTCTTCTTTGAGGTTATAATATTTTGCAACATCGGCATAAGCATAAGGCTTGGAAGCAGTATGATTGTTAGCTCCAAGTTGATTCATTTCGTCATCAAATTGGGCATAATAACTATGCGAAAACGGAATGTTCAAATGGCTCTCCAACTGTGGATTGTTGAACTTTTTATAGTGTACATTGTCCAATTCTGATAGTTGCTTATCATTTGGTTTGTACTCCATGGATGCTTTTTCTGCTTGTTCTTCTGCTTCTTTTTGGGCCTGCATCTCGGCTACGCTTTGTAACGGAATAGCAATTTTAATGGTATACTTAGCATACGTGGCATTACCGTTATAGGTGGCCGGTTTTATTTTGGGAAGTTTGCCAAACACTCTTTTGCTTTCAGCCACTAAAGCTTCATCAATGGCATCAACATAAATCACTTTAAAATTTCCGGAATCGGTTACTTCAAAAAGCACTATAACGCTGCCTTTATAATTGCTTTGCTTCAAATTATCAGGCACTTTAAAATTGTTGTATACAAAATCCTGCACCTCGTTATGAAAACAAGTTTCGAGTGCGTGTTGTTGCAATCCTTCGCAAGACGGAAATACCGGGACTTTTTCTATTTCTTTTAAAACCTGCGCCTTGGAACTAAATACAACAAACAACAGCAATAAAAAGGATACTATTTTTTTCATTTTTGGAAAGACTAAATTAATAACTGCCGGTAGCGGTTTCGCCGTTAGCAATAGTTTTGGCTGCCGAAGTACCAATTCGTTTAACCCCTAAGCGAATCATTTCCTCCGCTTCTTCATAGGTTCTGACTCCGCCGGCTGCTTTCACCGGAAGTGGTGAAGCATTTTCGAGCATCATAATGACTGATGGAAATGTAGCTCCGTTGGGCAATCCGTTTTCGGTTTTAAAAAATCCGGTGGAAGATTTAACGAATACATTAGGAAAACAATCCTCTTTGAAATTGGTGATGATTACATTTTTTATCAAGGCCGAAAACTGTATGATTTGGGCATCGGTCAAAGCAGCTACTTCAATAATCCATTTGACTACTTTATGGTTATCAAAGGCCAAGCGAGTTCCGCTGTAAATTTCTTGTTTTACCAACTCAATATCGCCTTTTTTAAAAGCTTCATAATTGCAGACAAAATCCAATTCATCGGCTCCATCTTCAATGGCTTGAAATGCTTCGTCCAGTTTTTCATCAAGAGAATTGGTTCCTTCTGGAAAGGAAATAACCGTTCCTATAAGGACTTTTGACTTGGCTTTGGTGATCATTTCTTTGGCCAACTTTACTTTGTCGGGCCGTATCATGATTAGTTTAAAACCTTCATCAATGGCTTCTTGAATAAAGCCTTTTACAATAGAAGTATTATCAGCTTCTGACAAACCGCTTTGTTCGGCTGTTTTCAGATAAGTGGAGTCGAGGTATTGCTTTATATTCATGCTATAAAAGTAAAAAAAAATCCCGATTAAAATCGGGACATTTTTTAGTAACTATTGTGGAGATTGTTTTAGTTTTTTCAGCAAAAGGAAGAATCCTATTGCTGTGGCTGCTCCGGTTGCATTGGCCATTACATCATAGATGTCGGCATGGCGGGTTGTGGTTAGTGTTTCTTGTAAAAACTCTATAAGTATTCCATATAACAAGGAAACGATAAACACTTTTACAATAAGTTTGAGTTCGGTTGATTTATTTTTTAGCCAAACATAATTTCCCCAAAGCAGGGTAAAAACAAAATGAAAGGTAAAATGAACGTATTTATCGGCTTCTTTAACAGGAATGGCCGGTAATTTACCGAACTTAATTAAACACAAAACAGCAATCAAAACAGTCCAACCTAAAGCCAAACCGTAAAGTGTTTTTTAAGCACCAATAAGTTGTTTGTAGGCATCACTAGAAAGCAATTCGTCAATCTCAGCGGTGTTGGCAATTTTTACTTTAATCATCCACCCTTTTCCGTAAGGGTCAGCGTTCACCTCTTCCGGGGTTCTTTCTAAATCGTCGTTGAATTCGATAATTTCACCTGATAACGGCAAGAATAAATCGGATACTGTTTTTACGGCTTCTACGGTTCCGAAAACTTCGTCTTTATCCAAAGTTTGATCTAAGGTTTCTACTTCTACATATACGATATCGCCTAATTCTTTTTGGGCAAAATCAGTAATCCCTACAGTGGCAATATCGCCTTCAATTGAAACCCATTCGTGATCTTTGGTATACTTTAAATTACTTGGTATGTTCATTAGTTTGTTGTTTATTAATTTTCTCCAAAAGTATAATTTCTATACAGATTATTAAAAAGATTGGGTCAAAACTTTAGTTAATTTCCAAAATTATATCGCATAGTAAATCCGGTTCGGATGTTGGTTAACGGGAATGATGTTGAAATAACCGGTTTTGAGAACGAATGGTCGTAGAAGAAAATAGCCGTTAGGTTTTTACTCAACGAATAATCCGCTGTTAATTTGGCTGACCAAATGTTTTGTCCGCCACCCAATTGATTGTTGTTATAATCCAAATACCTTACAATGGTTTTATTATTTCGTAGGGAGAAATCAATTTTAACATTCAAATCACTTTTGATAATTCCGGTTGGATTGTCAGCCAATTTTGAAGAGAAGATTACGTCTTTAAAGCGATAGCCTAATCCTACTATAAATTCTTTACCTTGTACTTCGGTCAGCAAGTTATTGTCAAAACTCATCGATAAGCTTCGGTCTTTTTTCATTTCGGCCAAGAACTTGAACGAGTTTTTCATTTCAAAATCAAAACGGATTAACGGATTGAATTGCTCCACTAAGTTGATGTTACCGATGATAATTTTGTTGTACACATTTCCGGTATTCGGATCAATGCCGCCCGGATTTTTGTCATAATCAAAATTAGAACGGAAAGAGTTAATGGTATACGACGCGCGGTAAGCGTGCTGAATAGAGAAACGTTTGAAGGTATCTTTAAAGAATTTGTAACGCATCAATCCGCTGTACTTGATTGTCCAGTTTGGAACGGGAATGTTACGGAAGGCATCCAACGAAATGCTTTTGGCTCTTGTGCTTGTGGCCTCATCAAATTTGAAACCGGTACCATCAAGCATACCAACACCCATTCCGGTATAAGCGGCTAATAAGGACGGAATTAATACCGCTTGACTGTTTTTACCAAATCCTACAGGATAGCCCTCAGCATCCGTAGGGAAACCTGAGCCTCCATAATATTGAGTGGCCAATCGGTTGGCAACAATGATTCGGTTGTTTCTGAACTCATCAAAAGTCGAAGATCCGTTTTCATCACTTCGTTTAAAAGAAGATTTCAACATCACAGTAGATATCGCGAAGTTTCCAGTTGTATAAGGTGATCTCGAATTGTATCTACTGGTGATTGGGTCAACATCATATTGTTCCGAATAACTATCGGCATACGTTCTGTTGGCTGTAAAATCAATTTTAAAGTCCGGGAATAAATCCATATTGGCTGTAAAATCGAGCGTTTTGGTAACTACCTGTGTGTAGTTTTGGTTAAAATTCGGGTAAGTCGTCAACCAGCCTCTTTTAGCCGCTTCATAACGAACGTCGTCCTGAGCTCCGAATACAAATCCTAAAGACGGTTTAGTAGAACCGAAGAAGCCTAAGCCCGGAAGGAATCCCGGCAGTACCGTTCCTTCGTTTTGGGTATAATTAACCTGAATATTTTTAACACTGGTCAACACGCCTTTTAATCCATCAAGGAAGACATTTGAAGAAGCTGCCGGTTGTGTTTTAGCAGTGGTAATTTTTTCGCCCGGTTTTGGTAAAGCTGCCGGTTTTGCCGGAGCCGCTTTTGGTTTTTTACCTAATCCGACATACTTATAGAAAGTCTCCATGTTGAACGTAGCATTCAACTTGTGAGAGCTTGAATTCTGAATAGTGTTTCCTAAATTGTATTTGGTTCCATCCGTTGACTCAATGGTTCTCAACTGCAACGAGGCACTTTGCCAATTATAATCTCCCGTATAAGTATAACTTGATTTCACAAAAGCTAAGGCCGGAATCTTATTGATTGGTAAATCATAATTCACCACGATTTGTTGGTTGTGTTGATTTGGTGTACCAATATTCCAGAAATCGGTCCAAAGTGTGTAGCTGTTATCCGGAATATTATCCTCATTCAAATAACTTCTGACGATGTTGTGGGTGGCAGCGGTATAATTTACTTTTAAAGATTTAGTCAAATTATAATTGAATCCGTATTGGTAGTTAAACATATAGTTTCTTCTGAACAAAGGATCCAACGGCAATCCTATAACATCAACCTGTCTGAACTGTTGTCTGTTGTATTGTCTGATGATGTTGGTGCTGAAAGAAATGTTGGTCGGCAGGTAATTAAAGTTAAAATCGCTCAACAATTTCCAATAGTCGCTTTTCTTAAAATACTTGCTTTTCTTGAACGGTTCTACCGGTTTCGGTTGGAAAGCAAAGGTATAATCAACACTGGTGCTTACTTGCTGATCAAGGTAACTTTCAATTTCATAATTGTGTTTTTCTACCTGATTGAAGGAATACGAAAGCGTTAAGTTTTCCGGATCATAAATATGTTGTTTTTGATCCTGACTTCTTTCTTTTTTAACCCCAATAAAATTGATGCTTTTTCTTTTAGTATAATCAACTGCTCTGTTTTTGATATTATCTTTTTCAGCGCTGCTTGGTGTATTGTCTAACAACTGTTGTAATCTGATATCCTGATTGAACGGATCATATTCCGGTGTAATGGTTTCCTCGCCGATTGCATAATTGAACGGCAAATTGATTCCCCATTTTTTCGGCAATAATTTACCTAAGCTGATATTGGTTACTATGTTGTATTGTTGGGTATCTTCTCTGCTTCGTTCTTGCGGTCCTTGTTCCAAAGCTCCAAAACCTATGGTGCTCTTTCTTCCGGTAGCCGAAATGGTAGCAAAATCGGCCATATTGGTATCCATATTCAATACCGCAGCCATACCGCCTTTATTGTTCATATCGGCCAAACGCAATTCGTTGAACCAAACTTCTCCTCGTATCGGGTCGTTATTATTTCTGTTTCTGACCCCTACCATAAGAGTTCTGACTAAACCAAAGTTAGGCGTTCCTTTTATGGCTAAACGCAATGAACCGCGGGACGTATTTGAAGCTAACGAAGGGTCTAACTCGAAATCATCTTTGTAAAGCACTCCATCGACAAAATCAGTAGAAGGGGCACTCATGGCAATTACTTTTAATTGCGTTAATAAAGCAGTTGGTAAATCGATTTCATTTATTTCCGGCCAAATCTCTGTTTGTGTTTTTGAGGTCAACGGCGATACTTTTAGCGGAATTTCAACTTCATAATAATTGCTGGTAAAATCATTACCAAAACGAATGAAAGCTGACATTTGATTATCTGTCAGAGGAGATGTGTCCGTTTTTAATGCCTCGGCATGCAAGAACATTTTCAGTTTGTTGTATTGACGCATATCTACGCTCACGTTTTTGAAAACAGCTCTTGAATCTCCTTTTTCCAAACCACCTTGAGAAATTCTTAACGACAAGGATTGCTCATTTTGATTGATTATCTGGTTGTTGCTTGCTATTTGTTCTCTAACTACGCCCGGTGGAGTCACATAAGGAATAGGGTCTCTTTTAGAATTTTCCTGTATATTAACCGAAAGTACATCTAAGTTGGTATCATCATCAGCCGGATTAGGATCACTGGCCTGTAAGGTATTGTCATAACGTCTCCATTCGCCACGTACTAAATCCAAAGCTCCGAAACGTACGGTGATTGGCTTAGTAAATCCGGTCATAAAGACTCTCATAAAACGGATGGAACGGAAATCCGAAATACTTCCAATCGTTTTCTTTAAAGGAGTAGTTACCGGTATTTTAAATTGAATCCATTTCGCCGAACCAAGATCTCCATTTGGTAACGGAATTTTATCAACCGGTACCACATCGGTAATAAAATTGGTTCCGGATATCATGCCTGGTTTAATGTCAATGCCGTATTCGTAATAAGCATTAACGGTATTCATGGTATTGTCACGGTTAATATCTTCTACATCAGGAAGCGTTGTTGAACCTCGATTGTTATCTGAAACTCCAACTGGTGAATTGCCTTCAACACCATTGTAATTTTTGTAACGATCAAAAACACTACCTGAAGCGTTTAAAAAATATTGGTAATTATCCCCTGCTGGGTCGGTCAAAGCAGCAAATCCTGACTCAGGCCCTGCCAATAAAGCTCTTTCAGCGTCATCATTTACCCCATCAAAACCGATATCTTGTGCTGCTCTATTGGAACCGTCAGCGTCAAAAGCATAGATTAGCGATTGTGAAGAAGGCACTTTCCCCCAAACCGTTGAACTGGTTAAGGTTTGTGAAGTAACATCTTGAGGCAATCCATTTTCGTATTGCTTGCGTTCATCTTTAAGTACGTCTTCGGAGATTTCTCCAAGGTCAAAATAAATTTTTCCGACATTGTTAGGGTCAGCCTGTCCCGCCGGATCCGGGTCGGTATATGGATCTAACACCCAAAATTGAATATATTCTACGTTACTTTGCTCAAAATTAGTCGAGTTAATTGGTCGCATTATCCCTCCAAAATTATCTTCCGGCGTGGTAAATCCTGTTGGACTAAGCGCTTGAGGGTTAAAGTTATAAGGACCTCTTTCGTTAGGATAAAAAGATAAATCTAAAGTGTTGATTACTTGTGATTGTCCGATAGGAACATCTAAATTCGGGAATAACTCTTTGCTGAAAACTCTTCGGGTACTATTTAAAGATAAATCATCGTCTGAAATATCTCCCGGCGTTTGAACATAAATGGTTGGATCTATGCTGTACCAACTCAGTTTGGCTCTTTTGTATCCGTAAGTTCTATCAGCGGCTAAGGCTCCAAAGTCATTATAATTCGCATCGGCCTGCCATTTTGGAACACTGGACAAACTCCATGACAAAGGAGAACGCATGTCAATAGTGGTTTGCGACCCTTCAAAATCATCAACATATACGGTTGATTCGCCTTCAAAACGGTCTTGCTTTGGCGTATCCGGTTTTAAGAACGCAATTTCACCTCTTAAAGAAAAATTAGAAGGTGCATCGGTATCAACGTTTGGCAGTTTGTTTACCAATCGGGTTAGGAAAGGCACTTCTGTAGAATAGGCTCCATTAAAACCGAAGATTGTATTGTTAACCGACTCTTGTCCGTAATTGGATTTACTGGTAAAAGGTCGCTCGGTCATTTTTATGAAAGTAGCACCAAGCAACAATTTGTCTGAGAATTTATGCTCAACATTAACCCCCATGAATCGTCTGGTTTGTTGTCCGAACGCAGAATTATTTTCAACGGAAACCTGAATGGGAGTATTAGATGCCTGAAGAGACGGATCTAAAATTTGCACTCTTCCTGCCTGATAATTTACACTATAATCAATTCCTTCTTGTAAAACTCTTCCTCCGGCTGTAACAACAACAGAACCTCTTGGTACGTTATAGGCCCCAATCGGAATACCGTCACCGCCTACTGATTTGAATCTTCCTTTTAATTGAAATTTATTTCTTGTAGCATCCTGTAAAGCTGCAGCCGGCGTTCTTCGGTACATTTCACGAAAAACATATTTAGCCTGATTAGGGTTAAAGGTATTGGTGGTTGCAATTTGGTCTGCATTATAATCTTCGTAATAATTCTCAGTCGGCAGGTTTTTTAATTTGTCAAACAAGAATTTACCGAAAGGCTCTACCGTGGTGAAAATTATTCTTCCGTTTTGTTGGTCAACTGTTAAGCCCGGTAAAAAATCGAAGAAACCATCACCCCCATCCTGTGGGTCATTATTGTAATTCAGTTTATCTACATTAAATACTTTTAACAAAGCGGTTTCGGCTACATTGGCAGGAAGCTGCAACGGAATGTTTCCGGAAGGATCTTTATAAGGTGTAATATAATTTAAAGGAGAAGGATCGGTGTAAAGAATGTTGAATTTAAAATCTTCTTGTTGCAATTGAAACGCCCCGGGAATTTGGTAGATGTTTTTCATCATCAGGTTCCAAACCGGTTTTTGAACGTTGGTCAAATTACTTTTCAGCATTTTTAAAATCAAACTTTGCGAAGACACCGTCTGATTTGACGGATTGGTATTGTCTACCACTGTGGCGTCAACTCCGTCTGTTCCGAATTCTCCCACCTGATACACTTTATCACCAATGGTATATTGGTAAGCTACGGCTAACACTTCATCATTAGCCAATCGTTGTTGCAACGAAATGTATCCCAATTGCGGATGAAAGGTAAATTCATTGGCCGTTAATTTTCGGGCATTTTCTAATTTGGAATAATCGGTACCCTCATCCACCACATTATTAAATCCAATACTCGACGTAACTATATCTCTAATTTCAGGCTTAAGCAATCCGCCTCCGGCTATAATTAAAGCCGGGTCGTATTTATTATTGGTGTTGTTGGTTGGCGTATCTGTAGCCGTGCCAAGGAAGAAGTTATTAGCGGTTATTTGTGTTGGGTCGACGGCCACTACTTGTTGGTCCGTAAGCCCTGTTAATTGAGCTTCACCTAAATCCTGAAGCGCAATAATATTTCTTAAGTTGTTGTTCGTATTGGTAACACGGTTTTGTTTGTTGGTAATCCAAACTTCGATACGGGTAATTTGGACGCGGCTGTCAATAAACGGGTATCTTCGTAAGGCTTCGTCATATTTGTTTCTGAAGTATTGGGATAAGAAAAAGTGTCTGTCATTATCGTAGTCTAATGCAAACAATTCAAAATCCTGTATGGTGCCACCGCCTTGTGCTGTAACCGATTTGGTTTGTGATTTTTGTTCCGAGAACACGCCGGTTACGGTAGTCTTTCCGAATTGCAATTGGGCTTTAACTCCAAACAAACTTTGAGCTCCCCGAATTAACGAATTCGTCAATGGCATGCTCACGTTTCCGACCTCAATTTTCTGAATGATATCATCTTCTGTCGGGGCGTATTCTAATTTAATAAGATTTTGAAAAGCAAAAGTAGACTGGGTGTCATAATTAGCATTTACGCTCAGTCGGGTCCCTACTTTTCCCATCAAACTCATGCTGATTCTTTGATTAAAATCGAAAGTGGTCTGCGCTCTGTTCCTGGGTGAAAGGGCCGGATTATCTTGCTTGGTATAGCGTAAACCCAAATCCATTTCAACTGAACCGGTGGGTTTTACATCAATGGTATTGCCTCCAAAAATAGTTTCAAAGAAACCGGAATTCACATAATATCTTGGCAACAAATCTTTTTTAGCGGCTTCACTTCCGTCTTTTTTTCCGTCGATGGCATCCGATTTTTTCTTAAAATAATCACGCATCGACTCACGCAATACTAATTCTTCGTATTCTTTGGGCGTTAAAATAATGGGATAGTTGATATTAAACCCTTCAAAAGTGCTGGAATATATGTATCGGTCAGTAGCCGGGTCGTAAGTATAAGCATTGAGAATGCTATTCGGGTTTTTAATTTCTACTTTCCCTTTTGAATAGCCCGTGCTGTCAACAACCGTTGGATTTACCTGTGCAAAAGTCGTAGCGCTAAGCAATAAGACTAGTACAAAAAGTATTCTTTTTAGGTTTAAAAATGATTTTGTCGCGTATAGTGTTTCCAAGAATTATAAATTTTTTAATGCTTGTTTGATAATTGTTTCAACGGTTGCTTCTGGGTTGTCTTTGATGATTTTATCCACCACCTTTTCTGCATTCTTTCTGATATAACCCAAAACCTCCAAAGCAGATAACGATTCTTCTCGATTAATATTGTGTTGTGACGTCGATATTTCGCTTAAATCATAGATTTTTAACACTTTGTCCTTTAAATCCAAAATGACGCGTTGGGCTGTTTTACCTCCAATTCCCTTAATCGATTGAATGGTGCCAACATCGCCGCTGCCAATGGCCTGAATGATTTGTTTCGGATCTAAGGAAGACAGCATCGTTCTGGCAATACTGGCGCCTATACCTGAAACCGACAACAAAAGTTTGAATAATTCTCGTTCTGATTTTTCGACAAAACCGAACAAAGAATGAGCATCTTCCTTAATTTGGAGATGAGTAAACAACTTAATAAAATCAGCATTGGGAAGTAACGAAAAAGTATGCAGCGAAATATTGATATGATAGCCAACGCCATTGCAGTCGATAACGACTTCTGTAGGCGATTTTTCCACTAATTTTCCTTGAATGTGTGCTATCATTTTGTTCGAAATCTAATTCCAAATATAGCAAAATTCTTTAATTGACAATGTCTGAGTGCTATATCTGTATAATATTACTAAATCTATTTGGCTTGCATATTATTCCTTTTCTCCTTTTCCTGAGCATCTACTACCGAAACGGCTACCATATTCACCATTTCTTCAACACTCGCTCCCAATTGAAAAATGTGTGCCGCTTTTTCCATACCGAGCATAATAGGCCCTACAGAATCAACTTTGTAAAGCTCTTTCAACAATTTATAAGTAATATTGGCCGCTTCCAGGTTTGGAAAAATCAAGGTATTTACTTTCTTGCCGGCTAATTTTGAAAACGGGAATTTAGCTTTCAACATCTCCGGATTTAAGGCGAAATCGGTTTGGATTTCTCCATCCACAATTAAGTCCGGATAATATTTATGCAAATAAGCTACCGCTTCTCTTACTTTGGAAGCACTTTCATGCGCTGAAGAGCCAAAATTTGAAAACGACACCATAGCAATCACCGGCTCCATACCAAACATTCTGGCGGTTTTGGCGGTCATCAAAGCAATTTTTGCCAATTCATCAGCTGTCGGATTGGGGTTGATGGCCGTGTCTGATAAAAACATCGGACCACGATTGGTCATCATCATATTGGTGGTTGCAATCAACGTAATTCCGGGCGCTTTTCCAATTAACTGCATCAAAGGTTTCACCGTTGACGGATAGCTTCGGGAATATCCTGAAACCATCGCATCCGCATCGCCTTCATTAACCATCATCGCCGCAAAATAATTGCGTTCTCGCATCCATCGTTGGGCATCTAACTGCGAAATTCCTCTTCGTTGACGGGCCTTCCAATAGATTTCGCCGTACTTTAATCGGCGTTTGTCTTCTTCTTTTGTTTTAGGATCTATGATGGGCACTTCGGCATCAAAACCTAATTCTTCTTTGAGTTCTAAAATCAACTCTCTGTTTCCTAAAAGTATAGGGCGAGCGATTCCTTCTTCGTATGCAATCTGTGCTGCTTTCAGTACATCCAAATGATCTGCTTCCGCAAAAACAACTCGTTTCGGGTCAGTCTTAGCGCGGTTCATAAGCAAACGCACCATTTTATTATCGGAACCTAAACGCTCTAGTAATTCTTCTTCATATTTTTCCCAATCGGTAATCGGATGGAGTGCTACGCCCGAATTCATTGCCGCTTTCGCCACAGCTGGCGCTACTACCGCAATTAATCTTGGGTCAAAGGGTTTGGGAATGATATAGTCTTTTCCGAAATTCAAACGGGTTTCCCCATAGGCAATATTTACCTGTTCCGGCACCGGTTCTTTAGCCAGTTCAGCCAAAGCGTGTACGGCTGCCATTTTCATTTCTTCATTAATTTTGGTAGCTCTCACGTCAAGTGCACCACGGAAAATGTAGGGAAACCCAAGTACATTATTCACCTGATTAGGATGATCGGAGCGACCGGTAGCCATGATGATATCTTTTCGAGTGGCAATAGCCAAATCGTAATCAATTTCAGGAATAGGATTTGCCATAGCAAACACTATAGGATCATTGGCCATGCCTAAAAGCATTTCCGGAGAAAGTATATTACCGGCCGATAATCCGAGGAAAACATCGGCATTGACTAAGGCTTCTTTGAGCGAAATCCCGGCTTTACCGTGAGTATATTTTTTTTGCAAATCAGACAAATCGGTTCGGTCTTTTGAAAGCACTCCGTCTTTATCGAACATGATAATATTTTCGGCTTTCACCCCCAACAGCATGTACAAATTGGCACAAGCTAAAGCGGCTGAACCTGCTCCGGAAACCACAACTTTGATATCCGTTGTTTTTTTCTTAGCCAATTCAAGTGCGTTTAACAATGCCGCAGAAGAAATAATAGCAGTACCGTGTTGATCATCGTGCATCACCGGAATATTCAGTTCTTCTACCAAACGTCTTTCGATTTCGAAGGATTCAGGAGCTTTGATGTCTTCTAGGTTGATTCCGCCAAAAGTGGGCGCAATATTTTTTACGGTTTGGATAAACTCTTCTATATCTTTGGTACCGACCTCTATATCAAAAACATCGATATCGGCAAAGATTTTGAATAGCAATGCCTTTCCTTCCATTACCGGTTTTGAAGCTTCGGGACCGATATCTCCCAGTCCTAAAACCGCAGTTCCGTTGGTTATAACAGCAACCAAGTTACCTTTTGAAGTATATTTATAAACGTTGTTAACGTCTTTAGCAATTTCTAAACAAGGCTCGGCCACTCCCGGCGAATAGGCCAACGACAAATCTCTTTGGGTAGCATATTTTTTAGTGGGTACCACTTTAATCTTTCCCGGTGTTGGTTTGGCGTGGTATAAAAGTGCTTCTCTTCGTTTACTGTATTTATTCATTTTAGACTTTTCTTTGAGTTACAAAGGTAGAAGACTCGCTGTAATATTGAAATATTTAAGGGTTTCTTTTTCAACATTAAATTTGCTTCAGAAAATCAATATTTCTTTTTAACCCGTCCAGTTTGGCTCGTTTCAGTGGCGAGTTGGTAAAGACTTTTTCAAAAGTTTCCTGAGTGATGTCTTCCCAGTCTTTTTTGGTATAGGAAAGCAGTTCCGGATAGGGTTTAAATAAAGGTTCGCTGTGAGCTTTTGAAAATTTATTCCACGGGCATACATCTTGGCATATATCGCAGCCAAACATCCAATCATCTAGTTTGCCTTTCATTTCGGCAGGAAGATTATTTTGTAATTCAATGGTGAAATAGGAAATGCATTTACTGCCGTCAACTATATAAGGCGCAACAATAGCCTGGGTCGGGCAAGCATCAATACAAGCAGTGCAAGAACCACAATGATCTGTGGTGGCATTATCATACTCTAAGTCCAGGTCGATAATCAGTTCGGCAATAAAATAAAAAGAACCAACCTGTTGCGTCAACAAATTACTGTTTTTCCCAATCCATCCTAAACCGCTTTTGGCCGCCCAAGCTTTATCCATAACCGGTGCAAAATCAACAAAAGCTCTACCATAAACATCTCCAATTTCGGCTTTGATATGATTTAGCAGTTTCTTTATTTTTTTCTTGATGACATTATGATAGTCTTTTCCGTAGGCATATTTCGAAATCTTATAACTGCCTTCAACCTGTTCTTGAGGCGGGTAATAGTTGAGCAAAAGTGAAATTACACTTTTAGAATCATCAACCAATAAAGTGGGGTCTAACCGCTTATCGAAGTAGTCTTCCATAAAGCTCATTTCTCCATTGTAATTTTGCTTAAGCCAATGCTCTAATCGAGGGGCTTCCTCTTCTAAAAAACCGGCTTTGGAGATGCCACAGGACAAAAAGCCGAGTCGTTTGGCTTCGGTTTTGATGAGTTGTGTATATTTTTGTTTGTTGCTCATTTGGGGTAAACTTCTTATCCTTTGTGGAAAAAATTTATCTTTTCAGTTTGAAAGAAATAAGCCGTTTTACCGACCATTTTTCGCTTGCAGAAAAAAACAAGGAGTACAACAATACAGGGAATACCTGATGGATAAGTCTGTATAGCGAAGTGGTTAGATGCCAAGTCAAATCATTTGGCGTCAATACATAAGTAAAGAAGTAAACGGTTAATAATCCAAAAATAACAACAAAAGTTAACGAAGTATAATACCTGTAATTAATAACTAGCATTACAACTATGGTATACATCAGGAATTTACAATTTTCTACAATATAGTTGCTGGCAAAATCGTATATGGTTTTGTATCTGCTGAAGTCAAAAATTTTAGTCGCATACTCATTATGCCCATTGACAAGATCACTTGATGGTGCACAGGTAAATTTAAAAACCAACACCACCAACAAGGGTAATGCAGCTCCGGCAAAGAAATACTTAATCCAATTTTTTTCTCTGAAATACTTTATTGAAAAACAGAAAGCGAATAATGCAAAAAATGCCAATCCCTCATTTTTTATCCATCCGCAAGTGGCCGCGAAAAAACCAATAAGCAACAAGTGAAATACGGGCTTATCATTTGGCAAATGATTCAGCAAAACTATGGTTATTAAAATGAAAGTTCCCAAAATAGTATCGGCCTGTTGTGTCGTTACAAAAGGGAAAAGTACTGACGTGCCACTCATTATCAAAAAAAGGCTTACGCCCAAAACGAAAAACTTCTTTTCAAAGAATGAGGCTAGTATCGTCAGCACTAATGATACCGCAATCAGATAGGCAAAAACAGCAGGTACATAGGCTGAATAAACGCCAAGTGACTTCCAAAAGACAGCTATAATTGAGGACACCAACAACGGATAATCAGGATGTGTCCAGGCAAGATCCTCCGTAAATAGGTTTTGAAAATATGCCCCATCTGCTAAAAATTTTGCATGCTGTGACCAGATAGCCCAAGCATCCCAATCACCCCACCTAACCGAAAGATTGAAAAACCTATAACTAAAAACGGATAAACCCGCCAAGATAACAACCAACAAAGGGGTTGATACATTTGAAATGTGCGCCGTGGTAAAGGCTATTTTTTTGGCTTTCTTGATTTCTGAAATTATATAGGCTAATGGAACCAGCGTAAAAACAGCCTCAAACAAAGTAAAATTGATTCGTAAAAAAAGAAAAACTACAAAAACAAACGACAGCATCGCAATGGTAAACAAAAAAGCTAAAACGCCTTTCAGAACTATATTTTTAATGGCCGTTTTTTTATCCATCAGAAGATAGGACGCTATAATCCCGAGCAATAAAATGAATACCATCATAGTTTTTTCTTTAAAAGTGTGGCTTCAAAAAATTCATTTCCGTCGGCTAATAGATACTCTTGTGCTGAGTATCCCATAATTGTTTCACTTGCGTTATGTTTATCCCGAAGCTGAAGCATATAACTGCCTGTTGGAACGTCTTCATATTTTTGAGTTACAACAACCCTTGGTGCCAACAGGAATTGTGCTTTATAATAAATTTCCGGATTGGCTTGGATATCGCTCCGGGTAAGAAAGTAAATTTTTGAACTTGACGGAACAGTTTGCTTTACTTTTGAAAATGCCTTTTCCATCTGATCAACATTATTTTCTTTATCAATATTTGGCACCAAATAATGGCTAAACATCATACCGTTAATTAAAAAAAACAGCAGCAATACTATAATGTTTCTCATCATTTAATTTTTGTTTGTTGGCCAAAAGTGATACGTCATAAAACCAGACTCAAAGCGAACGGTTAAAACAATCCGCCTTGGATGTTAGGGTTAATTTTTCCTAAGTGTTTATAGGCTTTCTCTGTTACTTCTCTTCCGCGGGGCGTGCGAATGATGAACCCTTCCTGAATTAAGAACGGTTCGTATACTTCTTCGATGGTTTCACCACTTTCGGAAACTGCCGTCGCTAAGGTTGATAACCCAACCGGCCCTCCTTTAAATTTATCGATAATAGTATTCAGAATCTTGTTATCCATTTCATCTAAACCATGCGCATCCACATGCAAGGCTTTCAAGGAAAATCGAGCAATTTCTATATCAATCTTTCCATTGCCTTTGATTTGGGCAAAATCGCGAACACGACGCAGCAGTGCATTGGCGATACGAGGCGTTCCTCTGCTTCTTCCGGCAATTTCAATAGCCGCTTCCATTGTGATAGGCATTTTTAAAATACTGGAACTTCGTTGGACTATCGTAGTTAACAGTTCGGTGTTGTAATATTGTAGTCGACTTTGGATTCCGAAACGAGCCCGCATAGGCGCTGTCAGCAATCCTGAACGGGTGGTAGCTCCAACCAGCGTAAACGGATTCAAGTTGATTTGAACAGTTCGGGCATTTGGGCCTGATTCAATCATGATATCAATCTTGAAATCTTCCATGGCAGAGTATAGATATTCTTCCACTATCGGACTTAAGCGATGGATTTCATCAATGAACAAGACATCTCTTTCTTCAAGATTAGTAAGCAACCCGGCCAAATCTCCCGGTTTATCTAAAACAGGACCGGAAGTAATTTTAATTCCAACGCCTAATTCATTGGCCAAAATGTTAGCCAAAGTCGTTTTACCCAATCCCGGCGGACCATGAAAAAGCGTATGGTCAAGTGCTTCATCTCTCAGATTAGCCGCTTCCACAAAAACCTTCAGATTGTCCAACACTTGTTCTTGCCCTGTGAAATCATCAAAAGACAAGGGTCTTAACTTTTTTTCTAAGTCGAGCTCTTCAGGATTAAAATTGGAATTGGTGGGATTGAGGTTTTCGTTCATACCGAGTCTCGGGTTAGCGTCAGTAGTGGCGCATTTAAATAATTAGATGTAAATATATGAAATTTTCCGGTTTTCGATTTTTTCAAATCCTGATAATTGAAACCAAAATTGAGCAAAGTATTGATAGCGAAAAAGTTTTTCAATCAAGTTTGTGGCACAACTTTATGTGGCAATTTTTTTGCCACACTTCTTTTTGCCACAACTAGGTAAATAGAAAAATAATTGGAAGGCTTACAAATAAAAATGCCTTTCGATAGGAAAGGCATTTTTTATATAGTAGTAAAGGATTAGTGGTGTAACACTTCTTCTCCTTCTTTCATAGGTACGTTTTGCGGAACGAAGTCATCATCGTGACCCGGTTTGCTATAGTCATAAGGCCATCTGTGTACGTGAGGAATTTCACCAGGCCAGTTTCCGTGAATGTGCTCGATTGGTGCTGTCCACTCCAATGTATTAGATTTCCATGGATTTTGAACAGTTCTTTTTCCGTAGAAAATACTACTGAAGAAGTTGTATAAGAATACTAATTGGAACGCACCTCCTACTAAAGCAAACGTAGTAATAATAACGTTTACGTTTTGTAAATCGTCAAATAACGGGAAGTTGGTGTTGGTATAATATCTTCTTGGTAAACCTGCCATTCCGATGAAGTGCATCGGGAAGAATACTCCATAAGCACACACTGCCGTTACCCAGAAGTGAACATAACCTAAGTTTTTGTTCAACATTCTTCCGAACATTTTAGGGAACCAGTGGTAAATACCGGCAAACATTCCGTAAAGTGCAGAGATACCCATTACCAAGTGGAAGTGAGCAACCACAAAGTACGTATCGTGAACGTTAATATCCAGCGTACTATCTCCTAAAATGATTCCTGTTAATCCTCCGGTAATGAAGGTAGAAACCAATCCGATAGAGAACAACATCGCAGGGTTTAACTGTAGGTTACCTTTCCATAGCGTTGTGATATAGTTAAAGGCTTTTACAGCAGAAGGAATCGCAATCAATAAAGTTGTGAAAGTAAACACAGAACCTAAGAACGGATTCATACCTGAGATAAACATGTGGTGACCCCATACAATTGTTGACAAGAAGGCAATGGCTATGATTGACATAATCATCGCTCTGTAACCAAAGATAGGTTTACGAGAGTTAGTAGCAATAATTTCAGAAGTGATTCCTAATGCCGGTAACAATACGATGTATACCTCCGGGTGTCCTAAGAACCAGAATAAGTGTTCAAACAATACTGGCGAACCTCCTTGGTAATGTAACACTTCGCCGGCAATATAGATATCAGATAAGAAGAAAGACGTTCCGAAACTTCTGTCCATGATTAACATCAAGGCGGCAGAAAGTAATACCGGGAACGAAATAACTCCAATAATAGCTGTAATAAAGAAAGCCCAAATTGTAAGTGGCAATCTTGTCATCGACATTCCTTTTGTTCTTAAGTTGATTACCGTTACGATGTAGTTCAATGAACCTAGCAAAGACGCTGCAATGAATATCGCCATAGAAACCAACCATAAAGTCATACCGGTACCTGAACCTGAAATAGCTTGTGGTAAAGCACTCAAAGGCGGATAAATTGTCCATCCTGCAGAAGCCGGTCCTGACTCTACAAATAGTGAGATAACCATAACCACACTAGACAAGAAGAATAACCAATAGGAAATCATGTTAAGGAAACCTGAGGCCATATCTCGTGCTCCGATTTGCAGCGGAATCAACAAGTTACTAAAGGTTCCGCTCAATCCTGCTGTTAATACAAAGAATACCATGATGGTACCATGAATGGTCACTAAAGCCAAATAGATTTCATTTGACATTACTCCGTTTGGAGCAAATTTATCGCCTAAAAGGAAATTAAAAATCTTGAATGATTCTTCCGGCCAAGCCAATTGCATTCTGAAAAGCATTGACATTCCAACACCAATAACTCCCATGATGATACCAGTAATCAAATACTGTTTAGCAATCATTTTGTGATCAATACTAAAAATGTATTTAGTAATGAACGTGTCTTTATGGTGGTGTTCGTGTTCGTCGTGACCGTGATCGTGGTTGTGAGCTTCTGCTGACATATGGGTTAACTTTTAAATTTTATTTATTATTTCATTTCTGCTTGAGCAACAACTGTGGTGTCAGTGCTTTTTGCTGAAGTTGTATCTTTAGTTGTAGCCGGTTTTTCAGCAGCTTTTGCTTCTGCCGCAGCTGTTTTTACTGCCTGAGCAATAGTTTTTGGTGCGTTTTCTTTTAACCAAGCTTGGTATTCTTCCGGAGTATCTACTACTACTTTCATTTGCATGTTGTAGTGAGAAGCTCCACAAATTTTGTTACACAATAACAAATAGTCAAAAGTGTATGGGTCTAAAGCTGTTTGTCCGCTAGCTACTAAAGCTTGGCTTTTCTTAGCTCTGATGGCATTAATTTCAGCTACTTTTTCAATCATAGCCGGTTTCTCTCTCATCTCAGCTGTTGTTACCGTTGGGATGAATGAAAAATTAGTTACCATACCCGGTACACAGTTCATTTGTGCTCTGAAGTGAGGCATATAAGCTGAGTGCAATACGTCTTGTGAACGCATTTTGAAAATGATTCTTTTTCCTTTAGGGATGTGTAATTCTGTAGAAGTGAAATCATCCTGTGCATTTGGATCAGATAAATCAACCCCAAGGTTGTTTACTCCTTCAATATACCTAACGTTTGCTTTTCCTAAAACATCGTCAGCACCTGAATATCTGGCTTCCCATTTGAACTGTTGTGCATAAAGTTCGATAACAATAGCATCTTCTTTATCTTTATCATCAACAAACATAATGTTGGTCCAAGCGTATAATCCGTAAAGAATCAAACCTGCTAAAACAACAGCCGGGATAACACTCCAAATAAATTCTAAGCGGTTATTATCGGCAAAGTAAAGTGCCTTTTGTCCTTGTTTCCCTCTATATTTAAAAGCGAAATAGTGTAATAAAGCTTGTGTAATGGTTTGAACAAAAAAGATCAAAACCAAAGTAATTACCATAAGATTGTCGATTTCCGGTCCATGCGCTGAGGCCGAATCTCCAATTAAAGGGAATTTGCTATAGTTCCAAAGACAGAAAATAGTGGTTAGATAAATAAAACCAAGGAAACCAAACATCAGGTAACCGTTAACTTTATTATCGTTATCATTAGCCACTTGAGTGTCATTCACATTTCCACCAACTTGTGTTAAGTCGAATATTTTAGTTAACTGCCATAGGGCAACTGCCAATAAAACTACAACTATAAGTACCAAAAGAGTTGTCATTTGTAATCTACTTTAAATATTAATAATGAAAATGTTTACTTTCTTCGATGAACGGATTACGTTTTGGAACCAACGGTGCTTTTGTTAAGGCGCTGAATACTACAAAAATGAATAATCCTAAGAAGAATAATACTGCTGCTATTTCCGGTATACCGATGAACCATTGGTCACCAACTGTTCCCGGCATAATCATATTGAAGAAATCAATATAATGTCCGAATAAAATAATCGTACCTGCCATAACGATAATCCAGAAGATACGTTTGAAATCGGTGTTGATTAATAACAATATTGGGAAAATAAAGTTCATCACAAAGGCACCCCAGAAAGTAATACCATAATCGTTAATTCTGGTAACAAAATAAGTTACCTCTTCCGGAATATTGGCATACCAAATCAACATGAATTGAGAGAACCATAAGTACGTCCAGAATACACTGATACCAAACATGAATTTTGATAAATCGTGAATATGGCTTGAATTTACGTTTTCTAAATAACCTTTAGTTTTAAGATAAATTGTTACCAATTGGATAACTGTAATACCACTCACAAAGAAACTGGCAAATACATACCACCCGAAAAGTGTACTGAACCAATGTGCGTCAACTGACATAATCCAGTCCCAAGACATGATAGACTCGGAAACGATAAAGAATACTAAGAATGCCGCTGAGATTTTAAAGTTCTTTTTGTAGAATGAGTTGTCAGTAGCTTCATCTTGTGCCAAACAGTTTTTTCTGGATAAATGTCTGTATAAATTCCATCCTCCTAAAAATATAGCGGCTCTGATAATCCAGAATGGGAAATTCAAGTAACCAGCTTTTCCGGCAATCATATGATCGTAGTTGGCGCTTCCTTTAGTTGTAATTCCTTCGGCCATCCAAGAAAACAAATGATTGAAATGCAAACCGGATAAAACTAAAATAAAAAAGAAGATAATAGAGCCAGGAAGTACATACGAAGTGACCCCTTGCATTACTCTGAATAATACCGGAGACCAACCTGCTTGTGCTACTTGTTGAATCGCATAGAAAGCTAAAGCTCCCATGGCAATCAACATAAAGAAGATACAAGCTACGTAAAGGGCAGCCCAAGGCTTATTTTGTAATTGATGAAAAACGTGTTCAACATGTTCTTTGTGCGCAGCCTCTGCTTTGGCATCGTGTTTTTCAACAGCATGTGCATTATGAGCACCTTCATGCCCATGACTTTCAGAAGCAAGTATTGTTTCTACGTCTTGAATTGTTTTTGGTGCGGTCAAAAAACCATACCCAATTCCCAATACTCCAACGAGCATTAAGACGAATGAAAAAGTTTTTAATTTACTTGAAAAGGTATACATATCTATAACAATCAGTTTATTCTACAATTATAATTTGCTTCTAAGATCCATCACGTAAGCAGCTACCATCCATCGTTCTTCTTGGCTCAATTGATTCGCATAAGAACCCATTGAATTTAAACCATACGTTTGCACATGGAAAACACTTCCTTCTGTAATTTGTCTGTCTTTGTAATTAGGAACTCCCAAGAATTTTTGTTGTTTCACTAATTTTCCTTGACCGTCACCAGCAGTACCGTGACAAATAGCACAATAAATATCAAAAAGCGCTTTTGCTTTTTCCATATCAACCGCTGTTGAATCTAACGGTGATTTTAAAGTAGCTTTCGCCAAATCATATCCTGCTGTTGTGTTTGGTATATCATAAGGAACAAATCCTCTTTTGATAGAACCATCCGGTGACAATTGTCCTTCTTTTCCTTTTAATCCTGTAGGCGAGTTGAAAGCATCAGATGCTGAATAGGTTTCGTAAGCCACAGATTCATACATGTTTGGCATGTATTGGTAGTTTGGTTTCGCATTATCTTTACAAGAGGATAAGGAAACGATGATACCTAATAATACTGCTGTTTTAAGTAAACTTTTCATATCTATTATTAATGCTTATCAATTACTTTAACTTCTACTGCGCCGGTGGCTTCGAAGAATTTTACTAATTCGGATTCATTGTCTTTAACGGCAACTTCCATTAAGAAGTGGTCATCAGTAGTTCTTACATCCGGATTTTCGGCTTGTTTGAATGGCCATAATTTACTTCTCATATAAAAGGTAATTACCATTAAGTGAGCGGCAAAAAATACGGTCATCTCAAACATTACCGGAATAAAAGCCGGCATGTTTTTGTAGTAGGCAAAACTTGGTTTACCTCCAATATCTTGTGGCCAATCCTGAATCATGATATAATTCATCATGGTGGTTGCTACTGTTAAACCGATACATCCATAAATGAATGCACAAATGGCTAGACGTGTAGGCGCAATTCCCATAGCTTTATCCAATCCGTGAACCGGGAATGGCGTAAAGACTTCTTCAATGTGATGATGAGCGGCTCTTGTTTTGTGAACTGCATCCATCAATACATCATCATCATTGTATATAGCGTGTATAACTTTATTACTACTCATAGCAATTATTAATGTTTATCTGAATGATTATGACCTTCTAATTCTCTTTGTCTTTTGAAATTTTCTCCTGACGATTTCAAAATTGTTTTAACCTCTGCTTGAGCAATCACTGGGAATGTTCTGGCGTATAAAAGGAATAATACAAAGAAGAAACCAATGGTACCGATGAAGATTCCAATATCGATGAATGTGGGTTGGAACATCGTCCATGATGATGGAAGATAATCTCTGTGTAATGAGGTTACGATGATTACGAAACGCTCAAACCACATCCCAATATTTACTACAATCGAAATGATGAAAGAGAACATGATACTGGTTCTTAATTTTTTGAACCACATGAACTGAGGTGAGAATACGTTACAAGTCATCATCGACCAGTAAGCCCACCAGTAAGGACCGGTTGCTCTGTTCAAGAAGGCGTATTGCTCATACTCTACTCCTGAATACCAAGCTACAAATAACTCGGTGATATAAGCCACCCCAACAATAGAACCTGTAATCATGATTACAATGTTCATTAACTCGATATGTTGAATGGTGATATAAGCTTCTAAGTTTGACACTTTTCTCATGATGATCAAAAGTGTGTTTACCATCGCAAATCCTGAGAATACCGCTCCGGCAACGAAGTACGGCGGGAAGATAGTGGTATGCCAACCCGGGATTACCGAAGTAGCAAAGTCAAAGGATACAATAGTGTGTACCGAAAGTACAAGAGGAGTTGCTAAACCTGCCAATACAAGAGAAACCTCTTCAAAACGTTGCCAGTCTTTTGCTCTTCCGCTCCATCCGAAAGAAAGGATAGAGTAAATTCTTTTCGTGAAAGGAGTCACGGCTCTGTCTCTTAACATCGCAAAGTCAGGTAATAAACCAGTCCACCAGAATACTAATGATACCGAAAGATACGTTGAAATCGCAAACACGTCCCATAACAATGGTGAGTTAAAGTTTACCCACAAAGAACCAAATTGGTTAGGAATAGGCAATACCCAGTAAGCTAACCATGGACGACCCATGTGAATGATTGGGAATAAACCTGCCTGGATTACCGAGAAGATGGTCATCGCTTCTGCAGAACGGTTAATCGCCATTCTCCATCTTTGGCGGAATAATAATAGTACGGCAGAGATAAGCGTTCCGGCGTGACCGATACCTACCCACCAAACGAAATTGGTGATATCCCAAGCCCAACCTACTGTTTTGTTTAATCCCCAAGAACCGATACCGGTTGAGACGGTGTAGACAATACAACCAATTCCCCAAAGGAAAGCTATTAATGCGATAGAAAATACAGTCCACCACTGTTTATTGGCTCTTCCTTCTACTGGAGCAGCTACATCTACAGTTACATCGTGATATGATTTATCACCTATAACTAAGGGTTTTCTAATGGGTGCTTCGTAATGAGACGACATAATCCTTTATATTGTTTCTTAATTAATTATTTTTTGATACTAGGTATTTCTAACTTTAACGTGGTAGAATACATTTGGTTTGGTACCCACATGCTCTAACAAATGATACATTCTTTTATCTTCTGCTAGCTTAGCCACTTTGCTTTCTTTGTTATTAACATCTCCGAAAACCATAGCTCCTGTTGTACAAGCTGCAGAACAAGCGGTTTGGAATTCATCCACATTAACTTCTCTTCCTTCGCGTTTAGCGGTTAAGATAGTCAACTGCGTTTTTTGGATACACATAGAACATTTTTCCATAACCCCACGAGAACGAACGTTTACATCCGGGTTAACCACCATACGACCTAAATCATCATTCATGTGGAAATCAAACTCGTCATTGTTGTTGTACAAGAACCAGTTGAAACGACGTACTTTATAAGGACAGTTGTTGGCACAGTAACGAGTACCTACACAACGGTTATAAGCCATTTGGTTTTGACCTTGACGACCGTGTGATGTTGCTGCCACAGGACAAACCGTTTCACAAGGAGCGTGGTTACAATGTTGACACATTACCGGTTGGAATGCCACTTGAGGATTGTCAGCCGGATTTTCCATTTGACCAAATCCACCTAATGAGCCTTTTTCACCGAACAAGCCGTTGAAGCTTTCTTTTTTCTCATTGTCTTCCGCAAAAGTATCTTGTGAAGAATAGTAACGGTCGATACGCAACCAGTGCATATCACGACTTCTTCTTACTTCTGATTTTCCAACAACAGGAACGTTATTTTCAGCATGACAAGCGATAACACAAGCGCCACATCCGGTACAAGCATTTAAATCGATTGACAAGTTAAAATGATGTCCGACTGAACGATCAAATGATTCCCATAAATCAACTTTAGTAGCTTCTACTTCTTTGTGATCTAAAGATACCATTGGCACTTCATTCCACTCTTTGCTATCTTTAGTATTGAAAATGGTTAAAGTAGTTTCTTTAATAATATCACCTCTACCCATTAAGGTTTTTTGTGACTGTACACAAGCGAACTCATGTTCCCCACCAGCTTTAGCAATAGAAGCGGATTGAACATTATTAAAGTTGTTATAAAAAGCGTAAGCGTTAACACCTACTTGCATTTCTTCTTTTAAAGCGGCTTTTTTACCGTATCCTAAAGCTAAACCTAAAGTTCCGATAGCTTGTCCAGGTTGAACAATAACAGGAACCTCCTTTTTAACTCCGTTAACCGTAAGGGCAGCATTACTTCCGTTAAGACCACCGTTAGCTACGATTTTATTTTCTAATCCTAATTTCTTAGCATCCGCCGGAGAAACGGTAACATAATTATCCCAAGATACTCTGGTGATTGGATCCGGGAATTCTTGTAACCATGGGTTGTTAGCTTGTTGACCATCTCCTAAACCGGTTTTGGTATACAATACTAATTCATATCCGTTAGCTGGTTTTGAAGCAGCTAAAGCATTAGCCGCAGCAGCGAAATCAGCAGAACCTGAAATTGAGGCAGCAGCCACACCAAGAGCGATACCATCATGAACTGTTTTGTTCCAAGTAGCCCCATTAGTATAGTTAGCTGAATTAGCTTTTAAATAATCATAAAAAGACCCTCCATTACCATTCCATGACATCAATGCTTCTTGGAATTGTTTTGAACTGAATAACGGACGGATGGTTGGTTGAACCAAAGAATAAGTTCCTTTAGTCAACATTAAGTCGTTCCATGACTCTAAGTAGTGAGGAGCCGGAACAGCTATATTGGCAATCGAAGCCGTTTCATCTTCTCTCAAAGAAAACGCTACCGATAATTTTACTTTTTTCAATCCGTTCACAAATTTAGCGCTGTCGGCCAAAGTGTAAACTGGGTTAACGCCACTCATGATTAACGTATGAACACTTCCAGCATTCATATCAGCAACCAATTGAGCCACTTTTGCATCAGAACCTTTTCTAATTTGACGGGTTCCGATAGTTGAAAATGCCTCACTTGCTAATTTCTGGTTGATAGCCAAAACCAACAATTGTGCATTTTTATCCTGAATACCTGAAACCAAAACTCCTTTGCTTCCTGCAGCCGCTAATTGTTTAGCCGCTTTTGTAGCATCAGCATTACCAGCATCTCCAGCACCATTAACAATTACGTTATAAATACCAGCTAGTGCTTTTTTCTGATCAGCTACAGTCATTGGCACACGTTTATCAGCAGCAGCACCCGACAAAGTCATGTTAGCTTCAAACTGATAGTGTTTTGACATTTTACCGGCTTGTGGAATTCTTCCTTGAGCATAACCCGAGTCAAATCCGCCACCCTGCCAATCGCCTAAGAAATCAGCTCCAATAGAAACGATTGTATTTGCTTTTGAGAAATCATAATCTACTAAAGCTCTTTCACCATACACAGCTTCGAAAGCATCTAACGCTGCTGACTCAGAAACTGAATCATAAACAACATGCTTAGCGGTTGGGTTTTTGGCGATAAACTCAGCAATCAATTTTTCAGTTGACGGGCTGGCTAACGTTCCGGTAAGTAAAACTACTTGCCCGCCTTTAGCTTTAGCATCTGCTATACTGGCTTTGATTTTTAAGTCAGCTTCTTGCCAATTAGCGTCTTTTTGAGCAACCTTAGTTACTTTAAGACGCATGCTGTCGTATAATGACAATACCGAAGCGTGAACTCTGGCATTGGCAGCAAACTTAGCCCCGGCTATAGTATTGTTTTCAATTTTAATTGGACGACCTTCACGTGTTTTTACCAATAAGTTGGCAAAATCAAAACCGTCAAACATAGTTGTTGCATAATAATCAGCAACACCAGGAATGATTTGTTCCGGTTGTAAAACGTAAGGAATTGATTTGTGTACCGGACCTTCACAAGCAGCCAAAGTTGCAGCCGCTGTACTGAATCCTACGTATTTCAAGAAATCACGACGAGTAGTTGATGAAGAAGATAATGATTCTTTATCTGACAGGAAGTCTCCGGTCGGAATTTCTTCCACGAATTCATTATTTCTAAGCGTCTCAACAATAGAACTATTTTCGTTTAGCTCCTCAACACTTTTCCAGTATTTTTTGTTCGATGACATCGTATATAAATATTAGCTTCTTAATAATTTTATTAGTAGTGACACTTACCACATTCTAAACCTCCCATTTGTGCTGCAGTCAATTTGTCTACACCATATTTTTAGAAAGTTCAGCGTGAATTTTGTCATAGTAAGCATTGCCTTCCATTTTAACATCGGTTTCACGGTGACATTTAATACACCATCCCATAGTTAAAGGAGCGAATTGCTTTTGAATTTCATAGGTTTGAACCGGACCGTGACATTTCTGACACTCAATACCCGCTACAGTTACGTGTTGTGAGTGATTGAAATAAGCAAAGTCAGGTAAGTTATGAATACGAACCCATTTTACCGGCTTAGTTTTTCCGGTGTACTTAGCACCATCCCAACCTACAGCATCGTATAATTTTTTGATTTCTCCGTCGTAGAAAGCTTTTGAATGCTCAGGAGTCGCTGTCGTATCAGAAACTTCAGAAATGTTTTTGTGACAGTTCATACACACATTCAAAGAAGGAATACCGGCATTTTTACTAACTCGGGCGGCAGAGTGACAATATTTACAATCAATACCATTGCTTCCGGCGTGGATACGGTGTGAATAGTGAATTGGTTGAATTGGTTCATAATCCTGATCCACTCCTACTTGCATCATCCATCCGTAAACAAAATAACCACTTGCCAACAACAAGAAAATTGAAGTTACAAGTACCAAAAATTGATTTCTGGCGAACGCTTTCCAAATAGGCAATGTTGCTTCTTTATCAGCTACTTCAATCCCATTAGCTTTAGCCACTTTAGCCAACACATTGTTCACAAAGAACAACATGATAACCAACATTAGCATCACTAAAGATAAGGCTCCAAGAATTACATCGTTAGAAATCCCTCCTTGTTCAGCACCAGTTCCGGGTACACCTGCTGTTCCAGTAGGTTTTGCAGGTTCCGGTTTTGGCTCATCGGTATAAGCCAAGATATTATCCACATCTTGTTTTGACAATTGAGGAAACCCTGTCATTACAGCCTTATTGTTTTCATTAAACAATTTAACCGCATCAGGATCACCCGCTTTGATCATCGCAGAACTGTTGGCAATCCAACCGTAGAACCAGTCTTTGGCATGGCGCCCAGTTACGCCTCTCAATGCCGGCCCTGTCATTTTCTTATCTAAGGCATGACACGCCGCACAGTTAGCATTAAACAAAGCTTTCCCTGCTACTGCATCACCTCCGCCAGTTGCAGCAGGTGCGGCCGGAGCAGCAGTTGCCGTTGCAGGAGTGGCTGCCGGAGCAGCTGGAGTAGCATTTTGAGATAATGAAGTTAAGGAGAATGTTAGCGAAAGCGCTAAACCGAAGAATATTTTCCTTGAAATCGAATTATGGTTACCCACCTTTTTCATATAATATAATGATTATCGACTAATGTTGGCACGATTTTTTCTGAGTTAAAATTCAGTTAAAAATCCGCTCTTTATTAAAAACTTGGACAAAAATACGACTTATGAACTATTCTCAAAACCTTAAATATATCTTAAATACCAATTTATATTAATTCTAAATAGCGTTTAGGCTTTTGTTTAAATTATTAAGTTTTACATTTGTATAAAAATCAAACTCTTATGAAATATTTATCCCAAATCAAACCTGTCACTGCCCTATTTTTACTGTTGTTTTTATCGCAAAAAATGGCAGCGCAAGACGCCAAAGTAACGGTTAGCCAAGACCCAAAATTCGAACAACTATTAAATGAAAAAAGAAAAATAAACAGTTCGATTACTATTAATGACCGTTATAAAATTCAGATATTCAACGGCGATAGTGAAAACTCCAAAAAAACACTGTTGGATTTCAAAAAGGAAAATAAGGACATGGATGCCACGGTAGTTTTCAGCACACCATTGTATAAGGTTTGGGTAGGCAATTTCAAAACCCGAATAGAGGCCGAAAAAAACCTAAACGATTTGAAGAAAAAATATCCGAATGCCTTTTTGATAAAGCCTAATAAATAAAAAAAGTCCCGAATGATTCGGGACTTTTTGTTTGGTATTATTTCAATTTTTTCTTCACTTCTACTTCCTGGAAAGCTTCGATGATATCTAATTGTTCAATGTCATTGTAATTCTTGATTTGCATACCGCAATCGTATCCTTTTGACACTTCTTTCACATCGTCTTTGAAACGTTTTAAGGTAGCCAATTCACCAGTGTATATTACAACCCCTTCACGAATTAAGCGGATTTTAGAGTTTCTGAAGATTTTACCGTCCGTAACCATACATCCTGCGATAGAACCTACTTTAGACACTTTGAATATCTCTCTGATTTCGGCTGTACCGGTGATTTCTTCTTTCATTTCCGGTGACAACATACCTTCCATCGCATCTTTCAAGTCGTTGATAGCATCATAGATGATAGAGTAACTTCTGATGTCAATTTCTTCTTTCATGGCCAATTGACGGGCATTACCGGCAGGACGCACGTTGAATCCAATGATAATAGCATCTGAAGCAGAAGCCAACATTACATCGGTTTCGGTAATCGCTCCAACCCCTTTATGAATGATATTGATTTGAATTTCTTCAGTAGACAATTTAGAGAACTCACTGGAAAGTGCTTCAACAGAACCATCCACATCTCCTTTAAGGATAATATTTAATTCTTTAAACTGACCTAAAGCAATACGACGACCAATCTCCGCCAAAGTAATATGACGTTGTGTTCTTACCGATTGTTCACGCATTAACTGAGTACGTTTAGCGGCAATTTGTTTGGCCTCTCTTTCGTCCTCAAACACATTGAATTTATCGCCCGCAGTTGACGCTCCGTCTAATCCTAAAATAGATATAGGTGTTGATGGCCCGGCTTCTTTCACATTGTGACCTCTTTCATCGTGCATGGCTTTTACCTTACCGTGATTTTTTCCGGCCAATACATAATCCCCCACTTTTAAAGTTCCTGATTGTACCAATATCGTTGATACATATCCTCTTCCTTTATCTAATTGGGCTTCAACCACAGTTCCTACTGCCGGTTTATTTGGGTTGGCTTTTAAGTCGAGGATTTCGGCTTCCAGCAATACTTTTTCTAATAATTCTTTAACACCGGTTCCTTTTTTAGCAGAGATGTCGTGGGATTGGTATTTTCCACCCCAGTCTTCTACCAATAAATTCATGGCGGCTAATTTTTCTTTGATTTTTTCAGGATTAGCTCCTTGTTTATCAATTTTGTTGATGGCAAAAATCATCGGAACACCAGCCGCTTGAGCGTGACTGATAGCCTCTTTGGTTTGTGGCATGATATCATCATCCGCCGCTACCACAATAATGGCGATATCTGTAACTTGAGCTCCACGAGCACGCATAGCAGTAAACGCTTCGTGACCCGGGGTATCTAAGAATGTGATTCTTTGACCGCCTTCTAAAGTAACCGCATAAGCACCAATGTGCTGCGTGATTCCTCCTGATTCTCCGGCGATTACATTTTCCTTACGGATATAATCCAATAACGAGGTTTTACCGTGATCTACGTGACCCATTACCGTTACGATTGGCGCACGAGTAACCAAATCTTCCGGTCTGTCTTCCACCACTTCCAAGTTTTCTTCTATATCAGTAGTGATAAATTCTACTTCATAACCAAACTCATCCGCAACGATAGAAAGTGTTTCCGCATCCAAACGTTGGTTCATGGTTACCATGATGCCTAATGACATACAGGTTCCAATCACTTTAGTAATCGGCACATCCATCATGGTGGCAATTTCACCAACCGTAACAAACTCGGTTACTTTGATGGTTTTACTTCCTTCTTCCAGCGCTTGCATTTCGTCTTCCGTTCTTTGACGGTGCGAATCACGCTTGTCTCTTCTGTATTTGGCCGCTTTAGATTTGTTTCCTTTTCCTTGTAAACGCTCTAAAGTTTCTTTGATTTGGTTTTTAACTTCTTCTTCGGTAGGCTCAACTTTTTGAACTATAGCAGGACGGGCTCCTTTTTGGAATCCTCCGCCTGGTTTGTTGCCAAATTTATTAGCACCACCTTGTGCATTATTTCCGCCACTGGTGATAGCCGGTTTCCCGCCTTCACCCGGTTTTCCCGGAATTCTTTTTCTTTTGTTTTTATTGGCCGCATTTTGTGCCGCTTGTGCCGCAGTTTGTCCGCCGGCAGGAGTCGCAGGTTTGTTAGCATCCTTTTTGAACTCCTCTTTTTTCTTTTTCGGTTTATTGAATTGTGATAAATCAATTACTTGACCGGTCAGCGTAGCCCCTGATAATTTTTGGTATTGTGTGGTGATGGTTTCATCCATCGGAGCTTCGGCTGCTGCAGGTTCTTCCTTAGCTTTAGCTACTTTTTCTTTAGGAGCTTCCACCGGAGCTGTTGGAGCTTCTTCTGCTTTTTTAGCCACCGGTTCCGGTTTTTCAACAGCAATTTTCGGAGTTTCTGCCGGTGTTGGAGTAATAGCAACCTTTGGCTCTAAATCGATTTTACCTACCTGTTTAGGGCCGGTAACCACTGCTCTGGCTTTAACTACCTCTAACTTTTGGCGCTCTTCTTCTGCTTTGCGCTTGTCTTCAATTTCTTTTTCTCTTTCTAATCGAAGCGCTTCTTTTTCTTTTCTGATTTCTTCACTTACGCCTTTAGAAGCTTCTTTGTTTCCTTTGTCTCCGGCAAATTGACCACAAAGAATATTATACACATCATCGGAAATTTTTGTGTTGGGACTGGCTTCAATAGCAATGCCCTTATCTTTAAGATAATCCACAGCTCTTTCCAAAGAAATATTTAATTCCCTTAAAACTTTATTAATTCTAATATTTCCTTCAGACATAAAATCTTTTTAATGTTTATCTATTGTTGGCGAAAGAATTAGTCCTCAAACTCTTCTTTCAAAATTTTAATTACTTCTAAAATCGTTTCTTCTTCTAAGTCGGTTCTTCTCACTAAATCGGCTACATCTTGGTTCAGTATACTTCTGGCGGTATCCAATCCGATTTTAGCAAACTCGTCAATTACCCATCCGTCGATTTCGTCTGAGAACTCTGTTAATTCAACATCATCTTCCTCAGCTGTAATGCCTTCTCTGATAACATCTAATTCATAACCTGTTAACAAACCGGCCAATTTGATATTGTGTCCGCCACGACCGATGGCTTTAGAAACTTCTTCTAATTTCAAGAACACTTCGGCTCTTTTTTTCTCTTCGTCAATTTTAACGGAAGATACTTTAGCAGGGCTTAATGCTCTTGTGATATACAACTGTAAGTTGCTGGTGTAGTTGATTACGTCGATATTTTCGTTACCTAACTCACGAACGATACCGTGAATACGCGACCCTTTCATACCCACACAAGCTCCTACCGGATCAATTCTGTCATCATAAGAATCTACGGCTACTTTTGCTTTTTCGCCTGGAATTCTCACTACTTTTTTAATCATGATTAAACCATCAAAAACTTCCGGAATTTCTTGTTCGAATAATTTTTCCAAAAATTTATCTGCCGTTCTTGACATGATAATTTGCGGTTTATTCCCTTTTAATTCCACGCTTTCAATGATACCGCGAACGTTATCTCCTTTACGGAAGAAGTCAGACGGAATTTGTTTTTCTTTCGGCAACACGATTTCGTTTCCTTCATCATCTACCAAAATTACAACTCTTGGACGAACATGGTGCACTTCAGCGGTATAAATTTCGCCAATTAAATCTTTAAATTGTTTGTAAAGATTCGTATTATCGTGTTCGTGGATTTTAGAAATCAAGTTTTGACGCAAAGCCAAAATCGCTCTTCTTCCTAAATCTATCAATTTCACTTCTTCAGAAACCTCTTCACCGATTTCAAAATCAGGCTCAATTTTACGGGCATCAGTCAACGTGATTTCTTCGTTTTCTAAATCTAAATCGTCATCAGCAACAACAATTCTTCTTCTCCAAATCTCCATATCACCTTTATCAGGATTGATAATGATGTCAAAATTATCATCAGAACCGTATTTCTTTTTTAATGCGTTTCTAAATACATCCTCCAAAATCGCCATAAGCGTTACTCGATCAATAAGTTTATCATCTTTAAACTCTGAAAATGACTCGATTAATGCAATATTTTCCATGCCAAATTTTAATTAAATATTATAATAACAATTGCTTCTTTTATTTCTGAATAAGGAATCTCGCGTTGGTGTGCTACCGTTTCTTTTCCTTTTCCTATTTTTTTGGGTTCTCTTGCCGTCCAGCTAAGCACTATGCTATCCTCGGAAGCGGCTTCTAACTTTGCTTCTATCGTTTCGGTAGCCGTTTTTACTTTCAACGTTCTGCCAATATTTTTTTTATATTGTCTGACTAGTTTTAGTGGTGTTGAAACACCGGCCGAAGCTACTTCTAAAGAGTAATCCTGTTCTTCGCGGTCTAAATTATTTTCGAGCGTCCGACTTACATCAATACAGTCCTGCAAATTTACACCGTTATCGCCATCCAAAGTTACGGTAATTTTGTAACTCTCTGAAATGCTTAAATCTACCAAAAACAATGAAGGCTTTTCGAGTAATCCTTCTTCTAATAAATTCGCAACTTTCTCTTTAAATGTCATACTTGTATAAAAAGAGGGAAGCAGTGCTTCCCTCATTATTTAGTTTTTAAATGGTAAATAACGCTGCAAATATAGTTATTTTTTTATAAATCAAAAATCATTGCGGTATCAAAAAAAAATAATACCTTTATTGTCTTAATAAATATATACAATCCAAAATTTATTTTTTATATCATGAAAAAAATATTAGTCCCAACTGACTTCTCAGAACACGCCGGATACGCTTTAAAAGTTGCCGCTCAAATTGCCCGAAAAAACGGCGGTGAAATCTTCCTTCTTCACATGTTAGAATTACCTCATCAAGCCAGTGACGCTATAGGAAGCGGTCATGATTTACCTGAAATCATGCTTTTTAAAAATGCGGCAATTAACAAACTGGAAGATTTAATGGATGATGAAAGTTTGGCTGACTTAAAAGTTTCAGAAATTATACAATTCGAATTGGCTTTTGACGGTATCATGAATATCAGCAAAAAGAATGATGTTGATTTAATCGTAATGGGCTCTCACGGTGCCAGCGGTTTCAAAGAAATGTTTGTCGGTTCTAATGCAGAGAAAGTAGTTCGTAATTCTGATATTCCTGTGCTAATCATTAAGAAAGAAGCCGGAGATTTTGAAGTAGATAAATTTGTATTCGCCTCCGACTTTGCAGATGAAATCAAAAAACCATTTGCTAAAGTAGTAGAGTTTGCCAACAAATTTGACGCCGAACTGAATTTGGTAATGATAAACACACCAAGCAGTTTCAAACCCACTCATATCGCAAAAGACATCATGAACAATTTTGTTTCAGGCTTTACCATAAACAAATATTCTACTCATATCTATAATGATGTTAATGTAGAGAGCGGTGTGTTAAATTTCACCAACTCTATTGATGCTGATTTAATCGGAATGTCTACACACGGCAGAAAAGGTCTTTCTCACTTCTTCAACGGCAGTGTTAGTGAAGATTTAGTAAATCACGCTGTTAGACCGGTAGTTACTTTTAAAATCTAAAAGAGATAACACTATAAAACAAAAAAGCCTCTCCCTATGGAGAGGCTTTTTTATTGGTCTGCCGGAACTTTCCAAAAAATAAAAGTCAGGATAAACTTCTTTCCCAACATAAAACAAAAAATCCCGCTAGTTGCGGGATTTATCGTTGGTCTACTAGGACTCGAACCTAGAAAGACGGCACCAAAAACCGTAGTGTTACCATTACACCATAGACCAGATTTGCTTAATGCGAGTGCAAATTTAGAACAAATTTTATTTTACACAAACAATTACACAAAAAAATTAAAAACTATCCTTGAATTCTTTCCCGGTAACGGCATAATAAACTTGTAGTTAATTCGTTATCATTTTGAGAAAAATTTGTTAATACGCGTTTACTTGCGTTAAAAAAATAGTTTCTTTGTAGCATCAAAACAAAACCCTTTCATTTCATACTTATATGATGAATTTTAACTTCAATAAATGGAACACCATCATCGGATGGACAACATTTACCATTGCTTTAATCACTTATTCTTTAACGGTTGAACCTACCATGAGTTTTTGGGATTGTGGCGAATACATCGCAACCGCTGCCAAGCTAGAAGTGGGCCACCCACCGGGAGCGCCGTTGTTTCAAATCTTGGGTGCTTTCTTTGCCATGTTTGCCACCAGTAAAGAAACCATAGCCTTGATGGTCAATATGATGTCAGTGTTCTCGAGCGCCTTTACCATATTGTTTATGTTTTGGTCGTCTTCGATTATATTAAAAAAAATAGTTTCCTCTTATACCGAGGTAGATAACAACAAAGCCATTGTTATACTCGGAAGTTCTTTTGTTGGCGCGCTGACCTTTACTTTCTCGGATAGTTTTTGGTTCAATGCCGTAGAAGCCGAAGTATACGCCATGGCCTCCTTATTTATTGCCTTATTGTTTTGGCTGGGCTTACGTTGGGAACAAGACATGCATACACCAAGAGGAAACCGATGGTTGTTATTGATTTCGCTGATTGTCGGACTATCCTTCGGGGTGCACTTTATGGCCTTGCTTACCATTCCGGCGATTGGGTTTTTATATTTCTTTAAAAATTACAAAAAAGTTACCGTCAAAAATTTCCTGTTAGCCAATGTGATCATCGTAGCGGTGTTACTTTTTATCTTCAAATTATTATTGCCTTACACGCTGGCTTTCTTCGGAAAAATGGAAATCTTTATGGTGAATAGTTTTGGAATGCCATTCAACTCCGGAACCATATTCTCGGCCTTGTTAATGGTGGTTACTTTCTATTTCGGACTAAAGTATACCCGCGAAAAAGGACACCCGCTGTTCAATACCATATTATTATGTATCCTGTTTGTATTAATAGGATTCTCTACCTGGATGATGTTGCCGATTCGTGCCAATGCCAACGTAGTGATTAATGAAAACAAACCTTCTGATGCTGCCGAGGTTTTGGCGTACTACAACCGTGAGCAGTATGGTGTTAACCCATTATTCTACGGACCACAGTATACCGATACTTTTGCCGGATTAGACAAAGACCAACCTTATTTAGACAAAGCGCCTAACTACGAAAGAGATTATAAAACCGGTAAATACGTGATTGTAAACAACTACAAAAACGCCGATCAAAATACCGATGACAATCAAAAAGCAATCCTTCCGCGTCTTTGGAGTACCGACCACATCGACAATTATGTACAATTTACCGGCGTTCCTAAATTCAAACTGAATCAGGATTATCCTTATGAAGAGGACTTGGCGCAATACGGTGTTGATATTGACAGTCTGAGCGAAGATCAAGTAGCACAAGCCGTTGGACAGTTGAAAGAAGAAATGCAAAAAAACATTAACGAATTTCAAACGGCCTACAATCAGAAAAAAATTGACAACGAAGATTATATTTCGTTCCTGAAAAAATACAGCGATTATTTAACCATCGAAAAACCTTCTACTTGGGACAACCTGAGCTTTATGATTGAATACCAATTTGGGTATATGTACGGCAGGTATTTGTTGTGGAATTTCGTGGGAAGACAAAACGACATTCAAGGAAAATACGACAACCTGGACGGCAACTGGATTAGCGGCATTAAGTTTATTGACCAAGTGCATCTCGGCAAAGGAACACAGGAAAACCTACCGGATGACGTGAAAAACAACAAAGGCAGAAATGTGTATTACTTCCTGCCGTTTATCATTGGGGTAATCGGACTTTTATACCACGCGCAAAGAGACTTAAAGAGTTTCTACGTATTGCTGGTTTTATTTTTATTCACCGGTTTGGCACTCAAAATTTATTTAAATGAAAGACCATTCGAACCGCGTGAAAGAGACTATGCTTTAGTTGGTTCGTTTTATGTGTTTGCCATTTGGGTTGGGTTTGGCGTCTTTGCCATTTATGAAATCATAACCGATTATGTGAAATCAAAACTGCTTGGCCCTATAGTGATTGGCGCTTGTCTGTTGGCAGCTCCGGTACTTATGGCGTCTCAAAACTGGGATGACCACAGCCGTGCTCAAAAATACACTTCTATCGCGATGGCTAAAAACTATCTCGAGTCTTGTGACCCTAACGCTATCTTGTTTACCATTGGCGACAACGATACGTTCCCGCTTTGGTACGCTCAGGAAATTGAAGGCGTAAGAACCGATATTAAAATCGTAAACACCCAATTGTTTATGACCGACTGGTATATTGACCAAATGAAATTCAAAACGTATAAATCAGACGGGTTGCCTATTTCTTTTACCCACAACGAATATGTGGGCGACAAGTTGGATTATGTTTTACATTATCCTAAAACCGAAGCCCGTTGGGAGTTAAAAGATTTCATTGCCTTTATCAAAAATCCGAAATCGACTATTGATGCGCAAAACGGACAAACGATTCACTTCTATCCGACGAACAAAATCAGAATTCCGGTAGATAAGAATACCATCATTAAGAACAAGGTGGTTAACGCTAAATACAACGATTCGATTGTTCCTTACATTGATTTAGACATCAAAGGCAGCGCGATGTATAAAAACCGATTGATGATGTTAGACGTGTTGGCCAACAACAACTGGAAACGTCCTGTGTATTTTACCGGTGGCAGCTTTGGGGACGACGATTATCTTTGGATGAAAGACTACCTGCAGTTGGACGGATTGGTCTACAAATTAGTACCGGTAAGAACGCCAATTGACAAAGAAAACCCATACGACATGGGTGATATCGACAGCGATAAAATGTACAATCTAGTGATGAACTGGAGTTGGGGTAACGGCGATTTAACGACCATTTACCACGATCCGGAAACGCGTAAAAACAGTATCTCGTATCGTACCAATATGGCGCGATTGATGGAACAGCTAATCAATGAAGGGAAAACCGAAAAAGCTAAAAAGATTATTGAATTGGCCTTAACCAAAATGCCGATGGATTATTATGGCTACTACACCATGGTAGAACCTTTTGTGAGCGGGTATTACGAAATTGGTGAAAAAGCCAAAGCTCGTGAGCTGTTAGAACGATTAATGACCAAATACAAACAAAGCTTGACGTATTTTGCCGGCATTCAACCTTCTATTCAAAACGGTATTGCTACGGATATTATTACGGATATTGAACGCTACCGCAGTTTATTGATAGTGATGAAAGACCGTGGCGATATGGAGTTTTACAACAAAAACAAACCAACATTCAACGCTTTTGTACAACGCTTTGAACGCTTTGGCAGAGACAAAGAATAATACCCTTTACAATTTTAAAGATGTGCCAATACGAAGATTCATATTGGCACATTTTTTTTATATTTAGCCTATGAGTTTTTGGGTCAAAACAAATCGGTGGATCAAATGGGTATTTCCTAACTATGTGTGGGATAGCCCCAATCAGAGAAATAAAGTGTTCCTCACTTTTGACGATGGCCCTACGCCCGAAATTACCGAATGGGTTTTAGACCAATTAAAACAATACAACGCTCAAGCGACTTTCTTCTGCATTGGCAACAACGTTGAAAAACACTCCGAGATTTTCAAAAAAACCATCGAAGCCGGACACGCCATCGGCAACCATACATTTAATCATCTGAAAGGCTGGAAAACCCCCAACCCAACCTACATTAACGATGTCCAACGCTGCAATTCACAATTCACCATTCACAATTCACAATTCACAATTCTGTTTCGCCCTCCCTACGGTAAAATCAAACCCTCACAATCCAGAGTCTTGCGTCGAATGGGGTATCGCATTATCATGTGGGACATCATCAGCATGGATTTTGACCGCAGCATCACCCCGGAAAAATGCCTCGAGAATGTATTGCAAAATGTAACTCCCGGCAGTATCATTGTTTTTCACGACAGTGTAAAAGCGGAGCCAAACCTGAGGTATGCCTTACCCAAAACCTTAGCCTTCCTGAAAGCAAAAGGGTGGGTTTGTGACAAGCTGGAGTAAGCTGTCCTAACACTAAATACAATAAGAAGCACATTGTCAACTGTCCCGATAGCTATCGGGAGTCGAAGTGCTTTTTAAGCAAAAACAATCAAAACAAAGGTCTTCGACAAGCTCAGACTGACAGTCGTAATGCTAATTGCATCTTCATAAAAAAACTAACTAAACAAAACACAATTAAAACAGTAGTGTCACACTGAGCCTGTCGAAGTGCCCGTACTCTCCAGTTTAGACAAGGCCCTTTCAAACACCTGCTGTTCTGCTTGCAGTAGCTCCAAGTCCAGTTGCAGTAAATCTACTTCTTGAGTATATTTTTTAAAGTTCCTATTAACCAATTCCGTTATAATAGGCACTGCTTTCGGGGCTAAAGCTTTTTCCATTTGAGCTGGCTTGCTTAAAAAGTACATCAGGTGAGTTGCTTTTTGGTATTGCACCCATTTTTCCTTTGCTCTTTCTATTTTTCGGGTAATTTTACTCTGCCGATAATCGTTCCCCTTTTGTTTTTTTTTCAACATTTTTTTTAGGGTTTCCTCCTCTTGTTGGATGTCGGGCAGGTTATTAAGAGCTTTGCCTTCCGGCGAGAGCATATAAATCATCATTTCAGCTTGTCTTAAACCAGCTGTTGGAGGTAAATTTCTTAACCCAAGCTCAAAGAGCGACCAATTGCTGCGACTAACTTTTAACAGCGATGCCATTTGTTGTTGGGTAAGTCCTAAGTAGTCTCTATCGGTTTCCTTTCTTACCATAGTTTTATTTTTATAAATTAAATGTAGCACAATTTATTGTAGCAAAATATTTTGCTACAGATTTCTTTGCTACACCTTTTTTTTATGCAAAAATGTTGCCAAAGTTTTCATGCCTTTTGGTGGTTAGTATTCCTTAGCTAACCGGCAGTGGTAACCGTGATTTTAAAAAGACTGACACCTGCCTTACCCTAAAATAAAATCTCAAACAACATCGTTTGAACTTACTGCTGTATTTTTATTACATTTGAGTTTATAAAGGCAACTTTACCTTATTGGGCGTATCCGAAATTATTGGTTGGTTGGGTGTATTAATAAGTTAGGCAACATTTTACAACATTAAATAAACTATGACAAATTCTAGAAAACCTATTTTTATAAAAGGGAGTATTGCAAATATTGTTATTATCGCATTTGGCATTCATATCTATGCAAACAGTTTAAAATCTAAAAGTGAATTTGAAACAGTCAAAGGTAAAATTGATTATATCGGAGATAGTTTTGAAAATCTTAATCCAAGAGATACTAGATATATACATATAGAAGGATATCCATTAGTATTTCAAGTTTTTATTGGAAAAGAAACTGGTGATTTCAGTCCCAAATTTGAGCAATTAGATAAATTAAAAATTGGAGATGAAATAATTGCTTATCATTCTGATATTACACCTTTACAAAAAAATAGAGATACGAGGCTAGATAAAAATTTAGAGTTTATAGACAAAGACAATAAACCATATTTTGTAAAAGGAAACAAAAATAAAATTGGAGGAATCTTTTTTATCAGTGTTGGGCTATTTTTAACTATTGGGCTAATTGTTTTAAAAAAATTAAAAAAATATTATAAACGTTGCCTAACAGCGGTTTCAAGCAATAACCAAACCCAATTCCCGTAACCGAAAAACTGCAATATTCAATACCCACCATATGAAAAGTAGTGAAGTAAAATTCCAAAATCATTTTAAACTAGATGTTCCGTTTAAAGACATTATAATTTTTGAATCCGAATTAGAAAAATATGGTATCCAATATTATTATGAGGAAAATGAACCTTTTATTTCAGATGGTGTAAAGTATTTTCTTTTAGATAGCGATAGAGAAAAAATAGATCAACTTCTCCTTAGAAACGACTTAATTGCCAGCACAGAAACTATCCATGTTTCGGATTACAGAGAAGAAAGAAAAATTCAAAAGCTGTATTTGAAAACCTTACTAATTGCTGTTTTAATTATACTTATAGTTTCAATTATAGTTAGTCTATAATTGAAACTGTTCAACACAACTAAGCCATTTCACACCCATAAAAACAAAAGGCGAGCCAAATGAATGGTTCGCCTTTTTATATAGGTAAATACTAATTACAATTGTTCTTGTACCAAATTGATAATGGTATTGGCATCCAGCTCCCCGGATTGTCGCCACACCATTTGGCCTTCTTTATAAATCATCAACGTTGGCAATCCTTTAATGCGAAGGGCATCGGCCAATTCCTGATTTTTATCTACATCGATTTTGATTACTTTCGCTTTATCACCAAGCGCTGCCGCTACATCTCTGATAACAGGATGCATAGAAACCGAAGATTCGTTCCACTCTGTGTAAAAATCAATTAACACAGGCACTTGAGCATTGATTAATTCTCCAAATTTTGACATAAAACCAAACTATTTTTAGTTCTTTTTAATCGTTTAAAAGAAATAGTAAAGCACAAATGTAGCATTTTTAACTAATTATGCTACATTATTCCCTTTTTTTAGTTCAAAAACCGTGATTTCAGGCCAAATCCCCACTCGACCGGGATAAGCATGAAACCCAAAACCGCGATTTACATACACGTGACGGCCCAATTCAGTATACAATCCGGCCCATTGTTTGTAAACGTATTGCACCGGACTCCATTTTACAACTCCCGGAATTTCAATCCCAAATTGGAAGCCGTGGGTGTGTCCCGAAAGCGTTAACTGAAAATTCTTCGGATGTTTTTTTACTTCATACTCCCAATGGCTTGGGTCGTGACTCATTAGGATTTTAAAATCTTCGGGACGCAGGTTTTCGGAAGCTTTATGGATATCGCCGGCTTGTTTAAAATTATGCCCCCAGTTCTCTACGCCCACCAACGCAATTTCGTCGTTGCCTTTTTTGATTTTCACGTTTTCATTCAACAACAGCTTGAAACCAATTTGTCCGTACAAATCTTTAATAGCTTGAAAGTTCTCGTCTTTGGCTTTTTGCGAAGGCCAGCTTACATATTCGCCGTAATCGTGATTGCCCAACACTGAAAACTTGCCGTATTCGTGGTGGTCTATCTTGTTAAAAGCGTCAATCCAAGGATGCATTTCTTTGGCGTGGGTGTTTACAATATCACCGGTAAACAACATCATATCGGTTTTTTGTTGGTTAACCAAATCAATAGCGTAGTGAATCTTTTCAGGATCGTCAAAACTACCACTGTGCACGTCAGAAATCTGAGTGATGGTAAACCCGTCAAAAGCATCGGGCAAATCAGGGAAGAAAATGGTTTGCTTAATTACTTTGTAGTTGTATTTTCCTTTGGTCATCCCATACACCAATCCCATAAACGGAATAGACGCTATACCCAAAGCAATTTGACTGACAAACTTTCGCCTTTCGGGTAAAAAATCACCATTGTTGTTATCGCCCATAAAGTAAGTCACCGAACCCGAAAACACTCTGAAAATATCTTCCAGCATCAAGAAAAAAGTCGCTATAACTTTCGGAATCAACACCAATAACAACAGCCCTAAGGTAAATAAGGTGGTTTTGGTTTGGCCCACACTTCGGTCAAATTGTGTGAATTGGTAAGCTATGAATACAATTACGGCCAAGGAAATCAGCTGATAAAGGTATAAGGCCCATTTTATTTTGGTCACTGTCCTAAAGGCCTGAAAAGCATAAAACTCTATTATAGAGATTATTATAATAAAAATAACCCAACGAATCATCGATTTTAATTTTTAACAAATTAACGAAGAAAGCAGTTCCCCTAGGGCGGTTTTGGATAATTTTAACTTTAGTCCAACAAAAAGACCGGCAAATTACTTTACCGGCCTCTTTCTTCAATCACATTTTGCTTGACTTCCCTATGGTATTCAATAGGTTATTTTTTTGCCGGAGCTGCTGGTTTGGCCGGAGTAGCTGCTTCTACTTTTTTCTCTGCTTTTACCATTTTCTTTTCAGCTTTTTTAACTGCTTTTACTTCTTTAGCCGGAGCCGCTTTGGCTGGTTCTTTTTGTTGAGCGTTTACCATGGCAGTGGTTCCTAAAACTAAAGCGGCTAACATAAATACTTTTTTACTCACGCGAAACAATTTGTTTGGTCGGAGTTCGTGAATCTTTGATTTCATGATGTTTAAATTTTTAAAATTAAATATTATTTACACTTCAAAAGTATATAGGCTAAATGAAGATAAAATGAAGATTTCGGGTCAATGGAAATTTTAACTTTTAATTACGAAGTTTCCCGGTTTGGAAAACAAATTCAAAGGTGCTGCCCTTTTGCAATGCTGAAGTAACCGTAATGTCAATATGATGAAAATCGGCTATGCTTTTTACTATGGCCAACCCTAATCCTTGTCCTTCTTTGTGTACGTTAAGTCGGGTGAAGCGGTTAAAAATTTCGTCTATTTGTTCCTGAGCCATCCCGCAACCATCGTCTGTAACCGTGACAGCGTATTGCGATTGGGTTTTAGCATCTGCCACGGTAATACGGCCGCCTTGCTCTGTGAATTTGATGGCATTGGTAATCACATTGTAAAACATAATATGAATCAGTGTTTTATTGCCGGTGAACTGATAGTTTTCGGTTAAATGGATTTGGAAATCAATTTCTTTTTCCTCTATTCTATCCTGAAGTTCTTCCTTAATATCATTTAAGACATTTTTACAATCAATAGCTTCATCAGTAATGTATTGGTTGTTTTCTATTCGGGAAATGAGCAGCAGGTTGTTGATGATTTTCTTCAGCAAATCCAAGGTGCGAAGTGAACTTACGATCTTATTGACCGCCTCTTCATCCAATGATTCGTTTTGAATTAAGTTTTCAAAGCGGTTCTTCAGCATAGCAATGGGCGATAACAATTCGTGCGATACATTGGCAATAAATTGTTTCTCAATGCTGAACAACTCCTGTATGCGTTTCATCATTTGGTTCAACACCTCATCCAATTCCTGAAAATCGGTTGAATGTGATTTTATCGGGGTATAGTTGAACTTTTCGGGTTCATTAACATGACGGATTTTTTGATTGACAATTTGGTGAAAAGGCTTTACTAAATATTCGATAAAAAAGGCATCCACCAAAAACGTAAAGACAATAACAATGCTCAAAACTATTAAAATAAACACCCTTATGGCAAACGTCAAGTCTTTAATTTCACTCAAGCTGCTCCCGATTTCGAGTTTGTAATTCGTGTTTTCATACACAAAATCATAATACAACACGCGGTAGTCACTTTGCTCGCCTTCTATAATTCGGGGTTCATTTTTAAAAAAAGAATCTGTCTTTTTGGTGGTTTTTTTGGCTTGGTACAGCTGCAGAAATTCATTGTGTAACGTCGAAAAACTAGAATAGGTTTCCGTGGCGTCATTCCGGTTCAAAAAGTCATTGATTTCCTGTTTGTCGAGGTGCTCGGTGAATTTTTCTTTTTTCTCCAGCAGGGTTTTGTCAATTCTTTTGTAAACTACTTTTTCAATAAGAATAGGCAACGACAACCAAATCACCAAAATGATTAAAAACCTTGTCAAGGCGTTGAAGATGGTCAATTGATGCTTGATTCTCATATTACATATTGATGCGGTAGCCCACATTTCTGACGGTTTCAAACCAGTCTATTTTGGCAAATTTTTCGAGTTTCTTTCTCAAATTCCGAACATGTACATCGATAAAATTAGAATCCGAATTCAATTCGAGTATATCGCCCCAAATGTGTTCAGTGAGTTGTAATCTTGTTATCACCCGGTTTTTATTCAACACCAAATACTGAAATATATCAAACTCTTTTTTAGTCAAATTGATAATCTCTTCAGCAAAAGTCACCCGGTACTCCTGCAACTGAATTTTGAAATGGTGAATTTCTATTTCATTGGTAGCCACGCCATGGGTTCTTCTGATTACAGCAAATAATCGAGCGCCCAATTCTGTCAAGGCAAAAGGCTTAGTTAAGTAATCATCAGCTCCGAGTTGCAATCCGTCAATTTTATCATTGAGTTCGCCGCGGGCCGTGATGACGATAACAGCGGTTTTGGCTTGCTTTTTTCTGATGTCTTTTAAAATGTCAAATCCGTCGCCATCGGGCAAACCCAAATCCAAGAGCATGGCGTCATATTCATTAACGCTAATTTCTTCCAAAGCTTCTGCCTGGCTCGAAACCCATTTGCACAAATAACCGTTTTTAGATAAAAAATCGATGATTTCTTTGGCTAATTCCTGATAATCTTCAACAAGCAATACGTTCATAAGCGATAGTAAAAACCTAAAGTAAATGTAAACAAAAAGCCGGCAAATCCCTTCACCGACTTTTCAAAATTAACAATCAATAAAAACTAAACTTTTAGCCCTCTCTTTTAGCTAACCCAAAACTACTACAGTAAAATGAAGACAAAATGAAGATTTGATCATATCGCTTGGTTTAACGAATCTTTAACTCCATGATCAATCGCAAAAAAAAGCCGATAGAACTATCGGCTTTAAACAAAACAATCAATTACTCCTCTTCATCATCAATCGGAACTATTTTTTAGCCGGGGCAGCTACAGGTTTTGCTGTGCTGGTGGTTTTTGCAGCTACTTTTTTAGCTCTTTTGTGTTTTCTGATTACTTTCGTTTTAACTTCTTTTGCGGTGGCCGCTTTTCTGTTGATAGTGTTAGCATTTGCCATAAATGTGGTGCCCAAAAGCACGGCGAGTAACATTACAATTTTTCTCATGATTTCTAAATTTTTTGAATTAATAATTTATTTTTAATGAAGTAAAATTACAACGGTCAAGTGAAGACAAAATGAAGAAACGGCCGTTTAAAAAAGTTTAACTTTCCTTTAAGTTTTGCCAAAAGATAAGGTGCAAATCCCTACTTTTACATTCTTATAAAAATTGATTTCATGTCACAAAAACGCCTTTTTCTGCTTGATGCTTACGCTTTAATTTTCCGCGGCTATTATGCTTTTATCAAAAATCCCCGTATCAATTCCAAAGGCATGGACACCTCCGCCATTATGGGATTTATGAATTCGCTGATGGATGTTATCAAACGGGAAAAACCGGATCATTTGGCCGTAGCTTTTGACAAAGGCGGCAGCGATTACCGTTATGAAATGTACCAAGAATATAAAGCCCACCGTGACGAAACACCCGAAGCCATTAAAATTGCCGTTCCTTACATACAAGAACTATTAAAAGCGATGCACATTCCTATTATGGAAAAAGCCGGTTTTGAAGCCGACGACTTAATCGGTACTTTGGCCAAGCAGGCCGAAAAAGAAGGGTATCAAGTATTCATGGTAACGCCCGATAAGGATTTTGCGCAATTAGTTTCCGAAAATATTTTTATGTACAAGCCCGCTCGTATGGGCAATGATATCGAGATTTGGGGGATTCCTGAAGTTTTGGCCAAATTTGAAATCGAAAATCCGCTACAAGTGATTGATTTCTTAGGGATGATGGGCGATTCTGCCGACAACATTCCGGGGTTTCCGGGTGTGGGGGAAGTGACCGCTAAAAAATTACTGAAAGAATTCGGTTCGATGGAAAACCTTTTAGAAAACACCGATAAACTGAAAGGCGCTTTAAAAGATAAAATTGAAAACAATAAAGAACTCGGAATTTTATCCAAAAAACTGGCTACTATTTTACTGGACTGTCCGGTAACTTTTGATGCCACTGACTTCGAATTGTCCAAACCGGATGTTGACAAAACCGATGCCTTGTTTCAGGAACTGGAATTCCGCCAAATGAAAGCCCAATTTGACAAACTCTTCGGCACCGGAAAAGAATACGACGAAATTGATTCTAATGGCACAGAAACTGAAGCAGCTCAAGTCACCAAAAAAGCTCCTGTCAAACAAAGCAATCAGGACCAGTTTGATTTATTCGGCTTCTCCGATGAAGAAAGCGATGAGCCGAAACCGCATTCCTATTATGCTACTTTAGAAACTACTAATCATAATTATACTATCATTCAAGGTGATTTAGGCACCAAATTATTTTTGCAAAATCTGATGAATCAAACTTCGGTATGTTTTGATACCGAAACTACCGGAATTGATACACTTCATGCCGAATTAGTAGGCATGTCTTTTTCTTGGACAAAGGGAGAAGCTTTTTACGTTCCGTTTCCGGAAAATCGTGAAGAAGCACAAACGTTAGCGGATAAATTCAAACCTTTTTTTGAAAATAAATCCATCGAAAAGATTGGCCAAAACATCAAATACGATTTGAAAATCCTTTCAAATTACGGCATTCAGGTCAAAGGCAAATTATTTGATACCATGATTGCGCATTACCTCATCAATCCGGACATGCGTCATAATATGGATGTATTGAGTGAAACCTATTTGAAATATTCCCCAAAATCTATAGAAACCTTAATTGGTAAAAAAGGTAAAAACCAACTCTCGATGCGGGAGGTGCCTTTGGAAGACATTAAAGAATATGCTGCCGAAGATGCTGATATTACATTGCAATTAAAAGAAGTCTTCAGTCCAATTTTAGACAAAGCCGAAACCAAAAAACTGTTTGAAGAAATCGAAATTCCGTTGATTTCCGTTTTAGCCGCTATGGAGACAGAAGGCATTCGCTTGGATGTTGATTATCTAAAATCGATGTCCAAAGACATGCAAAAAGAGATTAATGAATTTGAGCAAAAAATATACGAAACTGCAGGGGAAAAATTCAATTTAGCTTCGCCAAAACAACTCGGAGAAGTCCTTTTTGACAAACTGAAAATAGGCGGTGCCAAACAAAAGAAAACCAAAACCGGTCAATACGCTACCGGCGAAGAAGTGTTGAGTTATTTGGCCAATGAACACCAAATTGTGAAAGACATTTTAGATTGGCGTCAAATGGTAAAATTGCAAAGCACTTATATTGAAGCCTTGCCTAATCAAGTAGATACCAAAACCCAAAGGGTGCACACCGATTACATGCAAACGGTGGCCGCTACGGGGCGTTTGAGCTCAAACAATCCGAACCTGCAAAACATTCCAATTCGAACCGAACGCGGACGTTTGATACGAAAAGCATTTATTGCCCGTGACGAAAACTACACCTTGCTTTCTGCCGATTATTCTCAGATAGAGCTTCGCATTATTGCCGCTTTATCGGGCGAAGAAAACATGATAAAAGCCTTCCAAAACCACGAAGACATTCACCGAAGCACTGCGGCCAAAGTATTTAACGTGCCTTTGGAAGAAGTGACTAAAGAACAACGAAGCAATGCCAAAACGGTGAACTTCGGAATTATTTATGGGGTTTCCGCTTTTGGATTGAGCAATCAAACGTCGTTATCCCGTTCGGAAAGTGCCGCATTGATAGACGCCTATTACAAAACCTACCCGAAACTAAAATCGTATATGACCGAACAAGTTGATTTTGCCAGACATCACGGGTATGTACAAACCGTACTGGGAAGACGCCGTTATCTGAAAGATATCAATTCGGCCAATGCGGTAGTTAGAGGCGGAGCTGAACGAAATGCGGTTAATGCTCCTATTCAGGGAAGCGCTGCGGACATCATCAAAATAGCGATGATTAACATCCATAAGAAGCTGACTTCGGAAAATTGGCGATCAAAAATGCTGTTGCAAGTGCATGACGAACTTGTTTTTGATGTGCACCTGTCGGAAGTAGACAAAATAAAACCGATGATTAAGCACGAAATGGAAAATGCCTTTATCATGACGGTACCGCTGGAAGTAGAGCTGGGATTGGGCAAAGATTGGCTCGAAGCGCATTAGTCTTTTAAGTATACAAGAGGTAAACATGTCCATAAACATGGGGGTGATTCAAAATTAATTGTTACTTTTAAATACCAAAAAAAGCTATGAATTTTGGAAGCACTAAAAACCATTCTTTACTTTTCTATCTTCAGGTATCCGCTGAAAATTGACGAAATCCACAGTTACACTAATTATAGTGACTTATCGGAAACGTCAAACGAATTGGAGCATTTGATTAACCAAAACATACTCACCAAAGTGGATGAGTTTTATGTGTATGGCAGTGATTTGGATTCGGTCATCAAAAGAATGCGCGGCAATATGTACGCCAAAAGGGCCTTAGTAAAAGCTAGAAAAAAAGCCCGGTTCATTGCTAAATTTCCTTATGTGGAAGCTGTAGGTATTTCGGGCTCTTTATCAAAAGGGTATTATGATAACGGAAGTGACATCGATTATTTTGTCATTACCAAACCCAACAAATTATGGATTTGCCGTACCTTATTGATGTTGTACAAAAAAATATTCCTGCTCAATTCGCGAAAGTATTTCTGCGTCAATTATTTCATTGCTTCCAACCAGTTGGAAATTGAAGAAAAAAACCGTTTCACCGCTACCGAGTTGAAAACACTGATTCCATTACAGGGCAAAGAGGTTTTCAAGAAATTCTATCAAAGCAATCGATGGGTGAATGATTATTTTTCAAAATTTGAACCTGAAATCGACGCCATTCAAAACGTAAAGAAGACACTTCTTTCCAAAGGAATTGAATTTGTTTTTGATACTAAAATAGGTACCGTAACCGATTATCTGTTCAAAGGGATAACCCTTAAAAAATGGAAACTCAAATTCCGTTATATGACCGAAGACGATTTTAAAATTGCACTGAAGACCACTAAAAATGTTTCCAAACATCATCCGTCTAACTTTCAAAAAAAAGTCATACTTTCATTGAACTCAAAAGTAGAAGAAGTGCACAAAAATTTTAATATCGAATTACAAAAGGAATATGTCTAACCTGCTTTTTTCGCATTCCTACTATTACCGCCTCGACCCGAAGCAATGGAAAAACAAAACACCGTTTCCGCCTTTGGGAACTTTGTATGCGGCTTCGTTACTGCGGGAAAATGGTTTTGAGGTTGCTCTTTTTGACACCAATCTGTTAGACAGCCCAAAAAGTATTGAATCCGTTTTAAAAAAACAGCACCCCAAGTATTTGGTGATTTATGATGATGGCTTTAATTATCTAACCAAAATGTGCCTAACGACTATGCGCGAAGCTTGTTTTGAGATGATTCAATTGGGGAAAAAACACCAGTGCATTGTCATTGTATGCAGTTCTGATGCTACCGACCATTATCCTGATTATATCAAAATGGGCGCCGATTACATTTTGCAGGGCGAAGGCGAAATCACTTTATTGGAATTGGCAAATGCTTTAGAAAACGAAACCTCACTGCAAACTATTAAGGGGCTTGTTTTTAGAAAAGAGAACCAAATTCAGGTCAATCCAAAACGGGAAGTGCTACAAGATTTAGATGAATTGCCCTTGCCTGCTTGGGATTTGGTGGATATAGAAGGATATAAAACCATTTGGAAACAAAGCGGTCAGGAATTCACTTTAAACATTGCCACCACCCGTGGCTGTCCGTATAAATGCAATTGGTGCGCCAAGCCCATTTACGGCAACCGTTATAATGCCCATTCTCCGGAATATATTGTCAATGAAATACAGTTTTTAAAGGCAACTTTTGGCGTTACCCGTTTTTGGATGTGCGATGATATTTTTGGTTTGAAGCCCAATTGGGTTCAGGAATTCAATGCTGAATTACAAGCAAAAAATCTGAAAATCAGCTATTATATCCAAAGCCGCGTCGATTTATTATTGAAAGAAAACACCATTGACTGCCTGGCCGCATCAGGATTGGAAGAAGTTTGGGTGGGTGCCGAAAGTGCCTCGCAAAAAATCCTCGACGCCATGGACAAAGGCACAACGGTAGAACAAATTTACGAAGCCACCAAGCTTTTAAAAGCAAAGAAAATTCGAGTAGCGTTCTTTTTGCAATTTGGTTATTTAGACGAAAATCAGGAAGACATTACCAAAACTATAGCCATGGTCAAAGAACTGATGCCCGACAATATTGGGATTTCGGTTTCCTATCCTTTGCCCGGAACCAAGTTTTATGACAAAGTCAAAGACGATTTGAAAGGCAAAGCCAACTGGACCGACTCAGATGATTTTGAAATGCTGTTTCACGGAACTTATAAATCGAATTATTATCGAAAATTGCAGCGATTTGTTCACAAAGAATTTAGAAAGCAACAAGGCTTTTATAGTTTGAAACAAGTTTTTATCAAACCATCTTCACTTTCAATGGCCAATTTGAAATCAATTTTAAAATTGGGGTATTACATTCCGAGTGCTTTTTTGGATACACTTTTGCTAAAAAAACTGCAGCAAAATGGAAGCTAGTTTTGACAAAGCAGCCGCTACCTACGACCAAACATTTACCCATACCGAAGTTGGGAAAATGCAACGCACTATGGTTTACACCGAATTATCGAAGCACTTAGCTTCCGTTCAAAACCTACTCGAAATTAACTGCGGAACCGGAGAAGATGCCATTTGGTTGGCTCGGCAAAATTTCAATGTTGTTGCCACAGATATTTCTTCAAAAATGATTGAAGTAGCCAAAAACAAAGGAAATTTCAGCAACCTCAACTTTAAAGTGGCTGATATTAATGCTGTTGCCACGATTTTTGATGGCGAACATTTTGATTTGCTGTTTTCCAACTTTGGCGGTTTGAATTGTTTGTCAAAACCGGAATTGGAAAATTTTTTCAAAAATACGGGTGCAATCCTTGCAGAAAAAGGCAAACTGGCTTTGGTTATTATGCCTAAAGATACGCTTTGGGAACGTTTATATTTTTTGGCGAAAGCAAATTTCTCTATCATTTCAAGACGAAAAAAAGAAAACACCATTGCCCACGTTGACGGAGAAAATGTACCAACTTACTACTATAACCCAAAAGATATCGTAAATTTATCAGAAGCTAATTTTGAAACCGTTGCTGTAAAGCCTATTGGTTTTTTGGTACCGCCTTCCTATTTGGATGGTTTTTTTAAAAACAAAAAAGGTCTATTACGCTTTTTAAAGGCTGTTGAACAGCGAATAAAAGATTGGTCATTCCTTTCAAGATTCGCTGATCATTACATTATAGTATTGCAAAAACGATGAGTATTTTATTTACCCACGCTTATTATTTATCCGATGACCCTAAGGAGCAAAAGATAATGAAACCCTATCCGCCATTAGGGTTGCTCTATGTTTCGGCCTATTTGAAAAGTAAAAATATTGACAATGCCGTTTTTGATACTACGTTTTCTTCCCAAAAGGAACAGCTCGATTTTATTTTAGCCCAACAACCCAAAATCATTTGCATCTACACCAATTTAATGACCAAAATTGAAGTGATTAAATTGATTAACATTTTAAAAACTGAAACATTTGGTTTCCCGAAAATTGTTCTTGGCGGACCGGATGTAACCTATAATATTGAAAATTATCTAAAAGCCGGTGCCGATTTTTTAGTCATAGGCGAAGGAGAGGAAACTACGTTTGAACTCTATCAAACCATTATGGCAAATGGCGATTTGCATCAAATAAACGGCGTTGCCTTTTTGGAAAACGATACAATCATTCAAACTACTGCCAGAACCAAATTCAAAGAACTAGACGAATTGCCTTTACCCAATAGAGAAGCCATCAATATGCAAAACTATTTGGATACTTGGAAAACCAATCACGGGCAAAGCTCGATGACGATTTCTACGCAGCGCGGTTGTCCTTATACCTGCAAATGGTGCAGCACAGCGGTCTACGGACAAAGCTATCGCCGTCGACCGGCAAATCAAGTGGCAACAGAAATGAAAATGTTGAAAGAAAAATACAATCCGGATGCGCTTTGGTTTGTGGATGACGTATTTACTGTGAGTCACAAATGGTTGTTGGCGTTTCGGGAAGAAGTGTTGAAACAAGACGCGGTCATTCCGTTTGAATGCATAACGAGAGCGGAACGATTGAACACTGAAATTTTACAATTACTGAAAGAAGTGGGCTGTTTCCGCATCTGGATTGGTGCCGAAAGCGGTTCGCAAACCATCATTGATGCCATGGACAGAAGAGTGGATGTTAATCAGGTAAAAAAAGTGATTCAAGAAACGAATTCTATGGGCATTGAAACCGGAACTTTCATCATGCTTGGTTATCCGGGTGAAACCGAAAAAGACATTACCGAAACCATTCAATATTTAAAAGATGCCAATCCGACTTTGTACACCATAACCGTCGCTTATCCTATCAAAGGAACGAGCTTGTACACCGAAATTGAACACAAAATCACCCAACAGCCCGATTGGGCAACTTCGACCGATAGGGACATCGATTTTAAACGTACCTATTCCAGAAAATATTACCAATACGCTGTGAGTAAAGTGGTTAATGAAGTCGAATGGCACAAAACCCATTCCAAAACCAGTTTAAAAGCCTTGACATTAAAAACTAAGTCGTTGCTTGCCAGCGGACTAATGAAAATCAGCAAATAATGCGAAACGGTATTTATATTTTAATGGTATTGTTGTTCATTTCATGTGAAAGTGACACCTATTATGATTTAATCGAAACCGATACCTCAATTCATTTAAAATGGAACAAAGCCTATGCTGATGATTCTGTTGATAAATCAATAATCGGTTTAAAATGGGCATTATCCTATGTCGGGGCTACTTTGCCCAATACTACTATTGGAGTTACCAATGCCGACAATATCATTACCATCAATATAAAAACCCTTGGCTTTTCCGAAAAGGCACAACAAAAACTACTTCAATTATCAAAAAAAATTAAAGCCACATCAGAATACAAAATAAACAATACAATAGATTTAGGAAGATACGTGACCTTATTGCTGGGCGCTTCCGAGCATTATTATGAAATCATTGGAACACCAAAAACATTGGATGCCATTTTAAACAAGTATACTTTGCTACCTCAAAAAGGGTATGTCAACAATTCTGAAGTTTCATTAGAACATCGCATCATCCAGTTTTCGGAACAAAACGGATTCAACCAAGTGTTTCTTGCCGAAGAAGTTGATCCGGTTACGGGTGAAATTTATGAATATGAAACCCTTGAATTATTGCCAAACGGACAATTGCGTTTCGGAATTTTTGATGTCAATGGCAATCGTAAAAACAATGCCGACTCCTCGCATTCGGCTGCAGGAAAACCTGCCAAGTGCCTGTGGTGTCATGAATCGGTCATTCAACAACTGTTTCAACCGCAAGACAATTATTCGGGCTATTTAAATCCTGCCGATTTGCAAAATACTTTAATTAATTACCGTGAGAGCAATCGGGCAAATAAATTAGCCTTAACTGATGGTGTTGATTTTTCACAAACTCAGCAACACACTTTAACCGAGTTGTTGTATATTTCGTTTATGGAACCTTCAGCCGAACGCTTAAGTCTGGAATGGAGCATGTCTTTGAGTGAAGTTCAATCCAAATTAGCCAATTTACCTACTCACACCTATAGTGAATTTCCGTTTTTAGGCACTTTATACGATCGTAAGGATTTAGAAAATTTAGCGCCGTTTCAAGGTTTATCTGTTTCTACAAGTGTTCGAGAAGCCTCAACTCAAGAAGTCAATCATCTAAATGATCAATAACAAAAAAATAATCGTCGTACTGCCTGCCTACAATGCGGCCAAAACACTTCAAAAAACGGTTGAAGAAATTCCGTTTGATGTGGTAGATGAAGTTATTTTGACCGATGATTTTAGCAACGACGAAACAATTCAAGTTGCCCAAAAAATTGGCATTAAACACATAATTGCCCACGACAAAAACAAAGGCTATGGGGCCAATCAAAAATCATGTTACCAGAAAGCCTTGGAGCTTAATGCGGACATTATTGTGATGTTGCATCCTGATTACCAGTATACACCCAAGCTTATTCCGGCCATGTGTACTTTGGTGGCGAATGATTTGTATGAGGTGGTTTTAGGCTCTCGCATTTTAAGTAAAGGCGCACTCAAAGGCGGCATGCCGTTGTATAAATATATTTCTAATAGGGTTTTGACTTTTATTCAAAACATATTGATGAATCAAAAAATATCCGAATACCATACCGGTTATCGTTGTTTTGATGCTAAAATTTTGCAGCAAATCGACTTTAATAACAACTCGGATGATTTTGTCTTTGACAATGAAATCATAGCTCAATGTTGTTTTATCAAAGCCCGAATTGGTGAAATCTCGTGTCCGGCCAAGTATTTTGAAGAAGCCAGTTCCATCAATTTTAGACGAAGTATCACTTACGGTTTGGGGGTTTTGCGGGTTTCCGTTGCTTATTTTTTACAACGAACCCAACTGATGCGTTTTTCTATTTATAAAAATTTATGAAAAAGGCTTTGCTCAAATATTATGGTTTCCTTCCACTGCTTTTGCTCTGTGGTTTTTATTTGTTCAAAGCGATGACCTTTCCCATTCATGATTTTGCCAATTACTATTTCGGCGGACATTTTTTAGCAGAAGGACATTTCAACTCCACGATTTATTTCCCCTACGAATTCAACAAAGCGATTGCTGATTTGGGTCATCAACATATTTTTGCCAGCTATGCTCCCAACACTCCTTTTCTGGCGGTGCTGTTTGCTCTTTTTTCTTTTTTGGCTGTAGCCAAAGCCAAGCTGCTTTTCAATATTCTTTCGATTGTTTTATTTGTGATTTCAATTGTTCGATTGTTTTCGCATTACAAACTAAATTCAAACTACGCATTACTGATTCCGTTGTTGTTTTTGGTTCCGATAAAAAACGAATTGCTGTTTGGACAAGTTTACTTTTTATTATTTTTCCTATTGGCGGAAGGCTGGCTGGAGTATGAAAAAAAACGTTGGAAAACCATGGCTTTGTTTTGGAGTTTGGCCATTTTACTAAAAGTATTTCCGGTGTTACTCGTGTTTCTTTTACTATTTAAAAAAGAATGGAAACCTTTGTTTTATTTGATTCTGTCTAGCTTATTGCTTTTCGGGATGTCTCTTTTATTCACCGGGTTTGACATTTGGGTTTTCTATCTTAAAGAAGTGTTGCCAAAAGCTTCCCAAGGTGAAATCGCGACAGCCTTTGTAACTAACTACCAATCGGTTTTTATGTTTTTGAAACAACTTCTGGTGTTTGATGCCGTTGAAAATCCGGGAGCAATTGGTAATCAACCTATTTTGTTTACAGCCCTTATGGTGTCTTTTAAAGTGGGACTATTGATTATTGGCTTTTTCATTTCCAAAAGAGTGCCTAATTTGCTTTATGTTTTGGCTTATTGGATTTTGACTATGATTCTGCTTTCTCCCTACGGAAGCACCTATACCTTAATTTTGTTGCTTTTCCCTTTTTTGGCTTTATTGAAAAGCGAAATAGCAACCATCAAGAAAGCGGTCTGTATCAGCTTGTTGTTTTTGATAAATAATCTCCCTTTATCCATTTTTATTGACAATACATTTCCGTTTTCTTATTTGAGATTGTTGGGATTGTTGCTATTTTTCGGAATACTGATTTCGTTTTTTTACAAAACTATCCGTTGGAAAATGGTGGCTCTGCTTGCTATTTCTTCTATGATTTTAGTATTGGTTTTCCAAAAAAAAGACTCCGAGAATTCAGTAACATTGCTGCAAAAAAGCCCGATTTTGATTTATGATTACAAAATAGAAAACAACTTATTAACGTATTACTTTTGGGATGAAAACGGAAGAGAAAAGAAATCAATCCCTTGTGGCTTTTTCTCTTTTAAACATTTAGACATAAAAAACAACCAAGTATTTTATAACACTAAACAACTGACTTTTGATCGGAGTCACAAACTTAAGCCGATACTGATTGATAACAATATCGTCATTTATCTTTCTGATTTAGGCAGAGGTATTGGGTTTTATACGTTAAGAAAAACAGAATTACATTGAAAAACAAGTCACTCAAAAGATTTGGTTTAATCACCAACAATACCATTCGCCAAATATTGATTTCTGTATTTAGTGCCGTTATTCCGTTTTTGGTTATTCATTACTCTTCTAAAATGATTTGGGGCTCTTTCGTTTCTTTATTTCTGTATTCATTATTGGCGGTACAAATCATCAATTGGGGAAATAAGGAGTACTTGCTCCGTCAGTTCAGCATGTATCCAAGAGAAATAGCAACTAATTTTTCGGAAAACATAACCACTCGATTTCCTTTGGTCATATTGTTTTCAGTGATTGGACTGTTCTTTTTTCCTATTTCTTTTGGGTTTTGGGTTTTGATTTGGCTTTTAGGAAGGTACTTAAATCATTCTGTTGAGGCATTGGTACTTTACCAAAAAAAGTTCAATGCTTCCATACTGATTGAAGTCATTAGTTTTTTTGTTTTTGGAGTTACTTTCTACTTGCTAAAAGAAAACATTAGTGTTTATATCCTTCTGGTACTCTACAGCAGTTATCAATTACTAAAGGGCTTACTGTATTTCATAGTATTTAGAAGTTATTTTTTGATGAAAAAGGCGGTTGTCAAAATATCTTTTTTTAAAGCTTCCTTTTCTTTCTTTGTATTGTCGGTAATGGGGTTTTTAGTTTCCAAAATTGATGTCTATATTATCGAGAAATTTGGTGACACTATTATCACGGCCGATTATCAAATCATTAATAGTTTATTGGTTTTTAGCATGTCGGTAGCAACATTTGTGTATGCTCCTTTCACCAAAATGATTTATAGGAACACGGATGATGTGATTGCAAAATCTAAGAAATCTATGGCGTTAATAGGTTTACTAATAGTTCCCGCAGCCTTATTTTGTATATTTTTTATAGTCGAATGGTATTTAAAAACCCATTTACCCTTCTTTTTTTACTTGATTGCTTTCCTATATATTTATCCGTCATATGTTTATGGATTAGATATTGTAAATTTGTTTAAACAACATCGGGAAAAAACGGTTGTAAAATACCTTTTTATCGGAGTAATCATGAATGCATTGTTGAGTTCTCTTTTTTTACAAATGCATTGGGGTATCACGGGAGCGTTATTGGGCAGTGCGGTTACTCAACTTGTTGTTTTAGTTTTATTCAAGTCAATTAAAAACTAATCTATGGAACTAGCAAAAAAAATCACTGTTTTTACCTTATCCATTTGTTGGGTTCTTTTTTTATTTTCATGTTCCAACAACGAATACGTTGATCCCGATAACAAACTAACTGCTATAAAAATAGCAACCGGTGAAATATATCCGGCATTTAATCCCGAAATCAAGGATTACTATATCACTTCTATCAACACACTAAACCCTATTGAGATAACCCTGGATGACTTTGACCCAACTAAAAACATCTACATAAACAATGTAAAAGTGTTGAGCAAAATCACAACTGTCAAATTGCAACCTGGGGAAAATATTATTATCAAATCCGGATATCATACTGATACCACCGTAACCTATACCATTCATTATCTTCCGGCGGACATGCCTAAAATTAATGTGATAACCAAAAACAATCCTTCAGAGGGATATATCCTTATAAATCTGTTTGATTTATCACCGGTTATAACTTACGACTACAGTTATATTGCTATCCTGAACAATGATGGATATCCGGTTTATTACAAGAGACTGCCGTATCCCGGAGTAATTAATTTCAAATATTTTGACATCGGTAACAACCAAAAAAGATTCAGTTATAATGTAAACGACATAGGTAAAATTGTAGTAATGAATGAAAAATTTGAAGAAATAAAACAGCTGGATTTACTTCCGAATAATAACCATGGAAATTATCCGACTGACAATCATGATTGCCTTTATCTGGATGACAATCACTATATTCTTCCGGCTTATATTACTCGGGAAAATGTAGATATGACAGCTTTTGGCGGAAGTAATTCGGTAAATTTAGGTGAGTTTGTATTTCAGGAAATACAAAACAATCAGGTTCTATTTGAATGGAATACCGCAGACCATACCGAATTGTTGAGCGCGACAGACCCTATTTATTATGCTCAATATGCTACTAGTCCGAAGGTAGATTATTTCCATTTCAATTCAATTAACATTGACCCAAACGATAATAATTTCATCATTTCTGCCCGACACACCAATCAGGTTTATAAAGTAAACCGAAACACGGGAGCTATTATGTGGCGTTTTGGCGGTAGCAGTGATGATTTTAATCTGACTGAAAATGAAATCATTTCTCACCCTCATCATGCAACTATGCTTCCTAATGGTCATTTACTGTTGTTTGATAATGGTGTAACCAAAAATCCGAAACAAACACGTATCGCAGAATTTGCCCTTGACGAAGTAAATTTGACTGCCGATTTGGTTTATGAATACAAAGACATCGGCCGATATTCTGACATAATGGGTTCCGTTCAAAAAATGCCTAACGGGAACTATTTTATCGGTTGGGGCGGCAACATAACATCACAGATTAATGCCAGCAAATCAGACATTACAGAAGTTGATGCCAATGGCAACATTGTATTAGACATAAGTTTCAGCAATAATCCCAACAGTTTTACTTACTCTTACAGAGCTTTGAAATACAATATTAACTTTAATGAATAATTCAAAAATCATCCTCTTCAATCCCAAAAGTGCCAACTGCAAGCACCGTATACCCAATTCTATTTTGCAGGTGGGCGCTTCTGTTCATGGCCACTATGAGTATGTTTTTGTGGATGGCAATTTGGAAAAAGATCCTTGGCAAACCATTGAAAATTATTTAAAAACGGGCGAATTCAAATACTTTGGTTCAACCGTAATGCCCGGACCTCAGTTGCGTCAAGCGATTCCGTTTACCAAAAAAATAAAAGAATTGTATCCGGAAACCATCACTGTTTGGGGCGGCTATTTTGCAGCCAATCAGTATAAAGTTTCCTTAGAATCTAATGTTGTTGACTATATAATTAACGGTCCCGGCGATGTGGCGTTTCCTTCATTGATTACTGCTTTGGAAGAAAACAACAAGGAAACCATTTTCCTGATTAAGAATCTCATTTATAAAGACAAGAAAGGTGAAATTATCAAAACAGCCGTAGAAGCTTTGCTTGATCAAGACACCTTGCCGAAGTTTCCGTATGACTACTTGAACTCGTTTTATCCAGTGCAACAGTATTTGGCCAAAACTTTTATGGGAAATAAAACCCTGTCCTATCACTCTAGTATGGGCTGTCCGTTTTCTTGTTCGTTTTGTGCTGTTGTTCCGATTTACAATGCCAAATGGAAAGGCATGTCAGCTGCCCGAATTTATGAAGACGTGAAATATTTCAAAGACCAATACAACATTGACGCCGTTGAATTTCACGACAATAATTTCTTTACTTCCAAAAAAAGGGTCCTTGAATTCTCGGAACTGATTATGGATGACAACCTCAGTTATTGGGGCGAAGGCCGTATTGATACTATTAATATGTATAGCGATGCCGAACTGAAGTTAATGCGAAAAGCCGGCTGCAAGATGATTTTTTTGGGTGCCGAGACCGGTAACGATGCCGTGCTTAAGCAAATGAACAAAGGCGGAACCCAAACCGGTCAAATGATAAAGGATTTTGTCCTCCGAATGAAAAACGCTGATATTATTCCGGAACTTTCTTTTGTACTAGGCATGCCGGCTAAAACCGAGAAAGAAGTGTATGATCAGATTTTGTGGGACATCAATTTCATCAAAGAAATTAAAGTCATCAACCCGAATGCTGAGATTATCATTTACCTTTTTAGTCCGGTGCCTACAGAAGGTTCCGAACTGTACCAACAAATTCTTGATGCCGGGTTTTCGTTTCCGCAGCAGTTGGAAGACTGGATATCGCCGAGTTGGGAAAACTTTGATTTGCGCAAAAATCCTTTGACACCTTGGTTAAAGCCTTATATGATTGATACTATTAAAAATTTTGAAACAGTGTTGAACGGTTATTACCCGACGGTTTCTGATTTTAGGATACGCGGATTTAAGAAAACCATCCTGCAATCGGTTTCCAGTTTTCGTTACAAAACAGGATTCTATCATTATCCATACGAAATAAAAGCATTACACAAACTTTGGAAATACCGACAGCCGGAGATTGAAGGATTTTATTCAGAATAGATGAGAACATTTTTAAAGAAAATAACACATCCTTTTTTGAAATTGGGTTTGAATGCCTACTATTCCAAACCCAGGAACTATACCTATGACGGTATCCAAATCAAAATACACCCTGATGTTTTTCCGCCACAACTGACATTAAGCACCAAAATTTTATTGGATTTCATAAAAGAATCCGAATTGAAAAACAAGACCTTTTTAGAATTGGGTTGTGGTAGTGGTATTATTTCGCTTTTGGCAGCAAAGAAAAAGCAGTAGTCACCGCTTCAGACATTAATCAAATTGCTTTGGATTTTTTGGAAACTAACGCTTCTAAAAATAATTTAACCCTGAAAGCTGTTTATTCTGATTTGTTTCAAAGTATAGAAAGCCAACCTTTTGATTACATCGTTATCAATCCGCCCTATTATCCCAAAACCGCCCAAAATGTAAAAGAGCAAGCTTGGTTTTGCGGCGAAAATTTTGATTACTTTGAAAAACTCTTCCAACAACTGCCCAATCATATAACCATTGACACTAATTGCTTTATGATACTTTCACAGGATTGTGCAATAGAAAAAATAAAAGCCATAGCCTTAAAAAATGCCATAGCTTTTACTTTGGTTCTGGAAAAAAAGGAATGGGTGGAAACCAATTATATTTTTAAACTAACTTCTTTGTAGATTCTCTTTGTCGCAATTCGGTTTTAACGGTAGTTGTTGAAAAGGTGAACGTTTCTTCCTGACTTTCCAATTTATCAATTAACAATTGTGCTGCCACTTCACCAATTTCGGGACCGTGTTGACTGACCGTTGATAAGCTCGGAGTCATACGGCGCGACCAAACGCCATCGGCAAAACCAATGATGGATAAGTCTTCGGGGATTTTCAAACCTGCCTTTAGCCCCAATTTCATTGCCGCAATAGAAGAATGTTCGTCAAGAGCAAACACACCATCGGGCTTGTATTTGGTAAAAAAATCAGCCGCTTTTTTATCGAAATCGTCTGTGTTGTCTGTTAGAATAATCAGGTTTTTATCAACGGCAACCCCTTTGCTTTCTATGGCTTTGTAAAACCCTTTTTCTCTGAGTTTGCCAACACTTAAATTATCGATGGTAGAGAGTAACGCAATTTTTCGGCAACCAGTTTTGATTAAATGTTCAGTAGCATTAACGGCCGATTCAAAATCATCCACCACTACTTTATCGCAATTTACCTCATCGGCTATGCGGTCAAACATTACTATTGGAGTACCTTCGTTGATGATGGTGGTAAAGTGATTGAACTTATGCATCTTTTGAGATTCCTCCGCAATGGAAAGAATAAAACCGTCTATAGTTCCGTTACTCAGCATTTCGAGCGCATTGATTTCTTTTTCTAAAGATTCATTCGAGATACAAGTAATTACTTTATACCCTTTGGCATCAGCCACCTTTTCAATACCGCTGAATACTTTAGCAAAAAAAGAGTTTAATATATTCGGAATAATAACACCTATCGTTTTGGTTCTCCTGTTCTTAAGGCTCAAACCAATCACATTCGGCTTATAATTTTTCAATTTGGCATATTCTTGTACGCGTTGCTTAGTAGGCTCACTGATTTCAGGGCTTCCATTTAGTGCTTTGGAAACAGTGGAAACAGAAACGCCTAGTTCTTTGGCAATTTGTTTTAATGTCGCTTTCGATTTCATTTTATCCGGGTTAAAGCGTAAAAATAGCAAAAATATTTCTGTCCCTCGGCACATCGAAATCAAAGTTGAGCGCAAATGGGGGAAAAACTTTGGTTTTATGGCCTCAAAATCAAGTTGCTTTTGGGTTGTTAAGTGCATTCATTTAAAGGATTTTAAGCAAAACTAGTCGCTTTATAAAAAAATTTAAAAAATCGTATTTGCTTTATTAATAAATAATTGTACTTTTGCACTCCCTTTATTGGGAATGGAATGTTTAATTAAAAAAATATTATGGACGCATTAAGCTACAAGACACAATCTACAACCAAGGCCACTTCTGGAAAAGAGTGGATCATTGTAGATGCTGAAGGTCATAACTTAGGTCGTTTTGCTTCAAAAGTTGCGATGCTTTTGAGAGGAAAATACAAGCCAAGTTACACCCCTCACGTCGACTGTGGAGATAACGTAATTGTTATCAACGCAGAGAAAATCAACCTTACCGGTAACAAGTTGGATGACAAAACGTACATCAGACACACAGGTTACCCAGGTGGGCAAAGAAGTTTGACTGCAAAGGTTTTGCAATCAAAAAACCCTGCTTTACTAGTGGAGAAAGCAGTGAAAGGAATGTTACCTAAAAACAAATTAGGAGCAGAACTTTTCAGAAATTTAAATGTTGTTGTAGGAACTGAGCACAAACAAGGAGCTCAAAAACCTAAAACAGTTAACCTAAACGATCTTAAGTAATGGGAGTTATTCACAAAATCGGTAGAAGAAAATGTGCAGTAGCACGTGTTTACGTTTCAGAAGGAACTGGAAAAATTACCGTTAACAAAAGAGAATTCAACAACTACTTCCCAACAGCTACTTTACAGTACAAAGTATTACAGCCAATGTCTATGACAAACAACGCTGACAACTTTGACGTAAAAGTAAATGTATACGGTGGTGGTTCAACAGGTCAAGCAGAAGCTGTGAGAATGGCTATTGCTAGAGCAATGTGTGAAGTAGGGGATGAAAACAGAAGCATCCTAAAACCAGAAGGATTACTAACCAGAGATCCAAGAATGGTAGAACGTAAAAAATTCGGTCAGAAAAAAGCGAGAAAGAGATTCCAATTCTCGAAACGTTAATATTCGGTATTTACCAGAATATATTTTCAGATTATTTTTTACAATTAAATTAGAATTTAAAACAAAGTTGTCGATATTCCTTGTAAAAAGGGAATTAGTTTAGCATCTAAATTTTCAAGACAAACGCAAGTGACTACTTGAAAATTGCTATAACACGGAACGTAAACTATTACACAATGGCAAACAAAATTGACGTTAAAGAATTATTAGAAGCAGGTGTTCACTTCGGACACATGACTCGTAAGTGGGATCCGAACATGGCCCTTACATCTATATGGAGCGTAATGGAATTCACATTATCAACCTATACAAAACCGCTGCCAAAATTGAAGAGGCTAATGAAGCCATGAAAAAAATTGCAGCATCTGGTAGAAAAATACTTTTCGTAGCTACCAAAAAACAAGCAAAAGATATCGTATCTGAAAAAGCATTAGCTTGTAACATGCCTTACATCACTGAAAGATGGCCAGGTGGTATGTTAACCAACTTCGTTACTATCCGTAAAGCCGTTAAAAAAATGGCTTCTATTGATAAAATGAAAAAAGATGGTACTTTCATGACTTTGTCTAAAAAAGAAAGATTACAAGTTGATCGTCTTCGTGCCAAATTAGAGAAGAACTTAGGTTCTATCGCTGATATGTCAAGATTACCTGCTGCACTTTTCGTGGTAGATATCAAAGCGGAACACATCGCAATCAAAGAAGCACAAAAATTAAACATTCCAGTTTTCGCCATGGTTGATACTAACTCTGATCCACGTGAAGTAGATTACGTTATCCCAGCCAATGATGATGCTTCAAAATCAATTGATAAAATTTTATCTTTAGTAACTGACGCTGTAAAAGACGGATTAGCTAACAGAACTTCTGATGCTGCTCCTGAAGTTGATGCTGAAGAAACTGTAGAAGTAGTTGCTGCTGTTGAAGCACCGGCTGTTGAAGCGGCTCCTGAAGTAGAAGCTACAGAAACTAAGACTGAAGAATAAAACAAAAAAATAATTACGAATTATGAATTAAGAATTACGGATTATTTTAACTCGTAATTTGAAACTCGTAATTCGTAATTTACTTTTAAAAGAGATTTTTAATTAAAAAAATAAAATATTATGTCAACAATCACAATCACTGCTGCAGACGTAAACAAATTAAGACAAGTTACAGGTGCCGGAATGATGGACTGTAAAAAAGCTTTAGTTGAAGCGGAAGGCGATTTCGATAAAGCTATACAAAACCTTAGAGAAAAAGGGCAAAAAGTGGCGGCTAATCGTTCTGACCGTGAGTCTTCTGAAGGAGCTGCTGTTTCTTTCATCAATGCTGACAACACTAAAGGAGCGATCATCACTTTGAACTGCGAAACTGACTTCGTAGGTAAAAATGAAGCTTTCGTAGCTTTAGCCAAAGCTTTAGTTGAAAAAGCAATCAATTTCTCTTCAAAAGAAGAATTTTTAGCTTCTGATTTCAACGGAATCACTGTAGCTGAAAAATTAATTGAGCAAACCGGTGTTATCGGTGAGAAAATCGAAATCGGTGGTTTTGAAATCTTAGAAGGCGCTTTTGTTGGATCTTACGTTCACGTAAACAAAATTGCTGCTTTAACGGCTATTTCTGCAAAAATTGACAACGCTGAAACACTAACTAAAGATGTTTCTATGCAAGTTGCTTCAATGGGAGCTGATACCTTATCTTATAAAGATTTTGATCCTGCTTTCGTTGCTTCTGAATTGGCAGCTCGTATCGCAGTAATCGAAAAAGAAAATGAAGAAGCAAAACGTTTAGGAAAAACATTGAAAAACGTTCCTAAATATATCTCTTACTCTCAATTAACTGAAGAAGTGATCAAACAAGCAGAAGAAGATGCTAAAGCTGAATTAAAAGCGGAAGGCAAACCAGAGCAAATTTGGGACAAAATTCTTCCTGGAAAAGTACAACGTTTCATCTCTGATAACACTACTTTAGACCAAGAGAAAGCCTTATTAGATCAAAACTTCATCAAAGATGACAGTAAAAAAGTAGGCGATTATGTTAAAGGTTTCAACGTTGAAATTACAGGTTTCAAAAGAGTAACTTTAGGATAATTAAATCCTTAACAAGTATAAAAAAACCCGGTTCAGTACGAATCGGGTTTTTTGTTTTTAGAAGCAGAACTATATTGCTTTTCTTCATCCCTCTCCCGCTGTCCATTACAATCTCTTCGAGGATTTTCATTCCCATCGGGGCTATGATTCACGATTTTCTTGTTCAGGATAATAAAACGAGTAATCATCAAATAGAAATAGTTATTTTTACTTTATCGAATGAATTAAAATGAAAAGAATACTAATAACCGTATTGGTTTTAACATTGAGTGCCTTGAATGCGCAGGTCATTAATTTTCCTGACCTAGCCTTTAAAGCCAAATTACTTCAAGCGGACACCAATAATTATATTGCAGGGGGTGTAAAAATTGATGCCAATAATGATGGAGAGATAGAGCAAAGCGAAGCTTTAACAGTTTATACTATTTCAATCACAGCTGGAAACATCGTTGACTTAACAGGAATAGCATATTTTACAAATATATTTGACATAACTATTGTAAATAATAATCTTCTAACTGCTAATTTAGCAAGTTTAACCAATCTTCAAACACTAGGATTAGGAGGCAATCATCTAACCACTGTAAACCTGAATGGATTGAGTAATTTGTGGTTTCTCCTTTTGGAAGGTAATCAATTGACAGAAGTAGATTTTTCAACATTAGTCGCTCTTAAAATACTTATTATTGATCAAAATCCATTAACGCATCTGGACTTTAGCAACAATCATTTTTTGAGCAATTGAGGTGTTACGAAAACCCCAATTTGAGCTGGATTAACATTAGAAATAACCACGCGCAAACCTTTACACAGACCGCTTATAACGGTTGCTGGAACAACCCTAATCTTACCTCAATTTGTGTAGATGATAATGAAGTGGTACCCGCACAGAATTTTATAACTAACTGTGGCATAACACAGCCTATAAGTATTGTTACTGATTGTTCGTTGAGCACCAATGAGCCGGAGACAACTACTCTTGCCCTAGCGCCTAACCCTACTAATGGAAAGGTTTTCTTTAGTAATCCTAAAGGCCTGTTTACTACTATTTCGGTGGTTAATCAGCTTGGTCAGTTAGTCATCAACTCTTTTGACTGTGTGCAGGGTGACAATAGTGTTGATTTGAGTGGTTTGCCCAAAGGGGTTTATTTGATACAACTTGAAGGTGGCGGAGTCATCAAAAATGCCAAAGTGATAAAAGAATAATAAAAAAACCCGATTCAGTTGAATCGGGTTTTTTGTTGGTCTTATTTCTTAGTAATCGGGAAATTACGAGCGCGCATTAACGCATCAGAATTGGCCTCACGTCCTCTGAATTTTTTATAAGCAATCTCGGGGTCAACCGTGTTTCCTATGCTGAATACATTATCATATAGTCGTTTGGCCACGTCTTTATCATACAATCCTTTGCCGTCAACGGTAAAGGCTTCTGTAGCATCAGCACTAATCACATCGGCCCATAAATAACCGTAGTAGCCCGCAGCATAATCATCACTTGAGAAAATATGCCCAAACTGAGGAATACGGTGGCGCATCACAATTTCTTTTGGCATATTCAAGGCCGTCAAGGTTTCTTTTTCAAATTGTTTCGGATCAATGCTGGGGTTTTCCAGCATGTGCAATTTCATATCCACCAAAGCACTGGAAATGGTTTCAACGGTTGAAAAGGCTTCGTTAAAAGTAGCTGCTTTTTCAATACGGTTTACCAAAGACATTGGCATTGGCTCACCGGTTTTATAGTGCAAAGCGAATTTATTCAGCACTTCTGAAGTAGCTAACCATCGTTCTAAAATTTGAGAAGGGAATTCGACATAATCCCTTGGCACATTGGTTCCCGACAAACTAGGGTAAGTCACATTTGAATTCAAGCCGTGCAACGCATGACCAAATTCGTGGAATAACGTACTGGCATCTTCCCAAGAAATCAAAATGGGTTCGTTGTCGTTTCCTTTAATGAAATTACAATTGTTGGACACTATCGTAATGACATCGCCGTTGACTTTGCTTTGCTCTCTATGGGCATTCATCCAAGCACCGGAACGTTTTCCTTTGCGGGCGTAGGGATCAAAATACCAAACCCCAACTACTTTATTGGTAAGTTTGTTACTCACTTCAAAAACGCGCACATCTTGATGCCACACCGGCACATTATAGACTTGTTTGAAACTTAAATTAAAAATCTCTCCCGCTACCCAAAACATACCTTCGCGTAACTTTTCTAACTGAAGATAAGGCTTAACATCATTTTGGTCTAAATCATATTTTGCCTTTCTGACTTTTTCAGAATAATAACGGTAATCCCATGGGGCAATGGTAAACTTACCTCCTTCAGCATCAACCATTTTTTGCATCTCGGCTACATCTTGGTGCACTTTTTCAACGGCAGGATTCCAAACCGACAGCATTAACTCCATTGCTCTCTCAGGTTTTTGCGCCATCGTGTTAGACAAACTCCAATCGGCAAACGATTTAAATCCAAGTAATTTAGCTTTTTCGGCACGAAGTTTCAAAATCTGAACCAAAGTAGCATTGTTGTTATTGGCATTATCATTATCCCCGCGGTTGACAAAAATTTGAAATGCTTTTTCTCTTAAATCTCTTCGATTGGAAAAAGTTAAAAACGGCTCAATGGAAGAACGCGTATTGGCAATACAACCCATAAAGGCCAAGTTTCTTTCTTTGGCCTCAGCCATAGCGGCATCTTTTAGTTCTTTTGGCAAACCGTCAAAATCAGCTTCGGTCTTTAACTCTAAGTAATAATTGCCTTCGTCAGCTAATTGGTTTTGACCGAATTTAGTAAACAGTCCGGCTAATTCTTGGTTTATTTTTCCAACACGTGTTTTACTTTTGGCATCCAGCTTGGCTCCTTCTCTAACAAAATTATTGTAATACAACCACACCAAACGCTGTTGCTCACCGGTCAGTTTTTTCTTTTCGGGCGCATTGTACACTTTAGAGATTCGGGCAAATAATTTTGAATTCTGATAAATTTTATTGCTTAATTCAGAAAACTTAGGCGTCATTTCGGTTTCAATAGGTTCAAATTCGGGACTATTCATATTAGAACCGTAAATCCCGAAAACCGTAGAAATCTGACTCAGGTTTTTACCTGTTTTTTCCATGGCAACGATGGTATTGGTAAACGTTGGCGGCTTAGGATTGTTGGCAATTTTATCAATTTCCTTCAATTTTTCACGAATCGCCGTTTCGATAGCCGGTTTAAAATCTTTCAATTTATACTCCGTAAACGCCGGAACACCACCATAGGGACCGGTCCAATTATTCAAAAGCGGATTCGGATTGGTTTGAGCATTTACAGTTACTAAGGGAACACTCATAATCAAGGTTAAAATTATTTTTTTCATTAGTGATATGTATTTCATCAAAAGTAATTAAAAAAGGGGTTGAATCCTTAGTCTTTTATTTAAACAAACGGATGATTAATCATTTATTTTTCTATTTTTGTTTGCAATTTTATTTTTCCGGAGAATTGATGCCTGAAAGGTAAATAGTCACAAATTATAAATTCCTACGTTTATGAAATACATTAAACACTTATTAGCAGTATTGACTATCATTTCATTCACTAATTGTTCTACGGATAGTGAATATGCCAATCCGGTTCCGGATATTTCTATACATCCTACGGTGCCGACTTTGGTTACCAATACAATTACAGCTATAACTATGAATACGGCAGCTGCCGGTGGTAACATTACTACTGACGGAGGTTCACCGGTAACTCTGAGAGGAGTAGTTTGGAGCATACTACCAACACCTACCATCCAATTGGCCACTAAAACTTTAGACGGTCCGGGAGCAGGAGCTTTTGACAGCGCTGTATTGAATTTAAATCCGAATACAACTTATTATTTACGAGCTTATGCTACCAATGCTTATGGTACTGCTTATGGTAATGAAGTAACTTTTAAAACCCTTGTTAATCCTGCTGATTTACCGGTTATCACAACTACAGCACTAACCGATGTTACCACTAATTCAGCGGTTTCAGGAGGTTCAGTAACCAGTTCGGGAGCATCACCGGTTACCAGTCGTGGGGTGGTTTGGAGTTTAAATACTGATCCAACCATACTAATCAATACCGGGATTTCTTCTAACGGAATTGGCTTAGGGTCATTCATTAGCAATGTAACTAATTTATTGCCGGATACTACCTACTACATCAAAGCTTATGCTACCAACTCACATGGAACCGGTTATGGTGCTGAGTTTTCGTTTACTACAAGTCCTTTGCTTTATACCATTGGTAATGGTGTAAACGATATAGACGGCAATCATTATGGTTCTGTAATTTTGAGTAATAACGAATGGACTACTTCCAATTTAAATGTTACAAAATATACGGATGGGACTCCAATTCCACAAGTGCAAAGTGCTACGGATTGGGCAGCCTTAACTACCGGAGCTTGGTGTTATTATGCTTACCAAACCAGCTATGGCGTGGTGTATGCCAAATTATACAATTGGTATGCAGTAGCAGGAATCTGGAATAATGCTTCAAAAACAGACGCTTCTTTAAGAAAAAAATTAGCGCCAAACGGATGGCATATCCCAACTAACAGCAACTGGAGTTCATTAACCAATTACCTTGGCGGTACTGATACAGTGGGTGGTCTGTTAAAAGAAACAGGTTCTGCACATTGGCAAAGTCCAAATACAGGCGCTGTTAATTCGAGTGGCTTTACTGCTTTACCGGGAGGGAATTGTTTACCTGACGGAACCTTCAACAGCATCGGAACTTTGGGCTATTGGTGGGCTTCAGATGAATACAACTTAAGCAGCTCTTGGTGTGTCGGATTGTTTAACAATAACGCCACTATTTCCAGAGCGCCAATCCATAAAAATTATGGTTTTTCTATAAGATTAGTTAAAGACTAATTGGTCAAAAAATATTTTAAAAATCTTAAACCTCGTTTTTAACGGGGTTTTTTTGTAAAATAATTTATCTTTGAAAGTACCGTAAAATTTATTGCTTATGTTTCAATCTAGGAAAGATACCGTATATGTTGTTTTGGCCGGTATATTTATTACCAATGCCGTAGTAGCCGAGCTGATTGGGGGGAAATTGATTGATGTGGGTCCGGCCGTTATGAGTATTGGAATTCTTCCTTGGCCAATTGTTTTTGTCACTACCGATTTAATCAACGAGTATTTTGGTGAAAAAGGAGTTCGTAAGCTCTCTATAATCACAGCCTGTTTGATTGCTTATACATTCATAGTTTTATTTTTTGCGATGAAAATTCCATCTACAGGAATCAGCACCGTTTCTACCGCTCAGTTTAATGCCGTTTTTGGGCAAAGCCAATTAATCATTGTGGGAAGCATAACAGCTTTTTTAATTTCCCAGTTAATTGACGTTAGCATTTTTCATTTTTTTAAAAGAAAAACAGGACACAAAATGATTTGGCTGCGAAGTACCGGTTCCACTGTGATTTCACAATTATTTGACAGTTTTATTGTTCTCGGCATTGCTTTTTGGTTGCCCGGCATCATGGATACTAAAACCTTTTTCCTTTCGGCTATGACCGGCTATTCGATTAAACTTGCCATTGCCGTTTTGATGACCCCGATGATTTATTTGGGCCATAATTTAATTGATAAATACATTGCCAAAGATGGAAAATAAAATACGTTGCGCTTGGTGCGAGAAAGACGATATGTATCGTGATTATCATGATAACGAATGGGGAAATCCGGTTTATGATGACGACAAATTGTTTGAATTTTTAGTACTCGAAACGTTTCAGGCCGGATTGAGCTGGTACACCATTTTGAAAAAAAGAGACAATTTCCGCAAGGCCTTTGACCAGTTTGATTATAAAAAAGTAGCACAATACACTGATGAAAAAGTAGCCGAGCTGATGCAGGATGCCGGCATCATTCGCAATGGTCTGAAAATAAAAGGCACGATTGCCAATGCTATTGCTTTTATGAATGTACAACAGGAATTCGGCAGTTTTTCGAAATACATCTGGGGATTTACCGGTGGAAAGCCTATTGAAAACAATGTTAAAATGATGAGCGATGTTAAAGCAACCACACCACTTTCGGATGAAATCAGTAAAGACTTGAAAAAACGCGGATTTAAATTTGTGGGCTCAACAGTTGTTTATGCACACATGCAAGCAACGGGAATGGTAAACGATCATGTGGAAGCTTGTTGGAAAAGAAAATAGCACTCAAGTAGCCGATTTAAGTACTTTCATAAATACCTCTCTTGAGATTTCAAACGCACCCAGTTTTTCTAAATGGTCGTTATGAACTTGGCAATCTAAAAGTTTATAATCCTTCTCTTTCAGGTGTTGAATTAGCGTTACAAAAGCAATTTTGCTAGCATTAGACACTTTTGAAAACATACTTTCGCCACAGTATATATGGCCTAAGTCGATGCCGTACAAACCGCCAACTAGTTCCCCATTTTGCCATACCTCAACCGATTGGGCAAAACCCATTTCGTGCAATTTTGTATAGGAAGCAATAATATCATCGGTTATCCATGTTCCTTCTTGTCCTACGCGTTCAATTTGCTGGCAATTCATAATTACTTCTCGGAAGTTTTGATTGAATGTAACTTGAAATTTATTTTGATTCAATAGATTTCGGATGCTTTTGGAAACTTTGTACAAGGACGGAACAACCACCATGCGTTCCGGCGGTGCCCACCAAAGTATGGGTTCATCTTCGTTAAACCACGGAAAAATACCATTCCGATAAGCCAATAGCAAACGCTCGGTAGACAAATCACCACCAACAGCGAGGACTCCTTCATAAGAAGCTTCGTCTACGGGCGGAAAGTATAAATCTTTCGTTAGGAAATGCATTGAAAAACAGGATTTATGAACTGTAAAATACCAAGCTAGATGAAGATTGATTTAGCAAAAAAGTCAGAAACTAGAAAACAATTCTAACTTCTGACTCTTTATTCTTTTTCTAATTCTATTTACTAGAAAGGCAAATCGTCGTGCTCTTCTTCGTTAAAGTTGGTTGCCGGTGCAAAAGCTTCTGCCGGTGGCATTGGAGCCATTCCAGGAGCAGCTGGTGCTTCTGCTTGAAGTTTTTCGATTCTCCAACCTTGAATATCGTTAAAATATTTGGTTTCTCCTTGTGGATTTACCCATTCTCTTCCTCTCAGGTTAATAGAAACTTTTACCGCTTCACCTGCATTATAGTTGTTTAACAAATCACATTTATCTTGTACAAAATTGATGCTGATAAACTGTGGGTATTGCTCTTCTGTAGCCACAACTAATTCTCTTTTTCTAAAACTGGCACTTACTTGTTGCTCAGGATTAATCACTTTAATTTTTCCGGTAACTTCCATAATTATTGTTTTGCTAAAAGTACTTTCCAGGCAGATAGTACTTCGTTAGTATTCAAATATTCTTTTGCTTTTTGGTGTATTTTTTGTTCATCGTCTGAACTTAAAACACCTTTTACAGCAAAATTTTGTTGTACAAATATAGTAATTTCTTCTTGTGTTGGCAAGGCTTCCACATTTCCTAATTTACCTAAATCATTCCCATCAAAAACGGGACTTTTCTTGATAAAATCGGGAATCATATCTACTCCAATGCCCAATGTGGACAGCGGTTTTTCGACTTCAAACAGTCCTTGATTGGAACGAGAATACCAATTACCTCCTAAACGGGAAACCAAATCAATCTTGCTTTGGTCTATCGCTCCTTTTTCGTCCAAAATGGTTTCATGAATGTGAATTTTGAGTACTTCACAAATGATTAAGTTACCCGCACCTCCTTGATTTCCTAAAGCAATAATTTCGTTGACTTTGCATTCCAGTTGCACCGGACTTTCGGCCACGCGATAGGGTTTTACCATATCCGATGGCAACATGGTTAAGCCTGATTTTAAAAACTCGTTTACCCCATCAGGATATTCAGTGCTCGATAATGAGGCTTGTTGCACTATGTCATAATTCACCACATTAATTACCACTTGTTTGGTTGCTTGGCAGTTTTCAAGCGTGTGTTTGGTGGTATTGTTTCTGACACGTCTGGCCGGAGAAAAAACCAGTATGGGCGGATTGGAACTAAAAACGTTAAAAAAACTAAAAGGGGACAAATTGGGCTTGCCGTTTTCATCCATCGTGCTGGCAAAAGCAATAGGTCTTGGTGCTACGGCGCTTTGCAGGTAGCCTTGTAATTGTGCGGGGGAAAGGGTATGGGGTTCGAAGCTGAGCATTGTTTTTTGTTTTGGTAAAAATAGCTAAATAACTGTTGTATTCTGAAGCCTAAATTTAAACAAATAAGTTAAAAAAAGTCCCGCATAAGCAGGACTTTCTTCTTCTATCAAATGTGAATTAATTATTCTTTGATTACTTTAATTGTTTTTACTAAATCATCTGAAGTGACTTTAACCATGTAAGTTCCTGAAGCTAAATTAGCAACATCTATCTGCCCTTGAGTGGCATTTAGTGATTTAGTCAATATCACTTGACCTAAAAGGTTGGTGACTTGAACTTTGGTAATGTTTTTCTCTGAAGATAAATTCAAAACGTCTTTTACAGGATTTGGATACACTTTGAAATTAGTGGTGCCAAATGTTGGCGTTGCTAAATCTCCTTGACATACTATAGAGCGGTATCTTTCCAGATTATCCGTTCCGCATTGGTCATCTGTATGAGTATAGAAACGAACCACACCATCAGCTGTTGCTGTCCAAGTTAATGGACTAGCCCCATAAGCGGCGGCTGTAGCTCCATCATCTGTACTAAGCGTAATCCAATCGGTAGCTATTGAACTGCTGAATTCATAGGTAAATCCGGCGGTAACGTTAACATTTGAATACTCTCCTGAATATCCATCACCATCAGGTGTAATATCTTCAACTGTTGTCCCGTCACATGAATTTACTGTATATGTATCTGTTGGCCATGGATCAACAAATGCATCTAAACAATAACCCGGAGAGGCCATAGTAGTAAAACTAAAGGTGGCACAACCTGTAGCTTCACCTCCTAAATTTTTAGGTACTACCATCCAATAGAATGTGGTATTGAAAGTCGTTAAAGTGAAATCGGCAGAAGTTGTAGTGAAATTAGCAATAAAATCTGCTGCTGTTAACGGCAGTGCTATACCTCCGTAAACATCATAACTATCAGGAGCGTCTCCGGTAGTTGGTGCGTCCCATGTAAAAGTAACAGGTGTGTTAACCGGTACATCAATGGCTTCATCTGCCGGAAAAGTCATGGTAGCACAGTCAGGTGCTGAAATGGTTGCTCCGCTACACATTACCAATCTTGATCTAAAATCAGTATTGGCAGCACACTGATCGTCAGCATGGGTATAGAAACGTACTACTTCATCGGCTGTAGCTGTATAGGTAACCGGAGTTATTCCGGAAACTAAAGAAACCGTACCGTCAACATCACTAATGGTAATAAAGTCGGTAGCAATAGAACTGCTGAATTCATAGGTATACCCAGCGGTTACCGCAACACTAGAATACTCCCCTGCATAACCATCTGGAACTATTTCTTGTGCTGTTGCACCATCACAAATGTCATTTGTGAAAATATCCCCAAATGGATATTCACCACTAGGCGCATCTAAACAATAACCAGGTGACATTACCGTAGTAAAAGTAAATGGTGTACATCCAACAGCTTCACCAGCTAAGTTTTTAGCAACAATCATCCAATAAATAGTAGTGTTATAGGTGTCAAAAATAAAATCAGCGGAAGTAGTTGTATAATTAGCAACAAAATCAGCTGAAGTTAATGGCAATGCAGCACCACCATATAAATCATAGCTAACAGGAGCATCACCGGTTGGAGCCGGCTCCCATGTAAAAGTAACCGCCTGATTAAGAGGAATATCATTAGCCCCATCGGCAGGGTATGTCATTACAGCACAATCAGGAATGGTAGCTGTAGACCCGCTGCAAATTATAGAACGGTTTCTAAGTTCTTGCTCACTTCCGCAAGCATTATCTATATGTGTATAAAAACGAATTTCGGTATCAGAACTTGCTGTCCAAGAAACCGGTGTAGTTCCTGAAGCGTACACAATAGAAGCATCAGCAGAACTGATAGTAATATAATCAGTAGCCACTGAACTTATGAACTGATAAGTAAGTCCGTTAGTCACATTCATTGATGAATATTCTCCGGCATAACCATCTGCAAATTCAGTCAGATTTTCTTCTGTTGCCCCGTCACAAACTTGAGGTGTATAAACAACATCCAGAGGATATTGCCCATAAGGCGCACTAGTACAAGCTGAGCCTGAAGGCGATTGTGTAGTAAAACTGAAGGTACTGCAACCGATAGCCTCTCCCGCTAAGTTTTTAGGAATAACTGCCCAATAACTAGTGGTATCATAAGCCGTCAAAACAATGTTTGCCGATGTTGTGGTATAATTCCCGTAAAAGTTATCAATCGATGTTAATGGTAAAGTGTCTCCAAACAACACATCATAGCTGGCCGGTGCATCTCCGGTAGTTGGAGCATCCCATGTTAAGGTAACTTCAGGTCCAACGGCTATACCGGTAGCTTCATCGGCAGGAAAAGTCATAGTGGCACAATTTGGAGCATCTACATCTGCTTGTAATGAAACATCATCAATCGCCCAATCATCCCCATCATCTTGTGACATGACAAAAGCAACATAGATTGTTTGGCCAAGATAAGCACTTAAATCTACTGCTCTTTGTGTCATTAAATCTACTGGCAAATCGTCTTCCGTTTTAGTATCAATCGTGACAAACGAAGAAATATCCGTAGCCGAAGTTGTTGATACTCTTATGGTATATTCTGTACCATAATTAAATGAATAGTTTTGTGATTCATAAAAAGCCAATAAAACATTAGGGGCTGTTACGGTAAACTGTGGTGTAACCAACCAGTCTTCGTTAACACCTCCGCTTCCTGATTCATAGCTTACATAAGCTGCTTGGGAGCCTGAAGACACATAAGTTGGATCAGTAGTTAAATCCCAATTAGCATTAGTCCCAAAACCATTCTCACCAATAAAGCTTGTCCAACCCGGTGGTGGAAAAGTAGCTCCTTCGAATCCTTCCGAAAGTTGAGCGTATCCTTTTGAGAAAACGGCCAAAAAGAGAAAAGCCAGTAAAGTAATTTTTTCATAAATTATAGTTTTAATTGAATTGATTCGTAAATATAATAAATTTACTATTGAAGCAATATTATTTTTTATAAAACCAAGACAATCAAAAGTTTTCTCTAGTAAACAAGAAAATGATTCTTCTTTTTTCATCATTCCCGAGCGAACTTTAGCAATTATCATTTTTTCATTACTTTTAAACCAAAATAAACTACATGCAGTTTTCGGAGAAGAGAAACATTACCCGTTGGATTATCATTTTGGCCTCATTTGTCATAGTGAGCCTGATATTGTGGAATACTTATTCTTTTTTTCAAATCTTTAAAAATGAGGAACGCGTTAAAATGCAGAATTGGGCGCTGGCTCAAAAAAAATCAACAGTGCCGATCCTGAAGCTAATGTTGATTTAGAGCTTCCGTTTCAAATTATCACAGAAGCCACTATCCCTATTATAGTAACCGAAAAGGATTCGATAATCAACACGATTAATATTGATAATGACATTTTAAAAGACAAGGTTAAACTAACGGCATTTTTACAAAAATTAAAAAACCAGAATGAACCTATTATCATGCAGATAGCTGAGGGCAAAGCGCATAGTTTGTATTATGGCGATTCCTCCTTACTAACCAAACTAAAGTATTATCCTGTTGCTCTATTATTAATTATCTTCTTGTTTGGTGCTGTAGTATATAATTTCTACAAAAGCACCAAAATGGCCACTCAGAATAAGCTTTGGGCCGGAATGGCAAAAGAAACGGCGCATCAAATCGGAACTCCTTTATCGTCTTTGATTGGTTGGCTGGAAATCATGAAAGCCGATAATGTGGATGCCACCACCGTGCATGAAATTGAAAAAGACATTACTCGTTTACAAACCATAACCGATCGTTTTTCAAAAATTGGTTCAGAGCCTGTACTGGAAGTCAAAAACATTGTGGAAGAAACGGAACTATCCTTTGACTATTTACGATCGCGCTTTTCAAAACAAGTAGAGTTTTCTTTTAAAGCACCTAAAAAACCCGTTATGGTTTCTCTGAATGTAGCCTTGCACAGTTGGACCGTGGAGAATTTAGTCAAAAATGCTATCGACGCTATGAAAGGTAGAGGAAAGTTATCTGTTGTTATTGAAGAGGATAATCATTTGGTAAAAATTTTAGTGACTGATACCGGAAAAGGGATTCCTAAAAATCAGTACAAGCGCGTTTTTGAACCCGGCTTTACTACCAAAAGAAGAGGTTGGGGCTTAGGCCTTTCATTGACCAAAAGAATAGTAGAAGAATACCATAAAGGCAAAATCAAAGTACTGCATTCCGAAATAGGCAAAGGCACTACGATGCAGGTTTCGTTTAAAAAAGCAACTAACTAACTATTTGCGTTTTACCATAAAAGCTTTGGCTCTTTCTGCCGGACTTTTGGAAAGATAGTCGTTTACAAAATTCAATTGGGCATCAAATCTTTTTTGGGCAAAAGCTACTGCCTTTTTTAGCGAATTGAAATTTAGCAGATTTTCTTTGCTGACATCAACAATTTTAGCCAATTCCTGTTGACAAAACAACCATTTATCATAAGGAGTTTGTACTTTTTCTTTAATTTTTTGATCTGAAAGCATGGGTGTAAACCTACTGTTTCGGTAAAGAATAAAATCATTCAGCAATTTATTGGCCAGGTTAAATTCGGAGACGATTAACTGTAATTTTGGAATACTGCTGTTGTTTTTATACCCTTCCAAATTCTTTTCAAGGCATTATATTTCTCTTTGATGAAATCATTTTTTAATCCGGTTTTTTCCATCCGCTCTAGTTGCTTACTCATTTTGTCGGGTTCAGACAAAGTTTCAAATTCGTTGATGGCGGCCGCAAAATCATAAGAAGTGCTGCTGTCAACAGACTCCGTAATATCATTATAAAAATCATCATTGGCAATGGGTTTTTCATTGAGCTGCCACATATAATCAAAGGGCATGTGTGTTTTTAAAAAGTCGGCTGCGCTGGGTTTAAAATAAGCATCGTTCTGTTTTTTATAAAACACCTCTTCATTCACATAGCCGGAGCCCCAAGTGGGATCAAACAAATACCACTTTCCGTTTATAGTACAAACATTCCACGAATGGGACAATCGGGCTATTTTGCCGAACTGTTTGGTATAGCCGTCAACCACATATGATTTCATACCCATTTGATTGACTATTGCATTGAAAACTTCGGCATAGTGCATGCAAACTCCCTTTTTGGTTTTTAAAGCGCTGTTTATTTTTTCTTCGGTAGTTTGAATTTTGGGCTTATACATGCTAGCCACGTCATAACTTATAGTACTGGTTGTCCAATAAAAAGCAGCTCTGATTTTGTCCTCCTCCGATGTGAAATTTTGATTGATGTAATCAGCAATGGCTGTGATACTGTTTTCATACTGCTTTGGCATGTCATCCATTTTTTTATCAATCATTTCATATTGACTGAAAAGAAAATTGGAAAACAATAAAATAAAAAGTTGCAGCGTTTTTTTCATAAACATCAAATAAAAAAGTTCCACTAATTTAATTAACTAAATTAACGAAACTTATTTTAAGGTTGTAGTAAACTATAAATTTTGTGCAATAGCAGCGGCTAAAGCTTCAAAATCTTCTTTAGTCAAAGTAACTTTGCGCTGAAAACGCATATCATCCATATCATGAAGCGGAATTAAATGTACATGCGTATGTGGCACTTCCAGCCCGATAACTGCCATTCCTATTCGCTTGCACGGAACTGTTTTCTCAATGGCTTTGGCCACTTTTCTTGCGAATTGCATCAAGCCCAAATAAAGTGTTTCGTCCATATCAAAAATCTTATCGATTTCCTGTTTCGGAACACAAAGTGTATGGCCTTTCGCGTTGGGATTTACATCTAAAAAAGCGATGTATTTTTCGTCTTCCGCTACTTTGTAACAAGGAATTTCTCCATTGATTATTTTAGTGAAAATACTAGCCATGATTAGTCTCTGGATATTTCTAATATTTCGAAATTTAATTTTCCGTTAGGAACACTGATTTCAGCAACTTCACCCACTCTTTTACCCAACAATCCTTTTCCGATTGGTGAGCTCACCGATATTTTTCCGGATTTTAAATCTGCTTCGCTTTCGGCTACCAAAGTATACTTCATTTCCATCCCGTTAGCTTGGTTCTTAATTTTTACATTAGAAAGCACCAAAGCTTTTGATAAATCAAGCTGTGATTCATCAATCAATCTTGCATTTGAATACACTTCTTCCATTTTGGCAATTCTCATCTCCAACATCCCTTGTGCTTCTTTGGCGGCGTCATATTCTGCATTTTCAGATAAGTCGCCTTTATCTCTGGCTTCGGCAATAGCTTGTGAAGCTTTGGGTCTTTCTATACTTTTAAGTTGATCTAACTCGTCTTTCAATTTCTTTAATCCTTCTGCGGTATAATACGATACTGTACTCATGTTTTCCTGTTTTATATAAATAGAAAAAATCCCATCGCAACGGGATTTCTTTTTGCAAAGATACTATTTTAATTTATTTCAAATTTTGTTAACGCATATTAACGTTTGTCAAAGTTAATTAATTTAAATTTGTTTACCTATAGTATTTCAAATAAATTTGAACATGAAAAAGATTTTAGCTTTGTTGTTTTTAACCCTTTTTGCCTTTGGTTGTGAAAGCGGTAGTATCAACAACAACAATCCCAATATCCCGAATTACCCGATTAATTTGCAAATAAATCTGAGTTTGCCTGAATATAGTTCATTGACTTTTGCCAGTGGTCACTATGTATCTCCTTTTTATGGTGCTCGAGGGATTGTGATTTTTAATACCGGGAGTGGCTTTGTAGCATTTGATTTGGCCTGCCCTAATCAGACATTCGATTCTTGCTCGAGTCCCATGCAAGTAACCGGCGTTGAAGCAAAGTGTGTGTGTGATGATAAAGCCTACCTATTGTTTACCGGGCAAAGTGCCGGACAGCAATATCCGATGAAACAATACAATGTACAGGTTTCAGGAAATTCACTAGTAGTATACAATTAAAAAAAGCCAGTCATAATCGACTGGCTTTTGATTTTATTAAAACTTCAGGGTCAATCCGGCCAAGAAGTTGATACCGGCCTGCGGATAGTAGTAAGGATAAACATCCCACATATACCCATTGGAAACATACTGTTTGTCTAAAATATTATTCACCAAACCGGTTAAAACTACCGATTTAAAAATCGATTTGGGTTTAATTTCATAAGTCACATTCAAATCATTTACAAAATAATCGGGCAGTTTAGCCGAAGACAATTCAATGTTGTTCATATATTGCTCCCCGACAAATTTAGAAAACCACGAAATTTGCATTCCGGCCATTGGCTTGTATACCAAAACATTTCCGGCAATTAACCCCGGTGAATAAGCTATCGCTTTAGTTCCTACATTTTCTCCCGAAACATTTAAATCCAAATTTTTATTTTGGCTAATGGTGAAATTTGGACGAATGATAAACTTAGCAGAAAGGGCAAAAGTAGCATCAACCTCCAATCCTAAACGGTAACTTTTTTCACTGTTTGAGCGAATGGGATTCCCGACATCATCTAAGTTTCCGGTTAAGATTAACTGGTCTTTATAGGCCATATAATAAATATTGGTATTGATTTTGACCTTCGCTGCATCATACCGCCAACCCAATTCAAAGTCATCCAGTTTTTCCGATTGGGCATTACCCCCTTCATAATCGGTTCGGTTTGGTTCACGATTGGCTTTGGCATAAGAAAAATAGAAAGTGTTTTCAGCATTGGCACTATAATTCAAACCGGCTTTAGGATTCAAGAATTTAAAATGGTCATTCACATAAGTAACTGCTCCTGAGGCTATTTTATAGCTCACATTTCGGTATTGCAAATCACCAAACAGGCTCCATTGTTTAGTCAATTGATAATTGGCTTTTACAAATATATTCCCGTCGGTTTTCAAACCAATATCATCATAATAATGATCTCCCAATTCACCGGTTGAAGCAAACCTTGCCCAAATCACTTTCCCATAATGCAAGCCTTCATATTTGTTCCAACCGCCTCCAACAATTAAATCGAGTTTGTCTTTTTTGTAATTGGCCGAAAAAGTAGTTCCGTAAAAATCATTGTCTAACCATTTTTGTCGAATCAAATCCGTAGTGGTTTCCGAAGCAACGGGAGTTAAGCCGTAGTCGGCAAAATCAGCGTCTTCTTTATAATTTTCATAATACCCTTTGCCTTTGGTGTAATGCAATGCAATAGTAGTACTCCAATGCGCAGTTAGCTTTTCATTCCAATGCAATTGAAAATGGTCTTGCTGATAGTTATCGGTTTCATTGCTGTAAAATCGGGTATTACCAAATTCATCGGTAAACATCCCGGCCGAGTTGAAGGTTCTGTCCGTATGTAAAGTTTCGCCATCAATACCATTCCAGGATTGGTATGTTTTTTCGGTTCCGCCAAAGACCAAAGCTTTGATTATGGACGTTTTTCCCACATACGTTCCTTGCAGAAAATAAGATTTCAAATCAGAAGAAGCTCTGTCAATATAACCGTGTGAATTAATATTTGATAATCTTCCGGCCAATTCAAAATGATCATTCAGCAAACCGGTACTGAATTTAACGGTGCTTTTTCGGGTATTAAAACTCCCTCCCGAATTTGAAATCTCTCCTGAACTTTGTTTCGAATAAGAATCGGTAAGCATATTCAAACTCGCTCCAAAAGCACCGGCACCATTAGTAGAAGTTCCTACGCCACGCTGCAATTGTAAACTTTCGACTGAAGAAGCAAAATCGGGCATATTTACCCAATAGGTCCCACTGCTTTCCGCATCATTATACGGAATGCCATTGATGGTGATGTTAACACGCGTCGCGTCGCTGCCACGAACACGAATCCCGGTATAGCCCACACCGTTTCCGGCATCAGAAGTAGTCACGACCGACGGCATAAAGTTCATTAAAATAGGAATGTCCTGTCCAAGGTTTCTCGATTTGATTTCTTCTTTGTTCAAATTGCTGAACGAAACCGGCGTTTTAGTGGTCACTCGAACCGCCGAAACCAAAACTTCATCTAGTTGATTGACTTTGGTGGTGTCCTGTACTTTTTCTTGTGAAAAGAGAAGTGCAGGCAAAAAGCATAAAGCAAACAGTGCTGTCTTCGTGCTTGGTAAATGGAATAAAGTTTTCATTCGTAAATAAGGTTACGAATAAAAGGGGCAATTACTCTTTGTTAAAATTAAAATTGATGTTCCTATGACAACACAACGACGTGCACTTCGTTTTTGTCATTTTTCCCTTGGCAGCATTACCCGCCCAGGTTCATTGGGTATAATCTCAGCTCGTGATTTGAGCACCCCTTTGAGACGGTGCAAAGATATAACTCTTTAGTTCAAAGTTCCTAGTTAAATTTTAAATTTGAGGTTTTCGCCTGTTCTGTTTGATTTCCGAGAGATTGCGCTTGGCTTTAATTCGTTTTTCAATCACCGACCGCGGAATACGGGTTGCTTTTCTTTTCTTCTGAATAATCAGAGCCGTTTTAATCAATGCTAAAAAGCGTTTGATAACGATTTCTTTGTTTTTGAGTTGGCTTCGGTCTTCGTCACAGTTTAAAATCAACAAGTTTTCAGAAGATAATTTGGTAGCTAATTTATGCATCAGCAACGCTTTTTCTTCTTCGGTCAATGCTTTTGAAGCGGTTAAATTAAAAGTCAGCACCACTTTAGAAGAAACTTTGTTGACGTTTTGACCGCCCGCGCCGGAACTCCTGACGGCTTTAAAACTCAGTTCCGAAATGATTTTATCCGTTTCCATTATTGAGGTTGGTGAGCCGGTTTTAATAAGTCGTTTACCGTTTTTACCGGATTGAAAGTCACCAAAGGTACTTCTACAAAAACCGTAATCCACTTGGCCATGGCGCCATTCCAAAGTCCGGGCAATTCATAGGCTTTTAATTCTTTACCACTTTTGTTTTTGCTAACGATAAAACCGGTTTTGTGATCTATAAATTGGCTTAAATCGAATTTAGTGCCTTTATAATTTTTGGTAGCACAAACTAAATCTACCGGATTGAAATGCGTTGATTCGGCCAAGATTTGAGCCTGTTCGTGATTGTGTGTGTCTACTTGAGAGCTTTCTACAATTTGCAATGACAAATGCCCTTTGGCATCACGAACCCAAAACGGCCCGCCACCCGGTTCACCTTCATTTTTTACCATTCCGCACACACGAATTGGTCGGTTGAGTTGTTCTTTGATGAAGTCGATTTTGTTTTCGAGTGTATACTTTGAAAAGCCTTCAATAATGTCAATATTCAGCTTTTGCTGCATAAAATCAATGATTTTTTCGATATGAATATCTTCGATTTTTTGATGCTCTATCGCTGCTAATATCTCGAAAATCTGTTGTTGCAAATCCAGCAAAATTCCGGCCAATCCCTTTTTATACAAGGTGATTTCCTGAATATGGTCCTGAATGACATTGTCAATGTTTTTAATAAAAATAACATCCGCATCCAGTTCATTCAAATTGTTTATCAAAGCACCGTGGCCGCCCGGACGAAAAACTAATGTTCCGTTTTCATTGCGAAAAGGCTCATTGTTAGTATTCACGGCAATAGTATCGGTACTTTTATCCTGATGCGAATAAGTGACATGAAGCGTGGTTTTGGAAGCTTCCTCTACCTTTTGTTTGACCTCATTAATAATTTTTTCAAACAAATCTTCATGGTGGTCTGAAACTGTAAAGTGCAGATGCGAAACCGAATTAGAAGCCGCATAAAAAGCACATTCGTTCAAATGCTCTTCCACCGGAGTGGCAATATGATCGTTGTATTTATGAAAATCTAATACGCCTTTGGGTTTGTTGGCAAAATCAAAATGCTCTGGCGACAGCATGATTTTTATAAAATGATAGCTCTTCTCATGCCCTTCCATTTCGTAGTAATCGTCATGAAGCAATTTCAATTTCGATTTAACCTGTTCGTAAAATGGGAATTTTTCAATCCCGGCCAGGAAAGTCGGCAGGTTTTTATCTTTTCTTCGGTTGATGTAAGCGTTAATCGTTTCGTTTTCGTGGTCGAAATCATTCAGGAACTCATTCAAAAATTTGAACATTCGGCTGGCAGCACCTGAGGCCGGAACGAATTTTTTTAGTTTTAAATCACTCTTTTTCGAGTCAAACAAACCTGCAAACTGTTGAAATTCTGCAATGCTGTATTTAAGAATCCCATCATCAACTAATGCCGGTTTAGCCAAAGTAATCTTAGGAATCCCCGATTCAAACAAGGCCAATTCCTCGGCAATTTTAGCTAATGAAATACCATGCGATTTGATTTGCTCAAAATCAGCCTCTGAAAATCCGTGTGTGATAGTTAAACTGTCTTTTGTTGTAAAATTCTTTTCCATTCTAAATAGCCAAAAACGGCAATAAGGGTAAAAATTAAATATTGGATACTCGTAAAAGAATAACCTTTGACATAATACATCGGGATGGAAATTATATCTCCAATAATCCACAACAGCCAGTTTTCGATTTTTCTTTTGGCCATGAGCCACATCCCCACAAAGAAAATTCCGGTAACCAACGTATCGACATAAGATGTCCAATGGGTAAATTTATCAAAAATTGTGTAAACTGCCACTACAAAAAGTATCGTTATCACAAAAATGCCCAGCGACCATTTCTTTTCCGGCAAAGTCATTCGCGAAATTGGGAACTCTACTACATCATCTTTCTTACGGGTCCAATGGTACCATCCGTAAATACTCATCACCACATAGTAAAAGTTAATCATCATATCGCCCAACAAAGACCATTTCCAAAGCAAATACACATAAATCGCTGTATTGATAATCCCCGTCGGAAATACCCACAGGTTGTCTTTTTTGGCAAACCAAACACTCAGCAATCCAAATAAGATGGCCGTAACCTCCAACACAATTTCATAAGTCGGATAGTTTTTATATTGTGAAAACAGGAATTCTAACATTTGGAATTCGGGATTTGGGAGGTACTCCAATCATTTTCAAAAAAAGCACTGTCATTTTCAAAGGCGGTCCCTATAACAACTATATCAGCACCAGCAGTAAATGCCTCTTCAACACCTGCTTTAGAACGAATACCACCACCTACAATAAGCGGAACCGAAATCCGCTCAGCCACCTTGGCAATCATAGCTAAAGGAACGGCTTGTTGCGCTCCGCTACCGGCTTCGAGATAAATTAGTTTGTTTCCGACATATTCTCCTGCTTTGGCGGTTTGTGCCACATAATCAAAATTATTTCGATCTAAGGGTTTCGTTTGAGTTACCAGTTCCACTGCAGTTTCACTCCCGCTTTCTATTAAAATATAACCGGTAGATATGATTTCTAAGTTCGTTTTTTCCAAAATAGGCACCGCGTCAATTTGATGCTCAATAAGATAGTCAGGGTTTCTTCCGGAGAGCAATTGTAAAAATAAAATACCATCGGCTTCTGCCGTGATTTGTGATGGATTTCCGGGAAACAACAGTATCGGTAAAGTCGTTTTTTGTTTTAACAAAATAACAATCTCCGCTAAATGACTCCCTTCAAAAGAGCTGCCGCCCACTAAAATATGTGTCGCCGGCGATTGATTTATTTTTATGGCTAAATCAGAAATCGAATCCACAGCCAATTTATCAGGATCCAAAAGTATCGCTAATAGCTTTTGACCTCTGGCCTTAGCTTCAAGTATTTGCAGATAAAGGTTTCTCATTATTTTTTCTCGAAAGCACAAACAAAAACATAGTCTTCAATAAAATCAAAAACAATATCAAACCGTTCTGTTGTATTATTAAATTGCAACGACACACCGCATTGCCGGTCTTCCAAATTAAAATCGTCTTCAAAAATATGATCCTTAAAGCTAATCCCAACTTCGTTTTTAATTTTAAAAACCGACTCCTTAATCCCCCAAACCACCGTGGCTTTTCTCAAGCGGTCTTCTTCTGATAAATGATGCAGATGGGAAATATCCATGAATCGCGGCGCGAGTTTCAACGTCTTCTCTTTCAAGATTTCCAAATCCGCTCCAATGTTTTCTTCACTCAATACAATAACCGAAAAATCATTAGAATGCGATATCGAAATGTGCCTTCCATCTTTCAAATGTGGCTTCCCGAATTCATCATAGTACAAATCAAAATCGGTATACCCGGCTTCCATTAATAATCGCCTCACACCCAAAAACCCTTTTTGGTGACTCTCCGACTTCATACCATCCAACCGCGCCAAAGAAACATCCTTTAAGGCAACACTACTAAAAAGTGCTTCAAAAGTTTCCGTTATTTTCCACACCAACAATTGGGTATGACTATTTAACGCAGTGATTCTTAGTAGCGGCATGAGTAATTTTTAAATTATCTATTTGTTTTTCAGAAATTTAAGAGGCTTAACAATTCATAAAAAAGTAAAAAACGTTTTTTTAATTCTATCCTATGTTGTAATTTTGCGCCACAATTATAAAAAACAAATATACATAATAGATGAGTACACAAACATTACCTTTTGTAGCTTACAAAGTTAAAGACATTAACTTGGCAGCTTGGGGAAGAAAAGAAATTGAATTGGCAGAAGCCGAAATGCCGGGATTAATGGCACTTCGTGCTGAGTATGGAGCAAGCCAACCTTTAAAAGGAGCGCGTATTGCAGGATGTCTTCACATGACCATCCAAACGGCCGTTTTAATTGAGACTTTAATTGCTTTAGGAGCCGAAGTTACTTGGTCTTCTTGTAACATTTTCTCTACTCAGGATCAAGCTGCTGCTGCTATCGCTGCTGCCGGAATTCAAGTATACGCTTGGAAAGGTCTTGACGAAGAGTCTTTCGACTGGTGTATTGAGCAAACTTTATTCTTTGGCGAAGACAGAAAACCATTGAACATGATATTAGATGACGGTGGTGATTTAACCAATATGGTATTCGACCGTTACCCGGAATTGATCCCTGGCATCAAAGGATTATCAGAAGAAACTACAACCGGAGTTCACCGTTTATACGAAAGAATGAAAAACGGGACTTTATTCATGCCGGCTATCAACGTAAACGACTCGGTTACTAAATCAAAATTCGATAACAAATACGGTTGTAAAGAATCAGCTGTTGATGCTATAAGAAGAGCGACTGATGTAATGTTGGCTGGTAAAAGAGTAGTAGTTTGTGGTTACGGTGACGTAGGTAAAGGAACTGCAGCTTCTTTCCGTGGTGCCGGTTCTATCGTAACTGTTACCGAAATCGATCCAATCTGTGCTTTACAAGCTGCTATGGACGGTTTTGAAGTGAAAAAATTAAATACTGTTGTTGGAAATGCTGATATCATCATCACCACCACAGGAAATAAAGATATCGTAATGGGTAGCCACTTCGAGCAAATGAAAGACAAAACTATCGTTTGTAACATTGGTCACTTTGATAACGAAATCGATATGGCTTGGTTAAACAAAAACCATGGTGCATCTAAAGTAGAAATCAAACCTCAAGTTGATAAATATACTATCGCAGGAAAAGATATCATCATCCTTGCAGAAGGTCGTTTGGTTAACTTAGGTTGTGCTACAGGTCACCCAAGTTTTGTAATGAGTAATTCATTTACTAACCAAACGTTAGCACAAATCGAATTGTGGACCAACTCTGCAGCATACAAAAACGAAGTGTATATGTTACCAAAACATTTAGATGAAAAAGTAGCTGCCTTACACTTAGCCAAATTAGGCGTTGAGTTAGAAACTCTAAATGATGAGCAAGCCGCTTACATTGGTGTAGAAGTGCAAGGACCATTCAAACCTGAGTACTACAGATACTAACTGTCATTCCCGCGAAGGCGGGAACCCAAATAATAAAAAAACCCTCGCAGCACTGTGAGGGTTTTTTGTTCCCATCTTTGTCATTTCGACTCCGATAACACGGTTTTACACTCCGTGCATTTTTCATCCCAAAAAACCACCCCAATCCCAACACCCATAAAGGCTGAGTGCCAATTTGTAACTACACCTGCTACTCCTGTAACTCCTATTGCTACTCCTATAACAAGACCTGCTACTCCCATAACTGCTCTTACTACACTTATAACAACACTGGCTACTCTTGTAATGATACTTGCTACCCTCGTAACTTCATCGGCTACTTTTATAATAACGGAAGCTACTTTTGTAAAAGCATCCGCTACCTTTATAATTACGATTGCTATTCCATAACCTCCTAATAGTCAATTCTTAAATTCATCTTAAGAGGGTTGTTTCTTACATTTTTGGCATGCTACTTGATTTCTCAATTGCATTATTAATTCATAAAAAATAGAAATCATGAAACATTCAAACTCAAAAGCTTCATTTAGCTCACGTTTAACAGAAGGAGAAAAACTAATTGAATTCCTCAACACGCTATCCGGTTATGACCCTGGGGATGAAGCCCTTACCGCTACAGCTTTCCAGGCACAAACCAATGCACTGCGTGTAGTGCAGGAACAACACACCTCAAAACATCACGACTATTCAAAAGCAGCACTCGACAGACGCCGCTTATTCGAAAAAGAAGCCAATTCCATTTCAAAACTACTCCCTCCCATACGCGCCAATATCAGCGCCAGATTAGGAGCCACTTCCCAGCAATACCACGACATAAAAACCTTGATACTAAAAATAAGAGGACAAGGAAGAAGAATAACCATCACCGAAAACTCCACAGAAAACACCATCAGCCGCTCCGAAAAATCATTTGGTAGCCAACTAGTCTACTTCGGTGATATGATAACACTCTTAACCAATTTTGGCCCAGAGTATGCCCCAATCAATGAAAGCATAAAAATTTCAAAACTGCAAAGTTTGTTATCAAGTGCAACCAACGCCACAAACAATGTATCCCAAAAATTGGCCGTTTATAAACCCTTAATCGCCACCCGAAGAGACGGCTTCAAACAACTCTCCGCTACAGCCAAAAGAATTAAGGATATGGTCTTATCACAATACGGCATCGACTCCCAAGAGTACAACCTCGTCAAAGGATTGAAAATCTAAAAAACCCCAAAACAAAAAACCCGCTCATCACTGAGCGGGTTTTGTATTTTGATAAGAGTATGTTCTTATGCCTCGAACGGAAGGATAGAAACAAATGACTTGTTATCTCCTTTTTTCTGGAATTTTACAATCCCGTCAACCTTTGCATGTAAAGTATGATCTTTACCCATGTAAACGTTTTCTCCCGGGTTGTGTTTTGAACCTCTTTGTCTAACGATGATATTACCAGCAATTGCAGCTTGACCACCATAAATCTTAACGCCTAAACGTTTCGATTCTGATTCTCTACCATTCTTAGAACTACCGACACCTTTCTTGTGAGCCATGACGTTTTAGTTTTTAAATGTTAATTATTCTTCTGTAGTTTCTGCTTTTTTTGCTTTCGGAGCTTTTGGCTCTGCTGCTTTTTCAGCTTTTGGTTCTGTAGCTTTCTCAGCTTTAGCCGCTTTTTTACCACCGGTAGCGCTGATACTTTCAATTACAATTTGAGTAAGACACTGTCTGTGACCGTTTCTTTTCTTGTAACCTTTTCTTCTTTTCTTTTTGAAAACGATTACTTTGTCTCCTTTTAAGTGTTGTAACACTTTGGCTTCTACTGAAGCACCTTCTATAGCTGGGGCGCCTAAAGTAATGTTACCATTGTCGTCTAATAAAAGAACTTTATCAAAAGAAACTTTTGATCCTTCTTCATTAGCCAAACGGTGAACATAAACCTTTAAGTCTTTGCTTACTTTAAATTGTTGCCCTGCTATCTCTACGATTGCGTACATAACAATAATGTTTAGTTAATTTTTTTAAGTCCGCAAATATACGACTATTTATCACACACACAAGTCTTCAGCAAAAAAAGTTTTATCTTAAAAATCAAGCCCTTAGCCAACCGAAATATTTTTATAGAAATAAAGAAAAAAAGATACCTTTGGTGTAACAAAATTTAAGGTTAGTTAACTAACTGAACAATCAACGAAAAAATTTCAATTTTTTATGAAAAAATCACTAATCGCTTTAAGTTCAATGCTTATGCTTGGAGGAATAGCTAATGCCCAAAAGGTAGCTTTTGAGGAGTACGATTTACCAAACGGTCTACATGTTATTTTACACAATGACCCGTCTGCACCGGTTGTAATTACCTCAGTTATGTATCACGTAGGTTCTAAAGATGAAAATCCGGAAAGAACAGGTTTCGCTCACTTTTTTGAACACTTATTGTTCGAAGGAACCGAAAACATCAAAAGAGGAGAATGGATGAAAACCGTTACGTCAAACGGAGGAACCAACAATGCCAACACTTCAGAAGACAGAACGTATTATTTTGAAGTATTCCCTTCTAACAACACTGAACTGGGCTTGTGGATGGAATCTGAAAGATTAATGCACCCGGTAATCAACCAAATTGGAGTAGATACCCAAAACGAAGTAGTTAAAGAAGAAAAAAGACTACGCGTTGACAATCAACCATACGGTCAATTGATTGCCGAAGTAAAGAAAAACATGTTCAAAGTACACCCTTACCGTTGGGCAACTATCGGTTCTATGGATCACTTAGATGCTGCAACTTTAAAAGAGTTCCAAGATTTCAACAAAAAATTCTATTCGCCTAACAATGCCGTTTTAGTAGTAGCCGGTCAAATCGACATCGCTCAAACTAAAGGATGGGTTGAAAAATATTTCGGACCAATCCCAAGAGGCGTTGAATTGAAAAAACAAACTTTTGTAGAAGCACCAATCACCGAAACGATTCATGCTACTTACGAAGACCCGAACATCCAAAAACCAATGGTAGTGGCGGCTTACAGAACACCATCTATGAAATCTCGTGATGCTCGTATCTTAGACATGATTTCTACGTATTTAAGCGACGGAAAAAGCTCTAAATTATACAAGAAAATTGTTGACGATAAGAAAATGGCATTGCAAATCGGAGCGTTCAGCTACAGCCAAGAAGATTACGGTCAGTACATTCTTTACGGAATGCCGCAAGGTGATTTCACTTCAAATGATTTAATCAAAGAAATCGACGAAGAAATCGTAAAATTACAAACCGACTTGATTTCTGAAAAAGATTTCCAAAAACTACAAAACATCAACGAAAACAACTACGTTGACAGCAATTCTAACATTGAAGGTGTTGCCGAAAACTTAGCTACATACTACTTATTGTATGGCGATGTAAACCTAATCAATACTGAAATCGACATGTACCGTTCTATCACTCGTGAAGAAATCAGAGCTACTGCTAAAAAATACCTTAACCCAAATCAACGTTTGATCTTGGATTATGTACCTGCCAAAGACAAAGCTGAAAACAAATAAACTTACAACAATGAAAAAATCAATTATAGTATTATCAAGCTTGTTTTTAACTTTAATCATGCAAGCACAAGACAGATCACAACCAAAACCAGGCCCATCACCGGTTCTTAATATCAAAAAACCGGAAACTTTTTCGTTACCAAACGGATTAAAAGTGTTAGTGGTTGAAAACCATAAACTACCAAGAGTTTCTTTTAGCTTATCTATTGACAATGCTCCTTATGCCGAAGGCAATAAAAAAGGAGTAGATGATTTAACCAGCAGCTTAATAGGAAATGGTTCTGTCAAAACATCAAAAGACGCTTTCAACGAAGAAATCGATTTTCTTGGAGCCAACATCAACTTTTATTCTTCAGGAGCTTCCGCCAGCGGATTATCAAAATACTCTGGAAGAATCCTTGAATTAATGGCAGAAGGGGCTTTAACGCCTAACTTTACTCAAGAAGAATTTGATAAAGAAAAAGACAAATTAATCGAAGGGTTAAAAACACAAGAAAAAAGCGTTCCTGTAGTAGCCGGAAGAGTGGAAAACGTATTGTCATTTGGTAAAAACCACCCAAAAGGTGAATATTTATCAGAAGAAACAATCAACAATGTTTCTTTGAGAGACGTAAAAGACAACTACAGAACCTATTTCGTTCCTGAGCACGCTTATTTAGTAGTCGTTGGAGATGTGAAAACAAAAGACGTGAAAAAAATGGTTGAAAAACTATTTGGTTCATGGGTAAAAGCTACAGCGCCAAGATTAGAGTACTCAAATCCAAGCAATGTACAATACACTCAAATCAACTTTGTAGACATGCCAAACGCCGTTCAATCTGAAATTTCGTTGATTAACACGGTAAACTTAAAAATGTCAGATCCTGATTTCTTCCCGGTAATCTTGGCTAACCAAGTATACGGTGGTGACTTCAACAGTTATTTGAACATGAACTTAAGAGAGAAACACGGCTGGACTTACGGAGCTCGCTCAAGTGTAGGTTTCGACAAATACGCGTTCAGTCAATTCAAAGCAAATTCTCAGGTAAGAAATGCAGTTACTGACAGTGCTGTAGTAGAAGCTATAAAAGAATTAGGCCGAATCAGAACTGAAAAAGTATCTGACGAAATGTTAAATAGCGTAAAAGCAGGTTACATCGGACGCTTCGTAATGCAGGTAGAAAAACCGGCAACCGTAGCGCGTTATGCTTTAAACATTGAGACTGAAGGTTTACCGGCTGATTTCTATGAAAACTACATCAAAAACATCAACGCTGTTACAGTTGATGATATCATGAGAGTGGCTAACAAATATTTCTTAGCTGATAACTTAAGAATCGTAGTAACCGGAAAAGGTTCTGAAGTAATAGCAGGATTGGAAAAATTAAAAATTCCAATGTTCTACTTTGACAAATTTGGTAATCCAACCGAAAAACCGGCTATGAAAAAACCGGTTCCTGCCGGAGTAACTGTAAAATCAATTATTGATGGTTATGTAAAAGCAATTGGTGGTGATAAAGCACTTAAAACTGTAAAATCTATTTCAACGGTAGGTACTACTAAAATACCACAAGCTCCAATGCCTTTGGATTATAAATCAAAGTCAGATGCTAAAGGTAAAATGTTGGTAGAATTATCAATGCAAGGAATGAGCATCATGAAACAAGTGGTGAACGGTAATACTGCCTACATGGCACAACAAGGTCAGAAAAAAGTTTTAGAAGGAGAAGAATTAGCAAAAGCAAAAGAAAGCGCTGTTTTATTCAACGAAACTTTATTGACAAACAAAGCCGGAGTTAAAGTTACTGCTGTTGAGCCAATCAATGGTAACGATGCCTATGCTGTTGTTGACGGAGATACTACTTATTACTTTGATGTAAAATCAGGTTTAAAAACAGCCGAAGCTACTTCTGACGAAGACGAAAGCGGTAAAAAATCAAGCCGTGTTAGTTATTTCAATGATTACAGAGAAGTAAAAGGAGTGAAAATTCCTTTCAACACGATTATGAATGTTGGTATCGAATTAGATATTAAAATTTCTGAAGCAAAAATCAATGAAGGGGTTTCTGATGTAGATTTTCAATAATTGAATCTCCCTATAGCTTAAATAAAAAGTCCCGATTACTCGGGACTTTTTTTATTTCTTATTCGCCAAATAAACACCGACCAAAATAATAAACGCTCCGAAAAACTGCAACGGGGTCAACATTTCGTTATCCAGCATGCCCCACAAACAAGCCACTATCGGAATCAAATAAGTAACCGAAGAAGCAAAGACCGGAGAAGAAATTTGTATTAGTTTATAAAAGATAACATTAGCCACTCCCGTTCCTACAACGCCCAAAATCAGCACAAACAACATAGCGTGTTGTGTAACCGGTAAGTTCACTTTAGCACTGAAATCAGTACAAAATAAAATAACAACAGCCGGAACCAACATCACTACAAAGTTGCCCGTAGTAATGCTCAAGGGTTTTACATCAGACAAATATTTTTTAATCAAATTCACATTCGTTGCATAACAAATAGTAGCAACCAATACTAAAACAGCATAGTAGTAATTCTCACTTCCTTGCTGCGTATCGCCACTGAAAATCAAAACCGCTGTTCCGAGCAATCCAATTAAAACACCCGCAAACTGGCTTCTTTTGAAATTCAATCCAAAAACTATTGAACCTAAAATTAAGGTATTCAAAGGCGTCAACGAATTCAATATAGAACAAACCGAACTACTCACTTTAGTTTCAGCTATGGCAAAAAGATACGCCGGTACAAAGGTTCCGAACAACGAAGTCAACGCAACGTATTTCCATTGACGTTGTGGAATAGCCGCTAAACTTTTAAAACCAACAATCAAAAGAAATACAGCACAAAAGATAATGCGCAACGAGCCCAACTGAAATGGATTCAAACCAATTAATCCTTTTTTTATCAATATAAAAGAGCTCCCCCAAATAAGAGCCAGTACGATTAAGATGAACCATTTCAACTGTTGTGATTTCATAGGCAGATTTTTACACTCCAAATTTTGTACTTTTTTTAAGAACTAACGATTTTATTTTTCACTAATTTTGTTCCAGATTATAAGAGATTTTACAAATAAAGACATATAAACTTAAGAATTATGAATTTCACCAAATCACTATTAGCCTGCGGTCTTGCTTCAACTATGTTGTTAAGTTGTAAAGACACAGCCAGCAAACCTACAGCTGAAACTAAGGAAACTACAGCAACAGAAAAAAAACAAACCGTAGCGGTAAAACCGGAAACCGCCAGTTTCAAAATTGACGGAATGACTTGTGCCATTGGTTGTGCCAAAACCATTGAAGAAAAATTATCAAAAATGGACGGTGTGCAAAAAGCCACTGTTGATTTTGACAAAAAAGAAGCTACTATTAACTTTGATGCTTCGGTACTTACTCCTGAAAAATTGGTTCAGGCCGTTGAATCTACCGGCGATGGCGCTACTTACAAAGTGTCAAATGTAAAGACAAATAACAAAGCTTAATACTATTTCAATTTATACTAAAAAGGAACTCAATGAGTTCCTTTTTTTATTTCCACTTAATGGTTTCCATCAAATGCTGCATGTCATTTTTAACATAACTTTCTGCCGGCAATATTGAATCATAATTGGG